>NZ_JBBOOM010000001.1:0-1410586 GCF_038003085.1 Psychrobacillus sp. FSL K6-2836
TCCAGTGTCATCTAGCGGTCACGTAATGATTGCTAGTGAGATTTTGGGGCTAGGTGAACAAGGATTTACGTTTGCCATATTAACAAATACAGCCTCACTATTTGCAATACTTTATATTTATAGAAAAGATATCACAAGACTTGCAGTAAATTCACAACTTTATTTGAAAACGAAAAATCTTCGTTATAAGAGTGATTTTCGTTTTGTTTTCTTTGTCGTTATTGGCACTATTCCAGCAGCTGTCCTTGGAATAGTGTTAAGTGACTATATAGCAGAAAATGTTAGTATGACAACGATTGCCGTGATGCTCTTCGTAACCGGGATTGCCTTGTGGTTAATTCGCAATCTAAAAGGTAAAAAAGACGAGCGTGATATTACAATAAAAGATGCTTTCATTGTGGGATTAGGGCAGGCTGTCGCGTTAACGCCAGGGATTAGTCGTTCAGGTGCAACGATTATTTCAGCTATCGCTGTTGGAATGAAACAAGATACGGCACTTCGATTTTCATTTATGTTATATATTCCCGTGAGTCTTGGAGGAGTTATACTAGGGTTCTCTGATTTTCTGAATGAACCGAATAAAGGAGACTTAGCTATTCCGTATTTAGCTGCATTTATTGCAACACTTTTAATGACCTATTTTGCGATGAAGTGGTTTATGGGAATTATGAAAAATGGGAAGCTAGTTTATTTTACATACTATTGTTTCATCGCAGGAGCATTACTTCTAATTTTCTTCTAACGGATCTATCGAAATAATGGTAATCATTTAAAAGCGAATGGGTCCCATACTTTAATATACTATCACAGTTCCAATTACGAATAACGAAGCACATTTTGAGAAGTTATACTTAAATTAACAGGTGCTTTACTTCAAAAAGGGGTAAAGCCTTTTTCTTATTGAACTATATCGGCAGGTTAGTTGAACAAGAAAAATTCTAAAAGTAACGATATAGAGTGTCAGTAGTCGGTGATTGGGGTAGTGATATGGGGAAGAAAAAATGGTTATTACTTAGTATAGTTCTGACAGTAATCTTAATATGGTGGATAAGTAAAACAAGCCATGAAACAACAGTTGTTTATCATTTACCAGAAGGTTTTAAAGGATGTTTTAATCTATATTTTAACCAACCTAAAGAGAAAGAACTAGAAATCATAGATGATTCCTTGCTATTAACAGTACCTGAAAACGGGAATATTCTAACTTCATCACCATCAAAGTTTATTACAGATTTAGGGTGGCACAAAAGTAAAGCCTTTTATATAGACAAAGATGGAAAACCAGTCAGTGAAATAAATATGATGGAATTTAATAGCGGACTCACTGGGAACGGCAATCCGTTGTCCGAAAGGATGAAGGGAACGTTCGACCCAAATCAAGAACATTGTTATTAACGTTGCTTCTTCTTCAACTAACTGGTGCTTTACTTCAAGCAGAAGTAAAGCTTTTTTTCTTATTGAACAAAACCGGCAGTTTAGTTGAGGAGGAAAATTGGAGTTTTTATGTCGCATTTGACACAATCTGCACAGTAATTAGTTTTCACTTTAAAAAATAGTCCCTTCTTAATTAGCTATTAAGAAGGGACTATGACTTATTAAACTTATTCGTTTTTAAATAAAGAGACAATATAAAAATGAAAGATTATGGTTTAATTTCCCTTTTATAAAAGTCATATAATTGGTTAATAGAAGAACTGGACATGATATGACTAGCTCGATCAATTTTTTCACGTTCCCAATCGAACCAACGCATTTCCTGCAACTTTTCGATTTCTTTGTCTGTAAAGCGTTTCTTTATCTCTTTAGCAGGGTTGCCACCTACTATCGTATATGGTGGGACATCTTTTGCAACGACTGATCCAGCCGCAACAATGGCACCTTCACCAATGGTCACGCCAGGCATAATCATCGCATTCATGCCAATCCATGCATCATTTTCGATGATTGTATTCCCTTTTGGTTCGTAAGAAGATTCAATTTGTTCCACAAACGGATACACGGTAATCCATTCAGGATGATGATTGTTATTTCCGCCCATTAAAATAATTACACCACTTGCAATGCATACGTAATTTCCAATAATCAACTTATCTAAATGCCAACCATAGTCTTCGATGGGGTTAAATAACTTTCTTGATTTTTCATCTCCCCATAGGTATCTAACGCACCCATCTTCAAAATTTTGATTATCGTAATAACCAGAATAGTAGGAGTACTCCCCTACTTCAATCATAGGGTTGGTGACAATATCTTTTAAATACTTAATTTCAGACCAGTGCTTAAATCGTTGTTGTTTCATTTTTTTCCCTCGCTTCTAAGTAGTATAAATCATTTTTTACTTAGAAGCTTAATGCCGTAGCAACATTCTTAAACCGTTTCAAACGACGAACCATCGTCCTCATCCTTTTCCTGTTTGATGGGGAGATTATAACAAATGCATCATCTGTTCGTCAATTCTTACAGCACAGTTCAACCATAATGTGCAATAAATGAGAAGGTGAATATTCAACTAACGGGTGCTTTACTTCAAGAAGGAGTGAAGCACTTTTCTTATTGAACTAACAGGGCAGTTTAGTTGAACAAGGAGAAAATCAATATTAAAAAAGACATATCAAGAGACTCCTTATAGGGGAAACTCTGATAATGCCTTTCGACAATTAAAGTTATTCTGCGAATAATTTTATATTTTTTATATCTTTAGTAGAAAGCGATTGTTCTAAAACGATATTCACTTCCTTCATGATGTCAACAATATGCTGCGCTCCACTAGGAGTCAGTACTGCATAAACACTACGTTTATCTTCTGCAAGACTAGCTCGTTCTACTGCATGAAAATGGTGTTGCTCAAGTCTTGAAACTAAACGAGAAAGTGCGCTTTGACTAAGTCCTACCATATTCTGAAGCTCTGATAAACGTAACTGCTTTTCTTCTGTTTCATTTAGAAATATTAATAAATAAAATTCATTTAATCCAAGTTGATATTTTTGTTGGAGTAAATGATCAAGAGCGCGTGTAATTCGATTATGGAATTTGGAAAAGTTCATCCATGTATGGATTAATTGTTCAGAATTATTCATTGCCATCGCCTTTCAAAAAATGCTAAGCCTAGTGTATCATATCATCGTTATCGAATGCCTCGAGCATATTGAATTGGCGGGGTAACTTCGCGTGTAATCTCTTTGATCGCGTGTAAACTCCAATACGGATCATTCAATATCCCCCTTGCAACGGCGATTAAATCGGCGTCCCCATTAGATAAAGTAGCCTCTGCTACTTGTGGATCACTTAACATACCTACTGCAATCACTGGCAGTTTAAATTTTTCTTTGAAGGCTCTAGCAAAAGGTACTTGATAGCCAGGATAATTGCCTGGTTTTAAAGAACCTGGAATGCCTTCGCCACCAGTTGATACATGGAATATATCGACACCAGCTGTTTTAAATTGCTCAGCTATTTGTAAGGAATGGTCTAATCCGTAACCACCATCAATATATTCAATAGCAGAAATTCGCATGATTAAAGGCATATCTTCTGGCATGACAGATTTGACTGCATGAATTACTTCTACACCAAATTTCGCGAGATCTTGACCATATTCATCTGTACGATTATTAATACTTGGAGACATAAATTGATGTAATAAGTAACCATGCGCGCCATGAAGCTCTATTGTATCAAAGCCTGCAGCTACTGCTCTTCTAGTAGCTGTTTTAAATTGCTTGATGATTTCCTGAATTTCATCAATTGTTAAAGCATGTGATTGCTTCAATGAACCATTTTTCGTTTCTTCAGGAAGTGCCTTACCTGCAATGTTAGAAGGTCCAACTGGCTGAACTGCATCCTCAGCTTTTCTTCCTGCGTGAGCAATTTGGATGCCAATTTTGGCACCATATTTATGAACTTCAGATACAATACGCTGATATGCTGGTATTTGGATATCATCCCACAAACCTAGATCTTGATTCGTTATTCTTCCCTCAGGTGTTACACTTGTCATTTCCATAATGATTAATCCAGTGCCACCAACAGCTCTTGATACATAGTGAACGAAGTGCCAATCGTTCGGTATACCATCTTCTTTCTCTACTGAGTATTGACACATTGGTGCCATGATAGTTCGGTTTTTAAGTGTTAAGCCTTTCACTTCGAATGGTGTTCCGATTGTTTTCATAAATAACTAACCCCCTATAAATAAAATGCATGCACATGCATGTATTTATAATAATGTAATTACTAGTCAATTGCAAAATAAAAGAAATGAAACCTTTCTCTAAATAAACAGTAGGAGCAGTATAGTATTTTATAACTAATTGATACTCACTTTAACATTCGGTGAAGGTTAGTTGAACAGTGATGTTTAACTTGTGTTCAACAATCGGGCCAGATTGTTGAGTAACTTATTTGAGGATATATAATTAGCTGTAGGTTATTGACGTGGATTTAGTCTACACCTCGAATATCGGGCAGTCTTTATCCAAATTATTAATAGGAATGTAACTATGGTTGTATTACGTCGAGGTTAAACAAAAGATGATGTAGTTAACATAGTAAAGACTTTTTCTTATTGAACTAATGAATCAGTTTAGTTGAAGAAGGAGTACTTTGAAATAGTATAGAATAAGTTAATATATGTAAATTAACAATTGGATCGGTGTTATAAAGGGTGTTGTGAATAACAACTTGAAAAGAAGATTAAAATTCTAAGTTCTATTCAGAACAAGCTTTCAAACTTGATAAAAACTTCTGAAGAAGAGAAAAATACCTATTTACGTTATTTCATAAACTAAACAGAATGATCAATAAAAAAAGAGGTTTATGAAAGGGGATATAAAAATGAGTTTACAAATTTACAGCAAAAAACGTTCTTTACAAAGTTATCTTTTTGAAAAATATTTAACTTTGCGTAATACAAAAAAGGGGTTTTCCACTATTGAAAACACCTCACAGTTCGTAAAACAAAGGGGGACCGAAAATATTAAGCCCTACGCTATAGGGAATGCTAAATTTTCCAGCGATATTAAGGAGCAAGTAATTGAGGACATGAAGGTTTTCACATTAAATGACCAAAATTCTTTGAAACAAAAAGTAATTCTCTATATTCATGGAGGTGCTTGGACTAATCAACCACTAATTTTTCACTGGAGGTTCATGGATAAAATGGCTCAGTCATTAAATGCAAAAATTATTGCTCCTATTTATCCTAAAGTACCTAATTTTAGTTATCAGCACACCTACCCAAAACTCTTAAACCTATATAATGAAATTCTTGGAACCGTTGAAAGTCCTAATCAATTGACCATAATGGGGGATTCGGCAGGTGGAAATATATCACTTGGTTTGGCACATCTTTTAAAAACGAATAACATACCACAACCAAAAGATATCATTTTGCTATCTGCCTGTGTTGATATGGGGCTTGATAATCCACTTATACCTGAATATGAAAAAAAGGACCCAATGTTGGCTGTTGGAGGAATGGAAGTGATTACAAGGATTTGGGCAGCTGATAAGAACATAGATGACCCATTAATTAGTCCTATCTACGGTAACTTTAAAGGACTTGGGAAAATCACTCACTTTATTGGAACACACGAAGGTTTATATCCAGATGCTATAAAACTTGAAGAAAAACTAACAGAGCAAGGAATTGAGAACAATACTTTTGTTTATCCAAAAATGAATCATGTGTTTGTTGTAATGCCAATCCCTGAAGCTAAAGATGCTCAACAAAAAATTATTGAGATCATTAATAACTAAGTACGGTATTTCAACTGTAAATTAAGAATGCTTGAACTAAATTTTAGGCAGCATCTTTGTTTTTAATTTCGCTAATATTAATAAGGGTAGACACGTAGAGGCTTTCTAAATTTTTCATTTCAGATAGGGCGATACATTATCATTATTTTGACTAGTAATATTCATAGATATTACTTTTAATAAGTCATTCCCTGTAATGTCTTCAGATGGAATGCCAATTTGCTGAGAAATTTCATTGAGAAGTGGAGCTGGAATCTTGGTATATAGGGAAGGACCATTGGGAAACCTCTAAAATTGGAGGTGCAGGTTAGTTAAAAAAGGTTCTAGTGCTGAATTATATAAAACACTTAGGAAACAATATCTAATTCTATTTCGTTTATATAAAGTAAATGAGAGATAGGGACAAAAAGTCGGGAAACTATTTCAAACAAATATAAGTGGAGCAGGTAATGTCTTTGGAATTTTTCACAACGCAATTAGTAATGATTGCATTATTTATCTTAATAATTCATTCAATTGAGACCTTAGCTTATTCAGTACGTTTATCGGGGGCAAGAGTGAAGCTATTAGCATCGGCACTTTCCCTATTTAATGTGATGGTAATGGTTTCAAGGCTAGCAAATATGATGCAACAACCTTTTACGGGAAGCTTGATTGATAATGCACCAAAAGAAAATGCTCTAGAATATGTCGAAAGTCAGTATCGAATTCTAATTGGTTCTGCAACATTAGGCACAATATTAGGTTTACTTTTGTTACCAACATTTATTGCTGTTTTTTCGAGAGCAATCATTCATTTAGCAGAAGAACGAGGTTCGATTCCAGCGTTATTGAAAAAAGGATTTACATTTTCATATTTAAGACGTGTAAAAAAGCATATTCATCTCCCTAGATATACATATTTAAAAGATATGAGTTGGCAAGATATACCTATCAAATTATTTTGCATTAATATATTAATTACAGCAATTTATACTATAGGAGTTTTATCTGCACTATATGCAGCTTTGCTTGCACCTGAACGAGCAACAACTGCTGTTATGGCATCCGGTTTAATAAATGGTATCGCTACAATCTTACTAATTGTATTTATTGACCCAAAAATTTCAATCTTAGCAGATGATGTAATTAACAAAAAAGGGAACTATGTCACATTAAAAAATGCTTCTATTATGATGGTTACATCAAGATTGTTAGGAACACTTTTAGCTCAGGTCTTATTCATTCCAGGTGCAAAGTATATTGCTTGGTTTACGCAGTTCCTTATGTAGTTTGATTTCGTCTGAAATCATAGTAATAGAACATAGGGCTGCTTAGACAGTTCTTTTTTCTTCTTCAGCAAACACAGCAGTTTAGTTGAAGAAGGATTATCCCCTAAGATTATCGAATTGATTTATGAGAAGGGGTGTAGAATATGAAATGATTTATAGAAAATATGAATGAAGAAATAGCAAAAGATACACTTGGCTGGGAATATGAAAAACCCTACGATTTTTACAATAATGAAATAACAGATGAAGAAATGAAGGAAAGACTCGATGGTTCATACTATGTACTTGTTAATGATCAGAAAGAATTATTTGGATTTTTTTGTACTGGAGAGAATGCTCAAGTTCCTTTTGGGAAAAACATTGGTGTTTATTCAGATGAATCGATTGATATGGGATTAGGCATGAACCCTAAAATTGTGGGCAAAGGTAATGGTTTTGAATTTTGTTCTTTTATTCTTCGTTATATTGAAGAAAACTATATAGATAGCCCAATTCGATTAACTGTGGCAAAGTTCAATCAAAGAGCTATTCATCTATATGAAAAGCTTGGTTTTATTAAGAAAGACGAATTTAGCACGGATTTTGCAGAGTTTATGACGATGATTAAAAAGTAAAACTAATGAGGACTTTACTTCAAGAAGGGGAAATACATTGAAGAAAGCAATAACAATTGGTTTAATTTTTATCACTATTTTACTTTCAGGATGTAATACAAACAAATGTTCATCGACCTCCTTCGCCAGCTATACTAATCCATACCTGTTTTGAAACAATTTTCACCCTCTGTGGTGTAGCTTTTTTTGCTACATGGTAACTAACAAAATATAAAACAAAGTATCCCATTACGAAGGAGGTTTAAAATGAAACAAATAATTAATGAAGTGAAAGTAATTTTTTTTGATGCTGGTGGTGTTCTTTTTGAAACCTTTGTAAAAGGAGATGACAGAGTCAGGAATCTCTTGAAGGAAAGAGGTTATCCAATGCAGAAGATTGATTTCGCTATCATGAAAGCAAAGCAAAATGAATTACCTTTTATAACAAATTGGAATGAATAGGAACAATATTTTAAGCGTTATTATGGGACTATTGCAGAAGAACTTGGAGATATAAAACTAACAAATGAGTTACTTTTCTTTGCTCATTACGCTAGTCATTGTGAGTTGTTTCCAGAGGTAATAACTGTTCTGGAGGAATTAAGTAAAGATTATCGGTTGGCTGTTATTTCAAATGCTATGCCAAGTATGGATTGGATATTTGATAGATTAGGAATTCGTAAATATTTCGATTCTATTATTCTATCTTCCATTGTAAATGAAGAAAAACCTGGTGAAGCCATTTTTAATATCGCACTTCATCATACACAAGCTAAAAAAGAAGAAAGTATATTTATTGATGATAAAATTGAAAATATTGAAGGAGCCGAAACAGTTGGGATAAGAGGTCTCCACTTAGATAGGGATAATATGGATTTGTTAGAATTACTAAGAGAACATCGGCTTTTTTCAAATATCCATATAAATTTCAAGAATAAAATCTCAACAATTTAATCTTATTATTAGCATTATGGAATCGTTACCTTATGAGACATATGGTGAGTTTAATGTATTTGCTGTTGATGCAATTGATGATCCAAACCTTATCCAACGATTATCATAGGTTAGTCATGTTAGGGATTGCGAAGAAAATGAAAGTAGGAATGAAAGAAAAAGTGAGCATGTGAAAAGGTATCGATATAAATGAGACCCAACCTTGTATCTTAAGTTATAAAAAATAGAAGTACTTGTTATAGGGAATTGTAATGAGAAAGGATATTCAAATGAATTTAAAGCATTTTCTTTCTGCTGCTTCGGTAGCGTTTGCAGTTATACTGTTTAGAATAATTGATGAATATCTAATCGACATTCCTACCTTAATAGGCGCATTAATGGCAGCTCTCTTTGCAGCTGTAGTTATCAAAGTTATTCAATCTTTATCAACATTAGATAGAGAACTAAAGAAACCTACTTATTTGACTTTATGGATAATGGCATTTTTCTGTATATTGGGCTCTTTTTATTTCTTTGAATTGTAATCATAGAACTCGGTATGCAGTAATTCTGTACTAAAGGGTGCTTTACTTCAAGAGGGAGTAAAGCTTTTTTTATTGAACTAAAGCGGTAGGTAGGTGAAAAAATAGAATTATGTTATGAAAGGGTGTTTCTAATAAAAACTAAGTTATTCATGCTTTTTAGTTGCCTAATATTCGTCACTTTGATGTTTGGATGTTCAAAAACAGAAGAATCAAAGGAAAGTAATTGGGAGGATTTATTGAGTAGTAATCCTAAATTGGAGACTAACCAAGAGGAAATTCCTGAAGATATCTTAAGAAAAATAAAAATACCAAAATATTCAACGATTCCTTTCGAATTGAATCAGGTACAAATAACGCCTTTACAGACTAGTGTGAGCGTGAAAGGACCCTTGTTAATCGATATTATTTTTAAAGGTAAGAAAGATATTTTACATGTAACCAACCTTTTTGTTAAAGAAAATCCTACCTTAGCAACTCAAGAAACAGTGGAGTTAAACAATGGAATAGAAGCCCATTGGGATGGTCAAGGAGATGGTAAAATTCTTTCGTGGCATGATAGTAAAGAGAATCTGGTTATCGATTTAATGATACCTTCTCTAATGGGTGAGGGAAATGACTATACTATTAAGGACTTTTTAAAAATGGCAAATTCTATTGAATGAGGCTGTTTTAGGAAATGTAAAAATAGACCTAATAATGATAATTCTTCTTCCACTATCGAGTGCCTTGGTTTAATAAGCAGATAAGCAATTTTTGTTAATTCGAATGGAAAATTAACTTATAATTGGAACTTCTTTTCGTTTCGAACGTATGAAAGTATAGATGCAGGTTACTTGAAGAAGGGGTTTAAAACAAGAATATGGAAATGCAATTAGGAGATTAATTTTTTTATTGGGGGGGGTTAGTAAAATAAAAAGTAAAAATTATTTAAAAACGATAAATTGGGCAACTTTTACAATAATTGTATTGTTGGGTGTTGTTACAGCAGCAATTACGTTATATGACTTAAATAATACAACACACACTACTTTTGGTGATGAAGGACAGTCTCGTGCGGAATTCCGTTGGGGCTTTTTACACACAATCATTTCAGTTGTTATACTTTTAATTTCTTCTTTTTTAGCTTTGGGTTGGAAACGATTATTTCCTTTTAACGTACCTATTGCAATAATATTAGCTGGTTTTTGTTATGTACTATTTTTCCTTACATTCACGATAGGATGGGTCGGTTTTCTAGGTATATTTGGTTTCTTGATTGCATTTCTAATTGGGGTAATCTTAATAGTATCTTACTCAGTTTTCAAGTTCCTTGAAAGTCGCAAGACCAATAAAATATAACTATTTAGAAGTGCACGAAAACAATTATATTATCTAATTGGTTCATAGTTAAAGATCATGGGTTGTTTTTTTCTAGGAGCAAGAATTGTCGAGGACCTAGAAGGTGTCGAGTATTTGAAAATACAACACAAAGTGAGGTTAAATCCTATGAAGAAAAAATGGCTTATAAATGTTTTTGCTTTAATAATTTTTTTAGGAGTTATAATATACTTTAATTATCAAAACTATCGGTTAGGTGAGAGAGAAGATAGAGAGGAACTACTAGTTGCTGTCATGTTTGATATAACTGAAATTGAGTCAATTTCTAAAGAAGATGTCAAAGAAATAAAGGTATTTCGTCAAGATGCGGGAGTTTATCCGTTTTACTTTAATACTTTGGTAAGGTTAAACAATTGAAAAGAATTAAGTTATGAATGGGCTAATAAAGAAAAAAGTAGTTTAACAGTTTCACGTTATGGAAAAGTAGAGGAATAAGAAGTGGAAATAAACACAATGAGTATTCTAAAGATGCTATTTATTAGATTGGATAATTAATAGTAATAGTAGTTTTCTTATTTACTTTTTTGCACTCGCAGTCTTATGGATACGTGAATGGATATATAAGTTACTAATAAAGAGGGAAGTATCTAACTGAACTAAAGCAACAGCTTAGTTCAACAATGAGTATGTAAAGAATAGCTCAAAATACGAGGAAACGGAATCGTATTTAAAAATACTAGGGAAGGGCTTTTAATACATTTGTTGAATAATAACTTATGACCACAAATAAGACGGGAGAAAATTAAATTGAAAAAACTAATTTGTTTAATGCTATTTTTAACATTGATATTAGCAGCTTGTAATTCAACAGAATCGAGTATTAGTGAAATTCAAGGTGTCCCTAATAAGGTACAAGTAGGGGTTAACTCCGATTACACACTGCAACTAATTAATGAGGGTGAAAATACTGCGTATATTCTTTTTCAATCTAAAGGAATAGTTACAGCCGAACTTGAAGTGAAAGATAACATATTAAACATTAAGTTAGATAAAGCAAAACAGGAAAATAATGAGCTAAATCAGTACGTATTTAAACTGACTCGTGGTGAGGAGGAATATGACACAATTAATGTTCTAGTTAATGGACAACCTATGCCTTTTGATAACGCCACAGGTGTTAATTGAATAAAATATGCGTATATAGACAATTTATTAACATTAACACTTTAAATCTGTTTCTCTACTTCAACTGACGGGTGCTTCAAGAACATGAATTGCTAGAAGATATTACATATCCCAAACTAATCTTTGCCTTCAATGATTCACGATTCATGACAGCTGAAGAATTAGTTAATGTGGGCTGAACTAAGTTCTCGTCTCCTAAGCGTTGCTATGTGCAACGCTTTTTTATCTAAACTACTTATTAATAACGAGGAAATATCCTAACATATGGTAATATTAAAAATAGAATATATTTAGACAAATCAAGTATGGATACATATATTTAGAGGGAGAAGGGGTACGTTTGAAGAATAATCTATTGGCATTATCTGTTTGCTTTTTAGCGGTTAGTGTCTTAGTAAGCGGTGGCATCATCGCAAAGGAATTAAGCGAAAAAGAAGCTACACCACAATCAGTAATAGAAGTACCGAAAGAACCGAGTCAATTAATTAATCAAGAGGAATTAGCAGCGTATTTAGGTATTAGTGTGAAAGACTCTATATTATTAGGGCCAGCACCTGCTTGGAACGGTGTAACGGAAAGTCAAATACCTTTCATACAAATCGGAGGACTCAATTATTACTCTCGAATAGCAGTGGACGAATGGCTTAGAAGTTACGGTGGCATCATTTCAGTTGCGGAGTAATGTATAACGGGGGGACTTATGAAAATTCACTATTATTTAGGTTGGTTTAACAATTTATTTCCAGAGAATCTGGGCAGGGTGTTACTGGAGGATATAACTGATAGAAAATCGCTTGTTTTGATTAGCTCAAATCCAAATATTTATGAAGATGATGGTGCTACTGAACGCTCGTGGCTTGTCCAGGCTGGCATTACGTTTGATGAATATCATTTAATTAATTATCGCGTACAAAAGGAAGATGCCCAAACAATAATTCAAAATGCTTCAGTCATTTTCTTGTTGGGTGGGAATACTCTTAAACAAAATGGGTTTTTGATGGAATATGAATTATCGGATTCGATAAAAAAAAGCTGCGCCGTTGTGATGGGAGCAAGCGCTGGTGCAATCAATATGTCCGCTAAATGGTTATGCTCGAAAAACTTTGGATATGAAGTTGTAATGAGCTCTGTTTACAACGGAATCGGTCTTGACAATTTTTCCGTGCTATCTCATTTTGATCTTGAAAATAACATTGCTCTGGTTCAAAGCGAACTATCTCTCCTATCGGAAGAAATAGATATTTATGCGTCGAACAAAGATTGCGCTGTACGTGTAAAGGGGGACAAAATCGACGTTTTTGGCAATGTTTTTTTAATTTCCCACTCAAAGATTCAAAAATTGGATGAGACGCTCAAGTTGCAGTGAATGGCTATGGCTTAATTGAATTAATTTCTTTATGCAAAACCTCTATTTAAATTTTGTGAAGGAGAACTAGGTAAAATAGGATTGACCGGAAATCATAGATGTGCGGACCGTTCTACTGCAATTTGTGCGAGTGTTGATTTTTCTTCTTCAACTCACGGTTACTTTAGTGAAAGATTGTTGTTAGATAGCTTTTTATGTACAGTTAGGTAGATTAAGGGGGAGTGTTGTGAAGTTATTATTATCCATTCTATTAGCTGGTCTTTTAGGTATCTTGGTTATCTTCGGTAGTATTGGAATCTATATCTTATGTGCAATTATTGTCGGAGTCATTTTCAGGTCATTTACTTTAATTCGTGAGATCCATAAACAAGTAGTACCAGTCAATAGCATTGACCGGGGGAAAGAGGCGTACGAAAGATATATAAAAGAGAGAGACGAAAAAGAAACAGAAAATTGATGTATGTCGTTTTTCAACTAAAGGGTGCTTTACTTCAAGTAGGAGTGAAGCCTTTTTTATTATTGAACTAACACTGCAGTTTAGTTCAATGAGAATTGATTATATAAATTATCAGCCTTATCAAGTTACTTGATAAGGCAAATGTTCACTCTTTTTTAGATTCTTCACGTTCATTTTTACCCATATTATCTGCTTTAACAAGGGAGTTATTCGTAAGGTTAGTTGTTCAACTAACACCGCAGCTTATTTAAATAAGGGGGTATTGTATGATTTGGATAAAACTCGCATTTTTTTTATTGATTTTATATATTTTAAATACAACTGTTAAGTTACTTTTGGGAAAATTATTAAAAATAGAGAAAGAAAAAAAACCCTTTTTTTCTTACAATCACATAAACGAAATGCATAGAAAAATTGATTGGGCTATCAGAATTACTTCGATGATTGCATTTCTCGTTATCAATATCTTAATCATTATTGAAGATTATTCGATATACCTGATAATAATTGCATCGTTTTTCTACTTTGTATTAGATTACACTATAAGGGCATTTTTTGAATGGAAATATTCGCAGAACCAAAAACAATATATTCTAACTATTAGCGAAGCAGTTTTAAATTTAATTGCCATCATTATAATGTATAATTTCTTATTAGATTATTTGAATTGAGAATATCAATCTTGTTGCACTAACGGATGCTTAGGTATACGAAACCATTCGATGGTCTATTTTTCGTAATTTATGTAAGGGAGGAGAGCTAACCGGAAATTACAACAAAGAATACGGATATACAGGATGATCAATAATTATTTGAAAAATGGTTTTGCTGTTTCAAATAATTATTGAGAGTGGACAGTAAGTATTGTAATGAATAATTTTGATGATAAAAGATGAGAAAAAGAACGAAGTGATTATAAATTTTATCATAAAAAAAAACAGTATAAATAGAAGTGTATGGATGTTCTGTCTCAAAATCAATTCCTCGAACCAAGAAAAGTGTTGTATGGATGTTCTTGTCCATGTACACATGTACAAAAATTTCTCTAATATCTCAATATTATAAGTATACTTCTATAATGAAACGATACTTAGTATAATATATATTATGACCACATCCCTATTTTGTGATTAAGTTTTTGTACACTTCTTCACTCCTTTTCTATTCTATATCTCCAATTTGCATGTTTTACATTATTCTGATCTATGTACGGAATACTTGCTTCTATTACATCATTTAGATTTAACTTATTGCTTTTAGCTAGTAACCTTAAACTCTCCAGTAAGTCCTTATCACATGTAGTCCTAAATTCTACGCGATCTTTTGGTCTATTTTTCTTGTCATAGATTAATGTACTTTCATTTAAAATATTCTCAAATCCGTTTTCTAATAAATATCCAATATTCGAATTGGATTCTTTTGCCAGCGTTTTGAGCTTCTTTATTAAACTAGCACTTATCCGTGTTTTATACTCAGTTCTAGTTTCATCAACTGTTTGTATTAACTTTCCGTTTACTATTTTCCACATTCTTTTCACACCTTTATAATGATCTATGTTTTTACGCTATATCTGCTTATTTTACCACTCTAAAACATATCTTTAGCCGAAACCATGTGTCACTGCTTAAACTGGTCTAAATAGCGATATAGCGTTGATTTGCTTATACCTGTTTCGTCTTTAATTTGCTGAAGTGTATATTCTTTAGTTTCATACATATAAAATGCTCGATTTAAATTATCATCAGATTTTTTAGGACGTCCAATGACTTTCCCCTGCTTTTGGGCCTCACGTACACCAAAAATTGATTGATGACGTTTGATTTTTGTTTGAAGATCTGTCATTAACTCTAGAACTTCTATTAACTTCATCGATAAAATATCCGTACTTTTTATGTTTTCATCAATAAATGTTACTGTAACTTGATCTCTTTCAAATACACGTAATAAATCTTGAAAATGCGTTAGAGAATCCGCCAATACAACAAAATTTTGTACATATAGTTGATCACCATTCGAGAGCTTCATAACTAAAGCATCTAATTCGTGTCTTTTTTTCATATATGGATGATGCTCTGTGTAGGTTTCTATATTTGGTATATCTATTAGCTGAAACCTCGAGTCTTCATCATTTGTTAATGGTCTTTTGTATCCGTATTTCATTTTTCTCCCCCATATTCCCAAAACCATTCCTTTTTAGGAAAAGACATGTTATGATATTACAGATTGTCCTAAAACTAAGGTTTTTGGGACATCATTATTGACTATATCCGAAGGAGAACTTTTATGCAAACATTACAACAACAATGGTTTGGAAATATTAGAGGCGATATTTTATCAGGTATCGTTGTCGCTTTAGCACTAATTCCGGAAGCCATTGCTTTTTCTATTATCGCAGGTGTTGACCCAATGGTGGGTCTTTACGCATCATTTTGTATTGCTGTTATTATCGCCTTTGTAGGTGGTAGACCTGCAATGATTTCAGCGGCTACTGGGGCCATGGCGCTTGTTATGGTAAATTTAGTAGCCGATTATGGCTTAAACTATTTGCTAGCAGCAACTATATTAACTGGTGTTATACAGATTCTCTTGGGCGTCTTTAAAATTGCAAAGCTAATGCGCTTTATACCTAATTCTGTAATGATTGGCTTTGTAAATGCATTGGCTATTTTAATCTTTATGGCCCAAGTCCCTCATATTTTAGGGGAGGGAATCATTACGTATATTTTTGTCGCTGTTACTTTATTAATCGTGTATACAGTCCCCCGCTTTTTTAAAGCAATACCGGCTCCACTAATTGCCATTATCATTTTAACTGCAATTACTTTTACTTTTGGTATAGATTTAAAAACAATTGGTGATTTAGGTACCATTACGCAAAGTTTACCAAGCTTCTTTCTACCTGATGTACCGTTTAATTTAGAGACGCTTCAAATAATTTTACCTTATTCTCTTGCTCTAGCAGTCGTCGGTCTTTTAGAATCTTTACTAACCTCACAAATTGTGGATGATATGACCGATACTAAATCGGATAAAAACCGTGAAGCTCGCGGGCAAGGTATTGCCAATTTCATCACAGGATTTTTTGGAGGCATGGCTGGCTGTGCGATGATTGGACAATCCATGATTAATGTTAAATCTGGTGGGCGTGGCCGTCTGTCAACTTTAGTCGCGGGTGTGTTCTTAATATTTTTAATCATTGTCCTGGGGGATTTAGTTGTAGATATTCCGATGCCTGTGTTAGTAGGGATTATGGTCATGGTATCTATTGGAACATTCGATTGGGGCTCGTTTAAATACGCTGTGACGGCACCTAGGGCGGATGCTATTGTTATGATTGTTACCGTTGCAATTGTTGTGTATACAGATAATTTAGCGATTGGTGTTGTAGTTGGAGTTATTTTAAGTGCACTGTTCTTTGTTGCTTCTATTTCAAAGGTAAAAATAACTGAACGGGATGGGACATATATTATTGAAGGCCCACTCTTCTTTGCTTCTACTCAACATTTTATCCAAACAATCGAACAAGCTACTGCTGATCATATTACAATAGATTTATCTAGTAGCCATTTATGGGATGAATCCTCTGTTGGTGCTATCGTTAAAGTAGTAACTAAGCTAGAAGAACAAGGCAAAAAAATTACTGTAAAAGGTTTAAATCCTGCAAGTGAAACACTTTATCAAAAATTATTAGGTATATCTACTTCACATTAAGGAGGACATGCCATGTATCAACATATTCTTTTAGCAGCTGATGGCTCAGAAAACTCTGTTCGTGCTGCAAATGAAGCGATTAAATTAGCAAAATGCTCAGGCAACTCAATTTTAGAGTTAGTGATGGTTGTGGATATTGAGAAATCTAGACAAGATGTTCTTCATTCCAGATCCTCTGAATCCTTATTAATCGAACGACGACGGAAAGTTGCAAATGTTGAACAATTATTAATTGAAGAGCATTTAAATTATAAGATAACTATACTAAAAGGTGCACCAGGACCAGAAATTGTACGCTATGCAAATGAACAGAAAGTAGACATACTTGTAATCGGAAGCCGAGGATTGAATGCATTACAAGAAATGGTACTAGGAAGTGTTAGCCATAAAGTGATGAAACGTGTGCAATGTCCCGCATTAATAGTTAAATAATTTTTCGTTTTTATGTTTTTGGAAAATGCCATGTATACTTTAATGATAATTGGTTCATATTAACTTTTGTAAGACATCTTCTATTCCAGAGTAGCTCAGTGGTAGAGCAATCGGCTGTTAACCGGTTGGTCGTAGGTTCGAGTCCTACCTCCGGAGTAAATAACTAAAAAGAATGGATGGTCGTGAGATGTTTCACGATCATCCATTCTTTTTTATTCATCAAGAATCATAGCACCTATTTATTAACTTCCTCCCTCCCATCAAGTAAATTAATAAACTCCTTATAAAACCAAAATAAAAGGCAATACTTAGTATAGCTATTTTGAATGGGAGGATAACAATGAGTACTGAAAATAATAAAGTATCGATTTTTGCTTTAGGTGGAATAAATGAAATTGGGAAAAATATGTATGTCATACAATCGGATGACGATATTGTTGTAATTGACTGTGGGTCTAAATTTCCAGATGAAACCTTACTAGGTATAGATTTAATCATTCAGGACATTTCCTATTTATTGGAGAACGAGGATAAAGTAAGAGCTTTAATAATTACACATGGGCATGAAGATCATATTGGAGGTATTCCCTATTTCCTTAAACAACTCAATGTCCCGATATATGCAACCAACTTAACGTTAGGTTTAATCGAAATCAAATTAAAGGAGCATGGATTATTAAGAAATACACAGCTATTTTTAATAGACTCGGACTCCAAGTTAAGACTCGGAACAATAAGAACATCCTTTTTCCGTGTAAGCCATAGTATCCCAGATTGTTTAGGAATTGCTTTTCACACTTCTCAAGGAACAATTGTACATACAGGAGATTTTAAATTTGACATGACACCTGTAGATGAACAGAATCCAGACATTCATAAGATGGCGGAGCTCGGCCAAAATGGCGTGTTATTGCTCCTTTCAGAAAGTACTAATGCAGAAAGACCAGGCTTTACTCCTTCCGAACGTAAAATTGCGGAGCATGTAGAGGAAGCGTTTAGAAAAGCACCAAGAAAGATTTTCATCTCTACGTTTGCTTCCAATGTACACCGGGTACAAACAATAGTGAATGCAGCTATCAAGACAAATCGGAAACTGGCTTTGTTGGGTAGAAGTATGGTCAATGTAGTATCCGTTGCTATGGACCGAGGATATTTAAATATTCCCGAAGGAATGCTTGTTGATCAAAATGAAATAAATACAATGAATCCTGAAAACATTGTGATATTATGCACAGGAAGTCAAGGAGAACCGATGGCTGCTTTGTCTCGTTTAGCAAGTTCAAGCTACCGTCAAGTGGAGGTCCTTCCTGAGGATACAGTGATTTTCGCTGCTGGACCAATCCCTGGCAATGAAAAGAGTATTACCAGAATTATAGACAACTTATATACGTTAGGTGCCCACGTTATTTATGGTTCCGGAAATGTAACTGGAATGCATGTTTCTGGTCATGCTTGTCAAGAAGAGCTAAAACTTATGCTCACATTGATGAAACCAAAATACTTCATCCCTATCCACGGGGAATATCGAATGCTGCACCATCATCAACTTTTAGCAGAATCAGTAGGCGTAGAACGTAAAAATATATTTATCATTCAAAACGGAGATGTAGTAGATGTTGAAAATGAAAAGGCTATCCAAACGAGAAGCATTGAAGCTGGCAATGTGTTTGTGGATGGTTTTGGTATTGGGGACGTAGGAGAAATTATTTTACGAGATCGAAAATTGCTTTCCGAAGATGGGATGTTAGTTATCGTAACTACATTAAGTAAAGCAAATGGCAAAATTATTTCAGGGCCTGATACTATCTCGCGTGGATTTGTATATGGACCTGAATCTGAGGGACTTATTCATGAAGTCAATCAAAATGTTCGGTCCACTGTGTCAAAAACAAGAGATACAAATAGAAACCAACGTGTTTTGAAGCAAAACATTAAAAAGTCACTGGAAAAGCTTTTATACAGTCGCACGAAAAGAAAACCTATGATACTTCCTATAATTATTGAAGTGTAAGTAAAAGGAGGTAAAGCAGTGGATGATACAGAAAAAGACTTAGTAAAACAAGGTTATAAACAATATTACGGAGAAGAAATAGACATCTACTTTCATCCCGTAAAATGCACCCATGCTGCAAACTGCATTAAATACCTCCCTTCTGTTTTTAACGTAAACAAAAAGCCATGGATATATCCAGATGGTGCACTTAGAGAAGATGGCAAAAGGGTTGTTCATAATTGTCCAAGTGATGCACTAAAATTTATTGATAAAAGAACCGTTCATTAGAGGAATTCTCTAGTGAATGGTTTTTTATTTTCTGAAAAAACATATTATTTTAGTGAAATTCGTTATAATATTAATATAGTACATTATTAATTTATAAAGGAGTATATATGTTAACTACAAAACAATTAAATGACATCGAAGCACTACAAAAAGAATGTGAAACACATGACAATATTCAGTTAAAGCTAAATTGGGATATGTTAAAAAGCCGTACCGACAATAATTATGATTTCCTACTGTATGACCAGAGTGAGCTGATCGCATTTCTAGGCTTATACCCCTTCGGTACGACGGTGGAGATTTGTGGCATGGTCAAACCACGGGAACGTAGAAAACACCATTTCTCTAAGCTATTTGAACAAGCTATAGCTCTTGCGAGACTACAGGACTTTCATAAAATTTTGTTGAATGCTCCCGCTGGTTCCGAAGAAGCAAAAGCATTTTTGAACGCTAATAAAGCAGTTTATAGCTTCTCTGAGCACCAAATGAAATGGGAACAAAAGGATTTAGGAGAAGTAACGGGCTTCGCTTTAAGAGTAGCTGAACAAAAGGACCTTCCATTACGCATTCAGTTGAATGTCGAATCTTTTGGGTTAGATGAAGAAAGTGCTTTAGAAATAGAAAACAGAGTAGACTCTGAAATAGACAATAGCGTGTATATCATTGATGTTCAAGAGGGATCTGTAGGTAAAATAAGAGTAAAAGTAGAAGATAACGAAGCTTGGATATACGGATTTTGTATGCTTCCCCACTTTCGTGGTAAAGGAATTGGACGTAAAGTACTGCAATATGTAGTTAAAAAATATTCAACTCAAGGTAATACTGTCCATTTAGAAGTAGAAACAGAAAATACGTATGCTTTAAAATTATATGAATCAATTGGATTTCAAATTGTTCATGCTCAGGACTACTACTTGTATAAATAATAAAATCCTGATGTAACTTTAGATCTGTTACATCAGGGTTTTATTTTACTTTTTCCAATCACTTGCTAACATTCCATAAACTACATGATCGACATAATGGTCATATAGCCACTCCGCCTGCCTAACACATCCTTCTTCCTTGAAACCAAGTCTTTCAGGAATAGCCCTACTTTTTTTGTTTTGTACAGCAGCACGAATTTCTACTCGGTTTAATTGTAATTCTACTAATGCATACTCCACAAATGCTTCTACTGATTTAGTCATTAATCCTAATCCAACATAATCATTCCCTAACCAATAACCTATGCTAGTCGATTTGTTATTCCAATCAATTTTATGGAACCCAATTACACCAGCAAGGCTCCCATCGTACCAAATCCCAGCTTGAAAACCGTTATTATCACTAAATTGCTTCATGGTTGATTGGATGAAATTTTTCGTGTCGTCAGAAGTTCTCGTAAAATCTATAAATGGGAGCCACTCTCTTAACGTATCCTTAGATTGAATTGTTAATGCGAACAAATGTTCAGTGTCCCGTAAATCGAGCATTTTTAAGTAAGTTTTGTCGTTTATTTTGAATGAAAACATAAAAATCCTCCTTTTTCGCTGCATTTAGTTTACATAATAATATTATATAACTATTTGTGTGTATGTACTTCCAACATTTGGTACCAACTATGGTTTTATAGGTGCCACATCACATGATTGTCTTACAACTAATCTATGAGGTACTATAATACGTTTAACGGGTTCATTTTCATTTTTTAATAATTGGATTAAACTACTAGCTGCTTGGTAACCTAGTTCTTTAATATTAATATCAATAGAAGTAAGTGGTGGTCTAGACATCTCTGCAAACAATGCATTATTAAAGCTAACAATCGATACTTTAGTTGGAATATCAATTTGCATTTCGGTGAGTGAATTTACTACACCAACCGCCATCAAATCATCCGTAACAAGTAGGGCTGTTGGGGGAATAGGTCTTCTTAGGAGTGCTTTGACAGCCTCCTGTCCACCCTCACGTAGAAAGTCTTCATGAATAATATAATCCTCATCCAAATCTATATTAGATGACCTCAGAGCTTCTTTATATCCATTTAGACGATCTAATGTAACCGTTAAACTTGGACTTCCCCCTATAAAACCAATTTTTTTATGACCAAGTTCTATTATATATTCGGTAGCTTCTTTTGCCGCCATGTAATTGTCGTTATCAACGTGGGTAATTTTATCAACTAAATCATACGGTTTTCCAATTACAACAAAAGGAAATTTTCTTTTTGTTAAATACTCCATAATTTTGTCATCAATCATGGAGTAAAGGAGGATAATACCATCTACTCGACCACCTTGAACCATTTGAACGACCCCTTCATAGGAATCGAACTCTGTTTTTCCACTAGTCATTTGTAGTGCATAGTGATTATCGTGTACACCCTCGCTTAATCCCTGTATGACCTCTGAAAAGAATGGGTTTTGAAAAAATACGCCTGATGAGTGAGGTAAAACTAGACCTATCACTTTAGTCGATTGACTCGCTAGGCTACGGGCGATAAAATTAGGATGATATTTAAGTTCATCCATCGCGTCCCTTACTCGTTTCTTTGTATTTTCACTTATACGGGGGCTATTTGCAATCACCCGAGAAACAGTTGAAGGAGCAACATTGGCCAGTTTCGCCACATCTTTGATTGTTATCGCCATTAGAAATTCCTCACTCTCTTTCATTTCCTTAAATCACTTTAATTCACTTATATAAGTATACTCTTACTTCGTATGGATTTAGAGAAATAGTCTCTGATAGCTGCTCCGGTGCATCTTTATAATTATATAATATTAGTTCCGTGCCGCGTTGTGGAAGATGTTTTAACGTAAGCTCCGCACTATATTCTCTAAAGTTACATAAAACAATCGCAAACTGATCATTTAGTGCTCGTGTGTAGACATACACATCAGGATGCTCTTCTTGTACTACATCATATTCTCCATAAACAAAAACAGGATTTTCTTTTCTTACTTGAATCATTTTTTTATAGAAATGATAAATAGAGTCTTTATCCTCTAGTTGATCAGCGACATTAATCGTCACATAATTTGGATTCACCTTCATCCATGGCTCACCTTCTGAAAATCCAGCGTTTAAAGAATTCTCCCACTGCATAGGGGTTCTTGAATTATCACGCCCATTACGCCAAATGATTTCCATTACCTGTTCATGTGGTTTACCATTTTCTATTTCTAAATCATAAAAGTTCTTCATACCAATGTCATCGTAATCTTGAATAGATGGAAACTGAACATTTGTCATTCCAATTTCCTGTCCCTGATAGATAAACGGGGTTCCTTGCATAAGGAAGTAGCACCCGGCTAGCATTTTAGCACTCTCATTCCAATATTCTTTATCATTCCCCCAACTCGAAACGCTTCGAGTCTGATCGTGATTTTCAAGAAATAGTGCATTCCACCCTTTTTGGTGCAGCCCTTTTTGCCATTTCGTAAGAACTTGCTTTAAAGCGATAACATCTACTGAGTTATTGAGTGCCTTGTTCCAAAGCCCGAGATGTTCAAACTGAAAAATCATATCAAATTTTCCATTCTCTTCTCCAACCCACTCATCCGCCTCGTCTATCCCTACTCCATTTGCTTCACCAACTGTCATAATATCGTATTTAGCAAAAGTCTCTACCTTTAACTCTTTTAAATACTCTTGTATACCAGGCTGGTTCGTATGCATCTCAAATGACGAAACATATTTTTCATGATTGGGATTAGGCATATCCGGTAATCCATCACGTTTTTTAATGTGACTGATTGCATCTACTCGGTAACCATCGATTCCTTTATCAAGCCACCAATTGACCATTTTAAAAAGTTCCTGTCGAACTTCTGTATTTTCCCAATTCAAGTCAGGCTGTTTCGTTGCAAATAAATGGAGATAGTATTGATCCGTCAGCTCATCTTGCTCCCATGCGCTCCCAGAGAAAATACTTTCCCAGTTATTTGGTTCTTGATCTCCTTTACTATCCTTCCAAATATACCAATCCCTTTTAGCATTTTCTTTAGAAGAGCGTGATTCGATAAACCAAGGATGCTCATCGCTTGTATGGTTGATAACCAGGTCAAGAATCAGTTTCATACCTCTTGCGTGTATTTCTTCCAATAACTCATCAAAATCGTCTATGTTCCCAAACTGCTCCGAAATACCCTGATAGTCACTAATATCATATCCATTATCTGCATTTGGAGACTTATAGAACGGGCTGACCCATATAACATCGACACCCAAGTCCTTCAAGTAATCTAATTTCGTAATAATTCCTCGTAAATCGCCGATTCCGTCACCATTGCTATCCATGAAACTTCTTGGATATACCTGATAACTGACAGCTTCTTTCCACCATTTTTCTTTCATGATTGAAGTACTCCTCTCGTGCAGATCTTTCTTTTGTCGGTTTTGACAAACATTTGGTTCGAGCATATCTAATCGGTACCTATTTCAGCTTTTTTTGCTTTATTCGATTGAACCAAATGAAAAGGATCAATAACATCAAAACGATGCTCACCATCCAAATGCCTGTAGTTAACCGATTATCATTCTGTCGATCCACTAGCTTATATATTTCGGACTGGCCACTTTCCAAATGAATCGTATACCCATCCTCATCTGGTTTAACTAATTCTCCAGCTAATAATCCTTGTAACTCTTTTCCTGTTTCTTTCTCTTCATCCAGTACTACGGTTTGAGCTTCCGAGGTATTGTTGATTGCTATTACTACTGTTTCATCAGCATAGGTCCTTTTATAGACAGTCCATCCTGTGTCATCACCTAAAAGTTCCATATCACCCCTAGTCAGTGGCAACTGCTGCTGTCTTACTGCTCCTAGTTTTGTGATATATTCAACCAGCTCAGCATCTTCCTCAAAATTCATCATTCGACGATTATCTGGATCATTTCCTCCGTCCAATGCGATTTCTGTTCCATAGTAGATGATTGGAATGCCTGGAGCAGAATACATATAAGTTAAACCAAGTTTTAACCTTGCTACTGGATCCTGATTATTCTGGATTGCCAAATTAGTGAACCGTTGCATATCATGATTGTCGATAAATTGACCAAGCAGTTCTGGACGCTCAAACAATTTATCGTTTCGCTCATTATTTGAAAATAACCAACCAAGTGATTGATCCGATTTTTCAAAAGCGGTTCTTAGAGATCCATTTTGGGAAAAGTCCATGAAACCATCGATACCTGTATCCTGATAACCAACTATGATATTGGGGTTATCATGCCAAACCTCCCCTATCAAAAAGAACGATTCTTTCACTGATTTCACTTCAGCTGAAAATTCGGTCCAAAATTCCTTTGGAACATGTTTGACCGTGTCCAGTCTATATCCATCGATATCTGTTTCTTCTATCCACCATTTTGCAGCATCTAATAAATACTTACTAACCTCTGGATTGTCTTGATCTAAGTCGGGAAGATCATATAACCAACCAGTTTCCACTTCTTGTTGGTTATTCCAATTGGAAATGGACTTATTTTGATGAAACCACTCTTCTTTAGTAGGATCACTTAGCCACTCGTGATTTGGTCCAACATGGTTAACAACAAAGTCGAGAATCACTTTTATATCCAGTTTGTGGGCTTCCTCTACAAGTGTTTTGAAATCTTCCATCGAGCCAAAATACTCATTCGTTTCATAAAAATCCTTTATCCAATAGCCGTGATACCCTTTTTCCATATTTTCAAAAATGGGTGTCAACCAAATAGCTGTAAAACCCATTTCTTTAATATAAGCAAGCTTCTCTGTTATTCCTTTAAAGTCCCCACCATGATACGCAAGTGGATCGTTTATATTAGCATCGTAATCATTACTCGTATCTCCATTATTAAATCGGTCCACCATAATACTATAAATAACCTCATCCTGCATCTTTCGTTCTTCACTAGCGAGAGCTGTCAGTGGACTTACAGTGGCAATTAAGAGCGATATTAAAACAAAGAGCATTCCACTTTTTTTCATGGTCAAACTTCCCCACTTCTTTCCATTAAGGTAATTAACCTTTCGTACCCCCAGCTGTAAGACCAGAGATAAAATATTTTTGAAATGATAGGAAAAGAATTGTAATCGGAATAGCTATCAAAACCGACCCCGCAGCGAAAGTAGTAAATTCATTACCAAACTGCTTGGAAACTAATTCGTATAAACCGACACCCATTGTAAACTTTTCTTCCGTGCGTAGCATAATACGAGCGAGTATGAAATCACCAAATGGAGCGATAAATGAAAACAGGGCTACCACTGCTATGATTGGCTTAGATAATGGCATAATTATTTGCCAAAAAATTCGTAAATGGCCTGCTCCGTCCATACGTGCAGATTCATCCAACTCTTTTGGAATTGTATCCAAATATCCTTTCATCAGCCACGTATTCATCGGTATCTGGCCGCCTACATAAATAATTATTAGTCCTGCATGCGTGTCTAATAGTCCAGTTCGTTGGGCAAGTACAAAGATTGCAATAAGCGCAGCGAAGTTTGGAATCATTTGCAGGACTAGAAAGGTTAGAAGACCATTTTTTCTTCCGATAAATCGGTAGCGTGAGAACGCATACCCAGTAAACGCTACACTTATAACCGCAAGTACCATTGTGATTAAACTAATTTTCATCGAATTTAAGTACCATAAAACATAATTGGAGTTTTCTGTATCAAATAAGCTCGTATAGTGCTTAAATGTAGGATTATTAGGAAACATCGTAGAACCTGAAAGACTTTGCCCAGGGTTTAAAGAAGAACCTACAACCCATAGCAATGGGTAAATAACTATTATCACCGCAATTAGAAGAATAAGATAAGAAACTGACAGTCTGATGATTTTTTCAGTCTTATTAGTCATTACATCATATCCTCCTCTTTGAATGAATTAGTTCGTTTGAATTGCCATAATGCTACTGCTACAACGATAAGTGATAGGAGCATTGTTATTGCTGCTGCTTTTCCATATTGTCCAGAAGTCATCGTCAATTGATAAATCCAAGAGATTAATATATCTGTTCCCCCAGCATTTTGCCCAGGTAAAGCTGGACCTCCTCCATTGAACAGGAAGATGACGTTGAAATTATTGAAGTTAAATGTATACTGCGTAATAAGAATTGGAGCAGTTGCATATAGCACCATAGGTAATGTGATACCTCGGAATTTCTGGAAGATAGAAGCGCCGTCCACATTTGCAGCCTCGTACAATTCATTTGGAATAGATTGAAGCACTCCAGTTGTCATTGCAAATATAAATGGGAAACCTAGCCATGATTGTATTAAGATCAACGCTAATCTAGTCCACATCTCTTCTGTCATCCAAGGAATAGCATCGATGCCTAACATACTGAGTATTTGCGTATTGATGACACCAAATGATTCATTGAACATACCTGAAAATATTAAGATCGATACAAATGCGGGTACTGCCCAAGGTAAGATTAATATAGTACGGAAAAATGCTTTCCCTTTTAAATCCTTTTGATTGATCACAACTGCGAGAAAGACTCCAATTGCAACTTGTAATGTCGTTGCCCCAAATGTCCAAACAATTGTCCAACCCAATACACCAAAAAATGTGGATCTCCAAAGATCTAATTTGAATATATCAATATAGTTTTGAATACCAACCCAATCTACCAGTTTTGCAGGTGGTGAATGATATAAATCATAGTTTGTAAATGATAGAAGGATTACAAAGATAATTGGGAAAATAACTACGAAGATTAATAATAAAAACCCAGGGGAAATCATTAGATAAGGAAAACCGTTATCCAATAGATTATGATATTGCTCCCTTACACTATTTAATAGGAATCCTTCATCTCGTTTTTTTCCATTGTTATAAGCATCATAAATATTAAACGCATAAATTCCAAGACCGATGATTGCTACCAACAATGCGATGATGCCATCGATCAATAAGAATATGGAATGATCAAGGACTGGAATTTCTCCAAGCGTAATCAGTCCCCAGAAACCCCAGTTTAGCGTTTGAGAAAAGCTACTGAAGAATGCGACAGTTAATACTAAGAAAATGATTCCTTTTATAAACTGTTTATTATAAAATTGCCCAATGCCTGGGATGATAGATAATAACCCGGCATATTTTCTATGTTTGGTTGTGACATTACTATTCATCGTAAATGTCGCCTCCTTCTTCCTAAAAAGTGAAACTTCAATCATTGGGGGTTTTCTTCATCCCCCAATGATTGAAAAACTGAACTCAGACAAAGAACGCCGCATCGTGCGGCAATGCCTGAGTGACCAACATCCTGTTGGCCCGATCCATTCGTGCGTTTACGGGCAGTTGTCTCCCATTTATGCTTTGTTGCTTTGGCCAAACCTTAAGTGGGAGTATTACGACGTACAGGAAGTACTAGTGCCGCTGTTGCCACATGACGTGGTGACTTTAATCGGCCTGCCCGTAAACGCGGGATGAAAGGAGAATACTCTCATATTTTCATGCAAATTTTCCTGAAGTAAACGTTTCTCATACTAATATAGAAGCAAAGCCATGCTCCCTATCAGGTAACATGCCTTTGCACTTTTTTAAAAGATAAGAAAGTATTTAATAATACTGTAAATTATTTGACGATACCACTGATTTCTGTTTCAGGTGGACGCTTTCCGCGGGGTGAACGATGAGCCATCACCGTAGCTTCGCTTCCGTTGTGATGGCTCATCTGTCTCACTCATCCCGGTGGAGTCGCCAACTTCCACTTCAATCAATTAAATGAGCAGTACTTAGCAATTAGATTACAGTACCGCCTCTACTCTGCTAGGTCGTCGCAATAAAAGTGTAAACTGCTTTTCTAGTTAATTCGGATGATTAGTTTCTATATTTGTTTTAATCGTTTTCACTGCATCATCCATTGCTGCTTTCGGTTCTGCTTTACCAGTAGCAATTGTTTGAAGTGCAGATGCTGCAGGACCCCATACTTCTCCCATTTCAGGAATATTAGGCATAGGTACTGCGTATTGAGATTGAAGTGCTACTGCTTTTGCACCTTCATTATCCGCAATAATTGGATCTTCAATCAATGTTGTAACCGGTGGAATTTCTTGCGTTAATTCAAAACGAATTTTTGCATTTTCTTCATTTGTTAACCATTCAACTAATTTTGTTGACCAGTATTCATGTTCTGTAAAGGCTGATACATGCCATCCTTTTACTCCCATAAATGTTTTCATTTGTTCTCCGTTTGGAAGAGTTGGCATTGCTGTAACCCCAATATCGATTCCAGCGTCCTTCATACTTTGGAAAGCCCAAGGACCGTCCATTACAGAAGCGACTTTTCCTTCATTGAATAGACCATCTTTAGCTGAACCGCCACTTTCTCCAATAATTCCTTTAGGGAATAAACTTTCTGCGTACCATTTTTGAATATATTCTGCTCCAGCGATAGCACCTTCATTGTTTAAACCAATATCATCTCGGTCAAGTGCTCCATCATTTTCTTGGAAGACGTAACCGCCCATACCTCCAATAACACCATGTGCAAAGTAAAAGTTATCCCATAACGCTAGGAATCCGAACTTTTTCCCATCAGTGAAATCTTTTGAAAACGCGTATACATCATCCATAGTCTCAGGTGCTTCAGTCATTAACGCCTTATTGTAGATAAAGACTGGTGTTTCTGTAGCTTTTGGTAATCCATAAAGCTTCCCATCATACTTTTGTGCTGTTACAGCAGATTCACTAAAAGTAGAAAGTATTTCGTCACTTACTTCAATTTCTTGAATCAAACCTTCTGTAACAACTTGACCAATTTGATCATGAGGTAAAGTTACAACGTCTGCACCAGTTCCCGAAGGACCATCTAAGCGCAATTGTTCACGCATTTTATCTGCCATACCTAATTCTTTAAATTCAACTTTAATACCGTATTCTGCCTCAAAAGACTCGATTGCAGGCTTTAGAGCGATAGATTTATCTGTGTCTTCCCAAACAATAAGCTTTTCGGGTTTTGCAGGTTCATCCGTTGTTTCTGCTCCTGTTTCTGTTTCCGGTTCTTTTTCATCCGTGTTCGCTGGAGCTGTTTCCTCCCTATCTGGACCACATGCCACAAGTAAAACAACCGTAATAATTAGCATGAATAACAAAGTTAATGACTTTTTCATTTTTTAACCCCTCCAAAATTTTTGTTTGAACACTACATCCCAAAGTTGGACAACCGTTTGCACAATTAAGAAAAAGAAAGCGCTATCATAAATTTCACTGAAAAATATTCTTTTCCGTCTTCTATTGGTCTTTATATGAGATTTCAAGAATAATAATAGTAATAATTTTGTGAAAGCGATTGCACAACTTATGGTTTTATTATACATTTATTTGAGAAGGAAACAATCTATTTTTTGTAAATTTTTTAAATATTATATTTACACCTCCCTTTCACCATGGATTGTGATATGTTTTGCTTAAGTATTTACGTAAACAAATTTGTTTAATTAGGAGATGTATTATGGAAAAAACAGCTATTTTTCACCGATCGACCGATAATTTTGCTTATCTACTAAACGATCAAACGCTTCAAATACGGCTTAAAACAAAGCAACAAGATGTAAAAACTGTTTCATTAATAATGGGTGATCCATATATTTGGAGTAATGGAAAATGGCAGTATTCGGAATTACCCATGAATTTAGTTGGAAACGATGGATTATTTGACTATTGGGAAACCGAAGTATTTGCAGCAACTAATAGACTAAGATATGGCTTTAAGTTGAATTCATCAACAGAGGAGATAATTTATACTGAAAAAGGATTTTATGACAGCATACCAGTAGATAGTGATTATTATTTTTGCTTTCCTTATTTACACGAAAATGAACAATTCCAAGCTCCAGAATGGGTGAAGGATACTGTCTGGTATCAAATATTTCCAGAGCGTTTTGGGAATGCCGATCCTACTATAAATCCCGAAAATGTAAAAGCATGGGGTAGCGAACCTCCCGCAGTAGATAATTTCTTTGGTGGTGATTTCGCCGGTGTTACTGAACATTTGGACCACCTAACGGACATAGGGGTAAATGGCATCTATTTTACTCCAGTCTTTAAAGCTTACTCGAATCATAAATACGATACGATTGACTATATGGAATTGGATCCTCAATTTGGCGATACAGATGCTTTAAAAGAACTTATAGCACAATGTCATAACCGAGGTATTAAGGTAATGCTTGATGCCGTATTCAATCATAGTGGTTATTACTTTCCGCCTTTTCAAGATGTCCTAGAAAATGGAGAAAATTCACCTTATAAGGATTGGTTTCACATCCATGATTTCCCGGTTGTTGGAGGAGAAAAGCCAAACTATGAAGCTTTTGGATTTGTAGAATCTATGCCAAAGTTAAATACTGCTAATTCAGCGGTAAAGAAATATCTGCTTGACGTAGGTACCTATTGGATTGAGGAATTTGATATTGATGGATGGAGACTAGATGTTGCAAATGAAGTAGATCAGCCTTTCTGGCGCGAGTTTAGAAAAATAGTAAAAAATGCAAAGCCTGATATATATATTCTTGGAGAAATATGGCATGATTCCATGCCGTGGCTTAGAGGAGATCAGTTTGATGCTGTGATGAATTATCCGTTTAAAACAAATGTACTGAACCTTTTAGCAAACAATAGTATTACGTCAAAGCAGTTCGTAGAGAATATGAGTAAGGTTTACTATAGTTACCCAAAGACTGTGTTTGATTATACGTTTAATCTTGTAGGCAGTCACGATACTCCAAGAATTCTTACGGAATGCGAAGGCGATATAAAAAAAACGAAGCAAGTATTTACTATACTTCTAACTTTTATGGGCACTCCCTGCATTTATTATGGGGACGAAATAGGTCTTACAGGTACCCAAGATCCTGGCTGTAGAAAATGCATGGACTGGGACGAAGGAAATCATCAGCTAGAGCTTAAAAATCATATTCGGACTCTAAATGCGCTTCGGAAAAAAGAAAAACTGCTAGCTAATGAAGGTTCTGTAATATTCCTGCACCCTACTGAGGCAAATGGCATATTTGGTTATAAGAAATTTAGCGCTAATAAAACTATTTTAGTCTTACTTAATCCAATCTCCAGTAACCAAAAATTTTCGCTTGATAAGAGCGAGAATTATAACATACTTTATAGTTCTAATATAGTAATAGAAGGTAATCAAGTTAACATAGAACCAAATGGATTTGGAATCATTGAATACAACGTATAAATAATCTATCTAGGCAAGTACTTACACTTGCCTAGAAAAATTTTAAATACAATTTAGTTTACATAATAATATTATTGTTTTTTATTTGTTAATCAAATCCATCTCAAAAAATATTGATGATTTCACCACTAATCGATAGCCCATATATAAATAATAGTTATAAATTAAAACAAGCGAATCAGTTTCATAAAGAATATTATATAGTTAAATCCGAACAACGCTGATTTCCCCTTGAGGCGGACGCTTTCCGCGGGCACGGCTTCAATCTCCTCGTCACTACGAAAACATATGCTCCTGCTGTAACTCGTCGCAAAGACATTGGTCAAACAAAGTTCGACCAATGTCTTTCCTGCCGGGCTTTCAGCCTGCGCTGTTCCCGCTGGAGTCGCCGCCTGCCACTCCAATCAACGGGATCGCTTTTAAAAAAACGAATAATATATTTCGATATTAAATAAACATTCGTATTTTTAAATGAAACAAGTAATTATGAAATTGACTCAAACATAATACCAATACATATATTTTATTAGTAATAGATGAAAAAAAGTACCAGTATATTAAATGACAAGGGGCTGACAGAATTACACCATATGAACAAAGAAAAAAGGACGTTCTTTCAATGGATAAATTTTTTAATTCCGTACTTTTATACAGCAGGAATCACGCTTATAATATCGTGGATGATCGTTGCATCTATACTAATTGGTTTCCATACATGGAAAGATAATCCCCAGGCTTTTCTTTTACAAACTGAAAGCACTAGCAATAGTGGTTCTACAATTAATACAGCAGAAACGGCGTTTTCAATAATAGTTAAGCCTTTCGTGGAATCCAATTTTAATCAAATCATTTTTCGTGGCCTTTTTTTGCTTTTCATATGGTTGCTTCTATTTCTTACTGTACCTGTTGCTTTTAAACGTTTAAAAAGATTCAAGTTTTTAAATCTTGAATTTGAAGTAGATAATATAGAACAGGCTGCTATAGAAACTGTTGAGATCAGTGGAACTAAAGCAAAACTTATGGCATATTTTACTGGGGATGATGCCTCCGGAAGAACATTAGATTTTTTGACTCAATCTACAATAGACTTTAAAGAAGTACTGGAGTATTTCCTAGCTGAAACTCAACTAGGATACAAAAATCATCCCATCAATGGCGTCTTTACGTATGAAATATACAATGGTGCCGCACCTGAAAAATTCTATGAGTTAGTGGAGGAATCTAAAGAATCTGGGGAATCTGCGGTTTTTAACAAAATCAATGAAGAGAATTTGTGGAAGAAAAGCTATCTTGTGTATTACTTTCCTTTTAACCATAATGAATACATTACGGTAATAGAAAGTTATTCCTATTCCTTTGATATACTAGATAAGTATTTATTTGAGCTGCTTCATAAAACGATTAGTAAAAACCTGGAGAATATTGAGTATATGGTAGCTTTGACAGACACTGAAGATGATACGAACGATGGTAATTACTGATCTTGACTATGTATTAAAAAAATCATATATCCTAGAAAAAAAGGAGTCATGAATATGGTAAGTGCCAGAAATCCGATCAATACAGATGAAGTTAGAGTGCGTGCAGCAGAAAAATTAAGCCGTTTTAGCGCAAGAAAAAAAAATAGAAAAGCTAACACAATTACGGGTGATATTGTTAAACCGATTTACCTTAGTAAATCAGAACCATTAGTAAGACGAATGACTTGTTTTCAAAAACATAATTAGTAATAACCCGCTTCTTCAAAGCGGGTATTTTTTTTGGTGCTTTAAACTTTTGGAGTGTTTTTTTGCTATTTCTTGCATAATGGGTGAAGATCCAACCAAATCTGCTGCATGCTTTATTGGCAATTTTCCTAGGTTTATATCACTAATGCTTTTAAATTTTTCTCCATTTAAATACCTTTTATAAATTTCTGATATTTTCAAATTATATTGCTCCTCTCTTCCATCAGCGAAATCGTATGCGTATATTGTAGTGTATTCTCTTACTTCAAAAAGTTATTTAAATGAACAAGAAAATTATTCATATTTCGTCTTATTTCAGCAATTTTTCTACAAGTGAAACTAAACAATTCCATTGAATTTAGTTTACATAATTATATTATGTCAACCTAATTGGTTGAAAGGATTATTTTCTATTACTCGTTCAATTTCTTTATCCTCCACATGTGTATAAATCTGTGTAGTAGATACACTAGTATGACCCAAAATATGCTGTAAACTTCTAATATCTGCACCACTCTTATACATAATAGTTGCAGATGTATGCCTTAGCTTGTGCGGTGTTAGTTTTTCTTTGTTTAAGCCGGAGTCCTGGTTGATTTGTTTAATGATTTTTGCAACTGTTTGTCGTGTTAATCTAGTTCCTTTTTGTGACAGGAATAGCGCTTGATTTGTAGTTGCACCTTGTATGTATTGGCGTTCTTTTTCGATATATTTATGTAGTGACACTGTACAAGCTTTGTTTAGGAAAACGGTACGTTCTTTATCCCCTTTACCTATCACATGCAATACATTATCCTGGACAGATGTAAGATTTAAGCTGCATAGCTCCGAAACACGAAGACCTAAATTTAAGAAAAACATGATCATACTATAATTTCTATAGTAGTGATTACTTTTTTTAATACCTGCTATAAATATTTCTGCCTCTTTTTGATCCATATAAATCGGCTTTTTCTTACCGATTTTAGGCGTTTCCAATTCATCCGCTGGATTTTCGTCCAGCATTCTTCTTTTCCCCTTTAAGTATTTAAAAAAGGATTTAAGCGTCGCTGCTTTCCTTGCCCGCGAAGCAGCACTATTACTGCGTTTCATTTCACAGTATTCCAAAAACAAATACATATCTTCCAGTGAAATTTCTTTAATAAAATCAATCGTTACATCTTTAATAATGATTTTGTCGATTTTAGTTATATCCATATCATTTTCCACCGCTATTAGAAACCTTAAAAATAAAGTGATGTCATATTCATACTCTTTTCTTGTTCGTAAAGATTTCCCCTTAATAGTCGTTAAATAGACCAGAAAATCTTTTACTATTTTCGGTAATTCTCTTTGCATTGCTTCCACCTCTTCTTCTCCCATTTTATCACAAAATAAGGTTCCCAAATATGTATTTGGGAACCTTATTGAATATTACCTTAAAAATACCATCAAAAAGTTCGTTTTCTCTATATTAAGTTCCAAATATTAGGGTGCTTCAAATTCACTCTGAGAGCCTTTTAGAATTTCTTTTGTGAGTAATTGTCCGAAACTTGCTTCTGAGGTGAAAATTGATTTTATGTACTCATTTGGGGGTCGGTGACTTATACTTATGCAACAATCTATGATAATTTACTGTTAGGTAAATCGGGAATTTCCACACAGACAACTTTCAACACCTATAGTTATTTCGAATAATAACCAAACAATACATTAAACCTAATATGCGTACTAATTAGTTAATTACTAAATATTTCTATGAAATTTTGAATACACAAAAGGACCGAATAACTTTGGAACATTATTCGATCCTATTACGTGGAAACACAACTATACTTTATTGACAATGAAGTTCATCACTATTGCTTTCGGTAAGTTTGCACACTGTACCTACAATATTAGATTTCGATGAATCTATTGTTTAGAAGAAACTCCTTCTTTTAAGTACACCAATTCTCCTTTCATAAAAGTTGCTTCAACAGATATTTGGTCAATTTCTTCAGGAGAAACTTCAAAAATATCTTTGTTTAGCACTATAAAGTCTGCACGATAACCTTCTATTAACTGACCAACGTTCGGTATCCGCGTAATGTATTGAGCTCCTCTTGTATAAAGTTCAATTGCAGTTTCTACATCAATTTTTTCCGCATCACCTGTATTAGTACCATCATATGCAACACGAGTAACGGCAGATTTGATACCAACAAATGGATTGACAGGATCTGCCCAGGCAGTGGCAGGCGCGTCAGAAGAAAAAGCTACAGGAATACCCGCATTTAACATTGTTTTAACCGGATAGGTTGTTTTCGTTCGATCAGAACCTAAATTAGCTAAATAACTTTCTATTTCAGCATATAAGAAAATTGGTTGTGGAACAAATGCAATACCCATTTCTGCAGAACGTTCTATTGCCTGTAATGTTGGCATAGCAGCATGTTCTATTCGAATGGACGGACCATCGTGAATCCAAGGTTCTTTCCCATAAAATGTGTTTACGATTAGATCGATTGCCTGTTCACCCATTGCATGGATCACCAATTGCACACCATTTTGTTTAGCATACTCCGCCGCTTCTAATAGTTCATTTTCTGAAGTAGTCGAAATACCGTGGTTATCTTCTTCCCCAAGAAACGAAGGATTAACCCAAGCAGTTCTTCCCGATACACTTCCATCTGCAAATAGCTTCACTCCACCAATATGAATAGGATTTTTACGATCCGTGTTTTTCTCATTTAGAATAGGATTAATTTTTAAATCATGCCACATATAGTATAGAACAACATTATGTGTTAAACCTTTTTCTCTTGCTAATGTATAAATGTCTATATAATCCATCGGTTTATGGCTAGCCATAAGATCTGTAATCGATGTAATACCATGTGCATATAAAGATTTTGTTAGTGCAGTAAGTCGAGAAGCATTTTCTTCCATAGAAAGCTGCGGCATTTTATTTAATACTAATAATCTAGCACTTTCTCGTAATACACCAGTTGGTTCGCCATTCGTATCACGGTCGATTTTCCCTCCATCAGGGTCAGGTGTGTCTTTATTAATTCCAGCGATTGAAAGTGCTTTACTATTCACAGAAATAATATGTCCGCATGTACGGGTAACTACAATTGGCTTGATTATAGAAACCTGATCTAAATCCTGTCTATTTGGTGCACGTCCCTCTTCCAACTTACCTTCATCATAGCCCCACCCTTCAATCCAATCTGCATTATCCATTGTTAATAATTCACGAATCATGTCCACTATTGAATATACTACCGGAGGGGTACATGCAATTTGTTTTGAGAAATTCGCCAATAATAATGGATGCATATGAGCATCAATAATCCCAGGTAGAACCCGACGATTTTTTAAATCAATTACTGCTCCTTGAAAATCATGAATTTCCTCTTGGTTACCTATCCACTCAACAATTCCATTATGAATAATCATCGCATTCGCGTATTTTTTTTCCTTATTAGACGTAAAAATTTTACCATTAATAAACATTCGTTTGTTCATTTCCATGATACTTTTCTCCTTTATACTTGTTAAATAGATTATTCAACCTCTATAGGATGAATGGTATTAGAAATATTATTTTCTTTTCCCCAAAATTTATATAGAATACTTCCAACAATAAAACCTACAATTGCTGGTACTAACCAACTAAATCCTTCTGAACTTAAAGGTAGTTTCATAATAATGTCAGTCAAAAACGGTATCGTAAATCCTATTGAACCGATTGTTTCAAACAGACTAACTATGAACGTTAATAAAATAGCTCCTTGATAAGAACCCGAATTTGGAACGAATTTGCGGAAAGTACCTAGAATTACTAAAACAATTGCCACTGGATATAAAGCCGTAAAGATTGGCATTGCATAAGTGACAATTGCTCCAACCCCAGCGGAACCTATTACACTACCAACAATACATATAATAGCAACCCAAAGACGATAGCTTAGTTTGTTTTTCGTTAAGTCATTCAAGAAGTCAGCGATTACGGCAATTACACCTATAGCTGAAGTTAAACACGCTAATGCAATCGCAACGGCTAAAGCTATAGAACCAAAATTACCGAGTGATATTTCTATTAAGCTGGAAACTAAAGTAGTGTCTTCAATTCCAGTTTGAAAAAGACCACTTCCAGAAGCTCCGAGATATAATAATCCTCCATATACAATAAGTAACCCTAACCCAGCAATGAGTGTTCCTGTTAATGCCATTGAACGAGCTTGCTTACCTTTATAGCCAAAAGCCGCTATTGCAGCTATAAAGATTGGTGCACAAAAGATTCCAGTTACTACGTCCCCAGTTTGATAAGCACTAATGAAAGCATTAGAGAAAGAATTCTTTGTATCGGTTACAACGGGTACGCCGATCGGATCAAAAATACCTTTTCCAACGATGAATAAAAGAATAATTACTAATACAGGTGTGAGAAATTTACCAATTTTATCTATAACATTTGATTTATCCATTGCAAAATAAAAACAAATGGCAAAAAAGACTAAAATAGTGACTAAAGATGGCACCTTGGGAAACAACTGGTGTACCCCTAATTCATGTGTTGTTGCGGACATCCTTGGAATAGTTACAAGCATTCCAATGCCAACCATCAATAACAAATTGAATACTTTATAAAACCATGGACTAATCGGTCTTGTTAAATCTTCAAATTTACCTCCCGCATTTAATATGGCAATTACCGCTAAAAGCGGCAATACTATACCTGTGATACTAAACCCAATTAATGCTGATACCCATTCAGATCCCGAAACATTTCCTATGGACGGTGGGAATATTAAATTACCAGCACCAAAAAATATTGCAAATAATGCAAATCCCACTATCAGATTATGTTGAATTGATTTGTTCATTCCTTTTCCCCTCTTTTCTTTTGTCCCCATTGAAAACCCTTACAAAAAATGAAATTCTATGCATCTAAATGTAGAAATCAATATTTTAATTTTCTAACAGTTGCTTTTATCTTAATTAATAATGCCCAATAAAAAAAGGAGGTAAATTTTTCACCCCCTTTCGTAAAAATATTTTTACTTCAATTCGTATTTGCTCATTTTATATTTTAATAATTGCTTTGAAATACCTAACCTTCTAGCGGTTTCTGCAAGTTTTCCTCCGGTATTATTTAGCTCTATTACAATTAAGTTTTTTTCATATTCCTCCACTTTGTCTTTTAGATGAAAGTTATTTTTAGAAAAGTTTATTTTCTCCGAAACACTAGAGTAATCTCTAATTTTCGCTGGAATATCATTTAGATTAATCACATTAGAGCTTGCGTTATTATACGCAGTTTCCAATGCATTCTTAAGTTCCCTTACATTACCTGGCCAACTATATTGTTGAAAAGCTAAAAATACTTGATCGTCTAATTTTTCAATTTTAGTTTGCATATGACGATTATAAAATTCGATAAAATAATGAATAAGTACTGTAATATCCTCTTTCCGGTCAGATAATCGTGGTAAATCTAATTGAAACACACATAATCGATAATACAAGTCTTCACGTAATAGTTTTTCTCTCATAAGTTTATCGGGATTTTCATTAGTAGCAGCTATTACCCGTATATTCAAGTGAATATCCTGTATTCCACCAACACGACGAATGAGCTTGTCTTCAATTACTCTCAATAATTTAGCTTGGAGCTTGATATCCAATGCACTAATTTCATCTAGAAAGATTGTTCCACCGTTTGCTTGTTCTAAAATACCAAGTATACCTGGTACTGCATTTAATGTATCGTTCTCCGTTCCGAAAAATATTTGTTCTATGAAATTGGTAGGAATTTCACCACATTTTATCGAGACGAATGGTTGAGTATATCGACTGCTTAAATTATGAATGGACTGTGCAACAATTTCTTTTCCAGTTCCGGTTTCCCCTTTTATTAATATTGTGGAATCAGTACTGGAAACTTTTTTTATTTTACTCTTTATTTCTTCCATCACATTACTTTGAGAAACAAGATTGTCGATTGTATAAATGGTATTATTTTTGCGATACATTTTATGGCTAGCAAACTGTTCCAGTAATTGTATATTTTCTTTTTGATAGTAATGCTTTGAAAATTCTATAGCTCCTACGATAGAAGTTCCATTATGAAGAGGAAAAGTAGAACTTTTCGAAATATATGTAAACCCATTATTGGATGTAAGTTGTTGTTTGATATTCCATAAAGGTTCCCCGGTTTTTAAAACTGTCATTAACGTACTTTCTTCAATTGGTAAGTTTTTATAAAAGGATGTAACGCTTTTTCTTAAAAACTCTTCTGGTTTAAGACCAATATGCTTCAAGATATGTAAATCAGCTAAATCGTAGAAAATTGTAATACCATTTTGATCAACAACTAACACATTATCATACTCAGGTAAATGTTTGAGTTCATTTAAATTCATGTGTTCATCGATCCTTTCTTTCACACGCTTCAAGTAGTTCATTAAAGTGATGTATAATTTATAATTATTAACCAAGCTGTATGAATCATTATATTATACAACTCGCCATAAGAATATTAGTGGCTGCCACTGGTGTATTTGGCATCACATGTGTAGTAAGAAACGTACCGGAATGATACAAAATAGTAATAGTATATAAAAAAACCATGCATACAAATATGAGAGAAAAGGCTTTACCTATCCATTTTCCAAAAAGGGTTTCAATCAATTGAACAAAAGTGATGTTAGGAAACCAAAGACTGATTTTCGTGAATACCCATACAATCACTATCCCAATTCCTGTACCAAGTATTGCGGCAATCCAACCGTCTTGCTTGGCTACTGCAACCAAAGCTGATGGTACAATTAAGATGCTCGTACCGACAGTAAATAAAATAACTAAAACTAGAAATTGGTACGAATTTATTTTATCGTTTGGCAACTTATCATACCTCCACAACACCATTAGTACGAACTAACCTATCGACTTAGAGAATCATGTAATGTCTAAAAAATAAAAGTTAAGGATCAATTGGAATCAGAATAGAATTAACTAAATATTTTTAAGGATTTTCAGTATATTTTTTCAATTGTTTTTTTCGTACAGAATATACAATTACCATCAAAAGAGGTAAAAGAAGTCCTATCAACAATGAAAAATAAATAGATATAGTCGAATCAAAAGTTTGTTGCTCCACAACATTAGAAAAAACGACGAGCGATAGGACAACTACAATCATCCCTAACGGATAAGTTAAGGGACGATAATCTTTCAAATTTAAAATTTGCGCCAGCCCAAAGACAGATGCAAAAAAATATAAAACCATCTTAAAAAAGAGACAAATAATCCAAAGCGTAGCCATCAGTACTTCTATGCGGTTCACAAAATTTCCAATGTTAATCTTTTTGGCTAGTCCGTAGCTTGGATACATTTGTCTGGCCGTCAAATCATGGCCTAAAACTAAAATACAAAAAAGTGTAATGATAATAATGACTAGTCCGCCTATTAAATTTCCAATAAAAAAAGATTTCTTTGCAGATTTAGGTTGGCTGATAAAGGCAGGAAAAACCATTAATAAAGCCACTGCATTGATGGAAGAAATAACGACCAATGATAAGGTTCCATGAGCGAAGCTCTTAATGTCTGCCTCAAATACAGGCTGCATGTTTATAATTTCGATTTCAGGTGCAATAAAAACCACTAAAATAATAAATAGTAGGAAGAAAATACCTATTAAAATTTCTGCAGAACGAGCAATGGTTTCAATTCCAAGACGAACAGCCATTACCATTATAAACGCCATAAGTATATTAGTGGCTGCCATAGGCGTATTTGGTAACACGTGTGTGGTAAGGAATGTACCAGAATAATACAAGAGAATAATAGTAAATAGAAGACTTAAGAATATAAAAAAGAAAGAAAAGGCTTTACCTAACCATTTTCCAAAAAGTGTTTCATTCATTTGGATAAAAGTTTGGTTAGGAAACCAAAGACCTATTTTCGTAAATAGCCATATTATCAAAAGTCCAATACCCGTACCTAATACTGCGGCAATCCAAGCATCTTGCTTCGAATCAGCAGCTAAAATTGATGGTACAACTAAGATTCCCGTACCTATCGTAAATAAGATAACTAAAACTAGAAATTGGTGCGAACTTATTTTAACGTTTTGCATCTTATAATATTTCCACCTCACTTTTTGTTCTAATTCACCTGACGAGTAAGCGCATCATGTAATGGCTTGAAAATGAAATTTAGAAGATCAATTGGATTCGGAATAGATTTCCCAAAACTATATGCAATACCTAGCCCAACTCCAAAAGCAAGAAGAATCGAAAACACAATCAACTCTTTTTTATACTTTTTTTCCAATAGGGACGGAACTTCAATAAATAGAATGACGCCAGCTATTAAGAGTATTCCTACGCTTTTCAACATAATTTATTAGTCCTTTCTTAGTTCTACTACAGAATTATCCACTGTACCAGTTTTCACAATTTTTGCATTGACCTCTACATTTACTGTTAATTCAGTAAAATATTGATCCCACTCCTTTTTCATCTTTTTCCATTCTTTTGGATTTGATCGATGAATAGCATTCCCAAATCCAAATATGTCTGTCTCGTATTTCTCTTGTACACTGTCAATAGAATTGTTAATGGTATTTTCCATTTCTTTTTCGAGAATTTTTTCAAGTGCTTCAATTGATTCTGATTTAGTAATATCAATTGAGCATTCCAAGGCACCTACATTTGCCTCAACCTTAGTATTGACATCCACTTCCGGTCTTCCGTTTATAACTTTGCCTTTAACATCTGTTTTGAAACTAGTTAGTTCCATTGAAGCTTTTCCTTCTTCTGGGCAAGATATGGATGACACAGTATTTTTCACATGATTTATAATGCCATTATAGCCTCTACTCTCATCTTCTGTTAACCACCCTACTAGTTTATCGGCTTTAAATATAGCTAAATCGTCGTATTGAATTGTAACAGAGGGAGTGATTGTTTCCACATTCTGTTTGCTTGATCCTGATTCCCTATGTCCTGTTGTTAGAATCCCTGTTAATACCGCTTCTTTTCCTTCACTTCTTAAATCTTTTATTAGCTGATCTAAGGTGACTCCTACCGTAGCTGCCCAGTTTTCTTCTGATATTTTAAGTGTGTTAAACATTTTATTGGCTGGTATGCTTTCTAATGTAGTTTGAACATTCAAAATTTCTTCTGCTGTAGATTCCTTAGCTACAACAACATAGAAATCCGATCGTAATTCCCAGTCCCTTGATAACACATCTAAGGAATCTCCAATTCCTTCTTCGGCTAATGATTCACTTAAAACAAGCATTCGAAGATGTCCAGGATACATTTTTCTAGGCGTTTCTTTAGTCATTTTACGAATGGCTTCATACACAGTCTCTCCTCGCCCTTTAATGAGAGTAACCGGTGTTTTCCCCATACCTCCGCTCGCGGAGACTTCTGAAGGAACAACGATTTGGGCAGAAACAATGTATTCGCCATCTGATTTATCAATACCTACGGCTAGAGTTATGCCTAGCTCATTTAATTCCCTTCGATTCCAACAACCTGTGAGAAAGATGCTAAGAATCAGTAATATGAAGATGCCTCTTTTCATTGACTAATCCCCCTAACTTCACTCATTGTTCTTTTTCCGGCCTCGATTTTGCAGCAGTTGGATTTTGCTGTCTCTTTATATTATTTTGACTGATAAGAGGAAGACGAGTAAACATTTTCCATATTGGAACTCGAATAAATGTATCCTTTTGACCGGAAAGATTAAACGGAGCAATTGGAAACATATATGGAATGCCAAAAGAACGTAAACTGCATAAATGCAAAATAAGCGCAATTAAACCAACTGTAACTCCAAACAAACCAAACGAAGCAGCAAGTCCCATAAATATAAATCGCAAAATTCTGACAGACATCGCCATGTCGTAGGAAGGAGAAACAAAACTAGCGATAGCTGTTATCGAAACAACAATTACCATGGCAGCGGAAATCATACCTGCTTCTACTGCTGCCGTTCCAATAACAAACGCGCCTACAATGGACATGGTTGAACCGATAGCTCTTGGCATTCTTAAACCCGCTTCACGTAAAATTTCAAAAGTTATTTCCATTATAAGTGCTTCAATAAATGCAGGGAATGGGACGCCCTCTCGTTGGGCAGCCAGATTAATAAGCAATGCAGTCGGTATCATCTCATGATGATAAGTAGTAGCCGCTATAAATAAAGCAGGAGCAAGTAATGAGATTGTGAATGAAAAAAATCGAAGGATTCGAACAAGACTGGTAAGATCAGCACGCTGATAAAAGTCTTCAGAAGATTGAAAGAACTGAACAAATAACGCAGGAACGGTTAACACAAACGGTGTACCATCGATTAAAATAGCTATTTTGCCTTCTAAAATATCTGCAGCTACTACATCAGGACGTTCCGAGTGATATACAGTAGGAAAAGGTGATGCTTGAGCATCCTGAATCAATTCCTCGATATTGCCACTTTCAAGTATTCCATCGATGTCAATGCGATCTAGTCGCAAACGAAGTTCTTCCACTATATCGTCATTTGCAATGCCTTTGATATACATGACGGCAATATTCGTTTTCGTGCGTTTTCCTATTATTCTGCTTTCCATCCAAAGTTGTGGGTCTTTTATTTTTCGCCGTATTAAGGCAGTATTTATACGTATATTCTCTGAGAATGCTTCCCTTGGACCCCTTATTACTGTTTGTGTCGTACTTTCAGTAACTCCACGTTCAGCCCAACGTTTATTACCAATGATTAGTCCTTCCGAATAACCTTCAATCAAAATAATGACATCTCCTGATAAAAGGGAAAGAAATAACTCATCAAAATGGGTAAAGTCTTTTAATTCTCCTACGGTCATGGCAAAATCTTTTAATGTGTTCATAAGGTTAGGACTAGGACGAAGCTCGCTTTCTATATTAGTATCTTTAATTTCCAACATTAAAGACTCCATAATGAAGTGTTGTATAGAAGGTGCATCGCTTAAACCATCTGTATACATTATTCCAGCTTTAAGCACTCCTTCTTTTCCAATTCGAATCTCTCGAATTATAATATCGGTGCTTTCACCTAGAGTATCTTTTACGGTTTTTATATTTTCCTGAAGGTTTGTTTTTAGTATTTGTTTTTCATTAGACTCCTTCGTTGGACTCTTGGAAGGAGTTGTGGGTTTTAACTGATTATTTTTTTTCTCATAAAAAAATCCCATCGTATCCCTCCTTTGCTGAAAAAAGTTTTATATGTACTTATTAAGTTTGTACAAATAAATTCAAAAATATTCCTTTCATCAACAATTAAAAAGCCGATATCCCTAAATATAGGAATATCGGCTTTGTTGTTCGAAACTATAATAATCTTTAATTTTTTGCGAATTCACCAACGACTTCAACCGTCTCAAATATATTGATAAATGCTTTTTCATCATGCTTATGAATAATTTGCTTTATTTGCAACATTTCATATCTAGTAACGACCATCATTAGAATATGCTTTTTTTCTAGCGTGTAGCCACCATATCCTTCTGTGACAGTCACCCCACGATAAATGCTTGCTAATAATTCCTGACGAATTGGTTCAGCTGCCGTCGTTATTATTTGCATCGTTAGTTTTTCATGATTGGTATAAATGGTGTCAATCGCTTTACCAGTTAAATATATGGATAATAAGGTGTATAATGCTATTTCCCAGTTAAATACAGTTCCAGAAACTAGCACGATTACACTGTTCATCCCTGTAAGTAATAGACCCACACTAAAATTACTTATGCGAGAAATAATAATAGCTATTATATCCATCCCACCAGACGTACCAGAGTATTTCATGATAAGACCTATACCAAGTCCACCAATAGCTCCTCCAAATATAGCCGAGAGCAATATATTATTTGAAATAGGCTCTGCAGGGATTACGTATAAAAATATGGATAACGATAAAACACATACAAGCGTATTAAGCGTAATTTCTTTTCCAAGCTTGTAATACCCTAATATTAAAAGTGGTACATTCATAACAAAGTTAAGTATGCCTGTATCAAAAGGAGTTATAAGACCTAACAAAATAGCTATACCACTTATTCCACTGCTTAAAATTTCATGAGGTACTAAAAATGCATTAAACGCAAAAGCAATTACAAAGGAGCCCACAATTACAATTAGATTTTTTACCAAGTGACTGCTCCTTTCTTCCATAAAAAAACTCGCCCATTGAGGACGAGTTTTTCTTCTACTAGAATTTTCTCTTCACAAATGATATAAGAAACAATTTAACAAAGATTAACGTAATCGTCAATATATTGCTTGTATTTCTTTATTAATTTCCCTTTTTCACCGAAATAACCCCATTATCGGTTGTTAAATCGATTATATTCTCACCTTTGCCGAAAATGGTTTCTCCATTAGCAGATCCAAAAATATCAATTCTTCCATTATCTATATCGGCATATATAGTTGCGTTCTTTGGTTCATTGGTCGAACGAATATTAATAAGTCCATTATCTGTTTCTAAGGATATGGATCGGTCTAGGTTATCCGTCACCATCGAAATTTGACCATTATCAGATTTGGCTTCTATATCACCAGTAACATTGTGAAAATCTATTTTTCCGTTATTTGTTTTTACATTGACCTTCTTACTTTCCAGATCTTCTAATACGATTTTCCCATTATCTGACTTAATATTTACTGTTTCAAATTGGAGATCGCTTGCGATAATTTGACCATTGTCTGTTTGCGTTGTTAACTCCTCGTATTTTTCATCCGGAACAGTTACGACAATTTTGTTACCTGAAGCATTGAATCCAATATTGAATCCGTTAAAGAGCTTCTTTTTCATATCTACATATAAAGTATCACCTTTTACATATGCCTGAATTTTACTACGTGAGCTTTTTTTGCTTATAAATTCAACTTTCCCGTTAGAACTAGACGTTCGAACAACTTCAATAGCTGTGTTATCCCCTGTTATATCTATCCTCGTGAACTCTTCCACAATCTCAATTTCTTCTGTATTTTTGACAAATCCACCAGCTATACTCATCCCAACGTTTAAAGCTGCTCCTAAAACTATTACAATAATCGCGATGATACCAACCTTTTTTATACTCACTGCTGTAACCTCCCATTTATTTACCTTATACACTTCATTATAAAGAAATGAATACCAATTCCTATAGTCCTCAGATGTGAAGTTCTCTAAGGCTTAAGATGTATATCATTTAGGGTAAATCCGATTAACTTGTACATTAAAGTATGTAATTCAAAGAGGCTGGGACAGAACCCCAAAACAGCATTTTTCTCTGTGAGAAAAATGCTGTTTTTTTTGCTGTGCACAAAATTGATTTCCATTCCAGGGACGCTTTCCACGGCCGTGGACTGATCCTGTAGTCTCAGGCATCACGCTATTCCCGTAGGAGTCGCCCCTCCATTTCAATCAATTTTATTAAATATCCATTATTTAGTAAAGGTTTCTCCTTATCCAATAAAAAATCTACTACTGTCCCAGTCTCCTCATATATGAAAATTATACTCTCACATTTTGTAAAACGTTAATAGCGAACAGGATTACACTAAACACTACTAACACCCCGCCTATCGCAACAAATATCGTAGCTTGATCGGCTGCTGCCAATATTAAAACAGTTAGTGAAATCATCATTAATGGAATACCTATATTGGCACTCCAAAAATGCAGTTTTGCATACATATTTTTAGAAATTGCAGGAAATAAATGATAAACAATCCCAGCAAGTGCAAACGAAGCCCAACCTAACAGATTAATGTGTACATGAACACCTGTTAATGCATAATCATGAGCCATAGACATGTACATTCCTAAACTAACCCCAATTGCAAAATAAACAACAGAAATTTGAATCAACCGTACTCCCATTCTCTTCTCCCTTCGAATAATAGAATAATAAATGCTCTATATTCTATGCAAAGAAGAAAATTATTACGCCATACAATAGATGAGGTTGTTAGATTAGGAGAAAGTGTATGGAATGCTTATGAATATTACCTGTAATCATCTACCTTATTTCCAAACTTCATCAAGATGCTTAGAGTAAAATTTTAATGCTTTTTCGTAAGAAAGAATCTGTTTATCATCAGTCGTTTCCAATAATACATCCAACAATAACTCGGTAGCATTTGAATGTTCGCGAAGATTATACAAAGTAATCGCGTAGAACACTTGAATAGCCTTATTATTCGGAAACAATTCTATCCCTCGTTTAAACACTTGCTTCGATTTTTCATACTCACCTAGTGCCCTATATGTACTTCCCAATCCTATAATGGCCCCTTCCAATTCATTATTTGGAAGACCGAGCTCTATCGCTTTTTCATAAAATGGTATAGCTTCTGTCTCTTCACCTAAAACGTCAAAACTCCATCCACATTGATAGTGGATACTTGCGTTATTCGGATACTTTTCTACTAATTGAAGCAGGAGCTCGTTTGATTCTTTTTTCATTCCATTATTTCTGAAAAGAATAGCTTGCTCTATTTCTTTTTGCATAATAGAAGCCCCCTTTCTTAAAAGGTATATGTTATTTGATGTCGAATACTATGATGAAAGGAGTGTTTATAAATGGATATAGCTAGTATTCTATATGGACTTTTTTTCATTGTCTTGTTTGCTCGTATAACTTACCAAATCATTAGGAAGAAACGTTTTCCAAAGGTGAATTATCAACCTTTCGATGATGCAATGTCTGGAATAGATCCTGAGGAAAAGCATAACAACCAAGTATTGAAAGATACCAAGCATGAAAAGAACTATGAAGAACGAACTCCTCGTTCAGTATAATTCTATTCTATTTTTTGTACGCAACCAGTCTATGTTTTAATTGAAATCCCGAGGCCATATAAAGAGCAATTGCAGCTTTGTTGTTAGCCCCTACACTTAATGTAATTTCATCTATTGTTTCATATGAAAATAAATGATGAAGAGCCGCTTGCATTAACTTCGTTGCTATTCCTTGTCCCCGATATTCAGGCGAAACAGCAATATATTCAATTGCTCCTTCTCCGTGAAGAGGTACGGCCTCCACATACACGTATCCCTTTATCACATTGTTGTCTCGGATGATAAATAATTGGTGGTCTTTACTAATTCGAGAAATAATCTGCTCACTACTATAATACGTATTTGGAAAAGCTAGATTATGAAGGTCACTAAATGATTTGTGAAAAACAGGTTCATACGTTTTAATAAGTAAATCTTGTCCATTCGTTAGATTATTTCTTTCTGCCCTTAATATAAGATGATGACCACTTTCTATTCCATTTTTATTTTCAATAAATTGACTAGCTAAAGTATTTTTTTCATTCACAAAAAACAAGTACTCGTTTAGTTTACAAGGAATACTGATCTCTAACGCTTCCCACAAATCATTTGCAATTTTGGTATAGTCTTGGTCTTCTTTGACAAATGGTCCCCATACTTCCGCACTTTTGTTTTCTTCATCCACGTCAAATCCCAGTGCACCTATTATATTGTCTTCATCAAAGACAACTACAAATGATTTCATTATGTCCAAATCGGAAAAATCATTTGTTAGCGTATCGTAAATTTCCTTCTTATTTTCTCCGCAATATCCAATATGAGAGTGGTCATCCTTGTTTATAACCTCTAAGAATACAGCTAAATTTTCTAAATTTTTCGGGGGGCTTATATAGATTGTCATATGAAACTCCTTTTCCAAACCACAAGTATCTAAATATTTTATCATCTATGTAATTGTAAAGATATACAAATATGGTAAAAAGGACCCTCTTTTAATAAATATATTTTGACAAAACATGCTCATTTCTATATATTAATTTAATAGACCGGTTGGTATAATTTATGAGGTGATTTAAAATTGTCTACAAAAAATAATTCAAAAGATGTTCTAATTGAAACTGCGTCCCGGCTTTTTCGGATACGAGGCTACTATGGAGTGGGACTTAAAGACATTATAGAGGAAAGTGGAATTCCAAAAGGCTCTCTTTATCACTATTTTCCACAGGGTAAGGAGCAGTTAGCCATTGCAGCTATTAATCATACAAAGGCAATTGTTATAGATGAAATTCAAGAGGTGTTTGATGATATGGAAGATCCTATTCTAGCATTACAATCACATCTGGACCATTTATCCGGTATCATTATAAAAAGTGATAACATAGGCTTCCCTATTGGAACAATTGCTGGAGAAACCCATTCCACAAGTGAGCCTATCCGAATGGCATGTCAACTTGCTTTTGAAGAATGGCAAGCTATTTATAGGATGAAATTACTTCAATCCGGATATGACGAGAAACAAGCAACGGACTTAGGAATTACTATAAATTTAATGATAGAAGGTGCTATTCTTTTATCTTTAACAAATAAAAGTAATAAGCCGCTTGAAGTAGCTAAAAAGCAAATTACGTTATTATTGAAGAAAGATTAATTTTAATTCATCAGAATATGTATTATATGTAAGGTCTATGTAGTTAGTAATTGGAGGAATTTGTTCATGATTGAAAAAGCTTCACAGCAAGAAAAACCAGTATTTAAAACAACCCCTATCTTAATCTCCTTTTTAATAGCTGGGTTTGTCGGATTATTTAGTGAGACCGCATTGAATATGGCACTTGGAGATTTAATAGGAATATTTGATATTAGTCCATCCTCAGTTCAATGGCTAACAACTGGTTACCTATTAACATTAGGGATACTAGTACCCGTCTCAGGGGTCATCATGCAGTGGTTCACTACAAGACAATTATTTATCGCTTCATTACTATTTTCAATTGTAGGAACGCTTATAGCAGCACTTGCACCGAGTTTTACTATACTGCTACTTTCGCGGGTTATACAAGCGATAGGAACAGGGTTATTATTACCTTTAATGTTCAATACTATTTTACTCATTTTCCCCGTTCATAAAAGAGGGGCCACAATGGGAATTATGGGATTGGTAATAATGTTTGCACCAGCGATTGGTCCAACGATTTCTGGTTTAGTTCTTGAGCAACTTACTTGGCATTGGATTTTTTGGATTTGTTTACCTTTCCTTCTAATTGCTTTGTTGTTTGGTATAAAATTCGTGCAAAATGTAACGACTGTAACGAAACCAAAAATAGATATCCTATCAATCATTTTATCAACTATCGGTTTTGGCGGAATTGTCTATGGCTTTAGTAGTGCAGGAGAAAAGGGTTGGGGTAGTTTCATAGTTATTACCACAATCATTGTCGGTCTATTCGCACTAGCTTTGTTCTCTATGAGACAATTTAAAATGGAAACACCAATGATTGACTTAAGAGTTCTAAAATTCCCAATGTTTACGTTAGGATTATTAAGTGTATTTATCACCTTTATGGTGATCTTGTCTTCAATGATTCTTTTGCCATTATACTTGCAAACAGGACTTGCTTTAGCAGCATTTACAGCAGGACTTGTACTATTACCAGGTGGAGTTTTAAATGGTTTTATGTCTCCATTGACTGGTCGTATATTTGACAAATATGGACCAAGAGGCCTTGTTTCACCTGGATTCATCATCATGATTATCATGCTATGGATGCTTTCCAATATCACTGTGGATACTTCTATTTTGATGGTTATTATTATGCACTCTGTTCTATTTATTGGAGTATCAATGGTTATGATGCCAGCACAGACAAATGGACTTAACCAACTTCCAAGAAATCTATATCCAGATGGAACTGCCTTGATGAATACATTACAACAAGTATCAGGTGCAATCGGAACAGCTGTTGCAATTACAATTATGTCAACATCTCAGAACGCTTATTTGAAGAATGCAACAAATGTATTGGATCCAGAAACAGTTAGTGCTTCATTAACTGCTGGTGTTCAAGATGCCTTTATATTTGGCTTAGTCTTAGCAATCATAGGATTGGTCATGTCATTATTTATTAAAAAAGCATAAGTAGCTAAATTACAACCCCCATTTCTATGAGTTATTTGCTCAGAAATGGGGGTTAGTTTTAGGCTTTCTTATATTATTCATCCGCATGGCAAATTTTATTGTCACAAATACATGCTAATAAGAGTTCCATTTCTTTATCAGATATGCTTCAATTTTTCATGATATTTTTGCTCATATCCTCCAGTTTGTAGTTTTCAACCCCCGCATCCTATGCTGCATTATTCATAGAATTCCCACCACGCTAGAAACAACTACATTGTCAGTTTCTTTCAGTTTTGGTGCATGAAATATATGAATATATAATCCATCACTGCTCACTTTAAATCATCTCCACCTCTATCATGATTTGGGTGACATAGTTATCATTACCGCTTACAGAGATTTCATCTAGTATATATTCCTCGTATGAATAGCTCCCAAGCTTTATATGAAGTGTATCCATAAAATTCATGATTCTTCTATAAGTTTTCGAAATATTTTTATCATTCCCTACATGGTAAGCTACAACATATAATCCTTTTGGTTTCGTGTAAAATGAAACATTCTCCATGTCTGCCTCTGTTTTCGTATACAAATAAGAATAATTATCATAATCCTCTTCCATCAACTTTTCCTTATTTACAATCGCACCAATTGGATACCCAATATCGAGTTCATTTTTGTATAAAAAATCAATGAAATTGGAGACAGATTTTAAAAAAGACCGATCTGAACAATCTAAAATAGAGTCACTTAAAAATAATAACTCCTCTTCCTGTTCCTCTAGTCTAATTTGCTTAAAATCTAAGGTTAGTGCATTTTCCGTTAGAGCTATCTTTGTGTCGATTATTTTTTGTATTTGGTTCAAATTATTTATCTTTTTTTGAATTTCCAATGACTTCCCTTTTAAAAGCTCAATTAATTCAGCAGGCGTCTTATTGTTCAAAAACAGTTTAATTTCTTTTAAAGGCATGTCTACCTCTTTTAGAAGTTCAATAACATTAAAAACGTCAAATTGATGGTAGGAGTAATAACGATAACCTTTTTCATTTTTTATTTCTGGTGAAAGAAGTCCAATCTCATCATAGTGAAATAAGGTCTGTTTTTTCACATTACATAACTTTGCGAATTCGCCTGTCGTAAAATATTTACGTAAATTCTCGCTCATCTACTTATTCCCCCCTTGACTATATGGTTACCGGATACTTTAGGATGTAACTATACCATTTAGCGTGTATGTTTGCACTAAAAAGAAAGGATTTGATAGTCATGAATATATCCATTCGTGACGTAACGCAAGAAAATGTTCAAGATATATTAAAGTTAAGTGTTAGGGAGTTACAAGCGTCTTTTATAGAAACAACTGAACAATGTTTAGAAGAAGCAGAAGAATGTAGTATATATAAACCAGTTGGCCTTTATTCTGACGATTGTTTAATCGGCTTTGCCATGTATGGGTTTTTCCCTGAGGAAATGGAGAATGGCCGAGTATGGTTGGATCGTTTTTTAATCGATTCCAGATACCAAGGTTTTGGTTATGGAACTATCATGCTGGAAGCTTTAATACAGAAACTAGTTATTGAATTTTCATGTACACAAATATATTTGAGTGTCTTTGAAGAAAATAGAGCAGCGATTCACTTATACCAAAAATTTGAATTTCGTTTCAATGGTGAATTCGATCTAAAAAATGAAAGAATTATGATGAAAAATATAACAAACTTAAACGGACAGCTAGATAACTCTACTCTATAAACAACAGGTGAATAACATGAATGAAACATTAAGAAACACGCCAACCAAAAAATTATTTATAATGTATTTAATCCCTTCCTTACTCGGAATGCTACTAATGGCAGTCAATATTTTAGTCGACGGTATTTTTGTTAGTAATGGAATCGGTCCTGAAGCACTTGCTGGTATAAATATAGCGGTACCTATTTTCTCTATTTTACTTTCCATTTCCCTCTGGATCGGGATGGGGGGAGCAACGCTATATTCCATTTCACTTGGAGAAAATGATAGTAAAAAAGCTCGTTCAATCTTTACACAATCTCTTTTCCTAGCCGTTATCATTGTTGCGGTACTTGTCATTCTAAGTTTATGGAAGCAAAAAGAAATTGCTTATTTGTTTGGTGCAAGTGATGAAATTTTTCCTTATGTACAAGACTATCTTCATATTATCCTAGTGTTTGGTGTCATTTATGTAGTAGAAAATATATTAAGTATTTTTATACGCAATGATGGAAATCCAAAACTTGCTATGCTTGGACTTGGAACTACTTCACTTCTAAACATTGTATTTAATTATTTGTTTATTTTTGTAATGGAACTTGGTGTTGAAGGCGCTGCCTATGCAACCGTTCTTTCAACCGCTATTGGACTACTCGTATTATTGCTCCATTTTACTCGAAAAACGAGTGTGTTGAAATTTACTAAGTTAAGATTTGAGCTGGAGACGGTTTCTGAAATATTGAAGATCGGCTTGCCAAGTTTTATAGTAGAAGGTTCTGCTGCTATGACAATTATTGCTTATAATGTGACGTTTATGCATTTTGTTGGAGCCGTTGGTGTTACTTCGTATGCTGTTGTGAATTATTTACATGCTGTTTTTATCATGCTATTTATCGGCATTGGTGCGGCCCTCCAACCTATTGTAAGCTTTCACTATGGAGCGAAGTTATATGACCGTTTACAGCAATTTTTGAGATTAGGCGTGATTACGGGGATTTTATTCGGAGCTCTAATATTACTAGTGGGCTGGTTGTTCGGAGATGTAATTGTTTCGTTATTCGGAGTTACCTCCGAAGAAGTGTTTAATTACACGGAGAAAGGTATTTCTATGTTTTTCATCGGCTATTTATTTTTAGGTTTTAATTTAGTATATGCCGAGTATTACCAAGCGATTAAGAAGATTAAACTTTCTTCAATTATAATCATTACCAGAAGTATAGTGCTATTCTTACCACTTTTATGGTTATTACCAACTTACATGGGCACTGATTACATTTGGCTTGCCTTCCCACTTGCAGAAGGAATTACAGCAATTGGCTTAGTAATTGCAAGATATACTTTAAAAGCATTAACCCCGTTCAAAGATAGATCTGCAAAAGTCATGCAAGTAGGCAAAGTTAATATAGGGATCATCCATTCTATCAAAAAAGAAGGATAGAGAAAATAGAATTCCCTATTTGTTAGTGGAGATACGGGAAATAGTAAGTGATCACTAAAAAAAGTAGCGCCAGAAATTGTATCTTCTGGCGCTTACTTTATTAATAGGAAAGTATCATTTCTTTAGTTATCCGAAAAAGTACTAATCTGTTTCGAAAAGTTATAGTAGTGCGGAGGACTGGTATACGCAATAAGATTACTGAAAAAAAGGATGAGGCTGGGACAGAAGTAGAAATTTTATTGGATAAGGAGAAACCTTTACTAAATAATGGATATTTAATAAAATTGATTGAAATGGAGGGGCGACTCCTACGGGAATAGCGTGACGCCTGAGACTACAGGCTCAGGCCACGCCCGTGGAAAGCGTCCCTGGAATGGAAATCAATTTTGTGCACAGCAAAAAAAACAGCATTTTTCTCACAGAGAAAAATGCTGTTTTGAGGTTCTGTCCCAGCCTCATCCTTTCAAAAATTAGCCGGTTAGTAATATAGATAAAAGTCTGTCCAAAGCCCTTCGAAAATAATAGAAACTGGTTTGACCTTCAAGGACCGGTCGTTTTTGCCCGTTTTTTTATAGTTGGAAAAACAACTACACAAAAAACAATAAATCCAACTTAGTTAAGCACCTTCTTAGAGACCACAATTAGCTCGTGTATTTTATCCAATTCATTTCGATGAAACGCCTCGACTATCGCGCTTCCTACAATTACACCGTCTGCTAAGGAACTTACCAATCGCACTTGTTCGGGAGTTGAGATTCCAAACCCAGCGACGACTGGAACCGGACTAATATCTTTCAATTGTCTCAAATGAGTCTCCAATTGGTCATCAAATTTATCCCTTACTCCCGTAATTCCATTTACTGTTACCGCATAGATGAAACCTTCTCCAGCAGCAACTATCTTTTCCATACGTTCCGGTGGGCTAGTTAGAGAAACAAGTGGGACAAGTGCGACATCTGTTTCTACAAGCAAACTCTTTAATAATTCACTTTCTTCCATCGGTAAGTCTGGAACGATTAAACCCGCTATCCCTAATTTTTCACATGCTTGTGCAAACTGTTCTAATCCATAGCTGAGTAGCGGATTATAATACGTCATTAGTACAAGTGGGACCTTTACCTCTTTATAAAAAGTTTCTAATTCCTGAAGAATCGATCGAAGTGTTATCCCGCTTGCAAGCGCTCTTTCACCCGCTTTTTGAATGGTAGGTCCATCTGCGACAGGATCAGAAAATGGTATACCTAGTTCAATCGCAGTAACTCCTGCTGTTTGAAGAAATAATATTTTAGACTTTAATGTCTCTAGTCCTCCGTCTCCAGCCATTATATACGCGACAAATACTTTATCCCCTTCCGCATTTACAGATTGAATAGCATTTAATAGTTTTGTTTTAGCCATTGTCATTCACCCCTAACGCATCTCGAACAGTTTGGACATCCTTATCCCCACGGCCAGATAAACAAATTACTAAAATCTCCTCCTGAGACATTTCTTTTGCCAGCTCTGTAGCAAAATAAATAGCGTGAGCACTTTCAAGAGCCGGTATTATCCCTTCTTTTTTTGATAATAGCTGTAAACCCTCTAAAGCTTCTAAGTCTGTTACGGAAGTATATTTAACTCTACCTATATCATGTAAATAGGAATGTTCGGGACCTACTCCAGGATAATCAAGACCAGCTGAAATTGAATGTGCTTCCTGTATGAAACCATTATCATCCTGCAAAATGTACATATAAGCACCGTGCAGAACTCCTTCTTTTCCTCCAGTAACAGCTGCTGCGTGAAGACCAGTAGAAATACCACTTCCCCCTGCCTCTACACCGTATAAAGCAACATTCTTGTCCTCCACAAATGGATGGAACATACCGATTGCATTGCTACCTCCACCAACACAAGCTACTACAGCATCTGGTAACTTCCCTGCCTTTTCTACAATTTGGCGCCTTGTTTCAACTCCAATTACCCGTTGGAAATCGCGAACAATTTTAGGGAAAGGATGTGGACCAAGCGCAGAACCTAGTATGTAATGCGTATCCTCTACATTGGAAACCCAATATCTAAGTGCCTCATTTACTGCATCTTTAAGTGTACCTGCTCCCTGATCCACGGAAACAACTTTTGTACCAAGTAATTCCATACGAAACACGTTTAGTTCCTGTCTACGCACATCCTCTTTTCCCATGAAAACAACACACTCTAAGTCAAAGAGTGCACAAACAGTTGCGGTTGCAACACCATGCTGTCCAGCCCCTGTTTCCGCTACGATTTTCTTTTTCCCCATACGCTTAGCAAGCAGCGCTTGACCAATTGTATTATTAATCTTGTGAGCACCAGTATGATTTAGATCTTCTCGCTTTAAATATATCTGTGCTCCACCAAGCTCTTTCGTTAGTCTTTCAGCAAAATATAATGGTGTTTCACGTCCAACATAATCTTTTAAATAGTAATTTACTTCATCAAGGAAGGTTGGATCTACAATTGCTTGCTCATATGCATTCTCTAACTCTATTAAAGCAGTCATTAACGTCTCCGGGACATACTGACCACCAAATCTTCCATATCTGCCTGCTCGTTGTTCCTCTTTTATGTTAATCATTATTCCACACTCCCATCTTTTGCAGCTCGAATAAACGATTGAATCAATTCTTTATCTTTTATTCCATTTCGTTCTACTCCACTCGATACATCTACCATATAAGGATTTACTCGCTCAATAGCATCTTTTACATTATTTGGGGTCAAACCACCTGCTAGAATAATTTTTTCAATCGGAATATTATTAACTTCCATCAGCTGCCAGTCAAATACTTTTCCACTACCGCCTTGATAATCTGTACCTGGAGCATCAAACAAATAAAAATCTGTCTCGTATTTTTTTGCCTGAAGAACATCCTCTTCATTGTGAACTGATAATGCTTTAATAGAAGGTAGATTGCTTGTCAGTACAAATTCTGGAGTTTCCTGACCATGATATTGTATATAATCGAGCGGAACCTCTTGTATTGCAGTTATAAGTTCCTCTTTTGTTGGATTTACAAAAACTCCTATCTTCAAAACCCCAGGAGGCACATGCTTAGCTAGACCATGTGCTTTTTCAATTGTTACCTTTCTCTTACTAGGAGCAAAGACAAAACCAATCGCGTCTGCACCTGCCCTAACGGCGATTTCTACATGTTCTTTCTCCATAAGCCCACAAATTTTCACCTTTGTCACGAGATAATCGCCTCCCTTTTAACCTGTAAGCTTCGAAGAGCATTTTCAACATCTCCACTACGCATTAGCGATTCCCCGACAAGAACTGCACTGGCACCATAGCTTGCTACTTTTATCGCATCAGCGGAATCCCAAATACCACTTTCACTTATGAGCACACGTTCTTCTCCAAATGGAAAGATAGCTGCAATTTCTGCAGTTCTAGACAAATCTACTTGAAATGTTCGAAGATCTCGGTTATTAACTCCAATTAGTTTCGCATCCAGCTGCAAAGCACGATCCAGTTCCAAAGAGTCATGAACTTCCACTAACACTTCCAAGCCTTTACCTAGCGCATATATATATAAAGTTGAAAGTTTTTCTTGTTCCAATGCTGCAACGATAAGTAGCACGACAGATGCACCTGCTTGTTTTGCATAATCGATCTGTATTGGATGAATGATAAAGTCTTTACAAAGAATTGGGATAGAAACAGTGCGAGCAACGATAGCTAAATCATCAAATGTTCCTTGAAAAAAAGGTGTATCGGTTAATACAGAAATACAGGCAGCACCAGCTTCTGCATATTGAGACGCTTGCTCTGCAGGATTAACTCCTTCAGCAATCAAACCTTTTGAAGGCGACGCTCGTTTAATCTCAGATATTATTTGCAAGCTTTCAGATTGATATAGTGAATCAAATAAGGAAGGTCTAATAGAAGAATTGGCTTGTTCTGGAATGGTATGCATTAACAATTCTTGAATTTGACCTTTTTTAGCATCCAATATCTTATCTAGAATGGTTGTCATAATGCCACCTCATGTCGTACAGAGTGTTGACTGAAAGTAATAACTGCTTCCAGTTTTTCCATTGCTTTTCCCGAATGAATACAATCCGCTGCCATCTTTACTCCTTCTTGAATAGAGCTAACGATACCAGAAGCAAATAATCCAATTCCGCTGTTAAAAAGGACTGTATCTAAATAGGCACTTGCTTCACCCTGAAGAACGTTTCGCAGTATTTCAGCATTTATGTGTCCATCTCCTCCACGTACTGCAGAAATAGGAGCAGAAGCTAAACCAACATCATTTGGCGTCAGCTTAAAGGGTATTAAATCCCCGTTATCTACTAACACTAATTGATTTACACCTGCAAGTGACGCCTCATCCATTCCTCCAGCACCACAAACAACAATAGCCCTCTTTCTTCCTAAAATTCTTAATACTTCTGCATATTCCATCGTGAAATCTGATCGATTGATCCCCGTATATTGAGTTTGTAATTTAATAGGATTTGTTAATGGGCCAACCAAGTTAAAAATTGTTGGCTTTCCAATAATTTTTCGAGCAATTCCAATTTTCTTAAGTTTTGGGTGCACATTTGGTGCGTAAAGGAAAGTTAACCCTTCTTGCTTAAGTAATTCAATTGATGCCTCTGGACTAATGGATGTATGGATTCCTAATGCTTCCAGTACATCAGAGCTTCCTGCGCTACTTGAAATTTTGCGGTTACCATGTTTTGCTATTGTTGCACCTGCACCAGCTAAAACAAATGCGGAGGTTGTACTTATATTAAAGCTATTCAAACCATCACCACCAGTACCGCAATTGTCCATATAATCGCCATCTGGCTCATTTAAATGAATTGCAAAGGACTTCATAACTGTTGCAAGTGCAGCAACCTCAATAGAAGTCTCCCCTTTTTTTGAAAGTGTTCTTAAAAAATCGACAATATGTTGTACTTCCGTATCCTCGCCAAACATTAACTTAGAGGCTATAATCATTTCCTCATACAATAAATGCTCGTTCTTCTCTACTTTCTCTATAAATTCTCTCATCTTTAATCTCTCCTCTGCTCGTCTCTAGCTAAAAAAAGTGAAACTTCAATCTGTGGGAGTTTTCTTCATCCCTCACGGATTGTTAGTTGAATCATTCGGGCTTTTACAGGCAGTGGATCTTTCACTTACACTTTGTTACATCGGCCTAGCCTTAAAGTGAAAGTCTTACTGCCCCGTTAAAGCGGGATAAAAAAAGTCCTCTTCCAAGGGATTTCAAAAAAATCCCTTGGAAGAGGACGGTGTTGACCGCGTTGCCACCTCTAGTTGGAGTGTAACACTCCCGCTTAAGCTCCTGTAACGTAGGAAACACGTCTACCTCTAAAACAGTTTATGTCCTCGAGGAAGCTCTCATAAGCCCATTCGCATTAGCAACAAATCAGTTTACACCAACCACTGACTCTCTTAATTGTCCGCCAAAGCTACTATTCTTATTCAAACAATTTTCTCCGCTATTCTAAACTAATCTCAGCTCATCTGTTCCTAGGCGACACTACTTTTAGCATCTTCTGCCCTTTATCCGAACATAAAAGTTAACTATTATGATATTAGGAATACTTTCAATTGTCAAATAATTTTTATCCTTTTATATACCGTTTGCATAAAATAGGTATTAACATGACTGGGAGGGGTTTAAACAGTGGTAAATCCAATGTATGGCCAGAGGATTACTGTAGAACAGGCAATGAGTATTGCCTTACAAAGAGTGCCTGGAGAAATTGTACACGTGGACCTGGATATGGAGGACGGTATTCTAGTATACGAGGTGTTCATCATGACACAAAGTAACCAGATTTTTGAAGTGGAAGTTCATGCGAGAACAGGGAATATTATAAAAATAGAACAAGAAAATGACTTTGATTTTGATTGAACAAACAAGCATGTCACAAAAAAGCAGAAAAGAGATGGTTGCGAACAACTACTCCATTGATTCCCTTCATTATAGTTGGTGTAATAAATGAAAATACAGGTATGCAATAAAATACCGCCCGGATGTTAATAGCATCCAATCGTTAAAATAGACTGATTCCCTTCAAGGTGTCGACAAAGATATTAAGTAATCCATCCAAGCGCTAACTCATAGGTGGATTACTTTTTTCATGTCACCTAAAAGAGTCAGCGTAATCAATGCAATCATTAGTGAGAAAAACTAATCATAAGCATTTTATCAAGACTAAATTATATAAAATACTTAAACTATTTACTTTCAATCATTAATTATATGTATTTAAAGATACCAATTTTTGTTACTGTAGTTTTGTAAAAATAGTGTGACCAAAAATACTTCGAAAACCCATATTTTAAGAAAAACAAAAAGAAACCATTTTGAAAAAAATAATTCCAAATGGCGTCATAATCAGTTATTTTGTTATTTATAAAAAAAGTTTGTTCTTTTATTATGATCCTTGTTCAACTAAACAACCCGTTAGCTATAGCATCCATGCAGCTAAAAAAACTGTACCATAGAGGATGAAAGCATAGGAATAGATTAGTAAGGCTGGCGAAGAAGGTCGATGAACTATGGTGCCATTGAGCCCATCCGTTAGTCTGACTCCATCGCCCCCGGGTTTAATAAGGAACTTCTCGAAGCATTATTCACTGTGGACCAATTCAGGTCCCCAAGGAGCTGGTAATATAGAATCTTCTTTGATATTTTGTCTCATTAACCCTATTTTTTTTGCATAATAATCAAGCATTTCAAAAACAGTAAAACGGTGAAAACTTCCGTGGATAAATTGGGGTTCATTTCGTCTGTTAGGGTCTATTTCCCAAAGAGGAATTGAAACACTTCCTGTATTATCACTAAATTCATTTATTAGAACACTGAAGTTAATATGCTCGTTATACCCTTTTGCAACTGCTATTACAGTAACCTCCCCCATGTTTTTCATTAGGAACCTGGGATCCTTGTTCACTGAAATAGGTATTTTTGCTTCGCCATCAGAATTTGTTAATTCTGTTCCAATTATCTCACCTAATGAATTTATTACAATAATTCGAGAGTTGCTAATTGGTGTAACATTTTCCTCAAAAATTGTTGTTACTTTAGCGGTTAATGTCGCTAAGAATGTGTTTTCATTTATCCCTGCAAACTCAGCTTTTGTTAAACTTTCCCGATTTGCATAAAACACTGTTGTTAGACTTAATAGCAATAGTAAAAAATTACTGATATTTTTTTCATCTAATCACCTACCTAATTTTAAGTAGTATTTCCCTGTGAAAAGACATTATTCTTATTGAAGTAAAGCGCCAGTTAGTTGAAGATGATATCATTTATAAAAACAGAATTAAATACATTGGTTTTTAAATTAAATCAGTAATTCTTCTCCAGTAAGTTAATCAATTTTCCCTTTACATCAATCCATTCGGTATCAACAATACTGTAAAATATATTGTCGTGAATAGTCCCATCTGCCTTAATCCTATGTTTACGAAATGTTCCTTCTTTTACTGCACCTATTCGTTCAACTGCTTTTTGAGAGCGTACATTTTGACCACTAATAGAAAATTGAACACGTAGTACCTTCAGTTCTTCAAAACAATATTGAAGTAATAAAAATTTACATTCTGTGTTTACCTTCGTTCTCCAAACTGATGGAGAAAGCCAAGTCCAGCCTATTTCAACATTTCGATTTGCTGTATCTATTTCACCAATACGAGTTGTCCCTATTACTTCACCAGATAATTTATCCTTTATTATAAAAGGTAATTGCTTTCCGTCATTTTTGCTTTGTACAGCTATGGATAATATTTGTTCTATATCATCAAATGTTTTAACTTGCCTCCAAGTATATTTCCATACATCAGGGCTTTTTATAGCTTCATATACTCGTTCCTTATATTTCATCTCAAGAGGAACAAGAATGATTGTATTTCCTTCCAATATTATATTTGTATCAATTTTCATAGTGATTATTAATCTCCTTTAAAGAATTAAATAGACTTTCCTTCATAATACAACAATACAAAAACTTTACGTCAATAGAGAGAAGTTCTTGTTAACATATAAATCTTTTTCGTGAAGCACTGGCTCTTTTAACAGACGAGAAGGAAACCAATATAGAACATTGAATTGCTTTCAAATTTCTACTTACTAATGTGAATTCCTTCTTCAACTATATTGCGTCGTTAGCTCAATACCAATGGTACCAACGATTTTCTACTAAAGCTCCCATTAATTTAATAAGCAACTGTAACTCTGTTTCACATAATCTTCATAATGTACAACAAAAAAGCCAACACCATGTGCCAGCTTCCTCTTTCGGTTTATTGTGAGTTACTTAATGTTTAGAATAAATTATTTTAATGCACTTTCGTCCATGTAAAAAAGCTCCCAAAGATGACCGTCAATATCCTCAAAACTCCATCCATACATAAAACCATGGTCTTGTGGTTCCATTGAAGGTTTCCCACCTGCTTCTAAAGCCTTGTTTACAATCTCCACGACTTTTTCTTTACTATCAACAGATAGTGCCAAGATCGCTTCATTACTTCTTGTAGAATCAGCGATTTCTTTTTTCGTAAAAGTTTTAAAATGTTCTTCAACTAACAACATAGCAAATATATTATCACTAATAATCATACTTGCTGCAATCTCATTGGTAAACTGGGCATTGAATTCAAACCCCAATTTAGAGAAAAATTCCTTAGTCTTATTTAAATCTTTAACTGCTAAATTTACGAATATCTTATCAGCCTGAAACTCCATTTTACTCACCTCTACTATAGTATTGTCATCCACAATATAATTCTCTATTTCATTAATGAATTCCTTCAAAGAATAAAATTATTTTACAGAATCCGTTATGCGACATAAGAGGCTGGCTTTCTTTATTCAACTAAAATGCGGCGATAGTATTGTTGTTATTAAAACGTTACTTTTTTTCTATTTTTAAAAGAAATATTTGCTTGGGATAAGTTGATTTTTTCTAAACAAAATAAACATAAGGTGGTGTGATAATGAAAAAATTTTATGCAACATTAGTCTTACTTTTATGCTCCTTATTAGTTTTGGCTTTATCTGTTCCTGCCCAAGAAATAAAGTCGCCTAAAGTGCTCACTTACCATGGGGAAAGTGAAAATTGGGTGGGTGATTTTACACTTGAAATTTCTAAAGGGGCGATAACAAGACTAGGGAAGATAAAGTATCAAGGGGAAGATGTTGTTTCCGTAGGATGGGTTTCATGTACATTTGAAACAGGTATTGGCACATCAATAAGTAAAAGTCTATTAGCAGGGGTGCATCCACTAAATTCACCAAAAGGAGAAAAAGGTACCCTTACAAGTTATTCAGTAGCAGGAAGTAGTAATGAGCGTATTAGTACATATTCTAAAGTAAAAATTGTTAAAGTGACGGTGGAATGGGATGAGAAAACGGAATCATTTAATTTATACAAACAATAAAAATTAGTAGACAGATGTCGTCAATTACATCATTCTCTGTTGTTACAAATACACTATACAAACCTACTGTCACTGAAAACACAACCAAGTCAGTATATAAAAAGAAGGATAACTTTTTTACTAAACAGCCGCTTCAGTTCAAATAAGAAAAAAGGCTTTACCCCATCTTGAAGTATAGAACCCGTTACTTTGCATTAACTATTTACAGTAGCTAAAACTATTTGTAAGAACACTTGGTCCTAACTTACCTGTTTTGGAATTTGAAAGGCGTACCTGAACTTCGACATTCTTCATTTCTGCTGTTATTAAATCAAATCGCCCAGCCCAACTTGGGTCATTATCCTCTGGGGTTGGATAAAGTTTAAAACGCCAACTTATTTCTTTGGGAATAGACGCAAATCCTTCATAGCTATCGAAGTCACCATAAGTAGATGGTTTGGGAAGATGAACAGCAAGAATACTTATATTAGTTCTTGCAAAACTCGGTGGATTTAATTGCACTTTATAGATTAATGCAACACCTTTTGCATTCGTCATACTTTTGTCAACAGGCTCCAACATTAGACTACACGGCTCTGAAATGTCTTCTAATAATTGTTGGTTTTCTTTGTTTATTGCCTTTACTTTTGTTGGCTTTTCCCAAGTTACATATAACAACGTTGTTAGAGTTAAAAGTAAAAGTACATATATTAATAGTATTTTTTTCATCTAACCACCTACCTAATTTTAGGTAGTATATCCTTGTTGTAGGACAATATTCTTCTTCAACTAAAATGCCGCGTTAGTTCTATAAGAAAAAAGGCTTTACTCTTTACTCCTCTTGAAGTAAAGCATCCGTTAGCACAATAAGAAATTAAATTATTAAATGATGAACTTCACCTTTAATGAACATTAATAATCCCACCAAAGATAGTATTATACCCATAATAAATGTCCAAGGATTATCTTCTTTTTCCTTATCAAAAGTAAAAAAGGTAACTATACAAAAGGTAAGAGTAATAACAAAAAAAGGGTATTGGGGAAATAAGAAAGCAAATCCACTAATAATCATTCCAACCACTCCATACGGATTTTGAGATGGAATGCTATCCATATATTTTATATCATCATCGGATAAACCCTCGTTCCTGTCTCCCCATATGTCTATGTCCTTCCAGCTGTTGAGGATGTCGATAATTTTTTTAAATATCTTCATAAGTCACCACTTTTCAAATCATCGAACTTTTTTTCTCACAAATCCACAATGTCATTCTAGGGTGTTTTCATCAATTTGAACTTACCCATAATCGTGGCTTTTCACGATTAAGCATTAAGATTCGGTCATTACTTTTTAAAAAACATACATTATATTTAAACACTAAATCATCTCCACAATTAAATTAATTCTTTCTCTCATTATTCTTCAACTAGTATTGAACTAAAACTGCAGTGTTAATTCAATAAAAAAGCTACCCTACAGGTAGCCACTAGTTCAACTAAAGTACCAGTTAGTTGAAAAACCTCATTCTCTAAAAATTCTAGGCGTTTGTGGATTCTATAAACGATTGGCAGATATGTAATAACTATAATGATTAACCATTCCATTGATTTAGCACCTTCTTCGGTTCAGCCTTTATACAGAAAGTAACAAAACTTGCCGTCCACCCATGAGATTATCAATCTATATAGTAAAGTACACCACACATACATTCTATTTTAGGTGTTTATCATATAAAAAGGTACGTTATTTTTGTAATCTTTCATAATATTTTTGAGGTTCCGTAATTTGATTTTCCACAAAAAATCTAGTCATTTCCTTAAACATTTCCATATAATTCATGTCTAAACCTCTCTCACTCATTATCTGCGCCAATTGCTTTGTGTCACCGTCTACCTTAAAATGATCATTTAATAAATCTACTTCAATAGTTAATAACACCTGATCATGAAAAGTTATAGTACCAATCATTCTTTTACGTTCAAGATCCACTTTTTGAAAGTTAGTTTGTATTTCCGATTGTTTAAAAATAGTATAGCCAGAACTATTTGCAATTGATTCTTCATCCACTCTCTTCACAGCTATCATTTGCTGTTCATAAAAAGTGAGCTGATAGATGTCAGGCATTTCAAGCTGCTCCCAAAAACTAAAATCATAGGTCGGATCAAAATAATTCATGATTAACACCATTATATTTCCATGTGATCCTATTGCTACATTTTGTCCTGCATATTTCTTTAAAATCTCTTTTGTTGCACTGACACCTCTAGCTTGAGCATTATGATTAGACTCTCCGCTCGGTAGTGAAAAGTCGAAATCAGACCATACTTGTAGCATTGCTTTATTGAAATCAGCAACTGGTTGTTCGGATAAAATCCGTTCTTTCAGCTCATCGACAATTACTATTTCTTTTTCTAAATGTTTTGCTACTCCTTCAACCGTTTGAATCGCTCGCTTATAAGGACTCGATACAACAGCATCTATATTTTCTCGCATTAATAAATCCGTTATATGCTTAGCATCAACCAATCCCTGCTCTGACAATGACCTACCTAGCTCATCAACTGAATAATTGGAATGTGCATGTCTAACAAAATATAAGTTGGTTATCAATTCTATCTATCTCCTAGTTAATACGCTTAGCAAATATACTTTTTACAAATGGTTCCTTCAAATCTGTATACTTGTTTATATTAATATTTTTTTGTTTGGCACTGGTTATTTTGATATTAAGGTATTCAGCTCGTACTTCAACGTTTGAATTTAAAAAATTACGAAAGAATAGTTGGTTTTTCCATAATTCTTTATCATAATCAACCATATGAATGTAGTGAGTTTTTACTTCGTATGTATTATCTGTAAATTTAGCAAGAACTATCTCATCCGGCCTTTCGACTCGAAGTCTTAGAAATCCAATACTTTGTAATTTTTTGTATAATGCTTTATCTACTTTTGCAATATCATCTACGCCTATTAATATATCGATGATTGGCTTTGCAGTCATATTATTTATCGCGGTACTTCCTATATGTTCTATTCTATCTCCTTCAAACCCTGTGACATCCATTATTTCTATTTTTACTCTGTTGAACTCTTCTTTCCACTGGTTTGTGTAGGGTAATAACTTTACTTCGTTTTTTCCTAATCCTAGCTCCAAAATAACACCTCCATTACTAGCTTTGTTTTTTGGGAATAGATAGAGTGATCCATTTTTCTTTAGCTGAAACTTGTTTGGCAATGTAAATCACCTGGCCAACATGGGAGGATGTATGGGAAAGGCTTCTTATCACAGCTTCCATGACAGTGTGAGGTTCATTTCTAATAAATATAGTTTGTAGTAAATGTTCTGGTTTGATAACATCTAATGCATCTAAAAATACTTGGCAGCCTTCTGACCAAATTTCCAACAATTCCTCACGAGTTTGTATTGTACTTTCAAATTCTCCATCTCGATTTCTATTTGGTTTTTCGCCATCTGTAGTCAAAAAATCCGTCCAACGTGAAATCAGATTTCCACTCATATGCTTAATGATTACGTCTACACTATTCGAATGATTATTCGGAGTCCAAAATAGCTTATCTTTCTCCATCTGTGTTATAGCCTTTTCTGTATCCTGCATTAGATCTGAAAATTTTTTCCGAACAATTCGTATAAAATCAGTGTGTAAATCAGTTATCTCGTTCATAATAATCCTCTCCTTTTTCTGTATTTTCTCTCTTTATTATAATGCAACTATTCAGAAAAAACATATTCTCTTTTTATTTCACTGTAAATAGTTAGGATGACTTATTCATAATCTATTTTTCTCCATATTATGTAATAGAGAAAGAGATATTGTCTTTCTACAACTTCTAGTATTCGTACTAGTGTAAGAAAGGAGGAGAAATAATGGCAGAAAAAATATTTATCAATAACACATTAGCGACTTTTCAAATTACTCTCTTTGTACGTGAAGGAGAATTTCCTTATAACCAGGATGGAACTGTAACATTTACGCTTGAGCCTGGTGAAACAGAGAGTGTTACCTATGGTAGCGACACAAATATTTTTTTAAACGGACTAACAATCTTTACAATTTATGAAGGTGATCTTTTTAGTTCAGTAAAATTTGTAACAGCTCAAATGAGTGAATTAGATAACCTTCTCAATACAAATGACACGATAACTATTTCACAAGTAGAAACAGATTATGTATTATCTGGTACTAATATGTTCTTAGTTGCAGTAAATGATGCTCAAACAGTAGCTGAAATGCGAGCTGCAATTGAAGACCCTGGTTTAGGGCTAAATTTAACAGCTTACAACGCTCTTTCTGAAGCTCAGAAAGATGAAGTAGCAGAAGTACTGTTAAATACTAGACCTGTTGGGGGTTACCCTACCATTGCAAGTGTCCAAGCATCCCTTGATACAGCAATAAATGAGCTTGTTGATCCGAATAATATATACGTAAGCGCAGGAGCAGTAGGAGGAGACGGTAGTATAGCAAATCCTTTTGGTACTATCACCGAAGGAATTGCAGCCGTTAATCCTGGAGGAACCGTGCATATTTTAAGTGGCACATATCCAATCACTTCCCAAATTTTAGTCAACAAAATGGGGATAACCTTATTAGGTGAACCAGGTACAACCCTAATGCTTCAAGCAGATATTATCGCTATATTAGTAACTGCAACTGATACGACGATTAACGGCTTAACAATAACTAGCGATATTCCATATGCAAAGGAATTCATCCAAGTTGGTGGTACAAATACAACTTTATTAAATATTACAATATTTGGTCCACCGCAAGCATTGCCAATGGCAAACTGGGTAGTGAACCGGGCAGTAGTGCCACAAGGAGGCATAAACTTTACTGTTGAGGGTAATACATTCTATTCATTACGAACTGGGATATATATCAACCCAAATGTAACCGGCGAAATAAACAATAATGTAGTATATAACACAAAAGGCGGCTTCTTAGTTGATAGAGCCTTCACCACTTTTGTAGGCAACTCATGGGGTATTCCAATGAATGAGTTTGATATCGTATTATTTGCCGGCACAACTACCGGACCACCATATGATAATCTTCCAGCCCTTAGCGCAGCAAATAATAATGCAACCATATCTGATCAACGTGTTTAACAATCGGTAACAGTGACGAGGCTGGTACAGAATCCCAAAACAGCATTTTTCTCTGTGAGAAAAATGCTGTTTTTTTTGCTGTGTACAAAATTGATTTCCATTCCAGGGACGCTTTCCACGGGCGTGGCCTGAGCCTGTAGTCTCAGGAGTCACGCTATTAATAAAATTTCTACTTCTGTCCCAGTCTCTTTTTTTTGCATTTCATTTGAATAGTACCAGGTTCTCAGTTAAGAAACATATTCAGTAGACGGAAATACTAGTTTTCAGTTACTCTGTGAATAGTTAATAATAGAACATATCCAATTAGAAAGAAGCGAAAAAAATGAAAAGAACCCTTGTAATAAGTGATATTCACGGTGAATTAGAGAAGTTTGAACAATTGCTTAGCGAAGTAGAATACGATTCAGAAAATGATCAATTAATCTTATTAGGTGATTACGTGGACCGGGGACCAAATGCAAAAGGTGTCATCGAAAAAGTAATGAGCTTACAAGAAAGTGGAGCACAATTACTGAAGGGTAATCATGAAGATATGATGATAAAAGCGTTAACGACAGAAGCAGAAAGGTCATGGAACCATTGGGTAAAGTTGTGTGGTGGAGATAAAACGTTATTTAGCTATGGTTTCTCTGAAATTGATCTTGCTGTAAGTGAAGAAAAATTTCAAAAACCAATATTACAATCAACTGTACTACAGCAACACTTAGAATTTGTTCAGGGATTAGAAAATTACATAGAAACCTCCGACTATATTTTTGTCCATGCCGGTGTACACCCAACGACACCTATTTCTGAGACAAATCCACATGTCTTAATGTGGATTCGAGACGAATTTTATAAAAATTATGACGGGGAAAAGATTATCATATTTGGGCATACAGAAACAAGCTCACTTCATGGAGAAGCAGAAAATTACAATGTCTACTTTGGAAGTAATAGAATCATAGGGATTGATGGTGGAGCTGTATACGGTGGACAATTGAATTGTTTAGAGTTACCTAGTCTGAAAGTGTATAAGGTAAAATAAAATCGTTATATTAACCCCTCCCAAAAGGAACGGGGTTAATATTTTTGTAGTAGCAATTACAGTATTGTTAGACCCATCATTTACTGAAACATTATTACTTCCAGAATTGACTATATAAAATTTGTTAATTGATGCAGGACCGGTTGCTCTAGTACCCCTTTCCATTTTCACTACCCATAAACAATGGATTACTAGATAAAATGATTTTACCATTTTTAATATTGATTCTCTTAATTATTGGAGAATCAGGTATCCAACATCAAGGCAGCATTTACTACCGCACCCTATTTTGCATTGGTTAAACTTCCACAAAGTACCTGTATCTATTAATTTAAATTCATAGTAATCTATGAAAGTTATACTACTACTTTCAAACTAGAGGAGAATGGGTTTAAGTGAGAAAAGTACTTCCTATTTTTATTATATTTTTCTTATTTCTAAGTTTTGGTCCTATAAAAAGTACAGCTGCTGGTAATTCCCTTTCAGTTGGAACTGTTCAAATAGATAATGTTAACGTATTAAGTTTACCTAAACAAGGTTCGACTATTATCACCACTTTAAAAAAAGGGGAAGAATTCCCTATCCTTTCCACTGCTTTAGGAGACTCTTCTACCGTTATCATGCATACTGTAATTTCAGGAAATACATTATGGAAAATTTCAAACCAATACGGGATTCCAATAAGTGAACTTCAAAAGACAAACAAGCTTACTTCCACAGAAATCCGAATTGGACAGAAAATAATAATTCCACAAACACATAAACAATATACTGTTATGAATGGTGATACTTTATGGAAAATTTCCAAAAAGTTCGAAGTAGCTATCACTGATCTAACCAAATTGAACAATCTACAATCTGCAGACCTAGTTATCGGACAAAAATTAAACATTCCCGATTATTACGTACAAGTTCAGTTGTTAGGTGGTAAAAAAGGCTGGGTTAATAAATCACTTTTAAAACAAAAGAATCAACAACGAATCGTAATGGGTTGGAAGTATAATGGAAGTCCCCAAAATTATGCCCAACAATTGAACCATTCGAATTTAAATGTGGTGTCACCCCGTTGGTATACTTTAAGCAATACAGGAACTTTTGTTTCCATTACAGCCGATACAAAATATCTGAAGGATGCACATAGCAAGGGCAAAGAAGTATGGCCACTATTTGGGAATAAATTCGACCCTGTTTTAACTGATTCAATATTAAGTAATCCTACAAAACGTCAAAAATTAGTGTCAACTCTCAAAGATTCTTTAGTCCAAACAAAAAGCGATGGAATAAATGTGGACTTTGAAAACATCGATCCGAAAAACAAACAAGATTTTGTCCGCTTCGTAACCGAACTTAAAAAAGCGCTTCAGCCACATGGAATTAAAGTATCTGTTGACGTTACTCGTGAAAACGGAGATCCTTTTTGGTCTGGTAGTCTCGACCGCAAAGCATTAGGTCAGGCTGCTGACTATATCATTATGATGGGTTATGACGAGCATTGGGGAGGTAGCCCAGTAGCGGGATCTGTAGCGTCTATGCCATGGGTTAAAGAAGGCGTTGAACTTCTAATGAAAGATGTACCATCTCATAAAATCGTCTTGGCAATACCCTTCTACACAAGAGAATGGGTTACCAATTTAACGACAAAAAAAGTGAAAAGTATCGATCGCACAATGAGTGAGGTAGAGCAAATTATCTCTTCAAAACGTCTTATAAAAGTTTGGGATCAAAATACCCAACAAAATTATGTAGAATATACTGCAAACGGAGAAAAGCACCAAATATGGGTGGAGGATAAACAATCTATCAAACTTCGTATCAACATCGCAACCCAATTTAACCTAGGCGGCGCAGCTGCTTGGTACATTGGCTCTGAAACTCCTGATATTTGGAATGTATACCATTTCAATAAGTAATTTGGAGTAGGAAACCGTCTATAGAATTTGAAACTCTTTCTTCAACCTGGGTCCATTATTTAGATGGACTCAGGTTGTTTTTATTATTCCCTTTCAGTAAAAGGTACCGGGTTCTCCTTGTATGAGAACCCGGTACCCAGCGCTAGTCCAATAAGAACAAATAAAAATGTTCGCATACTTATAATAGTTGCTATCCTACTTTTATGTTTTTCACTAGTATATAGATAGCAAAAGAAGTTAATTGCCTATATGAGGTAGACAATTAACTTCTCTTTCTTTTTAAACGCATTTTATAGTGACTTCCTAATAAGTCAAAGACATAATTTAAGTGATTCAATTTATAAGGTAGTACCTACCTTGGTGTTGATTCCACAACATCTCCATATTGATACACATCATAGAATCCAACTGTGCCACTACCCCCGTCAACAACTAAATCTTTACTTTGTACTTTCAAAGAATAAAATACTTTTCCATTTGAGTCTTCTTGTAAAATCACTGTGTGTTATTAATGCAAACATCTGAAAGTTCAATCCGTCCTCATTCTTTGGGATGAAGAAATACCAGAATTTTACCAGCCTGAGCGTCATTAGAATAGCTTTCGGCTTCATCATCAGGAACTCCAATCTCCATAAGAGTATGCTTTAACCCGCCAGCACCAGAGTTGGCCCCTATAACTGCTCCACCAATTGTTGTTATAATAGGACCTGCAGCCAACACAGCGCCAAATCCAGGAATCAATACAGTGGATAACCCTGCGATCACGCCAGCTATGCCAATTGCTCCTCCTGTTACAGCTCCAGCAATGACTCCATCCTTAATAGAGGATTTTACTTCCTGTGTGATTCCAGATAGTTCTTTTATATTTTTACCAATAACTGAAATTTCTTCATTTGTATAGCCTTTCTCTTTTAAATCTTCAACCACTTCAGCAGCTTCTTGTTCATTTTCGTATGCGCCAATAACATGATTTTTCAATAAAGATTACCTCCTGTTTGCTTCAGCTAAGTATTCTTTACCCGTTCTTTAGTTCTTTTAGACACATTCACGTTCAAGCTTCACTCTTTGTAAAATTACGAATATTATAAATGCTTCTCACATTCCCTCTGCAAGGTTAAGTCTTGATAATTTCTCTTTATCTACCCAAAATATACTATCTTCATCAGTTTTATCAAGATTTTTAAACCTATGGATTACAACTTAAAAAAGTCGATTTCATGAAATAAGAAATCGACTTTTATGGACTTGTTTTCAATTAATCAATACTCACACTAAGGTTCTATTTGCCTTACTGTTTCCCTTTATGTTAAAAAAGATACTTTTTCGTCATGAATAACTAAGCTGACCTTTCAAAGTCATTCCCATTCATATGGAGTTTCTTGGTACACATAATAATTCAACCAATTGGAAAAAAGCAGATGTGTATGTGAGCGCCATAAATTCAATGGTTTTTGTGTTGGATCATCATTCAGAAAATAGTTTTCTGGCACATCGATTTCCACACCTTTTTCGATATCTCTTTGATATTCGTCAGAAAGTGTAGTTGCATCATATTCTAAGTGACCGGTAATCATAATATGCTTTTTATCCATCGATATTACTAGGAAAACACCTGCATCTTCTGAATTGGAAAGCAATGTCAATCGTGAATCTTGTTTAATCTCGTCGTAGGACACGGTTGTGTAACGTGACACTGGCGCGTAAAATTCATCATTAAATCCTCGAACTAACTGTACGGTTGGATCGGATAACCGATGACTAAACACTCCAAAACATTTTTTCGGCAGGTCATATTTACCGATACCGTAATGATGATAAAGTGCTGCCTGCGCCCCCCAACAAATATGCAGAACAGAAGTCACATGCGTTTTGGTCCAATCCATTATTTCAGTCATCTCGCTCCAATAATTAACGTGTTCAAATGGTAGATGTTCAATTGGGGCACCAGTGATGATCATACCATCATATCTTCGATGTTCGATCTCCTTAAACGTCGTATAGAAAGTATCCAAATGAGTTTTACTAACATTTTTTGAATCATGGGTTGCCATATGTAAAAATGTCACATTTACTTGTAAAGATGTATTTCCCAATAAACGCAGCAATTGAAGCTCGGTTTTCTCTTTTTCTGGCATAAGATTCAAGATAATTATATTTAATGGGCGTATATCTTGGGTTATTGCTCGATCAGTATCCATGATAAATATCTTCTCTTTTTTAAGATGTTCAGCTGCTGGCAATTGTTTAGGTATATTTATTGGCAAGTAGTTCTCCTCCTCTAAATTCAAAAACCCTCTTTCCTATTAATAAGAAAAGAGGGTGAACTTTTTGCTCTCGATTCTTATCTTTCAAGAAATTATCTTGTAGGAGTTAGCACCTTTCTGACAGATCAGAGGTTGCTGAAGCTTCAACGGGCCATGTCCCTCAGCTTCTCTTGATAAGAGTTATTAAATTATATTGTTCTTCATTAGAGAATATTAACATTTGTTTTCAAATAATTCAACCTCTTTTAAACTTTAAAACGATTCACTGCATCAGCTAGTTTATCGCTAAGCTCCGTTAAGGTCTCAGACGCTTCCGCTACTGATTGGATTGCTCGAAGCTGTTCATCGGATGATGCACTCACTTCTTCACATGCCGCAGCAGTTTGCTCCGAAGTTGCGGCCATCACTTGAATTGTATCTACGACTTGATCCTTATAGTTGGAAATCTGTTCGATTTCTGCTGACACTGTATCAATGGAAGTTCGCAAACTATTCATCAGCAAAGATATTTCACTGAATGTCACTTCCGTATCGGTTACAATAGACCCTTGTTTTTGGAACGTTTTAATGGTGTTTGCCATTTGTTCCCCCACAATATGGGATTCACTTTGTAGTTCTGTAATAGTATGTTTTACTACCTCTGTTGCTTTTGCAGATTGCTCTGCAAGTTTTCGTACTTCATCTGCCACAACTGCAAATCCTTTTCCATGCTCCCCTGCACGAGCTGCTTCAATACTTGCATTCAATGCGAGCAGATTCGTTTGTGCAGAGATTTCCATAATAGTTTCCATAACACTACTAATCGCTTTTACTTTAACTTCTAAAGTAGTAAACAACGTAGACATAGAAGTAAGATTAGATTCCCAGCTATGAAAGGATGTTTTCAATTCACTCATTTGCTTTTGTCCATTTGTATTCATGGTGTTTGCTTTTGTAGCTATCTCCGTCATCATTACTGATTTTTCATTGATAAGATTGATTTGTTCACTTAAGTGAACTGAACTCTCCGTTACTTCTCCAGCATCTTCTGCGGATTTGGAGGCACCTTCTGCGATTTCACTAACAGCTAAAGATACTTGTTCCGCAGAAGCATTTGTTTCTTCCGCTACTGCACTTAAACTTTCAGAATTCGACTGCACGTTATTAGCCGACTGTTTTACTACTTGAATAATTTCATTCATATTTGTAGCCATTTTGTTAAAGTTTATTGCTAACTGACCAATTTCATCCTTGGTTTTTATATTTGCTTGAACCGTTAAATCTCCATCAGCAATAAAATCCATCAACTTTTTTAGCTGTTCGATTGGTTTTAAAATACGACTGATGATGAAATATAAGACAATAAATATCAATGCCTCAATAGATAATACAATAGTGATAAGCAATGTACGAATGCTGTCTGCAGTTTGATTTATCTTACTTTCCTCGTAAACAGCCCCTAGTTTCCAATCTAATCCTGGTAATGAGCTAAATATAGTAATAGTACCGTCATTTACGTCAGTTATCTCTCCATTATCAGTGGAGTTAGAAATCATCGTTTCAACGGATGAATACTCGGATAGATTTTCACCAAATAAAGTTGGATGAACGATAGCGTTCCCATCCGCATCCACAATAATCGGATAGCCACCATAGCCTAAATCATTGTTTGCTATTGTTTCTGTTAACTTCGATAGTAGAATGTCAATAGCAAGCACACCGACCACTTTACCATCTTTAATAACTGCTTTTGCACCAGAAATAGCATATTCCCCGGTAGCAGCATCTACAAAAGGTCTTGACCAGCTAAAACTATCTTAGTTTGAAACAGCGTTTATATACCATTCCCTTGAAGTAGGATCAAAACCTGCTCCAAGGTCTGATTCCGGAATTATTTCGATCGATTTATCTGGTAGAGCTATATACACAGAAGCCACAGCGTCATATAAAGAAACAAATTCATTAAATCTAATATCTAATTGTTTCTCTAATTGATTGGCTAACATGTGATCAGTCGCTTTAGCGCTATTTTGAAAATCTACAATTTCATTGGAAGTGGATAATTGTAGAAGACCTTTTTCATATACAGCTAAATAATTCTGAATGGTAGTCGACATCTCATCAACTATAACATGGCTTTGATCAATTAAATCTTTCTTCGTCTTTTCGCTTATAGTGCTCGTACTAATTGTTATTAATGGTGCCATACTTATAATAATTAAAGCCATTACAGCAACAATTATTTTCCACTTAATAGATTTCCTCATGTTACAACTTCTTTCTGCAAGTATTGAATATGCCCCGATATGAATATTTCATATATAAGTATATTTATACTATAATATCGGTTCAATATATGAGAATGTTAATATAACATTATAGGATTTTAGATATTAAGTTTGAGTTTCGGAATAGTTATCATCCTTCATACTCCAACCATTCCATCATTAAAATTTCTAATTTTTGTTCGTTTGACCGGATAGATTCCAATAGCTTTTCATATATTTCCCAGTCACTTTCTATCTCCATTTTTTCTTTTAAAATGGAAATTTCTTCTTCTATTGCTGAAATCTTATCTTCGATCTTTTGTTCTTTATCCTGTTTTTTCGTAGGTTGTACGATCTTTACTTTTTCCGCTATTATCTCACCAATTTCTTGCTTAGATTGAATTTCTCCCCACTTTATTCTTGCCCACTCATATGGTCCCTCAAAAGTAGTTAGCTGTCCCTGCTCCAACCAAGCAGTTTTCGGAAATAGTTTATTTAAAAAATATCGGTCATGTGACACAGCCAATATAGTTCCATCAAAATCCGCTAAAGCATCCTCTAGTACTTCTCTCGAATCGATATCCAAGTGGTTCGTCGGTTCATCGAGTATCAGTAGATTTATATCCTGATGCATGAGTTGTGCCAAACGAAGCCTCATTCGCTCTCCTCCACTTAAATCACCTATTCTTTTGAATACATCAGGTCCATAAAACATAAACCTTGCGAGAATATGTCGTGCATCACCCTCAAACATATTCAGTTCACCTCGAAATACATCAATTAGTCTAGCCTTCGGATCCTGAATTTCGAAATGCTGGGATAAATAACCTACACGGACATTACTACCGAGCCTAGCTTCTCCGTTATCAATAGGTATCTCACCCCTCAATATATTTAATATGGTGGATTTTCCTGAACCGTTTCGACCGACAATAGCAACTCGATCCTTCCAGTAAAGATTAAGCTGTGCATTTTCTAATAAGACCTTATCACCAAATGATTTATGAACATTTTTCATCATGACTACTTCTTTACCACTTCTAGATGCGAATTCAAATGAAAGCTCCATTTTTTTCGGATCGATTAATGGTTTTCTCACTTTCACCATTCGTTCTAAAGCTCTTTCCATGTTACGTGCCTGGCGAAATAGCTTTGGATTTGGTGGCACCGCTTCATTTGCCCACTGTCTTAGACGTCTTATTGCTTCTTTCATTTTTTTGATCTTTTTCTGCTGTTCCTCATACTCCTGGAACTCACGCATTAATCTAGCTTCTTTTTCTAAAGTATACGAAGAATAATTTCCATGATAAAGAGAAAGCTCTCCTTCCTCTAGATCAGCAATCTTGGTCACAACCTTATCTAAGAAATAACGGTCATGCGCAATGATAACAACAGTTCCAGAATAGCCAATCAAATATTGTTCCAGCCATTCTACAGCAAATAAATCTAGATGATTGGTTGGTTCATCCAACAGTAAAATATCTGGATTCGACAGCAGTATCTTCCCTAGCATTATTTTCGTCTGTTCCCCACCACTTAAATTAGTAAAAGACTGATTAACAAATCCCGAAAGCTGAAGACCTTGCACCACTTTTTCAATTTCAGAATCCATTGTATAACCGCCTAAAAGCGTGAATTGTTCTTGAATTTCTCCGTATTGTTGGAGAAGACGTTCCATCTCCCCAGACTCTAGAGTTGCCATTTGTTGTTCCATTTGGATCATTTTTTTTAGCAGCTCAGCAATACTTTGAAAAGCAAAATGGAGAACATCAAGACCAGTTACCTCTTCTGAATAAGTTGGTATTTGAGCCAGATAACCGATTGATGTACCTTTCTTAAAGTGAATAGATCCTTCGTCAGGGCTTTCAATACCGGCCAACAATTTGAATAAAGTAGTTTTACCAGTTCCATTTCGACCAACAATGGCTAATCTATCTCCCGTTTTAATCTCTAGCGACAATTCTTCAAAAATTGTATTTCCTCCGAGCATTTTAGTTATATTTTGTATTGTACATATCATTATGAACGCTTCCCTTCGTTTCTTTATAAGCTGGAAGCGAGTCTTTTTTCGCAACAAAAAAAGACTGTCTAAAAAGCACAGTCTTTTCGCTACCTTGTTGGATCCGAAAGAATGACTTCTCAGCTATGGATATTACTATGGAAATGGCTAAAAATAGACAGACCTGTCCCGTTGCTACCATTTTCATGAGTAATTGCACAAGAAGTGGATAAAAATTCCAACATAAATAATTGTGCATTCATAGCGTTTTTCATTCTTTCTTCACCTCCGTTCAAATTAGTTAAATAAATAATAGCATAACTATTCATACAATTCAATCGTTATTTTCAGCTGGTTTTTCAATAGTCGGGTCATTGAAACCATCTATTTTTGGAACTCCTACATCATTTTCTTCGTTTACTTCTTCATTCCCAGTGTTAGGAACTTCTTTATCTTGTCCATTTAATTGTGTCTCTGGGTTTGCTGGTTCATTGGATTCCCTCTGGGATCCACATGCTGTAAGTATGAAAAATGAAATAATTAGTATTGAAAACAATTTTTTATTCATCGTTAGTTGCCTCCCAATTTATTATTAGAATGCACAACCTTTAAGTGTTTATACTACATATTTTTTATTGTAAGCATGGGAAATAGGCAAATTTTCCGTTTCACAAGTAAACGTTTTATAAAAGTAAGTGAACTACTAGATATCGCAATTTCATTTTTTAATAGAAAAAAACTCCAGCACGATGCTGGAGTTTCAAATTTCATTCCTCAATATCAAAATATATCTCGTCTTCATCGTTATACTCAGATCCATTTTCGAATAACACGGTCGTTCTTAAAATGAGTTTTGTTACTTCCTCGTTTTTTTCTGGAATCCATCTTTCATCTGGCATAATCTCAAAAGGTATCATTTGCATGTCTTTGGATGCAGCTGCTCCTACCAACTCTATAGAATGTTTCGATACGATTTTGGGATTTTCACTATTAGTTAGTTTAAATACCTCTAATTTAATATTTTCAACCGATTCATCGTGCACTCCTTCTATATATATAGTACCCGATAGATTAATACCATGTTCAATATAAGGATGGTCAACAATCGTGTCTATCTTTATAGATTTTACTTTTATGGAAGATTCAAATTTCTTCGCCATTACTCTCAATCCACCTTGTGATTTGTATACTCATAATGATTTTCAATAACTGGTTCAAACTTATTATACCGTTTTTTAAACAATGTATAGAAGTGGGAAACGATAACTTTTAAAATCGCATATCCTGGAATCCCTAAAATAACTCCTGGAACTCCAAATAAGGAACCAGCTGTAATAAGGACAAAAATTATTGTAATCGGGTGAACATGTAATGATTTACCCATAATTTGTGGAGATATAAACTTGCCTTCTATTAATTGTACAATTGTCCAAACGATTGCTAATCCTACAAGCAATAATGGAGAAGTTACTAACGCAATGATAGCTGCTGGTGTAATAGCAATAACTGGACCCAAATAAGGTACAACACTTGTAACCATTGCTATAACTCCGAGTAAAAGCGCATACGGCATTTGAATAATGGCAAATCCAATATAAATCATTAGACCGATACACATAGATACGAGTATTTGACCTTGAATATAAGAACTGATTTGTCTATCTATACCAGTAAATACCTCTCGAAGATCATCCCGCATTCTTGGTGGAAATAGCTTCATGACATAGTTAGGTAGTTTTTCTCCATCTTTTAATAGATAAAATACTATAAACGGAACCGTTACAATTGCTAACACGAAGCTTGTTAAAACTCCTACAATGGAGGAGATTCCAGTCGCAATTCCAGTGACAGTATTTTGAACAAAGTCTCCAATTTCAGCTGGCAGCCCATTTAAAACCGAAGTAACGTCATTTTCAATTTGTAAATAATATTCCTGGAAAATTGATGTTCGCAAAAAATTATCTAAGTCATTAAATAACTGGATAAAATAAGTAGGTAACTCTTCTACTAGCTTAAAGACCTGTCCCTTTAAAAAAGGAAATACTAGAAAAACTAGTAAAGTTATTAGCCCGATTAATACTAAGAAAATAATAAGAATTCCCCAGACACGTTTAATTTTTACTTTTTCCAATAAACGCAATATCGGTCGTAATAAGTAATACATAATAACAGCTAAAATAATCGGTAAAATTACATTACCCAGAAAGACCGTTAATGGTACGAAAATAAAGGAAATTTCATCATAAATCATGATAACGAGACCAATCATGAGTAAAAGAATTAATGAAAAGACTGTATTACGTCCACCTAAAAATTTTATGTATCTTGTAGAAAAAAAAGAAGGTTTTTCTGGCTCCACTTCTATCAAACTTCCTTTCTATATATATTTATTTTACGGAGGAAAAATAAGAATGGCAATCTTGAAGCACCTTATTTTTCTAAAAACTCTGTAATTGCTTCTTTATTCATATCTTTATCGAGTTCAATGACCGATCCAGCATGACTATAGTTCTTAAATGAATAAGTTCCTTCCACTGGGATTGTCATTTTTTCCATTTCTAATTTACCGCTTACAATTGCGTCTAACACTCGTTTTGTTTTGTCTGAACGAGAATAATCCGTTTGGATATATCCCTCAGTCGCACCAATGAATTTGGGTAAATTTGGAATATTTTCTATTGATAACAACTCATCTTTTAAGATTTCCATCACAAGCTGTTGCCTACCTACTCGTCCAAAGTCCCCTTCAGCATCTGAGCGGAAACGCGCATAACCAAGTAATTCTTGCCCATTTAGATTCTGTTGTCCTTTGTTTAAAGTTACACCAATCTTTTCAGACATATCCTTCTCTACATTAACTGGAACACCATTTGGTGCAATAATATCCACTAGAGATTCAAAGCTACTAAAATCAATTAATGCATAGTGATGAATTGGTAAGTCGAACATCTCTTGAATTGTATCTTTCAATAATTGTACTCCGTCTAAGTAAAATGCTGTATTTAGTTTATAGGATTGGTAACCTGGGATATCGGCATATATATCACGCATGAAAGAAATAACTTTTACATCATTATTTTGCTTATCCCAAGAGAAAATCATCATCGTATCTGTACGCGACTTATCTTCCCCTCGAGAATCCACACCGAGAACTAAGATATTCTCACGTTCTCCTTGTTTAAGTACGTCCCCTTTGAAATCCATTGGCTCCTTTTGTGTTGTATCCGCTAATTTATAGCCACTTGAATATTGAGTAAATGTATAAATACCAATTCCTATAGCTAAAAACAGTAAAATAACAAATAATATGCGTCCTATTCTTGGACGTCTTTTTCTTCTACGTCTTCTAGTTTGTTGTAATTCTTCTTCCATCTTGAAATCTCTCCTTTATACCCTAATAATAACGTATTTCTGCTTTGAAAAGTTTCAGATTTTTGTACTACTTCTAAACAAGTGGTAAAATCTATTTTACATATAGTAAAATTCAATCAGTGCGATTAATAGGAGGAATGAACATGATAGAAAAAGCAACTTTCGCAGGTGGGTGTTTTTGGTGCATGGTAAAGCCATTCGATACTTGGGACGGCATACATAAAGTAACTTCAGGATATATGGGTGGTCATCTTGATAACCCTACATATGAAGACGTAAAAAAAGGTGATTCTGGTCATTTAGAGGTTGTAGAAATACAATATGATTCTGCTCTTTTCTCATACAACCAATTATTAGAAATTTTTTGGCAGCAAATTGATCCTACCGATGATGGCGGTCAATTCCAAGATCGGGGAGAAAGCTATCGCACTGCCATATTTATTCATTCGGATGAGCAACGAGAGCTGGCGGAGCAATCGAAAAAACAACTTGCAGCAAGTGGAAAGTTCTCTAAGCCTATTGTTACCGAAATTCGTGAAGCTAAAACATTTTATGAAGCCGAAGAGTATCATCAAGATTTCTATAAAAAAAGCCCTTCACACTACAAAGAGGATCGTGCACAATCAGGCCGAGATGAATTTATAGAGAAAAACTGGAAATAGAATTCAACATTAATAGCATACTAAAACAATGGGTCTCAATAACCTTTAGAGAAAAGGATACTGTCCCATTATCAAAGTGAAAAAGAGAATCCCACGGAAAATCTGATAGCTCAGCTTTTCTGTGGGATTTTATGTTTGTAAATAGGACTAATGAGCATTAATAAAGGCTACCCCAAATGTCATTGTAATTGGATAGCCTTATTATTTTATAATTTTATAACTATTTCTTTATATCACACTAGTTTCATTTTCCCATTCCATTAATGATTTTTAAATTTAGATAATCCTTTTTCTCCATCCCAATATACTCTGGTCCAAAAATAGAGAGACCTTTATCTGTTTCCCAAATAGTTGGAGCCGGAAAAGATAATACAGCTACTTCCATTCCTGCTTTGCAAGAAGGATTCAGTAAAGGTTTACCAGTTTGATAATCAAGTATAATAATTAGCTCTGGAATAATAGAAACGATTTTGTCTGCAATTCTAGCTGTCATATTTTCATTTCTAAACCATACAGACATCTCGTCTTTCAAATTATCAGATTTAATATTAATAGTTCCCTCTATGAATCCCCTTACTTCTTCCCATGATGCTTCACTAACTGTTCCCTTGAAAAGAATTTTCCCATCTCCTGCGAGAGTAATCGTTTCGATGGGATTAACTCCATCCTCATTTGCTAGGCGCATCGCTCGGCCAACTGCTTGTGCTTTGGAAATCGTACCTTCAATAACTGACGTCCTAAATTTTTCTCCTTTAACAGGGTGATCGCATATTCCTGAATAGTTTCCAGATATAGTTGCAAATGTTCTTGCGATAGCTTCTGCTCGATCATGACTTGCTGCTGTTTCAACAACTAATGTATCTCCATAGCGATTAGCTAAAGCAAAAGGAGCAATTGAAACATCGAAAATATTAAATGTTGTTTGTGCCAAATCAGGTACCGCTCTTCCCGCAGGGTCTGCATCGACTAATGGAATATCTAAACTAGCAGCCACTTCCATTGCCCATGCCGTGTTCCCCCCAAGTTCTGTTGCACAAATACACTTAATCTCTTCTCTTAAGTTCTTCTGTAAAATTCTTGTCGCGATCGTTGAAACATTTTCTTTTACTGGCTTTAGCCCTTTTAACTTTTGAACTATTTCATCTGAAGGTGGTGCAACAGACCCTACATAATAAGGAGAAGCAACGAGCCAGTGGTCTTTTACATCTTCTAAAGCTATTAACTTAATTTCTTTCCCATTACGATATATGTTTTTTATAATTTCCAGGCCTTCTGATAAACTACCTCCTCCACCAGTTCCGTAAATACATGCTCCATACAAAATATCTTCTGCTTCTTGCAATTGTAAAGTTCTCAAAAAAATCACCCTTCATATCCTTCCTTACTCCACTTTTGTAAATTGATCTGGACGTATTTTATGTTTAACCTTCATTAATAATAGGTAGACTATCGCCGAAATAAATAATGATTGAACGGCTGGTATCCCCATTTCAATGATATATTGGGTGTAGTAAGCGACTGCAATACCAATTGCCATTGCTATTGTAGCCATCCAGTTCCAACCTGGATTATCTTTATACGTTTGACTACGAATAAAAAAGAAGTCCGCAATCATAATACCAGCAATGGGTCCGTAAATAATCCCTGAAACATATAAAAAATCCTCAAAGTAATTTAATACTCCCCCTAGCGCCATACCAACCCCTAAAATTGTCCCTATGAAAGTAAGTATTGCACGTCCCTTTCCAGAATTAATGTTCATCATATTAGCCATAGAAAGGCCCATACTATAACTATTTACTATTTGACTAGTCCATGTAGAGAGCCACAAGATTAGGAAACCCCACATTGGAAAACCAAGCCCTAGCATGATTTGTACAATGTCGGCTTCTCCAACACCAATCGCCATTATTGCTCCTACAAAAAATAGTGGAAATCCTACGCCGATAATACCTATTGGAATAAGTAAATTATCTTTTACTTTAGGCTTTGCATACCGTGTATAATCCTGAACACCTACCCATTGCGATACATTCATACCTAAAACTAAACTAATAGCCGCTAGTATCGTTATACTAGACTCTGGCTGCCAAGAAGCAACTTTTTCCCATCCTGAATCTTTCATAACTAAATAAATTCCTGTTACTACTAAAAGTAGCCCTGCCGGAACTGCAATAATATCTGTCCACTTCATTGAGGACATACCAAATATAGAAGGGACCGCAAAAATTAGTCCACAAACTGTTGTGATAAGTGCGAGCATTCCCCATTCATTTTCATAGTCTATACCAAACATTGCTGCAATAGCTTCTCCTGTTACAGCTGTTTGCAAAGCCCACCATCCTAATCCTACAAAAAACGTAATGAAACCAATAATCCATCTCGCTTGTATATGTCCGAAACTACTTCTTGCTATTACTGAAGAAGAAATACCCGTTATTGCTCCCATATATCCAGTAATTGCGTTTCCAATCCATTGAACAACGAAAAGAGAAACGAATAATATCCAAAAAATTTCAGTAATACCAAAGTAAGTGGCTAACAATGCTCCAGTTAATAAAACAGGGATAGAAAATTCTAATCCACCAAAGATTACCGCTGGAACAATCCAGTGTTGTCTCTGATTTAACGGAACAGGAAATAACGCTTCATCTGTTGAGACCGCTTTAGCTTTTTTCTCTTTATTAGTCATCAGGCTCTCCCTTTCAAGTAGCTTCTTCTTTCTTCTATTTCCTGTTTAATCTCGTATGTTTCCGTATCAAGCACCACTCCAAACTTTACCCTAGCATCTTCAATGGAAAAGTAGCCATTCTTCACATCACTTTGAATTTGTCGTAGGGAACGTAAATATGGATTACCATAACCTCCTCCAGTTCCTGTTACTAATTCGAGTACATCCCCTTCTTGCAAAGGATATCTTGCATACATACCATACGGACCATCTATTTCTCCATTATGTTTTTTCACAAAGAATTTATTAGTTGATCCTTCTTCTCCATCGTTAACACCCCATGGTGCAAATTTATGACGCCCATAAGTTACCGTCGCCTTAGCATCACTGGAAAGTACACGGTATGAGCGAACAACTCCTGCTCCACCGATATATTCCCCTGCTCCCTTTCCATCACAATTTAATTTATATTCATCAATCATTACTCCGTAGCGAGCTTCGGCAATTTCAACTGGGATATTATACGTTTCTCCATCCCCAATACAGAACTGTCCACGAGCTCCATCTTGTCCTAATCCAGCTCCCCAACCTCCAACAGATGGTTCCACTATTAAATATGGTTCCGAAGTATCTGAATGTTCTCCAGATAAAGTTACTGAACAAACCGAAAGGAAGTGGCCAGCTGTTAATCTTTTAGGTAAAACAGGAGCAAGGGCTTGCCACACTAAGTCTCCTCCAGATGAACCACTTTCCCAATAGTTTGATACAGGTGCAGGACGTTCTGCTGAAAATATGGAACCTTTATCTGTAATTACTTTCAATGGTCTAAACACACCATCATTTGCATCTTGGGATGGATTAGTAATCGCTAAAAATACTGTTCTAACATCAGTTACAAGTGTAGTGTAGGAACCATTAACTGGTCCTGGGACTTGTGGATGGCTCCCTCTAAAATCACAAGTAAATTCGTCATCTGTGATAGTTACCTTCACTTGAATTCTAAAAGGTCCATTGCCTAGTCCATCCCCATCAATATAGTTACTAGCTTCATATACTCCATTTGGAAGTTTCTCTAGCTCCTTAAGAGCCATTTGTTCACCTTGTTGCAAAAGTAGTTCGATGGAAGCTTCCACTGTTTCTTTTTTATACTTATCACAAAGCTCTTTCATTCGTTTTTCTCCAATTTTCAAAGCAGCAATTTGCGCCCACATATCACCCTCTGATAAATCTGGAAACCTAACATTACTCTTAATCATTTCTATTAAAGCCGTATTCATCTCGCCTTTATTGCTTAATTTAATACAAGGAAATTGCAAACCCTCTTGGTAAATATCGGTGGAATCATTTGTAAACGACCCTGGATCTTTCCCCCCCACTTCCGTCCAATGCGCTTTGTTGGCTGAAAAACCCATTAGTTCTCCATTATAAAATATAGGAAGTACAAGACCGACATCCGACAGATGTGTGCCTCCTCCCCCATAAGGGTCATTGATGATAAAAACATCTCCTGGATAAATATCATTTTTATCGCTATATTTCGTGATTACATCTTTAACCATGTAACTTAACGTCCCGATAAACCCCGCTACTCCATTACCTTGGGTAAGCAATTGACCCTTCCTATCTGTTAAACCACAGGCAAAGTCTAATACCTCATAAATAATTGGGCTCATAGAAGTCCTGGCCAAGGTATAAAACATCTCATCTCCAATTGACAACAATGTTTCTTTTACAATTTCTAATGTGAATGGATCCTGTTCCTTAAAAAGTTGTTTTATTTCACTCATTTGTATCTACCCCAGTAACAATTATTAGATTTCCATAAATATCTGCATATACTTTTTGGCCTTTTTCAATTATTGTTACCGCTGCTTTTTCTTCAATAATTGCAGGACCAACTATTTTTACTTCCGTGGGAAGCATATCTCTCTTGTAAATAGTAGTCTCGACCCAACCATCTTTTTCAAAGTAAACAGGGCGACGTTCTATTATTGCGCTTTCGGATAAACCTGAATTTTCAGTCTCCTTCAACGATGGTTTATTTATATTTCCAAGTGCCACTAAGTGGAAGCTAACAATTTCAGTCGGTGACCCATCTAGACGAAACGTAAAATTCTTCTCGTGGAGTTCATGAAAATTATTTATTAATTCTATTATTGTCTCTTCCGTCCAATTTCCATTTGAAGCTGGAACTTTTACTGTATGTTCCTGTCCCAAATAACGAATGTCTACATAACGTGTAAACACAACAGTTTCTTCAAATTCTTCTTTTTTAAATTGTGCAATTGCTTTGCTTTCAATATCCTGCCATTTTTCGTTGACCTCAACTAGGTCTAGTTCTGACAACCGCTTAACATACGTTTGAATAAAGTCATGTCGTAAATCAGTCATTAACATTCCCCAAGCTGAAAACACTGGTGAAGCAAATGGAATAACTACTTTTTTAACTCCTAATTCCTTTGCTAAAGAGGCTGCATGCATGGACCCTCCACCCCCAAAAGCAACTAATGTGAAGTTTCTTGGATCGTGTCCTTTTCGGATAGATATAAGCTTTAATGCTGTTAACATGTTGGCGTTAGCAATTCGGATAATGCCCAGTGCTGCTTCTTCGACACTCAAATTAAAAGCCTTCGCTATTCTCTCTTCCAATACCATAGCTACTTTTCTCATATCTACTTTATAGTCAAAATTTTTAGGCGACAACCTCCCTATAATTAGATTAGCGTCAGTAGTCGTTGGGTCCATTCCTCCTTTGTTATATGCAACAGGACCTGGCAGAGCTCCCGCAGATTGTGGTCCTACTTTCAGCGAACCACCTTCGTCGATCCATGCAATGGAGCCACCGCCGTTTCCAATCTCTACAATGTCAACTACTGGTACTTTAACGGGATATCCAGCAGTACGGCTATTTTTCTCTATATAGTAATCTGTTGATACCTTCATAACCCCATCTTCAATTAGGGAGCATTTTGCAGTAGTTCCCCCAATATCGAACGCTATAATGTTTGATTCTCCAATTTGGGCTCCTAGTATAGCTGAAGCATACACCCCTGCAACAGGGCCAGATTCTAACATATTAATAGGTAATTTTTTTGCCTGTTCAAAGGTCGTAGTACCACCATTAGATTGCATAATGTAATTTTTTCCGTCTGATATTTTCTTTATCTCATTTTGTAATTTATCAATATAGGTAGATGCAATCGGTTGAACATATGCATTAAGAACTGTTGTACTTGCTCTTTCGTATTCTCTCCATTCCATTGTTACCTCATGGGAAACGGTTACAAAAACTTCTGGCCAATGGTTTTGAATTATTTTTTTTGTTTCTAACTCATGGATTGGATTAATATACGAATGTAAGTAGACTACTCCTATTGCTTCTACCCCTTCTACCTTAAGCTCATTAATTATTTGGATAATCTCTTCCTCTTTTAAAGGTTGAATAATCTTCCCTTTGTAATTAAGTCGTTCTTCTACTTCTTTTCTCAAATATCTTTCTACAAAAGGAGTAGGCTTTTCATAACGTATATTAAATAGGTCTGGTCTGTTTCCTCTGGCAATTTCTAATACGTCCTTAAAACCTTTCGTAGTTATTAAAGCAGTTTTTACTCCTTTTCTTTCAGTGATTGCGTTAATTACGACTGTAGATCCATGAATAAATTGCTTCATTTGATGTTTATTAATATCATTTTTCTTAATTACATCCATTACCCCTTTTTCAAAATTTGGCGGAGTTGTTGATGTTTTGTCTACTTTGATATTTCCATTCTCGTCCATATATACAAGATCGGTAAATGTACCACCTATGTCTGTAGCTACTCTCATTTCTTCCCCTACTTCCCTGATTAAATTAATTAAAAAATAATTGGTGTTAAAACACTTAAAAGCACCGTTTCTTGTTCTAGTGGATTTTTCCACATATGCTCTGTAGTTGAAGGGAAATGAATTGACTCTCCCTCTTTTAAATAATGCTCTTCATTATCTATTACAAAAATAACTGCCCCTTTTAATACATAATAAAATTCTTCTCCAGGGTGACTAAATGTAAATTGATCCACTTGTAATGGTGGAATTACCACAGTCAACGCCTCTAATTCTCGTTCAATAAAATGACCACTTAACTTTGTGTATGTAGAATCAGAGCCTGTAATTTGAAAAGGTTTTTGTTCTTCTAATTTGTGTGTATATTTCACTTCTATCTCTTTTTGAAAAAAGTCTGCCATCTCAACATTTAATGCATCTGCAATTTTCTTTAATGACGTTATCGCTAATGAAGATGAACCTCTTTCTACTTGCGATAGAAATCCGACTGATAAGTCCGTTTGTTCACTCATTTCTTTTAATGTCATATCTTTCATTTTTCGAAATTCTCTAATTTTTTTTGCAATTCTATCCATCTAAATTATAGTCTCCTCTTAAAAATTATAGTAATACTTAACTTTTTTAATAATATCATAATTTTTTAAATATTCAATATTAAAATAAAATCTTTTTTCTAATACAAAAGACAATATGAAATATGGAAGAGTCTGGTACATTTAAAATAAGCAACTGAGGTTAATGGATAAGCAAGAAGTTCTAAAGGGGTATATTTAAGAGGACTTACAAGAAAAACGGATTACTCTAATCCATACCTTTCACAAATTGAAACAAATAAGAATAATAGTGGCTAATTTTGGAGCAATTCAATAATTAAAGTACCTTTAAACCCTATAAAATCAAGGATTTATAGAATTTGTTCATATTTCATGCTATAATAAGTTCATTGTGAATTTTAGGAGGTACTAGCATGATTGCAGTAAGTAACGTAAGTCTTCGTTTTGGTGATCGTAAATTGTTCGAAGACGTAAATATAAAGTTTACACCAGGCAACTGTTATGGATTGATTGGTGCAAATGGAGCAGGAAAGTCAACATTTATCAAAATTTTATCTGGGGAAATTGAGGCACAAGAAGGCAACGTTATTATGAACCCAGATGAACGTTTAGCAATTTTAAAACAAAATCACTTCGAATACGAAGAACACACTGTTTTAGAGACAGTTATGATGGGACATAAACGTTTATATGAAGTAATGAATGAGAAAAATGCTATCTACATGAAGGAAGATTTTTCAGACGAAGATGGTATGCGTGCAGCCGAATTAGAAGGTGAATTTGCTGACTTAAACGGTTGGGAAGCTGAATCCGAAGCAGCAATACTTTTACAAGGTCTTGGTATTCCTGATGAAATGCACCAAAAGAAAATGGCTGATTTAACTGGTTCTGAAAAGGTAAAAGTTCTTTTATCTCAAGCTCTTTTTGGTAAACCAGATGTACTATTACTAGATGAGCCTACTAACCATTTAGACATTAAAGCTATTCAGTGGCTGGAAGATTTCCTTATTAACTTTGATAATACTGTTATTGTAGTATCCCATGACCGTCATTTCTTGAACAAAGTATGTACGCATATTGCGGATTTAGATTTCAGTAAAATTCAAGTTTACGTAGGGAACTATGATTTCTGGTACGAATCCAGTCAACTTGCTTCCAAATTAGCTTCCGATCAAAATAGTAAAAAAGAAGAAAAAATTAAAGAGTTACAGGCGTTTATTGCTCGATTTAGTGCCAATGCTTCTAAATCCAAACAAGCAACCTCTCGTAAGAAAATGCTGGATAAAATAGAACTAGATGATATTAGACCGTCATCTCGTAAGTATCCATATGTAAACTTCGCGATGAAACGCGATATCGGGAATGATGTTTTACAAGTTCAAGATTTAGGTCATTCCACAGAAGACAAAAAACTCTTCTCCAATATGAGCTTTACGATGAATAAAGAAGACAAAATTATTCTCCTAGGGGATGAATTGGCGAAGTCAGCATTATTACGTATTCTAGCTGAGGAAGAAGAACCAAATGAAGGATCAGTACGTTGGGGTGTTACTACAACACGCGCTTACTTCCCGCTTGATAATGCAAAATACTTCGAAGGCAGCGAACCATCATTAGTAGATTGGTTACGCCAGTATTCTCCTGACGATGAAAGCGAAACTTTCCTACGAGGATTCCTAGGTCGTATGCTTTTCTCTGGGGAAGAAGTGAAGAAAAAACCTTCTGTTCTTTCAGGTGGAGAAAAAGTACGTTGTATGCTTTCTAAAATGATGCTTTCGGAATCGAATGTATTATTACTAGATGAACCAACGAATCACTTGGACCTTGAGTCTATTCAAGCATTGAATAATGGTCTTACATTATTCAAAGGTGCTATGATTTTCACATCTCATGACCATCAGTTCATCCAAACAATTGCTAATCGCGTAATTGAAATCCGCGAAGACGGTTCAATTTTAGATAAACAATTAACGTACGATGAGTTCCTAGAATGGAAAGAACAAATATAAGTAAAAGTTCGAGTGATTTGTGAAAACACTGCAAATCATTTCATGCAATTTTAAACAGGTTATCCTACTTCGATTATATCGAGGAAGGATAACCTGTTTTGTTGAACAATGAGGTTACTAATTTCTGAAGAGTGTTGACGATTAATTACTCTTTTTTATTCTTTCGTGTAAGAGGCCATCTGAATGCTTATTTACACCCTGTACAAAATCAGTCATGTAATAAGTCAGATATTGACCATAGCCATTGTTCGTTTTTAACAAAAGCTCATCTACATAATATGCTCCTTTTGGTATTTTATCTAATAGTAGGACGGAGAGAGCCGCATAAATACCGCAGGCTACTTGAAAATATGTAGCATTAGTTTTGTATTTTGAAAAGATAGAATCATTTCTTGACACATTGTACATATATCGTTCTTTGTCCTTATAAACTAGAAGTACTCCAGCTAAATCTTCCCCTTCCAATGTCTCTTCAAGAGGATCAAGAACTTTCATTTCAAAGTCCCACACTTTATCCAGATCCTCTATGTTTGACCGAATTAACTCTGAAGTATGATCATTTACTTTATACAAAAAACCAAATTCCATGTCATACAACTGACCTAAAGTATATACCTCTTCATGTGGCATCAAGCATCCAAAAAACTGTTTGTCCCCTAATTTCACTTTAAATTCGACATCATAAACATTTTCATACAAAAAAAGTGGTGTATGATGTTTCATAAACATAGGGTAACTCAAAATCGCCTCATCGAGAAAACATTCAGGTGACCAAGTTGTATATATAACATTTTTTTTAGCTTTATTTTTATTTTTATAAAAGGAGTTGTCATGTTCTACAATATAGCAAGCTAGAGGAGCTTCTTCTAATGAATCACTTTTAAGTAGTTCAATGGCCATCCATTGAACTACACCGGGATTCATACCTGAGCCAATTATAGAAGATGAATTTGTAAATGTATGTTTCTTCTTTTCTAACATTCTCATTCTCTCAATTAACCCAAATCCTTCATATAAATCTTCATTTTCATCAACCATAGTATTTTCTAATGCTGTGTTTAAGTACTTGATACCCAATTGATCGCAACATTGTAGCATTTCAATCGTATCTGCCCAAGAAATGTCAATAACAACAGATGTATTTGAATTTTTAAGATGCTCTATAAAATTAGTAGTATCTTTTAAATCAAATTGATGTAATTCAAATTGATCTTTCAAATTGGGAAATAAACTACTATAGTAAGTTTCCTTTTTTTGTTTATAATCAATCAAATGAATTTTACTATTATTAATAATGTGATAAATGGGATCCTTTTTATCATGAACTGATTTATTTAATATGGAGAGTATAGATTTTGCCACACCTCCGGCACTACCAAGAATCGTTATAACTGTTTGATTAACTTGCATTTCGACACCTCATCTATTTTTTTATAATATATGTGATGAGATTGAAAGTGTTTAGACTGTTGACCTGTTAGAGAAATTAGATTTCTGTTCTTAATAGTTTTTATTCATTAAGCAATATGCACACCTCTACTACCTTCTAGTACATAAAATAATAAAAGTATAGTTGTGAAATTCGGAAACCTCACTGCTTAACGAAATTCAAAATACAATAAGAAAAGAGTGATTCGTTGGATACAAACGGACAGCATTTCGTTATTGATGCATTTGAGTGTCAGAATGATATGCTAAATAATGCAAAAGAGTTAGAAGACTTATTAACAAGAGCAATTAATCAGTTAGAAATGGAGATTCTATCTTCTCATTTCCATTCTTTTTTTCCACAAGGGGTAACAGGGATTATAGGTATTTCAACTTCCCATTTTTCCATTCATACATGGCCGGAACATGGATATGCAGCTTTAGATATATATACATGTGGGGATCAGAATATATGGCCAGTTTTAAGAGAAATTCTTCTTATATTACAAGCTGGACGATCTGATGTATACGAAATTTGCCGAGGAGAAAATATCAACAATAATGTAACATTAAGAAAATTTACGCTTACTGTTAATGGAACTAATGAGGAAATTATAGAATCCAACGTTTTCTAAAACGTAGCGTTATTTCGAGATGAATGAAATATGAGAATTAACAAAATATCGAACAAATAATTGATATTAACGCACTAAAATATAGCAATAAGAACAACAAAATTTTACTAGAAAGACGACTTTAAATTCTAAACTCGAATTTAAAGTCGTCTTTTTATGAAGTTATTAAAAACTCTTAGATTTCAATGATCTTAGATTTTTCCCTTAAGCTTTCTCTGACTTTTTTATATATCTACCTAGTAAAGATTTCGACGGTAGCTTGCCTATAAGCGAATCACTGGTTTTTGAAACTTTCTTTAAAACATTTAATAGTTTTTCATCTCCAGCCCAATGCTCCTCAATTACTTCAGTTGAAAACCTATTCAGAAGCATATTTACTACAAATGTAGCCACAATTATATCATCGATAAATCCACCAGGACCAATTAACCCTTCTGGTAAAACATCAATCGGAGTAATAAAATATAAGATTCCACTCCCGATAATCGTTTTATATTTTGTATCGATTCGATTATCTAACATAGCTTTAATTAATAAATGAAATAAATCTGGAGCAAACAATAAATAAGGTGCAAATTTAGTCGTTTTCCCTTTTTTAGATTCTCCATAATTTGTGATTTTTGAGCGCAATTTTGTATAAAAATCTTGCTGTTCCTCATAAGGAGGTAGCTCTTTCTTTAATTCGATATTCAATGCAATCTCTCCTCTCTTGTTTTCACTATACCAAAAAATCGATAAATTGAAACAAAATAACCTTGGTAGCCGTCTAATCTTTATGATAATAAGGAGGGAAAAATAATGAAAAAGTATTTACTTATTTTTATTTCTTTACTCTTTCTCTCTGCTTGCGGAAAGGAACAAGATGTGGAGGAAGAAATAATTACCACCCCTCCGACAGATGAAACTGTCGCGCCTCCTGAAAATACACCATCTGAAAAAGCAGAAAATTTATCCGATTATTTTATGCCAGACAAGTCTATTGCTCAGTTTAAAGGGGAAGGAAATGAATATGCCTCATACACTTTAACAACACAGCGTATAGGTGATTATGTAGTCACATATGAAGATAATGGTGGGACAGTTGTACAAAAGATGTACAATATTCAAGATGATAAAATTAGTTTGATTGCTGAAAATGCAGAAGCATATGATGCAAAATCACCTACTTTAGCGGAACTTGAGTCCATGAAAGAAATCGAAATTTATTTGGGCACTCCCTTTGAAGTAGGCACAGAATTTAACGGATGGAAAATCACTTCAGTAACGGCGACACTGGAAACAGGCCTCCAAACATTTGAAGATGTTATAGTTATGGAAAAAATAGATGAACAAGGTTTCACGAACAGGAAATATTTCGCAAAAAAATTTGGAGAAATTAAACGTGAATTTATTATGCAAGAAGGCAACGAGCAGTTTATTGTTTCTTCTACAATTGAAAGCATAAAATGAAAAAGAAGCACATCATTAAGGTGTGCTTCTTTGTACTCTTATAGTTTTGTAACGTTAGCAGCTTGAGGTCCGCGGTTACCTTCAACTACTTCAAATTCAACTTTTTGGCCTTCTTCAAGTGATTTGAAGCCTTCTCCTTGAATTGCTGAGAAGTGTACGAATACATCATTTTCTCCTTCTACTTCGATAAACCCAAATCCTTTTTCTGCGTTAAACCATTTTACTGTACCTTGTTTCATTCTATTACCTCCAAAAAATTAATCAATACGTGAAAAAAATTCACATATTCCATGAAGTACCGATCTCACATCGATCACTTCATAGGATATGTGAATAATTATTACGGTATTTTTCACTTTGAATTGTTAATTAAATTATATCAGTTGCTACAATTTAGTCAATGAGTATTTTTACAATTCTAAATAGTTTCTCGACAGTCTTTCCATATCAATCCATGATATATTTGTAAATCATCGTCACATGATTCACAAAAGCATTGTTCTTTTTCCGACCAAAAAGCCCAATATATATTATGCTTGGTTTTTTCTTTCGGAAAGATCCCCCGTAATTCTATTAGTTTCTTATCTAAAAAAGACCGCGCCTCTGATTCATGTTCAAAAGCATGTTTTTCTACAATATGCTGTTCCCAACCTTCAAATAGCCACCATGGCTCATAGTCCGCTTTCATATAAATTACTTCAAACATTTGCATCGCCTCTAACATTTTTTATTAACTCATATTTTACTGCTCTTATATAAAAAGTCTACTTATACGTCTTAAGAATTTATAAATTGAAAATTCCTACTTTTTAAGTTAAATTAATATTAATACTATTAACTACAGATTAGGAGACTATGTTATGAAAAAACGGGCTTATATTCAAATGCATGGTGATGTAGATGGAGTAGGTTTCCGGTTTTTAGTGAAACAAAAAGCTCAATCACTTGGTTTAAAAGGAAATTGCAAACAAACGGACAACAAGCTGATTGTTATTGATATAGAAGGCGATACAAATCGATTGGAGGAGTTTTTAGAATATATTCAAAAAGGCGTCTCCCCTTTATCTCATACAAATGCTTTTAGAATTGAATTCATTGATGAGCTACAGGGCTATACCTCCATGGAGACAGATATTGTTTAATATTTATTGAAAATGAAACCTTCTTCCATCTGAATCGTATATAGTAATATAGAAAAAAGTGAAACTTCAATCGGTGGGGTTTTCTTCATCCCCACTGATTGAAAAACTGAACTCAGGCAAATAACGCCGCGTCGTGCGACAAAGCCTGAGTGACCAACATCCTGTTGGCCCGAACCATTTGGGCTTTTACGGGCAGTTATATCCCACTTATGCTTTGTTACTTTGCCCGTACTTTGAAGTGGGAGTATTACGACGTACAGGACGTACTGTGCCGATGCTGCCATAGGACGTGGCGACTTTAATCGGTCAATCTGTTAATACGTGAAAAAGGAGGTAACATCATGAATGAAGTAGCTCAAACCTTCATACGCCATTGCTTAAATATACCGATCATGATCACTTCTTGGTTTGTTTTCTTTTTTTCAATTGAAAGTGGATTTTTCTGGAGTTCCGCTTTAGCTATAGGAGTATATATTGTTTCTAATTTTACGATAAAGAAAATACAGCAAAGAAGAATTATGAAAAAACATCAAATGACTCTTTCTGAGTATTTCCATATTCAGCAACAATTGAAAGAAGCAAATAAAAAGATAAAAGCTTTAAATAGTCAATATTTGAAAGTACGTTCGATCAGTTCGTTTAAACAATTATTCGAGATGAATCGATTAGCTAAACGTATTATTTCACTTGTTAAATCTAATCCAAAGAAATTTTACCAGGCGGAAAAGTTCTTTTATGCACATTTAGATTCAGCAGTAGAACTAACGTCAAAATATACATTATTAGTTTCCCAACCAGTGAAGAACAACGATATGAAATTAGCATTACAAGACACACGTGATACATTAGAATCTATCAGTACAGTAATGGAAGAAGATTTAAACAATGTATTAGCCTCTGATGTGGAACTCCTTAAAATGGAACTAGATTTTGCTAAATTATCATTTAAACAAACAGAAAAACCTTTATATTTAAAAGGAGAATCAGAAGATGAGCGAAAAGTTATCGAATACAAATGATGATATATTAATGGACGAATTATTATCTAGTCCGTTTGATTTGGATACTACAAAACCACAAGCCGTTTCCACAGAAACAGAGGCTACACCAACTAAATTGATCGATCGTTTATCTGAAGCAGAGCAACAAAAAGCTCGCCAATTAGCAGAACAGATTCCTGCCGGTAACTACGAAGCAATTTTAACTTACGGTGCTAACGCTCAATCAGAGCTAACCCGTTTTTCTCATCAAATGTTAGATCATGTGCAAAAGAAGGATATTGGACCTGTTGGAGATATTTTAAGTGATTTAATGAGTAAACTATCCCAGATTAATCCAGAGGAACTATCAACTGAGAAAAAATCGGGTATTAAAAAATTATTTAGTCGAGTTAATCGATCCGTACAAGAACTAATGACTAAGTATCAAAAACTTAGTACACAAATAGATCGCATTGGAATCCAACTGGAGCATTCTAAACGAGGTCTTGTTGAGGATGTTCAAATGCTCAATAAACTCTACGATCAAAATAAAACCTATTTCCAGGCTTTAAACGTATATATTGCAGCAGCCGAATTAAAACGAGATGACATAGTGAATGTTACAATTCCAGAGTTAAGACGAAAAGCAGAACTTTCCAATGATCAGATGGCATTTCAAGAGGTAAATGATATGGCTCAATTTGTGGATCGTCTAGAAAAAAGAGTTTATGATTTACAGCTATCTCGCCAAATAACGATTCAAAGCGCACCCCAAATTCGCATGATCCAGCAAACCAATCAAACACTTGCAGAAAAAATTCAGTCATCCATTATGACTTCTATCCCACTTTGGAAAAACCAAATTGCGATCGCATTAACCCTAAATCGTCAGCAAAAAGCAGTTGCTGCACAAAAACAAGTTACTAAAACAACCAATGACCTTTTATTGAAAAACTCGGAAATGCTTAAGGTTAACAGTATTGAAACTGCAAAAGAAAATGAACGTGGTATTGTAGAAATCGACACTTTGAAGAAAACACAAGAAAATCTTTTACAAACAATCGAAGAAACTATGCGCATTCAAGCAGATGGTCGCGTAAAACGAAAAGCAGCAGAAATAGAAATCGGTCGCATGGAGGAAGAATTGAAACAACGTCTTCTACTTATAGCTGATCAATCCAAAAACCGCTCTTCCTAATAATATACTGCAATCCAATAGTTAATACCTATTCAGTAACAATTAAAAAGAATTCATTTTGATATCAACATGGATCAAAATGAATTCTTTTTTGCTATTTATATAAATGATTATTGTATCTTTTAGTATGACTTCAACATGTTTTTCTTACTTTCTTCATTAAACACTAAAACCTCATGCGATAAGTCATAAGAATCGCCATAAAAATGCTCATCTTTATACGTGTGTATGTTTTCATACGTCCATTTCATGGCTTCGTAAATGGCATATTCATCTTGATCGGATGGGGACCAATACAAAATTTCCAAAATGGTATTTTCACCGGTTGCGAGGGAGCGGCGTGAGTATCCAATACGCGTAGCATGTTTAAATTCTTCACGTGAATAAAATCTAAGTCGCTTTTCTGAATCTGTGTCATCATAGTTAATGGGTTCTACTTCCAATAAAATGACTTTATTTTTTTCTTTTAATTGATTCAATAATTTGCGACCAAGACCTTCACCACGTGCTTCTTTAGAAACAAATAAGTAATCCACAAAGATAAAGTTATCAAATTCAACGTACATTAATACGTGCTTTGGACTCTCATCTTTTATATATACATTTCCCTTATCTGCCAAGAGTGTTTCCATATGATCTCGTGATTTCATTTCATCGACCGGAAAGTATTGATTGAGCTTTTCATACCAATTCATTTGGAACAATTCTCCTTCAAAATAGTATTTTGCTCGGTGATTTTGTTTTAAGTGACACTATAAGAGGAACAAAGATACCGAGAAAAATCCTCGATTATATTTATTCCCTATTTTTTGTTTCACAAACATATAAAGATTACTTTCTCAAGAACTTTGCACAACAAGATGAAGCATTTTACGAAGTAATCGAAGTGTTTCTTCCGAAAACTTTTCTAATGAAGAAGCAGTAGCTGATTTCTTATCAAAGATTAAGCGAAATAAATTCAACTGCTCCTCTGTAGCCTCTTGATCATTCAAAAACAGATGTAAAACCGTTATTCCAAGTTGCTCTTGCTCTAAAACTGCCTCTGCAGTATCCATGATACCATTTTGTGCATATCCAAATGCAGATGGTTCACCATCCGAAAATACAAGAAGGAACTTATGGATCTCTAGTCTATTCTCTAATCTTTTTCCCATCCATCTAATTGCAAAACCGTCCCTATTATCTTCATGTGCAACCATGGAAAGTATATCTAAGCCGTTATCCTTTTGACCATCCTCTAACTTATGGATCCATTCAAATGCATTCGGTTGGGAAGTTTCTGTAGCTTCATAGGCATCTTCATAATGAAGTACAATTTCATGAGCAATTTTCAGCTCTCTTAATACATCATGAAACAGTAAAACAGCTTTTTTTGTTTCCTCCATTTTGTCCTGCATAGAAGCGGACCCATCAACTAACAAACCAAATACGGCATTTAACTGGATGCTTGGAGCATTCTTTTTAAAAAAAGGTTTTGGTCTTTCATCTGTCCAAAGAGCAGTCAATTTTGTAGATAATCTTCCCTTTGTTAAGTTAGTTCGTTTATCTACATGTTTTTGATCTAACCGTTTTTTCATCTCTTGCACAAATGCTTTTAGGTATGGCGCATGCTCCTGACGATATTTGTAAAGTACATGCTTATTGTCAGATGGACTAGTAATAGCAATACGCTGTTCCTTGTAAACAACGTTTGTATGTTCCTTGCCGAAGGAGTTACCAGCTTTTTTTAAATCACTGGATTGATCATTAGTCGATTGATCAACCTGAACATCCTTACTGTTCCCAATTGACTGACCTTTTCCAGTCATTGTCACTTCATGCCCCTCTTGACCTTCCTCGGCTTCGATTGCTTGTTCTGCTTTTCCATCTCTACCATGCTCGAGTTCATATTGAAGATGCACACCGTTTTCTTGCTCATTTTCCCGATGCCAAGATCTAAATATCTCTTCAATCGTATCTTTCTTACCTTCTTCACCAAGTTCAGAGTTTTTTACCCCTTTATGATAATGAAAGTCCTTAGTTGGTAAACTTGTGTAAGAAATAATTGCGTAATATTGCAGTAAGCTATCCTCTTTCACATACTCGTTTAAGAGAAAATATATCCGATAAACTAAATCAATAGAATGCTGAGTCGTTTTAGATTCATATACGTTTTGAATAATAGTATTTGCAAGTTTAAAGAAATCTGGTCCTTGTACGTACATCGTACCTTCATAGAGGCAGATATATAAATAACTTATAAATGCGTCAGCTAAGAAACCTTTTTGTATATTTACTCGGAGCTGCTGTTTATGAAAATCCAAATATGTTTTTATACGAATTTGAAGTATTATTTGTGTACCAACTCTCTTTTTTTGAATCATTTCAATCATTCGAAATTCTTCTATACAAAACAACAACTGATCCATGAATTTTGGTTGGCCAGTTGGTTTCTCTTCCTGAAAATCACTCCAGCTGAGTACATCAAAAAATTTCCAGAATCCTTCCGCCATCAGGAAAATATCAGACATTCTACCCGCATGCATTACATATTCCTCACGATGTCTCCAAAACACACTTAAAGAAATAGTCTGTTCTGCAGGTTGAAATTCCATCAATTTACGTTCATTAATTGCTAATAACGTATTTTTTGTTAAAGCTTTGGCTACATTTTCATAATGCATAAGCTGTCTCGCATCTATCGTTTCATTATTGAATTGTATAAAACGGTCAACTGAACCCATTTATCTCCCTCACTTAATCCCGCAATAACGGGCAGTATGACTCCCACCTCAAGGTTTGGCTCAAGCAAGCAGCGTTAGTGGGAGATAACTGCCCGTAAACGCCCGAATGGTCGGACCAACAGGATGATTGCCACTCAGGCTTTGCCGTACGACGCGGCGTTATTTGCCTGAGTTCAGTTTTTCAATCAGTGGGGATGAAGAAAACCCCACTGATTGAAGTTTTCACTTTATCCAAGAAGAGGCCAATGCTAATACAAGCTGTTTTTCTTGGTCATCCTCTAGCTTTTCAGCGATAGCATATGTAATCGCTCTAATCGGATCCATGTATAGCGCCAATTCAGTTGCATATAACAGGCTTCTAATAGATGCCGCTTCCTCTGACAGTAACCCTTGTTTAACTTGTTCCATTAAATCATTAGCTAGATTTAGCATTAATATATGTAATTCTTTCGGTGCTGTTGGGAACATCTCTTGCCATAGTTGTGCAAGATGCTCACCTGAAATATATGGAATAGAAAACGAAACGAAACGATTTTTCAGCGCTTCATTCATAGGTGTTGTCCCGATATAACCTTCATTGATGGCAGAAATAACCGAAAAATCGGGATGTGCCTTTATTACTTCCCCTGTAAAAGGGTTTGTTAGCATTCTTCTATAATCCAGTACACTATGCAAAATAGGAAGTGTCTCGGATTTGGCCATATTTATCTCATCAATATATAAAATATGCCCTTTTTTCATAGCTTCCACCACAGGGCCATCCACAAAATCAATTGCACTCAAGCCATTATTTGTCACGATAGTTTTAAATCCAAGTAAAGCCTCCGCATCTAAATCGACGGAACAGTTTATACTTTGAATCGGCTGTGAAAAAAATGCTGAAACTGTTTCAGCAAGCTTTGTTTTACCTGCCCCCGTTGGACCTTTTAACAAAACTGGTTTTTTTAATGAAACAGCAATAAGTACATCCTCCAGTAAATATTCTTCTGGCGAAAGATATCCTCCCACACCAATAAGAGTAGTATCTTGTTCAGTATGTATTCTATTCAATCTCTCCTGTTGTTCTTTCAAAACTATGTCTTTCATATTCTGCTCTTGTCTCCTTATGAAAAAAAACCGATGAGATTACATCGGTTTTTTTATTGAAAATATTCTTTGTAGTAGCCGCCTACTTTTCCAGTGTTGTCAATCACAAATATAAATTCTTCTGTTTCATTTTTAACTTCATACGTTTTTCCAACAGTTAGCACATTACTCACAAGAAACTTTTTAGCATCTGTTTGCGAACATGTAACGGTTTTAATAGTTGGTATTGTTGCCCAATTTGTATGTATCATATAACCACTTCCTTTATATCTAGTATACGATTCAAGGCAACTTTTTTCAATTAATCATTGCATGATTATGTGGAGAGAATTATATAACTCCTCTTTCATGAGGGAATATGGGAGCAAGAGCTAGTACCTGATCGATTCGAAATGTTCTTTTCGCTTTCTGCTTAAAACAATATGCATAAAATATATCTCCCTGTACTTTAAGTATCCTTACCTTACGCTTGCTGATTTCACCAGCTTTTGATAGATACATTAACTCGACAATTCTTCCACGATTAAAATATTTCACTAAATCCTTTCGCACGTTCGTTCCCTCCTTATTCACCATTCTATGCGAACGTACGTTTTTTATTTACAATAATTAATTATTTTTTATTAGTGCTTTTAATTGTTTTAATACTAGCGAAAATTTCTCTTTTTCCAAATTTATTCTAAAGTCTTGAAATGGATTTCCTACGTTTTTTATACGATCTAATACGGATGGAATAGAGAATGTATCTGGTTTTAAGGACTCTCTAACCTCCTCCCATTTAAGAGGAGTTGCGATAAGCCCCAAGTCATTCCCCCTTGGTGAATATGGAGCGATTATCGTTTTACCTTCCTTATGCTGAACATAATCCAAATACAATTTGTTCCCTCTATTCTTTTTCAACCTTTCAGTAGTGAACCACTTTGGATCTTGCTCTACTAAAAATTCAGAGATAAATTTGGTGAATATACCAGTCTCTTCAAACGTAAAACTATCCTCCTCTAATGGGATATAAAGTTGAATACCCTTCCCACCAGAGGTTTTCACATAAGATTTAAGCTGAAATTGATCAAATATTACTTTCATACGCAGAGCAGCTTCAACTGACAATGAGAATTCTTCCACCGAGGGTGGATCCAAGTCAAATACAATCTCAGTCGGATTTTTTGTATCTACTGTTTGAAAAGGAACATGAAATTCTAGTGCTAGCTGATTTCCTAACCAGAGCAATGATTCTACATCATTGCACATCATATAGTTAATATCTTCCATTTGTTTTGTCGCAACAAATTCTGGAACATATTCTGGACTATTTTTTTGATAGAAACTTTCTCCTGTTACACCATGTGGAAAACGAATAACTGTAAGAAGCCTATCTTTTAGAAAAGGTAAAATGTAGGGTGATATTCGTTGTAAATACATAAGATAATCATCTTTTTGTATCCCCGATTCTGGCCATATAGGTTTATCTGGATGAGTTACCTTTGTATTTGGTGGTAAAGGGTATAATTGTTTTTGCATTTGTTGCCAATTACAATCCCGTATATCTTTATTCAAATCAAACGAATGAAATCTAGGTTCCCTTAACTTTTTTCCATCAAAGTCAATACAAGTAATTTCAACGCAAATGGACGCTTCTAATTCCCAAATATTATTGGATATTTTTGTCCCATTCGTTTGAAATAATGCTATTAATGTATCTAGCTCCATCTCGGATAGTCCGTGACGAAATGTAACTATTTCTAATAATGAGGTGTCTTTATAAAGTGCACCATGAAAAAAGCCATTACTTTTATCATATTTCGTTAAAATGACACTAATAAATCTCCAGTTTTTTATTTTTACCCACTTGGTTGTTCGCTCTCCGCTATTCCAAGGACTAGTTCTTTGTTTAGCGATTATCCCTTCCCCATTATTTGTGACAATTTTATCCCACAATAGTGTATTGTCTTTAAATACATCAATGGCCTGCAATCTATTTGTATCTTGATAATTTATTGATATAGGAAGTTGAGCTTTCATAAACAGTCGATCCAGTTGCTGCTTTCGCTTGTTTAATGGAAGTTGGGTTAGATCCTTTCCTTTATATTTGAGCAAGTCAAATACAATATAATGGCAAGTAAATGCATGTGCATTATTTCTAATAGTCTCGATATTTTGCATTCGACCTCTTGATTGAACTTTGGAAAAGTCACTTTGAAAATTATTTATTAAATATACTAGTTCCCCATCCATTGTTAGTGGTAAAAATGATTTAATTTGGTTATAAATTTCATGACAGAAGTTAATAATCTCTGGAAATATATCATTTAGTAATTTTCCGTTTCTACTTTTCAGAATAGGCTCTTGCTCCCATTCTAAAATGCATCGGAATCCATCATATTTTGTTTCATAAACCCACTGATTTCCTAAAGGTACTTCCGTAGAGGCAGTTAAAAGCATCGGCTTCAATTGTTTACCTACTTCCAATATTTTTCTTTAGTTTTCATATTTAGTCTACTTTTGATACATTAAAAGAGGAAAAATATTGAAATCCCCACCTTTTCTTCTTTTTACTTTACTTACTTTTATAATAATTTTTAACATTACAACATTATTCTTTTATATTGTTTCGTCCCAAACACTAGTATATAATAATCCCTATTCCTAAAAATTAATTTACAAATTATTATTCTTGTATAATATCAGTTTTAAATGGTCTGATAGTTTCTACCTGGCAGCCCCTATAAATGCCGGACTACAAGGAAGCATGAAAAAAGTGATATATAGTACAGTGTTTCGAATTGATCATTTACTAATACATAGAGTAAACCATTCTGCGTAATTGATATAAAACTCTTATTTTTTCATACTTTCTGTCTGGCGACTGAAGGGATGAATGAATAAGAGTTTTTATTTTGGGGAAAATAAAGTTGGAGTTGATTACATGTTCTTTTTATTAAATATACTGGGCATTTTTGTTGTCCTCGGTCTTGTCTACCTTTGTTCGCCTGATAAACGGAAAATTAAATGGCGTTCTATCCTCAGCTTGCTCATAGCCGAATTGCTCATTACCTGGTTTATGTTATCGACCACGATAGGAACATGGACAATTAACAAAATTGCTTCCTTCTTTACATGGTTGGTATCATCCGCCAATGCAGGAATCTCATTTGCCTTTCCTTCTGTGATGGCGAATGAAACAGTAGATTTCTTCTTTAGTGCGTTACTACCTATTGTCTTCATTGTGACTTTCTTCGATATTTTATCTTATTTCGGAATTATGACCTGGATAATCGATAAAGTAGGATGGGTCATTTCGAAAATATCCGGATTGCCAAAGCTTGAGAGCTTCTTCTCTATCCAAATGATGTTTCTTGGAAATACGGAAGCTTTAGCTGTTATCCGTCAACAGCTGACCGTTCTTAAAGACCATCGTCTATTGACGTTCGGGATCATGAGCATGAGTAGTGTAAGTGGTTCAATTATTGGGGCATATTTATCGATGGTTCCTGCAGAGTACGTGTTTGCAGCAATCCCGTTAAACTGCTTAAATGCCCTGTTACTGGCTAGTATTTTAAATCCTATAGAGGTTAGCAAAGAAGACGATATTGTTTACGTTCCTCCAAAAGAAGAACGTCAAGATTTCTTTTCTACCATCTCCAACAGTATGCTTATCGGCATGAAGATGGTTATTGTAATCTTAGCAATGGTGATTGGGTATGTAGCATTAACCAGTGCTCTTAATGGGATTCTTGGTTTCTTTATAGATGGTTTGACAATCGAAAAGATTTTCGGTGTCATTTTCTTCCCATTTGCAATTTTGCTTGGATTAGGCCTCCATGATGCGATGTATGTCGCTTCGTTAATGGGGATTAAACTCTCCACAAACGAATTTGTGGCCATGATGAACTTAAAAAACCATCTCCAAGATTTGAATCCACATACGATTGCAGTTGCTGTTACGTTCTTGACTTCATTCGCCAATTTTAGTACAGTCGGCATGATTTATGGCACCTATAGCTCAACTTTAGGTGAAGAACGTTCAAAGATCATCGGTAAAAATGTTTGGAAGCTATTGGTTAGCGGAATGGCTGTATCTCTGTTAAGCGCGATGCTTGTTGGATTATTCGTTTGGTAAACATTCAAGTGATGGAAGTTGCTATTCCGAAATAAAAACAAGGATACATTCCGCTACTTAAAGGATGTCTTAAAAAACACCGAAAATTTTTATAAATGTTCAGATAACTAAAGAAGCTAACGACCTAGAAGTAGCAGGTTGTTAGCTTCTTTATCTACTTTAGTGGATTTATTTTAGAAGCAGTTAATATAGGATAATGTGCTCCTTAATAACCTTTAGGGACTTCTGTCTTCAAATTTTTCTTTAGTTTTTTAATTAATTCTACTTTTGATACATAAAAGGAAGGGAAAGATTGCATAGTAAGAAGAAAAAGAAAAAGTGGTGAACATAATGCATACAGTTTGGAAAGGTAGTATCAGCTTTGGTTTAGTTAATATTCCTATAAAGCTTCATGCAGCAACTGAAAATAAGGATATAAAACTACGTCAGCTCCATAAAGAATGCCATACCCCAATTAGCTATGCGAAGGTTTGTGAAGGATGCAAACAAGAGGTAAAGAATGAAGATATCGTCAAAGCATATGAATACTCAAAAAACAAGTTTGTCATTTTAGATGAAGAAGAATTAGAAAAACTGAAAAAAGAAAATGAGGATAAAGCTGTAGAAATTATAGACTTTGTAAAATTGGAAGAAATAGATCCAATTTACTTTGAGCGCAGTTACTTTATGGCACCTGATAGTGGTGGTGGAAAAGCGTACTCTCTCTTAAGAGAAGCATTGCATGAGTCAGGTAAGATCGGGGTTGCTAAAATTATGATTCGTTCGAAAGAGCAATTAGCAATCGTTCGAGTATATAACGAAACATTAATCATGGAAACCATTCACTTTCCCGATGAAGTTCGTAGTACAGCAGATGTACCTAATATTCCTGCAGATCAAACTGTAGTAAAAAAAGAACTCGATACTGCCCTAATGCTTGTTGACCAGTTAACTACTGAGTTTGAACCAGAAAAATACACAGATGAATATCGAACTGCCTTAATGGAGTTAATAGAAGAGAAAAAAGCTGGAAATAATGTAGTAACGACAAGCGAAAAACAAACAGAATTACCTTCCAATGTGACGGACCTAATGTCTGCCCTACAAGCTTCCCTTGATAAAACGAAAAAGAAAAAACCTACGACCAGAAAAAGAACGCCAAAAGCGAAAACCTCTTGACCAATCGGAGCATCTTAAAAATTAAACTGAGCTATCAAACTAACTTAGGCAGATCTCAATGAGACTGCCTGGTATTTTTGTTAAATGGTGATGAATAGCTTAGGGATTAACTAACTCTCTTCTGTAAAGTAAAATTAGTATTGTCTCACCTCTACAACACCATTAATTGCTACAAAAGCATTTATGTCAATTGTCTTAATAAGTGTCCTAAGTTCAGGTTCTTCCAACCGGTTAATAACACAGAAGATTATTTCTACGTATTCATTGGTTTGTCCTCCTTCACCACCTATATATGTAACTCCTCTACCTAAACGTGTTTGAATTGCTTCCCCAATTTTTCGTGAATTGTTACTAATGATCATAATGTTTTTAGATTCATCAAAGCCTGCTTGCACCATATCTATTACCTTCGTAGCTATAAAGTAAGCTATAGCTGAACATAAAGCGCTCTTTAGTCCGTAAATTAGCATGGCAAAAGAGAATATTAACACATTAATACTCATAATAACTTCTCCCACCGATAAAGGGAATTTCTTTGCAATAAGTATAGCTAGAATTTCCGTACCATCTAAAGCACCACCTTTTCGTAAAACAATACCAACCCCTAAACCAATCATAATACCTCCTAATACTGCAACTAACATCGTATCGCCTGAAATAATAGTTGGAATTTGGTGCAATAAGCTTGTCGCAATTGATAATACTGTAATACCTATTACTGAACTAAATGCGAATGACTTTCCAAGTTCCTTATATCCAATAAATACGAATGGAATATTTAAAATGAATAGGAATAAACTTAATGAGAATCCTGTTAGATGAGATAACAAGATAGATATACCAGTTATACCACCATCAATTATATCGTTTGGTATTAGTACTGCTTCTAAACCGATAGCTGTAATAATAGCTCCCATTATTATAAACAAAACACGACTAAATCTTTCAAACAAACTGATAGTCTGTCCACTTTTGACTTTCAAAATTTACTCAGCTCCTTTTATTGCTAACCTGAATATCATAGATTGGTATTATACAAATACTGTTATCTCAACAAATTATTCTCTTTTAAGTTGGATAATAATTGTTTTACATTTACAACATATTCTTTTTAGAGTCTCTTCTAAAAAATATGGATAAACTAAACTTTACTTCTCAAAAATCCTTATCTTACAATTACTCGAAAATCTCAATTTCGTTTTTATACTAATATATATATATGTTGTGCAGAGAATTGTATACGCTAGAGTATAAGTGTCATATAATTGTTTGCACTATACTATAAAATAATTTATAACAAGGTATTAGCACAATACAATATCCCCAACTAGAGCATTCCAACACGTAAAAGAATGAAGGCAAAATAAAAAGATCTGAGCCGGTAGAATACCGAACTCAGACCTTAGAAGACGCCTGAAATATTTGACTAACTCTATTGAATAAATTTATAAAGGAAGTCTTTTTTATTAACTATTTAGTAGTAAGTCTTCTGGGTTTTCAAGTAATTCTTTCACTGTTTTTAGGAATCCTACTGAATCTTTTCCATCGATTACACGGTGGTCATATGATAATGCCACGTACATCATTGGGCGGATTTCAATTTCGTTTCCAACAGCGATTGGACGTTTTTGGATTGTGTGCATTCCTAAAATACCAACTTGTGTACCGTTTAGAATTGGTGTTGACAGTAATGATCCGAATACTCCACCGTTTGTGATTGTGAAAGAACCACCAGACATATCAGATAGAGCTAATTTGTTATCACGAGCTTTTTTAGCAAGTTCTCCAATATTTCCTTCTATCTCTGCAAAGTTTTTACGGTCCGCATCACGAACGATAGGAACTACAAGACCACCTTCAGTTGATACAGCGATACCAATATCATAGAAGTTGTTTTTCACGATATCTGTTCCATCGATTTGAGAATTTACGTATGGATATTTTTTAAGTGCTGCTACTACAGCTTTTGTGAAGAAAGACATAAACCCAAGACGTACATCATTTTGGTCAAAGAATTGATCTTTTTTACGTGAACGTAATGCCATAACATTTGTCATATCAATTTCATTGAAAGTTGTAAGCATAGCAGTACTTTGTCTTACTTCTAATAAACGTGTAGCAATTGTTTGACGACGACGTGACATCTTTTCACGAGTTGTACGGCCATCATCTTCTTTTGGCGCACTAGCTGCAGGTGCTGATGCTGCTTTTGCAGGTGCTTTAGCAGAACCATGAGCCGAAACGTCTTGTACACGAACACGTCCCATTGGATCTACAGGTGAAATTTCACTTAAGTTAATACCTTTTTCACGAGCTAATTTACGCGCTGCTGGACTAGCAATCGTACGGTCTTGCTCTGCCCCAGTTTCTTCAGCAACTGGAGCTGCTTTAGGAGCTTCAGGAGCTTTTACCTCTTCTTTTGCTTCAGACTGTGCAGCTGGTGCTGATGCAGTTGAACCTGAACCTGCTCCTACTACTGCGATTACTTGCCCCACTTGAACAGTATCTCCTTCAGCAGCTAAAAGTTCACTAACTACTCCTGCTTCTTCTGAGATAACTTCAACGTTTACTTTATCTGTTTCAAGTTCTACGATGAACTCACCTTTTTCAACTGTATCACCTGGTTGTTTTAACCACTGTGCAATAGTACCCTCTGTAATCGATTCTGCTAATTCTGGAACAATAATGTCTGCCACTTGTATTTCCTCCTCTATTCTAATCCTATCTTATAAGCTTTTTAAAGCTTCTTCAATAATACGTGCTTGTTCTACTTTATAAGTATCTCCATCACCCTCTGCAGGACTTGCTCTATGCACACGACCTACATAAGTAATTTCTTGATCTTTTGCTATTTCCAATAGATACGGTAGAGCAAAGTTCCATGAACCCATATTTTGCGGTTCTTCTTGTGCCCATACAAGTTGTTTCACATTTGGGAAACGTGTCACAATTTCTTCAATCTTATCTTGTGGGAATGGATATAGTTGTTCAACACGCACAATGTGCACATAATCGAAACCTGCACCATCTTTGACTTTGTCCGCCAAGTCTATAGCAAGTTTACCACTAACAAAGACAATTTTCTCTACTTTGTCTGCTTGTTGACCTAAACCTGTTTGCTCAACAACTGTTTCAAATTGCCCTGAAGTCAGATCAGCTACGTCTGCTCCAACTAAAGGATGACGTAATAATGATTTTGGTGAAACAATTATTAACGGACGAATAGCATCTTCTTTAAGCATTTTTGCTTGTCTGCGTAAAATATGGAAATAGTTAGCTGCGCTTGAAAGATTGGCAACAGTCCAGTTATTTTCAGCAGCAAGTTGTAAATAACGTTCTAAACGTGCACTAGAATGTTCTGATCCTTGACCTTCAGCGCCATGTGGCAATAACATCACTAAGCCGGATTTAAGACCCCATTTAGCTCGTGCAGAACTGATAAAGTTATCAAACATTACTTGAGCCATGTTAGCGAAGTCGCCGTATTGTGCTTCCCAAATAGTTAGAGAGTTATTATCTTCTAAATTATAGCCAAATTCATACCCTAGAATTGCCGCTTCTGTAAGTGGACTATTATGCACTACGAATGATGCTTTTCCATCACTAATACCGTGAATCGGTGTTAATTCGGCTCCGGTTTTTTCATCATGAAGTACTAAATGTCTATGAGAGAATGTCCCACGTTGAGCATCTTGACCAGATAAACGGATAGAATTACCTTCTTGTAAAATTGTTGCAAATGCTAGTGTTTCTGCATGGCCCCAATCTACTTTACCTTTACCTTTGAATGGTTCTTCACGACGCTTCAATATTTTTGCCAACTTTTTAAAAGCGTTAAACTCAGTTGGCCAAGTTAATAACTCTTCATTGATTTTAGCAAGTTTAGTCTCTTCAACCCCTGTTTGAATTTCCGGCATACCATCTAATACTACTTGTGGTATTACGATATCATGTACAGTTGATGGAGGAAGTTCTTTCACTCGATCATAGGCCTGTTGCATTTCAGCGAAAACTGACTCGTCTAATGTTTTAACTGCAGATGTATCCATTAAACTTTCTTCAACTAACTGCTTGCCATATAATTCACGAACGGTTGGATGTTTATGAATTGAATGATACATAGTTGGATTTGTTACTAACGGCTCATCCATTTCGTTATGACCATATCGACGATAGCCTAATAAGTCAATAACGATATCTTTTCCAAACTTTTGGCGATATTCATGTGCGAATTTAGCAACGCCAATCACCGCTTCAGGATCATCAGCATTCACATGAATGACAGGTACTTCATACCCTTTTGCTGGATCCGAAGAATAGTTGGTAGAACGTGAATCATAATGTTCGGTAGTGAAACCAATCATATTATTTGCAATAATATGGATGGAACCACCTGTTTGATATCCACGAACTCGGCTATAATTTAATACTTCAGTTACTACTCCTTGCCCTGGGAAAGCAGCATCACCATGCACTAATATAGCAAATGCAGCATTTTTATCCTGAACTGGGAAACCAGCTGCATCTGTAGTTTCTTGCGCAGCACGTGTTTGACCCGTAACAATTGGACTTACAACTTCCAAATGTGAAGGATTATAAGCAAGTTTTAATGTTAAACCAGATTGTGAGCGGTAACTAGCCCCTTTATGATATTTAACATCCCCAAACCAACCCTCTGAAAGTTCAAGTGAACCATCTTTTGGTAAAAATGATTCAGTAGGAACATGTGCAAATTCTGCAAACATCATTTCATACGGTTTGTTTAGAACATGAGTTAATACATTTAAACGACCACGATGAGCCATACCAATATTTACTTGTTTTGTTTTTGTTTTATCTGATTGACGAACCAGCTCATCCATTAATACAACTAAAGAATCTAGACCTTCAATTGAAAAGCGTTTTGCTCCCACAAATGTACGATGAATGAATTTCTCAAATCCTTCAACTTGTGTTAAACGTTTAAGCAATTGTTTTTTGTCTTCAGTTGAAAGCTTTTCTTTCACAGCGCCTTTTTCAATCTTTTCTTGTAACCAAGTACGTTCTTCTGAGTTGACAATATGAGCAATTTCAAATGCAATTTTATCAGAATACATACTGCGTAAATGTTCAATTGCTTGTAAGCCATTCGTAATATTTGCAGGTGCATTGCTAATTAGGTACGAAACAGGTACTTCTTTCAAATCTTGTTCAGTTAAACTATAAGTATCAAGATTCATCTTCGAATCTTCTTTTGGTCCATCATTTAATGGATAAATATTAGCAGTTAAGTGACCATGAGTACGAATTGCATCTGCAAGCTGAATTGCATGAATCACTTTTTCAAAATTATTCGGCTCTACTACTGGTGTATCAGAGCTGTTAGATGATACCGAGGCCGGAATCTTAGGTGCACCGTATTGCTGAAATAACTCTACTAATTCAGGATCCACTTCGTCTGGAGATTGTAAAAATACATCATACTGCTCCATTACATAACCAAGGTTCGGACCAGAAAAAGCTGACCAAGGTGTTCGATTGTTCGACATTTAGAAAAACCTCCAACATTTTGTGCCTTCTAGGCATTTATCAAAAATACATATTAATGGATAAAAAAGTTCCAGTTATACATGAAAAAAATACACATAGCTACATGTATATAGTTTACCACTTTTTTATATAGTCTCAAACTATCCTTATATAAGGACAATTTTTCCCTCTCAATCTTACTACTATAGGAAAAAAAAACAATGGTTTTTTTCAAAAAAAACGGGAAATTGTCTAATTTTTTATGCTTTTACACTGAATGATTATTCACTTGTCAATTTAGGGAATAAAATGTAAAATTTTGTCCATTTTTCTTTTTCACTAAATACTGAAATCGTACCTCCATATTCAATTACCAAGCTTTTAACTATACTTAATCCTAAACCTGAACCACCCCTATTTTTAGTTCTAGCTTCATCGACAATAAAAAAGCGTTCGAAAATTTTGGGCAATATGGATTCTTGGATACCAACTCCATTATCTTCCACAATAATTTGGACCTGATCTGCTTTGTTTACCGCTGTCAATTTAATATACGGTTGTTTATCGTTATATTTTATCGCATTTTCTATTAGATTACGCAGAATTTGCTCTAAAGCAGTAGGCGGAACAAGTACATTTACTTGTTCATCCCCTTGGATTTCTATTGTTGCTTCTGGTGATAAATGTAAATAACTTTGCTGTAACTGTTGAAGGACAGCTATAACTGAAGTAACTTCCCGATTACTATTATGCTCATTTTTTGCAAGCTTTAACATTTCTTCGATTAATAACTTCATTTTTTGTATTTCCGAGAGGGATATTTCCAGTGATTCATCTAATATGGAGCGATCCTCTTTTCCCCAACGATTCAATAACGATAAATGCCCTTCGACTACTTGTACGGGGGTACGCAATTCATGGGATACATTTTGAATAAATTCATCTTGTCTCGTAATTGTTTTTGATACTTCACCCATCAATTCCTTATAAATTTTTAGTAGCTCTCCGATTTCATCTTCATTGTCATATTGGAAACTAACTTTTTTGGAAAACTTAGTCTGTTTTGCAAGCTGCATCTCATCTCTTAGTTCTTTAATAGGTCTCAGTAAAACCGAGGATAATATAAAGGCTATTAAAGCGGATAGAACAAGTGTTATGAGTGCGAATATACCCATGGCTATTAATATATAATTCATGAGCTGAGAAAAACTTTCTAAACTGTGTGAGATTTGTACATATCCTTTAAACAAGCCAAAGTCTATTTCAGCTGCCTTATGGAAAACTACTTTTCCATCTATTTGTTCTCTAACAAATTCATCCGTTTGAAGTGAAAAGGATTTTGGGAAATCGCTAGCATCATTGATTCTGAGAATCTCAATACCATCTTCATTCAATACACGGACTGATTGCTTTTGATTGACCAATTGATTGAGTAGTGTTCTATTTTTTTGAATATCTTGAATGGAAATGATGGGACCGTTAGATTTGAAAAAGTGTGTAACTTCATCTAATGTATTTTGAGCAATTTTTTTCTCGGAAATTTGCAGCCAATTAAAAAGAGAAAAATATAATATAATACACATCATAAGGAAGCTTAAAAATATGGAAATCGCCGAAGCATATGTCCATTTACGCTGTAAAGTCCACTTTTTGATCATCGCATAACATACCCTACGCCTCTAACGGTTTCAATTATGGCTGCAATGTCGGGAGGAAGTTTTTTTCTGAGATGCCTTATGTATACATCTACTACATTTGTTTCAACCTCTACATCATATCCCCATACTTTTTCCAAAATAGCATCTCTAGATAGCACCATATTATAATTTTCCATTAAATAGATGAGCATATCGTATTCAGTTTTTGTTAGTTCAATCTCTTTCCCTTCAAAGAAAACCTGATGAGCTTTCCGTTCAACTGTTAGCCCTTGAATAGTCAACTCATTTTTTTCGTTTTCTAATGAGGGCTCTACCCTTCTAAGAACTGCTCGTATTCTTGCTAATAACTCCTCAATAGCAAACGGTTTCACCACATAGTCGTCTGCCCCTGTCTCTAAACCGGATACGCGATCTATAATCGCATCCCTTGCAGTTATTAGAATAATGGGGGTACTTTTCTTTTTGCGCACTCTTCGACATATTTCCAAGCCATTTAGATTTGGTAACATAACATCGATGAGCATCAGATCATAAGTATGATTTAAAGCTAAATCTGCTCCTTCGCGTCCATCGTGAGAAACGGTGACTTGAAAATTTTCATGCTTTAACTCTAGCTCCACAAATTTCGCAATATTTACTTCATCTTCTATTAATAAAATATGTTGCGTCATCTCTTACATTCCCTTCTAAGTTTAAGTTCCTTTGTTCACCTATCCTAGGTCAAATGAAAGAAAAAGCCGTTCCATTAAGTCTGAACGGCATTGGAATATATATAATTGTTCTTTCCATTTTTCTTTGCGATGTAAAGCGCTTGATCTGCATGATCTAATAGCTCGTCTATGGAAGACCCGTCATTTGGGAACATGGCAATCCCGATCGACGAAGTTGGCGAAAAGTAAGACTCATCTATGGCCCAACCTTTACGTAGGTTTTGCTGGATTGTCTGAACAATTTCTTCAATTGTAATGCTTCTACCATTCACATAATCTGCAATCTGATCAATGATTATGACAAATTCATCGCCACCAATACGATATATATTATACTTATACTGTAAACTGTGCTGAAGGTTTTCAGCAAAATGAGTTAAAAACTGATCCCCAACATCATGTCCGTATTGATCATTAATCGCTTTAAAATTATCGCCATCAATATATAATAACCCTACATTCGGAAACTCTGAGCTTACAGCTGAGATATAAACTGGAAAGTCTTCATAAAAGGAACGTCGATTTGGCAGACTAGTTAAACTATCATGATAAGCCATAAACTTTAGCTGATCTTCTAAAGCTCTTTTCTCTGTAATTTCACGAGATACAATAACGTACCATTTTTCCTTCTCATCATCTACTGTGTTCTCTACTGTCGTTACTGATGTATCCGTCCAAATAGAATTTCCATCCTTTGTTTGTAGAAGAAGTTCTACTCGGAACTTATCTAACATCTTTAACTTAGATAAACTTACTGTCTCCGTTTGATCTGTTATCAGATTAAAATAATAACTACCAAGTAATTCTTCTTTATCATATTTTAATATTGATTCATGACTTGGCGATGAGTAAAGTAAGAAACCTTCTGCATCTGTTATAGCTATTAGATCATTTGAGTGTTCCGTGATTAATTTAAAGGAGCGTTCTATATTTCGAAGTTCATTCATCATACGTTTCTTTTCCGTATCATCAAATTGTATAGTTAAAAACTTTTCAATTTGCCCTAAATCATTTTTAATGGGTACAACGGTCGCATTCACCCAAAAAAAGGATCCAACCTTTGTTCGATTACGTATTTGGCCATGCCAAATATGTCCATTACTTATCGTTTCCCACAAATTAGAGAAAAAAGATTCGTCATGATAGTTAGAATTTATCATATGGAATGTTTTACCTATCACATCTTCCCTTTTAAATTTCGTTGTAGTTTCAAATAGTTCGTTTACTGTTTCAATTATTCCATCCTGATTTGTCAACGCAACTAATGCAACTTCATTAATGGCTTTACTGTAAGACTCTATAACATATGTAGAATCTTTCATATTCTGTGACCGAGAAACTTCTTTAGTTGTTGCTAAAATATAACTAATTCCATTTTCATAAATGGGTATAACTGTTGTTTCATTTATATTTGTTTCACTTTGTACACAATGATGATCATGGTAGGAAACAGATTTTTTTTGCAAGCATGCTCGATTATAATGTTGAATAATGATTCTATTGTGCAGTTCACTAAAACATTCGTCCAGTGTCTTCCCTATAGGATTTTCTGAAAAAAGCTCCTCTGCCTTTTTGTTGATAAACTCATACACATAAGAAGAATCTTCTTTACGCATAAAGAACACATATTCATCAGCTAAATCATATAATAAATGGAATTGATTATGGTTTAAGAAAAGTTGAGACATCTATTTAAAAACTCCTGTCAAGTTCTATACTAAGCTAATCTAATCATATGTATTTAGGAAGAAACATACAAGTATTTAACATATATATTTAGAATTATTTTTTACAAAAATTTAATTATTTTTAAAATACTTTCTACTATGCAAAATAGAAAAAACAAAGTATATTATTAATGCAAATAATTTTATAAGGCAAAGTTCGCTTTGCCGAGGGAAGGCAAATGGTGCGCCACCAGTTTTGAGCTGGTCCTAGTAGGTTCGATTCCTACCCCGAAATTTTTTATGCACGATGAAGTGAAAAATTTCAGGGGAACTAGGATGACTCTGCTCATTTATTGGTTCTTTTTAGGGGGCGCTTTTTTTGATAAAAAAACGAGATTTATTCGAATGTACATCTCTTTATGAACTAATGTCTGAACCAACTATTTTGCCTTTTGTACGTCAAAAAGCAAGTTCGGCAGATGAGTATTGGTTTATAACGAAACAGTTAATGGAAGAAGAAGAAAGAGGAACAGTTATTTCTCGAACAATTGTTAGCGATTTTGGGCAACCAATCGGAACAATTAATCTGTTTGATGTTGAGGACGGGGCAGGTTTTTTAGGCACTTGGATCGGCTGTCCATTTCAAGGTCTAGGATACAATAAAAAGGCAAAAGAACAATTTTTACAAGAACTTTTCTTTGATTTAGATATTCATACGGTATTTTTACGAATCCGCAAAAACAATGGTAAAAGTATTCGTGCCACTGAAAAACTTAGATATGCATTAAAAGCAAATGAATCACATCCTTCTATCTATGCAGAAATTAATACTACAGATGAAGTATTTGATCTATATTATATACCAAAAGATTTGTTCCACTTAGTACTAATGCAACAAGAAAACGAAGAGGAACAGGCAATGTAAAAAAACTCCCGTCACTTCAAATAGTGACGGGAGTTTGTTATTTTTGGTAAGTTAATAATAGATCTACAAATTGCTCTGGTGTTTTAGAAGTGTTAGCCTCGAACATACGATCGATCATTTCTTCCCGTTCATCAACAATACGATTTAAAGAATCCATAAACGTAGTAGCAGTAAGGTTTTCCTCTTCGAGTACACACGCAAATCCCTTTTTCTCAAAGTATTTCGCATTCAATACTTGATCTCCTCTACTCGCATGGATGGATAATGGAATAAGCAACATAGGTTTTTTTAAATCTAGAAACTCGAAAATAGAGTTTGAACCAGCTCGGCTAATTACATAATCAGACATTTTCATCAAATGAGGCAATTCATTTGTCACATATTCAAAAGCTATATAATTCGGTTTTCCGACTAAAGAATCATCTTTGTTTCCTTTTCCACAAAGATGAATAAGTTGAAATCTGCGTGTAAGCTGTTCGATATTTTGTTTGACGACATCATTTATTTTGGCTGAACCTTGACTACCACCCATAATAATAATCGTTTCTTTCATAGCATCGAAACCGGTTAATTGTTCTGCAATTTTTTCATCACCATGAAATAGATCTGGGCGCAATATTGCTCCTATAGATGAGGCCTTATTATCGGGTAAGTGTCTTACTGTCTCCTCAAAAACAGTAAAAATATGCTCCGCAAACGATGAGGCTATTTTGTTAGCTAAACCAGGGGTTAAATCGGATTCATGAATCACAACTGGTATATTCGAAAGTTTTGCTGCAAGTACTACAGGAACAGATACAAAACCTCCTTTTGAAAATACGATAGAAGGTTTCACTTTTTTCAGTACGGATAATGCCTGTAAAGTGCCATACAATACTTTAAATGGATCGGAAAAGTTTTTCAGTGAAAAATATCTTCTTAACTTCCCATTTGAAATCGGATGATAAGGTATTTCAGGAAATCTCTCCCCAATAATTGTTTTTTCTATTCCATTATACGATCCAATATAATGGATATTATATTTTTTCTCTATTAACTCGGGTATTATGGCTTCATTTAAAGAAACATGACCAGCCGTACCTCCACCAGTTAATACTATTGTGTTATTATTCATTAATAATCTCCTAACTAATTTTAAACTTTAAAGGATGTATGCCAACATGCACGAAATGAGAACTCTACCAGAAAAAAGTAAGTATATGATTAAAATCGTCTTACCTATATTAATCACACAAATTGCACTCTATTTAATGACCTTCTTTGATATTTTAATGACAAGTAAATATAGTATTGAGCATTTAGCTGGTGTATCTATAGGTTCTTCTTTATGGGTACCTGTATATACCGCCTTAACCGGTATACTAATAGGCATTACGCCAATTGTAGCACAATTAATAGGTGCAAAAAAGAAGAAAGATGTACGTACCTTTGTACAACAGGGATTTTATATTGGAATAGTACTTGCTATTATTGTTTTTTTAGGCATTTTCCTGCTTATTGACCCGGTATTAAATTTAATACCCCTTGAAGATAGTGTACGCATCGTAGCGAAGAATTATTTGTTAATGCTGAGTATTGGACTGATTCCATTATTTTTGTACAGTGTTTTACGCTCTTTTATCGACGCTTTAGGGAAGACAAGAGTTTCGATGCTCATCACTCTATTATCCGCACCTATTAATATTGCCTTAAACTATTTGCTTATATACGGAAAACTAGGATTTCCAGAGTTAGGCGGGGTCGGTGCAGGATTAGCTTCTGCAATTACGTACTGGCTTATATTACTTATCGCAATTATTATCGTTCTTCGGAGTAATCCATTTGCAAATTTAAAGATTTTTCAAAGCTGGACTAAGCCTTCTTTAGTGAAAATACGTTCACTCATGAAAATTGGGGTTCCTATAGGAATATCTCTTTTTGCAGAAACAACTATATTTTCAGCTGTCACGATACTAATGAGTGTATATTCAACTGAAGTAATTTCTGCTCATCAAATTGCCATGAATTTCACTTCTCTGCTTTATATGGTGCCACTAAGCATTGCAATGGGTGCTACGATATTAGTAGGACATGAAATTGGTGCAAAACGATTCTCAGATGCGCGAACCTATAGCTGGTTGAGTGTGATAACCGCAATTTGCTTTAGTCTACTTTCAATTTCTATTTTGTTGTTATTTAGAGAGCAAATTGCTTCTGTATATACGGACGATCGTTATGTAATCGAATTGACCGTTCAATTTTTCTTCTTCGCTGCATTGTTCCAATTGTCTGATGCAGTTCAGGCGCCAGTTCAAGGAGCATTGCGTGGTTACAAAGATGTGACGATGACTTTTATCATGGCCATCATCTCCTATTGGATAATTGGTTTACCTACAGGGTATTTTCTAGCCAACTATACTTCATTTGAGCGCTTTGGTTATTGGATTGGATTGATCGTAGGATTGTCTATAGGAGCAATCACTCTTACCTCTAGACTTATTTACTTACAGAAGAAACTGAAGAAGCATTGATATTACTGACCTTCCATCTTATTAATAACAAAAAAACGACGCAAATTGCGTCGTTTTTGTTTTAATTATTTACCGATGAATTGTTGTGTCCAATAATAACCACTATCAGATAAACCTACTCCGATGTGTGTGTATGAACCATTCATAATGTTAGCTCTATGCCCTGGAGATTTCATCCATGCATCTACTACTTCAGCTGGGCTACGTTGGCCCATTGCGATGTTTTCTGCTGCAGATTTATACGTAATACCAAATGACTTCATTTGATCAAATGGTGATCCATAAGTTGGGCTAGTGTGAGAAAAATAGTTTTTGTTTTTCATATCTTGAGATTTTGCTTGCGCTGACTGAGTAAGTTTTGTATCAATCTGAAGTGCTTTTAGACCAGCCTTAGCTCGTTCTTTGTTAGTTAAATCGACAACTTGTTGGATTTCAGAAGTTACTTTAACCTCTTCTTTTACTTCAGGTGTTGGATCTTTTACTTCTGGTGCTTTTTCTACATTTTCTTCAACTGGTGCTACTGGTTTTGTTACTACTGGTTTTTCCTCAGCTGGTTTAGCTGGAGTTACCACCTCTGGTTTTTTTACTGGTTCCGCTGGTTTTTCAACTTCTGGAACCGGAGCTTTTTCTTCTGTTGGCTTTTCATTTTCTTTTTCTATAACTACTGGTTTTTTATCTACTTGATTAATATTAATCTTAGTTAGATCCTTAAGATTAAGAAGCTTTGCAAATGATAACTGCATATCGTAATTCCATTTTACTTTATAGGAAAGGCTTTTTGGAGCGTCCCAGTTGTAAGTAACGGATGTCTTTGCCTCGGAAGTAGTTGGTGAAAACCCAGTATTCATAGATGCGCTAGCTGTATTGGCAGAGATTAATAATCCACTAGCTAAAATTCCAGCCATAATCGTATGTTTTTTATTCATGTTTCATTTCCTCCTTCTTTTGTGCTCCCCTATTGTAAACACAAAATAGAATGAAATTTTCACATAAAATATTCCAATGAAACCAATTGAATCTTTTATTCTTTAAAATCTGCAATTCTAGCGAAGGGTTTTTGGATAACTTAACCACTTTGCTAAAATATTAGATATGTTCTTCGGTTGACAGTTTTTTATATTCTTCATTATATAGTTCAAGCATCATTTTCTGCTGAGTGTCTGATAGCTTACTGTTTTTAATACGATCAATTGCCAGACTATACTTTTTTTGAACCGATAACCTAGCTCTTGGGTGAGTATATTCATCTAATAACTCAGAATGAATGATACCTCTAATCTCTTCTTCCGTTTGAATTGTACCGATTGATTGACGGTTTTGATAAAGTAATTGAAAAGCTTTAATCATTTGGAGTGTTTCCAATCACAACGATAGATTCTACTCGATCTCCAATAATAACAATCTGAGGTTGCATTTTAATGTACTCCGGAAGCCACTGCACCATCCCGTAAGCATATTGAAACAGATAAGGATTTTTATGACCTTTTAATGGCACATAGCCCTTCATACGATAAATAGTGTCTGGAAGTTCTCTAACCCATTGTTCAAATTCATCCTTATCAACTGGCTCTGAAAAGGTGTGCAAACGTGAAGCTAAGGAAAGCTGTTTTCCTAATGCCGCTTGGTGGACCTCTTGACTATGATAAGTAGCTTCTAGTTTTGTGATCAGTTTTAAAGGTATTTTGGCATTGGATGTCTGAATAATAGGAGCATGACTATTTAAACCTTGAATTTGCATCGTTACCGTAGCTATTTCATCATCAGAAAGTAGATCTATCTTATTTGCTACTATTAAATGGGCATGTTTAATCTGTTCTAAAAATAGCATGCGTGTCTGAGGGGTCATTTTGTCTCTATCTATCCATCTTTTACAATCTGCGACTGTAATAATACCCTTCATATTTAACCTACTAGCAAAAAAGGGGGATAACACTGCATCCATAGCTTCAACTGGATGAGCAGCACCTGTTGTTTCGATTAGTAGTATATCGAAATCTTCTCCTTCTAATAGCATTTGTAGTTGTGCTTCCATTTTTTCTGCACCTGTGCAGCAAATACATCCTTCCAACATTTCCTTTATAGGTATATCATCGTGCACTGCTCTACTATCAAAAGGTAATTTCCCTAATTCATTCATAATTACAGCTGGCTTTAGCCCTTCCGCTTTCAATTGTTCAATTAAATGAGATAATAAAGAAGTTTTCCCACTTCCTAAAAACCCACTTAGCAAATAGACATCCTTCATATTTTTTTACTCCCTTTATATCGTTGAAAAAGCTGACCATAAAGGCCAGCTCCCATTCAACACTTTATTTGTCTAACAAATCTGTCACTATTTCTTGTGCCTTTAACAACTGTGGATCCTCTTCTAAGATTTTAGCTCTTAGTTTATCCATTAATTGATATGAGGTTTCTCCATCAATATCTCCTGACACAACAAGTTTGTTATCTGATTGGAACTTCTTCACGGCAGTATTCAACTGTTCATCAAAATTACCATCCACTTCACCTACATCATATCCTACTGCTTGTAGCATTTCTTCTGCAGTTTTAACCGCATCTGATGATTGGTTTGTTTTCAATGTTACAGTCGTATCTAAAGGAGGTAACATAGCATAAGATGGATATTCAACAACATGATCTGGAAGAATCCCAGTATCATGAATCCAGTTTCCATCTGGCGTTAACCACTTAGCAGTTGTGATTTTAATATTTGACCCATCTGGTAAATCATTCACTGTTTGAACAGTCCCTTTACCAAAGGAATTTATGCCTACCAATGGAATTTTTGCTGATTCACTTAAAGCACCTGCTAGAATTTCTGAAGCCGACGCACTACCTTCATCAATTATTAGGGTAACAGGTACATCGACGCGAGGGCCAGGCGTAGCTACTGTAACCTCTTTATTATTCTGAATTTCAATTTGCAGTAGTTTTTTCCCTTCATCTACAAAAAGATTAGAAATATCTATTGCAGAGGTTAACAGACCTCCAGGATTTTGACGAACATCTAGTACTAATGCTTTCATACCTTCTTTTTCCATTGAGTCAATAGCTGTTAGCAATTCTTCATACGTATTTGTAGAAAAACTGGATATGATAATATGTGCCACTTGATCATCTAACATTTCTGCATAAACCGTTTCAATCGGTATATCGTCACGTACTATTGTTACTTCCATAGAAGCATTGGTACCGCGTTGTATAGATAGCGTTACTTCTGTCCCTTTATTTCCACGAATAAGTAATACGGCTTCAGACGCGCTATATCCTTTAATATCCTTACCATCTACTGCTATGATTTTGTCATTTGGCATTAATCCAGCTTTTTCAGCAGGTGAGTTTTTAATAGGAGACACGATGTTAATAACACCATCTCTTTCTTGAATCTCTGCACCTATACCTTGAAAACTAGAAGATATATTCTCATTGAATTGGGAAGCCTCATCTTGGTTCATATAATCGGAATAAGGATCCTCTAACGCATCGATCATTCCGTTAATAGCGCCATTAATCACTGCTTCTTCATCAACTTCTTTATAGTATTCTTCCTCTAATTTATCATATGCCAAATACAATTTAGAGAACTCAGAGCGCTCACTCTGATTAACTGGATTTACATTTACAACCTTCTCGTCACCCCATGTTAAAGCAATCATGGTAACAGCTGCAGTCGCTACAACTAGGGCAAAAATACTTAATAGGAAAACAAATGGTTTCATTTTTATATATTTTGATGCTGGTTTTATTTCCGTTATCTCTTCTTCATTATTTTGTTTTTGTTCATCCAAATTCCTTCACCCTTTTCAGAAAAAACTTCCCTTAATACTATATGTAGTATTAAATACTTTAAGTCATCGTTTCATTTTAAAAATAGACTGTCATATATATGACAGTCTATTTATGATTGTTATCTAATTCAAAGCCAAAAATATAATTTAGTCTTGAATTGCCGCTTCTAAAGCAACAACAATCATATCATTGAACGTAGTTTGACGTTCCTCAGAAGAAGTTGCTTCTCCTGTGATAATATGATCACTAACTGTTAAAATAGACAATGCTTGACGACCGAATTTAGCAGCAAGCGTATATAAAGCTGCGGATTCCATTTCTACAGCAAGAACGCCATAGTCAGCCCACTTCTCATTTTGAGCGTTTTCATTGTAGAATAAATCAGCTGTGAATACATTTCCTACTCTTAAGTTTAGACCAGCTTCTTTACCCGCGTTATATGCTTTGTATAATAGATCAAAGTCAGCAGTTGGAGCATAACTGATATCATCTAATAACACTTTATTTAATGTAGAGTCTGTTGATGCACTTTGAGCAAGAATTACGTCACGAACTTTTACATCTTTTTGGATTGCTCCACATGTTCCAACTCGGATTAACTTTTGTACATCATAGTCATTCATTAATTCATGAACATAAATAGATATAGAAGGAACACCCATTCCAGTACCTTGTACAGAAATCCTTTTTCCTTTATATGTTCCAGTATATCCGAACATATTACGAACCTCATTATATTGAACAGCATCCTCTAAGAATGTTTCGGCAATATACTTTGCACGCAATGGATCTCCTGGAAGTAAGATTGTGTCTGCAATTTCACCTTTTTTTGCGCTAATATGAATACTCATTTAAATAACCTCATTTCTAATACGTTTCGGCTTAATGATACCGTTTTTTTCCTTCAATTGCAATGAACTTGCTACTTTGAATCTTCTATATAATACTCCCATATTTCATCAAATACAGCTGCTGGCATATTCGGGTCTGCAAGCTCTTCAATATATAACGAAATTTTATCAAAAGAAGTTTCTGCTTTTGGAAAATCGTGATGGTTAAACATGCTGTTGGCAAATTTTGACTTTTTGTCTTCCTTTTGACCCCCACGAAATTTTAAAGTAAACAAATAAAACGATTGTCGCATAAAAATAATCCTCCTTTAGTCGTGAAGACTCATGAAAATGAAATAAATGTAGATAATTCAAACCAAAACAAGTAAACTTAAAAATGTTAATAGTTTGACATTTCGAAAGGATTGATATAGTTGATAAATAACATTTCAAAGAAACTAAAATCAATGAAATTCCCCAAAATAAAAGCAGATAGAAAGAAAGATGGGAAACCGAAAAGAAGCAAAGCTATTTCCCTATTCAAAAAATCTAGGAAGGAGGATAAAAGGATAAACCCAAACCATACAATCAAAGCCAATTTTCTTCATTCCATACGCGGTCGTGTTCTTATAATCTTCACAGTTCTTATAATAGTTTTAATATCGATGCTTGTCCTAACATCTACAAAAATGTTTTCCGCTCAACAAGCATTAGAGAAATTTACAAATGTCGACATTAAAGAGCAGATGATGGTAAACCAAATCGCAACGGAGATTGCACAACTTGCGAATGCAGAGCAAAGTTATATAATAACCGGTAAAAACAATTATATGGCAAGCTATAGAAAATATAAAGATTCAACTATTACAAATATTAAAGAACTGTATAAAACGTACGAAAATCGCCCGGATGAATTACAAAAAATTCAGTCTATCGACCAGTTTTTTACAACTTATTTACAATACTCTGAACGTGTTATTGACATTCGCAATGAGAACGGTATAGAATCTGCTCAAAAGTTAGTCAATACTGGAAACGGTAAAACCGCAATGGATTATGTGAATGTACATATCGCAGCTATAAACGAACTTCTTGAAAAGAATAATGCAAATCAGATTGCACTATTAAAAAAAGAAAATAATACTTCGCTAATTATTTTTATTGCGCTAACCGTTTTCTCTGTAGTACTTACCCTATCCTTTGGTATTTTCTTGTTCTATTCTATTAAACGAAATACCTATGCTATTAATCGCTCTATTTTGGATATTGCACAAGCTGGCGGAGATTTAACGAGACGAGTAAAAGTTAGATCAAAAGATGAATTTTCAGAGATAGCAACTAGTACAAATGTATTGATAGCATCAATAGCCGACTTAGTAAGAAGAGTTAGAGAACTTACAGTAAATGTTTCAGCAAGTGGACAAGAATTGATGGCCTCATCAGATGAGACTGCTTTAACAATTCAATCTATCGCTGATTCAACCAATGAAATCGCTGCTGGCAGTGATCAAACATTAAGAAGCATGACAGAAGCGATTCAAAAAATGAATTCCTTAGAAGAAGCAACAAGATATTTGAACAATGATGCACAGTCAGTAAAAGAAGCAACTGATCAAATGATTCAAGCTGCTCATAAAGGAGGAGAATCCGTACAACATTCGTCTAATGTCATGATGAGTATCGAAGAAACAATGGCAAATACGACGCAAACTGTAGAATCACTTGGTACAAAATCAAATGAAATCACCTCTATTATCAAAACAATTACAGCTATCGCAGAGCAAACGAATTTGCTAGCATTAAATGCTGCAATCGAGGCTGCTCGCGCTGGTGAACATGGTAGAGGGTTTGCTGTAGTTGCAGATGAGGTAAGAAAGCTGGCAGAACAATCCCAAAGAGCTGCAAAAGAGGTTACAGGAATTGTTACTTCTATACAATCTGAAGTTACGTCGATTGTTAAACAAAATCATGAGGGGGTTGAAAGTGTGATTCGGGGGGTTGAAGTAGCAAATGAAACGAATGCTTCTCTTGACCAAATCATGAATCAAACAAATGAAACGATTTCTATTATTGATAAAATGGTGAAACAAATCGAAGAAACACTTAACTTTAGTCAAGAAGTTGCTGCATCGTTTATAGAAGTAACTCAAATTGCAGAAAATACAGCATCTAATACAGAAACTTCCGCTGCTGCTGCTGAACAAGGATCTGCAGCCATGGAAGAAATTAATGCATCTGCTGTAGAATTATCCCACCAAGCGGATGAACTAAGTAAAGTTGTAAATGAATTTAAACTATAATATCCTATTATCATAAGAAAAACGAGCAAAAAGACATGACCGGTCCTTTATTGTCAAAACCTGTTACTATCGTTTTCAAAGGGCTTTGGACAGACGTTTTGCTATATGATTACCGAGTGAATTTTTAGGGATGTTGGTTGGTTGTGACGGACGTCACAACCAACCAACATCCCTATTTTTCGGTAATCTTATGTCTATCCGTTGCCCTCTTACAACTCTTAGAAACAGGTAAGTGCGGTTTTGGATAACTAGAGAAAAAACCTTTCCTATTCATAGAAGAAGCTCTCGAAGATGCAATTTCGTTCGCTATTTCGCTTCTTTATATAGTGAACACTTACTATTTCACTGTATTTCCACTTGTATAAAAGAAAATCTACTTTCTTCATCCTTCATTACAGAATAGTATCCTTGATGAATTAAATGATACTACTGATTTCCGTTTCAGGTGGACGCGTTCCGCGGGGTGAGCGATGAGCTATCACCGTCGCTGCGCGTCGTTGTGATATCCCATCTGTCTCACTCATCCCGCCGGAGTCGCCACCTTTCACTCCAATCAATAAAGGGTGTAGTACTCAACAATAAGATTTTGCATAGCCTATCGCTAAGATGATTATAGTGGTCAAAGTTAATATAGCGATAAAACCGTCTGTTGAATTTAAAGCACTATGAACACTTGATCCGCAGTACAATAACTTATCCTTTAAAAAAAGGAAGTGGATTATCCACTTCCTTTTTAATCATTCATCTATTAAAACAATTTGCTATACGCTTCATAGCCTTCTTCTTCTAATTTATCTTTCGGTACAAAACGCAGTGCCGCAGAATTGATACAGTAGCGTAGACCTGTTTCTTCCTTAGGACCATCTGGGAATACATGACCAAGATGTGAGTCTGCTGTTTTACTTCGAACTTCTACTCGTCTCATGCCATGACTATCATCAAATTTCTCTAAAACCTCATGTTCTTCAATTGGACGCGTAAAGCTTGGCCAACCACAGCCAGCATCATATTTATCCTTTGAATGAAACAAAGGTTTGCCAGATACTACATCTACATATATTCCTTCATCAAAATGCTTATCATATTCACCTTGAAATGGTGGTTCTGTGCCATTTTGTTGCGTAACATAATATTGCATTTCTGTTAAATTCTCTTTCATTTATAGCCCCTCCTTCATTCTTTCAACAAATGCAGCTCTGCCGGATCCAGTAAAGTATCGATTATAGTGGCCAGGATTTTTCTTATAATAATCTTGATGATAATCCTCTGCTGGGTAAAACTCAGCTGCAGGTAGTATTTTCACCGCAATTTTCACATTAAATTTCCCAGAAGCATCTAAAGCATCCTTAGACGCTATCGCTTTTTCTTTTTGCTCTTCGGTATGATAAAAAATGGCAGTTTGATACGAGGAGCCTCTATCAAAAAATTGACCATTATCATCAGTTGGATCCACATTCAGCCAAAAAATTTCTAATAAACGATCATATGAAAATACAGCTGGATCAAAAGTGATTTGTACTGCTTCGTAATGTCCAGTTGCATTGGAGCAAACCTGCTCGTATGTTGGATTAGGTACATGTCCACCCGTATATCCAGAAACCACTTTTTCAATTCCATCGTACGAATCAAAAGGCTTTACCATACACCAAAAACAGCCGCCTGCAAAAGTTGCTTTTTCCATTGTTTCGCCCCCTATTCTGTTGGTATTACAATTTCAAGCGTAATGATATCCTCTGCTAAATTCAACTCTTTTGCTCGTACATGAACACCTGATGCCATCGGAATATCGGATAGCTGGATGAGAACTTCCTCTTCCGCAGGATTCACAACCATCCAGTTAGGAAGCTCCACTGAATCCCTCAATAGCTTTAAAATCATTTCAGGCTCCATTTTTTGTGGTCCAATTTCAACAGATGATTGCTCTAATCGAATATTACCGTTCTTTTCTACATGTGGTTCAAAAAACATTTTTACGGGTAAATTAATAGAAAAAACAGTAAACTCTGACGATAAAACAATTTGATCATCAACTGTAAGTTGAAGTGGAAGAGGCTTTCCACCTATCTCTTTTTTTATATACGAATTTGCAATAGCTTGAAAATCCTCCTTAGTTGCATTTACAGTTAACACATTCCCTTCTGGAGGTGTGCTCGCTTCCTCAATCCATACAGATTCTACAGGAGTTGTTATCCAATAAACGAAGGTTCCAATACTGCCGATAATAATTAGTACTAATAAAAAAAATGCAATTTTCCACTTATTCATTCCTTCAACTCCTTAAAACAACAATTCCCTACTATCGGCATCTATTAAACCACATTCCTGCATTGTACTAACTATTTCTTCAATGACAAGTTGATATCCTTTACTGTTTGGATGGAAGAAGTCCGTATGATACACCAAATTAGCATTTGTCACAAAAAGATGATCTATTGGTACATAACAAGCATTGCTATCACTATCAGCCATTTCCTGAATGACCTCATTCCAATCATTTAAAATTAGATCAAACTCACTTTTTTCATCTGTAACAATCGTAATAGGATTATATAAACCCATTATAATAATCGGAGCAGTACTATTAATCTCCCGAATTTCATGAAGAATTTGATCATAATTCCTTTCAAACTTTTCTAATTCCTTTTCAAATGCCTCTACTTTTAGATTAAACAAATCTTTCTTAATGACCTTCATAATGTCATTTCCACCAATGGTTAAAGTAATTATATTGGCTTTTCGGATTTGGTGGTCAATTTCTCCATTCTTTAACATTTTTAAAAGTTGATCGCTTCTACGACCTCTTTTTGCAGTATTGGTTAATGGAACGTCTTCTATTCCATTATATTGTAAAAAATGTTGTTGCAGACGTCCTAAATAACCTTCTCTCCCTAACTCATCTCCTACTCCTTGTGTCAAAGAATCACCAAGGCCAACTACTTCTATCGTTCTCGGAAAAAATTGAAAGGGTATAACATAATCTTCAAAAAGAACCTCTTGTTTTTCTGAAAAACTGACTTCTACCAGGTCATTGGAATTACACCCTATTAGAAAAATAACACAAATAATCATTATAAAATATTTCATTAGAAACCCCTTTTTTTAAAAGTAAAACTTCAATGAGGAGGTCTTCATCCACACTGATGAAACAAGGAACTCAGGAAAAAAACCACGTCCTGCGGCAATGCATGAGAAACCAACAACCTGATGGCCCGTAGCATTCGGGATAAAACAAAAGCAGGGATAAGTATTCCTCCCTGCCTTTTGTCTATTCTGTCATGTACATAAATCCAATAGCACCTGGTCCTGTATGTGTACTAATGACAGGTGATGTAAATGAAACTTTGATATCTAGGAATCCCGACTCCTTTATGAGATTCATCAAAGGAGTAGCCATAGAAAAACCATTTGCATGAGAAATACCAACCGCTTTGACAACTTTTCCTTTTGTATCTGCAATATATCGGTCAAATAAGTAATTGACAACTTGTTTGTGGCTTCTTACCTTTGCAATTGGTGTATACTCTCCACCTGCTAAACTTGCGATTGGCTTAATAGAAAGTAAAGAACCGAGCATTGCCTTTCCTTTTCCAATTCGGCCACCTTTAACGAGGTTATCCAAAGTATCTACGACGACAAACAAATCAGACTTCCTGCGAATATCTTCTAATTTTTGAATAATAGCTTCTTTTGTTTCGCCATTTGAAGCCATTTTAGCCGCTTCCTCAACTTGGAACAATAATGCAAAGGAAATAAATTTCGAATCGATTACTGTAACATCTGATTCTGACATCGCAGCAGCAGCTTGAGCTGATTTTACAGTCCCACTCATACCACCAGTCATATGTATAGAGATAACATGATCACCATCTTTACCAAGTTCGTCGTATAATTCCTTAAAGACCCCCGCTGATGGCTGTGAAGATTTTGGCAATTCCTTAGAGGTCGCCATTTTTTCTAGAAATTCTTCTGGATTAATATCCACTCCGTCAATATATGATTCGTCATCAATTTGAATTGTCAAAGGTACGACATGTATATTGTATTGCTCAATAAGTTCTGTTGTTAAGTCAGCTGTGGAATCTGTTACAATGTGAACGTTCGGCATGTGCTATCCCTTCCTTCCTACTTAATACTATTATAAGAAGAATACCTGCGTTCTGTAAACTATTTGCTAGTAGATCTTATCAATTCCATTTTCCTGCTTTAGATGGATGGAAATCCTCTATAAGTTTCTTGGTATCATTTCACGCAATTCTTACTCTAGTGTATGAATGGAAAAAGCTTATTTGAACGTTTGCAGAGCAGATTTATTAATATTTTTTTATTTTGATCGATAAATTATTCACTTACTTTTTTTCATAAACCAAATAAACATACGAAATACCATCTGGAGTTTTCATATCTTCAGTTGTTTCTACTAGCACCCATTCATCACCGTATTGAGGGAAAAAAGTATCCCCTTCAAAAGTTTGTTGTATAAATGTTATATAAAGTCTGTCTGCTTTTGGCAAAATAGCACGGAAAATTTGTTCACCACCAATAACCATTACTTCTTCATGATGAGCTGTGGCCATTTCAATAGCTTTTGTTAAATCCGTCACTACCTCAGCACCATCTACATGATAATCGTCATTTCTTGTGACAATAATATTTTTACGTCCTGGTAACACTCTTCCAATGGATTCAAATGTTTTTCTTCCCATTACCATTGCTTTATCCATCGTGGTTTCTTTAAAATAAGCTAGGTCCCCTGGAATATGCCATGGCATTTTGTTTTCAAATCCGATTACTCTGTTAGGGTCATGTGCAACAATAAGTGATATCATGTACTTCCTCCTATAATATATTTAAACGGCAATTGGTGCTTTAATTCGCGGGTGTGGATCATAGCCCTCTATTTTAATGTCTTCTATTTCAAAATCAAAAATAGACTCTTTTTCATCATTTAATAGTAGTTGTGGTAAAGTTTTTGGGTCTCTTTCTAATTGCGTTGTAACCTGTTCCATATGATTTATATATAAATGAGCGTCTCCTAAAGTATGGACAAATTCTCCGACTTCTAACTGGCACTCTTTTGCTATTAAATGAGTTAATAATGCATAAGAGGCAATATTAAAGGGAACTCCTAGGAACACATCAGCACTACGTTGATAAAGCTGACAAGATAATTTCCCATTTGCCACATAAAATTGCATGAAGGCGTGACATGGCGGTAAAGCCATTTCATCTACCTCCGCTGGGTTCCAAGCAGTAATAATATGTCTTCTAGAGTCAGGATTTTTCTTAATCTGCTCTATGACATTTCGTAATTGATCTATCGTTTGTCCATCCTTAGAAGGCCAGGATCTCCATTGACGACCATATACTGGACCTAAATCACCAAACTTTTCTGAAAAATCATCATCCGTTAAGATTTTTTCACAAAAGATATCCATTTGCTGTTGCACGATTTCGTTAAATTCAGGGTCCTTTGCAGCTCGAACTCCAAAATTTGTCATGTCTGGTCCTGTATATTCCACACTGTTCACCCATTTTTCAAATGCCCACTCATCCCAAATATGATTATTAGCTTGAATAAGTGTTTTAACATTCGTATCACCCTTTAAAAACCAAAGAAGTTCGGTTGCAACTAAACGAAAAGCTGTCTTTTTCGTTGTGAGAAGCGGGAAACCATCAGACAGATCAAATCGCATTTGATATCCAAAGACACTTTTCGTACCAGTTCCCGTCCGATCTCCTTTTTCAACTCCATTATTCATAATATGCCTACACAAAGTAAGGTACTGCTCCATATCATATCCCTCTTTTCTTTTCTCATGCAAAAAAAGCTCTCAACTAGGAGAGCCATTTTGGTGGTGTGTTTTTGGACCAATATATGTCACCTAGAACATAATGTTTTGAATACTTATCTTCCGCCAAGTGATAGTGAAAATTGAAATAATACCCATCTTGCGGTTTTTTATCCGTTCTTACATGAAAACGGATCAAATCTTTTTTAGTTGTATCATTATAAATATTAAAAATCTTTTCGTGGTAATCTCCAGATGGCTGCTCGGAAATAGCTAAACGAGTTATTTTTTCATCAGTTGCTTTAGCAATTGTCATATCAATTGCTTCTTGCATCTTCGGAAAGATAATATCATCAAATTCATGTTGAATCACAGGCCCTATTCGATTACCGAACTTTATGTATGCTTGTTCCTTGGCAGCATCAGCCATGTTTTCATAAACGGAGGATTCATCTGTTATTGTTACTTGTTCATAATCATGTGCATCAGAAGAAATAGCCCTAGAAGGACTTTTGGTATCTAATAATTGCTCCCATATGAAATGGTTAGGAGATATTAGACCAAATGTTAAGAGTGCAACTGTTATGATTATTGACTTTTGGAACCATTTTTTCATCCTATTCACCTTCAATATTGGACAATTTTAGTAAAACTCTTCATTCTATTAAACGTTTTGACGAACTAAAGGTTTCATCTTCTTACTATTCATTGTACAATAAAATGTGTAAACATACCACAGAGCTTTTTGAACAAAGGAGGAAAATCACGATGGACGCAGGATTAGTTATAGGTATCGGATTTTTGTTTTTATTAGCATATTTAACATCACTTAACTTTACAGATTGATTTAAATTTATTACCAAAAGTTTCAGCAGGAGTCGTGGTTTTTTTCACGGCTCTGTTCTTGTTTATTTTAATGTAGATTAGCTTGTCTATTCATCGTATGCTGCTTTAGTTACTTCTAAATCTATAATTCCATAATGAAATTTAGAAGTTAATCTAATTCCTCTTTTAAAATCGAATTGATCAAATAAGGGAGATCGGAAATGTGCTTTTAAAACAACTCTTTTTCTTGCAAGTCTCTTTGCCTCTGCCATCCACTCATCACTCAAAGATTCATGAACACCAGCTTCTCTTAAAACATAGAAATTGGTAGACTCCTCAATTACTTCTTCGAACATTGGATCTATATAGACTACATCATAGGAATTGGAAGCCACTGTTTTCATATAGGCAACTGCATCTTGATGGATTAGATCGATATTTTGCATACTTTTTAGTAATGACTCATTATTCGTTTCATAATTTTTTAAACCTACATCCACTATATATGCAATAGTCGGTTCCTTTTCACATGCATGTACAATTCCTGAGCCCCCTACTGCATAAGAGGCAATTATACTATCTGAGCAAAGGCCAGCAGTAGTATCTAAAAAATGATCACCCTCTTCTAATCCTGCAGCTTCTAAAAAGGAATCTTGTTCTCCATTTAATAGCCTCTTAATACGAAATGCAGCAGAATTAGGGTGAAAGAAAAAAGGAGAAGTGGAACCGTAAGTATACAGTTCCAATCTCTCTTTGCTCACAACGAGTACATTTGCACGCTGCTCCTGTTGTATAGTAGAAACGGATTTCTTTTGACGTTTTATATATGGTAAATTTAGTAAGTTAGAAATCTCATTTGCTTTTAACATATATTCTTCATTTGTTCTACCAGCCGTGGTAACTACAGTGTTCATGAAGAAACGACTTGTGAAAGTACGCCAGATAGATGATCCTTAATAGTCTCCATCGAGTTGCTTTCAATTTGTTCGCGTGGGATGAAATATGCTAACTGATCATCTTTCCAAATGGCAATTGATGGTGAACTTGGCGGTACATCCTCAAAATATCCTCGCATTGTTGCAGTAGCCTCTTGGTCTTGTCCAGCAAATACAGTGACTAAGTTCTCAGGTTTTACTTCCAACTCATTTAATGCATTAACAACAGCAGGTCTAGCAAGTCCTGCAGCACAGCCACATACCGAATTTATCACGATTAAGGAAACTCCACTTGCAGTTGACATATGTTCTTGTACATCCTCAGGTGTAATAAGTTCTTTAAATCCAGCTCCTGTTAGTTCACTTCTCATTGGTCCTACAATACCTCTCATATACTCATCGTAAGCATTCATGATTTCGCCCTCTTTCTATTAGTTTCACATAACCTATTATAACAACATTTTTACAACATAAGCCAATTCCCTGTTTTCGTCTTTTTTTGCATACTCTTTCAGAATTTTTGTGACTTTTTTGTTAAAATATTTTTTATGCAACATATTAACCAACGTTCAATTGTTAAAAATACCATATCTAAAAAAAATCAAATAGACCTCCCTCTGTTCATTATGGTTGGTGGTTTTTAGCTTCTTCAGCTCTATTCATGATTTCACAAATACTTCTAAGCGCTAAATATTCTAGTGAACATAACTGCTGTCTCTGTTTATAAATTACAAATAGAGTATATGAAGACTTAAATTTATTGAATTAAGTTATGAGTATGCCCAATTCACTTAGAAATGGTCTCTTTTGAGTTGTACATTGTTTTAAAAATATACTTAAAGTTCACTTCATATTTGTCCGATATAATACAGATTATCGTTTAAAGTAACTGTTGTTTTCATTTTAACTTTGATTGACTAAAGTATCCTTTTTTAATAGTGTTTAGATTTTCAATTTGTTCAATAAAAGAAATTGACTAAGTATACAAAACTCTTTAAAAAATATATTTTCGATTATTATTTGCTCCATCTTATCATTAGCCCCTCACTTTTTACCACTTCTTCAACTAATTCATCTATGCTTGTTGAATTAAATAAAAAAGCCCCCACAATTAGTAGCAGTGCTAAGGAAAAATTATTTAGTTTCATCAATCGTCCCCTTTTTTTATTTAACATTCGAACAATAGTTGGATTTCACAACTTATATTTAATGTTAATTTTTGGATAAATAAAAAAGAGACCAACTCAATTAAGAGAAGATCGCTTTTTTAGAAGGAAGGTAGTAAATAGGAGGCACCTATCATTTTACTAACCGTTTTTTAAAGTAGTAGGTGTTGCGGACAAATTTACCCGATGACAAAATAGTATGTTTTCTTGGCTAAACTTTCTCTCTTAATCTCGAAAGTATTAGTTTTCTAATAAATAAAACTTGCTCCTACAATAATTAGCAAGATAAACAACACTACAATCAGCACGAAGCCAGAGCCGCTTTGACCATTTCCACCGTATTCAGACATCATATACTCCTCCTTTCCAATTACTATTTATACATTATGCAGAGATAATAAAATGGTAAAGGTAATTTATCTTGTATTATGAATTTTATTTTTTTCTTTCTGTGGTGAACCGTTACTAAGCTTCTTTAAAATAAAAAAAGACCTACTTAAATGAACAGGACTTTAATCACTTATTTAAATCATCATATACTCGTTTAATACAGTTGCAAGTCGTTCTCTTGTAATTGGATCCTTAGGATATTGAACAATTAGGTATTCTTTTCCTTAGTCCACTTCCAAGCTGCTGCGTGAGTTTCGATACTTACAGGCCCCTTACTATCCTGTCCTGCAGATAAGGCTACATATTCAACTGCCATAGCGATACCGATCAAAACAAAAATAGCAACGTTCTGAATAATTCCTGACATGCTTCGCTACTGCTCCAACTTTTCTTGTGAAATTACCGCATTATCCCTGTCAGCATCAACATATGAAGCAACATAAAAAACGAGGATCACTATAGCCTCGTTTACGATTTGTAGCATATACATCGCAAAACTTGCAACTAGCACTCCCACTGATTTAGTAATTGTTCACTTCAATCTCGACACTAGCTCTCGGTCATTCCATCACTCTTACCTTCTATTAATATGTATGGCAACTAAAAAAACGCCCGGATGGACGTCCTTCTGTTGATCACTTATTTGTTTTTAATATAGTCCATACCTTGCGCTGTTATTGCTAAAACTAGGTTATCTGACCCTTGCCCGCTATCTATGACATATTCCTTTTCGATAAGGTATTCAATAGCTTGTTTGCTATTGACGTCAGCATTTACCATTGCTTTAGGTAGTGTATAACTTCCGCCATTATTAGCAAAATGATAATCATACAGACTTTGTAACAAAATATCTGATAGTTTATTAATTTCTTCATTAATCATGAATAATCCCTCCTCAATATTCAATATACAACACAAGAGGAGAAAATACTTGATTTTCGCTTTCGACACATAATCCTTCAAATCGCCTTACTCTTCGGTACAGCTAATAACATATCCGAATAAAGGAAAAGGAATTCTTCTATAAACTCATGCGAATAACCCGGCTACAACAATAACAACCACAATTATTACCGATAACCCAAGCGAAAGAATTATTGAAAAATAACTTCTCAACATTAATAATCCACTACTAGCGGTTCCAAGACCACCTACCGCAAGGAGTAAAGTAATTATAGTTAATACTAAAACTATATATAGTGGATGAATCCCAATATCTAGTGATAAAGTATAGAAAAAATTCTTTGATGTAGAAACGAAAAATAAAGCTACTGACAATAAAGATAAGAAAAATGATCAGAAGTTTAAATCTTTTTTCATCTCGCTAACTCTCCTTTATTTCTATCAGTCTTCTTCGATACTACAATATAGACAACTAACTTAATACCATTAATAATAAGACGAGTATAAGCTCTGATTGGTTTCTAAGATTCTATTTTTCCTAAACATATACGTTTGCTTACTGAAGCTGGAGCCTGAATTGAATTGTATTCCAAATGCTTCTTCTAATGATATTGTGGTCGCCCTAGCATCATGTAGTTTATTGCAAAAGTTATGGCAATCGCTACAACACACGGAGTATAACGTAGATCCGGATCTTTTGTAAATCATCAAATATTCCAATCAAATGAATAAATTTAAGCAGAATGGTTCATGCTTATAAAAAAAGAAGTAGGTGAACGCTATTACTAAATTAGAAGTAACGTTGAATAATTTTTATGTTGAAACACTCCACGATTTAGTTAGACAATTCAACGAACTAGTTCCTGAGCATGCTCCTTATAAATATTCGACGCAAGACGTTTTGGAATTACTAATCCTAAAGGAGTATGTAAACGGTGAAATAAATACTACTAGACCTTGAAAAGGGTCTATTTTTTTGTAGGGACGTTATTTGTTTGAAATTCGTATTTTCTAAACAAATTATCTTCTTTTTCCATTATGATATAATTATTTAGGTAAATTTATAATAGAAAGGAAGATTAGATGTCCAAAACCTTAAATATATACATAAGACCACTTGTACTCTCAGATGCTGTTGAACTACTAAATTTAGAAAAAAGAAATCGAGCTTTTTTTAAAAACTATTCTATAACTCATCCAGAAAATTACTGGACTCTAGAAACCCATAAAGAATTAATTGAAAAATGGGAACAAAATACAAAAAAGGAGATAGAATATCGATTTGGAATTTTTACAATCAATGGAGACGTTCTTATAGGTACAATCGGCTTATTTCAAGTTTTCCGTGGACCTCGTCAAAGTGCACTTTTGGGCTATTCTCTAGACCAAGAACAAAATGGCAAGGGCTATGCTACCGAAGCTACTAATCTGGTTGTTAATTATGCCTTTGAAGTGCTAAATTTGCATCGAATTGAAGCAGGAGTGATGCCAGATAACATAGGATCCATTCGAGTTTTAGAAAAAGTTGGCTTTCATAAAGAAGGAATAGCAAGGAAAAATGTTGAAATTAACGGACGTTGGGAAGATCATCAAATGTTAGCAATATTAAATCCAAATCACTAACTTAACTTTATTAATTCTTAGCAGTGCTTTAATATACTTAATTCCCCCACTCCCATGTGATAACTATGAGTGGGTTTCTTTATTTCTAGGCACCAGATGCTAATACCCCATCCGATAAAAGGTCCACCCAAAACACTGGATTTATGAAAAGGATAATTAGCTAATTTCTTATGCTGAAAAAGAACGCCCGCAATGGACGTTCCTAGGTAACTTATTAAATTGATTTGCATAGTGAAGAGCTTAAATGTATCTTCAAAAAAGACTAGGTTCATTATTCACGAATAAATTAGATAAGAAACTCTTTCAATGCACGTTCAACATTTGTAGCTACCTTTATTCCACTGAAATCAATTCCAAGACCAATCATAGTTTGCGCAACTTCAGGTCGTACTCCAGTTAGAATTGTCTCAACACCTAATAGCTTGAGCGCAGCAATTAGTTTAAAAATCTGATCTGCTACCATCGTATCTACAATATATACCCCAGATATATCAATAATCAGTTTTTCTAGATTTAATTTTAAAGCAGTACTCGTTGTCTCTTCCAACAAGATTTTCGCTCGTTCAGTATCTAAATTTCCGATTAACGGCAAAATTGCATAGCCTTTTTTTAGAGGAACTACAGGAACTGATAACTCTATTAGGGCTTCTTTTGCTTTAGTGAGTGTTGATTCGAAATTTTTAATATAGGTCAAACTAAATGCATACGCCGCGTGATCCATTAACGGATCAATTATCGATCCAATTTTAAAAACAATATCCAATGTCATATTATTTGCCATGACCTCAGCTTTAATCCCTCTCCAAATATATGAACGGTAATACCTCGTATCCTTTAACGCTTCTTCAAGAGGAGCACCAGACATAAAAATCATTTCGCCAGTTTCCTTGCCCCAGTTTGAAATAATTTCAAATGATTCTTCTTCTCCCAATTGATTTTTAAGAATTTCACCAAAAAGTCCAATAAAATTAGCCCGAATATTAATAATTTCCTGTTCAAAAGGAGCAACTTGCCCCCTTTCTAACTCGGTGTATTCAGCAAGTCTGGTATCGTTTACTTCTTTTGCAATATGGAATCTATTTGCAATAATCCTTTCCCCTAAAAATACTATTTCATTTTTCATTAGTTTACCCCCTGTATTCACTCTCTCTCTATAATAACTCTACTATAGAAAAGAAAGTTCGACAAAAGAGGTTGGGAATCCTTCCAAACTGGTAAATCTATAATTATTTAGACAATTCCTTATAAGCTAGAACTTTTAAAGCAAGCATTTCTTCTTCAGTCAGATTGCTTTCTAGCTTATTAAAAATTTTTTGTTTTTCCTCTGCCGTCATTCCATTTTGTGCTTTGGATTGTATTTCTCGGATTTCCCCAATGCCAAATTTAGTAATTAGAGCTCTTGTGGCTTCTTCTTTTGTTTGGTAAGGAAGCTTACTACTATCTACATCCTTACCCTCTGCTATAAATTCCTGTAGCTCAGGATCATTTTCAATTTCCTCTTTTATCGTTTCCAGCTGCCCGCTATCCTGTAGCTCTACAGATACCTTTTCCATCACTTGATCGGCAACAAGCTTTGGCCCAAAATAATAAGCTGCTACCACGATAATACCTAAAAAAATGACTATGCCAAAAAGTACTTTGATAAACTTCAACTGTATTCCTCCCAGAACATGATTACTACATATCATACTACAATCACCATAATAAAAAACCTTTTACATATCTAGCGGATTTAGACGCTCAATAGTAAAAGGTTTTTAAAGAAGTTATTAAGAAGCAATCCATTCAACTTGATTGAGAAATTCGTATACATCCTCGCATACTTTGTCTTTCTCTTTTCCAACGGTAATTATATGACCAGATTCTTTATACCAAATAATTTCTTTTTCATCCGTTTCTACTTGCTCATGAATGTAGGAAGCACTTTCTTTATAGACCTCATCATCTAACGAACCCTGCAGGACTAAAGTTGGTGAATGGATGAAAGCTAGTCCACCACTAGTCATTTCTGTTATTTCCTGCACCCCGTTTAAGGATTCTCTGTTTATGTTCTTTAATTTTTCTAGTTCCTCTATTATTTCTTCTTTTGATTTGCCTTCAAATGATTTATAGATTTTAGCATAATTATATAACCGTTCAAATAACCCATCCGTGCTGTTTCGCTTTATAGGAGCACACATCGATACAACAGCTTTTACAGGAAACTCTTCTGCTACCTTCAGGGAGAAAACTCCCCCTAGCGAAATTCCTGCTACCGCAATTTCTTCATATCCTAGTTTTTTTAAATGATTATACCCATTCACTACATCTTGCCACCACTCAGCTGGACTTGTTAATAACAATTCTTCCGGTGTAACACCGTGTCCTTTGTACAGAGGTGCATGACAAGTATAGCCTTTTTTTTGTAAATACTGACCTAATCTTTTTACATCCTTTGTGCTCCCTGTAAATCCATGGAGCAATAATACTGCTCTTTTCCCGCCTTCTAATGTGAAAGATTTAGGTGCTACAACTTTCATTTGAATATCCCCTTTATTTCATTAAAGTATTAAACTATTGAACTAATAGTAGCATTGACTATTTATAATGTATAATTTATTATTCTTATTAAAACGATACCTTTTGTGCATCAATTAGACAGGAAGGAAATGATTGAATGGAATGGCAACGATTAGAATATTTCCAAACACTTGCAAAGATTCAACATATGACGAAAGCCGCAGAAATACTAGCTATTTCTCAGCCAGCTTTAAGTAGATCCATCGCAAGTTTGGAGCAGGAAATTGGAGTTCCATTATTTGATCGACAAGGCCGCTCTATCATTTTGAATAAATACGGACAGCTGTTTTTAAAAAGAGTCAATAAAATTATGAAAGAAATGGAGGATGGTTTAGAAGAAATCCAGCATATTATAAATCCTGAACACGGAGAAGTTTCGCTTGGTTTTTTACATACTTTAGGTACAAGCACTGTTCCTAATATTATACGTGCGTTTCATAAGGAGCATCCACATATCACCTTCCAATTTCAACAAAATCATACTCATACCCAATTGAAAGAACTAAAACAGGGGAACTTAGATCTATGTTTGGTTGCGTCCATGGAAAACGAAAATCCGATTGAATGGACGGAGCTTTGGCGAGATGAATTGTTTGTGATAGTTCAGGCAAACCACCCACTTTCTTCACGTAGGAGCATTCGGCTAAAAGAAATAGCGAATGAGTCATTTATAGGGTTGAAAAAAGGCTATGCACTTCGAAAAACAACAGATGAAATATTCGAGAATGAAGGATTAAAGCCAATTATTTCCTTTGAAGGAGATGAAGTCGCAACTGTTGCAGGCTTCATCGCTGCTGGACTGGGGTATTCCATTTTACCGTATGGAGGAGAAATGGATAGGATGACTAAATTGAGGATGGAAGATGCTACATATGAACGTGTGATTGGTGTGGCCGTAGTAAAAGATCGCTATCTATCCCCAGCTGCGAAGTTATTTCATCAGTTCGTTTTGGATTATTTTTTGGCTAGGTAATGGTTTTGCTTACTCATATGATTTGCTAAATACACATTGAAATCGTTCAATGCCTGGATACTTTTCACCAAGACTTGTTATATTAAATCCGATAGAAGCATAGAATTCCACTGCATCCTTATCCGTTTCTACAATGATAGAATCTATTTGAAATTTCTCGATAATAAAATAGATCATATTACTACCAATTTGCTGCTTCCTATTATTTGGGTTAACAGCAATATGCTTAATCTCACATACACTCGGAGAAACAAATTCTATTCCTATACAACCAACAATATCATTATCAATAATCTTTCCATACAACATTTTATTTGGTACTGATAAGTAAGAATGATACTCCATATCCACCTTCTCTTTGGATGTAGCAAAGCATAATAGCTCCTCTATCTGAGGGGGTATCTTTTTCGACTCGATTTGTAGCATAAGTTCTTCCTCCAATTTCTGTGATTGCGACTGGCAAGCTGCACGAGCGATATTCTTTGGGGCAAATGTATAGATGTAGAAACCATAACCAAGATTTCTTAGTAGAAGACCGGTTACTTGCTTGCGTATGTCATTTACTTGCGTCCACTCAATTGTTACTTGTTTACCTATATAATTTACTTGCGCTAACTGGTTGTTTACTTGCTCAAGATACTGATTTACTTGCGTAACAGTAAATTTATCCATTAATGATGTGAATATATATGTGATGGTTGATTTATAAAATGAGGGTTTTTCCTATACAGCCAACATCCGTGTAGAATATTTGATTATAGCTGGTTTTTTTAAATCAAAACGCAAAAAAGTTGTTCCTTATAGCGAACAACTCTTTTGCGTTTTTCAATCTATTTTCTTGCTTCACTCATTTGTTTCCAAACGGATCCTCTAGCTTCCTCGCCTCCTTCAATACGGGCAATAGCCATTAGCACTTGAAGTTTTACTTCGTATTCTTTATCATCCATTGCGTCTTTAAGAGCTGGTAGTGCTTCAGTATCACCAACCTCGTAAAAATACATTGCTGCTCTCCAGCGAACTAGTTTGTTTTTATCGAAAAGAGCAATCTTCATCGCATCTGCAAATTGTTCGAATCCTAAGTCACTCATTGCATCGCCAGCTGTTCTTCTAACTGCTGAACTTTTGTCTTTTAGAGCAATTTCTAAATAAGGTACAACTGCTTCATCCTCTATTAATCCAAGGTAAACTGTAGCTAGTCGTCTAATAGATACTTGCTCATCTTGTATTGCTCGTTCCAGTATAGGCAGATCCTCTATTTCTGGGTTGATCAGGTTATTTAGTAATTGAAAACGTCGCTCCCATTCACTTACTTCAAATTGGTCCAATGTAAATGGTACTCTTATAGGCTTTTTGTCTTCTTCGTTTATATCTTTATCTGCAATAAGTTGACCTAGCTTGCTTTCCGGAAAAGTTGCTTCTAGCTCTTTTACTAACTGTTCTCCTATTTCCTTCTGATCACCATAACGAACGCCATAATCTACCCACTTACGTAGCAAAATATAGTTTTCTTTATCGCCCTCCATCGCTTCATCCAACGCCTTAATAAAGCGTTCGGATAGTCCATATCTCGATTCGGATTCACTATCGAAAACCTTCACCTGCAGAGGAATACCTTTATATTGCTGAACATGTACATAAACTTCTCCGTAATGCTCTAATGGTTTATCTGTATCGTTTGCTTCATCATTTTCAGCACCGAAAACATTTTCGACACTCGCTAAAATTGTTTCCCAAGCAAACTTCGCAATACGCTCAATTGCAAGAAAGTCTGCCACATGGTAAACACCTTTAACGCCTTCAATATCAAAGATAGCTTGAATTTCCTTTGGAGCATCGGCTATATTGTCTTTTTTATAGTTATGGCTTTTGCCAAAAGGCAACTCCTGATCTATAACCACTTTCATCGTATTTGGACTTGGTGTCGGCTCAATCGTTACTATTTTCATCCTGTACATACCTCCAGTAAGTTAAGTTAAGAAGATGCTATTTCTTCCAAATAGGACCATCTTTCAATTAACTGCTCATATTTGGCGTTAGCTTCTGCTAACTCATTCGTTATATCTTGCAGTAAAGTAAAATCAGAACCAGCTGTTTGCATTTTACCTTCTAATCGCTCTATTAACTGTTCTGTTTGTTCAATTTCTTGCCCTATAGTTTCCCATTCTCTTTGTTCTTTATAGGAAAATTTCTTCTTTTCTTTTACTACTTTTTCAGGTGATTCCACTTTTATTTGTTCTACTATTTCCTTTGGAGTTTCTTTTGGTGCATCAAGCATATCTGAATATACCCCAAGCCATTCAGTTACTGTACCATCACCATTTAATAGCCAAAGCTTTTTGGCAATGCGGTCCAAGAAGAAACGGTCATGGGAAATCGTAATAATTACACCTGGAAAAGATTCCATGAAATCTTCCAGAACAGATAATGTTTGAATATCTAAATCATTTGTAGGCTCATCTAGGAAAAGAACATTGGGCTGCTCCATTAACATTTTTAATAGTACTAGTCGTTTCTTTTCCCCACCAGATAGTTTTCCGATTTGGGTACCATGTGTGTTTAATGGGAACAAGAATCGCTCTAACATTTGAGCAGCAGAGAATTTTTCTCCAGAACCAGTTTCTATTAAATCGGATGATTCACGAACATATTCAATCATTCTTGTTTGTGGATTCAACTCTGGTAACTGTTGAGTAAAGTGCATTAACTTAACCGTGGAACCTTTAATTATTTCACCTGAATCCATTGGAACTTCCCCGGCAAGCATTTTAAGGAGCGTACTTTTCCCTACACCATTAGGACCTACAATACCAATGCGATCTCCCGCTTGCAGTAAAAAAGAAAAGTCTTCAACAATTTTCTTCTCATCAAAGCTTTTGGTAATACCTTTTCCTTCTAACACTTGTTTTCCGAGTCTTGTTGTCACCATTTCCAATTCTAAATTTAGGGCGGAATTATCACGATCAATACTTGCGTCTATCTCTTCAAATCGGTCTTTTCTTGCTTTTTGTTTTGTAGATCTTGCTTTAGCCCCTCTGCGAATCCATTTTAATTCATTACGGTATAAATTTTGAAGTTTTTGCTGGGATGCAGCATTCATTTCTTCACGCAATGCTTTTGACTCTAAATAGTCTGCATAATTTCCAGTGTGCGTATATAAGGTTTTATCTGCAAGCTCATAAATATGTGTTGCAACGGTATCTAAAAAGTATCGATCATGTGTTACAAAAATGATAGAACCTTCAACTCTTTGTAGCATTTCCTGTAACCAATCAGTTGACTCTTTATCTAAATGGTTTGTTGGCTCATCCAACAATAAAAGATCTGCTGGTTCGATTAATACTTTCGCTAGTGCTACTCTTTTTTGCTGACCTCCAGATAGATGAAGGATAGATTCCTCAAATTGAGTTATACCCAATTTAGTTAAAGCAGTCTTTGCCAATGAATTGACATCCCATGCTTGTAAATCATCCATTTTCTGCTGCAGATCCATCAATCTATTTTGTAGTTCAGTCGAATCCGAGTTTTCCATTAACGCTATTAAGGCTTCCTCGTACTCTCGATTAATCTTTAATATTGGAGAATCCCCACCAAATACGGTTTGGATTACTGTTTCATCCTTTTCAAAAGTTGGTTGCTGCTCCAAATAGGCAATACGATATTTGTTTGGGTGATCTCGTTCAATAGAATCTGCTTCTAATTCACCTGCAATAATAGATAGAAAGGTAGATTTACCTGTACCATTTATACCGATTAAACCCGCCCGATTTTGGTTGTTAATAGTAAAGGATATATTTTCAAATAAGGTCTTTTCACCGACTGTTTTTGTTAAATTAGAAATGATTAAATGACTCATATATATTCTCCTGTTTCTTTACGTAAGTTTTCTAGAAATAGTTCCATGAAGGCATGTCGCTCTACTGCAAGTTCTTTCCCTTTTTGCGTTTGCATTCCTTCTGATAGCTTTAATAATTTTTCATAAAAATGTGTAACCGATGCTGTTTTTTTCGTTCGATATTCTTCTACGGACATATTTTCCCTTGGAGTTTCAGAAGCGTCATAAAGTAGTCTTCCTTTTGCACCGCCATATGCGAACGTTCGTGCAATACCAACTGCTCCAATTGCGTCTAATCTATCCGCATCTCGAACAATTTTCGCTTCTAAAGTATCCGCTTTTACCTCATGACCTCCATTAAATGATATTGCTTTAATCACTTCTTTTACCTTAGCTATTTTTTCTTCCGATAGATTTAGCTGTTTAATGATTCTTTCTTCCTCTTGCTTTTCAGCTGTAGAATATTTAGGATCACTCACATCATGAAGTAATACTGCAAGTTCAATAATCTCCCTATCTGCAATAGGCTCTGTATCCGCAATTTCAAATGCATTTTTACGCACTCTTTCTATATGTTGAAAATCGTGACTAGCATCAAAATGCATGTACACGTCTTTAACCAAATTCTCACATAGCTCAATAAGATTCATCTTTTTATTCTCCTCAAGTTTGATTCATCACCTCTATTATATACAATAAAGCTCTTTGACTGTAATATTTGCATTTATTTTAATGGACTTGAATACAAATTCATTCTCCCATAGGTTTTTCATATATAGCAAAAAGCTTTCTAGCACTCATTTAAAATAGTTTTATTAGTTTAGTCAAATAAACTATATCCTTTTTTTAAAAGCTCATATGTTATATAAATCCGGTTGTAAAATTATTGCAACCTGGAAAAACAATTGAGGAAGGAGTTTATAAAATGAGTCATTGGAAATGCACGCATTGTAAGTATGTTTGTGAAAAACCTGCTAAAAAATGCACACGATGCAATAATCATCATTGGGAGCAGGAGGAAGAAGATAAAAACTGGCATCACTCTGAAAAAAACGAGGATGCAACAGTTTTTCAAGGTGGTGGTCAGTTTTCATCTGTCGACCAAGAGTCCGACGAATTAATCTGGATAAAAGATTCTTGTAACGTAACTGTTCGATCAACAGATACACAAGCAGCTGTTTCGCTACAAGTAGGCTTACAACTTGCTATAGCGCTTGTAATTAGCATAGCAATCGGTAATACAACTCAAGGTCAAGCTGTATCTCAAGAATTGTTCCAAAAGTTTAATGATGAGCAAACGAACAAACAGAAAATTTATGTAGATAATTCAAAAGACGTCAATATTGTAACTACTGATACGGACTTATCAGTTAATATCGAAGCTATGTTACAAATTTTGGTAGCATTAGTTGCGAAATTGGATATTTTTTAATCAAAAATAAAAGAGGTGAATAAATATAATGGAGAAAAGAAAATGGAGAGCATTAGATCATTGCGATACTTCCTGTAATAATAATAACAGTGATGTCCTACAAGACGGGGAACAAGTAGTATCTACAAAACAACAATCATTTGAACGGATTATCGTTAAGGATTCCGAATGCATTGAAGTACGATCGACAGATACACAAGCAGCGATTTCGCTACAACTAGGAATACAAGCAGCAATTGCAGCTGTTATAAGTGTCACTATCGGGGATTCTGAACAAGGAAGAGCTGTAACTCAAGATCTCAACCAATTTATCAAAACAAAACAAAGAAATGTTCAAACAACAATAATTGAAGGCTCTAAAAATATTACCGTGGTAACTACAGATACCGACTTGGCAGTTAATATCCAGGCTTTGCTTCAAATACTTGTGGCTATCGTTGCAAAATTAGATATCCTATAGTTTTTACGCGAAAATATAAAAACGATTTGAATAAATTTAGTTGGATTTTTCAGTGTACTAGAGAAAAGCCTTACTTTGAACACTTAAGAAAGTAACTTACCGGATATTTTTATAGAAAAAACCGCTCATTTATACTGTTCAATTTTCCTATAGTTGCATATGTTACTATTGAGCAGATTTTAAGTGAAGGAGTGAACAATGTGAGTAATTTACCAGAAAAACCAAATTCTATTTCAAACAAAGTAATTGATCTTCTAGTGGATGATACACTTAGAAGAAATGGTATAGATCCGGAAAACATTAAAGAAAAGTTAACAGCTCAACAAAAAAAGCAATTAAAGGAATTAGTTGAAGATTTAACTCATCAAGTTAACACATTTACTGATCAACCAACTACGGATAACAAGAGCTCAAAATAAACTATATATGACAGCCAAATATTTAAGGCTAGGAAAAAAGATTAATTGATTTTATTCCTAGTCTTTTATATTTTGTTGTTTAGTTATTATGCACCTTACACACTACCTGACAATAAAAAAAGTGGCAGGGCTAGGCACCAAATCAATTTCTGTCATAAATTTAAAACATGCTCAGAGGGATATTTTGTCTTGGAAATTACTTTTCCAATAGTATTATATACTAAGCAATTTATTAATAATTTCATTATTTAGATCTACAAACTATAATTGTGCACAGAGAAGCGGAAAAGCTAAAATTCGACATATTATTGACGAAGACTGACAATTCAAGTATAGTTTATGTATCCATTTATAGAATCTTCAGTGGATTAAGGGAGGAACGTTTATGCAACAGGGGAAAGTAAAATGGTTTAATAATGAAAAAGGGTATGGTTTCATCGAATACAACGATGGAGAAGATGTATTTGTCCATTTTACAGGAATTCAAGGTGATGGATTTCGAGCATTAGACGAAGGTCAACAAGTAACGTTCGAAATAGTTGAAGGAAACCGTGGACCTCAAGCTGCAAACGTGATAAAAAACGAATAGAAACGCTTCTTCCCGCGACAAAATTAGTCGTGGGGCTTTTTTATTTTGAACCCTTTAGGTTACTACCTATTCGTTTAATACTTTCACCAACCGTGCATTGTTCTATGCAAAATCTATACGCAATTGATTTGCCGCTTTCTTTTCGTAATTGCTTCCGAACAAAGCAGCCATCACAATAAGTATCTGATAAATAATCAATTTCATTTATAAGCTGTGTATTTTTCAACATTTCTACTCCTCACTATTTCATAATTGTACTATTATGTTACTTTTATTTGCAACTATCCCTTTAATCATTCAAACTAGATGTATCCATTATTCTTTTTTAAAAAGGTGATTATATGTTAGAAGTTTATATTGACGGGTCGACCACTGGCAATCCAGGACCAAGTGGCATTGGTGTGTTCATAAAAGGTGAAGGACACCATGTAAAAATAAGTGAATTTATCGGAGAATACTCCAATCACACGACGGAATTTATCGCATTACAAAGAGGTTTAGAAGAGGCAAAAAAACTATCTCCTTCCATTGTTTCAGCACGTACTGATTCACAAATCGTTTGTGCAGCAGTAGAAAAAAGGTATGCCAAGAATCCCGAATTTGCAGCTATATTGGAGAAAATTTTAGCCACTATAGAAGGGTTTGATCTGTTTTTTATCAAATGGATCCCTGACGATCAAAACAAAGCAGCCCATGCTCTTGCACGAGAGGCTGTATTAAAACAACTGCCTAAAAAGTAAAAGGCAGTTGTTTTTAGCTCTATGAATTTATAGCTCTTCATTATTTTGCAATTGTTCAAAATCCAATTCAATCGCTGTTTTTGCTTTGTTTAAAAAATTTACAATGACCTCGTCACTGCCAAACAATTGAAAAATAGAAAGCAGTGGATTTTTCGGTTTATTTATAGAAGTATAGATGAATTTTGTTATTTTGTCACCTTGACTTACTAATTCATATTCCGTTGTCATATTAAATCGGTTATTTAGAAGAAAACTTTCCTGAATAGCTTTGTAGTTAGGCTCATTTGTATATTTTTTTATCGTAATTTCATACTGCTCTATCAAAGATCCATTTTGATAGCTTTGATTTATCATTGTACCTATAATTTCTTCCGTTTGATCAATGATTTCCTCATCTACTACTTTTGGAAATATCTTTTTCTTTTTGGATATGTCTCCGTAAAAATAAGACCACGCAAATTCAATAGGTACATGGAGTAAAATTTCTTTTTTCCATTTTTTCATTGGTTTTCATCCTATTCTATTCTAGCTTCGATAACATCTTTTGGAGTTTGACTCTCCACTCATCTGCTAGCTCATTTACTTTCAGAACATTTTCTATTCCTTCTTTTGAGTCTTTTTGATAAAAATAAATGGAATGAGCATAGGAAACAGTAATTTTTTCCGGATGTTCGAAAACTCGTTCGATACGATCTGCGTTAGTAATTCGACCTTCTTTAATAACACGACATAAATAACCAGTGTGACCAGTTTCAATCATTCGTTTCATCAGGGGTTTTACACCAGTTCTTTTATTGATCGTATTACAAGGTATTCTTCCTTGAGTTACTTCAATAATTGCCTCCCCAATGGAAAAGCGATCTCCAATATGTATATTTTCTTCTAGCATATTTTCTACTAGCAAGTTTTCACCAATTGCACTTATGGGAAAATTCATTTGAAATTCCTTTGACCAGCTTCTGTAATGTTCCATGCTGTACATGCAAACCGCCCTGTCTAGACCACCGTGATGCTTTAAATCTGCCACCCCGTCATTATTAAAGCCATCCTTTGTCAAATATGCTTCAGTTACTTGATTTTTAAATATTCCTGAACGAAGCTCTTCTCCTAACTCGTTCCTCACAGTTCTAGGTTTACCTATTGAAATTGCAATTAGTTTCATTTCCTCCAATTTTCAAACACCTCCAAAATATTACTATAATCATAGCATATTATCGAAATAATCGATTACTTTTAATGCAAAAAAACAGACTCTCTTTTGAGAGCCTGTTAAAGTTAAGTTTTAGGTTTAAAATTAAGCTTTAACTACGTTAGTAGCTTGAAGGCCACGTTGACCTTGCTCGATTTCAAAAGTTACTTCTTGACCTTCGTCAAGAGATTTGAAACCTTCGCTTTGAATAGCTGAGAAATGTACGAATACGTCGTCTCCGCCTTCACGTTCGATAAATCCGAATCCTTTTTCTGAGTTAAACCATTTTACTTTACCTTGTTCCATGTGTATTTCCTCCTCGTATGCAGCAGCTGCACACATTGTGTTACTATCCTTGCTCAACACTGTTAAGTAAAAGTGTTGCCACCTACTAACTAACCGAACAAAAATAATCCTCTTTAAATATAACATGCATTCTAGGAATATGCAACAATTATACCCAATATTATTTAGTGTTTTCTAATAATGCACCTATCGCTCCGCTATAGCCATGTTTATCTAAAAAGATTGGTTTTTTTAGCTTTAAAATCGTATAGGATTCAATGATTTGCTGGAGTAATTCATTGTCCTCCAAGGTAGTACCTATGTATATAATATCCTCCACTTGATGTGCATCTGCGACTTGGATACAAAGTGAAGCAACTACTTCTCCTATTATTCCTTGGACACCAGCTAACAAATCGGAAGAGCTATTATTGTTGTCAGTATTCAATGAAATACCACCAAAATTACTGGCTGTTAAGGTACCTTTTAAAGGGAGCTTATTATTTTTGTAAATGTCGCTTACTAATACATCAATTTTAGTCCTACTTCCTGCTAGAGATTGTTTTATGATCTCTTCAAAATCGGATATACCTGTTAATGCCATACCCAAACCAAGAAGAGTTCCACCTCCAATACCTGTACCGCCTAATCGTTTATGTATATTTTCTTCCATAATATGTATAGAGGTACCCGTACCAATATTCGCTATAATAGCAGCTTTAGGCTCAATTGATCCTAGCTTCATTTGATACATGACACCATTCATAGTCGCATCAAACTCAACTATATATGGTATTTCTTCACTTGAGCTAAAATGTACTTTTAATTGCTCCGCACGACCACCAGTGACGCAGATAGAAGCATTCGGATGATTAGTTTCAATCCAATCCTTAACTTGTCGGAAATCTGATGAATGAAATCGTTCAAAGTTCATCTCATTATGTTCATTCCAATAAGCTATTTTTGTTAATGTTCCACCTGCATCAATACCGATTCTAGTAGTCATTCTAATTCCCCTTTATGTTATGACACTACTTTATCCATGATCCTACAATAGGATAGTTAAAGGTGTCTCCTGTAATCGCTTTAACAATTCCAATAATCGGAACTACAAATGCCATTATACCAAAAATGATAAGCATCGGAATACCGATTAGAAGAATAATTAAAAAGAAGGAAATAGTTAACAATACAGCCATTACTAATTGAAACAGTACAGCTTGTATGGATAGCTTTTTAATTTCTTCGTCATTTACTACTAAAAATAAAATAAATGGTACTAGAAAAGGGGCAAACCATGTACTTGCATGAAGCAAGATTTTAAAACCTGTGTTTTCCATTTTTATCTCACTCCTCTCCTACTTTTATACGGTTGCACTAGATGAATAGTTTCACTTTTTCTTTTCATATACTACTTTACCCGCTACAACTGTCTTTTCTACCACAGTGGATAGAATGTTTTCTTTTTCAAGCACATTATCTAAAATAGTAAAATCTGCATCAAAACCAGGTAATATTAATCCTCGCTTATTTTCTTCCCCTATAGCTTTTGCACTACCGGATGTATATAAGGATATTGCTTCAAATACTGTTAACTCCTGTTCTGGCAAATATGAATTATTAACAGCTGCATCTATACCAAGCAACGGGTCTGCTAGTTCGATTGGTGAATCAGATCCTCCTGCACAATCGAAACCTTTCTTAAGTAGCGATTTCCAAGCATAAGCCCATTGTAATCTGGAAGATCCAATTCTTTCTTTTACCCATGGAAAATCGGAAGTGACAAATATTGGTTGTATATCCAGTATTATTGGCAGCTTTTTCATTCGCTCAACAAGGTCAGCACGCAATACATTTACATGTATTAATCGATCTTTCTTCCCCTTTGGTACAGGATGTTTTTCTATTAAATCTAATATTTTCTCAACAGCTAGATCACCAATTACATGCACTGCAATATTTTCATTATAGCTGCGAGCCAATTTTACTAGATCCTCTAGCTTTTCTGGGCTATGGACCTCAACGCCTTTTGTTCCTGTGTCGTCTGCGTAGTCTTCAGATAATAACGCTGTCCTGCCACCTAATGAACCGTCAACAAATATTTTCATCGCTCCAAATTCGATAAAAGATGACGTTTGTTCTCCCTGCATTTGTTCAAAAACCGCATGATGTCGCAACAGATGAACTCTAAAGCCTTCTTGTACCGTTTCTCGATATGCTTGTAAAGGACCTTCATATGGTCCGTAATAGGCCATATCCTCTGTGTGAACCCCGGTTATACCTTTTGACTTTAAGTCTTCTATACTAGTAGCTATAACCTTTTTCAAATGTTCAGTAGTATTCAATGGTATATGTTCTGTTATTAATTGCTGTGCTTCATCATAGAAAAGACCATTAAGTTCCCCGTTTTCATCTTTACCAATTACCCCTCCAATTGGGTCAGGAGTTTCTTTAGAAATACCAGCTAAATTCATTGCGGCTGTATTCGCTACTAAAACATGTCGACATACCCTTTTTAACACTATCGCCGTTTCAGCTATGAAGTCAATATCCGTACAAGTTAGCGGTCTGCCTTCTTCCAGTTTATTGTCGTTCCACCCTTCCGTTATATACCATTTTTCGTTCGTAATATGAGAAGCTATGGTTTCTCTTATTTGTTTAATAGAAGTAAAAGTAGACAAGTCTATATAGGATAGCTTCTCCCCATGACCAATTAAGTGAATATGGCTATCAACAAAACCTGGATACATAGCACACCCATCTAGTGATTCCACATGATCCGCTAGTGGAAGAAGATCTTTTTTTAAACCGGTTTTGAGAATGATTCCATCTTCTACTAACACCGCTTCCGCAAAATCCTCTTCTGCTTTCATTGTGATAATATTTCCATTTGTCCATAGTGTTTTCACTGCCTTGTCCCCTTTCTTAGTTCCGTTAATTCATCTACTAGAAGTTCAGCTGCTTTTCGATAAGCATTACTCATATTCGAAAGCGAAGCAATGAGTAAAATTAGTTTATCAGTTTCCTCTGTTTCCTGATTTTCCACTTCTATTTCATGGCTTTTCATTTCCTCAAGAAAGTTCTGAGCATTTTTTTGTTGGAGTTTCACCCAGGAATGATAAAATTTTTCTAATGGAAAGTCTTCCGTATCGATCTTTTCATTTATCGGCTCTAATACAGATTTAATATCCTTAATAGAAAGTGCGCCTTTTAACTGATATATCAAGCTGATCATCATAATATGGTCTTTGGAGTATTTTTTGTTTTTAATGGGTATAAATAATTTTCCTTTTGCATAATTATTGATCATCGTTTTGGTCAATACCTTTTCTTCTTCATTACGTAAAGACTCACTATATGTTGCATCAAATAACTGAATCACTTGGTCCATATACAAGTCGATAGTTGGAATATCTGCTTCATGTATAGTGGACTCCAAACCCAATTTTTGTGTGATTTCCTCAGATTTGCTCACTAAAATACCTCCAGTTTATACATTACGTTTATCATAACTTAAAATACATTCAAGGTAAACCTTGACTAAGTGTCATAATAGTAATACATTTATACGTAGTTACTGAAACTACATGAAGAGGTGGAGATATTTACATGAATACATATATTAGAGAGCCGTTTAATAGTCTGTCACACTTATTGGGAGCGTTATTAGGGGTAGTTGGACTAATCCTAATGTTAATGAAGGGATTTGAACTCGATAGTCCTCCCCTAACTTTAACTGCAATAGTTGTTTTTGGTGTTAGCATGATTTTGCTTTATACAGCATCTGCTACTTATCACTGGTTGATAGGAAAAGCTCACCATATACAATTTTTAAGACGACTAGATCATTCCATGATATATATTTTAATCGCTGGCACCTATGCACCATTTTGCTTAATCACCTTGAATAACACTTCTGGATATGTCTTGTTTACTATTATTCTATTACTAGCAGCAAGTGGTATTTTGTTTAAAATGATTTGGTTTGATTGTCCGAGATGGGTTTCTACGGCTATTTATATCGGCATGGGCTGGATGATAATTTTCTTAGCACCTACACTAGCTGACTCTCTAGGTTCTACAGGATTATTTTATCTAATTTTAGGAGGAGTCTCTTATACTATTGGAGGAATCATATATGGGGTAAAGCCAAATATTCCATTCATAAAGAAATTAGGATTTCATGAAATCTTTCATATGTTTATATTGTTTGGGACGTTGTTTCACTTTATCTGTATTTATGTATATGTATTGTAAGAAGAACAGTGCAAAAAGTGGTTTGATCCTCTAATTTCAAAACCTGTTTCTATCGTTTCAAAGTGCTTTGGACAGACGTTTTACTATAGAATTACCGAGTGAATTTTTAGTGAGTAATGGTTGTGACGGTCGCCTGCGCATCGTTCTCCCACAACTTTTAGAAAAAGGTTAGTGCGTTTTAAATAACTAGAAAACTGATAATTCCCTATTCATAAAGGAAGCTCAGTAAGATGCAATTTCGTAAGCTAATTCGCTTATTTATTCGATATATACTAACAATTTTATTTATTTTCAATTGAAAAAGAAAAGGAGACCCCGCAGTAGCGTAGCGAAAGAGAAGGAACTGCCCTCGCTCAGCTAGAAAGCGTCCACATGTACCGGAAATCAGCAGGATTTGTTCCTTTTTGAAAGTTTTGTGAACACAGTGTTCAAGCTACTTTTTATATACTTTATTCTAAAAAAACTGCTTGTTGTGACATCCATCACAGCAAGCAGCTTTCTTTGCGCTTATTTTATGGCGTTTGAACTCCCACTAGCAGTGTGGGTTCAAGCTCAATTTCTACATTGCCTTTTAGAGCTTTACTTATCATACAAGTATCTTCTGCTTTCACTAGTAATCGATTAGCCATTTTGGAGTCTTTTTCATTAACTATTACTAGTTTAGGTCGATGAATTATTTTTTTGTATGTAAAAATGCCATTCGTCACATCTACTACAGCAGATGATTCAACAACGAGTGATACCTTTTCTATCTGACTTCTCTCTAGCATGGCAGCAAGTGTAATAATATAACATGTCGTGGCTGCTCCAAGGAGCATTTCGTCCGGATTTGTACCTACTCCTGGACCATCCATTTCTGGTGGGATTGAAATGTTTGTTTGAAGATTCCGCGCATGAACAGTTCCTATATCATTGCGGTTACCTGGCCAATCTGCTTTTAAATGAAAATAATGTTCTGTCATCAATACCATTCCTCTCGTTCTTTTGCATATTCTATTGGAAATAATATAAAGTTCCAGTATGATTAATAAATGAAGGTAGGCGAATCAATTGTTAAAAAATTATGGGAAAATTGCAATTTCGATTATTTTTATTTCTATGTTTTTACTTATTTTAGGTATTAAATATGTGTTGGGTCAAGACTTGGTTATTATGAACTTGCTTGCATTCGCAGCATTTTCAATAGTAATCGGTGTTTTAGCAGGTGCTATGTTGCTTTATAAGTTACGTAAAGCCTTTTATATATTCGCTATTGGATTACTAATTGGATTTTTTGAAATGTATCGTTCATTTATTACTGGACCAGAAGAATTTGGAGACCTTGCGGGAATTCTTTCCTTATTTATCTTCACTGCATTTGGATTTGTGATTGGGTTAATCGTTGACGCTATATATTATTTACTAAGAAAGAACGAGCAAAAGGATTAGATACTTTGATCCTTCCGCTCGTTTTTGCTTTTAAGTCGATATTCAATTGTTCTTTCATGATTTTGCAATTACTATATTATTACGCCCATTTGATTTTGCTTCATAAAGAGCAATATCAATTCTTTGCATAGATTGGGTTAGCGTTTCCCCACATTTATATTCACCAACCCCTAAAGAAATAGTAAGTCTTTTATGAATAGGTGAAACAGAATCCTCTACAGTCATTCTTATACGTTCTCCCAGTATATATGCTTCTTGAATCTCCTTCTCTGGAAGAAAAATGAGAAATTCTTCCCCTCCAAGTCGAATACACTCTTCTTGTTCGACACAAAAGTCCTTCAAAATTTTAGAGATAAATTTGAGAACTTCATCTCCGGCAATATGTCCAAATTGATCATTAACTTTCTTAAAATGATCGATATCTAGAATAAGTAAAGAAAACTTTACTTTTTGATCGAGAAATTTATCGAATAAAATATCTGCATATCTTCTATTTTTCAATCCTGTCAATGGGTCTGTTACGGATATTGTCTTCATATTATCTACAGTTTCTTCCTGACGTTTCCTATAATTTTCAATCGTCTCCGTAAGTTGTTTTGCCTCGAAATACCAAGTAGGGATATCGAGGGATTCTTCTTGTTCATCCCTACCCCGTAACGTGTAAATGGCAAGTTTACGTAATGGTGAAGATAACTTAGTTGATACGTAAAAAGCTGCAACTATAAAAATAAGTATAAACGGCAAAGAAAATGTAAAAATCGTTAACATTATTCCAGATAAAGGTTTTAAAGCACTTTTAAATGGGGTCTGTGAGACTACCCCCCACCTACTTTTCTCAATGTATGTATAACCTGCCAGAAAGTTACTTCCAAGTGAATTATCTATTTGCAGAGCCCCACTTTTCTCTTCTATTAACTTTTGAACAACAGGGTTACTTTCAACAGATTCCCCTATTCTCGTTTTATCAGGATGATAAATCAGAGTTCCATCCCGATCAACTACATAAACGTAGGAACCGTCTTTAGAATAATGATCGGCAAGGATATGATGGATAAAGCTTTCTTCCTCCAAATAAATTGTTCCATTCAACATTCCTACATATTCATTACTTCCATTAAATAATGGGGTAGAAATAAGTATTAGTAGTCTTCCTGTTTGCGCATAATACGGTTTAGAAATAAATGGTTCCTTCTTTATTAAGCCTTCCTTAACAGCATTGGAGTTAATTTTATTGCCAACAAGGCCTATATTGGGTGCGGTTGCAATCGCAATTCCTTGATGATCGATAACGGATAAAGAGTTGAAGTTCTTGCCGCTTATATTTAGTTGTTCTAATATATTGGTAACTGTATTAGGATTTTCTATATTCTTAACCACATCTGACTTTCGAGCTTCCAAGTTATTTTGCAGAGATGAAAAAACTTCTTCCGTCATTTGAGCCAATTTCATAGAATACACTCTATTTTGCTCTAACGAATTTTCAATCAATATTTTCTTCGTTACAAAATAACTTGAAGTTAGAGTGCTGAATACTATCCCAAGCATAGTAAAACAAATAAGCGATAAAATCCAAAACCTTAAAGTTCTCAATAAAGCCCTCCTTTCTATGTAATTCTGATAAATATTTAATACCTATCATATAACATTAACACGAAAAAAACTACGACTAAACATAGTCGTAGTTTACGATTAATGACCACCAAGGTAGGCCAGTTTAACTTCTTCACTATTTTGTAATTCCTGTGCTGAACCAGAAAGTACAACTCTTCCTGTTTCAATAACATATCCTCGACTTGCTATAGATAGGGCCATATTAGCATTTTGTTCAACCAATAAAACGGTTGTTCCTTCACGATTAATATCCTCAATTACTTGAAATATTGTTTTGACCATTAACGGAGCAAGTCCCATAGAAGGTTCATCTAATAATACGAGTTTAGGCTTCGCCATAATAGCCCTTCCCATGGCTAGCATCTGCTGTTCTCCTCCAGAAAGAGTTCCAGAATGCTGTTTTTTACGTTCTAGTAATCTTGGGAAGATTTCATATACTTTTTGCATATCTTGGTGAATTCCTTGTTTATCTTTCCTAAGAAATGCACCTAATTCTAAGTTTTCTTCTACAGTTAAGTTTGCAAAAACACGTCTTCCCTCTGGAACATGAGATATCCCAGCTTTAACAATTGATTGTACCTGTTTACCAGAAATTGATTTGTCAAGAAATTCTATTTTCCCATTTTTGGGTTTCAACAAGCCTGAGAGAGTTTTTAGCAAAGTACTTTTCCCTGCTCCATTAGCACCAATCAAGGAAACAATCTCCCCTTCATTAACTGTAATCGAAACATCACGCAGTGCTTGAATATTCCCATAAAACACATCTATGTTTTCCACTTTAAGCATTGTCATCGTGAACTTCCTCCCCTAAATAAGCCTCTATAACCTTAGGATGGTTACGGATCTCTTCTGGTGATCCTTCCGCAAGAAGTTGACCATGATCGAGTACATATATTCTTTCACAAACTCCCATTACTAAATTCATGTCATGCTCTATTAACAAAATAGTTAAATCGAATTTTTCACGAACAAATGCTATTAAGTTCATTAAATCCTTTGTTTCCTGAGGATTCATACCAGCTGCTGGCTCATCAAGTAACAATAATTTAGGACCCGCTGCAAGTGCTCTAGCAATTTCCAATCTTCTTTGCTGACCATATGGAAGATTTTTTGCTAGTTCATCTTTATATTTTTCAAGCTTGAAAATCTTTAGAAATTCTAATGATTTTTCTTCCATCTCTTTTTCACCTTTGAAATGAGAAGGCAAACGAAGTATAGAGCTTAACATTGTATGTGTTGCAAGAGAATGATAAGCAACCTTTACATTATCTAATACAGACAATTCATTAAAGAGACGAATGTTTTGGAAAGTACGGCTTATCCCTTTTCTCGTAACTTTAAAAGGAGCTAAACCATTTATACGTTCACCATTGAACAAAATATCTCCTTCAGTAGGTACATAAACACCTGTTAGTAAATTAAAGCTAGTAGTCTTACCAGCACCATTTGGACCGATCAAGCCAACAAGTTCTCCCTGATTTAGCTTAAGGTTTAGGTTTTGAACTGCCTTTAGACCACCAAATTGTATTCCTGCATTTTTTACTTCTAATAATGTTTTACTTTCCATGCTGACCGCCTCCTTTTGGCGTTCTCCAGAGTTTGAAATAATCTGTAATTTCCATCGTCCCCATCAATCCTTTTGGACGATAAAGCATTACTAAGATTAAAACAAGACTATAGATAATCATACGTGTTTCCGGATATCCCTGTAGATAGGTAGAAACAACGGTCAATAGAATTGCAGAAAGTATCGCACCTGATAAACTTCCTAGTCCGCCGAGTACTACAAATATTAAAATATCAAATGACTTTAAGAAACCAAATTGTCCTGGTTGAATAATATAGAAATTATGCGAGAATAAGGCACCAGCAACTCCCGCAAAGAAGGAGCCAATGGCAAATGCTGCAACTTTATAATAAGTTGTATTAATACCCATTGCATCTGCAGCAATCTCATTTTCTCTTACCGAAATAGCAGCTATACCGTGTCGTGAATTTGTAAAGTTTACAATAACTATCACCGTAATTAGTAAACAAACAAACGAGTATGTCCAAGTAGTAAGATGTGATACCTGCATACCGGCAGCCCCACCAACATAGTCGATATTTAAAAATACGATTCGGATTATTTCAGCGAATCCTAAAGTTGCGATTGCTAAATAATCTCCTTTTAAACGCAAGCTCGGAATACCTACAATCAGCCCCGCCAATGCCGCAACTAGACCACCGACTAATATAGCTAATATAAAAGGTAAATCCAATTTCATTGTAATAATTGCAGAGACATATGCTCCTATTGCCAAAAACCCAGCGTGACCTATGGAAAACTGACCAGTAATACCTATTACTAAATGTAAGCTGACTGCTAAAATTATATTAATAGCTATGAAGATTAGCGTATTTGAGTAGAATTGATTCATCATACCGTTCATTATTAGAACTTGAACCACTACATAAACGATGATAGCAACTGCTATATATGACCAAAACTGTTTGGATTTTTTCATATCTCTACCACCTACACTTTCTCTCGTGTATTTTTACCGAAAATTCCAGATGGTCTAAAGATAAGGATAAGTATTAAAATGATGAATGCAGCAGCATCTCTCCATAAAGAAAATCCTAAAGCACTAACAATCGATTCTACTACCCCAAGGACAAGACCACCTACCATTGCTCCAGGAATTATTCCAATGCCCCCTAAAACGGCTGCGATAAACGCTTTTAAACCAGGAATTATACCCATCAATGGATCAATTTTTGTATAATACACACCGAAAATCACACCGGCAGCACCTGCTAGAGCAGATCCGATTGCAAAAGTAGCAGAAATTGTGTTATCTACATTGATACCCATAAGTTTTGCAGCTTCTGTATCATGAGAAACTGCTCGCATTGCTTTACCTGTTTTTGTTTTATGTACGATAAATTGTAGAAGTATCATTAGAATGACAGAAACAGACAGGATTAAAATGGACTGAATGCTAATCTGTGCTCCAAGAAAATCGAAAGTTCTATAAGCAAAAACATCTGGATAAGCTTCAGGCTGAGCACCACGAATATAAATTACACCATACTCGATTAATAGTGACACACCAATTGCCGTAATAAGTGCAGCAATTCTAGTAGCATTACGCAGTCGTTTATATGCAATACGTTCAATTATGACTCCAAATAATGCACATGCAGCCATTGAAATAATTAGTGCTGGAAAGAATCCTAAATTAAATACAGTAATTGAATAGAATCCAATGAAGGAACCTACCATAAAAACATCACCATGTGCAAAGTTAATAAGTTTAATAATTCCATAAACCATCGTATAACCGAGTGCGATTAATGCGTAAATACTTCCGAGTGAAATACCGTTTATCAGCTGTTGTATCCATTCCATGAAGTTTCACTCCTTTTACATTCAAATTTTTTCTCTTGATACAAAGAAAAGGAGGGATAATAATCCCCCCATTTTACTGGTTAATCTTAAGGATTAACTTTAGTGTTAAATACTTGAGCACCATCAACGAACTCTAGAATTGTTGCAGATTTTACTGGATGATGCTTATCATCCACTGAGTATAATCCTGTAACTAGTTCTAATCCGTCTGTTGCTTCTAAAGCTTCTTTAATTTTTGTACCATCTGTAGAACCCGCACGTTCAACAGCATCTTTTAATAAGTAAACTGTGTCATAACCAAGAGCGTTGAATGAGTTTGGAGCTTTCCCAAATTTTTCATTGTATTTATCTGCGAATTCTTTTGCTTTGCCATCAGGATCTTCAGCAGAATAGTGATTGATGATGAATGTATTATTCAAAGCATCAGCACCTGCTAGATCAACGATTGTTGGAGAATCCCAACCATCAGCACCCATTAGCGGAACAGTAATACCAAGTTCGCGAGCTTGTTTTACAATTAGTCCAACTTCTTCATAATATCCTGGGATAAAGATGAAGTCTGGGTTAGTTGCTTTAATACGAGTTAAAGTTGAACGGAAGTCTGTGTCTTTTGCAACGTAAGATTCTTCTGAGACAATTGATCCACCTGCTTTTTCAAAATCAGTAATGAATGATGCTGCTAAGCCTTTTGCATAATCACTGGCATTGTCTGCAAATACTGCAGCATTTTTTACTTTTAATTCATTAGCTGCGAAATTAGCTGCTACCGTCCCTTGGAACGGATCTATGAAAGAGGTACGGAAAGTAAATTCATTTACTGAACCATCATCTGCTACTGTAACTGATGGACTTGTTCCAGATGGTGAAATCATTGGAGTTTTACTATCCGCAGCAATTTGAACTTGCGCTACTGAGTTACCACTTGTAGCTGCACCAATAATTGCTGCTACTTTATCTTGACTTGTCAATTTGATAGCTGCGTTCGTTGCTTCTGCAGCATCTGATTTATTATCAACTTTTTCTAAAACGATTTCTTTACCATTAATCCCGCCATCAGCATTAATTTCTTCCACTGCAAGATTGATACCATCTAATTCTGAAGAACCATAGGATGCAACCGCACCTGATAATTCAAGATTGACACCTATTTTAATAGTGTCTCCGCCTTCTGAACTAGTTCCTGCCTCTTCCCCGCTTCCGCAACCAGCAAGAATTCCGATCAATAATGATGATGACAGGAAAAGTGAAGCAAATTTCGATTTCTTCATAAAAATAACCCCCATTTTGTTTGATAATTCTGAATTTATAAGGTAGACTACTTGCTTTCTCTATTTAGCAAGTATAAACTCAAACACTATCATTTTGTAAGAACAACCCTATTGTAAAACAAACTTTAAATTCAGTCTACATTAATTTTTCTTCATTTTTAGAAAATTTACAAAATTACATTTAAATAAATTTTTTGAACGGTCAAAAAGTCCTTATAAAATAAGGATTCATAGGTCAAATTTCTCGTAAACTACTTCCATTATTTTCATAAAAATAATTTTTATAATTTAAGTTTATGCAATATATTTTATTATTTATACTGATATTTCGTTCTATTGATAGAAAACTTAGAAACTATTTATTGTTTTTACTTTTCTGTTATTTTTATATATACTATTATTAGTTCGAAATCCGTAATAATAAGGAGAGATAAAATGGTAAACCAAATGCCAAGACGTGATCAAGTACAAGTAGAAGAAACGTGGAATTTATACGATTTATTTGAATCTGAAAACGATTTTGAAGATGCGTTAAAAGAGATAGAAAGCGGAGCATTGGAGTTTAGTAGTCGCTTCCATGGCACAATCCGAAATGCTATCGATGTAGTTAATGCCCTTATAGAATATACGAAATTATACGAGAAAATAGTACCAGCAGGAGCATTTGCTAGTCTTTCCTTAAGTACTGATCAAACTAATACGGACGCTCAGATGAGGGCAAGTAGATTTGGTTCACTATCCGCAAAGGTAAGCAGTCAATTATCTTTTTTAAATAGTGAGTTAGTAGAACTCCCAGATAGTATAATTGAAGAAGCTATCAAAAAATCTCCATCCCACCAACTTTACTTAGACAAGTTACTTAAAAAGAAAAAATACCAACTTCATCCTGAAGTAGAAAAAACACTTGCTGCCTACTCTGCTTCTTTTGGAGCACCATACAAATTGTATGATACAACTAAAATGCTTGATATTTCGTTTGAAAATTTTGAGGTAAATGGCAGGGAGTATCCCCTTAGTTATGTGTCATTTGAGAATGACTGGGAAGCCGAAACTGATCCAGAAATAAGAAGAGCAGCATTTGTGGCTTTCTCCAAAAAATTAAAAGAATATCAGCATACGACAGCTAAAACGTACGATATGCATTTACAAATGGAAAAAACATCATCAGATTTGCGAGGCTATGATTCTATTTATGATTATTTATTATTCAACCAGGAAGTTGACCGTTCCTTATATAATAGACAAATTGATTTGATCACGAAGGAACTTGCACCCCATATGCGCAAGTACGCAAAATTACTTCAAAAAGAACACGGGCTGGACAAAATGACGTTTGCGGACTTGAAAATTTCTTTAGACCCAACGTATGAGCCCACAATTTCCGTGGAAGAATCCAAAAAATATATTGATGATGCTCTATCAGTTATGGGTGAAGAATATATCGAGATGGTCAATCGGGCATATGAAGAACGGTGGATTGATTTTCCTCAAAACGTTGGAAAATCAACGGGTGCCTTTTGTTCTAGTCCGTACGGAAGTCACCCATATATCCTAATTTCATGGTCTAGTCGGATGAATGAGGTCTTTGTTCTTGCACATGAATTAGGTCATGCCGGTCATTTCTATTATGCAAATAAAGAGCAGAACATTTTTAATGCTCGTCCTTCTCTTTATTTCATCGAAGCTCCATCAACGATGAATGAAATGCTAGTAGCCAATCATCTACTGAAAAGTTCGGATGACCCTAAATTTAAACGTTGGGTTATTTCTTCTATTGTAGCTCGTACGTATTATCATAATTTTGTAACACATCTATTGGAAGCTGCCTATCAACGTAAAGTTTATGACCGAATTGATCAAGGGTTAAATGTAAATGCACAAATCCTAAATGAATATAAACGAAGTGTATTAGAAGAATTCTGGGGAGATACAGTAGAAATTACAGATGGTGCGGAGCTTACTTGGATGCGCCAACCGCATTATTATATGGGATTGTATCCGTACACATATAGCGCTGGGTTAACTATCTCCACTCAAGTATCTAAGCGAATATTGAATGAAGGTCAAACTGCTGTAGATGAATGGACAGAGGTATTGAAAGCAGGGGGCACTAAATCCCCTGTAGATCTAGCTCAAATGGCTGGTGTCGATATTACGACGGATGAACCATTAAAGGATACGATTGCATATATCGGTTCGTTAATAGATGAGTTAGAATCATTAACAGAGGAAATAAATCAAAACCTATAAAAATGTATACTAAGAAAAATAAAGTATAAATAGCACCAATCCATTAAGATCAAAACCTGTTTTTATCGTTTTCGAAGGGCTTTGGACAGACGTTCTGCTATATTATTACCGAGTATTTTTAAGAGTCTGTTTGTGACTGACGTCACAAACAGACTCTCCTTTTTTTGTATTTTTATGGCGTTTGTCCCGCATTAACGGGCGGTAGATAACTGCCCTTTAAAGCCCAAATGGTTCGGGCCAACAGGATGTTGGTCACTCAGGCTTTGCCGCACAACGCGGCGTTATTTGCCTGAGTTCAATTTGTCAATTAGTAGTGGATGAAGCCCCACTAATTGAAGTTCCACTTTTTCTTTCCGTCGCCCTCCCTCAACTGTAAAAATGAGCTTAAGACCTTTTTGGATAACTAGAGATAAGATACTTTCTAATTTAGAGTGGGGATAACATTCTTTGTACGCGACATCGTGGTACTCCTGCGCAAAGCTCGTCGCAAAATAAAAAAACATTTCGCAACGAATGTCCGAACCACATCGTGCTGCCCCCATAGATGCAATTTCGTTCGCTATTTCGCTTCTTTATTGGAAAAACACTTACTACCTCACTTTATTTCCACTAGAATAAAAGAAAATCTGCTTTCTCCTTCTATTATTGGATAATAGCATTTCTAATTCAACTGACTATCTAAAACTTAACTAATCTTATCATCTTAGCTGTAGGCTATACTATAGCCTTGATTGGAGTGAAAGGTGGCGACTCTAGCAGGAACAGTGAGAAAGTCAAGAACCGCCGGAGCGTAGTGAATGAGGTGGCCAGTGGAAAGTGTCCACCTGAAACGGAAATCCGCAATAACATTGGATGAATTTTATTCTTCTAAATACTTTCAAAATTGGATTTATCAAACCGAACAATATACAATTTCTTCAATATTAAAAGCACTTGCTTTCGCAAGTGCTTTTTTGTGTTTATTCTACATTTGTATGTTTTTTAGATATATCTACTCGTTTTACAAATAAGGATAGTATTAACGCTACGACTGTTACAAGCGTTGCGATAAAGAACGAGAAGTTGATCCCTTCTAACATTGCTTGCAAACCAATTTGGTTTTGAAACTGTTCTAATGCATCAGCAGCCGTAGGCACATTACCTGCCTTCGCAGCTTCTTCGAATAAACTAGCGCCTTTGGATTCCATTCTTGCATTCATAATGGTGATGAATATTGCTGCTCCTATAGCACCTGATACTTGTTGCAAGGTGTTATTTACTGCAGTCCCATGTGGGTTCATTTTCATAGGTAATTCATTTAAACCGTTTGTCATGATAGGCATCATTACCATCGACATACCAAACATTCGAATCGTATAAACAATCATGATGTAATAATAATCTGAATCTGCAGCTAAATTACTCATCATATATGTCGCAATGGCAGTTATTGTTAAACCTATAACTGCTAGAGAACGAGCACCATATTTATCAAATAACTTTCCTGTAACAGGAGACATTAACCCCATTGCCAGAGCACCTGGGAGCATTAATAAACCTGAATCTAGTGGTGAAATGCCATGAATAGTTTGAACGTATAAAGGTGTTAAAATCATTCCTGAAAACATCGCAGCCGAAACTACTATAGAAATAATAGAAGCTAAAGCAAACATAGGATATTTATAAATACGTAGATTTAACAATGGTTCATCTAGTTTTAATTGTCTAATGACAAAAATTACTAGAGCGATGACTCCTATTGCAATCGTACTATATACAATCGGAGCATCCCAGCCCTTATCTCCTGCAGTACTAAATCCGTATAATAGACCTCCAAAACCGATGGTCGATAATCCTAGCGATAAAAAATCAAGTTTCATATCATTATTTGGTGTAATATTTTTTAGTTTGAATATCGCGAATAATAATACGATTACAGCTAATGGCAATATTAACTCAAACAATACTCTCCAATTATAATGTTCGATGATGAATCCAGACAATGTTGGTCCGATGGCTGGAGCCATAATCATTACTAAACCGAATAACCCCATTGCTGCCCCTCTTCGTTCAATAGGGAATGCAGTCAACATAACATTCATTAGTAATGGCATCATCATAGCCGAGCCTGCTGCCTGAATCATACGAGCTAAGATAAGAACCCAAAATTCTGGTGCTATAGCAGCTAATAATGTACCCAATGAAAATAATGACATTGCGGTAATAAATAGCTTTCTATTTGAGAACTTAGTTACAAAATACGCGCTAGCTGGTATTAAAATACCATTTATAAGCATATAACCAGTTGTTAACCATTGAACAACAGAAGCTTTAACTGCAAATTCAGTCATGATAGTAGGCAAAGCTACATTTAATAACGTATTATTTAAAAATGCTATGAATGCTCCTACAAATAGGATAGCAATCATGGCATATGGTGGCTTTTGTTGCGTTTCTTTCATTCTTCTCTTTCCTCCTAATATTTTGGGAATATAATTGCACGTGTCGTACACTACTTTGAACATTTTATACCCTTAGTTCAAGAAAAGCAATAACTAAATACTCTTACCCTCTTAATCATTGATATAACAAACTTTATTCTGTATTATAATGGTTAGACTAGTAGTATAAAAGGTGAGTTAATATGAAAAACAGAAAACATCAGGTGTTACTAATTGCACAAAAGTTATTTATAGAAAAAGGATATATAGCTACCTCGGTTCAAGATATTATAAATGAAAGTAAAATTTCAAAAGGCACTTTTTATAATTATTTTTCTTCAAAAGATGAATGCATAATTGCAATAATTGAAGCTGCCAAAGAAGAAACTGCACTTAAACGTAGAGAGTTGTTAATACAGCAAGACGTAGCCGATAAAAATATATTAATACAGCAATTGATAGCTCGAATGAAAGTATATAAAGAGAGAAACCTTATCCCTCTTTTTGTTGCAATCTTTTACTCCCAGGATTCTGGTCTTAGAAATGTAGTGAAGGAAAACCATTACGAGGAAGTAAAGTGGTTAGCTAGACGTTTAGTTGATGTTTTTGGAACAAAGCTTCATAAATTTTCTGTTGACAGTGCTATTTTGATGCTAGGGATGATTCAACAATTGCAGCATCCATGGACGATAAAGTCAAGGACTCTAACTTCTGAAGAATTAATCAAATATATTATGAAGCGGATGGAATCCTTTATCCCTGATTTAATAGAATCTGATGAGATTCTTATTGATACTTTTGTATTTGATCATTTCTATGATGAAGTCGACATCACAAAAGAGCATGTCATTCAATTGATTGAAACATATAAAGAAACCAATGAGAAGAAATTGAAGTTAGAGGAAATCGAGTTAATTGACTTCATAGTGGAAGAACTAAAAAATAGTAAACCGAGGAAATATTTATTGGAAACTGTTTTAAATAGTTTCTCTAATATTTTAAAAGATACTGCCCATAATCATGAAATAAAAGAAATTTCCTCAAATATATGGCGGGTAATTGACTCTCTTTAATACGGAGGTATGAAATGAAAAATAAAGTAATTGAACAATATGAAGCAGATGAAAATATGATGATTCAAATCTACGTGCAGTGGTGTGCTAACCATGATATAAACCCAATAGACCTTTATGGGAAAGCTTATCCAACTCAAGCTTCCAATGAGGTTTTAATAGAGGTAACGGAAAATACTGAAAAGAACGCTTTAGATGTAGATACCCAATCAGTTCTGTATGTACTCCAGTTATTCGGAAATGATGATTTAGCATTTGAAGTTTCTGAAGTTGCGAAAACTTTTAAATAAGTAATATATCACCTTAAGAGCCGTACCCAAAATGTCATTTGGGTACGACTCTTATTTTACTCCTCTGGAATATGCTTTAAGGATTTTTCCAACAAAATTTGTTGGCTGTTTACTTTAGTATTATCTGTTTTCCTATAATGATATTTCCCATATTCATCCTGTACTCGGGCTTTAGCAGTGTCTTGTAACTCCAAATCAAGAATTTCCATTACTCTTCTTTTAATAGGTGGTGATAAAACTGGAAATAATATTTCTACTCGTTTCACCATATTTCTAGTCATCATATCCGCTGAGGAAAGATATAATCTAGAACCTCCATTACGATGAAACCAATAGATTCTGGAATGCTCCAAAAATCTCCCAACAATGCTCGTTACAGTTATATTTTCACTAACTCCAGGAATTTGAGGAAGTAAACAGCATGTTCCCCTTACTATTAGATCAACTTTTACTCCAACTGAAGAGGCTTCATAAAGCTTACATATTAAATCTTTATCCGTAAGAGAATTCATTTTTAGTTTAATATGTCCGTTATGAAATGCTTGATGAAACTCAATTTCTTCATCTATCAAACGAACAAATTTATCTCGTATATCATATGGTGAAACGACTAAATTATCGTAATTGGGTTTATCTGTATACCCACTTAGGAAATTAAAAAATTGTGTCGCATCTGATCCAATTTTTTTATTTGCTGTTATGATTCCCATATCTGTATATATCCTTGCTGTTTGGTCGTTATAGTTGCCAGTCCCCAAGTGAACATATTGCTCTATTCTATTATTTCTTCTACGGATTACTAATGTTATTTTCGAGTGTGTTTTTAAATTATGCATCCCATATATGACAAGACAGCCAGCTTTCTCTAACTCCTTAGCCCACTGCACGTTATTTTCCTCATCAAAACGAGCTTTTAATTCTACTAAAACTGTAACCTGTTTTCCATTTTCGGCTGCGCGCTTCAACGCAAGTATGACAGGAGAATTACCACTTACCCGGTATAGTGTTTGCTTTATAGCCAAAACAGATGGATCGTCAGCAGCTTTTTCGATAAAATCTATAATCGGTTGAAAGGATTCATAGGGATGGTGAAAAAATAGATCCTGCTTCTGCACTTTATCAAAAATGTCTTCATCACTAGCTATATCTAATGGCGGCTGAGGAATGAAAGGTTCATAGAAAAGATCCATATATTTTCCTTCAAAATTTTTAATAAAGGAGAATAAAAACGTCGTATCTAAAGGTCCATCTATTTTATAAACATCCTCTGACGTTATTTCTAACTCATCTAGTAAATAATTTAGTAGCTTTGGTTTTATTTCACTTATCTTTACTTCTAATCTACTAACTGCTCCCCATTTACGCTTTTTTAACTCTTTCTCAATTTCTATTAGTAAATCTCGTGCACCCTCTTCATGAATTGTTAAATCCGCATTGCGTGTAATTCGGAAAGGGTTGGCATGCTTCACATGAAAACCACGAAACAACTTGGATATATGTTCAATTATGACATCCTCTAGCAGTACGGCAACAAACGAACCATCCTCCGTAGAAAGTTGGATAAAACGCTTTAATACGGAAGGAACCTGTACGATAGCGATTTTATTTTGTTCAACATGGTCATCCTGATGATCCTCAATCATAACTAAAATATTCATCGTTTTACTTAATAATATTGGAAATGGACGATATGCATCCACAGCAATTGGTGTTAAAACAGGAAATATTGCTTCTTCAAACAGCTTTTGCATTTCCTTCTTTTGGCTATCAGTTAATTCGGCATACTTAACTAAAGAAATAGCATGTTCAGGAAGTTGTTTCTCAATAAGCTCTTTGTAAATTTTCATTTGTCTACTTACTAATTTCCTTGTAATAGAAGCGATTTTATTTAACTGTACTTTTGGTGTAAGTCCAGCTTTGTTTTCCGGTTTATTAAAACCTGCTCTCACCTGATCCTGTAATCCTGCTACACGCACCATAAAAAACTCATCCAGATTGGAGCTGAAAATAGCTAAAAATTTCAACCGTTCCAACAAGGGATTCGTTTCGTCCTCGGCTTCTTCAAGTACTCGCTCATTAAAAGCAAGCCAACTTATTTCCCTGTTATTGTAGTAAGCATAGTTGTTAAAAGGGTGTTTTTCTACAGTGCTGTCCATCTTCACTCTCATTCCTCCGTAATTACAAACTTCAGCTTCACTTCCAATTGCACTATTTTCTCTATAAGTTTTTTTAATTTTTCTGCTTGATATTGCTCAAGCATATAATTGCCAACCACACCAAATATAAATTCAATTTTAAAATCAGATTTTGTTAAGGAGACACTTTTTATACGAGATCTCCCCAAAACATCCATCCCTTTTATGAAACGGATTAATGCACCGATATCTCTAAGCTGCTTATTTTCCCCATTACTAATAATATGTTTGTACGGTCCTACATATTGTCTAAATGTATCCTTATTTTTATAAGAAGCTAGTAACGCAATTTTAAGTCGCTCTTCATTTGATACTCCGTCAATTGTTAAATTTGTTATGAGATAAAACGTATGTTGACTGAAAGTATTTTGATCAATTTCCTTACCGATATGAAAGAGTTGAAACGCATAACGTAGTAATTGATCGTTTTGGAGGGGAGTAATATAGTTCCATTCTGTGAAAGTATGATAGATAGATGAAAATATTTCATATAGTTGTAGTGATTTATTTTCATTCACATTAAACTTACCTAATACATGCCGAATTGCATTCGTTGTCACATCGTTCACATTAAAATCATCCGGAAATTGTTCTATAAGCTGAGCAAAAATAACTCCTTCTCTTAATCCCTTTTGGCTATATATAAATGCAGGACCTTTTACTACCTCCGAAAATACTCGAAAGGTTTCTAATGCTGGCACAATAATATCTGTTCGGTCACTGGAAAGTCCTTCTACTTTCTTTAAATCCTCTAGGGTTGATGTGGCGAATTCACAGCTAATCTCCTTTAAATCCAACGCACTTAGCTCATATTGATGTATTCCATGTAGTGAAAAATCTTTACGTTGCTGATCTACCTGCGCTAAATTCCGTGCACTTCCGCCAATAGCAACAATTGGTACTTGCAAGTCTAACAACCATGTTAATGTGTGAAATTGTTCCCGCACATATGCAATAAGATTTTCTTTTTCTTCCAATGTGATGGAACTAGCATGTATAAATTTCTTTTTTAACGAAACTGCTCCAAAGGGAAAACTATGTGAGTACTTTATTTCTTTGTTTTCAAAGTATGTAACTTCCGTACTTCCTCCACCCATATCTATCGTTACTGCTGTTTGAATATTCGTGGAGTGAATAACAGCCAGATACCCATAATATGCTTCCTGCTCTGCAGATAATAATGTAATATCAATTCCCGTTTGTTTTTCAGCCTCTTTTAAAATAGTGTCACGATTGTTTGCCTGTCTAATAGCGGCAGTAGCAGCTGCAAATACATCATTCACTGAAATATCATTTAATATTTTTTTGAATTTCAATAAAGTATCTATTAATATATGTATGCCTTCTTCACTCAAGTTCCCTTTTATATCTATATGCATACTTAATCTAGCGACCATTTTAAAGTTATGATGTTCTATTAAGCCAACTGATCTATTGTAACTATAAACAACAAGTCGTATGGAGTTAGACCCTATATCTATGATTGCTTTTTGTTTGCTATTAGTTTCCATATTTTCTACTCCTCTATATATATATATTATTCCTAATATCACTTGCAAAATGTTAAAAGTATGTAAATTTTTCATTGTAAAATTTAGGTTACTTTACCGAATTATTATACTACCCTCGGTTTATTTGATGTACAATACTTAATAACAATGGTTGGAGGGATGAATATCTTGAAAAAATTCACGAAAGAAGAGAATAGTTGGTCTCTTTATGATTGGGGCTCTTCCGCCTATTCAATCATCATTACTACAGCTGTTCTCCCAATCTTTTTTAAGGAATCTGCAAAAGCTGGGGGAGTAGATGCAGCAGATTCTACAGCTTATCTCGGATATACGATTGCCATTTTTACTTTTATACTTGCCATGATAGGACCTATTTTAGGAACAATTGCAGACTATCGTGGTATGAAAAAGAAATTTTTTACTTTTTTCTTTGTACTAGGTGTTACCTTTACTACAATGCTAGCATTCGTACCTTTTGATAATTGGCTATTATTATTAATCTTTTATACACTTGCTGCACTTGGTGCAACTGGAGCGAATGTCTTCTATGACGGCTTTATAGTCGATGTAACAACCAATGAACGAATGCACAAGGTATCCGCACGTGGATATAGTCTTGGCTATATAGGTTCAACTATTCCTTTTTTACTTAGTATCATTATTATTTTGTTAGCCGGGAAAGAAATTATTCCAATTTCAACAACTAACGCAAGCCGAGCTGCATTTGTGATAACGGCTGCTTGGTGGGTGATATTCTCCATCCCAATGTTCAAAAATGTGAAACAAATTCACTTTATTGAAAAAGAAGGAAATATAATTAAAGAAAGCTTTAAACGATTAGGAAATACGTTCAAGGAAATACGGCAATACCGAACTGTGTTTCTATTTTTATTAGCTTACTTTTTTTATATTGATGGAGTAGGCACCATTATCTCCATGTCAACAGCTTATGGTTCTGATTTAGGTTTGGATTCTACGAGTTTGCTAATCGTATTATTTGCCACACAAGTTGTAGCAGCTCCATTTGCTCTATTATATGGGAAATTAGCAACTAAATTTTCTGAAAAGAAAATGCTTTATGTTGGAATAATTGTTTATATTATTGTATGTACTTATGCATTTTTCTTAGACACTATAGTAGATTTCTGGATCTTAGCAATGCTTGTGGCAACTTCTCAAGGCGGTATACAAGCGCTTAGTAGATCTTACTTCGGTAAATTAGTTCCAAAAGAAAATTCAAACGAGTTTTTTGGATTTTATAATATCTTCGGTAAATTTGCGTCGATTATGGGACCATTATTAGTAGCTGTTACTGCTCAGTTAACTGGAAACTCTGCGTATGGAGTTTTTAGTCTAGTAATCTTATTCATCATTGGCTTTATCATATTATCGAGAGTTCCGGAACCAAAAGAGGCACCTCCCGTAGATGAAATAGTGAACACTTAAATTTGCAAGGAGGCTGGGACAGAACCCCAAAACAGCATTTTTCTCTGTGAGAAAAATGCTGTTTTTTTGCTGTTAACAAAATTGATTTCCATTCCAGGGACGCTTTCCACGGGCGTGGCCTGAGCCTGTAGTCTCAGGCGCCACGCTATTCACGTAGGAGTCGCCACTCCATTCCAATCAATTTTATTAAATATCCATTATTTAGTAAAGGTTTCTCCTTAAAAATTTCTACTTCTGTCCCAGCCTCTTCTATGCTGAAACTATTTAGTATTTAGCTGATTTGATATCAACCGTCGTTTAGTCCAAATCAAAGTGAAAATCAAAAATAATTCAAATGCGTTCGTCAATGCTCCACTACCTACATTAATAGGTACTGCACTTCCAACAGTCATAACCACTGCACCTATAAAAAAAACTGGCCATTTTGTTTTTTTCCATAAGATTGCACTTGCTACAATGAGAATTAGAGAAACTAATAGCACCATAATCGGAGGACCAGTAGCTTCTTCTACATTTGAATAGCTAATGACCCCGTATTCCTTTACTACCTCAATTTCCAATCCTACAACCTCTATAGAAAATTCTAATACCATTAAGCCAATCGTATAAATAATACCTAAGGTAATTAACCACTTTTTCTTTGCCCATTCGATTCCACTTTCCTGCAAAGTTCCTATAGAATACAAAACTAGTAATGGTGTAAATAATGCATGTAAGCAAAAACGAGAGAAGTTAAGTCTTTCCAATAATTCCCCTTCTCCAATCCACTTACCTGTGGCTAGAATTCCGTTATCATAAATCAAAGGCAGGAGGACTAAATAGATAACACTTGTCCATTTTGCTAAGTCATACTTTCTTATACCAATTAGTCCCCAGATTAATAGTGCTATATACAAAACTGCAAATATAAAATATAAAATTGTATCCATTACTATCGACCTCCTTTTCATTTTATTCCCAAATTTCGAATGTTTTAATCGTATGGGCAATTTCATTGAAAATGAAGACCATATTAAAGTTATTTGGCGATTTTGGACATAAAATATTACATCGGAAAATATTTATGTACATAAAAAATGAGCTGGAAAATGCATCTCCAAGCTCATGTATTTTACTGCCTTTTTTTGAGTATAACATCTCACACTGAACGTCCGAAATTCACTTGATGTTCTTAACCTAAAACAGAACCCCTAAATGATCACATTGTTTAATTAAAGCTTTCGTCAGGATAAAAAGGACTTTTTTTATCTAGTTCGTTTATAACTTCCTTTATAGTATTTATTACAATATCTGGATTTTCTAAATGAATTGAGTGGCTATTGTCAGCTTTAATTTGAATTGTATTATTTGTTAAATTTGAAAGAAGATTTTGATGTTCTATCCAAGAAATATCATTATTATTAGAACTTAAAACAGTTATTGGTAGTTCTTTTTTTAATGGTTTTGACCCTTTTAATTGAAAGGCAGATTCTTCACTATAAAAAAATTCTTTATATACAGCTTCGAATGATTTTGGATTATACCCAATATAGTTTATATATTTTTGATAAGGGTCTGGAAAACGTTTCCTGCCAACTGGTTGTTTAAGTAATCTAGCAATACCTATGCTTGAAGTTATATACCCTAATCTAAATAACCTCAAGTTTTTCTTATGAATGTTCTTGCGTTCTGCATCCCATTCACTACTTAAATATCTATTTTCGTGTACTGAATCTATTAAAATTAAAGCTGCCACTTTCTCTGGATATTTACTAGCAAACAATCGCATATTTAAACCTCCAAATGAATGTCCTACTAATATGTACGGAGGTTTTGCGTTTATTTTTTCTAAAACTTTTATCAAATCCTCAACCACGTTTTCACTTGTATATTTTCCTTTTGCAGATGAGCTCCATCCATATCCTGCCCTATCGAATGAAATAACCTGCGAAAACTCAGAAACTTTTGGTTGAATATAATACCAATCAATTGAACAACAACTTAATCCAGCATCTAAAATTACTGTATATTTCGAATCATTTCTTCCAGTATCAATAGTATGGATTAATCTATCATTTATTTTCACTAGACTACCTAATCCACTTACTTTATGTTTCTTATTAGAGTACATATTTGCTAACATTAATGGAAATCCAATGATTGCAAGCGTGGTTTTAAAAACCTTTTCATATTTCATATAACCTCTCCTAGTGTCATGTAGTGATATGATAGCATAATTTAACAAAATTGTAAGAAAAGAAATTAAACATTGTTTAATGCTATTGCGACATAAAATCTGTAGATTTAGGGATATATGTTTCTTGCAAGAGTAACATCTTTATATATATTTCAAAGAAAAAAATGCGGACAATTAAACAGAAAATTCCAGTATCCTAAGCATGGGTCGTTTACATTTTATAGGATTTGAGTGTTTATTAATTTTCATGGGAGACTAATTTATCCGTATTTCAACATTAGGTGATTCTTAGCTATTAAGGAGAGGATTGGTATCATAATACCAATTAACATAACCAAAATAAAAAGAACCTGCTATTAAAAAATATGTTTTATTAGCAGGTTCTCAAGATATTTTATTGTTTTCCAAAAGTTGCAGGCATTAATACAGCGATAACTTCACCTCGAGCACAGAGCTCTTCTCCTGCAAAGACTTCAGTAGTGACTTTGAATTTCTTAGGATGGATCTCCTCCACTTTGCCAATTGCTTTTAGCGTAACTTTTTGCGGTGTTGGTTTTAGGAAATCTACATGTAAAGAACCTGTCACAAAGCGTGGCGGTATTTCTCCACTACCTGGTTCAAACCCATTCTTTCGGTGTAGTGCAAGTGACGCAGACCCTGTGCCATGACAGTCGACTAATGCCCCAATTAGCCCACCATATACGAAACCAGGTATAGCGATATGTTCTTCCTTTGGTTCGTAAATCGTCACTGTTTGTTCCTCATCCCATGCCGTACGAAAGCGATGTCCTTCCTTGTTCATTCTCCCGCAACCGTAGCACCATGCGAAATCCTCTGGGTATTCATCTTGAATAGCGTGAATTTTTTCTACCATTTATAATTCCCCCTTTAGAAAACCATACAAAAAAGCTATCTGTACGTCAATACAGATAGCAATATAACTTTTAATATATATCTACTCTACGGTCTTTAAATATAGGAATTCTCTTTCTTACTTCTTCCACTTCCTCTATATTGATATCTACTAATCCGATTGTTTCTTCATCGGCTCCAATCCAAAGAACCTCTCCCCATGGTGCAATTACCATTGAGTTTCCGTTAAATGAATTATTAGGATCGTCTCCAACTCGGTTAACTGCAACGATGAAGCATTGATTTTCAATTGCTCGAGCCTGTAATAAGATTTTCCAATGATCAACTCTAGTTGCTGGCCATTGTGCAGGTACAAAAATTACTTTCGCTCCAGCCAATGAATGCATCCGGAACCACTCTGGAAAGCGTAAATCATAACAAATAACGCCACCCATTTCGACATCATTCAGGGTGAATATATTTTTGTTCGATCCTGCTGCTAAATAAAGATGTTCATCCATTAATTTAAATAAATGAGCTTTGTCATATTCTGCAATCAGCTCTCCAGTATTATTTACGATGTACATTGTATTAAAGAAATGATTATCTTTTTTCGTTGAAACTGATCCACCAATAATATGAATCTGTAACTCTTTTGCTAACCCCGTCAAGAGATTTTTGGTTTCTTCCCCGTTTATATCAGCTATTTCTTCAAGATGTGTTAAATCATAACCAGTATTCCACATTTCAGGCAGTACAACGATTTCTGCATTTAACATCGCCGCTTTTCGAATCTTCTCTTCCACTTTTCTAAAATTTTCTTTTGGATTCCCAAAAGCTATATTTAACTGGACACAAGCAATCCTCATTTTGACACCCCTATAGACATAATTATAAAAAGATTATAAGATTTGACTAACAAATGCAACTAATTAGAAAACGAGGTTACGTATATGGAATTTTCAAACCGTTTAAAAAGTCTACCTTCGCAGTTTTTTGCTACACTAGTAAAAAAAGTAGGAGAAGCAGTTCTAGAAGGTAGAGATGTGATTAATTTAGGACAGGGTAATCCTGATCAGCCTACCCCCCCTCATATTGTACAAGCACTGCAAGAAGCTGCTGCTAATCCACTAAATCATAAGTATAGTCCATTTCGTGGAACTGGGGATTTTAAAAAAGCTGCAGCCAATTTCTATAAACGAGAATATAATGTGGACATTGATCCTGAAACGGAAGTGGCAATTTTATTTGGAACTAAAATTGGTTTAGTCGAGCTTCCGTTAGCACTGATGAATGAAAATGATTTAATGCTTCTTCCAGACCCTGGCTATCCTGATTATTTGTCAGGGGTGGGACTTGCAAATGTTGAGTTTAACACGATGCCATTAATCGAGGAAAATAATTTCCTACCTGATTACAGCTCTTTAACGGAGGAGCAAAAACAAAAAGCCAAACTGATGTATTTGAATTATCCTAATAACCCTACTGGGGCAATTGCTACTTTAGACTTTTTCCAAGAGACTGTTACGTTAGCGAAAGAGACTGATATTGCTATTGTTCATGATTTTGCATATGGAGGAATCGGATTTGATGACGTGAAGCCAGTAAGTTTTTTACAGGCAGAAGGTGCGAAAGAAGTTGGCATAGAGATGTATACTCTATCCAAAACGTATAATATGGCCGGCTGGAGAGTTGGTTTTGCTGTAGGAAATGCTAAAATTATTGAAGCTATTAATATAATTCAAGACCATTTATTTGTTAGTCTTTTCCCTGCTATTCAAGACGCTGCCACTGCTGCGTTAAATGAAAGTCAGGAATGTGTAGAAGAATTAGTGAATTTATATGAAGGTAGAAGAAATGCCCTAATCGAATCTTGCAACAGTATTGGCTGGCGGGTAAAGGCACCCAAAGGTTCCTTCTTCGCATGGTTACCTGTACCCAATAATTATACAAGTGAAGCTTTTGCAGATTTACTCTTGAAAGAAGCAGACGTAGCTGTTGCTGCCGGTAATGGATTTGGTACTTACGGCGAAGGATATGTTCGAGTTGGTCTTTTAGTCGATGAAGAACGTTTGAAAGAAGCAATTACACGTATTGGAAAACTGAATTTATTTTAAAAGAGGCTGGGACAGAACCCCAAAACAGCATTTTTCTCTGTGAGAAAAATGCTGTTTTTTTGCTGTGCACAAAATTGATTTCCATTCCAGGGACGCTTTCCACTGGCGCGGCCTGAGCCTTTAGTCTCAAGCGTCACCCTATTCCAGTAGGAGTTGCCCCTCCATTTCAATCAATTTTATTAATTATCCATTATTTAGTAAAGGTTTCTCCTAATCCAATAAAATTTCTACTTCTGTCCCAGTCTCTGTCATTTATTCACTTAAGTAGCTGGTTAGGTGTTTCTTTATTTGTTTCTACTGGGTAAAACTGATTCGCACCTGTTTCTTCGTCAAACTGTCTTCGAAACTCCATTTCCATAGTTTCAGCTAATACTAGGTCTACTGTAATAACAGGATTTTCGCCTTTTATAAAATGACCACCAAAAATATTACCATTTTGGTCACATATCGAGCCGTGAAAATGTGTTTCAAACTGCCCATCTCTTTGGCATACAACCCCTGTTCCTTGCAAAAATTCAATTGGTCCCTCTTTTACAATAAGATTATTGTAGCCTACACCTATAGGCGAATCTTCGTTTGGGATCAAATAAACAAATCCACTTCTTTGAAAACTACCAAAGCAGCTAAGAATAGTAGCGGAACTAATTCCATTTGTTTTACACAACTCCTCTATCCCTTCTAGTAGGTCAGTTCCATAAACCAAACGTGCACCTACAACCTTCCCTAGCTGTCCTACCGCAAAATTTACTCTAATTTTTGACAACGCTTACACACTCCTAATGTATAATTATTTATTGTTATTAAACATAAACTATTTCGAATGTTATATGCAACAATAAAAAAAGTGTGTTGACTTTCATAAGTTGATGTAGTAAATTATATTTTATGAACTGTTGGAAAACTTAATAGCTGATATCTCTTATCAAGAGTAGCTGAGGGACTGGCCCGATGAAGCTCGGCAACCATCCACATACTAACAGTATGTGGAAAGGTGCTAAATCCTGCAAAACATTTTGTTTTGATAGATAAGAGAGGACAAACGTATATTTGCGCCTCTCTTTCTAATGGAAGAGAGGCTTTTATATTTATACAACGTTCTTAATAATTATTCGGAGGAATGAAAAATGAAGAAATTAGGACTATTGTTATCAACTGTACTTTTAACTGGTACTCTTGCTGCTTGTGGAAGCGACGCAGATTCACAAACAAAAGCGATTAACGAGGACAAAATAGTAGTAGGTGTAACTGCAGGACCACATGAACAAATTGTGGAAGTGGCTGCAGAAGTTGCAGCTAAAGACGGATTAGAAGTCAAACTTCAAGTATTCTCAGATTATATTCTACCTAACACAGCATTATCAGAAGGTGATTTAGATGCGAATAGCTATCAACACGAACCTTTCCTAGACACGTTTAACGAGGATCACAATACTGACTTAGTACCAGTAGGAAAAACAATACTAAATCCGATGGGTGTATATTCAGAAAAATACAAGTCAATTGATGATCTGCCAGACGGTGCAACTTTTGGTTTACCTAATGACCCAACAAACGGTGCTCGTGCTTTATATATCTTAGAAGAAGCTGGTTATATCAAAATTAAAGAAGACAAAAGAGAGACAGCTAGTATTTATGACATTGAAGAGAATCCAAAAAACCTAGAATTCATTGAATTAGAAGCTGCTCAAATACCAAAACAACTTAGTGAAGTAGATGCAGCTGCTATCAATACAAACTTTGCACTGGCTGCTGGAATCAGTCCAAAAGATGATTCTATTTTACTTGAATCATCAAACTCTCCTTATGTGAACTATATTGTAGTTCGTGCGGAAAACAAAGATGATCCAACGATTCAAAAGTTGGTAAAAGCATATCAATCTGAAGAAGTAAGAAAATTCATCGAAGAAGAGTTTAAAGGTTCTGTATTAGCAAGCTGGGACGAATAATGGACTTGAAAACGTTACCGACTTCGGTAGCGTTTTCTTTAGAAAGGAAGATAGTAAATGATTATATTAGAAAATGTCTCGAAAGAGTTTAATAGCAAAAGTGGAACAGTAAAAGCAGTAAAGCAAGTGAACATTCAGGTAAATAAAGGAGAAATCCACGGTGTCATTGGATATAGTGGTGCTGGTAAAAGTACCCTGATTCGATGCGTAAATTTACTTGAACAGCCAACGGAAGGGAAAGTTTTCATAAACGGAGTAGAACTTACTTCCCTTCCCTTTCCTAAACTGCGTGAAACCCGCAATAAAATCGGCATGATATTTCAAGGATTTAATCTATTAAAAACGGCTACTGTTTATGATAATATCGCCATTCCACTAAAGCTACTTGGCTATAATAAAGAGCAAGTAAAAAAACGTGTGGAACAATATTTGGAAATAGTTGGATTGACTGACAAACATACGAACTACCCTAACCAGTTATCTGGTGGTCAAAAGCAGCGTGTCGCCATTGCCCGTGCACTAGCGCAGGAACCAGAAGTTTTGCTTAGTGATGAAGCAACAAGCGCACTTGACCCGGAAACAACTGATTCCATCTTGGATTTGCTTCTAAAGATAAATCGGGAATTAGGAATCACTATTCTATTAATCACCCATGAAATGAATGTCATTCAAAAAATTTGTGATCATGTATATGTCATGGAAAATGGAGAAATTGTTGAACAAAATACAGCCATTAATCTTTTCACAAAACCTAACCACCCTACTACTAAAAAGTTTTTAAATACAATTAGTCAGCGTAATTTATCTTCCTCATTGATTTCTCAACTAAATGTTACGGGTGCGGTTACTCGCTTAACATTTGTCGGGGAAAGCACTGGAAAACCATTATTAGCTGAAGTTAGTCAGAAATTTAATGTCCAGCCTAATATTTTAACTGCCAATATTATTGAATTGAAAAATGGCATTGTTGGAAATATAGTCGTTCACTTAATAGGCGACAAAGAACAGGTTAGAAATGCTATCCACTATTTAGAATCACAAGGTGTAGCAACAGAAGAACTGGAGGGACAATCACATGAGTAGAATTGATCAATTTATCGAACAATGGCTGCCGATTATCGGCGAATCTGTTGTACAAACATTTCAAATGGTTGGTATTTCTCTCTTTTTCTCAGTATTAATAGGGATTCCATTAGGTATTTTAATCGTACTAACTAGACCTGGGCAGGCATTTGATAACAAAATTATTTATCAATTTAGTAATTTAATCATTAATATTGTACGCTCAGTTCCTTTCATCATTTTACTTTTTTTCATACTACCCTTTACAAAGTTGATAGTTGGAACATCTATTGGTGTAAAAGGTGTTATTGTTCCATTAGTAATTTATTCTGCACCTTATATCGCACGTCTAATGGAGTCAGCTTTACTAGAAGTGGAAAATGGAGTAATTGAGGCATATACCGCAATGGGTATTAGTACACGCGCCATCATTTGGAATGTATTACTTCGAGAAGCTCGCCCTTCTATTATTTTAGGATTAACCATTTCAACAGTCAGTTTAATCGGTGCTACAGCAATGGCTGGTATGGTTGGAGCAGGTGGTTTAGGTGACGTAGCATATCGTTTCGGTCACTTAAGATACGAAGTAGACGTGATGTATGCGACTGTATTTATATTGATCATCCTTGTACAAAGTATCCAATCTATCGGAAACCGTATCGCAGCTAGTATTAAAAAAGATTAATAGGAGGCTCCAAAATGACAAATCTATTATATGTAGAGCGCAATGGTTCTATTGCGACGCTTGTCTTTAATCGAGCGGATAAGAAGAATTCATTCTCCCTGGCTATGTTTAAGCAATTAGGTGAATTATTAAGTGAACTGGAGAAAGATCAGCAAGTTAAACTTTTAATACTTAAAGGAGCGGATGAAACTGCATTCTCCTCTGGTGCCGATATAACAGAGTTTCTAGAAAATCGCTTCTCTTCCCAAAAAGCAAAGGATTATAACGATGCAACACTTGAATCTATTGAAAAATTATATCGTTTCCCTAAACCTACCATTGCTCTTATTAAGACGTTAGCTATTGGGGGTGGATTGGAGCTTGCTAATTCCTGCGACTTCCGATTCGCATCTTCGGGTAGTAAACTTGGTATCACCGCTGCAAACATAGGCATTATTTATAATCTTGTTAGTACAAAACGGTTAGTAAATCTCATCGGAACTACAAAAGCAAAAGAGTTATTATATACAGCAAAACTAATCACTGCTGAAGAAGGACAAGAAATCGGCTTAATCGACTATATTTATCCCATGGAAGATTTAGAGAAAAAATGTCTCGAGTTTGCCAATAAAATTATTCGTAAGTCTTCCGTTGCTAATAACGGTATTAAACAAGTAATTCAAGCAATTATTGATGGCGATAATGAAGAAACAAAAGAAATTGAGGAGCTTATCTTAGAGTCCTTTAGCTCCGATGACTATAAAGAAGGCATCCAAGCATTTTTAGAAAAAAGAAAACCAAATTTCTCATAAGAGGTGTTCTATATGTCCACTAATGATTTATTATTAAAAAATATTGAGTCAAACGTCCATTATCCAATTAATTTTGCCGAATTAGAAGGAACGGCGAAACGAGCATTACAACCTGGTCCGTTTGGGTATATTCGTTCTTCTGCTGGTGGTGAAGAAACCTATAAAAAAAATACAGATTCTTTTTTAAAGTATTCGATTATCCCCCGTTTTTTAACGGATGTATCGACTTTAAATACAGAAGTAACAATTTTAGGACATACATATCCCCATCCCCTTTTCATAGCTCCTGTTGGGGTAAATAAAATCGCCCATGAAGATGGCGAATTAGCGGTATCTAAAGCAGCTGCAAAATTTGAATTTCCTTATATCCAAAGCACGGTGTCTAGCTATTCTATTGAAGAAATTGCTGCAGAAACAAAAGGTAGTTCAAAATGGTTCCAATTATATTGGTCCTCTCAAAATAAAGAAATCTCCTTTAGTATGGTAAAAAGAGCTGAGGCTGCTGGCTATGAAGCAATTGTAGTAACCGTTGATACAACGATGCTTGGTTGGCGAGAGGAAGATGTTCGTAATCAATACTCTCCATTAAAACAAGGATTTGGACAAGGAAACTATGCATCAGATCCAGTATTCATGGCATCGCTTAGCGATCATTCTCAAGAAACCATCGTTAATAATATTATAGAAAATATATACCATCCTACTTTAAATTGGTCGAATATTTCAGAGTTACGCGAGCATACAACTTTACCGATTTTGATAAAGGGTATACTTCATCCTGAGGACGCTAAACTTGCCATAGAAAAAGGATTAGATGGAGTAATCGTTTCTAACCACGGAGGTCGTCAATTAGATGGTGTAATTGCGAGCATCGATGCCCTTCCAGAAGTAGTTCGAGTTGTAAATGGTCGAATTCCTGTTTTATTTGATAGTGGAATAAGAAGAGGTTCTGACGCAGTAAAGGCTTTAGCACTTGGTGCAACTGCAGTCTGTATAGGCCGTCCAGTAATTTGGGGTTTAGCTGCTGGAGGTCAAGAAGGTGTAGAACGTGTTTTAGAGAATTTCCTACAAGAGACCAGAGTTTCCATTTCCTTGAGTGGTGCTCGTAATTTAGAGGAAGTAAAGAAACTTCAGCTATTAAAAGATTAAGGGAAAAATAAGGTGGTAGATAGACGATGGAACAAGCATTAAAAGGTATGAAAGTACTGGATTTATCACAGGTTCTCGCTGGACCCTATTGCACGATGGTTTTAGCAGATATGGGTGCGGATGTTATCAAAGTAGAAAAATACCCAAATGGTGACGACACTAGAAGCATGGGGCCGTATATAAATGAAGAAAGCTATATGTATATGATGGTAAATCGTAACAAACGCGGAATCTGTCTAAATTTAAAAACAGAACAAGGTTTAGAGGTATTATATAAACTTATTAAAGAGGCAGATGTTTTTATCGAAAATTATCGTCCAGGTGTTACGAAGAAACTTGGAATTGATTATGATACGTTGAAAGCTTTAAACCCGGCTTTGATATATTGTTCTATTTCCGGCTATGGTCAAACAGGCCCTTATAAAGATAAGGGTGGGTATGATATTATGGCCCAAGGGCTTTCTGGGCTGATCGATATGACTGGAGAAAAAGGAGGAAAACCTGTCAAAGTTGGTATTGCTATACATGATATTGCAGCAGCACAAACGGCCATCCAATCTATTTTATCCGCCTATATTTATCGCCTCAAAAAAGGCACGGGACAATATATTGATGTCTCTTTAGTAGATTCGGGTCTAGCATGGACTGTGTGGGAAGCTGCAGCTTATTTTGGTAAAGGTGAAGTACCCCAAAGAAATGGCACGGCACATCGTGTTTCTGCACCCTACCAAGGCTATAAAACAAAGGATGGATTTATCCTTATTGGTGCAGGAAATCAGAGGCTTTGGGAAAAGTTTTGCCTACATGTTGTCCAAAAACCAGAATGGCTTACAGATGAACGATTTTTAACAAATAGTATTCGAGCAAAAAATGCTAGTCAACTTGAGGTTGAAATAGAGGAAGTTTTCGGAGAACATCCCTCCTCATTCTGGCTAGAGTTATTAGATGCTGGCGGCGTCCCTTCTGGACCTATCTATTCGTATGATCAAACACTGAATGATGAACATATTTTATCGAGAGATATGATATTAGATTACGAGCATCCTGTAGCAGGAGCAATGAAAACTCTAGGGTTTCCGGCTAAATTCTCCGAAACACCCGGACAATTCAAATATGCCGCCCCACTTCTTGGTCAGCATAACAAAGAAATACTTACGGAGCTTGGATACACAGAAGACGAAGTACATACATTCATGTCTGATAAAGTTTTGAATGGATAATTGATGGGCGCTTAAAGCAGTTTTTATGGGCTATCTTGCTTAATTTAAGGACTATTTAGAGATATTTATGGGTTATTTTCAACACTTTATGGGTTATACAAAAAAAGAGACTGGGACAGAAGTAGAAATTTTATTGGATAAGGAGAAACCTTTACTAAATAATGGATATTTAATAAAATTGATTGAAATGGAGGGGCGACTCCTACGGGAATAGCGTGACGCCTGAGACTACAGGCTCAGGCCACGCCCGTGGAAAGCGTCCCTGGAATGGAAATCAATTTTGTGCACAGCAAAAAAAACAGCATTTTTCTCACAGAGAAAAATGCTGTTTTGGGGTTCTGTCCCAGCCTCTAAATTATTGGCTGCAATAATGTCCAAATTACTTTTCCTTCTTCGGGACTATCTGGAGTTATAGCGATAGAATTTGGATATGGTAAAACGGGTGCTTTTATACGATAATAGTTTGCTACATATGAATTATCATCCATTGCCATTTCATAAGCATCCTGTGTTTCTTTCGAGAAGAAGCTTTTCTTTTTTTCTATTGTCCAACGGAACCAGCTAAAAAAAGCATTATCTGAATCCTGGTAATGACTCATTAAACTCTCTGCTTCCTCTATTTTGTTTAATGCAATTAATGTAGCAACTGCAGGATAACGTGCGCCTTGATGATCAGATGGATTTAATTGTAGAATTTTATTTAATAGATTAAACGCCTCTTTGAATTTTTTCTGCTCAAAACACGATATTCCGTATTTAAACAAGGCTCTTAAATAAGGTCTGTTCGGCAAATAACCCCATACAACTTCAAAATTTGGATCAAATTGCTTTTCTCCAATACGTATCGCTTCTTCGAAATGGGCAGACTGTTCTGTTTCTTCTATATAATCTATTTTTAACAATATCGCATCAACATTTTGTGGATCAAGCTCATAAGCAAGAGAAGCTAGTCGTCTCTTTTCTATCAAATCAGTAGATATATACGCTTCATACGCATACTTTTGCGATGCTTCTTTATCATTTGCTGGGTTAAATTCTTTGTCTTTATAAATATCAATATATCTACTCATCTCTTTCTCGTTTTTAACCGAAACTTTGCTGAGATGCATACCCATTTTCCAGTTTGAAAATTCTACTAGGTTTGCATTTGTTCCAACTTCAAACGCAAAAACAGGATTCGGGTTTAAATTTTCTTTTGATATTTCATTCTCATAAAACTCCGTGAATAATCCTTCATATTTGTTTGCTGTACTAGGTGATACATCTAAAAACGATGAGATTTCTTTTTTTGTCCAACTATATGGAATGATTGAATTCAGCATACCAAATTGCAATGCTCCTGCCACTAATGCAGTAGGTTTCAGCATGCTCCTCGGAATTCCTCTTCTTTGGATATATTCGATAAAGATATACATTAGCTTATCACTTTTAATATCCATTTCTACTAAACTAGTATGTAAAATAGAAATAAGCTCTAGCTCTTCTTCATTAAATAACTCCTCGATGGCAGATTCTTTATCTCCTAATATTACATAACACTCTATTATATATTTATTGTAAAAATCAGCGACTGATTCACTATTACTGTTGTTATACAAAAGTTTCACACGCTCAACTAGCGCTTCATCTTTCGCAGGGAATACGATTAAAGAATTTAATAGCTTATAGTATCTTTCTTGTTGCCTGGAATCTAAAAGAAAATGTCCGAAAATAAAGTCTCCAACACCACCCTCGAATGGATTTGGAATTTCTATTACTACCTTTTCTTCCGAAAATACATCAACAACTTCTGCACTATTATTATTGATTTGTGAAATAGTTCCAAGTATTACATGAGGTTTCATCCAACCTTCTAATACAGTTTGAACTCTCGGTCTTTTCGATTTAGCCGATTCTCGTTCTAAATGCAATTCCCAAATATCTACACGACGATTAAAGTAATAACAGTCTCCCATAATCGCACTCACTTTATCATTTTCGAATCGATCTGATAAATATTCCTCTCTGTCGCCAATCCACCTATAAATTTCATTTGTTTCCTGTTTAGTTGGGTGAGCATGAAAAAAGTTTAGTAGCACTTGTTCTAATTCTTTATTTACTTCTTCATCTATTGAAATGATATTTTCTTTATTTAAACAGCAAGCTTTATATTTTTTCCCACTATTACATGGACAAGGGTCATTTCTACCAGTCATTTGTTAATCTCCTTTACATCGAACTATACTTTCAAGCCGTTACAACATTAAAATAATAGTCGTTCTTCGTCTCTACTATGAATTTCATTGACTGTCAGAAGTGCGTAAAATCGTTGAATCACTGCCTCATTTAAACCATGCTCACTTCGAATTTCCTTAATATCTTTTGCAATAATTCGGAGTAAATCATGGTCTCTTTCTAGTTTTATAACAACATCTCTTAGAGCAGGATTTTCTTCCACTTTTTCTTGATAGAATCCTGACTCCTCAGCATCTGCATGACTAATAACTCTTGTCTCCCAATAATCTAATAAGTCATCCGCAGCTAAATTTGCCGCTTCTAGCTCACGTGATTTCAATAATTCTAAAAAATTATTCGTTTTTTGTATTGCCCCAGAAAGTCCACCCTCATGAATTGCATGATGTGAATGTAGTTGTTTCAATGCTGGCCCTGGTTTAGTCATGTTCATCCTCCTTTTTATCCCCCAATATAGGACATATTTATTTTCGTACGATTTTTAGCGGTTTCTTCTGTTCTTTCATCAGAATACCGATCTGTTCTACGCTCCCACACATTTTTGATAGCTTTCGCTAACTCATCATCTGTAGCTCCACTTCGGATGAGCTCTCGTAAGTCAAATCCATTAGTAGCAAATAAACATGTATAAAACTTTCCATCCGATGAAAGTCTTGCTCTAGTACAGGACGAACAAAAAGATTCTGAAACAGAAGTGATAAAACCTACTTGAGATTCAGTTCCTGCATATTGATAACGTTCTGCAACTTCACCAAAATAGTCTTTATCAACAGGCTTCAAATCAAATTCTTCTTGAAGCATTGTTAAAATTTGTTTTTTCGTTATCACTTTTTCAAAACTCCAGGCATTATCATTCCCTACATCCATAAATTCGATAAAGCGGAGTGTAATTCCTTGTTCTTTAAAATACTTAGCCATTGGAATAATCTCTTGATCATTCACATTTTTTTGTACGACCATATTTACTTTGATTTCAAAACCAAGATTCTTGGCAAATTGTATATTTTCTAAAATGAAGGAAGGTTTTATACCTCTTCCATTGAGATTTCCAAATAAGTTTTCATCTAATGCATCCAGACTAATATTGAGTCTAGTTAATCCAGCCTCTTTCAATTTTTGACCATATTGCTTCAATAGTACTCCGTTTGTTGTTAGACCTACGTCTTTAATATTGTTCAAAGTGAGTAATTTTTTAACCAACTCATCTATATTTCTTCGCATTAATGGCTCTCCACCCGTTAAGCGGATTTTTTTCACACCAAAACTTTCAAAGATTTTTGCCAATCTTTCCATTTCTTCAAACGTTAATAATTCTTCTCGAGGTAAAAATACATAGTCATCACCGAAAATTTCTTTAGGCATGCAATATGAACAACGGAAATTACAGCGATCGGTTACTGAAATTCGCAGATCTCTCATTGGCCTATTTAATTGATCTCGCAATATATTAACCGACATACATTTCACTTCCTTTTCATAGAGGTTTATTTATATTTTGGAACACTGTCGCTGGTTTATCACTAATCTGATTTGCTAAAATCCATTCTGTATCTACAGCTGACATAAACTGCATTACACTTAGGTTTTTATTCATTAAAGTTTGATATATTTTTTCTTTTAAACTGCTATTCCATATACTTACAAGCGGATGAAATATTTCATCTTGTTTTACGGCTTTTATGTCTCCAGTAGATGGAAAAAGAGTTAACTGCTTTAACTCTTTTCTTGTTATAAATGGCATGTCGCACGGAAGTACTACATATTGATCTGCATTTATAATGTCCATACCTGTATAGATACCGGCTAGAGGTCCATCCCCAGAAAACCTATGATCATCAGTAGATAAAAAAAGATTCTTTGGAAATAAAGGCAATAACTCTTCCCTCGTAATGATAATTACGTCATCACATACTTTATCTAATGCTGCATAAGCCCATTCATAAAAATACTGATCCTTCAATTTTGCAAATGCTTTTGGTGAACCAAATCTCCGGGACCTACCTCCCGCAAGTAAAATTCCAACCGTTTCCATCATCCGCCACTAACTGGTGGAATTAAGGCAATGATGTCTTTTTCTTCAATAATATCATCTAATAAGGCATATTCTTCATTGATAGCTACTTGAATTATTCCATCTGCCAGTCCTTCATATTTACGTCGAAGTTCCTCTAATAATTGTTTCACTGTTTTTCCTGCAAATGTAAACTCTTCTTTATCTACGCCTGTCTTTTCCTTCAAACCTGCAAAATACAATACTGTAATCATTTCAATTCTCCTTCCACTACTGGCATTTGTTTTTGGTCTCCTATCCATTCCTGTCCGTTCTCCCAAATTTCTTTCTTCCATATTGGTACAATTTCTTTTATACGCTCAATGGCATATTCATTTGCTTCATATGCGACCTTCCGATGTGGTGATGAAACTGCGATAACGACTGCAATATCCGAAATTTCTAATTTTCCAATTCGATGTGCTATCGCTACTTTTGTGTTTGGCCATTGTTCTTCAATTTCTTTCCCAATTTGTGCTAGTTTTTTTTCGGCCATCGGTATATATGCCTCATAAGAAAGATAAATAGTTCTTACTCCCTTTGTCCATTCCCGAACATGACCTGTAAATACGGTTACTGCTCCTGCAGAAGCATGGAGCACAGCTTTTCTATAAGGTTCTGGATCTATCTCCGTTTCAACGATTTCAAATAGTTTCAAGCTTATCTCCACCAATCCAATCTATTAACCATTCGTTTAATAGAACTGTATTTTCTATATGTATCATAGGATAATTATCAATTTTCAGTTCGCCATGTACGATTACACAAACGATATTCGTTAGATGTTGAAGTGTCTCCCAATCTTTTAGCTCTTTAATAATAACTACTTTGTCGTAGTCTTCCTGTTTGTATCCTTCAATAATAATTATTTCGGGATTACTAATCGCGGCTAATTGTACTAATTGCTTCAGCGTCCAATTATTCTTTAATTGATGCATTTGAATTGATTGGTCATCAACTGCAATTGAGCAAGTTGCTCCAGAATGAAAAAACTTCATGCTATCTGTTTTATCGCTTGGAAAGTCTAAACCATTAGCATGTCCATGATGCTTAATAACAGAAACCTCTTTCTCTATTGAAACGAGTTCCTTTACCCAATTTTCGATTAAAGTTGTCTTTCTACTATTTTTATACCCTACAACTTGTAAAATACTCACGGCATCCATGTTGAAATACCATTTTCATTTCCCAATAACAGAACATCTACTAAGTCACCTGCTACAAAGTTTCGGGTCCCACCTGGGAGTACTATCAACGCATTTCCTCTTGCAATAGAAGACACTGCGTTAGATTTGTTAAAGCCTGCGGGAGTTATAATTGCCTCATTCCCTTCGAACCTATACACACTTCGAACAAATCGAGTGAACGGATTAGGCTTCAAAAAGTCCTCTGTCAATTTTGCCTTTGTATGAGGAGTATAGGGCGAATTATTTAGCATCATATTTTCAATGGCTGGTTTTGCAAACAATTCATACCCAGTAAAGCAAGCAGAAGGGTTACCCGAAAGTCCAAACAGTAATTTACCATTCGCAAATGCTGCAGTTGTCACACTACCAGGTCGCATCGCTACTTTGTTAAATAATACTTCCGCCTGTAGTCTATGATAAATTTCTGGCAAATGATCGAAATCACCTACAGAAACCCCTCCTGTTGTTATAACACAGTCAGTTTCTTCCAATGCAGTTTTCACTAGTCGATAACAGCTTTCTAAATCATCCGAAAGAATTCCATAATATCGAGATTCAATACCCCGTCTTTTTAACTGAGCTTCAATCATCGGTCCATTGCTATTACGAATTTTTCCTGGTTCTAGTTCATCTTCAACTCCTAGAAGTTCAGTCCCCGTGCAAAGAATACCAACAACAGGTTTTTTCCTAACTTTCACTTTTGCATACCCAAAAGTTGCTAAAAGTGCAATTATTCCTGGATGGATAAAAGTTCCAGATGGTATCAACATTTCTCCCTTTTTCGAGTCTTCACCCTGTAAAGAAACGTTTTCAAGCGGTTTAAATGCCTTGCGAATAGTAAAGGATTCTTCGCTTTCCACCGTTTGCTCTAACATTACAACTGCATCTGCCCCTTTTGGAATAGGAGCTCCAGTCATAATACGTACTGCTTCTGACTTGCCAAGAGCATGATTAGAAACTTGTCCAGCTCCAATATGATCTTTCACTCTAAATTGAATACGATTATCTCCGCTTGCACCAATCGAATCTTCCGAACGGATTGCAAAGCCATCATATGGAGAATTATTAAATGAAGGTACATCATGCTTTGCAATAATTGGTTCTGCCAAAATGTATCCATAACTATCCGAAAGGGTAATTTCGATTATTGGCAAAGCATTTGCCTTGTCCATTACTCGTTCGATGGCATCCCTCACCGTAATTGGCTTTCTGATTTCTACCATTTTTAACAACTCCTTCTACTACACATGCTATAATTTGTTTATCCCGGTTTAACAGGCTGTAATACACCCCTCAACTTTTTTAGAGAAAATGAAAAATTGGAGGGGGATAAACAGCCTGTAAATCCCCGATTGGTTCGGGCCAACATGATGTTGGTCACTCAGGCATTGCCGCACGATGCGGCGTTATTTGCCTGAGTTCCATTTTCCATCAGTGTGGGATGAAGACCCCCCCACTGATGGAAGTTTCACTTTATCCCACTTGAAAGGATGTAAATAATGTCAGAACTTACACACTTTAATGAACAAGGGCGAGCAAAGATGGTAGATATTTCGGATAAAAACGAAACAACTAGAACCGCTGTTGCCGTTTCCTCTGTCACTGTAAATGATACTATTAAAAGCCAAATCACCGAAGGTACCAATAAAAAAGGAGATGTATTTGCAGTTGCACAAGTAGCAGGTATAATGGCTGCAAAAAATACTTCTTCAATAATACCAATGTGTCATCCAATTCTCTTGTCAGGAATAAATATTACATTCGAATGGTCTAGTAATGATTCAAATGTCATTAATATTCAATCAGAAGTAAAAACTATTGGTTCTACTGGTGTTGAAATGGAAGCACTTGTAGCTGCATCCGCAGCAGCTTTAACTATTTACGATATGTGTAAGGCGGGTGGCAAAGATATGGTTATCGGATCTACTATGCTATTATCCAAAACTGGTGGCAAAAATGGCGATTATCAACGGGGAAACTAGTCTCTAGTTTCTCGTTTTTATTTCGTTAATTCGAATACGATATGTTCAAGTTCTGGGAGAATCAGCTTGTTCATCGCTAACTTGATAGCTCCGACCGAACCCGGTAGAACAAATACAGCTTTATCATTTACCACTCCGGCAACCGAACGACTAAGCATTGCTTTAGTTCCTACATCCTCTGTAAAACTTAGAAACCGAAATAATTCTCCAAAACCACTAATCTCTTTAGTAAAGCTAGGTTGTATCGCTTCAATTGTACAATCCCTTATCGCGATGCCTGTCCCACCAGTTGTAATAATGACATCTATATTGTCTTTTTTTGTCCAGGCTTTGAGTATAGCTTGAATTTCATTTATTTCATCCTTACATATTAACTTCTCCACTACATGTACAGATGCCTGCTCCAATAATTGAGAAATTAATAATCCGCCTTTATCTGTTTCTTCTGTTCTAGTATCGCTTACTGTTAAAATTACAGCGTGTATTGTGCGATTTAATGCAAATTGAGTTGACAATCGTTCCAGTCTCCCATCATTTTATCCAAAAATTTCTGTGTATAGTCTTCTACCTAGGTTTACATCTTTAATACCATGTATTAGTAATCTTCCATCTCCGAATAATACCATTCTATATTGTTCTCGCTGGAATTCTACAAAGTAAGGAGTTCTTTTTTTGAAAGCTTTTATATTTTTCGCTATTTTTTCTGCGTCTTGTAACGTAACTTTCCTACCCGGACTTGGTAAAACTTGCACCGCATCTCTTCCACATAACACGGCATATTGTGATTGTTGATCTCTTTCTAGTGAAGGAAAAGTCGCATGTTCACTACATGTTTCACATGTTTCATTTTTCACCTTCGAAATACCAATATCTAAAAACGTATTATTCCAACAGTCAAAATGATGAACCTTAGTACGAACAGCTTTAAGGTTTCCTGTTAAAAGTTTTAGAACTTCTGAAGACTGTGTTGCTGCTGTAATTTGTACTGCAGGAGATATTATTCCAACAGTATCACATGTTTCATTTACAGTGGGTAAAACTGGAAGTAAGCATCTGAAACAGGCCGTTTGTTTTGGTATAAAGGGAAAAACCACTCCTGAGCTACCAACACATGCACCATAGATCCAGGGAATATTATGCTTATATGCTGCATCATTGATTAATAATCTTGTTTCAAAGTTATCGGTTGCATCTATTATTACATCCACTCTAGTTGCAAAGTATTCTATTAGCAAATGATCTACATTTTGTAAATAAGTATGCAAAACGACACTAGAGTTTATCGATTTTAATCTTTTCTCAGCTGCAACTACTTTTGGAAGCATTTCCTCTGCATCTTCCTCTGTAAATAGTTGTTGTCTTTGAATATTAGATAACTCCACATAATCCCGATCGGCTATATGTATAGTTCCAACACCTGCCCTTACCAATGTTTCAGAAATTGCTGAACCAAGTGCTCCACAGCCAATAATTGCTACAGCAGCAGCTCCTAAATGATTCTGACCTGTTGCTCCTATTTTTTTAAATAATAGTTGTCTTGAATAACGCGAATCCATTTAAACACATCCTTTTAAGAAAAGCGCATGCGCCTATGTAAGCCCCGACTAGCGATGGAAGGATTTTACGCAAAGGCGTTCTTTGCCTTTTCTAAAATCCTGAAGCGACTCGAGGGGCTAGGCGCAGGAGCTAGATAGATACTGAGAAAAAAGCATATACTTTCTTATCTTCTAAAATAGGGGAAGGCCCCCTATCTTTACGATTGGTTGCCTTCGTTGGTCCGGTGTTCAGTTATATCAGTAAAGGTTCCAACATATCTAACATCTTCACCTGTTTCATCTTTAACTGCACTAATATTTAACCATTCCAAAAATACTTCCCCATTTTTTTTTGTATTCCAAATCTCGCCCTGCCACATTCCATTTTTTTGAATACTTTCCCACATCTCATCGTAAAATGCTTTTTCCTGACGATTAGATTTTAAGATTCTAGGAGTTTTCCCTATAGCTTCATCCTCGCTAAATCCTGTCAATTGTGTGAACGATGGGTTAACTGTAACTATTGTACCTGCTGTATTTGTTACCATAATTCCTTGCCCTGTTGATTTAAATACTTCCTGTGCTAATTTTAATCTATCTTGATAGTACATGAATACAACTAAAACCAAACTTGCCAAGGAAACAGAAGATAGTAACATAAATCCAATTGAATACTGTCCAGTTATAGAGAAAATAGATGCTAATAATAGGGGTGGGAAAAAGCCTCCTAAACCACCCATCATTGAAACAATACCATTAGCAATACCTGCTTGTTTATTGAAATAGAATGGAACTAATTTAAATATTACACCATTTCCTATCCCTGCACTTATACCAATAACTATACATCCAATTGTGTAGAGCATTATGGATGGGGAGAAAGCTAATAATATTGCAGCTATTGTATAGATCGAAAATACACCCATCAAAAGGAATAGCGGCTGAAATTTATCCCCTAACCAACCACCAACTGGTCTGAAAATTGTTGCAACAGCTATAAACCCAGCTGTTCTTAACCCTGCATCGACTTTATCTAATTCGAAGTTACTAACTAGAAAGTTTGGTAGATAAACAGTAAACGCTACAAACGAGCCAAATGTAATGAAATAGAATAATGAGAAAAACCATAGTTTATCATTTTTCCAAACACCTTTAATCTGTTCAATAATAGGTGTTTTTACTTTTACTTCGTGTTTATCCCCTAAAAAGATATTAATAACGATAAACACCAATAGTAAAACTAAATATAATTTTATCGTTAAAGACCAACCAATTTGAGTTGCAATCATTGGAGCTGCAAATGTTGAAATCGCAGTACCAATATTACCAGCTCCGTATATACCATTTACAAACCCATGCTTTTCTTTAGGATAATATTTTGGTAATGATGTAACACCTACAGAAAAAACCGCTCCCCCAACTCCTAAAAACAGTCCCCCAATCATTAGATCTATATAACTAGAAGCTTCACTGATATAAAATACGGGGAACATTAATAACACAAAACTAATAAGAAATACAAGTCTTGCACCTATTACATTGGCATAATAGCCGAGTGGAATTCGCAATATTGAACCTAATACTACAGGTATAGCAGTTAAAATAGCTATTTTGTCTGCAGGTATATCAATATCTTCTTTAATAAATGGAAGTAAAGAAGAAATAATTACCCAGATCATAAATCCTAATACTAAGTTCATTGTCTGTAACGGCAATTGGACTTTCTTTATCATTCATATCACCTTTTCTTTTTGGTATTGAATGATTCACGTATTGATTCCCTACTATTAGTTTAACTAAATTTTAAATAGTTTCTAATAGGGGACTCCCCTTTATAGCTAGGGGGATTCCCTAAGATTATTTCCATGTAGTTTTTCGACTACAATATTAAGAAAAAAATAATTAACGGTCAGTAAATGTATCTTGATTTCCAAAGCCTCCTAAAGTGCATTATAGGGATACTGCGTCGTAGTGTGTTGAATGAAGTGTCCGCTAAGATTTTCGCCGCAGGACGGACGCTTTCCGTGGGGTGAGTGATGAGCCTTCACCGCCGCTTGCACGTACGTTGTGAAGTCTCATCTTACTCACTTGATCCCACTGGAGTCGCCGCCTGCAGCGAAAATCAATGAAAAAATACTTACTTATCCTTATCGAAATTAAATATTAACCTACGAATGTAATAAAGTACATCCGAACGCTACAAAAGGGTCTAGCAGATGCTAGCTAGCGAGTTCATAGCTTTAAGACATATTGTTCCCGGTATAGGTTCGAAATCAAAGTCGTTTCACATCAAGTAATAAACATACTATTTAAATAATCGGTTGCTTTTACCAGGAATCTAGTTACTTTCTTGTCGAATTGATAGCTCTCAATGAACGATTTATGACCCTAAGCCATTTGCTAGATTCACACAGTCGAAAAACTGTATAAGATTTTGTTCTTAGCAAGTCGATACTAAATAAGCAAGCAATTTCTTTGGATTTTCGCTGCAGGCGTCGACTCCTGCCGGATGAGTGGGCAAATGAGACATCCCAACGTACGCCAAAGCGGCGGGGATGGCTCATCGCTCACCCGGCGGAAAGCGTACGACTGCAGCGAAAATCCCAGCGGTCACCCTCTAGAGATCTTTACGGCGAAGTATATCTATATTGAGTTTATTAATAAAAAGTGGATTCCTATTGTTTGGGAAGGTATACACACAATATAATTTTAAAAATTTCCTAGAGCATAAAAAAAAATAACCTATAATATAAGTAGGTTATTTTAGATAATTAACGTATTCAGTTGTTCTAATAACTTATCCTGGTCGACTGCTTTCATTACTCTATCCGTCATAGGAAACAGAACCGATTCTTCTTTTACAAAATGAACCATTAGCACTTCGAAAGCTTCACCTGCATCCTTTGCTATATGCTTCATATCATCTAGACTCAATTTATCCATATCTGCCCTAGTATGATGTAAAAAATGTCCGATATATGCATCTATTTCCTCATGCTCTGCTTCGATAGTTACTATTGGACCTTGTTCTGTTCCAATATAATGCCCTAATAACGGGAAAAAGAACTTTTCTTCTTTATCAGTATGATTTTTAAGAGGCTCTAAGAAATCGATTAATAACTTTCGCAATCTCGAAAACTCTTCATGTGCCCCTTTTTCCTCATAGACATCATTTTCAAAGTTTAAAACGATCGCATGCCATTCATTCATCAAATGCATTAAATATTGGTGTTCGTTTTCTAATATTCTCATAGCAGGAACTGGACTTTGGAAATTAGCATTAACCATTATTAAAGACCTCACTTTTTAAAATTCTAATAATTTCTTTTTCAATGCATACTCTACTAACTCTGGACGACTTTTTAAATCTAATTTTTCCATTATTTTTGCTTTATGTGCTTCTACGGTTTTTACAGATATAAATAGTTTTGCTGCAATGTCTTTATTGCCATACCCTTTTGCAACTAACGGCAGAATCTCTATTTCTCTTTTGGAAAGAACTCTAAATGGATCGTCGTCTATAATATTTTGATCTTTCTTTATGAATTCCTTTACGAGAGAAGTTGCCATTTTGGGATGTATATAGGTTCCGCCTTTATAAACCATACGTATGGCGCTCAAAAGTTCCTCATCAGGTGCATTCTTTAATATGTATCCGGAAGCACCATTTTTCAATACATGGAACATATACTCCTGATCGTCATACATTGTTAGTATAAGAATTTTTGTATCCGGAAAGTCTTCACTAATTTTCCCAGTCGCTATTAACCCACTCTCTCCAGGTGGCATACTTAAGTCGAGAAGAAGAATGTCTGGTTGATGTTTTGCGACCATCAAATGTGCTTCTATTCCGTCGGCCGCAGTTGCAACAACTTCCATATCCTCTTGATAGTTTAGTATCATTGAAAATCCACTTCTCACAACTGCATGGTCATCTGCAATAACAATTTTCATTCGATTAGCGCTCCTTTAGTGGGATGTATAGTAGAATTTCAGTCCCTTTACCCATAGATGACATTATAGACAATTTACCACCTACTAGTTCAGCTCTTTCCTTCATACCAAACAATCCTAGACCAGTACCCTTAAACACTCTTTGTGAAGTATCAAAGCCAATACCGTCATCAACTATTTTTAAGATTAAATTATCATCTTTCTCATACAGTTCGACCATGACCTCGTCTACATCGGCATATTTTAGTGCATTTAAAATTGATTCCTGGCATATTCGATAGACAACCGTTTCCATTTCGTTAAGAAAACGTTTCCCTCTGATTTCAGAAGTATAATGGACAACTAATCCATAGTTTTTTTCAATCCATTTAAAATGTGATCTAAGTGCTGCTTCAATTCCTAGATCATCTAATGACGAAGGCCGTAATTCTACAGACATATTCCTTATTTCATCTAGCAGTCTTGTTAAAGATGCTTCCATATGCTGAACTTTCTGGGAGACTTCCTCAGGACTTTTCAAATATTTCATAAGTCTTAAATCTACTAATGAACTTAATATTTCCTGTGCTACACTATCATGAAGTTCTCTTGAAATTCTTTTGCGTTCGTCTTCTTGTGCTTTAATTATTTGTTTAATCGTTGTATTTTTAAATAATAATTCTCTTGTTTCAAGTAACTTTGTTAAATTTCTCAAGATCAGAACTTTTGTTCCTTTTTCACTATCAATAGTATGAAAACTTGCTACATAGGGAAGAACCCCTTTATCTTTTGTATCTAAATATACTTGAAAGGAACTAAAATCTTGTTCTGGATTGGTGAAATAGCAATTTTCACAGGAAACTAAGTCTGTTGTATTCGTATAGCCTTTACAAGTTTGACACATCGATCTTTCCTGACCTTCTAGCATTGCATTTATCGCATCTATATCCAAAATTTCTTTCGCAATAGGGTTTAAATGTAATAATTTATTTTCTTTGTTAAAAAAGAAGAAGGCTTCAGAACTGTTTTCGTACATTCCTATTAAGCTATCAACTAAATTTGAATGCATATTATTTGTCAACTCTTAGCCATCTCCCTACCGTAATATTTTGGAAAATCTATATGAATATTATAGAGTATTTTTTCAAATAACTCATCTGTCATTTTATTCTCTTCTCTATACCCCAATAGTATTACTCCTTGAACTTTATTTTTTTTATAAAGTGGCAGAGCACAAAAGCTTTTAATCTTTTCCGAAACAATTATTGGATAATTAAATAAATCATTTGCGGGATATTCAGTAAAAACATTTCGGACAATCATAGGTTTTCCAGACTTAAAAACTTGACCTGCAATACCTTTACCAGATTGTAGAACAATTCTTTTCAATCGATTGTTTATATTTCCGATCGCGTACTGCCATGTAAGCGCATACTCGAATTGTGCGGGTTGGATAAATGCTAATGTCACTAAATCGACTTCGTATTTCTCTTTAATCGCAGTTATTACTTTTTGAAAATCAATATCATTATTCATATAAATACCCCTTATGGATAAAAAAGAAGACCGAGGTCTCCTTTTTTTTATTCTGAACGATTCTTTCTATATAGGATGTAACTTCTACCTACGTAATTTAATGGTACACTCCATACGTGAACTAATCTAGTAAATGGCCATAGTGCAAATATTAAAAATCCTGTTACTACATGGATTTTAAATGACATAGGAACATTTAACATATAGGATGCATCTGGCTGTAGGATAAATAAGTTTCTAAACCATACTGAAATGGAGGTTCTATAGTCAAAATCAGGTTGAACCGCATTTGTAACAAGTGTTGCATACATTCCCATAAATACGATAAATAATAATATCACATTTACTATTAAATCTGAAGTACTGCTCAATTTTCGAACAGTGGACTTTGTAAATCGGCGAGAAGTTAAAATAATCATCCCTGCTAATGTTACAAATCCAAAGAATCCGCCAATGTATATCGCTCCAATATGGTAAAGATGATCATTTACACCAACTGCTTGAAGCCAGGATTTTGGAATAGCTAATCCAGAGATATGACCCATGATAACTGGAATTATACCAATGTGGAAAAGTAAGCTTCCGATCATTAATTGTTTTTTCTCTATAAATTCACTTGATTTTGCCGTCCAGCTAAACTGATCTGTTCTGTATCGAAAAACATGACCAACAATAAAAACTGCTATACAAATATAAGGAAATATAACCCATAAAAACTGATCAATCATGTTCATGATTTACAGCCTCCCTTTCTATACATGCTTTAAAGGTCTCACGTAAACCTCTTACAAGTCGGAGATATGGGCTATTAAATTTTTCCAATGCTTCAATCAAATGATATGTCCCATCTTCAAGTACAGCGAATAGTATATTAAAGCTATCTTTTGCTCTTGGATCACCTAACCATTCTGCTGCGTATAAAAATTCACAGATAAGTGGAAGATAATCAGAAAGCTCCTCTGCTGGCATATCTAAACCAAACATTTCATACATCACTTTTAACTTTGCAAGCATTTGACCTCTTTCTTTTGCATCCTCAAATTTAAAATAAGTCATATATAAGGTTGCACTTTTTTGAAAATCAAATGTTTGTACATATAGTTCCTGTATATCATCTAAACTATACGTATGAATTTCATCCCAGTATCCTTTCACTAACTCGTAAGCAGGGTCCTCAGTTGAAAATGACTCTTCTATTGCAGTTGGATGAAAGGTTAGTTTTTCTGGATAAGTTAACTGCTGCGCAAAAAAGCCGAAAGCCGGTTTATGTTTATATAGCTTTTCTAAATCAATCACGCCAAATACCCCCGTAGAAATTCTCTTCATAAATTTCCTTACCAGTTTTAGTTGGTGTTGGATTTGGAGATGCTGGTCCACATCCGTCACAACCCATATCGTAGCCCATTGAGCCCTGTGCACGGTAAGGATCCATATATCCTTCTCGATGAGATGTAGGAACAACAAAACGATCTTCATATTTAGCTATTGCTAATAATCTATACATTTGCTGTGTTTGATGAGCTGTTAATCCCACACGTTCCAAACGACTTTCATCAAACTCTTTACCAGAAGACATAGCACGCATATAAGAACGCATCATTGCCATTCGTTGAAGAGCACCTTTAACTGCTGGAGCATCTCCTGCAGTTAGCATATTCGCTAAATATTGAATTGGCGTACGCATCTCTTCAATTGCTGGGAAAATCATATCAGGATTTTTGATAGAATCCTTCCCTTCGAAATAGTTCATAATTGGACTTAAAGGTGGAACATACCATACCATTGGTAATGTTCTATATTCTGGATGCAATGGGAATGCCAACTGATATTCTATTGCTAGTTTATATACTGGTGAATTTTGTGCTCCTTCAATCCATTCTTCTGCTATTCCATCTTTTCTCGCTTGCTCAATGACTTCTGGATCATTTGGATTTAAGAATATTCCACACTGTGCTTTGTACAAATCTTTTTCATCTGGAGTTGAAGCTACTTCCAGTACACGATCTGCATCATATAAAAGTACGCCTAAATAACGAATACGACCTGTGCATGTTTCGGAACAAACAGTCGGAAGTCCAGATTCAATACGTGGATAACAGAATGTACATTTCTCTGCTTTATTTGTTTTCCAGTTGAAATATACTTTTTTGTACGGACATCCAGTCATACAATAGCGCCATCCACGACATGCTTCTTGGTCAACTAGAACGATACCATCTTCTTCACGCTTATACATTGCTCCAGATGGACAAGATGCCACACAACTTGGATTTAAACAGTGTTCACAGAGTCTTGGTAGGTACATCATAAATGATTGTTCAAAATTGAATTTAATTTCTTCCTCAATTTTTTGGATATTCGGATCAGTTGGTCCGGTAATATGTGCTCCTGCCAAATCATCCTCCCAGTTTGGTCCCCATTCTAAATCCATATATTCTCCAGTAACTACTGATTTTGGACGAGCAACTGGTGAATGTTTCACTTCTGGTGAATTAGTCAGTTTTTCATAGTCATAAGTCCATGGTTCATAGTAATCTTTCATCTCCGGCATGTCGGGATTATAGAAGATCTTCCCTAATGCTATTTTAGAAAGCTTGGAACCAGATTTCAGTTCCAACTTTCCATTTCGCATTTGCCATCCACCTTTGTATACTTCTTGGTCTTCCCAGCGTTTCGGATATCCAATACCTGGTTTAGTTTCTACGTTGTTAAACCACATGTATTCGGCACCCTCACGATTTGTCCAAGTACTTTTACATGTTACACTACAGGTATGGCACCCAATACATTTGTCTAAGTTCATCACCATTGCTATTTGCGCTTTAATCTTCAAGCCAATTTACCTCCTTCATCTTACGAACAGCTACGTACCCATCTCTTTGGTTTCCTATTGGACCATAATAGTTAAATCCATAGCTCAATTGTGCGTAACCTCCGACCATTTGCGTTGGTTTAACATGAATTTTTGTAGGTGCATTATGACTTCCACCACGTTCCTCTGTTATTTCAGAACCAGGAACGTTGATATGCTTATCCTGTGCATGGTACATGAACATAGTTCCTTTTGGCATACGATGACTAACAACCGCTCTAGCTGTTACTACACCATTTCGGTTATAAACTTCTAACCATGCGTTATCCTCAATGTCATGCTCCGCTGCATCATCATTATTAATCCAAACTACTGGCCCACCTCTAAATAATGTGAGCATATGCAAATTATCCTGATAAGTACTATGGATATTCCATTTTCCATGTGGCGTTAAATAACGTAGAACTAATGCATCTTTCCCACCAACAATAGGTTTATCCTTTGTACCAAATACCATAGGTGGCAATGTTGGTTTGTAAACTGGCAACGATTCTCCGTATTGTAAAAATATCTCATGATCTATATAAAAATGTTGACGACCGGTTAATGTTCTAAATGGAACAAGTCGTTCGATATTTGTTGTAAATGGTGAATATCTTCGGCCTAATTTGTTCGAACCACTAAACACTGGTGTTGGAATTACTTCCCTTGGTTGAACGGTTATATTTTGGAACGTAATTTTTTCTGCTGCACGGTCTGCAGAAATATCCTTCAGCTGCACACCTGTATCTTTTTCTGCAGATTCAAACGCTTTTTGCGAAACTTTACCATTTGTTGCTGATGATAAGTGAAGTACAGCATTTACTGCCTGTCTTGCTGAGTGAATCATTGGAAGTCCATTTTTTATCGTGTCGTCAAAGTGTGCTCCATTTATTTTTTTCATATCTTCATATTCTTCGGATACGGAGAAGCTTACACCATGTGCTCCGATCTTTCCTTTTGCAGTTAAAGGTCCTAGAGAAATATACTTGTCATAAACTTTTGTATAATCTCTTTCCACGACTGTAAAGTTTGGCATTGTTTTACCAATGATCGGTTCAACCTCTCCTTTTTTCCAATCCTTCACTAATCCCATTGGTTGAGAAATTTCACTTTTCGAATCATGAGCTAGTGGAGATGTAACTACATCTTTATAGACTCCAGGTAAATTCACTTCTGCCATTTTTGAAAAAGTTTCGGCTAAAGAACGATATACATCCCAATCTGAACGCGATTCCCATAATGGATCTACAGCTGGATTGAACGGATGAACAAATGGATGCATATCGGTAGATGAAATATCCGTTTTTTCATACCAAGTTGCAGCTGGTAATACAATATCTGAATATAATGGAGTAGTTGTCATTCTAAAATCGATTGACACTAAAAGGTCTAATTTACCCTCTACATCATCTCTCCACTTGATTTCTTCTGGTTTTTCATCTTCATTTGGAGTCGCTAATAATCCATCACTTGCACCTAGTAAATGCTTCATAAAATATTCTTGGCCTTTAGCAGAACTTGAAATTAAATTTGATCGCCATACAAAAAGTGATTTCGGGAAGTTTTCTGGTGAATCTGGATCTTCGATTGCAGCTTTTACTTCACCTGAAACAACTTGATCATATGCCGTTTTAATAATTTCTTCATTTGTTGTTTGTCCTTTAGCAGCTGCTTCTTCTGCGAAAAGTAAACTATTTTTATTGAATTGTGGATAGGATGGTAACCAACCAAGACGTGCAGCTAACACATTATAATCTGCAGGATGTTGGTACTTCAGCTCTCCGGCAAGTGGAGATTTTAGTGAATCATTGCCCATTTCTTCATATTTCCATTGATCGGTAGCGAAATAGAAGAAGGAAGTTGCATTTTGAAGACGTGGTTGTGCCTGCCAATCTTTGGCAAACGCAATTGTGCTCCAGCCTTCAATTGGACGAACTTTTTCTTGTCCAACATAATGGGCCCATCCACCTCCGTTAACACCTTGGGATGCTGTCAAAATAACTAAGTTTAAAATAGAACGATAGATTGTATCACTATTAAACCAATGGTTAATACCAGCTCCCATAATAATCATTGATCTACCTTCTGTATCAATAGCATTTTGTGCAAATTCTCTAGCTACTTGTACGACTACTGAGGATTTAACACCAGTTACTTTTTCCTGCCAAGCAGGTGTATAGAATGATTCCGCATCATCATATCCATTTGCGTTATATTCACTTTCTCCACGATTAATACCATACTGACTTAACATTAAATCATACACAGTAACTGCTAGACGAGTACTTCCATCTGCCAACGTCACTTGTTTAGCTGGAATATGTCTATTAAATGTTCCATTTGCAACATTATCAAAGAATGGGAAAACTATTTCTGTTTGACTTGCTTCATAGTTTTCAACACTCATAGCAGGGTCAATTTTAGTACCGTCTTCATTTTCTAATATCAAATTCCAGTTTTTATCTTCTTCCCAGCGTTGACCCATTGTTCCATTTGGAACGATTATTTTAGCTGTAATTTCATCAATAATTACTGGTTTCCACTCAGAATTCTCCGTAGTATCTCCAAAATCACTTGCACGTAAGAAGCGTCCAGCTTTGTGGATTCCTTCGTGTTCATCCAGTAAGATTAAAAATGGCATATCTGTATATTGTTTTGCATAGTTAATGAACATTTCTTCTTTTCGTTGAACATAAAACTCATCTAAAATAACATGTGTCATTGCCTGAGCAACAGCTGCATCCGTTCCAGGATGTGGAGCCAGCCAGTTATCTGCAAATTTCACATTTTCCGCATGGTCAGGAGCAACCGAAACAACTTTCGTTCCTTTATAACGAACTTCTGTCATGAAATGGGCATCCGGTGTACGAGTTAGCGGTACATTTGAACCCCACATTATTAAATAACCTGAATTATACCAATCAGATGATTCCGGTACATCCGTTTGCTCCCCCCAAATTTGCGGAGAAGCAGGTGGTAAATCAGCATACCAATCATAGAAACTTAGCATTTCCCCGCCAAGTAAGCTGATGAATCTCGAACCGGCGGCATAGCTAATCATTGACATTGCCGGGATCGGTGTAAATCCAGCTATTCTATCCGGACCATACGTACGAATTGTATAAATTAGCTGTGCACATATCAATTCCATTGCATCCTGCCAGGAAACTCGAACATGTCCACCTTTACCTCTAGCACGTTTGTACGTAAATGATTTTTCTGGATCTTCTACGATACTTGCCCATGCATCCACTGGATTTTGATGTTCATGTAAAGCTGATTTCCATAGTCTCCATAGTCTTCCTCGCATATAAGGATACTTCACTCTTAAAGGGCTATATTCATACCATGAAAATGACGCTCCACGAGGGCATCCCCTTGGTTCAAATTCCGGCATATCTGGGCCGCAGGATGGGTAATCAATTTGCTGATTTTCCCATGTTATAATTCCATTTTTCACAAATACTTTCCAACTACATGATCCAGTACAGTTAACTCCGTGTGTTGTACGAACTACTTTGTCATGAGACCAACGTTCACGGTACATATTTTCCCAGTCTCGGTTTTTTTGCTCAAGAATCGACCAGCTTCCTGAATATTTTTCTGTAGGCTTAAAATACTTCAATCCAAATTTACGTTTCATTAGTATCGATCACCCTTCCTATTCGAATGACTAGCATGACGGGAATCAATTACTTGTTCATTCTTATACTATTATTATGAAAGACTGTGACATTAATCGACATTAGGGAAAGTCCTAATCACTACTGGGATTTCCCTAGAGAACTAAATTTTAAGGGGTTAATAGAGAAAACGAGAGCTTAGTTATGGTCTATTTCTGAAAACTAATGGGCTTTCAATCTAGTTTTTATCCCATATGGTTATGAGCAATATTCATAAACATATGGGCTATCAAGCAGTATTTTTCTTTCAAAAAAAGACTTAAGCAAATTTGCTTAAGTCTAAAATTCAAATATTCTCTTTTCGCTGAATAATCATCAACATGATAAATGAAATAAATATAATAGAAATAACCCAGAGCCAAGCAAGTTCCATATTCCCTGAATCGATTGCAGTATAAATTGCTGTTGGAAGGGTTTGTGTTTGACCAGGGATATTCCCTGCGAACATTAATGTGGCTCCAAATTCACCGAGCGCCCGCGCAAAACTTAAAATAGCACCAGATATAATCGATTTAGAAGCAAGTGGGATCGATAAATAATACAAAATATTCCATTCACCTGCCCCATCCACTCTCGCGGCTTCTTCTATTGTTGTATCGATTGCTTGAAATCCTGACTTCGCCGATTGATACATTAAGGGAAAAGCTACTACAACTGAAGCAATGACTGCCGCCCACCATGTAAAGATTACTGGTTGGTTAAACAACCATTCGATCCCTTGTCCAAAAATACTATTTCGACCAAATATGACAATTAACAAAAATCCGACAACAGTAGGGGAAAGCACCATTGGTAGCAATAGCACCGTTTCCAAAATCGATTTACCCTTGAACGAATTTCTTGCTAAAAGCCTGCCTATTAATATTCCTGAAATAATTACGATAACGCTGGCGATAATCGTAATTTTCAAGGATAACCAAATAGGATTAAAAAAGTCTGTTATTGAAATATTAGTTAATAATAAATCCATAATCTTCCAAAACCTTTAACCCTTTCTCACTCTGAAGATAATCATAAAAATCTTTTGCTTCTTCATAGTGTTTGGTGTCTTTAATGATTCCAAGCGGGTATATAATCGAGGAATGTATTTGCTCCTCCACTGAAGTAATAATCTTTACCTTTTCAGAGGAAATTACATCTGTTTGATAGACGATTCCAGCTGCTACATTCCCTGTCTCCACGTATGATAGTACTTGTCTAACATCTTTAGCAAACACTACTTTATGTTCTATATCATTCCATATTCCCAAATTTTGCAAAGTCTCTTTTGCATATTTCCCTGCAGGTACTGTTTCGGGGATTCCAATTGAAATTTTCTTCACTTCTTGTCTGTCGAGGTCTTGAAAGGTACTAATATAAGTTTCTGTACTATTCGGAACGATCAATACTAACTCATTTCCTAACAAATCAGTAACATTTTTTTCATCTATTAATCCCTCTTCCACTAACAAATGAAGCTTATCCTCAGCCGCAGAGAAAAAAAGATCTGCTGGAGCCCCCTGTGAAATTTGTTGTTGTAAAGAACCAGAACCTCCAAAGTTAAATCGTAGTTTAATATGCGGGTTTTCTTTTTCATATGTATGCTGTATATCCACCATCGCTTCCTTTAGGCTAGAAGCGGTAGAAATTACTAATTCAGTTTTTGAATCTTCTCCATTTGTATTAGAGCAGGCTACAAGAACTGAAATGATTAATAAGCACATGATGATTATTTTACTAAATTTGTTCATAATATCCTCCCAACTTACCTACTTATCTATCATTATAGCTTCTAAACATCTAAATAAAAATAGTCGCTATGTTTGTCAAAGTAATTTCGACTAAATAGCGACCTTTCTATTAGATTGCTTTCCTTACATTTTCAAATAATATATTATTCTCTAGATGAATATGTTCAAACGTGTCTTTTTCAAGTTGTTCTAGTCGTTTATATACCAATCTAAATGTACCGCAAGCACTTTCTGGAGGTGTAAAATTATCTGTAATTTCTCGCAGTTCTTTCAGTAGATTACCTGCATTTTCATGTTCCTCTTCTAATTCTAGTACATGTGGTTTTAGATGTTTGGCATGTTCTTCTGTTGGGTTTGCTATAAATTGATTTATTAATGGAAATACAACATTATCCTCGTCATCCGTATGATCGATTAATTCTCGTTTTAAAACGGTGAAAATCTCTTTAACTCTGATTAGATAAGGATGATTTTCTCCATGAACTTTTGATACTTTAGTTATATACGGTGTTAAAGCAGGTAATTCTTCACATAAATAAGCATGATGCTTTGTTTGTATATGCTCGATCAACTCTTTCTCATCTAAAGAAGTTGGTAATAATTGCTGATATTCTGTTTGTTTCGATTGGATAACTTTCACTTTTTCCAGAACCACATTTGGATCTAACTGTTGATCTATCGCCGCAGTTCTAAGAGGTACTTTCCCTCCGCAACAAAAATCTATTCGAAGCTTTCTAAACAAATCACCGGTTTGTGGTACTTCTTTTACAATTTCTGAAACATTTGTTTCTATGGATAACTGAGTCATGTTACTTCATTCCCTTCTTAGTTGGCTACAAGGTAATTGTAAATTGTTAAAGAAAAATAAGTATTAGGGAGTTCCCTCTTCCTACAAAAAATTTCTCTATCGTTTGAGATATGATTTTATAAGGGCAAATAACATGCTATGATAAGTAGGGTGATATAATGATTAAAAGACTCTTAATAACAGGTTATAAGGCGCATGAATTAGGAATATTTAATGAATCCCATGAAGGAATTCCTATCATCAAAAAAGCAATAGAAACTCAACTACGTGTTTTATTGGATGAAGGATTAGAGTGGGTAATATTAGGCGGCGGGCAAGGTGTAGAAACTTGGACTGCCGAACTAATTTTAGAGCTTAAGGATGAGTATCCACATGTGAAGTATGCCATTATTACTCCATTTTTAGAGCAAGAAAAAAATTGGAATGAGCAAAAGAAAGAAAAGTATGAGCGACTATTAATGCAAGCTGATTACCATACAAGTGTCACTAAAAAGCCGTATGAAGCACCCTGGCAGTTTATAGAGAGAAATAAATTCGTTGTTCGTAATTCGGATGGAATGTTAATCGTATACGACGAGGAAAATGAAGGCTCACCGAAGTTCATCAAAAAATTAGCCGAGCAATATGCCGAAAAAAATGATTATCGATTAATCGTCATTAATGCATATGACCTCCAAGTAGTGGCAGAAGAAATAGCTGAAGAAGGAAGGAATCAATTTCTATGATTACAAACAAACTCTCAAAAAAAATCGAAGAAGCAACAAACAATGAAATAGCGTTAACTATGGAGGAAAAAGATTTTGCAGAAAGAAATCAATTACTACCTGAAGGATTAAATGTTATGGAACAAAACTTATTTAGCGATGCAATTATCGAAAGATACATCAAAGAAACGGATGAGTTAATATCTAAAGAATCTACAGTTTTTTTACAAACACCTGTTTCCTATTTTAAAGACAATATTCAAGAATATGTTTTTTTAGAAACTAAGGTTTTGGACGTTGTTAGCGTTGATGCAATTGCAGTTGAATACGATGAAGTATTTGAAGTTTACACTGCAATGTTCGGTCTATTTATCCAAAAAAAATATTCATCAGAAATTAGAGCGTTTTTAGATGACCACTACAACTCAGAGAAAATGCAATATAGTATGATGTTTGCTGGTAATGAAGGTTTATGGGAAATTAATTTACCTATAAATTATTTAAAAGGTTTCGATGATTCCTTTACTATTGAAGAAGTTTATCAATTATTATACTCATTAATCTTTAAATTAGTTTCGACTATTAAATAAACGACAAACAATCCCAATATAAATAAGTTGGGATTGTTTTTATTTTTATAGCTTGCATATTTTATATTCTTTTGCTCAAACTACAAAGGATGTTTCATCACATTTTCTACAAGGAGGAAAAATTGGAATGACACAAAACCCATTCGGTCAAGGACAAGGGCAAACGCATCAAAATATGCAAACAGGTAATATCCCACAAAATATGAATCATGGTGGACATGAACTTTTTGACGTGCATGAAGTTCTATCGACAGTAGTATCTGGTTTAAATTTAAAAACGCTACTCCGTCCACATGTGAAAGACCAAGAATTGCTAAATATTTTGGATCGTCAATATGCTTTTGCGTTAGATGAATATAATATTACTGTAGAATCCTTTAAAACTGGTACAGATCCATCCCACGCTACTACCAGCTACAAAATGCAAACTGGAAATGATTTTATATATGGCATTAAACCTTCACAACCTAAAAAACCGATCCAATCTGCCAATGAACTTTCGGATGAAATCATTTCAGGATATCTTCTTGGCGCTGCAAAAGCCTCCGCTACTATTAAAACCTCCGCTGCATTAGAAACAACGAATCCCGTTGTTCGCCGAGTGCTAGCCGACTCAATTCCAAACTGTATCGAAATGGCTTATGAACTTGCCATTTATCAAAACAAACATCATTATTATCAAGTTCCACAGCTGGATCAGCAAAGTATGCAAGCTTTGTTAAATTCCTTTGCTCCTGCTCAAGGAAAAATGATGAGTTAAATTTTATATCTCGTCCCATTCATTTGGGCGAGATATTTTTTATTCAATTGTTTCTCTCTGTTAATAACGTATAATAGCTATATTAGTTATTAATGAAGAAATGGGTGGAATTTATGCGAGTAGCAATTTTTGATTTTGATGGAACTATCTATGCAGAAGAAACATTTACATTACTAATGAAACACCTAAAAGAACATCCAATCTATCAATCCTCATATAAACGCTTTTATCGTGCAATTGTCCCACCGTACATAGCAAACAAGCTTAAAATATATCCTGCTAGCAAAATGAAAAAAAGATCCATGCAATTATATTTAGAAGCATTTGAAGGTCGTACAAAACATGAAATGGACTTATACTTTGAGGAGATTAAAGCAACAATGCAACAAGATTTTAACAAAAAAGTGATAGAAAGACTGAAGCTTCATCAGCATGATAACATTCATGTTTTACTTGTATCTGGTGCTTATACACAATTTTTAGAGCGTGTGACAGATGGAATTGTGTTTAATCATATAATTGGAACGGATATATGTTATAAGGACGATAAAGTCTTTACCAAGAATGTACTTACCCATGTAAATGGTGAACAAAAAACGTTGAAGGTTCAAGAAGCTTTGAATGGGCATCAGATTGACTGGGAGAATAGTTATGCATACGGAGATAGTTTTTCAGACTTGCCCGTTTTAAAGTTAGTGGGAAATCCTGTTGCAGTTAGACCTGAGGAAAAGCTTCGAAAACTAGCTAGAGAGCGTGGCTGGGAGATTATGGACTAGGCTACGGTATCATTGGAATCTCCTTGACTCATTGATCGTTTATTAATGAGTATTGATCAATTGCATTTCAAGATTGATCAATTATTCCTTGTATTCAACCGATTCTTCCGCGGATTCTAGCGATTCTTTCACACATTCTAGTGATTCTTTCACATATTCTGGCGATTCACACTTATATTCTACCGATTTTTACAAACATTCTACCGGTTTAACAGTTTTAGACTATCGCACACTTTCTACTTAATTGCCAACCGATCAGAAAAAGTGACCTAGCCACTAAAAGACTAGGTCACTCGGTTAAGTAAGGCGTACATTTACATTTTTAGTTTGCAAGTAAGATTTAATCTCTCCTATTGTATAATCTCCGTAGTGAATCATTGATGCGACAAGAGCTGCATCGGCTTTCCCCTCTGTGAAGACTTCTTCTATATGTTCGATTTTTCCTGCTCCACCCGAAGCGATTATTGGGATATTTACTTTTTCAGATAACAGCTTGATCAGCGCTACATCATAACCGTTTTTCATGCCGTCTTTGTGGATACTTGTACAAATTATTTCTCCGGCACCTAGGTCAGCGGCTTGCTGTGCCCATTCAACAACATCCAGTCCCGTTTTCTCATGACCAGAATGTGTGTAAACTTCCCATCTAATAATTTCTTCGTTGTCATTATAAATTGGCATGGCATCTAAACCTAAAACGACGCATTGCTTACCGTAAATATCCGCTGCTTCTTTGAGTAATTGTGGACGTAGAACAGCTGCCGAGTTGACTCCAACCTTGTCCGCTCCTGCTCTAAGTAAATTTTTGAAGTCCTCTACTGTCCGTACGCCACCGATTACAGAAAATGGAATATTTACTTGTTCAGCAACTCGTTGAATCCATTCTAGTTTTAAATCTTGGTTTTTCAAGGATGCCGTAGTGTCAAGATAGATTAACTCATCTGCACCATCTTCTGTATATTTTTTACCAAGCTCGGCAGGATCACCTATAATAGTAGGATTTCTAAATTGAACGTATTTAACTGCTTGATCATTTAATACATCAATAGCTGGAACAATTCGTTTTCTTAGCATATTATTTATCTCCTTGTTTACAGTAATTATCTAAAAGCTGAACCCCGTACTTACCACTTTTTTCTGGGTGAAATTGTACGCCCATTACTTGTAAATTACCAATAACCGATGCAAAATTTAAACCATAATTTGTTTCACCTAAAATATCTTCCTGATTCTCAGGTTTTGCAAAAAAGGAATGAACAAAATAAAAATCCGTTTCATCTGGAATATTTTTAAATAGAAAATGATTTTGAACATCCTTCACTTGGTTCCAGCCCATATGTGGTATTTTCTCCGATTCATCGGTAAATTCAGGTACTGACCCTTTTAGTAACCCTAGACAAGGCACATTCCCTTCCTCGCTCGTTTCCAATAAAAGCTGCATACCAAGGCAAATACCCAATAGTGGCGTCCCTTCTGAAACTCTCGCTTTTAAATAATCACTTAGACCGGTGCTATCCAAAACATCCATAGCAACTTTTGCGTTTCCAACCCCTGGTAGGATTAGCTTAGTAATCTCATCGGTATGATCACTTGCACACGTAATGAGTTTCGTGTTATACCCTAACTGTTTAATCGCTTTTAATACACTATGTAAATTTCCAGCTCCATAATCAATAATTCCAATCATGTCATTGCCTCCAAATTCATTATGTAACTATTATGACATCTATTGAAGAAAAATAAAACAAAAACTTTAGTACACTAGCATAGTAAAACCGGTCATGAGACTATGACCGGTTTATTACTTACATATTCATTTACACGTTTTGCTACTTCTTGCCCTTCTTTAATAGCCCATACGATTAAACTTTGACCTCTTCTAGCATCACCAGCTGTAAAGACTCCCTCAACGTTTGTTAAGTAATCTTTTGAAGATGCAGCAATTTTTTTATTCGTAACCCGAACACCAAATTGATCTGCTAAAGTTGTTTCTGGTCCTTCAAAACCAATAGCTATAAATACAAATTGAGCTGGCCATACTTTCTCTGTTCCTGGAACTTCTTTAAAAAAGTAAAACCCATCTTCTCCAAGAATTTTTTCCATTTGGATCGTATGCAGTTCTTTTACATTTCCATCGTCATCTGAGATAATTTTCTTCGTTTGGATTAAATATTCTCTTGGATCTTTTCCATACTTTGCATCTGCTTCTTCATAAGCATATTCTAGTTTAAAAATAGTTGGGTCAGTCGGCCATTGATTATCGTCTGCTCGAGTTACTGGAAGCTGTGGATGCTTACCAAATTGGACAACACTTCGACATTTTTGGCGAACTGCGGTTGCTACACAATCAGCACCTGTATCCCCACCTCCAATGACAATTACATCTTTTCCTTTAGTATTAATAAACTGATCATCCTTGAAATTGGAATCTAACAAACTTTTTGTAGTTGTAGTTAGATAATCCATCGCAAGATGTATCCCTTTAGATTCACTGCCTTCCATATGAAGAACTCGTTGTTTTTGCGCTCCTATACATAAAATGACAGCGTCGTATTGTTCCTTTAAATGCTCCGCTGAAATATCCACTCCAACCTCAGTATTCAGGATAAATTCAATACCCTCCTGCTGGAGTAAATGAATTCGACGTTCAACAATATCTTTTTCTAGTTTCATATTTGGTATTCCATACATTAGAAGACCACCTGCTCGATCTGAACGCTCAAAAACGGTCACGGAATGACCTGCCTGATTAAGGTCATCAGCACTTGCAAGTCCAGCAGGACCAGAGCCAATAATAGCTATTTTCTTACCAGTTCTTGATAATGGAATTCGTGGAACTATCCAGCCGTTTTCAAAGCCTTTATCGATAATAGTCCGCTCAATATTTTTAATAGAAACTGCTGGATCTGAAATAGCCAGTGTACACGAACCTTCACATGGTGCAGGACAAACTCTACCTGTAAACTCGGGAAAATTATTAGTCATAAGCAATCTTTCTAGCGCTTCCTCCCATTTCCCTTTGTAGACAAGATCATTCCATTCTGGGATAAGGTTATTTATAGGGCAGCCTGAAGTAGCACCCCTAACTTCTATTCCCATATGGCAAAATGGAGTTCCGCAGTCCATACATCTTGCCCCTTGTTTTTGTAAAGATTTATCCGTTAGCTTGGAAGAATATTCTTTCCAATTGCTTATACGTTTGAGAGGGGCCACCTCTTTACCTTTTTCACGTGTATATTCCATAAATCCTGTAGGTTTTCCCATGAGTATCTCCCCTCTCCTTATTTTTTTGCTAGTTCTTCTGTTTTTTTATCCTTCACGATTGAAGTTCCCAGAAATGCCTGCATTGCAGCAGCATCATCTGTTAGCCCCTGTAATTTAAACGACTGGATTTTTTCCAACATTATTTTATAATCATTCGGTACAACTTTCACAAATCGACCAGATGCTTCATCCCAGTTATCCAATAAATTCATTGCTTTTGTACTCTTCGTATAATAATAATGATCCATTATTAATTGGCGTACAGCATGTAGTTCATCTGCAGTTTGAATCTGTTCAAACCCAATCATTTCTGTATTACATTTTTCTTTAAAACCGCTCACGTCATCTACAAGTACATACGCAATTCCGCCAGACATTCCTGCCCCGAAATTTTTCCCTACATCCCCTAAAATGACAGCACGGCCACCTGTCATGTATTCACAGCCGTGGTCACCAATACCTTCAACAACAACATCTACTCCACTATTTCGAACTGCAAAGCGCTCCCCAGCACGTCCATTTATAAATGCAGTTCCGCTCGTTGCTCCATAGAGAGCAACATTCCCAGCAATAACATTTTGTTCCGCTTTACCTTGAATAGGAGCTGTTACAATTAGTTTCCCACCAGATAATCCTTTTCCAAAATAGTCATTTACATCGCCTGTAATATACATCGTCATCCCTTTTGGTATAAATGCACCAAAGCTTTGACCAGCTGCGCCTGTAAATCTTAAAACTATAGAATCATCAGTTAATCCTCTTGCACCATATTGTTTAGAGATTTCACTTCCAATTATTGTTCCTACAACACGATCTCTGTTGGATATTGGAAAGTACATTTCAGCTTTTGACTGACTATCAATCACCTTTTTCAACTTAGGCAGTAACACTTTCATATCAAATGAATCATCAATTTTATGATCCTGCTGAGTTCTCCATGTTCTCGTTCCTTCTGGTTGATATAATAGGGCATCTAGATTTAGCTGTTTTGCTTTCCAATGAGCTTTAGCTCGCTCACTAACCTCTAACACATCTGTACGACCAACCATTTCTTCGACTGTTCTAAAGCCTAATAATGCCATGTATTCTCTTACTTCTTCTGCTACGAATTTCATGAAGTTAACTACGTAATCTGCAGTTCCCGTAAATTTATCACGGAGGTCTGGATTTTGTGTGGCAATTCCAACTGGACAAGTATCTAGGTGACAAGCTCGCATCATAATACATCCCATTACAATTAGTGGTGCAGTTGCAAATCCATATTCTTCTGCTCCTAGTAGAGCTGCCATTACAACATCTTTACCTGTCATTAATTTCCCGTCAGTTTCTAATACTACCCTCTCACGTAAACCATTTAACATTAATGTTTGATGTGCTTCAGCAAGTCCTAGCTCCCAAGGAAGACCAGTATGTTTAATGCTCGTTTTAGGTGATGCCCCAGTTCCACCATCATATCCACTAATTACAATTACATCAGCTGCGCCTTTAGCTACACCAGCTGCAATTGTGCCTACTCCTGTTTTTGCAACAAGTTTAACACTAATTCTAGCTGCTCTATTGGCATTTTTTAAATCATGAATCAGTTGAGCCATATCCTCAATGGAATAGATATCATGATGCGGCGGTGGAGAGATTAAGCCTACTCCAGTTGTAGACCCACGTACATCTGCAACCCAAGGATATACTTTGTTGCCTGGTAATTGCCCGCCTTCTCCTGGTTTTGCACCTTGTGCCATTTTGATCTGTAATTCATTTGCTTGAACGAGATAATGACTTTTTACTCCAAATCTACCAGATGCAATCTGTTTAATAGCACTTCTTCTGTTATCACCATTAGCATCTAGTTCATAACGACTCGGATGTTCGCCACCTTCTCCACTATTACTTTTACCACCTATGCGATTCATCGCAATCGCTAGTGTTTCATGTGCTTCTTGACTTAGCGAACCATATGACATTGCACCAGTTTTAAAGCGTTTAACTATTTTCTCAACGGATTCTACTTCCTCAAGCGGAATACTTTTAACTTTTTTATCGAACGTTAGTAGATTCCTTAAAAATCCAATGCGTTCTTCGTTTGCCATTTCTGCATATTGTCTATATAAACCATAATCGCCTCTTCTAGTTGCCCATTGCAGCGTATGGATCGTTTTAGGATTAAATGCATGATGTTCTCCCGTACTTCTCCACTGGAAATCACTACCTGATTCTAATGAATTACCTGATGCAACAACTGCTTGTTCATGCCTATTAATAGCTTCCCTCGCAATTGTAGCTAAATCGATTCCACTAAGTTGTGAAACTGTACCAGTAAAATAACGCTCAATTACATCTTTACTAATACCAACAGCTTCAAAAATTTGAGCGCCACGGTAACTTTGAACAGTGGAAATCCCCATTTTGGACATTACTTTTACTACACCATCCGCAATACCTTTACTATATTTTGCAACTGCCTCTGAATAAGTACTAGTTATATGACCATCTTGTATTGCTTCTCCAATCGTTGCATAGGCAAGATAAGGATTGATAGCATCTACACCAAATCCAATAAGCGCAGCAAATTGATGAACCTCTCTGGCTTCACCAGATTCCACAATAATACTTACTTTTGTGCGATTTCCATTACGCAGTAAATGCTGGTGAACATGACTTGCTGCTAGTAATACCGGAATTGTTTGCTGTTGTTCTGAAATATGTCTATCCGAAAGTATAAATAGTGAAGTTCCTTGTTCGATCAGAACGTCTACTTTTTCAGATAGAATTTCTAAATCCAATTTTAAATCTTCAGACATATTTAATTGAAGGACTGCAGGTGTAAAATATTTTATAGTATTCTCTTTTAAATGTGCTAGTTGGCCATTTGTTAAGATAGGTGTGTCTAAGAAAATCCGTTTTGCGTTAGAGGCATTAGGATGTAGCAAATCTCCTTCTGAACCAAGCAGTGTCATCGTAGAAGTTACAATATGTTCCCTTATCGAATCAATAGGTGGATTTGTAACTTGTGCAAAAAGCTGTTTAAAATAATTGAACAATGACTGCGGCCGATCAGATAAGACCGCTAACGGCGTATCATTCCCCATTGACCCAATCGGATCTTTCCCATCCACTGCTATCGGAATCATATACTTATGCACATCTTCAAATGTATAACCAAATACTTTTTGACGGAATAATAAATCAACAAGCTCTTCTGCTTTTTCTTCCATAACGGGAAGCTTATACATATTTTCTGTTAACCATTGTTGATAAGGCTGTGCTTTTGCCATTTCTGTTTTTATTTCTTCATCAGAAATTATTCTTCCTTTTTCCAAATCAACTAACAGCATTCTTCCAGGGCTTAGACGTTCTTTATATAAAATATTCTCTTCGTCTATGTCCACTACTCCAACTTCGGACGAGAAAACAATATAGTCATCTTTCGTAACTAGATAACGTGCAGGACGCAACCCATTTCGATCTAAAATAGCACCAATCTGTTTGCCGTTTGTAAAAGAAATAGCCGTAGGACCATCCCATGGCTCCATCAAACTGCTATGATATGCATAGAAAGCTTTCTTTTCTTCCGATATATGCGGATTCTCTGTCCAGGGCTCTGGAATAAGCATCATAGCGGTATGGGCAGGCGTTCTGCCAGCTAAAACAAATAATTCAAATGCATTGTCGAGCATAGAGGAATCACTACCATTTGTATCGATTATTGGCAGTAGCTTCGTTAAGTCATCTCCAAAAGCTTTTGAAACAAATTGTTTTTCTCTGGCCTTCATCCAGTTGATATTGCCACGTAATGTGTTGATTTCACCATTGTGAACAATATAACGGTTGGGATGTGCTCGCTCCCAACTCGGAAAAGTATTGGTACTATAACGGGAATGTACAAGTGAAAATGCAGAAGTGAATAATTCGTCCTGTAAATCGACATAAAACAAATCGACTTCTTCTGGAGTTAATAATCCTTTATAAACAATCGTTTGACTGGAAAGACTCGGACAATAGAATTTAAGACTTTGACTTTCAGCCCAATGCTCTGCTTGTTTCCGAATAATATATAATTTGCGTTCAAAAGCTAATGATTCCATTTCATTATTTGCTTTTATAAAAACTTGGCGAATAAAGGGTGCCGTTTCCTTCGCTTTTTCACTTAATCCACTTGCATCGATTGGTACTGTTCTCCAGCCTATAAGCGCTTGCCCTTCGGCAACTATCAAATCGTTTATTTTTTGTTCAATTAGTTTACGTTCATTAGAGTCGTTTGTAAAAAACAACATACCGACTCCGTATTTGCCTTTTTCGGGTAAATCCCATTCATTACATACAACCCGAAAAAATATATCAGGTATTTGAACCATCAATCCAGCTCCGTCACCTGTTTTGCCATCGCCGCCTCTGCCAGCACGATGCTCTAATCGACATAACATCTCAAGTCCTTTTTTTACAATATCATGTGTTGCATTACCTTTTATATGTGCGTATAAACCTATCCCACACGCGTCATGTTCAAAAGACGGGTCATACATACCTTGTGCTTGTGGTAATTGGTGAAATGTCATGTTTATACCTCCTTTTAAACTAAAAAGTTCGTTAGGAATATTGTATGTTTTCAAAATAATATAAACAATATATAATTTGGATATAAATCATCTAATATCGAGATAGATAAGGGGAATTCGATGGAACTACGTCAACTGAGGTACTTTATAGAAGTTGCAGAAAGAGAGCATATTTCGGAGGCTGCGGTCCATTTACATGTTGCACAGTCCGCAGTTAGTAGACAAATAGCTAATTTGGAAGATGAACTAGGGGTTCAATTATTCGAACGGATTGGTAGAAATGTAAAGTTAACACCAATTGGTAAGATCTTCTTGGAGCATAGTGTCTCTGCCATACAAGCTATCGACTTTGCGAAAAAACAAATTGATGAATATTTAGACCCTGAAAAAGGAACTATTAAAATTGGATTTCCAACAAGTTTGGCCGGTCACTTATTACCAACAGTAATTTCCGCATTTAAGAAAGAGCATCCAAATGTTGCTTTTCATTTACGTCAGGGATCATACAGCTATTTAATAGATGCTGTGAAGCAGCGTGAGCTTAACTTGGCATTTTTAGGTCCTCTACCTCCTAAGGAGAGTAGTTTAAATAACACTATTCTTTTTACGGAGAATTTTTCTATTCTAGTGAATGCAAACCATCCCTTTGCTAAAAAAGATAAAATACCGCTCATTGATCTCCGAAATGAGAATTTTGTACTTTTTCCTGAAGGCTACATCATGCAAAAGTTAGTAATTGAAGCTTGTAATTCAGTCGGCTTCAAACCTAAAGTTTCTTCTGAGGGTGAAGATATGGATGCCATTAAAGGATTAGTCGCCGCAGGGATAGGACTTACACTCTTACCTGAAAGTACTTTTTATGATTCTACCCCAAGATTCACGAAAAAAATTCCAATTGAGTTACCTAATATACGAAGAACTGTTGGAATTATAAGCCCAGCTACACGGAATCTTTCCCCTTCAGAAAAGGTTTTTCATGATTTTGTCATTCAATTTTTCTCACTACTTGGGCAGTATCAATAGGATTTCATTGAATGGAAGTATGCACAAAAATTCTCCTAAAAATGGCTGTTTGAAGACGGTGGATATATTATTAAATTAAGAAAAACCGGCCCTTTAAATTCAAAACCTATTTCTAGCATTTTAAGTAGGCTTTGGATAGACTTGTCGCTATATTATTACCGATTGATTTTTTATAGAGGCTGATCGTGACGTCAGTCACGATCAGCCTCTATTTTCTCGGTTATCTTATGGCGTTTGACCAGCATTAACGGGCAGTAGAAAACTGCCCGTAAAAGCCCGTTTGGTTCGGGCCAACAGGATGTTGGTCACTCAGGCATTGCCGCACGACGCGGCGTTATTTGGCTGAGTTCAATTTTTCAATCAGTGGGGGAAGAAGCCCCACTGTTTGAAGTTTCACTTTATCTCCCCGTCGCACTTCTACAACTTTTAGAAACAGGTTAGTACGTTTTTGGATAACTAGAAAAAAGAAACTTTCTATTCATAGTGTAAGCGCCAGAAGATACAATTTCTGGCGCTATTTCGCTTCTTTATTGAGTAAACACTTACTATCTCTTCATTTTCACTAGTATTAAAGAAACTCTACTTCCCTCGTTAAAAATAGCATTCCTAATTCAACAGCAATTTCAGAAAACTTTTCTTATTACATTTACTGAAACAATTCTATTATCATAGCGATGAGCTATGTTAAAGCCTATCTTGAGTACTACACACAATATTTATTGTAGTGAAAGGTGGCGACTCTAGCAGGATGAGTGAGACAGATGTAACATCACAGGCGGACGCGCAAGCGTAGGTGATGGTTCATCGCTCACCCTGCGGAGGCCAACAGGATGTTGGTCACGAAGGCGTTGCGATCGCGACGTGGCGCACTTAGCCATTATACTCCACCTGAAACGGAAATCAGTAGTATTCAACATTCTCTCAAGTCTCGCAAACCCAGTATTCACGGGATATTTTATATCCTTTATTACTTCACTGGAATTATACTAGTTTTACAAAAAGCCGAACATAAGTCTAGGAATTTTCCACGCTTCTATAATCTAGCAATTTCTTCTTACTTCTATAATTTACGATAAATATGCTAATACCAACCATAACTAAGCCGATTAAGAGCAAATAAGTAATTGGTTCATCTAGGAATACTGCTCCTAAGATGACCGCAATAATTGGCACCATAAAAGTGAAAGATCCTACCTTACTAGCTTCACCTTCCTTAATAAGCTTGTAATATACAATTTGTGCAAGAGGAATCCCTAAAATTGAACCATAAATTAATGCCCCGACATATTTAATATTCCAAACGATATCGGAAAAGTCCTCGAAAAAACCACCGAATATTATCAAAACGAATCCACCTATCATACATTGCATGGAAACCATCCAGAATGCATTAACCATATGACTTACTCTCTTGACATATATAACACCTAATGCCCAGAAAAGTGCAGTAAGTAGCCCCAGGATTACACCAATTACTGAGACATGAAAAGTTAACCCATCCAGGCTAACAATGACAATTCCGATAAACCCAATAAACAATCCAATAATCTTAGCAGGAGTCATAAATTCCCCTAACCAAATCCATGCAAAGAGACCTAGCAACACTGGTTGAAAGTAAACAAGGATGGAAAATAATCCGCCAGGTAAATAATTTAACCCAACTGTTTGAATTCCAAAAAATAAAGTTGTGTTTAATAATGCGGAAATACAATAAAAGCGCCAATTTTCTCGCCATTTTATTTTTTCTCTATTGTTAAATAAAATTATTGCTAACAAAAGCCCACCAATTGTTGCTCTCATTCCAGCAAATAATATAGGTGGTGTATATGGTAATGCTAGTTTATATATCGGCCAACTTGCTCCCCAAACAAAAATTAAAAACAAGAGAAGCATCGTTGACTTTTTTAAAACGTTATTCAAACCTATTACTTCCTTTCAGTTAATACTTCAAGTCTATAAAATACTCTCATCACTATACACCTTTACAAGCAAACCATCTATTAAAATAGTTTTCTTCTAAATATCATCTTGTGACAATTTATCAAAACAAAAAAACACGAAAATCTTTTCATTGATTTTCATGCTTTTTGAAACTTACATACTGAAAGGTCTTTCTTTTCAGACTGTATAATCTTATTTAACTTTGTTAAAGAATTCTACAAAGTTATTTACGACCTGATCTAAGAAATCACTTGTCGCTTGATCTGTGATTTCATTTTGTTCATTTATCTTTGTATGAATGGCACCAATATATACTTCGTTGCCTGGAAGTAATTTTGGTTGGAGCGTTGGATTAGAAATAATTTCTCTTAAATGCATTTGCGCACGAACGCTACCTAAAACGCCCATAGAAGAGCCTACGATAAATGTTGGTTTGTCTTTTAGATCATGTCCACTGCGTGACATCCAATCAATCGCATTTTTCAATGCACCTGGAATAGAGAAGTTATATTCTGGAACTGCAAAAAGCACTGCTGATGCATTACGAACTTTCATTTTAAAATCCATTGCTCCTTTAGGAGGGTTATCTTCTATATCAGCACTGAACATTTCTACATCATTAATAGAAACGATTTGTATGTCCAACTGTTCCGTATAACGTTTTTTCATATATTCTACTAATTTTAAGTTGTAAGAGCCTTTTCTATTACTTCCTATGATTGCTGCTACTTTAATGGCCATCTGCACATCTCCTATTTCTTTGTTATTTTATAAATTATCTAATATTACTCACAATTGTTAGTATATCACCATAGTTTAAAATTATGCTGAGAGTATGCTCATTCATTTGATATCAAAAATGGGATCGCTAATAGTTTAGCGATCCCACTTCATTAGTAATATTTGTTAACTCACGATTGCATTGGCAATTACTAACATGATTAATGCTGTAAACCAAGCTAAAGTAGTTGGAACCGACCATACTAAAATTTGCTCTTTCAATTTAGTAATACCGAGCATACGGTTAACTACCCAGAACATAGAATCGTTAAAGTAAGAAAATAACATTGCACCTAAAGCAGCTGCTTGTGCAGCAAGTGCTAAGTTGACATCTAAATTTGCTAGAATTGGTGCGGAAATTGAAGCTGCTGTAATCATTGCAACTGTACCACTACCTTGTATCAAACGTACAATCGAGGCAATGAAAAATGGCACTAATATTGCAGGTAAAGGTAATCCTGCAATGATTTCCGCTAGATAATCACCAGTACCACTTTCACGTAATACTGTACCTAAAGCACCACCGGCACCAGTAACAAGTAAGATAATACCTGCTGTTGTCATTCCTTCTTCCATTCTTTCCAACGCTTCTTCACGCTTCATATGATTCGCTAAGCCGTAAATTGCTGCCACTAACCCTAAAGCCAAGGCAATAATCGGTTGCCCTAAGAACAACACATAGTCCCATGCTCCACCAGTGATCTCTAAAGCAGTTAAAGTTGTGTTTAGGAATATTAAAATGATCGGCAATAATATCGGTAGAAAAGATTTAAATAATGAAGGAAGTTCTTTTTCACGATCACGCGTTGCTGCTAAGAAATCATTATATACCATTTCAGATGAATCTTTACGAACAAAACCTTCTCCATCTTCTTCTGGTAATTGATAGATTTTTTTACCAAGCCACTTGGCATACAACACTCCTACAATAATGATAGGAACCGCAAAAATAAGACCCCAAAAAATCATTTGTCCAATGTCTACTCCAAAAATACCGGCAACCCCTAATGGTCCTGGTGTTGGCGGAACTGCATGGTGAGTTGCCACCAAGCCAATAGCAAGTGCAACTCCAAGAGTTACAACGGATTTTCCAGTTTTACGTGATAAAGATTTAACTAAAGGATTTAAAATAACAAAGGCCGAATCTACAAAAATTGGAATCGAAACGATATAACCGGCAATAGCCATTGCCCATTCTTCTTTTTTCTTTCCAACTAAACGTATTAATGAATAAGCAAGTTTTTCTGCTGCACCAGTAACTTCTAAAATACGACCCATCATTACTCCTAAACCTACTACTATCCCTATGGAGGCAAGCGTATTACCAAAACCAGATGTAATCGAATTTACAACATTTAGTGGCTCCATCCCACCAATTAATCCAGTAATGGATGCCGCAATGATTAAAGCTAAAAATGCATGAATTTTTGTTTTTAACACGAGTAAAATAAGAACTGTAATACCAATTGCTAGGCCTATTAACATTTGCATCTCTAAAGTCATTCTCATGTAACCCCTTTCAATCTTCTATTTATAAGAGAAGGAAAGTATAATACTTTCCTTCTGTTAAATTACTTACAATGATTCACGAGTAAATTTTGGTGCATATTCAGCAGCAAGTTTGATACATTCGTACATACTTACTTCTGAAGCAATGTTTTTCCAAGCAATATCAAATGCTGTACCATGGTCAACAGATGTACGTAGGAAAGGAAGACCATTTGTAATAGAAATCGTACGGTGGAAATCCGTCATCTTCGCAGCGATATGACCTTGATCGTGGTATAGAGAAAGAACCGCATCATATTTACCATTAAGTGCTTGGAAGAAAACTGAATCCGCGGGAACAGGACCATAAGCATCGATTCCATCTGCTTTTGCAAGCTCAACACCTGGTTTAATTTCTTCTACTTCTTCCATACCGAATAGTCCACCCTCACCTGCATGTGGGTTTAATCCTGCAACTGCAAGCTTACGATTTTCAACACCAAGACGTTGCAGAGCTTTATCGCATCTATTTAAATAATCACGAACTCTTTCTTTTGTCATTTGTGTGATTGCTTCTGCTACTGACACATGACGAGTTAAGAAGAAAATACGCATCCCATTTACTTGGAACATTGTTAGTGGATCAGGTGCACCACCTAAATCTTCCAGCATTTCTGTATGACCGATATAAGGAACTTTTGCTGCTTTTAATGATTCTTTATTGATCGGTGTAGTTGCAATTGCTTTAACTTCCCCAGCCATCGCAAGCTCTACTGAACGTTTGATAAATTCAAATGCTGCTTGTCCATTTTGTGCCGAAACTTGACCAGGCTCGAAAATATTCATATCGATATTAGCTAGATCAATAACATCGATAGTACCAAATTCATAAGAACCTTCAGAAGGTGACGTAACTACACTAACTTTTAAATTTACTCCAGTTACTTCGATTGCTTTACGAAGTATATTCGCATCCCCTACTACTAGCGGTTTACACATAGTGTAAAGTTCTTCTTTTGCTAAGGATTTCACTGTAATTTCAGGACCAATACCGGCCGCATCTCCCATAGGAATCGCGATAATTTCTCTTACTGTAGTCATTTCCTAAACACTTCCTTCTTCTTTTTTGTTTGTTAAGAATCTTACACATTTATAGATAGAGTATTTATCCCCTACCATGCCACCTTTAGTGATTACAGGAATGCCATCGAAAGCTCCTCCTATAAAATGACCATACGCAGCTAAAGGAAGTACTTCATCCTGCAAACCGATAGCCTGCGCATCACTGACAGAACATAAAGCAGCTGTAACATCTCCACCACTTGAAAACATTCCATCAATTATATGTTCTGTTTGGTCAATAACACTATGAGTAACCCTAGCCAAACCTTCCGTTAAGCGTTTGGCAAGCCTTTCTTCCGTTACCCCTTCTTTAGTGGCTATATCTGTTAAATTTAATTTACCCGCACCTGGTGCATAAGTAGTAATGATTAAAACTTCTTGATCCTCTAATTTAATAATCGCTTCCTTCACAGCACGTTCTATTTCCTCTTCCCACGTACTAGTAGTTGAAGCCAACGCCTCCGTATTGACATAAACAGGATGAGCATTTTTCTTGTCAATTAGATAATTTAACTGTCTTCCAGTTAATGGTGTTATGCTACCTACTGTCACGATGAATTTATTCGTCAAAACATGCTGATTGGCCATCAAACGACTATAAGATGCGGATAATGGACCTGGATCCACTGGTACAAAAACGACACCCTCGATTGCAGCCATCGATTCTGCTATATGATCGATTTCCTCATTGGTCACGGCATCCACGACAATAATCCGATTTCCAGCCTCTATTTGTTTCATCATTTCTAACTGAATACTATTTTTCCCTTTTAAGACTCTTCCTAGTCCTATGTGGGAAACTGGATACTGACTTTGTTCACTCATAATAGTTGGCACATGGGATATTGTAATCGGATTCATAGGATCCTTTGCAACATCGGTAGCTTCCACAGGTACACCATCTACCAATAGGTATCCACCAGATACGATACGCCCTGAATCTGGATAAGACGTAACGACCACTGCCACACTATTTTCTCCTAGGGCATCTAATAATATGTCTGTTTCTACCCCTAGGTTTCCACGTACAGTACTATCGATACGCTTGCAAAACACACTTGCCCCCCATGTTGAAAGCTGCTCGTACGCTTTTAAAACTCTTGTTTGTGCCGAACTGGGCGCACAGTATCTGCTATCTGTATCTATACTAATAGAGGTAAATCCACCAATTGTTGGAACCTTTCCTTCAAATACTACCGTTGCACTGTTAAAACCGTTTTTAGAAAGTAGCACTCCTGTCGCATTAGCTCCAGTTAAATCGTCTGCAATAATTCCAACTTTCATTTTGTCACACCCTTTATAAAGGTAGTCATTTCACAGTATATTTCTTCCACTTCTTTTGGAAGGGATTGATCCGTTATTATTGCCGTCACAGAGTCAATATTTGCTATTTTCGCAAACGCTTTCTTTCCAAACTTCTGTGAGTCAACAACTAAATAAACTATTTCACTACTATTAATCATCTCTCTCTTAATCGATGCTTTTTCCAAAGTGGCAGAAGTAATTCCTAGTGTAGAATGAACCGCATGAGCACCCAAAAACAATATATCTACATGAATTTCTTTTAACATTTTTTCTGCATATGCTCCAAAAACTGCTCCAACACCATTTTGTATTTTTCCGCCTAGCATTATAACTTCCACTTTACTATCCATTAATTCTGCAGCGATTTTGATATCATTTGTAACAATCGTAAGATCTACTTTCTGTTTTAAACGTTTAGCAATTTCAAAATTTGTTGTCCCAGAATCGAGGAATACTTTCATGCCATCTTTAACTAATCTAGTTGCTACCTCAGCAATTTCCATCTTTTGTGGGTGAGCTTCTGAAATTTTTTGTAGATAACTTTGTTCGGCAATAATAGCTTCGGGAATTGCAGCTCCCCCATGAGTTCTTATAAGTTTCTTTTGCTTTTCTAATTCATCTAAATCTCGACGAATTGTCATAGCAGAAACCTCAAGTAAATTCACTAAATCTAAAATTTCTACTTTACCTTTTGCGGAAAGCTCTTCTATGATGCGTTTCTTTCTTAATACCGGAGTCATACAATTCTCCTTTTTATAAAAAAAGTTTACTATGAACATATTATGTTCGTTATTATCGTTTAAGTCAATATATTTTGTTCATTTTAAATATTTTATGTTTGAAATGAACATTTTCTTTTGATTAGTTGTTATATAATTTTGAATTATCTATGAAAATCCTGGCAATTTAGCGATGTAGTGTGTTAAAATATAGTAATCTTTTCAATTAGAAAAATGGAGGTACCGTCCCTATTATGCAATTAACAGATACGAAATCTATTCAAGTCGAAAATGTACTTATTGCACATCAGTTTTTAAAAGATGTCGTCTACCATACTCCCTTACAAAAAAATGAATATTTATCTGAAAAATATGGAGCATCTATTTATTTCAAACGGGAGGACTTACAATATGTCCGCTCGTTTAAATTACGTGGAGCATACTATAAGATCAAAACAATCGAGGAAGATGCAAAGTTAAAAGGAGTTGTCTGTGCTAGTGCAGGTAACCACGCACAAGGAGTGGCATACGCATGTGCACAACTAGGAATCATTGCAAAAATTTTTATGCCATTAACCACTCCTTCCCAAAAGATTGATCAAGTGAGAATGTTTGGACGTGAATTTGTTGAAATCATTCTAGCCGGGGATACTTTTGATGATTCAGCGGAAAGTGCGACTGCTTACGCAGAGGCAGAGGATCGAATTTTCATTCATCCATTTGATGATCCTGAAATCATTGCGGGTCAAGCTACTGTTGCGGTCGAAATTATGAATGACATCGAAGAGCCTATAGATTATTTGTTTGGTAGCATTGGGGGTGGCGGGTTAATATCTGGACTTTCTACTTATGTTAAGAATGTCTCTCCTTTTACCAAAGTGATTGGTGTAGAGCCAGCTGGAGCCGCTAGTATGAAAGCCGCTTTTAATAACGATGGACCTATTATATTAGATTCGATAGATAAATTTGTTGATGGTGCAGCAGTAAAATGTGTTGGAAATCTATCCTATGAGCTAAGTAAAAAATACGTGGATGATCTTGTCCCTGTACCTGAAGGAAAAGTTTGCACGACTATTTTAGATTTATACAACAAACATGCAATTATAGCAGAACCAGCTGGAGCCCTATCTGTTGCGGCATTAGACTTTTACAGTGAAGAGATCAAGGGTAAATCTGTCGTTTGTGTTATTAGCGGAGGTAACAATGACATTGGTCGTATGCAGGAGATCAAAGAAAAGTCTTTAATATATGAAGGTTTACTATATTATTTCATCGTAAAGTTCCCTCAAAGAGCTGGGGCATTACGACAATTTCTTGATAAAGTTCTTGGACCAGATGATGATATTACCACATTTGAATATACAAAGAAAAACAATAAAGAAAGTGGTCCAGCGCTTGTTGGCATTGAATTGAAAAACAGAAATGACTATTCTGGCATTCTTTCTCGTATGAATGAGAATGGATTTTCCTTTAAGGAAGTAAATAAGGATAGCACTCTGTTTGATTTACTCATTTAACGAAAACCTATGTAACATCAGCGTTTATAACGTTTGATGTTACATTTTTTATTGTCTTAAACTAAAGTTTTATAAATCTCCAAACCTCAAATCTAGCAATATTTTCATCTGTTTGATATAATGATTCTTGTATTATAAATATTCTAATCTAGGGGGAAATTGAATGTCAGAAAATCAAAACAACAACAAATTGACAACTGCAGCGGGCGCGCCAGTAGTAGATAATCAAAACTCGCAATCAGCTGGATCACGAGGACCGCTATTATTACAAGATGTGTGGTTATTAGAAAAACTAGCTCATTTTGATAGAGAAGTAATTCCAGAGCGTCGTATGCATGCAAAAGGATCAGGTGCTTATGGTAAATTTACTGTAACTCATGATATTACACAATATACTTCAGCAGCTCTATTCTCTGAAATCGGTAAAGAAACAGAAATGTTCGTTCGTTTCTCAACTGTAGCTGGGGAGCGTGGAGCTGCAGATGCAGAACGTGATATCCGCGGATTTTCTATGCGTTTCTACACTGAGCAAGGTAACTGGGATTTAGTTGGTAACAACACTCCTGTATTTTTCTTCCGTGATCCACTTAATTTCCCAGATTTAAACCATGCGGTTAAACGTGACCCACGTACTAATATGCGTAGTGCTAATAATAACTGGGATTTCTGGACTTCATTGCCAGAGGCTCTTCACCAAGTTACTATCGTAATGAGTGACAGAGGTCTTCCAAAATCTTACCGTACAATGCACGGGTTCGGTAGTCATACATTCAGTATGATCAATGCAAATAACGAACGCGTTTGGGTTAAATTCCATATGCGCTCTCAACAAGGTATTGACAACTTAACTGACCAAGAAGCAGTTGAAGTAGTTGGTGTTGACCGCGAAAGTCATCAACGTGATCTTTACGATAACATCGAAGAAGGTAACTTCCCTAAATGGAAAATGTACATTCAAGTGATGACAGAAGAGCAAGCTAATAACATGCCTTACAATCCATTTGACTTAACGAAAGTTTGGTATAAAAAGGACTTCCCTCTAATTGAAGTTGGAGAATGGGAACTAAACCGTAATCCTGAAAATTATTTTGCAGAAGTAGAGCAAGCTGCTTTCACACCAGCTAACGTTGTACCTGGTATCAGCTTCTCTCCAGATAAAATGCTTCAAGGTCGTTTATTCTCATATGGAGATGCTCAACGTTATCGTTTAGGTGTAAACCATCACCAAATTCCAGTTAACACACCAAAATGCCCTGTTCACTCTTTCCATAGAGATGGAGCGATGCGTGTTGACGGTAACAAAGGAAGTACACTTCACTATGAGCCAAACAGCTACGGTCAATGGAAAACACAACCTGAATACAAAGAACCACGCTTAGCACTTCAAGGAGATGCTGGTATTTGGGATTTCCGCGAAGATGACGATAATTATTATGAGCAACCTGGTAAACTATTCAGATTGATGAGCTCAGAACAACAAGAAGTTCTAATTGATAACACAGCACGTAACATGTATGGTGTAGAAGAATTTATTAAAATTCGTCACATCGTTCATTGCTATAAAGCAGATCCTGCTTATGGAAAAGGCCTTGCGGATGCAATGGAAATTCCATGGGGTAATGTCGAAGCTGCAATGGCTTAAAAATTATTAAACCACCTTCCATGTGGTGCACCCCAAAAGTTAGAGTTAAGTATCTAACTTTTGGGGTGTTTATTTATGGCTAAATATAGTGATGAATTTAAGATTATCGCTAAAATATATTTACCTTTAATAGGAATACTATTAATATCCTTTTCTATTTTATTTAATGGTAAAAAGCTTTCTATTCTCCAGCGATATTAGCAGGCTTTTGGTTAGTAGCAGTTAGATGAGTTGTCCTTATTCATGAGTTTAACTTTATTAAAAACTTCTATCAAAAGTAATCTTGAAATTTTTCTCACTTATTTTGCTCACTCATAACTTTTTTAATTTTTTCTTCAAATAAATTTTTATCTAGTAACTGACTCTCAAGATCCTCATCTTTAATTTCTACCTCTTTTAAAAATTCATCCTCAATAGACATCTTCTTAATCTTATTATCACCAATTATAGTATAGATATTAGTTTCCTCGCCTAGTATCCAGTAAGTATTGGTCCCCTCATATCGATCCTCAACTGCTTTTTTAAGTACTAAAATATATTTTTCATCTTCATTAAACAATTTATTTGAATTAAAACTATATTCTTTATTCCCTTGCTGTAAAATCTGAATATTTGTTTGGTGTGGATCACCCGAAAAGGTATTGATAATATTCGCTTCAAATAATGTCTTCGGTGAAGGTTCACTAATGTCATCTATATTTTTGCCAATTACTACTTCTGCTACTAAATCTGCCTTGTTTACAGATTCTTCAAAACTAAAAGTTTCTAATCGAGTGTATATTACTCTTTCAACAGTTTCATAATTTTCTACTACTGAATCTTTTGCAACTTGTTTGCTTTCACTTCCACTAACTACTACGATAATAACAATTCCCAGTACAATAGTTAAACCTAAGGTAATACCAATAATATTTTTCACAAAATTATCACCCATCTACTAAATTATTTATAGTTATTATTTTACAGTAAATGTAACATTTAATAAATTGAATATTCTTTCGTTTTTTATCCTTTAATAAGTTTTCAATTTTATAATTCATAGTTAATTATCATGAAAATATTACAACTTTCCAAAGGATGGACAAGTAGAAAAAAAAAGCGACCAACTCAATTACGAGAAGGTCACTATAATTTTATTTAGATTCGTCTATTAGATATGTTGTCCAACCGTATTTTGACTTAATTTTTGCTTCTGCTTCTTGTGCAGCTTCCTTTGTCGTAAATATACCAGTGTACATACGGTAATTTGGATCAAATGAAGTAGAATCAGCCGCCTCGTATATTACCCATCCAAAATCGGCTTTAATCTTATCAATAGCATTTGCAAAAGCTCGAGCGTTTGGAAATGTGCCTGTTTTAATACGGAATATACCTTTTGTATTACCTACCACTTCTTCTATTTCCTCCTTTATTTCTTTAAATGAAACCCCAAAGTATTCGCAAATACCTTGAACATGCTCTCTAGCAACTTCCTTTTGAAAGTCGGTATCTAACATAAGTCTTGCTTCACGAGGATTGTCCATAAACCCATTTTCAGAAAGGATTGCAGGCATTTTTGTTTCTCTTAATACATGTAAGTTCTGCTCTTTGATTCCTCTCCATTTTTGAGTGGTACCTTGTTTTAAAAATTCAGCCACACATTCAGCAAGTTTTTTACTTTTTGTTGATCCGTGATAAACAAAAATTGAATGTCCTTCTACAGAGCCCCATACATTTCCCATGGCATCGAAGTGTATCGAAACATATGCATCTGCAGCTTTAGAGTTTGCTAGGTTAGTTCTAGCAAGCAAAGAAGTGTCTGCATCTGTCGGTGCAACTAGCAAAGTCTTAAAACCAATATGTTTAAGATGTTCATCCATGTATTTTACTACTGCCCTATTGAACTCATTTTCCTTGATTGCTCGTCCCAATTCTGTAACAAGAGGAGTTCTTTTCCCTGCGGTTTCCATTCCGTGTCCATCATCTAATGCTATTAAAAGATTCGATGCTATTGCCATAATCTCACCTCATTTCTATTTTGGATTCATAATTTAATGCTTGTTCACTATCAGATAATCCTTTAGTTGTAGAAACTGTACAACTCCACCAACAAGCAAAACTAACAAACATGCATCTACTTAGTTATTATATTCAGGCAAATCTACTAGACCTGAGTTATTAACTATTAACTCGAAAAAATTGGATATGTATGTAAACGTACTTTCACCTCTTTCCTATAATCAATTACTTGCTTACATGAAATGTAACTTTGCTCTTCTCCCCCTTAATTGCGCTAGATGGAGATTATAAGAAAAAATATTAATACAAAAATAAAAGAGCAGCATAATTGCTACTCTTTTACCTACTTAGGAAGATAATAATGTTCTGTCACTAGTAAACTTTTGTCCTCTAATTCGTTGGAATTCTTCCATTAGCTTTTCAATTGTTAAGGACTGCTTCTCTTCTTCCCCAACTTCCAAAATTATTTGACCTTTATCCATCATGATCAAACGATTACCTAAGTCTAATGCCTGTTGCATATTATGAGTTACCATTAGAGTGGTAAGATTATCTTTTTTGACAAGCTTTTCAGTCAAATTTGTTATTAATTCCGCTCGGGATGGATCAAGTGCAGCAGTATGCTCATCTAGTAATAATATGGAAGGCTGTGTAAAAGTAGCCATTAACAATGATAATGCCTGTCTTTCTCCTCCCGAAAGTAATCCAACTTTAGCGTTTAATCGATTTTCCAGATTTAGATGTAGTCTTTCCAGTGAGTGAAGGAAAAATTCTTTTCTTTGTTTATCTACACCAATTTTCAGACCTCTTTTTTTGTTTCTTGAGTAAGCAATTGCCAGGTTTTCTTCGATTGTCATAGTAGGCGCAGTACCTGACATTGGATCTTGAAACACTCTTCCAATAAACTGAGATCGTCTAAATTCTGGGAGCTTTGTTACATCATTTCCATCAATTATAATTTGTCCAAAGTCTGGTGATAATGCTCCGGATACCATATTTAACATCGTAGATTTACCAGCGCCATTACTCCCGATAACGGTGACAAAGTCCCCAATATTTAAATTTAAATTAATACGATCTAATGCAATTTTCTCATCTGCAGTACTTTCATTGAAAATTTTGTTGATATTATTTAATTTAAGCAAGGTTTTCACTCTCCTTACTTTTTAGTATAGTATCGGACTCGCGTAGCGCATGACGTTTAGCTTTTCTACTTTTTTCACGACGTTTTTCGAAATATTGAGGTAAAATTAGCGCTACAATTACAATAATTGCAGTAATTAGCTTCATATCTCCTGGATCCAAAAATTCTACTCGAAGTGCTAAAGCTAGTACGATACGATAAATAATGGCACCTATAATTACAGCAAGAGTCGTTCTTACAATTGTTTTCGTACCGAAAATCGCTTCTCCAATAATAACAGATGCAAGTCCGATTACAATCATCCCTATGCCCATTCCGATATCCGAAAACTTTGCATATTGTGCTATCAACGCTCCGGAAAACGCAACTAAAGCATTAGAAAGACCTAGCCCTAATATGATAAGCGTATCTGTATTTACAGAAAAGCTTCGAATCATTTTTTTGTTATCGCCAGTAGCACGAATCGCTAAACCAACTTCCGTTTTCAAGAACCTATCAAAAATAAACTTAATAATAACGATTAAAATAGCAACAATTATTACTGTTCCCCAAGTCTTAGGAACGTGTTGAATACCCATGGAAGTTAATAACCCATTTATCGTTTCATCAATACCTAAACTTCCCCACCATCCGAAGAATTGGCTAAATAGGGTTTCTTCATTCATCAAAGGGATATTCGGTCGTCCTACCGAGTTCTCAACAGTAAATCCCATTATCCGTAAGTTAATGGAATACAAAGCAATCATCATTAAAATACCAGAAAGCAAGGGATTAATCTTCCCTTTTGTGTGTAACAGACCGGTCATACAACCTGCAAGAAATCCTGCGAGTATAGCAACAAGAGTCGCAAGCGCAGGGTGATAGCCCAACACGATCATCATTGCTGCAGTACCCGCTCCAGTTACAAAGCTACCATCTACCGTTAGATCAGGAAAATCTAACACCCGGAATGTCAAATACACGCCAAGTGCCATAATTGCATATATAAATCCTTGTTCGACCGAACCAAAGATTGCTGAAAACATAATACATCAAACTCCTATCTATTCCGCAAATTCAGACTCCCACTCATCTTTCACTTCAATCCCAAGTGCATCCACAGTATCTTTGTTCAAAACAAATTTTAAGTTTTGTGGATATTGAACTGGTAATTCTGCAGGTGTACTTTCACCTTTTAAGATTTTAACAGCCATTTCCCCTGCTTCGTAGCCGATATCATAAAATTCAAAGCCGTAAGCCCCTAAGCCACCACGTTTTACTGAATCAAACTCTGCTACCATCATTGGAAGCTTTTGTTCGTTCGCAACATCTACCACAGATTCCAGTGCTGAAACTACCGTGTTATCCGTTATGATATATAATGAATCTACTTTTCCGATTAATGATTCAGTTGCTTGCTTAACTTCGGCAGATGTAGAAACAGAAGCTTCTACTACATTTAGTCCAACTTCAGCCATTTGTTCTTTTACTGCGTCTACTTGTGAACGTGAATTTTGCTCTCCTGCATTAAATACAATCCCAACATTTTTTGCTCCTAACTCATTTTTCAAAAATGCAAGGGTACTAGGAATTGCATCAGGATGAGTGTCAACTGTCCCAGTTACATTTCCACCTGGGCTTTCCATAGAATCTACAATTTCAGCATCAACGGCATTTGTTACAGAAGTAAAGACAATCGGAATATCTTCCGTTAGTGCCGCTACAGCCTGTGCACTAGGAGTCGAATTGGCAAATATTAAATCTACCCCTGAGCTTACTAGATCATTTGCGATGGTAGTATTCTGACTATTATCATTTTGAGCATTTTTAACTTCATATTCGACCTCAAGTCCTGCATCCTCAATTGCTTTTTGGAATCCTTCATAAGCTGCATTCAATGATGGATGTTCCACAATTTGCGTTACACCTATCTTAAAAGTTTTTGTATCCTCTGACTCTGTAGTATTTGTTGAAGCAGATTCATCTCCACCACATGCAGCTAATATTAAAACAGCAGCTGATAAAACCATACCCATTTTTTTCTTTGTTTTTTTCATCTTTAATAACCCCCATTTTACATTTAATGCATCAGCGATTCAACTCGCTAAAGCATCAAGTTAAAGCAATATTACACTGGAAACGCTTAATAGTCAATAACATTGTGAATTATTTAATAATTTCATAGCATTATGTGACCATTACAATTTCTTAACATAGAAGTCATATGTAGGAGACAATTCTTCTTTAAACTATAAATTAGGATATTTTGCTTTATTTTAGGGGGAATTTAAGATGGCAATTTTAGAAAATGATTACCATGATCTTTTTAGTTATATTTTAGAAGAAAAGGCTATAGAGACAGTATTTCAACCTATTATTTCTTTACAAACGGGGCAAATATACGGTTATGAAGCATTAACAAGAGGACCTATTAATACTGTATTACATAATCCAGAGAATTTGTTTGATTATGCATTGAAGACTGGAAAGCTTTGGGAGCTTGAAAATCTCTGCAGAGCAAATGCATTGAAGTGTGCACATGAATTACGAGCTGAAGGCAAACTTTTCTTAAACGTAAATCCTAATATTATGAATGATCCCAAGTTTAAACAAGGATTTACGAAAGAATTTTTGTCACTATTTCAGATGGATTCAGATTCAATAGTATTTGAAATCACAGAACGGGAGGCTATTAATAACTTAAAGGATTTTATAAATACGATTGATCACTATAAAAGACAATATTATCAAATCGCTATTGATGATGTAGGATCCGGATACTCTGGACTAAATATTATTACGGATGTACGTCCTCATTTTATAAAATTAGACATGAAACTAACCCGTAATATTAACAAAGATAGAACCAAACAATTGCTCGTTAGAAGTTTATGTGAATTTGCCAATTACTCACAAATACATATTATTGCAGAAGGCATAGAAACAATGGAGGAATTACATACACTGATTGAAATAGGAGTGCATTTTGGACAAGGGTATTATATCCAAAAACCGAATTCAAAGTTATTTCCAGTCCGTAGCGAGCTGAAAAGCATTATAATAAAAGAAAACAACCGAAAAAATAGTATTTTTTCTAATCGAATAACTGACACATCTATAGAAAATATTGCTACTCCCCTACATATGATTTCGAGTGATATGCCGATTTCCAACGTTAGTAAATTAATGGAATCCAATGATTCCCTCCCTGGCTTTAGTATCAAAGAAAACAATAAGCTAATTGGAGTAATTACAAGAAATAAACTGCATTTGAAATTCAGTGGACCCTATGGATATAGTTTATATAATAAAAAACCAATTTCTGCAATTATGAGTAGACAATTTATGAAAGTCGACGCTGGAACCCCTATTGATGTCGTTGCTAAAATTGCGATGAAACGGGATCCATTACACTTATATGATTTCATCACTATTACGAAAGAGGATCACTATTTTGGCATTGTTACAGTCAAGGACTTATTGGAGAAAAGTATGCAGTTAGAAATAGACTATGCAAAGCATTTAAATCCACTTTCGGAATTACCCGGTAATATTATGATTGAACAGCAGCTACAAAAATGTATTGAAGCAACAAACGAGCTGATCGTTCTTTACTTAGATATTGATAATTTTAAGCCTTACAATGATGTATATGGATTCGAAAAGGGAGATAAGGTAATAATGGACCTTGCAAAAATATTAGAGGAAGTATGCCCTTACGATGGATTCATCGGTCATATTGGCGGAGATGATTTTATCCTAATTACGGATTTAACTAAGAGTAAAGACATTTGTGAAAAGATTATTGAACAATTCAATAAGTCCATTGAGCATTATTACTATGCATATGATTATATAAAAGGATACATTGTCTCAAAAAATAGACATGGAGTAGAGGAACAATTTCCTCTTTTAACTATCTCAATAGCTGGATTAACAAACCGAGAGTGTCAAACTATATATGAACTATCTGAAAATGCAACAAAAGTAAAAAAACAATGCAAGCAGCTGACGGGGAGCAATTATTTAATTCTGTACTAAGTACTTCCCAAATCAAACATTAATTTGAACAATTATAATTCAGTCCTAATAAGGTCTTTGCTTATGCTATGATATAGCTAATAATTCATTATTAGGAGGAACTTGTATGACTACCGTAATTATCATTGGTATATTTATATTCCTAATTGTGTTAGGGCTCACTATTTTCACTATTAATAAAGGCTACGCCTTCAAACACACGATTGACGAAATACCTGTAAAAGATGATAAAAAAACGCATAGCCAGAATGGCTAATGCGTTTTTTTCATTCACTATTATTAATTAGTTGTTTTTACTTTATCTTTTTTAATTTGTTTACTTCTCAATTGACCACATGCAGCATCAATATCGGTACCTTGTTCCATACGAACACCACAATTGATACCCTTGTTTTTCAGTGTTTGGAAGAAAGCACTTATAGATTTTTCAGAACTACGTTGATATTGACCGTGCTCATCTACTGGATTGTATGGGATTAAGTTCACATACGAAAGATGACGCTTATTCTCAAGCAGTTTTGCTAATTGTTGTGCTTCTTCTACATGATCATTTACATCTTTAAGTAGAATATATTCGAATGTTATACGACGATTTTTCTTCTCTAAATAATAATCCACTGCTGCCATTACTTTTTCTATTGGGAATGCTTTATTGATAACCATTATTTTCGAACGAAGCTCATCATTTGGCGCATGCAAGGAAACTGCAAGATTCACTTGGATATCCTCTTCTGCAAAATCTATGATTTTTTTCGCAAGACCACTTGTTGAAACAGTAATATGACGAGCACCAATAGCAAGTCCTTTTTGATCATTTACAGTACGTAAGAAATTCATCAAGTTTTTATAGTTATCAAACGGCTCCCCAATACCCATAACCACGATATGGCTCACGCGTTCTTCTTTTTGAATTTGGTCTAAATGGAATTGTACCTTCATAATTTGTTCTACTATTTCTCCAGCGTCAAGGTCACGGCTCTTCTTCAGTAATCCACTTGCACAGAAGCTACACCCGATATTACACCCTACCTGTGTTGTAACACATACAGAAAGACCATACTTAAAGCGCATCAGTACTGTTTCGATTAAATTACCATCTTGCATTTCAAAAAGGAATTTAATTGTCCCATCTGCTGATTCTTGCTTAACACTTTCTTTTAACGTCTGTATGACAAAGTTTTCTTCTAAAATTTGAAGACAATCTTTGTTTACATTAGTCATTTCCGCAAAGCTTTGTACGCGTTTGATATACAACCAGTCCCAAACCTGTTCAGCGCGGAATTTCTTTTGGCCATGTTCCATTAGCCATTCGATCAATTGATCTCTAGTTAGACCATATATAGATTTTTTCATTATTAGCCCTCATTTCATGCGTATACAATTTGCCTATTATACTATAGTTATTTACCCAAGACAACTTATTATACTGGAAATAAGGTTCAAAAGAAATATTTATGCTCGATTAACTTCATTCAGCAAAAGTCCCCCACTTCTATAAGTGGTGAGATGAAAGCAAAGTACGCATACAAATCACATGGGTTCCACAAATGCCTGCTGAACATATTAAAAGCCTCCGACGGATGCCACAGATAAGGAATTTATCGAGCGAGCTCGATAAAAAATCTGGACGTAAATACGCCGAGGCATATATGATTATTATTTTTCAACTTCATTCTCTCTAATCCAATCACTGTAGCTACCTACATAAAGTTGAACATTTTCGTATCCAGCCTCTTTTAAACATCCATACAAAGGCGCAGCTGTTACACCACTTCCACAATAAGCAATAACTGGTTTGTCAGTTGGAGCTAAGTTACTCAATATTTCCTTTAACTCTTTCTGCTCTAGAAATTTACCATCTCTTTTAAGCAGCTCCCAGTCAAAGTTTATAGCAGTTGGAATATGACCAGCAATCGGATCGATAGGCTCACTTTCACCTTTAAAGCGAATATTAGATCTTGCATCTATTAATTGACCCTCTATTTCTTCTGCAACAACTTGTCTTACTTCATCCATTGTAAGTAACTTACTGTTTTTCCATTGGGGTATCGTTGTTGTGTGTGTTAAGACAGGTTCGATTTTCGAAACTGGTAGCTTACTCTTCAATTCTTCAAATCCAGAACGGGATACAAATATATTTTTAAAGCCTGCCCACTCCAATAAAAAATATGCACGTAATGCAAAAGGTGCAGCTCCTTGGTCGTAAATTACGATAAAATCTTCTAGGTTTAAACCAGCCTCTTGAACAAGACTTGTCATTTTTTCCTTCGAAATCATCGGATGGCGGCCATTATCACTGGACATATCAGATAAATCTTTTTCTAAATCCCAATAAATTGCTCCTTCTACATGTTCCATATTATACATTTGAGATCCTGCGTTTTTATCACTTAAATCAAAGCGAGCGTCGATTAAACGGGGATTTCCCTCTAAAATCTCTGCTAATTCAATAAATACCTTAGTCATACAATCACTCCTTTTATAGTCGTGCGTATACTGATTTCCACATGTGAAGGGTTTCTTCCTGCTCTAATAATTTTCGTTCTGCATCAATTTGAGTAATTGATTCTTGTAGCAACTTCAATCGTAAGGACTCTGTTTCAATATCCGAGTATTGCTCAATCCAATTTCCTAAACGTTCTTTTTCTTTGGTTAAATATTCATCTGCCTCCACTTTAGATTCATCGGATAACGCATCACGTAGTTTTTCTTTTTCATTGTTTTCAAAAAAACTTTTAGTATTTTTAAAGTATGATTTTACGTGCTCATATTTAGCAATAGTTTCAAAAGGTCCTACAAAATCCAGTAGTTCCCTCTCTATAACTTCATGTGGACTAAACGTAAAGCTTGTATTCAAATCTTTAAGTACGCGCATTTCCTCTTTTTCTAACTGAAGAATTTGCTGCTGAATATACTGAAGAACCCGGAAATTTGAGACGCGCATTTCTTGTTCTATATCGAAACGAATCATTTTGAAAATATCCTTTAAGGCAAAATCCAATGCTACAGAAGCAGAGTTATTTGCAAATAATGATGGATTATAAGCTTCTTTAAAGAACTCATTAAAACGATAATATACACGTTGTAGCACGTAATATAGCAGTGTATCTAACTCCTGTTTTGCTTCTTTGGCAATTTGTGTGGACTTAGAATTTGTGTACCGTTTACGAATATTTTGCTCCTGAGTTCGAAGCTCGATTATTCGTTGGTCCTTTCTTGCAAGATTTGCCTCTGTCTGTTCTATCAAGCTAAGTAATTTCGATTGTTGACGAGTCGCTTCCTCTTCAAGAGCAGAAATGGAGATTTGCTTTAGATCTTTTTCTAGAAAATGATGAAATGATTCTTCAAATTTTTGCATTCCTTCATGAAGTGATAATCCGGCAAGTTTTTCTTTTAATCCTTGTAAGCTTGATACTCCGTACACTCTAGGAAAACGGATACCAAATCGTTGAAGTTCATCCTGGACATATTGTTTTACTAAATTGGCTTCCTCATCTGAGTCTGCCAAATCAATTGCATTTACTACGAAGAACATTTTATCTAGCTCGAAGGCATCTTTTACTCGTCCTAGCTGTATTAAGAACTCACGGTCTGCTTTTGAAAACGCATGATTAAAATAAGTAACAAACAATACAGCATCAGCATTACGAATATAGTCAAATGCTACACCCGTATGCCTAGCATTAATCGAATCTGCTCCAGGAGTGTCTACTAGTGTCACACCTAGTCTCGTTAGCTCACAATCATAATAAAAATCAATGAAATCTACAAAACAGCTTTTGGATTCATCTGCGACAAATTGTCCAAATTCATCTCCTGAAACGTTTAGAACCTTTCCTAGTTGCTCCTTAAATGTTGGATACCCTTTATAAAAGGCTGTAACAAACGATTTATGAACCTCTTCTACTACCTTCTGTTTCATAACAGAACTAGCTTTCTCAAAGGCTTCCTCTAATGTATGGATAGTTATTCCAAGCTGTTCATACGCATATGCCACATCTTCTAAAATTTGTCCCTCTGATTTCAGAACAACATCAGCCGTATTATGTAGATGGTCTTCGGTTACCGGATGGATCTTATTAATAGCAGCAGTTGTTGGATTAGGTGAAACCGGCAACACATTAGCTCCCATTAAAGCATTCGAAAAGCTAGATTTCCCAGCACTAAATGCGCCAAACAATGCAATTGTAAATTGTTGGTTCTCTACTCGTAAAGCTTTTCTTTTAATCGTTTCAGCTGCCGCTTCAAAAGCTGGTAATTCTGCTAATACTTCTCCAATTCTTTTCGCACGACTTACTACAGCCTCTGCGGAAAGTAGAACTTCTTCATCTTTCACGTCTTCTACCTGTTCTATCGTTCCAATTAGTTGCTCCGTAGTATAATCTTGTTCTTCATAATCTGTAATTGAGTTTTCAAATTGAAGGCGTTCTTGTTCCCAGTTTTTTAGTAACTCATCACGGGTCTTCCTTATCGGCAAAGATGGAGTAGTGACTGTTTTTTCAAATGTTTGGATTCGTGTGTCTATCTCTTCCAAGGCGTGTATCGCCAATTTTTTTTCGTTAAGATCTTTTGTTTTAGATTCTATTTGGTCTTCATTTTCAATTGGGTTTTCTTCTATATAATGTATATTTTCTTCTTTCCATAAATCCGTTTGATTTATGTAATACCTATTGACTGCTTCTGTCACACGATTGGCAAAGTTTAGGATTGCATTACCGCTTGTACTTGCTCCTTCGTGTAAAGAATTGTCGATAAGTTCAGTAGAAATACTAAATTGAATTGCATCGATTTGATTAGTCTTTTCATCGGTTAATAAAGAAACGTCTTTTAACATGCGTTTCATCAGTAATTTCATATGAGAAGTTATATTAGTGGCAATAATTTTTTCTAACGAGTTAATAATTTCGTTAAGTCTTCTTTGTCTTTCTTCCTCTGTTTTCTTTTTACTCCCTAAAAACCCAACTTTAAAATTGGATTGCTTACTTTCTGCATAAGACTTCAAAGCTTCACGCATTTCGAACGTCATAATAGAAGCATTTTCTAAAATATTTTTCCGAAGGTCTTCAAAGGTCTTTTTCCAGAGGGTAACATCTTGAAGTTTTACTTGTTTCTGAGCAAGTTCCAATTGCTCTATAATATCTTCCTTGTTATTCCAATCCTCTTCACTCAACTGACTCTCAAAGGTTTCAAAACATGTCGCTTTTTCATCCTCCAAGAAATGTAAATGTTCATCTTTTAACTTTTCTAATGTAGCTTGAGCGAGTGTCAGATAATAATCCTCTTTGTTTTCAATAGAGCTAGTCACTATTTGTTGCACATGTGAAAAATCATTATGTATGAAATCATTATTTTTTAAGCTTGTATAAAATATACCTTTTGGATCGACAGACCAAGAATTAAAGGCATCCGCAACCGACTGTTTATAGGCTGCAAAAGGCAATTCTTCTTCTCTATGCTTATCCACTTGGTTTACGATCAAATATACATTTTCATTATAATGAAGTAATTGCTTCGTAAATTGAAAGTTTAACTCTGACTGAACATGATTGTAATCCATTACGTAAAAAACAATATCCGCCAAATGCAGGGCTGATTCAGTGGAAATACGATGTGCATCATCTGTCGAGTCTACTCCAGGGGTATCCATTATTGTAATTCCTTCTGGGAGACTTGAACCAGCATGCCCTATTTCAATTTGAGAAACTTTACTTCCGTCTTTTGAATATTTTTTTACTAGTTGAATATCATACTCCCCAGAAAATCTAACTGGTGGCTGATCCACAAAGTGAACAAGAGCATAGTTCTCTGCTGTGTTTTGAACTGTTACGATATTTGCTGATGTAGGAATCGGGCTAGTCGGAAGCAATTGCTCATCAACCAAAGCATTGATCATACTAGATTTCCCAGCGGAAAAATGACCTGCAAATGCAATAGTGAATATGCCTTTTTCCAATTTCCCAGCAAACAGTTTAGATTTTCGATAGCGTTCGTCGTCATTATTTTCCTTAAAAATAGTTGCTAGTAATGCATTTTGTTCTTTTATCGATTGTAATTCCTTTGAATTCTGCATATTAAAAGTTTATCTCCTTCATAATTCGACAATGTACATCTATCATAGCAAAAATTTAAAGCCTGTAACAATATTCTTTGACTCTTTTATATAAATGAAAACCTTTAATTAATCGCAGTTTCGAGATGCAAACGCTCTCATTTTACATTGTGCAATATCTTCATCTATAGTAACCACCCTTAATGTTAGAAGAATACTTCTTATAGATTTGCTCTTTCTAATGTTTAGGATAAGTAATACAGTGATTTACGTTTCAGATGGCGCTTTCCGCGGGCAGTAGCCAAGCCTTCTCGCATTGCTAGTGCAAGGCTTCAGGGTCTCAGCTTTACTGCTTTTCCAGCCAGAGTCTCCACCTTCCACTCCTATCAAATATGAGTAAATTTTAACATTAAAATAAAGCAGAATGTTTATTATAAAAATGATAATTATGATAAACATATATATAGAAATCAGTCTAATCCTGAAATACTTATACTATTTATTAATGTATTATCTACAACAATTTAATTTATGATTAAAACTGGCAAATACAATTCATAAATATCCACTATTTTAGTAAATAGCGAGCAATACGATGTGCTCTTTCAAGCAGCGGGAGCACGGAGAATGAGACTCCATAAAGGATGAGGAGCAATAGTAGCTTATGCGTAGTAACAAGCGCACATCCGTGGAGAAAGCACTCAATTGACAAGATTTTTTCGTCATAATCGTATATTATTTATCTTCCTACCAAAACGATAAACAGAAAAAAATGACTCTATTTGTAGTCACAAATGAAGTCATCTTGGTTATTCATATTATTTTTGCTTTTGGCGCTGTAGACTTTAAAATATATGCCGTTACCCCACTATACACTAAAATAGATAATCCAATTATAACAGCTAACATATAAAACGCCCTCTCAACTGAATTTGATATTCATTCTCATTGACATAATACCATAGTATATTTAAAAATTCTACAATACCTATTCTTTTTTCCTATTTTACGTGATAAAATTGATACATCTATACTAGATGGAGGGGAAGAAATGAGCGCTTCAAAACATATTCAAACAATTTTAAACGGAACAATCCAATCTTTAAAATCAGTCATACCAATAGCAATGGATATAAAATCCCCTTCCTTGATGGTTCAGCCATTCGAACAAAAAGAAATGGGTGTACTAATTGGAATAATCGGTGATATTAAAGGACGAATTATTATTGACTCCACAGCTGAATCCTTTTCTGCAATTGGAGCAACCATGTTCGGTATGCCATTAGAAGGTGAGATGCTCGAATCATTTACAGGCGAGCTTGGGAATATGATCGCAGGGAATATATGTACTTCCGTGGCTGCTAATGGTGTTGAAATTGATATTACTCCGCCTACTGTTATTGTCGGCACTACTAGGTTATATGGATTTCAACATGCTTTTAAACTTCCTGTAGTCATTGAAAATATTGGTGAAATGACAATTATCTTAACTATAGATGAATAAAGAACAGAGCCTCCTTTTGTAGGAAGGTTCTTTTTTTATGCAAAAAAACCTGTCTCATTAGGTGAATACCCTCGTACCCCATCACATTTCACATATAGTTCACAGTTTACATACTTAAGTGTGATTTTTATCACATCATCTAACAGCAGTAATATTTATTATGGAATTATACAAGTTGAATAGGAGGTGTAAGTAAATGTCGAAAAAGAAAGAAAAAGATACAGATTTAAAAGGCACTCTTTATTCTGTTGGTTTTGTTGGCTTATTTATTTTAGTTTCTTGGTTCATGGCATTTTACTTATTCATAGACAGATTTTAATTTAATTGGAGGTTATAGACTTATGCATATTCATAAGTATGAAAAGTGGTGGCTAACTTTTGGGATTAGCTCATTGGTATTATTTTTAGTTATCGTTGGTTTTAGTGCATTTCATTATGGTTCACACCCCCCAACTGGAAAAGTTTACATCGATCCTGAGCGAGTTGATGAGATAGCACCTTTTAATAATCCAGGGGTTCATAAAGTAGAAGGTAAAGAATGGGACTATGAAGTAGTACTAGTAGCCTCTGCATTCTACTATAATCCCCCTGAAATTGAAGTACCATTAGGTTCCACCGTAAAGTTCATATCAACAACTAAAGATGTTGTTCATGGATTTCAAGTCGCAGGAACAAATATTAATATGATACTAGAACCGGGTTATGTTTCGGAATATGTAACAACAGTAGACAAATCTGGTGAGTTTTTAATCTTATGTAATGAATATTGTGGCATCGGACATTCTTCTATGACGTCCAAGTTAAAGGTGGTGGAGTAAAATGACAACGATTAAAGAAAAAGCAAAAGATTTCACAAAAGTCGACCGTCGTGATGGAAAACTAGCCCTTGCTCATATATATGTAGCATTTATCGCTTTATTCATCGGAGGTCTTTGTGGATTATTACAAGTTCTAGTCCGCTCTGGTAAATTTACACTCCCTTGGGGAATCGGATATTATCAAATTTTAACTGTTCATGGTGTGTTATTAGGTCTTATTTTAACAACTTATTTTATACTAGGTTTCCAAATTGCTGCTATGAGCAGAACTTCTGGAACTTTTACAGACAAACAACGTTTATTCGGTTGGATCGGTTTCTGGGTAATGACTACTGGTACAGTTGCAGCAGCAACGATGGTTTTACTAAATGAAGCTTCTGTTTTATATACATTTTATGCTCCTCTTCAAGCACATTGGATTTTTTATGTGGGAATGGCTCTGGTAGTTGTAGGATCATGGATTGTTGGTATTGCACAAATTATGAAGTATAACGAATGGCGTAAAGAACATCCGGGTGAATCTAGTCCCCTCCTATCCTTTATGGTAATTGTGAATATGGCAATGTGGATTATTTGTTCTTTAGGGGTAGCTGTGGAAGTTGTATTCCAACTAATTCCATGGTCATTAGGCTGGGTTGATAAAGTGGACGTTTTACTTTCTCGTACTTTGTTCTGGTATTTTGGTCATCCATTAGTTTACTTCTGGTTGTTACCTGCGTATATGGTCTGGTATGTTGTGATTCCAAAAATTATTGGAGGGAAAATTTTCTCTGATGCCTTAGCAAGACTTTCATTCATGTTATTTTTACTGTTCTCTATCCCAGTCGGATTTCATCACCAGTTAACAGAACCGGGGATTGAATCATTTTGGAAGTTCTTACAAGTAATATTAACAATGATGGTTGTTATTCCTTCTTTGTTAACCGCATTCTCTATGTTTGCTACATTTGAATTACGTGGTAGACAGCTTGGTGGTAAAGGGTTGTTTGGATGGGTGAAAAAACTACCTTGGCAGGATGCTAGATTTACAGTTCCATTTATCGGAATGGCCGCATTTATACCTGCTGGTGCTGGCGGTATTATTAACGCATCTCATCAGATGAATCAGTTAATTCACAATACGATTTGGGTTACTGGGCATTTCCATTTAACAGTAGCAACAACTGTGGTTTTAACATTCTTTGGTGCTTCTTACTGGTTATTACCTCACCTAACTGGTAGAGTTTTAACTAAACAAATGAATAAGTTAGCTATTATTCAAGCGATAGTTTGGACGGTTGGTATGTCGATTATGTCAGGTGCAATGCATATTGTTGGATTAATGGGAGCACCTCGTCGCTCGGATTTTTCTACCTATGGTGGTGCAGAACAAGCAACGGAATGGATTCCTTACCAAATAGCACAGGCAGTCGGTGGAACAATTCTCTTTGTCGGTATTATTTTAATACTTTATATTGTAGTAAATCTGTTATTTTTTGCTCCTAAAGGTGAAACAGAGTTTCCTGTTGGAGAAGTTTCGGAGAATGCAGAAAAAACTCCAATGTGGTTGGAAAATTGGAAGATTTGGCTAACAATTTGTATTGCATTGATCTTGTTTGCTTATACTGTTCCAGTTATAGATATGATTCAAAATGCTCCTCCAGGATCAAAAGGATATAAATTCTGGTAAATTTGTTTAGTTAATTTACTGAAAGGTTGGTTGTGACTTTGTCATAATCAATCTTTTTTTTAAGACATTAGTATATGATTTTTACTCATTATCTGAACAATATTAACTCCGGCAGTTCAATTACTTCATCAAATTCCTGACTAATAAATCCGAATCTATCTTCATCACCTACTGATATATAAATTGAACTTATGTAAATGCTAATTGAGACGTTCACATTTTCTTTGTTGTCAAGATAAAAACCCCGAGTAGTACACTTCCACTCGAGGTTATTAGTTCAATAATGAATTACTTATCACGAATTATTACACAGTACCTATTTTGTGCATACACAAACTTACATCCTGTCACATTAGAGAAAAATATTAAGTACGTCTTTTATCTCCGCTGTTGTTTCAACCAATCCATTGCAACGTTAGCATGTAAGGCAGCGCCATACTTAAAGATTTCCTCCTTTTGTTGCATACGAGGATTGTGAACTGGTGCCTCTCCCACTTTTCCTGTACCTAAAACAACAAATGCAGACGGTACTGCTTGAGAGATATAAGAAAAATCTTCTGAACCACTCATTACTCCATCATCTACAATATTATCTATTCCAATGACTTCTTCTAGAGATAGCATAATTTCTTCAACGAATCCAGGATCGTTAAATGTCGTTGGTGTGTGAAATTCAATTATTTTGTACTCTCCACGCCATGCTTTTACGACATGGTCAATCATTTCAGGAATCCGTTTACATAAATGGTCTCGTGCCTCTTGGTCATAGCTACGCATATTTCCTGACAGAACTGCTTTATCAGGAATTACATTGGTAACAGTACCCCCGCTCATTGCACCTACAGAAAATGTTACACTTGAATTTGGTGGAGCTTCACGGGTAAATAATAGATTCAAACTTGTGTAAAGCTGATTTAGAATCATGTTGGCATCAATTGTTTTATGAGGTTGTGAGCTATGACCACCACTTCCTTGAATATCAACAATATACGTATCCATTGCTTGTGTTAAAATACCTTTATGGACTGATAAAGTTCCAGCTTGTTGGTCGGGCATAATATGAATACCAAAAGCAGCATCCACTTTAGGGTTTTCTAGTAACCCATCATCAATCATTAATTTTGAACCGTAGCCCCATTCTTCCCCAGGCTGGAACATTAACTTGACAGTTCCTTTTAGTTCGGCCTCATTATCCTTCAATATTTGAGCAGCACCCAAAAGCATGGCAACATGTGAATCATGACCACAAGCATGCATTAATCCAGGATTTTTCGATTTATATTCTGATTCAACCTCCTCTTGAATCGGTAATGCATCCATATCAGCACGAAGTAGAATACAGGGCTCCCCATGTCCAATGGTAGCTACAACTCCTGTAAAATTATCTTGTTGGCCAAATCCTGCTTTTGCATACTTTTCTTTAATTTCTGTTGGTATAACCCCACACGTTCTATGTTCAATCCCTATTTCATCAAGGCGTTGTTGAATATATTTTTGCGTATTTGGAAGTTCGAAACCAATCTCTGGATTTTGGTGTAAATATCGACGGTCTTTAATAAGCTGTTCTTCATACTTTTTTGAAGCTTCTACAATATTAGTCATATAAACATCTCCTTTAATAGTTTCTTGGGTACATATATTATTTAACCTACGGGGATTCTAATAAACTCCTCGTAGGTTTCTATAATAACTTTTAGAACGGTCCTAATCCGATATAATGAGCGACTAAGATTAAAATAAATGCGGCGAAATGTAGTAACATAAATAATTTCAATGAAAATTTAACCCAATCAGCATAATTTACATTCGACATTCCAAGTGCAGCCATTAAACCGCCTGAAGTCGGCCATAAATAGTTCGTAAAACCATCACCAAATTGATAAAGTACGACCATTACCTGTTGATTAATTCCTAATATTTTCCCTAACGGTCCCATAATAGGCATTAAGATCATAGCTTTTCCACTTCCCGAAACGACAAAGAAATTAAAGAAGATAACAACTAGGAAGAGAACCAGTAAAGTGATAACTGAACCAGTGTTATTCAATAGTCCAGATAAAGCATGAACAGCTGTATCGATAATTTGAGCTTGATCCATCAAAATCATGACCGATCTAGCAAAACCGATAGCTAGTCCTGTTGCTAGAAGTCTTGCAGCACCGTTCCCAAAATCAACAGCTGCATCACTTGGCTTAATTCTTAGTATAATTACTAAGAATACTGCGTAGATTGCATAGACAGCAGATAATTCTGGCATTCCCCAACCGAGTTTGATTGCACCAAATGCACTTCCTACTAAAACAACAACTAAACCTAATAATGCAACTTTACGAGATAGCGTAAACTCTTCTTCCTCATACTCCGCTTTATTCTTATCTTTTAATTGTTCCAGGTATTCTGGAGCCATAATACTCTTACTTGGATCTGCTTTTGTCTTCTTAGCATAACGAAGAATATATACAACAGAGATTACTAGGAAGATAGCTAACGCTACTAGTCGGAAAACAACACCAGAATAAATTGGCAATCCTACAATCGTTTGACTAACACCTGTAGTATAAAAATTTACTGCACCTGCAGCAAAACCAATCGCTAAACCAATAGTAGATGTTGCAAAACCTGTGATTCGGTCATACCCCATACCCATTACAACAGCCATCGCTAGTGGGATAAAAGGGATTCCTCCTTCACCGAAACCAATTGTCCCCATTATGGAAAACAGCGTTATTAATGCTATAATTACAACCTTTTCTTTCCCTTCAGCAACCCTCAATAACTTATGAATACCTGCTGCAATTGCCCCTGATTTTTCAAGTATATATAGAGCTCCGCTTGCAAATAGAAGCATGACAATAATATCTGCAGATTGGACAACCCCGTTATGTAAAGCTGTAAAGAAGTCCATAAATCCTATTGGGTTCGCCTGATCCACATACTCAAACTTTTCTGTGTTCAGTTCTGTTATACCTGTTTCTGGATTTTGAACTCTTTCGTACTGTCCACTTGGTACAATCCATGATAATGCCACAACTAAAAGCATTACAAGGATGAACATTATATATACATGTGGAAAATTAAACCCTTTTCTTTTTTCCTTTGTTGACATGATAAATCCTCCCATTTTCCCCTATGTAATATTACAATTCAGCTAGTCCCTTGAAAAGTTCAACCCCTGTTTCAATGAGTTCATCTCGGAAGTCATATTCATTTGTATGAACATGTGGATAATCTTCTCCGTTTCCAATTAAACAATATGCCCCTTTTGTTAACTTTGTATAATGGCCAAAGTCTTCAGAACCTCGAAAAGCCTCTTTTTGTTCAACTAATTCAATGCCTTTTGATTTTGCAATTAACCGAATCTTTTCAGCGCTTTCTTTGTGGTTTATAGTTTCTGGGAATTCATCATTATAATAGAAACTTACTTTTAACCCGTGTTCCTCTCCTTGAGCTTTAGCAAAATTTTCAAGGTTTTCTTGAAGTCGATCCAACTCATCTTCGTAAAGGGCACGAATGGTCATACGAAGATCTCCTTTTGATGCAGCAATACCAAAAGCTCTTTCACCAACATCGATTTGTACAACTGTGCACAGAATAAGACCTTTATTTATTTCTGGAGAAGTGAATTCGGAAATCATTTTAATAATATTAGCAATGGCTAACGATGGATTAGTCCCTGTTTCTGGTTGACTTGCATGGGCAGGAGAACCTTCCAAATGTATAGTCATCCCTTTAGATGCACAAAAACTTGTACCATCGATAATTCCTACAGACTTATAAGGAAAGCCACTCATATTATGGTAGGCGAAAATTTCATCAATATTATGTTCCTTAATAAGATCAACACATTGAATTGCGCCATCACCTGTTTCTTCAGCAGGTTGGAAGAGGAAAAAAATATTTTTGTCTGCTCCATTTTGATTTATTTCAAGAGCAAAACCAGCTAATGTTGCAGCGTGGCCATCATGACCACATTTATGTGCTTTTCCAGGAAATTGAGAAGCCCATGGAAGATCGATCACTTCATCCATTGGAAGCGCATCAAAATCGGCGCGGAATGCTATATTTGGCTTATCTATCCCCGCTTGATAAATTGCATAGAACCAATTTCCTTTATCTACAATTTTTAGGTTTGTATGCGTTTTCAAAAATTCTATCAAATGTTTTTTTGTCCAAACTTCTTCGTTAGAAAGTTCAGGATGTTGATGCAATTCATGTCGTAATTTTTTCGCTAATTCAAAATTTACATTTTCCAAGTTTCTCTTCTCCTTTGACTATTACCTTTCTAAACTTCTTGTCAACCTATCATATTTTTTATAATTTTCTCATCATCTCCATTGCATAATTTCTAAATACTATCAAAAGACAGAATTACAATTTCATTTTGTATATTTTATATTATATTTTATGTTTTATATTTTTGCAATAAAAAAAATTCTGTCTCTTTTGAAACAGAATCTTTTTATAGTCCAAAATATATTGATATTTACAGCGGTACCATATCTACTTTATCTATATCCCAATGGACATCTTTCATGAAACTTTCTAATCCTGCTGAATCGCCTTTTCTAAATAATTCCAGCATCTCTCTATGTTCATTATTTGTTTCTAAGAGTTTTTTCTTCATTGCTTCCTTTTGGTCTGAATAATCAAAGGTTTTCAGAAATTTCTTTTGAGATTTTAACAGCAGGTTTACTAGACTTTTGTTAGGGCATATTGACTGATAGACACCATGAAAAGCTTCCTGCATCTTATGATACATTTGGAAATTTTCTGTATTAATTGCTAGATCAATACTCTGAATATAGAATTCCATTTCTTTCAAATGTTTCTCGCTTAATAATGGTACTGCCAATGAAGCAGCCAAGCCATCCAATGCACCAATAATAAAATAGGTTTCTCTTGCCTCTTCCTTTGTAAGATCTTTTATAACGAATCCTTTTCTAGGAACATTTTCTAGTAGACCTTCTGAAGAAAGTTGTATTAATGCCTCTCTAACCGGGGTCCTACTAACTTTCAAAGCTTCACTTATTACGTTTTCGTTAACCTTACTATTAGCAATCAAGGTCCTATTGTTAATCTGCTCAACGATATAATTATAAACATGGTCTTTTAACGATAAGTATTCTTTCATAAATTAACCCCTATGCATTATTTATTTTAATACAATATATTATATTATAAATAACTCCTCTTTTCGAGTTAAAAGTTGAACTATGAACAGATAAGCATTATTTATGATTGGCAAATTAAACAATTTCAGTAAATAAACCTTATCATATTATTGATAAGTCTTCTTCTGTTGATAGAATACTTCGTAAAAAATAGAAAGCGCATGCAGCTTTTCATATAAGGTACACTAGTTTAAGGTACACATATTTTCTACTCTTATTCTTCAAAAAAAACCCAAGCAATATTCGTTGCTTGGGTCACATTTGTTTAAAGCTTATATATTTTTGTATACTTCTCTTCTAAATAATCTGCTAGATAGTTTCCATTAAGCCCTTCGCCTGTCGCTGCTTTTAAAATATCTAATGGCTTTTTAAGAGCACCATACTGATGCACATTTTGTGTAAGCCATTCCTTGATAGGAGCCAAATCGCCTTGCTCCAACAAACTATCAAACTGTGGAATATCTTTTAGCATCGCAGCTTTAAACTGAGATGCATATATATAGCCAAGTGCATAGGATGGGAAGTAACCGAAACTTGCACCTGCCCAGTGGACATCCTGTAGTATACCTTCTGCATTTGTAGATGGTCTTACACCCAAATATTCCTCATACTTAGAATTCCAAATATCTGGTAGATCCTCTACTTTTAAATCTCCATTAAACAAGCCTTTTTCTATTTCATAACGAATCATAATATGAAGTGCATACGTTAACTCATCAGCCTCGATGCGGATTAAGGAAGGTTTTACTTCATTGATCGCTCGTAGAAAATCTTCCATCGGAACTTCCCCAAATTGTTCAGGAGAATAGCTTTGTAGCTTTTCGTAGTTTTGCTCCCAGAACTTTGGATTACGTCCAACAAAATTTTCATAAAATAATGATTGAGATTCATGAATTCCCATGGAAGCTCCACCCGCTAAAGGTGTTCCAGTTAACTCCTCTGCAACATTTTGTTCGTATATTGCATGACCACATTCATGAATTGTACCAAATACTGCAGAACGGAAATCAAATTCATCATATTTAGTAGTTATTCGAACGTCCCCTCTATTTAAGCCTGTTGCAAATGGATGTACTGTTTCATCCAATCTTCCAGCATCAAAATCATAGCCAAGTTGTTTTAGTATATCTAAACTAAACGACTCTTGTTTTTGTTTATCAAAAGATTTGAACAAGAAATTTGTATCCGGATGATTTGGTGATTCTGAAATACGTTTTAATAATGAAACGATTCTCTCTCTTAACTCACTAAATACTTGATCTAAAATTTCAGTCGTCATACCAGGCTCATATTGATCTAACAATACATTGTAAGGATTATTATCCGTTACTCCCCAGTACTCCACAAATTTCTTTAAAGTATCTACCATTTCTGTTAAGTACGGTTGGAACATATTCCAATCATTTTTATCCTTCGCTTCTTCCCAAACAGATTCTGATTTAGATTGAAGCACGACAAATTTCTTATATTCATCTGCAGGAATTTTCTTACTTAGATTGTATTCCTTTTTTACCTCTTCAAAAACACGTTGACTTACTTCGTTTACTGAATCCAGCTCCAATTCCATCTGGTCAAGTAACTCTTTTAGTTCGTCTGAGGTCGACAGATTAAATACATCCGTTGCAAGTACTCCAACAACCTCAGATCGCTGGTCGATACCTTTTTTTGGTGCGCCAGTGCGCATATCCCAATAAAGCACCCCTAATGCTTCTTGGTACGCACCAATCTTTTTAACATAATTTAAAAAATTTTGTTCTACTGACATTTCTCTTCCCCCTAGTATCATTTCGAAATAGCTGTAGGTAATACTCCTGTAAATCTGTTTTCAAGCTGTGCTTCTTCCTCATTTAATAATAAATGAATTTCCCCGTAATCACTAGAGGTACGTATTAAACGACCAATACCCTGTTGTAATCTCAAAAGCATAAATGGCAATTCTACTTCCTCAAATGGATTGTGAGAGAAAGAACGTTTTGCATCAAAAAGCGGATCTACTGGTGGAAATGGTAGATCATAAATAATTACTCTAGTTAAAGCTTCTAGTGGTAAATCCAAACCTTCCCAAAGATGATACGAACATAAGGTCGAGTACTCACCATTTTGGAACTCTTTAACAATAGTAGAAAGCTCACGGTCTCCTTCAAAGACGATACCGGATCGATCCCCTAAAGTTGCTCTAAAGGAAGCCATTGCAGCTTTGGATTTAAACAAAATAAGTGTTTGCATCGAATTATTTAACAGTTTTTCAACATGACTAGCTTTCTCCTGCTGTTCCATTTCCTCTGTATATATCTTCATCACTTCATCATAATCAAAAGGTGATGCAACCGAGAACGATTGGAATTTTTCAATTCCCAATGAATCCGCTATATACGTGAAGTCTTTTTCTATGGATAATGTAGCAGAAGAAAAGACAATTGGAATTTTAGATGTAAATAATTTCTCATGTAAAATATCCGTAACTAATCTTGGCATAATGATTAATGTTTCATATCCATCAATGATTTCTAGCCATTCAATCCCATCCCCTTTTTCCGTAAATAAACGAAGAGAGAATGTATATTGCTCTAAAAATTCTTCTACCATACGTAGCTCGTATTCAGGAATAGTATATAACTCAGACTCGAATACAAATTCCTCTAGCAAGCTATCCGCTACTCGAATTGCCTGTTTACATATTTGCATTAACTCTGGAGATTTATCAACCTTCATCCGATCTGTATCTTCCATATCACTGCCAATGCGTAATAATCCAAATATTTTATCATGCAATTCTTGTAGTACTTCCATTAAATTTAATGTTTTTTCTCTAACACCATCGACCATTACTTTTTCCAATAATCGAATAAGCGTTTCACTTTGAATTTCATATGTCAAAGCTTTTTGGGCAGCAAATTCAAGTAAATGTCCTTCATCTAGAACAGCCATTGAAACTTCGGGCAATAAAGGCATTTGACCTTCACGGACACGAGATTCCTTTGTCCAAATATGCTCCATTAAAAATTCATGCGAGCATATGATCAGGTCCGTGGACTCACGATAATGCTGACGATGAATTGTTTGACCACAACGATTCCGTAGATCACATACCATACATTGTTGAGTTGGATGATAGTTCACTTTTTGCCAATCCTCATCGCTCACACCAGCAAATTGACTTCGTTCCCCATATGGATAAATCTTTTGCATAGATGAATGTGCATATACAAAATCCGGAACTTGATCTTCAATTTCTTCTAAAAAGTATTCGTTCTCATCATCTTTTTGTGCCTCTTCCAGACGCTTTAAACATAAATATTGATCGCGTGATTTTGCTAACCGTACATCAATTTTAATATCCAAATAGTTTTGAAGCTTAAAAATATCTCCAGCTTCTTTTACAAGCTGTTCAATTAATGTTTCATCTGCGCATGCTATCAATGCTGGTTTTCCAGTGTAACGAGCATAAGAAATAGCAGGAAGTAAATAAGCTATAGTTTTACCAGTACCTACTCCTGCTTCTGCAAATAGTACACTTTTTTCTTTTAACGTCTTTTCAATCTGATAGGCCATAAAGATTTGTTCATCACGGCACTCAAACCCTTTTTCGGGTAATTCATCATATAACACATCACCCATCCAATCCCCTAATGATTCGAAGAAAGAACGGTCTTTTGAAAGTTGGAATGGTAAAGCTTGTTTCATCTAAAAACTCCCTTAAATAATAATATAACAGCAAGGGAGAAACTAGTCCCCCTTACTGTTATGAACGTTTACCCCAGAACTGATAGTAATCCGTTCGAATAAATCCATTAAACAATTTACGTTTTTTAGTAGCTCTTCTACCGTATACGTTCTCAAAGTTTTCCATAGACGATAACATATATACGGACCATGAAGGATATTTATCCATCAAATGGCCTAATTCACTGATTACCTGTTCAATTACTTCCACTTCACCAATACGTTCTCCATATGGTGGGTTACTAACCATTACACCGTCTGTTAAAGTAGTAGTAAAATCCTTCGCATGCATTTGCTTGAATGTGATTATGTCGGCGAATCCAGATTCAAATGCGTTTTGCTCAGCAATTTGGACCATTTTATGATCAATATCAGATCCGATAATTTGAAGTTCTTGATCATAATTTGCTAATGATTCTGCCTCATTGCGCACTTCTTCCCAAATGGTTTTTGGCATCCATGGCCATGCTTCACTATGAAAATCACGATTAAAGCCTGGTGCAATATTTTGTCCTATCATTGCTGCTTCAATTGGAATAGTACCTGATCCGCAAAACGGGTCAACAAACGGGCGATTGGGATTCCATTTAGAAATTTTCACTAAAGCTGCTGCAAGTGTTTCCTTCAATGGGGCTTCCCCTTGTCCATGACGGTAACCACGTTTATGAAGACCTGCACCACTTGTATCTATCGTGATGGTCGCTATATCTTTTAATATACTTATTTCAAGTTTGAATGTTGCTCCAGATTCGTCTAAAAAACCTATTCTTTTATGAGCTAATTTTAAGCGCTCAACTACTGCTTTTTTTACAATAGCCTGACAGTCTGGAACACTGAATAATGTTGATTTGACTGATTTTCCTTGAACTGGAAAAGCTGCATCTACGGGCAAGTAGTTTTCCCATTGTACGGCTTTTGTGCGTTCAAAAAGTTCATCAAATGTTTTCACCGGGAACTGTGCAGCTACAATCTTCACACGGTCCGCAACACGTAACCAAATATTTGCTCTTGCTATTGCACGCTCGTCCCCTTCAAAATAAATCTTACCGTTTTCTGTTGTTGTTTCGTATCCTAGTGCTTTTACTTCATCTGCAACGATGGATTCTAGTCCCATAGCTGAAGTTGCTACTAATTTAAATGTTGTCATTATATATTCCTTTCTTGTCTATAAATTTCCCATAGCTCGATGAAATCCAAAAGCTCTTTGGCCGCAAGTGGTTTACTATAATAATACCCTTGAATGATATCACAGCCCATTTCTTTTAAAAGCCTGGCTTGATCTTTCGTTTCCACACCCTCTGCAATTACTTTTATACGCAGACGATGAGCCATTAGAATAATCGCTTCTACTATGGCTTGCTTGTCTTGTAAGATAGTAATTTGTTGGATAAAGCTTCTATCAATTTTCAAATAATTAAGTGGAAATCTATTTAAATAACTAAGGGAAGAGTATCCAGTTCCAAAATCATCTATCGATATTTTGAACCCCATCCCCTTTAGTTTTATCAGTTTACCGATTATATCGTCTGAATCCTTCATAACTGTACGTTCTGTTAGCTCTAATTCCAAAAGATGCGGACTACAATTATACTGCATAACGATTGAATTTATACGCTCGATAAAGTCATCCTGTTGAAAATGGAGAGAGGCAATATTAACGGATACCGGTATTATATGTATATTTCCTTGGGATCTTGCCTCTAGTATATCTATGCATACCTTTTCTAAAATAACCTCACTTAAAGGGATAATAAGACCAGTATCCTCTGCAAGAGGTATAAATTCAGAGGGTGACACAAATCCTAGCTTATCATTTTTCCATCTAACTAAGGCTTCTACACCAATTATATCTTGTTTCGCTAGCCCTATTTTTGGCTGATAATGGATGAAAAAATCTTTGTTTTGAATAGCTTTTCTTAGCTCAGCTTCCAGAACGATTAATCCTTTAGAATCTTTTTTTAAGTCATCAAAATAAAAGGCATATTGGTTTCTACCATTTTGTTTGGCAAAATACATCGCCTTATCCGCTTTATATATTAATTTTTCTATATGTTTACCATCTTGTGGAAAAATACTGATTCCTATACTTGCAGTAACATAAACCTCTGTCCCACATACATGAAATGGTCTATGGAAAAGCTTAATAATATCCTTAGCTAGAAGTGCAGCTTCTTTTTGATATTCAATATTCGATCTGGAATATACAAACTCATCTGCACCATATCGCGCAAAAATATCCGATGGACCGACAATTGTGTTAATACGGTTAGCAACCTCTTTTAAAATAAGGTCACCTACTTCATTTCCCAAGGTATCGTTTATCTGCTTAAAACGATCTAAGTCAATAAATAAAATTGCATGGCTGTCTTTTGAGCTATTTACTTTGTCAAATAATAATTCATTAAAAGCGTTTCGATTCGAAATATTTGTTAAAAAATCATTCTGCGTTAGTTCTTCAAGTTCCTTTTCCGTCTCCTTTTCCAAGGAGATATCTGAAAATATACCATAATAATTTGTTAGCCTACCCGCATCATCATAAACACTATGAATTGCAAGGATTTCTGGATATATTTCACCATTTTTTCGTCTATTCCAGATCTCACCCTTCCAAAATCCTTTTGATTGAATATCTGACCACATTACTTTATAAAAGTCAGCATCCTGTTTTCCCGACTGTAAAATGCTCGGAAATTTCCCAAGTACTTCGGATGACTTATATCCAGTAAGAGCTTCAAAAGCATGATTTACCAATGTTATCTGCATTTTTTCATTTGTAATCATAATACCTTCTACGGTTGTATGAAAAATTTGTTCCATTAATTCATTAGAATATGTCTGTAATCGTGCGGGTGGTTGTTGTTTTTCCACAATCCTTTACCTCCCTAATGACCTATTAAGTAAAAATCATTTATATAATAGAAAAGCTCTCCGGAAATGGAGAGCTTCTTAGTTATTAAATATAGCCACTCATACACTCAATAAGCCATGTTTTGTTTCCACGGTACTCAAACGGTGCATTACCTCGTACTTATGTGGACGGCAATCATCTATCTACAGATTAAATCTGTTCTTCTATCCGTTCAATTCCTTCAAGAAAATGCCCCTACCATAATTTGGGTTTCTCACTCGTGGGGTTTACCTCGTTCCACCTGTATAGTTTCCTATACAGCTCCGTCACTGTGGCACTTTCAGAGATTGTCAGCCATATCCTAAGACTTAGGCCTTCATCCCGCCGTCAGCTATAATAGCTGCCTTAGTTTATTTTTTCACTAAGCACGAACACTACATTCATCGCAGAATTGTGTGAGCATGGACTTTCCTCTACAATGTCATGCATTGCAGCGATTGCCCGAATATATAAGTGGTATTACTAGTATAAACGAAATATCAAAGAGTTTCAACATAAGATTATATCAAATTCACCTTGCCGTATTTGCTTTCGCTTCACCTTGTTCAGCTCCGCAGGAAAAACAGTGCTCCTACGGAAGCTCGTCACAGAAAAACAGTGTGCCTAGATTTTTATTGGGTCAGCTCGATAAATTCTACTAAAAAATCTGTGCATCCGCCGATGGCTTTAAGTTAATTCAGTAGGGGTTTACTCCCTACTGAATTAACTTAAAGAATTATTCGTACAATTTACTTCCGAAGACATGTTTTTCAAGATGTGAAAGTCGCTTTAAAATATCAAAATTAGTAGCCCCTGTTTGCGGTGCAGCTACTTGAGTTCTCTTCGGTAATTCCTCTAGCTGTTCTTTCAGTTTTTTATTTTCTAACTGAAGCCCTGCTAGTCTCTTCTCATAAGCCTCGTAATCTTGAATAATATCGTCTAAAAAAACATCTACTTCTTCTTGGTTATAACCTCTTAAACCCGTTTTAAATTCTTTTTCTAATATATCAGAAGCCTTTAGTTTAAATTCCATATGGTATCTTCCTTCCATCTACAATTCGCTACTCGTATTATAGCATATCGTTGTCGAATAATGGAGTTTTTTCAGCCATTTAAATGCGCTTTTTGTTATGTTCTGCGCTTTCCCGGGAAATATTTAATTTCCGGATTATTCTATTTTCTCTCTTCAAAAGTTCTTTTTTCAAGCGAGAATGCACACCTATATTCTGTTTTGCTTCATATTCTATACATTGCTGCGTCATTTCTAGAGCATTTGGGAAATCTTTTAGTTGATGTTCGTATAGCTTGGCCAACTCTATATACACCTCCACTCGATATTTCCCAGAAATCTCATTTAAAGCTTGTATAAAGGCTTGCAGACTGTCCTCGTATAAACCCGCTCTTTTTAAATGGAGACCAACGAAATAATAAGCAATACTTGCGTCCTCATCTGAGAAATTATTTACTACAAAAGTAAACCAATCCATGCTTGCATCCATCGTTTTTAAATCACGAAACCATTTACCTATATTCGTATAGGTTGTTGCTGTTTCAACTATTTCCGTATCTTGGAGTAATTCCACGGAGAGAATATACAGTGTAACAAGCGATAAAATATCCCATTCATTATGCTTTAACACCTTCATCAGGTTGATGGGATTACCACTTTTCACCGCATCAAAATAGATTATTGGTGCAAGGTGACCAGGTATATCATTTTCTCTTCTAAAACCAAGCTTCATTTCCTCAATTTGTTTTAGCTTAAAGCGCTCTAATTCACCCTTCCAAATTCTTTTAGAGGAATGCATTAAGTCAATTTGATGATGTTGCTTTAATCTTGGTAAATCATTTCTATTCATCGTCCATCTCGTAACTAATTGAGGTAGGTCAAAACTCTTTCCGTTATACGTAATGATAGTCTGTGGGTTTTCCCAAAAATCGATTGCTTTTAAAAAACTTACCTCATGCCCTGGATCCGCTAGCACATATTGCGTTAGCAAAAACCCACCCTTCACTTCCTTTAACACTCCGTTCAAAAAGATTAGTACTCCAGCACCTTTTAATCCTGTTGTTTCGGTATCATAAAAACAAAATGGACTGTCTTTTGCGATAGTTAGGGGATGAGTAGGATAGACTTCCTGCATAAACTTTTTTGCCTGTTGTAGTTTATTAAGCCCAATATTTCCATGTATATGCTCCGAATGATAAAAAGTTTCCTTTATAAAGTAATACCCTTTATCATCTTTTATCAATTTTAGTCCTGCATTTTGCCATTTCTCAGCATAAAAGGGAAGCGCCATTTCTGACTCTTCCTTTTTTACTTTCTCTTCTATTGGCTTCTTTTTTACTAACCCCTTCATTTGCATTAGCTTTTTTTCATACGACATGGCGGTCCACCTGCAATAAATGAAGTAACTTAATCACTTCTCCTTTTAAATTTAGCTCTGCATCCTGTGCACCGATGCATGCCGGGCATCCATTCATACAAGAACAATCCTCTACCTGCTCCGTCACTTTCGGTATCAACTCATTCCAAAGGTCAAACATTCTTTCAGAAAGACCAATACCACCCGGATAACTGTCATACATATAAAAAGTAGGTTTTTCTCCATGAATCGATTTTACCTGAGGCACAACATGAATATCCTTCGCATCACAATGAATAAACAGAGGGATAAATGCATGTAATGCGTAGGAAACACCAGTCATTGCATCTGATAATAAAGTGTCTTTCCAGCCATCTGGTTTATCAAAACTAAACCATGTAGAAGAAGTGTGCAATTCTAATGGTGGTAAATGGATTTGACCAGAACCGATATTATCATGTGTATCGAATTTAATTTTTTTAAATATAGTTGGTTGTGCTAAAACGATAATGTCTCCAAACCTGAGCATACCAATTTCAGCTTCTCTTACTTTATCTTCACTTAACACTTTTAGCTCTACTGCTATATTTGCATCTGTAAAATAATCGACATCGACTTCTCGTACAAATGCTTTCTTTTCTTCCCAATCTAATATTTCTACTTGGAATTGAGTACCTTGGTGCAAGTAAATTGCTTCTTCATGAAGCAAAGTCATCGCACTATATTGATCCATTTCACCAATAACCCTAGTTTTAGTTGGGATTGACTGATCAATAATAATGACATTCTCTTGGGATGCTGAACGTAGGCTGATATTGCTAGCAGGAAAACTATCGGTCATCCAATGCCATTTTTCGGATGTTTTTAAAAGGACCCCTTCACTTTCAAGAAATGCTAGTAATTCCTGAATTGAAAATTCCGCATACATTTCGGTCAAAGAGAATGGAAGTTCAAATGAAGCACATTTTAAATGGTCCATTAAAATAATCATATTATCTGGATGAATTCTAACTTCCTCTGGAGATTGTCCTAGAAAATATTCAGGGTGTTTCACAACATATTGGTCAAGAGCAGTCGACCCGGCCACATAAATAATTAGTGCTTCATCCTGTCTTCTGCCCGCTCGTCCAGCCTGCTGCCAAGCACTTGCGATGTTCCCAGGATAACCTGTCATTATACATGCCTGAAGCTGGCCAATGTCGACACCTAACTCTAGCGCATTAGTACTTACAACAGTTCTAATAATTCCATCCCGTAAACCTTTTTCAATTGTCCTTCTTTCCGAAGGCAAATAACCGCCTCGATATCCCCGTATAGTTTGATCATTAATCTTTTTACTTACTAAAGACTGTAGATACGTCACAAGCATTTCTACACGAACACGACTCTTCGCAAAAACAATTGTTTGTATACCATTTACATATAATTCTTGTGCCAAATCTCTCACTTCTAAAATCGCACTTCTTCTTACATTAAATACAGGATGGACTATTGGGGGATTATAAAATACAAAATGTTTCTTTCCTGCTGGTGCACCGTTCTGGTTGATTAATTCATGAGCTGTATTTGTTAAATTTTCTGCTAACACCTTGGGATTTTTTATAGTAGCAGAAGTACAGATAAACTGCGGATTGCTACCATAGTATGCACAGATCCGTTTCAGGCGTCTAATAACATGCGCAACATGACTTCCAAATACTCCCTTATATGTATGGATTTCATCTATTACAATATATTTTAAGTTTTCAAAAAGAGTTACCCATTTTGTATGATGTGGTAAAATGCCCGAATGCAGCATATCAGGATTGGTTAACACTATATGACCTGACTTTCGAATTTTTTGCCTAATTCCCGGGGCTGTATCTCCATCATATGTATAACTTAATATTTCTTCCCCAGTAGCTTCAATTAAATTATTTAAATCACTTTTTTGATCCTGTGCTAATGCTTTTGTTGGAAATAAATAAATAGCCCGTGAAGTTGGATCTTCCATAATAGTTTGAAGTACAGGGAGATGATAGCAAAGTGATTTACCTGAGGCTGTTGGGGTTATCGTTGTATAAGACTTACCGGATGAAGCAGCATCGAAAGCGAGTCGTTGATGTATGTATAACTGATGTACACCACGACTTTTAAGCGCCTTTTGAATAGACTGATGCATTGTGCTAGGGAATGGAGCGTAAATTGCTTCTTTTTCTTCGGTTGTATGAATATGTTCAATTTGCGGAAAGCGATTTCCATCCACTTTCCACGCATCTAATAATTGGTGAATGCTCTTTTTTTCAAACATACTCATCCCCTACTTCCTTTATAGCTTGGACAATAGTTTCTAGCGTATATTTGGATGAATGAACAGATGAAAGAAACCTTTTTTTGCTCGTTCCCTTGTAGTAAGATTGCACGATAAACTGTTTCATAGATTCAAGTAAGGAGTCAATCTGGCTTGGGTGGACATATTTTGGACGTTTTACTTGAATCCATTTTCGTACCAATTGTTCCCATTCAAGACAGATCTCATCAATTTTATATGCATGTGGCTTCACTTCTGTAAAAAAATCTGGTTCCTTGTCTAATTCTCTATATAGATGAAAACGCGTAATACATTCATCGCATTCTTTCATTAATTGGTTGCTAAGCTTTAATAATGACAAAGTGATCCCTCGCATTCTAGTTATAGTTTAGCAAATTCTCACTTATATTACTAGTTCTAAGCGAACGTACATTCCTTATAATTTATTTTCTATTTTTTCCAGCTTTCCAAGTAATCGAAATGAATTTTTACTAAAATCCTCTTCAAATTTATCCTGCTCGTCATTTAACCTATTTTCCAATAAAAACTCTAAAAGCTCTAACTGATCTATAAGTCTTTCAATTTTATTCATCAATAACTCCTCCTTTTAAGGAGTATATTCGCTAGTTTTATATGCTCTCCTTCCAGTTTGACAAAGCATCTTCTTAAAAGACAAAACAAGTGTTTACTCGACATTCCGGGAAATGAAACCTTCTATATTAGCTGTTCGTCTAATGTACTTGTGATAAACTAATAGCATAAAGAGGTGATTATTTTGGCTATTCATTATCCAAATGGAAAAGCGTATATCCCGTCTACCAAAGTAAAAAAAGAAAAGAAAAAAGATTACTCTTTCAGTAATAGGGGTAAGACCTTAGAAGACGAGATAAACGATGCAAATGAATTTTATATCGCGCAGGATATTGCTGTTATTCATAAAAAACCAATACCAATCCAAGTTGTAAAAGTAGATTATCCTTCTAGAAGTAGCGCGGTAATTAAAGAAGCATATTATCGGACACCTTCTACAACTGACTTTAATGGAGTATATAAAGGGAAATATATTGACTTTGAAGCAAAAGAAACGGAAAATAGAACAGCATTTCCTTTAAAAAATGTTCATCTTCATCAGGTTGAACATATGAGAAGAGTTTCAAAACAATTAGGAATTACCTTTCTGCTCGTCCGTTTTTCTGCATTAGAACGTTATTTTTATTTGCCTTTTGAACAATTATCGTTATTTTGGGATAGAATGCTAACAGGAGGAAGAAAATCTATTGCATTATCCGAAATGGAAACACATGCAATAGAAATCATTCCAAGATATGCACCAAGAATTGATTATATTAAAATAGTTAATGACTTGAACGTATAAAGTGAAAGTGAGGAGACGTTTATGAGTGAGCAAAAAATGACTCGTGAACAACGAAGAAAACAACAAGAAAAAAAGAAACAACCTAAAACACCAGCTAAACTATGGATTAAAAGAATATTATTGACAATCGTAATTATTGGCGTGGTTGGACTTATAGCTGGGGGATCACTATTCGCCTTCTATGCAAGCAGTGCCCCAGAACTAGATGAAACAGCTTTAAAAGATCCTATTAGTCCAAAACTGTTAGACGCTAATGGGGACCTATTCGCTACAGTTGGCGCCGAAAGTAGGGAATATGTAGTTTATGATGACATTCCAAAACAAATGGAAGATGCAATCATCGCTACAGAGGATGCTCGTTTTTACGATCATTTTGGTGTAGATGTATTACGTTTAGGAAAAGCAGTACTTGCTAACGTCACAAATGGTTTCGGTGATCAAGGAGCGAGTACAATTACACAACAGGTCGTAAAAAATTCATTCCTTACAAATGAAAAAACATTAAAACGTAAAGCACAAGAAGCATACCTTTCCATACAACTGGAAAGAAAATATGATAAAGAAGAAATATTTGAAATGTACTTTAACAAAGTTCTAATGTCTGGAAGAATTTACGGTTATGGGACAGCAGCTAAGTATTTTTATGGTAAAGATTTAAAAGACCTTACATTAGATCAATACGCAGTACTTGCAGGTATGTCGCAACGTCCAAATGCGTTTAATCCGTTTAAAAATCCGGAGCTTACGGAGAAAAGAAGAAATGTCGTATTACATTTGATGAACTTACATGACAAGATTACAGAGGAAGAAATGAAAACAGCTCAAGCAGTTCCAATAGAGGATTCTTTACTACCTGAGGATCAGCGAGTTGCCAATCAAGATTCCAAATATGATGCTTTCATAGATATCGTATTAAATGAATTAGAAGCAAATGGTGATGGAAACGCAATCTCTGAGGGGATTACTATTCACACTACATTACAACCAAATGCACAACAACAAGTAGAGAAAACATTAAATTCTGATATGTTCCCTACTGATGATATTCAGTCGGCAGTAGCAGTAATAGATACGAAAACAGGGGCAATCGCAGCTGTTGGTGGTGGAAGAAATTATGGAGCAGATCGTGGCTGGAACTTTGCTCAAGACATGACCACACGCTCAATTGGTTCATCGATTAAACCTTTAATCGACTATGCCCCGGCAATCGAATTTCTAGACTGGTCAACTGGGAAAACACTCTTGGATGAAGAAATTACCTATACAGGCACAGATCAAGTTGTACGTAACTTCGATCGTAAATATAAAGGAGCTATGACATTTAGAGAAGCGCTATATAATTCTCGAAATGTGCCAGCAGTTAAAACATTACAAGAAGTAGGACCAGATAATGCTGAAGAATTTATTAATCGATTTGGGATTGATCTTGGTAATGTATATGAAAGTAGTGCACTTGGTGGTGCCATGTCGCCTATTCAACTAGCCGGAGCTTATGCAGCTTTTGGAAACAGCGGGGTCCATACAGAGCCTTATTCGATAAATAAAATTGTTTATCGCGATGGAAAAACAGAAAAAAATTATAAACCAAAATCTAAAGAAGTTATGAAAGATTCCACTGCTTATATGATTACCGACGTATTACGTGATGTGTTGACAAAAGGGACTGGTAAGCGTGCAGCAATTAGTGGTTTAGATATTGCTGGTAAAACAGGTACAACAAACTATAGTTCAGATGATATGAAAAAATGGGATCTTCCAAGCAGTGCCTTTCCTGACGTTTGGTTTGCTGGATATACGACTGACTACTCGGTTGCCATATGGTCAGGTTACTCAGATAGGAAAGTACCAATGACTACTAATGAGGAGCGATACCTACCTCAGAATATTTTCAAAGAAGTCATGACTAACATTTCTAAAGATGCAGCAAATGAAAAATTTAAGAAGCCAAATTCTGTTGTAGAAGTCACAATTGAAAAAGGTTCAAGTCCACTTAAACTGGCAAGCGAATATACACCAGATGAACTAAAATTGACGGAACTATTCGTGAGAGGCACAGAGCCTACTGCAGTTTCAGAGGAATATAAACAACTTGAATTGAATACTCCATCCAATCTTTCTGTGGAATATGATGAGCTTACATCAACTGCAACATTAGCATGGGATTTCGATCAGGAAGATATTGAATCTGAAGTTCAATTTGAAGTTGCTGTAACGATAGATAACGGTCCATCTGAAGTAATTCAAACAACTAACCAAAAAGGGTTGATCGTACAAAACCTTATTCCAGGAAGTACGTATACCTTCAGTGTCACAGCAGTAGCAGAGGATATTCGAAGTGATAGTGCTTCCGCAACCTTAACATTAGATGCAATAGTTGAAGAGGAATTAGATGATTTGGATCCAATAGAAGAAATTCCAGAAAATCCAGATGGATCAAATAATGGGAATGGTAACGGAGAAGGAAATAATAATGGCAACGGCAATAACAATGGCAATGGCAACGGAAACGGAAACGGAAACGGAAACAACGAGGGTAACGGAAATGGAGATGGATCAGATTCAGGTGATGGTAATGAAAACCCTGATGATGGTTCAACAGAAAACCCAAATGATGGCACTGGAGAAACCGGTGAAAATGGGGAATCTGGAACGAATCCTTAATTAGAATTAGTAAAGTAGCAGGTCTTGACTGAAGTCATGACCCGCTACTTTTTTTGTTGTATAAAATAAGAGTAATTTCTAACTATACGAGGGTGAATTTCATCGATACAAGAAAACTCTGCTTAATCGAGAGTGAATTCGCCCTGTACGAGAGCGATTCCGGGCTATACGAGAGAGCTTTGCCTATACGAGATTGAATACACCCTATCCGAGAGTGTTTCTCGGCTATACGAGAGCGATCTTCAGCTGTACGAGAGAGCTTTATTCGAGAGAGAATACACCTTATCCGAGAGTGTTTTCCGGCTATACGAGAGCGATCCTAGGCTATACGAGAGAGCTCTGCCTATTCGAGAGAAAATACACCCTATACGAGAGTGTTTCCCAACTATACGAGTGCTTCGGGACATTCTGCAACAATTTATAGGAATTGTATGGACTAATTGTTTATCTAAAACGTCAAAGCGGCTGAATTCTAGGATTCAGCCGCTTTTGTTTTGTGCACGTATGCGCGCTATTTTTTTCTTTGATTCCTTAAAGAGTTCATCGAGTTGAACAAATGCTACATGTCTTTCTATATTAGACTCGATAAATTTTAAGCGGTCTGTATAGTTTAATGGGGCTGCTTCTGGAATTTCATCATGGATTGATACTAGTAGATCAATGCCCTTTCGCATCAGCCCAAACTTTTTCGTGTTCTTTGTTCTAATTAACCCTAATAGTTCTTCACGAATTATTTCCCATTCATCTAAATACCGCTGATTACTGAGAGACAATTTTATTCATCCTCTTCTTCCCTTCTCTACAAACTGAGAGGAGTGGGCATTCAGGGCAATTTGGATTTTGCGCTTTACAATGATAGCGACCAAAAAAGATTAACTGATGATGCGTTTTAGACCATAATTCTATCGGTGTCTTTTTCATTAATGTTTCTTCAACCTGTAGAACTGAATCTTTCCATCTGCAGAGTCCTAAGCGTTTGGATACCCTTTCCACATGTGTGTCTACTGCTATCGCTGGAATATCAAATGCGACTGAAACGACTACATTAGCCGTTTTACGTCCTACTCCAGGAAAAGTAGTAAGCAAATCACGATCAGGTGGTACTTCCCCACCATATAACTCTATTAGCTGTTTACTAAGAGCTTGAATATTTTTAGACTTATTACGATACAAACCAATTGAACGAATATCTGTCTGTAATTCCTCAATGGATACTGCTAAATAATCCTCTGGTTTTTTATATTTTTGAAATAAGTTTTTTGTTACTTTATTCACTAACACATCTGTACATTGTGCGGATAACAAAGTAGCGACTAACAATTCGAAAGGATTATCGTGAACCAACTCACAATGTGCATCGGGGAACATTCGCTCCATCTCATCCAAACAGTATAGCCACTGTGCTTTTGTAAGCAAAATTTACACCTACTCTCTTTCTTCTAACCAGTTGTAAAACGGGACCTTCGAACCAGAAGATGGTTGTTCCGTTGTTTTGGGCACAGGAACATGCTGCCTAAATTGCGCTGATTGATTTTCAGCAGCTTCAACAGTTTTGATGTTTTTCTTCTTCCAATCAAATAAAATCCGATCTATATATCGGAGACTAAGCTTTTGTGAAAGTACTGCTTCCTTTAAAGCTAAGCGGATGAGTGACGCAGAATGCTTGTCTTGGTCAAACCACATACCTATAGTTTCATATTCCATTGGGGATAATAATCGACCAAATTCCTGCTCGAATAATTTATATATATCCCCTTCCTCTTCTTTGCTATGAAGATCCTTTACATCATTTTGTTGCTTCTCCATAAAATCTACTAATAGCTCCCATAATTGATGGAATGCATAATATTCATAATGTATACCATTTTGATCTAAATGCTGCTCTATTTGTATTAACCCTTTTTGCATAAGACGCTGCAAAATAGTTACTACTTTATGTTCACTAAAATAAGTACGTTCCACTAAGTTTTGTGGGGTAGGAAAATGAATTCCTGCTTCTCCATAAGCGATTAAATGTAATAATAGAATAGCTTCTTCATCTCTTATATTAATCGCTTTATAATGACTAAAAAAAAGCTGGGAAATAGTTACATTCCCCTGCTCAGTCCAGATACGGAGTCGATCTCGCTTTTGCATACTCGTACTCCTTTCTCTCTATACAATTTCTATTTACTTATTATGGATATAAACGGTTTAATAAACGTGGGAACGGAATAGACTCACGAACATGCTCTGCTCCACTAAACCATGCGACCGTACGCTCTAGTCCCAGTCCAAAACCAGAATGAGGTACAGAACCTTGTTTACGTAGCTCTAAATACCAAGCATATGCCGATTCATCAAGTTTATGCTCTGCTAAGCGTTGTTTCAAAAGATCATAATCATGAATACGTTCAGAACCGCCAATTACTTCTCCATAACCTTCTGGAGCGATTAAATCAGCACATAAAACTACATCATCACGCTCTGGATGTGGTTGCATGTAAAATGGCTTAATGCCTACTGGATAGTGCGTAATAAACACTGGTTTATCATAGCTTTCTGCGATAGCTGTCTCATGTGGTGAACCAAAGTCGTCTCCCCACTCTATATCATCGAAGCCTTTTTCATGTAAAAACTTAATAGCATCATCATATGAAATACGAGGGAATGGTGCTTGAATATTTTCTAATTTCGACGTATCACGACCAAGACGCTCTAACTCCAATGCACAGTTTTTCAATACAGACTGGGCTATAAATGAAACATATTGTTCTTGCACTTCCAAATTTTCCTCGAATTCTACAAATGCCATCTCTGGTTCAATCATCCAGAATTCGATTAAGTGACGGCGTGTTTTAGATTTCTCTGCACGGAATGTTGGTCCGAAAGAAAATACCTTTCCTAATGCCATAGCTGCTGCTTCCATATATAATTGACCTGATTGAGAAAGATATGCATCCTCGTCAAAGTATTTAGTATGGAACAGTTCAGAAGTTCCTTCAGGGGATGAACCCGTTAAAATAGGTGGATCCATTTTCACAAAACCATTTTCATTAAAGAATTCATATGTAGCACGAATAATTTCATTACGAATCTTCATAATAGCGTGTTGCTTTCTAGAACGTAACCATAAATGACGGTTGTCCATAAGGAATTCCGTACCATGCTCCTTAGGAGTAATAGGGAAATCGACCGCTGCATGAATTACTTCTATTTCTTTTACCTGAAGTTCATATCCAAAAGAAGAACGTTCATCTTTAATCACTTCACCACTTACATACATAGAAGTTTCTTGTGTTAACCCTTTTGCAGTTTGAAAAATTTCTTCTCCAACCTCTTCTTTTACTACTACACCTTGCACAAAGCCTGACCCATCACGTAATTGTAAAAATGCAATCTTACCACTTGAACGTTTATTGGCAAGCCAAGCACCCATTTTTACTGTTTCTCCAACATGGTTGGCCATATCTTTAATCATGATTTTTTTCATAATACCCTCCAAAAGTTTTGACTATAAGTTCGAAATTCGCTTCCACCATTCTCCATTATCAAATAACAAATAAACATAATTGAGTTTGTCATCCGCATTCACATAAGTAATTTCCCACACTGGTCCTATTTTTTCTACACCGAGTTTAGCATGTAATAACTTAGCATCTTTTACATCCTTCATCGCTATGTCCACAGCTTGCTGCTCCGATATCCCTTCGTCTAAACTCACTTCCATAATCTTTTCGTCAGATTGATTGTCTGGTAAAAAATACGCTTTTTCTTCCCCTTTAGCTGTCGTACCAATCACTGTATAAAAAGTGGATGTATTGTTATATACATAGGTTTCATCTACCTGAGCCAACAAGTTATTTTCTAACGCATACGATTCTGCTGCATCCGTTGCATCAGAAAATGGACTTTTTGCTTGAAAGTAAATTAATAAGCTTATAATTAAAGTTAAACTGAATGCAAAAATTACAATAAATAATAACCATTTTTTAAGTGACATCTATTACGTCCTATAAATGGTGAAAATAGCTTTATTTTCATCCTGCTTATCTAAAGATAGCCCGAACATTAAATCTTTCTCTTTTAGCGTTCGATTTAATACATCAACTATTTTATATAAGTCTGATTGGTAGTCGACTACAACAGTCGATAGCGTTTCAATTTTGTTTTCCATATTCCTACCTGCTTTCTAAAATCATCCTTCATTAGTATACCAATTTTCTAGCTCTAAGACCATATTTTCTAACGATACTTTCTTAACAGGAATATTAGGAATTGCCTGTAAAAAGTCTCTCCCATATGACTTTGTCTCTATTCTTCTATCTAAAACGATGAAAACACCCTTATCTGACGATGATCGGATTAAACGCCCGAATCCCTGCCTAAAGCGCAACACTGCTTCTGGTAATGAATAGGAAGAAAAAGGATTCTGACCATTTTTAGTTATTAAATCTGCTCTTTTTTTGAATAGAGGGTCATCTGGAGAAGAGAATGGTAAACGAACCATAATAATTACCGATAAGGCATCACCAGGTACATCTACCCCCTCCCAAAAACTATTCGTTCCAAATAGTACTGATTTGGAGAAACGTTGGAATGATTTTAATAATCTCATTCTACTTCCAGAAGTCATGCCTTGTGCAAAGAGCATATAGTCATCCAGTAGATGAGTATCTTGTATTAATTCCACCGTTTTTCGAAGCATATCTTGGGAGGTAAATAAAACAAAGCATCTTCCTTCCGAAACAAGAACCGTTTGTACTACTGCTTCTGCAACTGCTTCAATATAATCACTCTGTGACACCTGTTTAATATCAGGCATATTTTCCACGATTAGCAACTCTGCTCCATTGTAATAATCACTAGCTGCTTTATACTGATAGATTGGTATTTCTGAACTTAACCCAAGCTGAGAAGTGATAAAATGCCTATTGGAAGGTACAGTTAATGTACCAGATGTCCAAATAACCGCTCCAACTTCTCGGTGGGGCATTAATGCATTTTTAATATCCTCTTTATAATTTAGTGGGCGCTTAATAACAGTTAAGCTACCGGGAATACTTCTAGTATCAATTTCTAGCCATCTCGCCTCTGATCCTCTATTCTGTAAGAAAATCTCATCCCATTCACTTACTTTAATATCTAATTCTCTTATCCAATACTGCCATTCATTGACGAATGATTGTATTTTTTCTTCTTCCACATGCTTACTGTAAGAAGTGATCATAGATTTAGTCGAGAAGATAAAAACCTGAATAGAATTAGCAACTGAACGGAAAATAGATTGATCTAAATCAAGGTCTTCTAAAGCTATCATCTTTTTAGTGCTCTTCCCGTTTCTTTTGCTTATTTGAAGAAATGCATCAATGACATACGTTACAGCTTTATCAAATTTTTCTATCGTTTCTACATATTGCTTTTCTAATCGAATTTGTACAGACAAAGGAACATGAAGAAGTTTCAATTTATGCAGTAACTGCTCGGTATCAAGTGTGCCAAACTGACCCAGCACGTATTTCCAGTTAGTATAAGAAAAAATACGCTCACCACGAGACATACTAGAATGAATCATTTGATGGGCTTCATCGACAATCATTGCACAACCAGAAGTAAGCAATGGTTGCTCTCTTTCTTGATCGGTCATTACCATCGCATGATTGGTTACTAATATATGACAATTTTCACTTTTGCGGAGTGCTCTTTCATAAAAATCATTTTCTCCAACTTCTTTAATGTTTGACAAACTTCCTCGCCTGATTTTATCGACAAACAGTTGCCCTCCACCAGAGGCATTTAACTCGGTTAGATCTCCATCTTCCGTTAAAGTAAGCCATACTAATATTTGCATAATCGTAAACGTTTCATCGTATGACTCATCCTCTAGTTGCACATGCTGCCAAAAGCTATAAAGATCTATATAATGATGCATCCCTTTTAACGTCGCAACCTTTATATTCGTTTCTAAAATTGCGTTTATCTTTGGTATTTCTTCTGTCACCAATTGGTCTATGAGGTGAGTTGTATATGTACTAATAATAACTGGTCTCTTCATTTTAAATGCATAGATAACAGCTGGTAATAAGTAGCCTAATGTTTTACCTATCCCCGTTTCGGCTTCGCATACTATTTCTAATTCATTTGTAAGTGCTGTTTGAATTTGATCCATCAATTCAAATTGTCCTTCACGTTCTTCGAAGCTAGGGAAACTCTTACTAAATAAATCTATTTTCGTTTCTTTTGTTTTTGGAAATGAAAGTAATTCGGTTTCTTCCTGTATCTCCTTTAATACCTCTTTTACCGGAATCCCTCGGTAAATTAGAAAATTATCAGGCGACAGTTCTTTTCTTTTACTCACGAGTACGTCAAAAAATAATATGGATAAATTAGATTTCAATTGAAAGGATCTCTTATGTAATAACTCAATTGTTTTAAGTGGTAGCTTCATTAATTGATCGATACATTTTAACAATAAATAAGCAGTTGCTAACGCATCATCATCCGCTCTATGTGCAGACTCTAAATCGATTTCTAACTCACCTGCAATATCCTGAAGCTTATAGCTATATAGGTTTGGAAACATTATTTTTGTAAATTCTACCGTATCCATTGTTTTACATACTAATTTAGGCAACCCGACTCGTTTCAACTCTTTTTGCAGAAAAGGTAGGTCAAAGTGAATGTTGTGGGCAACAAAGATATGATCTTGCAGCATTTCCAATACTTCTGCCCCAATGTCCTCAAATAATGGTGCATTTCTGACATCACTATTCGCTATTTTAGTCAAATCCTGGATAAATAAAGGAATAGGCTTTTCTGGGTTAATGAAAGTCGTATATGTGTTTACTATTTTGTTATTTTCAATAAATACAATTGCAAGCTGAATAATACGGTCACCATTCGTCGATGAGTGGCCTGTTGTTTCAATATCGACAACTGCATATTTATGATTTTCCATCATTCCTCAACTCACAGTCCTGTTGTTCTAAAAAAATTGTACCACATTCACTTTCCAGTGACGAAACTTTTACTTATTATTGTTTCTCCACCAGAAGCAAATAAACAAAAAAGTATAAATGTAAAGATTTTTTTACATTTATACTTTAAGCATGTATTCTATTAAATTTCAGGCAAACAAACTTATTTTACTTTATTGTTATTGCATCTGGCGGCAAAGCACTTTGTAATGCAATGATAGTGACTGAAGACTCCACCTCCGTGTATAAATACCATTAAGGAAGCGTGCTTATCCCCATACTCTTGATAATGTAAATCCAAAGAATTCACCTCTTTTACGTAAAATGCTCTTATGTAAGTTTTTTAAAGTAACCTACCCTAGTTAGTGTCGCTCTAACTAGTTTAATAACTCCGACAATTAAAAGGAGCAATGGTATTAAAAAGAACAAATGCCCTATTCCAGGAGCAAATAAGGTCACTGTAGATAAAGGACCAAATAATTTAGGGAATCCAATTAAAATAATCAATGGCAGAAGCCAGTAACATACTAATATAGTCATACCATTAAGAATTCTACGGAAGTTTGTAACTTTACGATTTTTCGGTTTAAAAATTCTGTAAGCTGACCAAACGATCAAAGCAACGATTGCCAATAATATCAAATCAATAATTATATATTTCATAAATGGATTGCTATCTGATACAGACGGTTCTTCCTTATGAACTAGCTTGTTTATGCCACTTACGATGTCGTCATATGCATTAAGATTAAAATAATCCATTGAGTTGATTTGTAGGCTAATGCCATACTCCCCATCTAACAGAACTTTTGAGTATGTGTTTTCTGTCCATCCATTATGGAAGATTCCTTCATTATTAACTTCCCACCCCATCGCATAATAGGTATCATTGCTGATGAAAGATGATGGAAGATGCAACGCACTCATCGCATTCTCAGATAAAATACTTTTTCCTTTGAAGTTTCCTTGATTCACTAGTGCAATCATATAATTAGCCATATCTTCCGCACTGGAAATAATGTATCCAGAGGGAACAGTGCCCTCATGGTTTAACTGCTCTGTCGGTACTTTGAACCCGAACATCGTTTGATAGCCTTCAGCAATTGTATTGTTTAGATCATCTTTAGGATCGGTGAAGCTATTGCTCATTTCAAGTGGTTTGAATATATATTCATTTATGTACTCTTTATACGATTTATTCGTCACTTCCTCAACGATTAAACCTAAAATACTATAATTCAAATTCGAATATTGATATTGCTCACCAACAGGGTATGTCAATTCTGTATTTACCAAGCTTTGTATATGTTCTTTTAAAGTTTGATCGCCTTGTGATATAGAAACTTGACCATCATATGTAGAAAGACCACTCGTTTGATGCAATAAGTGTTGAATGGTGATTTTTTTTGATTCCTCTTTATTTGCAATTTGAAACCATGGTAAATACGATTGTACTGGATCTTCTAGTTTAATTTTTCCTTGTTCTACTAATTGCATAATGGCAAGTGCTGTAAAGGATTTTGTAACTGATCCAATAACGATTGGCGTTTGTGGTGTCATATTAGTTCCATTTGATTTTGCAATACCATACCCTTGTATATATTCAACTTGATCTTCCTTTACGATAGCCAATGAAGCACCAGGAAGATTCAGTCTCTCGATTTCATTTGCCATATATTCATCGATTTTAGAAATATCTAGATTACCATTTGTTGACTCATCTTCGTTTGCAAATACAACTTCGCTAATGCTTGTCATTAGCATTAATATGGTTATTACTAACATTTTTACAAATACAAATTGTTTTTTTGGCATAGTTTAAAATTCCCTTTTATATGTAGTTTTTGTTAAGACCTTTTAGTCTGTCTTTCTTAAAGAAAATTAATAAATTTATACATGAATTTCCCTCCTAATACCTTTTTAAAGAGCATGAATACAACAATTAATTATACAATTTAATAAAACAGAAAATTATTAAGAATTTGTTAACACATATGATTAATCTAGTCTTCATAGAGCTCAAGTTTATTTTCAATCTCCGTTAAAAAATTTAATACAGCCACTTTCATCTGCTCCAGCCCTGGTTGTTCGATCGGAAAATGACCAGCTCCTTCTAAAATTACACAGCTTTTCTTACATTGTAATCGTTTATAAAAAGATTCACTTAAACTATATGGCGTCATTGGATCTACTTCAGGATGGATCAGTAATATAGGACAAACATCAAAATATTCAGGTTCGATTAATGATTTCATATTTAAGAAAGTTCTCAGAAATCGCAAAGGAATTTTCGTCCCTGCTGCTCGAGGATCATTCTTAATTAATTTGGCCAGATCAAAGTTATTTGTGATCAACTTCATTCTTGATACTTTAGTTACAGAAATCCGGAACGAATCTAATACAAACGGGAAATTATCCAACGTGAATTTACCTAAGCGGCTAATTACTTTATTCGGAGCAATTTGATCACGTACTTTCGGATTACTTGTATCCACGAAAGTTGTTACAATCAAGCCTTTAACTTGTTTGCATAAACTAGCTACATGATAAGCCAGCATGCCACCAATACTGGCTCCTAATAATACAATTGGTTTTCCATCTCGATTGAATTCCTGTTCGATGAACTCCGTTATTACTTTTATCCAATCGCTGTAATCCATGGATATTAATGATTCGGTATAACTAAGACCATAAGGAGGTAGGTCTGGGGCAACAACATCATATCCATGTACTTGTAGCATCCTTGCATATGGCGCCAATAGTCTACCGTTTCCACCTGCACCATGAATTAAAATAATTTTAATTTTCGAATCTTGGACGGGCATTCGATCCAGATGAATATGATAATTATTCCAATACCACCATTCTTCCTTTGGTAGATTGTTTTCATTTATTCGCAGTTCTTCTGGAAAAAATCTCTGATATTGCTTCCAATAAACTTCGGTTTCATTGTATGTAAAATTATTAGTTTTATAATTCACTCACTTGTCCCCCAAATAGTATTGTAAAGGCACTTTCTATCTCTTCTAAAATATAGTAACAGAGGGAATTCGTGTGAGTCTATAGCAATCTTTTTGCATGTTACTAACAAATTTTCAAGCTATAAAACAGTTTCCCAAGAGCAACACATGCTCAGAAAATATAAGCGAAAAACAAACACAAGAAAAATAATGTTAATTAACACCCATTTTTTGTATGCCAAAGGAGTTTTCTTCATAGATGCTCGGAATTTCTCAAGTAAATAGCTTGTGCTATTAAAACCTACCTAATAGGCAACTTCAGTAATACTCATATCTGCTTGTTGCAGTAAAAGTAAGCTCTTTTGGATTGCCCTGCTTTTGCAATAGGGATTGGGTCTGTTTGCATAATAGGAATGACTTGTTTGTTAACATTTTATAAAAAGACTAACAAAGCTATTCAAAAAGAAAGATTTTAGAATAAATTAAACTATATGACTTTCTTTTTTCATGTACTCATACCCTTCTTTTTATATTGACTTAGATATAAAAATGTGTATAATATGAAGTAATTATATACCTCGAATGTTTTCTAGGGTTCCGTAACAGTTTATGTTAGTCTGGTCCGAGAGAAAACTCATAGCCTTGCTATGTCACGGAAGGATAAAAGCCTGGGAGAAACTGTTTAACAGTTACTCTTAGGCTTTTTTTGTTTATTGGGGGTAATAATAATATCGGAGGTGTCTTTTGATGAATAAAGACTGGATTAAAGTATTTGTTGCTGCATTCTTTGAAGTTTTTTGGGTTATTGGTTTAAAACATGCAAATGACTTTTGGACTTGGACTGGAACTGCTATTGCTATATTTATTAGCTTCTATTTAATGATTATGGCTGGAAGAAAACTTCCCGTAGGAACTGTATATGCAATTTTTGTTGGTATAGGTACAGCAGGAACTGTCTTTTCTGAAATTTTATTCTTTGGGGAACCATTTAAAGTAGAAAAAGTACTATTGATTTTACTTTTGTTAGCAGGAGTAATTGGCTTGAAATTAGTTACAACGGACAAAGTTCAGGAAGGGGATGAATCCTAATGGCATGGATTTCTTTAATATTAGCAGGTTTATTTGAAATGTTTGGTGTTGTCATGATAAATAAGTTACATAAAGACCGTAATTGGCAAGCATTAGTACTTTTGATTCTCGGGTTTGGAGCAAGTTTTATTCTGCTTGCTTATTCAATGAAAACACTTCCTATGGGTACTGCTTATGCTATTTGGACAGGAATTGGTGCATCTGGTGGAGCCATTTTAGGAATGGTATTATATGGTGAATCAAAAGACTGGAAAAGACTTGTATTTATTGGCATGGTTTTAAGTGCCGCAGTAGGTCTAAAACTGGTCTCATAAAAGAAATATTAGATTGTAATTTAAAGGAGGTTGGGGCAGAGGTAGAAATTTTATTGGATATGGAGAAACCTTTACTAAATAATGGCTATTTAATAAAATTGATTGAACTGGTGGGGCGACCACGCCCGTGGAAAGCATCCCTGGAATGGAAATCAATTTTGTGCACAGCAAAAAAACAGCATTTTTCTCACAGAGAAAAATGCTGTTTTCGGCTTCTGTCCCAGCCTTCTTTATTTTTGTATTTTAGTTTAAGTAATCGTTAGTTTAATAAGCTTGTATCATTCTTCTTGAATCCATCCTTCTTCGCTAGTAACATATTTAACTTTTCTGAACTTAATAGCATTGCTGCAACAAAAATAACTATAGTAATTGGGAAGATTCCTATAGTTGACTGGGATGCGATGAAACCAAGGAGAGGCGGCATAAATGTTGTGCCGGTGTAAGCAAACGCCATTTGATATCCCATAATCGTCTGAGAATGTTTTTTTCCAAAACGTGTGGGTGTTTCATGCAACATACATGGAAATATCGGTGCTAATCCTAATCCAACTATTATAAAACCGACAAGAGAGAAAACGGAGGGCATAGGTAAAACTAGAATAATGCCACCAGTCAATGCTATTATTTGCCCCCATCTTATTAGCATACGGTTAGTCATTTTAAAGGTTATAAAGCCTGTTATTAACCTCCCTATAGTTATTCCTGCGTAATAAAAGGAAATCCAACCGGCAGCAGTTACAACACTTAATCCTTTGACATTTACCAAGAAACTACTTCCCCAAAGACCCACTGTTGCTTCAACTCCACAATAAAAAAAGAAAGAGGCCAAAGCCATTTTAACACCTTTAGTTTGTATAGGTTTTATATTAGTATCTTGTTCATTAATCACATCTTTTAAAACTTCGGTCTTTTCATGTAAAGTAATATCGCTCTTTGTTTTCACTTTTTTCCATAGAGGCAAGGTAAATAGGAGGAAAATAACTAATGCAAATTGAATACCAGAAATAACAAAATATCCATTTCTCCAAGAATTGTCCTCTGAAATAAACTGAGCCATAATGATAGGACCTAAAGTAGCTCCGACTCCCCAAAAACAATGTAACCAACTCATATGATGTGCCTTATAATTTGTAGCAACATAATCATTTAATCCTGAATCAACAGCCCCTGCTCCTAATCCAAGTGGGATAGCGCATACAATTAACCAAACAATTGATGGAGCAAAATGAAATCCAAGCAAAGCAACAGCAGTCATTAATACACTGACAAATGTAACTTTTCCAGTCCCGTACCGTTTAAGTACTTTGCCGCTAGCTAAACTGGAGATTATTGTACCACTTGCAATCGTCATAAAAAGGAATCCTGCAGTCTCAAGTGGAGCCCCAAAGTCTGGTTGCATCACGGGCCATGTAGCACCCAACACTGAATCAGGTAAACCTAAGCTGATAAAAGCTAAATAAATGATCATTAAAAGGAATGTTGCCATATTTCACCTCACCTACTTTCTGATTAGTTTACTTTGTTGTTTCATTCAACATAAGATCAAGCCCTAAACTTTGTAATCCATATAAATAATCTTGTTTCCAATCACTTACTGTAAGCTCTGGAAGATGTTCGGACGGAATATATGTAGAGCTTGCTATGGCAATTTTCTCTACTAGTGCTTCCTCCACTTCATCATTGCAAAAAATGATGGTATGAGGGTTTATGATAGCTGTAAATGTGACAATTAATCTGCTAATTGGATCAATCTGATAATCTTGGAAAAACGGAGCTTCTTTTGGTTCTGTTCCATTTTCTAAAGCTTCCCGGAAATTCCGCTCATTATACTGTGGGATAAATGATACCTCTCCCGCGAAATATGTACTACCTCGCACCACATCACCATTAATCATAAATCCTGCACCAGGACCATTTTGTCCAGAATACAAATATACAAGAGATGGATTGTCCTTAATACCTCTATGATGGTGATAACCGATAACAGCAGCGTTCATATCGTTTTCAACAACCACAGGTATAGAAAAATAATTCTCATAGAATCCCTTTACATCAAAATTTTGAAACTGCTCATAACCAGGTATATGAAAAATCCTTCCATTATCAACAGAGCCAGGAACCCCGATTGCAATAGAACTAATTTTTGGAAAGGCAGCCATTAAATTTTCAATGCATGTTGTTAATAAATGTAACCCATCCTCAACTAATATAATTGGAACTTTTCCTTGATCTTTTATTTCCCCTACACAATTAAAAATTGCATAATTCGTCTCTGTTCTCTCTATGAAAATTGCAAGACCCAGCATATACTCGGGATTGTACGAATACCTTTTTGCTCTTCTCCCACCACTAGATTCATCTAAGCCGCCTGAAATAATTTCTCCCTCCTTCTCCATCTCCGCTAGGAACTTACTTATGGTTGGGAAACTAATTTCTAATTTTTCACTAAGCTCAACTTTTGTTGCACTCCCCAATTCTAGAAGGGATTTCCGAATTTCAGAAAGGATTCCCTTCCTCAATGATTTTTGAGTAGCACTCACAAACGTCACCTCCTATTCACTATACTTATTAAAGAACTTTAATAAGTATCGACCAAAAACTTATTAAAAGCCTTTAATAAGTGATGGAAATAACATATCATATTAATTTATCGAAAACAATTGCTATTCATATATATGAGTGAATATTATAAATAATTAGATGCAATCTTAAAAAAAGGACTCCAAACAAAACAATTGCTTATCTCTATAAAGCGCCTGCTAAATGTCTATTTTGAAACACGCTTAATCCAGAATAAAACTAATATCTCTTATATTTTGATTAAATTGTAAATGTTTGAATTAAACACTGCTCGTCATCAACTAAGTCTTGTTTCTCTTCGAATTGAATATTTAAAGTACTATATACTTTTTTCCAAAACGATATAGCAGGCCCATTTTCAACAAGCTCAATAACAAAATATTTTCCCGGCTTTTCTTGAAATAATTTTTCAATTGCTTGTCTACCCATTCCTTTACCTTTGTATTTGTTTAGTATAAATATATCATTAACTCCGAAGTCATTATCTTTTGTCAAAAATGGACGTTCTAATAGTAAAAGAAAACCTATGATATTATTATCTAGTTTTAAGAAAAATGGGGAAATGCCATCTATTTCCCAGAAACTTTCCAAACCTTCATATTGAAAGCAACCATCTTCTTCTATATCTATCATAGAAGTAAATTTAGAAAGGTCATGTAGGTACAGAGAATAAAGATTGTTTAAAATAGATTTTTCTGATTCTAAAACTTCTTTTAGAATAATAGACATTTTGTAATATCCCCTTATACAATTTTTATGATTTTTCCTAGTATTAATTATTGCATTAATTTAACAATAGAGTTTTTAGTAGTGAGATTTCCACTCCAACCAACGGCACTCACTTTTCCTTTTCTAGTTGAGGACTTTTGATCTTTGACTGCTTGCCTGTTAGCACAAGAAGGGACTGCACAATCGTCATTTTATCGTTAGTAGTTCTTAATAAAGTATGGTCCACATTCACTTTCATGCGTCATCATAAATGTCCACTTACCATACCAATCCATTACATAAATATCTCCATAATCCATATGTATTTGTTCATATGGCAAAGCTTCAATCAATAACTGTTTAGCATCTTCAATGAGATAAGCTTCATCTGTATTTTCATAAAATATCAAACACTTCAACTTATTTTGTTCTTCAAACATCTTTATTGCCTCAAATTTTTCATAACAGTCTACTTTACCCCAGCTACATAAGTGCCATAAAAAACTCTTTAAGTAAATAGCTTCTTTTTCAGCTTTTGATAGATGACTCGCAAAAAAAACTTCCCATTTCCCTCTTAAATAGCTCCCCCATTTAGGAATTTCATGAAATTTAATGTTCCTATTTTCCAATTAAATTTATCTCTCCTTTTCAATGTAACCGCCCTTTAGTGAAAAATTTGATTCAAGTTATAAATCCACTAAAAAATAACTTAATTAATTTAATATTCGTATCTGTTTTATTTGTGTCTTTATTCTGTCCAATTTTTTCCTGAATTTGTTTCTGTTATCATCCAGTAATTGAATTTCCAATATGGATGCAATTTTTTCAACAACATTTTCAACTGACATTTTATCCGTTTCAATTCGATGTTTAAATAAATCATTTGATAACCCATTAATACATCTATCAATTTGTTTTACACTCCATGAGTTTTCTCTCTCACCCCTGCTTCGTAGCCTTTTCTGTAATGTTTCCTTAGATGCCCACAGTACAAAATGATTAACTATCACTCTCTCACTTCTTAACCTTGCTACAATCTCTTCAAAATATTGTGGATTTACTAGAGTCATTGGTACAATAATAATGCCTTTATATTCACTATCTATGTATTTTAAAGTGGTGAAGTTTAACTCTCGCCAAATACTATAATCTTGGAAATCTCCTTTACTAATTTCCTTAGGTATATTCTTGTTAATAAAAAAGCCTATTTTTTCTGGATCATAGACAACGGAATTAGGAATCCTTCTATGTAATTCATATGAAGTCTGAGTTTTTCCTGAACCAAACGCACCATTTATCCAAATAATCATTAAAATCACTCGTTTCTATGAGTTCTCTATATAAATTATTATTTCGTTACTCAACACTGTACCTAAGTAGAATAAGTTCGACAAAAAATGCATTTATCCTTCTTTGATCAAAGCTACCATAGTTAAAGCGGGACAAACATGTTCTTGTATATTAATGCCAAATAGACTTTATTAAATTTACAAAACTAACGTTTCCTATTCCATAATAGAATGATAAATTTCTCCTATAATCCCATCCAATTGGTGAACACCCAATTCTGTATTCGTCATTATGACTGCACCTTTCGCTGAATTTGGACTCCCTACCATCATACATTGGAATCCTACTCCCCAACCTAATAATGAAATTTCAAGTCCTTTTTCCGAATCCTCTAAGAATACGCCAAGCCCAGTCCAAGATTTTCCTCCTTGGGGAGTTATTATTTCTTTTGCTTTACTCACAGAAATCCCAATCTTACTTTCCCCTCTTAGTGCATTCAATAATTCAAGGACTACTTGGGCTAAATCTAAAGAAGTTGTCCATAGTCCAGAAGCAGCTGGGTAAGGATAAATAGGATATTTCCCTTCTACTAATTCACCGTTTTTGTTATGACCACTAGAAAGCTCTTCTCTTTTCATTTCTGAAATTGACGTTTCTAATATGCTGTTTTCCATTTGAAGGGGTTCAAATATTTGTTCTTTCATAACTTGGCTATACGGTTTTCCAGTGATATCTTCTATTAGTAACTGAACGATGCAAAAACCTGCATCTGAATAGTGAAATTCACTGACAGGTTCATACTTCACTTCAATTGGATATTTACAATAAGGTGTTTTCCCATTTAATAATTCAACCATTGAGGGCATACCTAACTTCAAATTTAGCTCAGCAAAACTACCTTCTGGATCAATAATTCCAGATTGATGACTAAGTAGGTTACGTAATGTAACACTTTTATTTTTAGTTAAATCATTTTCAGGTATTTTCCACGATATAAGCCTATTGTTTACATCCTCATCTAAATCAAGAAGACCTTGTTCAGTTAATTTCATAACTAGCATACCTGTTAGATATTTACTGATCGAACAAGCATTAAAAACAGAATTATTAGTTATATATTTAGTGGTTCCTGACTCTAATAAACCGTAGTTTACTGTATTTTGAATTTGACCATTTTCTATTAATGTAACGCTTAAACCTGAAACATTATAATATTTCATACGCTCTTTAATGTTTATATTCTTCAATTCCATATTAATCCCCCTATTTAAGTTTACTTAAGAGTACATTAACACGAATATACGTTCTTTGTATATATTTGGTAAGTGAAAATTTAATTTTAATAACCCTCTAAACCAATGAGGAAAAAGAGTGCTTAAAATAAATGTTATTAAGCAATTCAATAAAAGCCTACGAAATTGTATAAGTAAAACCAGGCAAAAAAACGCCCGGTCCTTGAAGATCAAAACCTGTTTCTATCGTTTTCTAAAGAGCTTTGAACAGACTTGTTGCTATATTATTACCGATTGAATTTTTAAGGATGCTAGTTGTGACTTCTGCCACAACTAGCATCTTCTTTTATCAGTGATTTTATGGCACCTTTCCAAAAAAGACTAATAAAAAGGAGTCGTTACTCCCATTTTATTAGTCTCATTCATTATTAATTTAATACTTTCTTAACGCTAACGGTTTTTTTGAAAACCATTCTTGTCGAATAAAAGATGTACATATCGCTAATATTCTTTCAATTTGTTGTGTGGAAGAAGCAAGAATTCGTATCGTAAATCCTGACTCATGAAGCATCGACATACCTATTTTACAGTCATGTATGTGACTTTCTAACTCCTCATACAACTGGTTTAGAAAACTAGTTGTACATCGCTCATCGACAACAATCATCGATCCTAAATGCGTATAATTTTCCATAAATCCTATATCATCTACTTGTGAGTCGCTAGGTTGTAATTTCAAATGATCAAAAGCGATCAACCGGTCTTCCATATATATTTCGTTCTTAAGCCTCAGATGATCATACTTAAACCATTCACCATCTGGAGACCAACCTGGTGTTAATATATCTGTATAAAGAAGGGTCGATCCCTTTTCCATTTTAATGACTGTATATTGGTTATATTTTGCATCACGATAAGCGATCAAGGGATCTGGAATGTACTCAAGAACACTTCCCTTTTTCAAAATAAACTCTGTTTCCTGTAGCACAGGTGTTGTTGGTGTTCTGTATACTTTTGTGGCAGATTGTGTTGTTAATATTAACTCCGCCTGTTCTTCAAGGGTCACCTCTATTCGATAGCGGTCACCACCGACATAACCACCACCAGGATTCACTATAAAAAAACATGCTTGTCCGGTATTATCTAGATAATTTGGGCGCAGTACTTTTAGTGCACCATGGAAGTATACAGTTTTTGTGACGGTCTTTTCTTTCTTCTTCTCCATCACTAGCTGTAGGATACCCGTCCAATTATTCATCTTATTTCAAACCTGACAATAACGCGTTTTTACGAATCCAATCCATGACTTCTTCCAATCCAGTATTGTCCTGAAGATTTGTGAAGATGAAGGGCTTGTTTCCACGGAATACTTTCGTATCAGAAGCCATTATATCTAGATTTGCACCTACATAAGGCGCTAGGTCGATTTTATTGATGATGAACAAATCTGATTTGATCATTCCTTGTCCACCTTTTCGAGGAATCTTTTCTCCTTGTGCAACATCAATAATATAGATAGAGAAATCAACAAGTTCGGGACTAAATGTTGCTGCTAAGTTATCTCCACCACTTTCCACAAAGATTAAATCCAGGTCGGGATGACGTTTTTTCAAATCTTCGATTGCTGCGGAGTTCATAGAAGTGTCTTCACGGATTGCAGTATGGGGACACCCTCCTGTTTCTACTCCAATAATACGATCTTCTGGGAGAATCCCATTAGTCATTAAAAATTTAGCATCTTCTTTTGTATAAATATCGTTCGTAATAGCAGCCATACTAATCTCATCTGCCATATGACGAGTAAGTTTTTCCACTAACATTGTTTTACCGGCACCTACTGGGCCACCTATTCCAATTTTTATTGGTTCCATATAAAAACTACCTTCTTTCAATTAAGACATGAATATTCGGATATTAACCCGTTCATGCTTCATCTGTGATATTTCTAAACCTGGCGCTACTGCACCAAAGTCATCTTCTTCAAGTAGCTCAATCTTTTCCACCGCTTCTTGAATGTACGTTTGAAATTCTCGCAATAATTGTTGTCCAGCCGTTTGACCTAGTGGTATTCCACGAACCGCATTTTGAACTAGGCCTGAAATAGAGGAATAAAGAAACGCTGAAATACCCATTTTTTGAGGGACTTCCAACTGAAAAGCAATGATGGAGAATACAATCGCGGGGTGTGCAAATGAAACACCTTCTGTCACGCGCTGTTTGTAAGTTTCTAGGAGAGGACTAGTATATAAATCTATACCCAAAGTGAGCATTCTCTCTCCCATTTTGTTTGTGCCTTCCCTCGTTTCTCGAGGTAAGTTTTGAACCGTAATACGTCGATCAAGATCCCATAATTTCTCATGATCATTATTAGATAACGCCTCGTAAACAATTCTACAAGCAAGTCCATCTGAATAGACCAGCTGCTCGTCTAAATACATTTTAAGCCATTTAGAAAAAGAGTTTTTATCATGCACTTTGTTTTCTTGAATATACGTTTCTAATCCAAACGAATGACTGAATCCCCCGGTTGGCAAATTGGAATCGCATAACTGAAACAATGGCAGCAAGTAATTAGTCATGACTATGCCCGATATGGCGGAAGGCTTGTCTCACTTTTCGCTTCTCTCGTGCAAAAGGAATTTCAAGTTGTCCTAATAACTCCTCTACCAAATAATCATATTGAACGAGCATTTGGTTTTCCTCAAATTGTGCAGGTAAATGTCTATTTCCCAATTGATGAGCAATTGTGCCCATTTCATGCATACTTCTTGGTTGAATGATTAGCAAATCATCTGGGTAAACCTCAATAATAATCATATTCTTCTCATCCATATAAAGTACGTCTCCAGCTTGTAAATCCTTTGCTTCTGTTAAACGGATTCCGATTTCTTTACCATGATCAGTTGTGACTCTCTGAATACGCTTAACTAAGTCACTACTTTCTAAAAATACTTTTTCTTTATGTGTGCTCTTTAAAACTTGTGGATCTATTTGATCGATATGCGCTACTATTTTTTCAATTATCATTTAATCACCTCAGAATAAGAAATATCGTTGCCCCATTGGTACTGTGTCTACAGGATCACAAGTTAGAAGTTCTCCATTTACCCGTACCTCATACGTTTCTGGATCTACGTCAATTTCTGGCGTTTCCCCATTTAGTTTCATATCTTTTTTCGTTAAATTACGAATCCCACGAACAGGAAGCACTGTTTTTTCTAAACCAAGTTTCTCATGTACTCCTGCTTCGTATGCCGCTGTCGAAATAAATGTAATCGATGCTTTATACTTAGCTTTGCCCATAGTTCCATACATCGGACGGTAAAGAATAGGTTGTGGAGTTGGAATAGAAGCATTTGCATCTCCCATCAAGCTTTGTACAGCAATTCCACCTTTAAGAATCATGCTTGGTTTTACACCAAAGAATCTAGGCTCCCAAAGAACTAAATCTGCAAATTTCCCGACTTCAATGGATCCTACATATTCGGAAATTCCATGTGCAATTGCAGGATTAATCGTGTATTTTGCAACATATCGTTTGACACGATTGTTATCGCCAACACCTTCGTCTCCTTCAAGCTTTCCGCGCTGTTTTTTCATTTTGTCAGCAGTTTGCCATGTACGAATAAGAACTTCCCCAATACGACCCATAGCTTGAGAATCCGAGCTAGTAATACTGAAAACTCCCATGTCTTGCAGAATATCTTCGGCAGCAATTGTTTCTGCTCGAATACGAGAATCGGCAAATGCTACATCTTCCGGGATGTCAGGACTTAAATGATGACAAACCATTAACATATCTAAATGCTCGTCAATTGTATTTACCGTAAATGGTAGCGTAGGATTAGTAGACGCAGGTAATACATTCATCTGACTAGCTACTTTAATAATATCTGGAGCATGTCCACCACCGGCTCCTTCTGTATGGAACGTGTGGATAACTCTATCTTTGAACGCTGAAACAGTATTTTCTACAAATCCACCCTCGTTCAAAGTATCCGTGTGAATCGCAACCTGAATGTCATATTCATCCGCAACCCTTAAAGACATGTCAATGGATGAGTAAGTTGCACCCCAGTCTTCATGTACTTTCAATCCGATTGCACCCGCCCGAACTTGTTCGGCAAGCGGTTCCTCAGTAGCAGCATGTCCTTTTCCTAAAAAGCCAACGTTGATCGGCATATCCTCTGCTGCTTCTAGCATACGATGCATATGCCATTCACCTGGAGTTACAGTCGTCGCTTTAGAACCTTCAGCAGGACCAGTTCCCCCCCCGATTAATGTCGTCAAGCCTGCTGTTAACGCAGTCTCTATTTGGGCTGGATTGATGAAATGCACATGTGTATCAATACCACCTGCTGTTAGGATTTTGTGTTCCCCAGCAATAATTTCTGTAGATGCACCGATGACAATATTTACATTATCCATTAGTAATGGATTTCCCGCTTTTCCTATCGCAACTATTTTACTGTCACGAATTGCAACGTCTGCTTTGTAAATTCCTGTATAGTCCAAAACAATAACATTCGTAATTACTAAATCCGGAATATTTTCATCACGTGTTGCAAGAGGATGACTCCCCATCCCATCACGAATTACTTTTCCACCACCAAATACAACTTCTTCACCATAAGTTGTGTAATCTTTTTCAATCTCAATAAATAACTCAGTATCCGCTAGACGTACAGCATCTCCAGATGTTGGGCCATACATAGAAGCATACTGTTGTCTCGTCATTTTAAAGCTCATCGTATTACCCCCGATCTAATGGTCCTTCAGTTTTATTGTTCAGTCCATAAACACGTCTTTCTCCACCAAAAGCAACAAGTTCTATTTCTTTCGGATCTCCTGGTTCGAAGCGAACAGCAGAACCCGCTGGAATATTTAAACGAAAACCAAAAGCTTCTTCTCTATCAAATTCAATCCATGTGTTAATTTCAAAGAAATGAAAGTGTGATCCTACTTGTATAGGTCGGTCTCCATTGTTAATGACAGATATTATCTTTGTCTCTTTACCTTCGTTACAAACAATGTCTTCCTCTTTTAAAACATACTCTCCAGGTATCATGTCGAAACCCTCCTTTTTAGCGAATAGGTGAATGAACAGTCACAAGCTTTACACCATCAGGAAATGTGGCTTCAACTTGAACATCATCAATCATCTCTGGAATTCCGTCCATAACATCTTCCGAAGTTAAAATAGTTGCACCGAATGCCATCAGTTCAGCAACTGTCTTTCCATCACGTGCACCTTCTAATATTTCATAGGTGATAAGAGATACTGCCTCTGGATGATTAAGCTTTAAACCTCTTTCTTTGCGGCGTCTTGCTAAATCTGCCGCAACTACAATCAATAATTTTTCTTGTTCGCGCGGTAACAAATGCACGGTTTTTCCTCCAATCGTAAAATGAAGTAAATTTCTATATCGGTAAAGAAATAAATCGTTTTACCTCATTGAAATCATCTAACATTTTTTAATGAATGCTAATTGAAAATGAAATTTTCAGACATAAAAGTATTTACTTTTTAATCATATGAAAATCTACTACTTTCGAGAGAAAGTAGCTGCAATTTTACACGAAAAGTATATTAAATTTGTACAACGTATCAGTTAATGTAAGTGTAGGTTAATTAACAATAAATTAAACAGTAAAAAAGACCTCTATAGGTTAGAGTGCCTTTTCGTTGAAGGAAAGGAATTTGATAAAGAAGCTCATTAATAAAATAAGCTTATAAGGGGGTATAAAACAACTTTTCATCTTTGCAAATGATCAGTAAGTACGTTTTTAGCTGAAAAGCATTTTCAATCACAACTATTATTATAGTTACAAGTTGTAAATATGTCTATTTAATAATTCGTTGATAGAAAGAAAGACAGCACGTCGGCTGCCTTATGAAATATATGGTCCCAGTTTTTTTAACACTGCTAATTCCATATCATCCGGAAGGACATCCTCTGTAAGTTGCCAGGGCTTTGGATGAAACCAGCTAATTTCGCCATCTTTATAGTGACCTTTAAAGGTGCTCTCCCCCATAAAGAAACTAAATTGAATTACTTCATGCGGTAAGCCTTCGAAAATCTTTTCAATTTTAAAATTCTCCATCATTAAAAATATTCCTAGCTCTAGTTCTATTTTTTTCAATACTGCCTCCTCAATCTCATGAGGAAGCACATCCTCTGCAAGATGCCCTGGTTTTGGATGAAACCAATTAATTTCTCCATCTTTATAATGACCTTTGAATGTGTTGTCCTCAAGAGAGAAACTAAATTGAACTATATTATGTGGCAAACCTTCAAAAATTTCTTTTTCATATTGAAAATTCTCTATCATTATTAACCCTCCTCATAGACAGAATTAGACAAACCTCTTCCTTAGTAATACCCAGTTTCTACAAAATAAAACTCCATTTACTGAAGCATAAAATGTAAAAATTTCACAAATATCTTCTATACAATTTGTGTTAAAGTATTAAATAACTTATGAGGCAAGACAAAGGAGAGACTTCCGATGAAAAAAGCCGAAAGAAGTTTTTGGTCCTCCCATAAATATTTTTCGTTCATTAAATTCGCATTTAAAGGAGTTTCTCAAGTTCTTCTTATTGATAATGCGATTTCTGGATTCCTTATTATTTTGGGAATTACTATTTATTCACCTATTTTAGGTTTGATAGCCTTTTTTTCATCCCTAATTGGTACTTTGACTGCTTACTATTTAGTTAGCAAAAAGGAAGATTTACACAATGGCTTACATGGTTTCAACCCAACTTTAACCGGAACTGCAACAATGTTTCTTTTAGAAGGTCCCTATACTTGGCTTATAGCATTAATTGCAGCTTTAGTTTCTTCAATTGTCTTCTTTGCGCTAAATTGGTATATAAAAAAGAAAAGATTGCCTGTGTTAACTATGCCCTTTATCCTAGTTATTTGGCTTATACAGCTTGCAGGAAACTATTTAAATATTCTCCATTTAAATCCAGAATTTATTGCGGAGTCACGTACGATTTACTCTTTTCACCAGCAAGATTTGCCTAACTTTGTATTAGTATTAATAAAGGGGATTAGTGAAGTTTTTCTCATTGATTCACTTTGGACTGGTTTTCTAATCTTAATGGCACTTTTTGGGGCAGGTTGGAGGTATGGAGTATATGCGGTTATAGGTACATTTGTCTCATTGCTAACTGCATATCTTCTAGGAATAAATACAGAGTTGATAGAATTGGGTCTTTTCAACTTTAATGCTATCCTTGCTATTATTTCAGTTGGACTTACTTTTGATAGTGAGGAAAGAAAATTTCCTTTCTTTGGTATTGTAGCGGCGATGACTTCGGTCGTTATCACTGTTATGGTGAATATGTTATTCTCCCCCCTTGGACTTTCCTCGCTTACCTTGCCCTTCATCTTAACGACATGGATATTATTAAGTGTACGAGATACTTTTTTAAAATAGCACGATGAAAAACTATTGGAAAAGTGGGATTTAGCGCTCTTCGACAAAAAGAACGTTACACCCTCCCCGATAGTAAGTAGAATAGTATTGTTAATACATGGACTTCGTATACTATTCCGTTCTTTTAGTATTGAAAAGAGTGGAGAAATTGTATAAGCGAGGTATGTCCTTTATACAAAAAGATATTAGTTGTAATAATCTCCATATGAAAATACATGTAAATAATGTTCTGAGTATGATATGGTAAATTATCTATAACTAAAGATTAGAAGGTGAACACCATGCTAGAAGTAAGTGAAAGTAAATTAACACAGTATGTCGTACATCATGTAAGTGATTCGCTTGTATTGGGTGATGGGGTATTCTCCCAGCCTGAGACAATGCTGGAAGCAGCTTTTACCCAATTAGCTTTTAACAAAATAGATTTGGAGCAGCAATACGAGTTTTTTCACGAAACAGATATTGGATTAAACGAAGTATATACATATGTAAATGCAATTTTTGATCAGGAAAGCACCTTTCTTGAACAATCCAAACATATTGCCACTCATTTAAAAAGTGTATCCCAGCATCCAAATATTAAAAATGGAGAATTATTTATAGGATTATTCGATAACTGCGTATGGAATACTGAAGTAAAAAAGGTAATAGCCATTGTAAAAATCGATGAAAAAGAGATGTTTTTAGATGTGAAAAACGAGCAAAACAAAATGATTGTCCATGGTATCGACGGTATTAATGTAAAAAAGATCAATAATATGGCTGTAATCATGGACATGGGACCAGACGTAGCTCCTGCTGTCTTCATGAAAACGAAAAAGAAAGAAGATGTTGTTTATTGGCAAGAGCGTTTTTTAAAGCTTAAAGTAGCAGATGAACATTATCATAAAACAAATTTAGCATTAACAGAGTGTAAGAAATATATTATTAAAGAAGAGAACTACTCGAATACGGAGAAATTGGGTTATTTAAACAAAACACTCGATTACTTTAGAAATGAAGAAGAATTTCAAGTAGATAACTATATTGATACAGTCTTTGAAAAAACTGATTCGGTCCAAAAAGATATTATTGTCAATTCAGTAAAGCCATATGAAACCATCATATCTGAGAGTGCTATAGCAAAGGCAGAAAAAACATATAAACGTAAAATTAAACTAGATTCCAATATTGAGATTCAGGTGAATGTACGTGATATTGAACAAGTCGATAAGCTGATTGAAGTTGGCTTTGATGAAGCTACAAATCGAAAATTTTATAAAATCTATTTCCAAGAAGAAGTATAATCATTAAAACTCACCCAAATCTAATGAACATAAGAAAAACCAGACAAAAGACATGCCCGGCGTTAAGGTCAAAACCTTTTTCGATCGTTTTCGAAGTGCTTTGGACAGGCGTTTTGCTTTTTTGAGTGGCTGGTCGTGACTGATGTCACGACCAGCCACTATTTTTTTCGGTAATTTTATTTATGGCTTTTGTTTTGCCTGTCCGTCGCCCTCCTACAACGCATAGAAGCAGGCGTTTTTGGATAACTAGAGAAAAGCTACTAACTATTCCTATAGCTGATAACAGTCTATGTGCGGGCCTCGAAGATGCAATTTCGCCTCGCTATTTCGCTTCTTCATGGATTACTTTTTAATCATATGTTCTTTTCTCAAACGCTCTTTATCGTCCAAGTTAAATCTCCCTGGCTCCCAACTGGGAAGAATGCCATAACCACCAATAATATCTCCATGCTCTTCGAATAGTATTGCTTCTAGGGGTTTGCCTTCCACATCTTTCTCCCTCAGCTCATAAAAGTATTCTGTCACTTCTCCACCAATATATTCTTCTAAAAAGGTAATACCACTCGCTTCATAATTACTTAGCATTTCATCCGGAATCTCCAATTGATATGTTTCAACTTCTAAAAGCTCTTTTATTTCCCACCCTTTGTTAGATAGATATAGTTCGTGCTGTTCATCGAGGCTTTCCTGACTACAACCAGAATTCAACATTAGCCCTACTAACATTGCATATACCTTCATCTTCATAACATCCCCCCCTTCTGATAAAATTTATTTGTTAGTACTATGTATTCTACAAAAAAGACATTAACCCCTCTTCTAAACTCATCTAGTTACTGAAAAATACACTCCCTAAGTTAAGATTTGGCTTATGTAAGAAACAATAAAAAACAAATAAAAGCCTACCCATGAAGTCAGTTTTCACTCACGTCATAAGCAGGCATATTTTGTTTCCTATTACATAACTGTAGCTTCAGGTTCGTAATGCATGATTTGATCGATGGAATTATCTTGGTTCATAATCGCAACTGTTGGTTTATGTGATTGTGCTTCTTCATTCATTATATATGCATACGACAGAATGATTACTACATCTCCACGTTGAACCAGGCGTGCTGCCGCACCATTTACACAAATGACTCCACTTCCACGTTTTCCGGAGATGATATATGTTTCAAAACGTGCACCGTTATTATTGTTCACGATATGCACTTTTTCGTTTGGTAACATACCAACAGCATCTAGTATATTTTGATCGATTGTAATACTTCCTACATAATTCAAATCTGCTTCCGTCACTACTGCACGGTGAATTTTTCCATTTAACATCATTCGTAACATCTGTTACACATCCTTCTTCTCAAATAATCGAATTAATTTATATAAACATATTTGTTAGTAAAATCCAATCATCGTTTATTTCTAATATAGGCGGAGGCTTTTCGCTCCAATCAAGTTAAAATATTATCTATTAAACGAGCTTTCTCGAAAAATACTGCTGTCGCAAATAAAACTGCCTTTGTTTCATTAGTTACAGGCTGCAACGATGGATAGGATAGCGCCTCTAAATAATCAATTTTACCAGACGTATTACTTTCAATATGCTCTTTCCCTTTAGTAATTGCCTCTGATAAATCATTTGTTTGTTCCCATGTTATTTTGGCTAACTGCAATGCTTTGTACAAATGAACTGCCTCTACACGCTCTTGTTCACTTAGAAATACATTACGGGAGCTTTTAGCAAGTCCGTCTGTTTCTCTTACTGTCGGAACCCGGACTATTTGTACTGGAAAGTTATATGCATTCACAAACGTCTCAATAATCGCTAGTTGCTGCGCATCCTTTTGTCCAAAATACGCATTCGTTGGTTGAATGAGATGAAATAATTTAGTAATAACCTTAAGTACTCCGTCAAAATGACCTGGTCTGCTTTCTCCACACAGCTTTGTGGAAAGCTCTCCTACTTGAATCGTAATACCACTTTCAAATGGATACATTTCTTCAGCGGATGGTATGAATAATACGTCCACTCCTGCATCCGTAGCTAACTGTGTATCTCTTTCAATATCTCTTGGATATCGATCTAGGTCTTCATTTGGTCCAAATTGAGCAGGATTTACGAAAATACTTGCCACGACTATGTCATTATCGGCTCTTGCCTTATTTAATAGTGCCTGGTGTCCTTCGTGTAAATAACCCATCGTTGGGACGAAACCAATCGTTTTAGTATTATTTATCGCTATAATTTGCTTTAGCTCATTTACCGTTTGTACTGTTTTCATGATTGCCTCCATATAGTGCGGAAAGTTGTTCTTCCTTCATCGTAAAGGAATGCTCTAATGTAGGAAAAGTACCATCCTTTACTTCCTCTACATATTGCTTGATACCTTTTAAAATTGGTTCTCCAACATTCGCAAATTCCTTCACAAATTTAGGAATATGATGCGCACCATATTTGACCATATCATGGAAAACTAACACTTGCCCGTCAGCTGTAGCACCTGCTCCAATACCAATAGTTGGGATTGTCAGAGTCTTAGAAATGGTTTCTGTCAGCTGGTGTGGAATACATTCTAAAACGACCGCACAAGCCCCAGCATTCTCACATAATTTTGCATCCTCTATTAGCTTTTCTGCTGCTGCTGCAGTTTTACCCTGTACTTTGTATCCACCTAATACGCCCGCTGACTGGGGTAACAAACCTAGATGAGCAACAACTGGAATTCCTGCAAACGTCAATTTTTCTATGACTGGTAGTACATCATCAGCGCCTTCTAATTTCACTGCTTGCGCACCTGTTTGCTGCATAAGTTGAATCGCATTTATAAGTGTTTGATCTAATGAACCGTGAAACGTTCCAAAAGGCATATCCACTACTAGGAAAGTATCCTTTGCACCACGTCTAACGGCTTTTCCATGATGGATCATATCATCTATCGTAACGAAAACAGTAGAATCATAGCCTAGCACTACCATTCCTAGTGAATCCCCAACAAGTATCATATCCATCTCTGCCTCTTCTGCAAATTTGGCAGTTGGAAAATCATAGGCTGTCATCATCGTAATTTTCTCATTGTTTTTTTTCATACTAATAAAGTTACTCGTCGTTTTCATACTATTATCCCTCCATTTGTTGTGAAGAGAAAACCATATAAAAACCCTTCTATTCCAATTTGGACAGAAGGGCAGAAAAATTATGTTCATAGGTTTTCTCCGTCCCTGTCATGTAGATCAAGGCAGACTATTTAGTTAAAGAAAATTTTCAAAAGGTGCAGTTCGAATGGGATACTGCCCAACACATACAGAATAACAAAAAAATTGAAATCCGTCCAAATTATTTTCTTCCTAGCAAATGAATATCTGCAGAATAGATACCACGAATTTCACCACTATCTAGTTTAAGTTCTAAAACACCATCATTCGTAATACCTAAAGCAACACCTTCAAGGGTTTCACGCAACGTTGTGGCACGTATGCGTTTCCCAATTGTACAATTATTACTTTCCCAAAGAATTTTAATCGGTTGGAAGCCTTTTTCTACATATAAATCTCCATACTTTTCAAGATAGAAAAGTATTTTAGCTACTAATAATGAACGATCTACCTCTTCACCGTTTTCCATTTTCAATGATGTGGCAATCGTCTGAATGGATTCGTCAAATGCACTCAGTTCCTGATTTACATTGACTCCAATTCCTATAATGATTGAATGGATTATATCCATATCAGCCTGTAGCTCGGTTAGAATACCCGTCACTTTTTTTCCGTTTATAAGAATATCATTCGGCCATTTTATCTCAGGAGCAAGATTTGTCACCTCTTGAATCGCCTGCGTAATAGCTACAGCAGAAACAAGTGTGAATTGAGCAGCATTTTGCGGACTAATTGCTGGTCGAATAATGACACTCATCCATATTCCTTTGTTTGCGGTAGAGTTCCAGCTTCGTTCTAGTCTTCCTCTTCCCGCAGTTTGTTCCTCAGAAATTATAACTGTCCCATGAGGGGCGTCAGCGCGAGCTTTATCAGCCGCAATAATTTGTGTGGATTCGCAAGTTGTATAATAATCCATATTTCTGCCTAATTGTTTCGTAGTCAGCTTAGGAATGATTTGCTCTGGAGTAACTAAATCAGGAATAGACTGTAACACATAGCCTTTCTTTTTGATGGCTTCAATTACATAGCCATCCTCCTCGATACTTTTCAAATGCTTCCAGATCATCGTGCGCGAAATATGCAATTCATCCGCGAGCTTTTGACCAGAGACAGGTTCCCCTTTGGCATTTATGAGCTGAGTTAGAATTTTTTCTTTAATGGAGATATTCATGAGAAAACCATTCCTTTATTTCTTGTCTGTCATTCTTTATTTGGCTATTCACAATCATGCCAGTTAATATATCTAATACTTCTTTTATCCACGGACCTCTTTTTTCGTTTGCCCATTGCATAATGTCATTTCCATTCACAACAATCTCTTTTTTGGAGGCAATTGGAATAGTACGTTTTCGTAGTAAAAATTCCTCAAGCGGATGCGTTATTTCATTAGTGAGAATGGATTTTCCATAATGGTAGGCTACCGTTAAAACTTCCTCACTAAAATGGAACAATTCATTGGTTGTCCAAGTACCTTTTACTAAACTATGAACTGCTTGATACACATTTTTTACATGTCTTTTTTCATCATTAGAGCATTTATAATGACTTAATAGTTGGTTAGTATCCTCTTCACTTTGCAGGAGAACAAAGAATGCCCATCCATTTGCTTTAATATTAAAACTAGAGAAGTTTTCCCAACTTTCTAGACTCCTTTCCCAGTCTCCAGGGAAAATGCTTGATAAACCACTATCTACAAAAAGTTGCATTCCTTTAAATGGAAAATCACTTAGCCATATTTTCTCTAACTCAACTTTCACTCGTTCAATGGAAATATGTCTAATAAGTGCATGCAACGCCTGAATTGCTTCCAAGGTATGTATCTCAAGGGAAAAATTTAACTGTGCAGAGAATCGAACGGCTCTTAACATCCGCAATGCATCCTCTGAAAATCTTAACTGGGGATTTCCAACAGCTTGAATAATTCCATCTTCTATAGCTTGTCTTCCTCCAAAGTAATCGACCAGCTTATCCTCTTTTGTTAAAGCCATCGCATTTATCGTAAAGTCTCTTCTTTGCAGATCCTCTTTTAAAGTACGGACAAACGAAACCCCATCTGGTCTTCTAAAATCTGAGTATGTCGATTCCGACCGATACGTAGTTACTTCGATAGGCTCGTCCAATACAACTAATACAGTTCCATGCTCAATACCAACATCAATCGTATGGGTAAATATCTTTTTGACCTCTTCTGGGGTTGCATTCGTGGTAATATCCACATCATTAACAGGAGCGTTACGTATAAAGTCTCGGACAGCCCCTCCAACTACAAATGCTTCGAAACCTGCTTGTTCCAGTTCATCAATTATATTATAAGCTGCTGGCCACCGATTTTTCATAACGCTATTTTTTCGCCACTCTTTCATACATTGCTTCGTATTGCTCCACAATACTTTTTGAACTAAAGCGATCTTGAATAATCTCTTGGGATCGATCTACTATTTGTTTATGTAAAGTCGGGTTTTGCAAAATTTTCATACCATATTCTGCTACCTTTTCACAATCTCCTAATTCAACGATATATCCATTTTCTCCATTTATAATAACCTCAGGAATCCCACCAACATTCGTCCCAATACAAGGTACTCCACAGGCCATAGCTTCTAATAGCACTAAACCAAATGACTCTTTTTCAGAAAGCAATAACATAAGATCTGCAATTGCATAAAGCTCTGATAGACTTTCCTGTTTCCCTAAAAACAATACATCATTTTCGATCGAGGTACCTTTAATTGACTTCATAATTGGATGTTTTTCAGGACCATCCCCTACCAATAGCAGTTTAGAAGGAACGTCCTTATGAATAAGTTTAAAGCTTTCCACTATATCTGGTACATGCTTCACTTTTCTAAAGTTAGAAACATGAATAACTACTTTTTCATGCGGTTTTATGCCTAATAATTCTTTTAAGTTACCTGGATCTTTTTTAGTGTATTCTCGTTCATCAATAAAATTATATATCGTCTCAATATCTTTATTCGGGGCTATTAAGTCCATTGTTTCTTGGGCAAGTGAATTAGATACCGCAGTAACTACATCCGATTTTTCTATTCCATATTTTATTGCACCTTTTAGCGAAGAATCATAGCCTAATACTGTTATATCTGTTCCATGTAATGTTGTAACAATGCCAACATCTGAACCAGCCATATCTTTAGCGAGAATAGCACAAACTGCATGAGGAATAGCATAATGGACATGTAACACATCTAATTCCTGGTCTACAATTACTTCCGCCATTTTATTGGCTAATGCAATGTCGTATGGTGCATATTGAAAAACCGAGTAACTATTCACTTCTACTTGGTGAAATGTTATGGTTGGATATATTTTATTTAATCGGAAAGGGATTCCTGATGTGATGAAATGTATTTCATGCCCTTTTGCTGCAAGCATCTTCCCTAATTCTGTCGCAATTACCCCTGATCCTCCAACTGTTGGATAGCAAGTAATTCCTATTTTCAATTTACGCATTTAATCACTTCCTTAACGTGAACGTCTCTCTTCCAATAAACGCCAATCTAAAAACCCTTGTTCGATACCCTTTAACAAAATTTCCGCGGTTCCCATATTTGTTGCTAGCGGAATCTGATATACATCACAAAGTCGAATGAGCGCAGTTACATCTGGTTCATGAGGCTGAGCTGTTAGTGGATCTCGGAAAAATATGACCATATCCATTTCGTTATTGGCAATTGCCGATCCTATTTGTTGATCACCACCTAGTGGTCCTGATTTATATCTAAATACACTTAAGCCAACTTCATCAATAATTCTAGTTCCCGTTGTTCCGGTAGCATATAAGTCATGCTCTTCTAAAATTGTTTTAAAAGCAGTTACAAACTGTATTAAATCTTCTTTTTTTTGGTCATGCGCTACTAATGCAATTCTCATTTTTTACCTCCTATAAAATAATATCTTCTAAACCGTATATCAGTATATTACGTTTCATGACTTCTTCGATCGACAATACGATTCCAGACATAAAGGATGCTCGGTCAAAAGAATCATGACGTAGCGTAAGCAATTGTCCTTCTCCCCCCAGTAATACCTGCTGATGTGCAACTAAACCAGGTAATCGGACACTATGTATATGCATGCCATCCAAATTTGCTCCTCTTGCTCCTTGAATTGTTTCTTCCTCATTCGGATGACCTTGTTCCATCGAGGTACGTGTTTGCTGAATCATTTGAGCCGTCTTAATAGCCGTTCCCGAAGGTGCATCTACTTTTTGATCATGATGCATCTCGATAATCTCCACATTTGGTAAATATTTTGCAGCTGTTTGTGCAAACTTCATCATAAGGACTGCACCAATTGAAAAATTAGGAGCTATTATGCATCCTACCTGTCTTTCTTCTACTTTGTTACGTAATGTATCTAATTGTAAATCAGTGAAGCCTGTTGTACCAATAACTGGCCTTACTCCATACTCTAGGGCAGTCATCGCATGCTCAAAAACTGCTGAAGGTACAGTCAAGTCAACTAATACATCCGGTTGTGTTTGTTCAATTAATAAATTTAAAGAAGTGAAGATGGGAATATTATCTACTGCGCACTCCATATCTTGCTTAGAATCCAAAACCGCTACTAATAAAAAATTCTTGTTTTTAATTACTGTCGCTACTGCTTCTTTTCCCATTTTACCTCTTGGGCCAGCTACCGCTACTTTAATCATTTTTTTAGTCCTCCTTGATCGTCCATCTATCTTTGTCTCTTGTATTGTATTTATTTAAGACTTGCTCTAGAGACTGTTGCAGATCTACACCTTCCGCATTTGCCATGCATAGCAGTACGAAAAAGAAATCTCCCATTTCATCTGCAATTTCTTTTTCGACTTCTGTATGCTTCTTTTTCTTTGTCCCATATTTATGCTGTACCTCTCTAGATAGCTCTCCTAATTCTTCAGTAAGTCTCGCTAATAGTTCCATTGGTGGGAAATAACCTTCTTTAAATTGATTTATGTACGTATCCACTTCTATTTGTAAATCTGACAAAGTTTTTTTATCTTTCATTATTTATCCCTCCCTTTGTGTATATCCTAATAAAAATATAAGCTAGTTGTCAAAAGCATCAAAATAATCGATAATAACTTAAGTATGAACTAATAAGCGAGGTGGAACAATGGGACTTGGACTTAAATTTAAAAATATTATGATGATTATTTTTGGAGCAGCCATTTATAGTTTTGGCTTTGTTCATTTTAATATGCAAAATGAGCTTGGAGAAGGCGGATTTTCTGGTATTACCCTAGTTTTATATTTTGCTTTCAATTGGGATGTCGCCTTGATGAACCTTTTATTAAATATACCAATGTTTATCTTAGGGTGGAAGCTGTTGGGTAGGAAAATGTTTGCCTATACATTAATCGGTACCATTTCAGTATCTGTATTTTTAAAAGTATTTGATATTTATGAATTTCAACTAGGGTTAGAGGATGACCTATTTCTAGTTTCCCTTTTTGCTGGTGTTTTCGTAGGTTTAGGTTTAGGAATTATTTTCAAATACGGAGGAACAACTGGAGGGGTTGATATTATTGCCCGTCTTGTATTTAAATACAAGGGTTGGAGCATGGGTAAAACTATGTTTATCTTCGATGCATTTGTCATATTATTGTCATGGGCAACATTCTTAAATGAGCGTTCTATGATGTATACCCTAGTTGCGGTATATGTTGGAGCTAGGGTTATCGATTTTGTACAAGAAGGTGCTTATTCTGCTAGAGGTGCATTCATCATATCTGAAAAGCAAAGTGAAATTGCAGATCTAATTACAGATAAATTATCTCGTGGCGTCACAATTTTTAATGGCCGTGGTCACTTCACAAAAAATGATAGAGATGTTCTTTATTGTGTAGTAGCTAAAAATCAAATTACTTCCTTAAAAAATGTTATAACTTCTATCGATCCACATGCTTTTGTTTCAATAACAGAAGTTCACGATGTCATGGGTGAAGGCTTTACATTAGATGATGAGAAGAAACCGATTGAATAAGTTTGAGGGGATTGTTCAAGTACTTTACTTGGTCAGTCCTTTTTATATTGTGTATACTACTACAATTAAAAGGTAGGTAGGTAGTTATTTAATAATACTATGAGTTGAGATCTTACTTCCTACCTTTAACTTGTGTTGTAATTCTTTTACTTGCGGTCATTAAGTACTTATTTGCTTTCTCATTTGAGTTACTTTCGGTTTTACTCCATTTACTTGCTCTACTGATTGAGTTACTTGTGAAAAGGGTAATTTTTCCATTAAAGTTATCATAAGTTTCACTACGATAAATAGAATAACAAATAAGAAAAACCAGGCAAAAACGTCCGCTCCTTTAAGTTCAAACCCTGTATCAATTCTTTTCGAAGTTCTTTAGACAGAAGTTTTGCTATATGATTACCTAGTGAATTTTTTAGTGATATTGGTTGTGACGTCCGTCACAACCAATATCACTTTTTTAGGTAATCTTATGGCAACTCCGTCGGGTTGAGTGAGATAAATGAGCCATCACATCGAGGCGTGAGCGACGGTGATGACTTATCTCTCTCCACGCGGAATGCTCCACGTGAAACGGATATCAGTAGTATTATTGGATAGACCTATTCATCAAACTACTTGGAGAATCATTATTAGGTAGTTATCCACATGTCATAGAATTAATAATTTCCTAATTCATATAAAAATGGAGGGCAACGACTATTGTCATCACCCTCCATTCATTTAACTTTGCTTAATCGTTCCGAGTCATTCCAGTATAGATTAATACTAAGCGTAATAACTCTAGAACTGCCACCGCTGCAGCAGCAACATAGGTTAACGCGGCTGCACTTAATACCTTTTTCGCATGAGGTTCTTCTTCATTGCGAATAATGCCGTGAGACACCATTTGGTCCATCGCTCGACTAGAAGCGTTAAATTCCACAGGTAGCGTAACAATTTGGAATACAACTCCAGCAGCTAGCAGCACAATCCCTATTAAAAGTAGATTAGAGAAGCTAGCAAGCATTCCTATCATGATGAATATCCAAGAAGCATTAGAAGAAATATTAGCAACTGGAACAAGTTTGTGACGTAAATTTAAGAACGAATATGATTCTTTGTGTTGAATAGCATGACCAACCTCATGTGCTGCAATCGCAGATCCTGCAACAGAAGCTTCATGAAAATTATGAGAGGACAATGCCACTATTTTTGTCATTGGATTGTAGTGATCACTTAAAAACCCTCTGCTTTCAACAACTTGGACATCCGTTAAACCATTTGCATCTAAAATTGTTCTTGCTACTTGAGCACCTGTCATTCCAGAAGTAGAACGAACTTTTGAATACTTTTTATATGTTCTTTTAACCTTCATTTGTGCATACAAAGGCAATAATAGAATTATCGCAAAATACACGAGATAAGAAACCAAGTTTCTTTTCCCCCTCTCTATTCTATACTCCTTATTTTAATAGGAATAATATAGACATTCAACTAATAAGCTTTGACCTTTTTTGATAAATGAACGTAGCTAAGATAATACATGCAATCGATAGCCAAAATGTAAAATAACCGATCTGATCGGCGTATTTATACAAGCTTCTATATGTTGGCATTTGATCAAATACATAATCTATCACATCATTATGTAATGTCCAAACAGCAGCAATAAAAATATGTATCCATGTAAAGCGATAATAAGGAATGTATAAGATAGCTTGGATCGCCATTGCAAAATGCGATGCTACAAGCATCCACCCCATCCAACCGAGATAATCATTTTCTACGTATGTCCAAACATTCATCACTACTGCCCATAATCCATATTTTACAAGTGTGATTAATGCTAGAGCTTCGATTAACTTCCAATTTTTCTTTAACAGCCATGCCAACAAAGCAATTGTGAAAAACAAACTTGCTGTAGGACTGTCGGGTACGAATAGAAGAAACTTAGACTCTGTTTGGGATAACTGCCCTTTATACCAATAGTAACCATATATGGTACCGATTAGGTTTACTATGAATAATAGCCACATAAATGTTTTGTTAAAGAGAACCATTTTTATATACAGTAGCAATGTTTTCATTTATTTGGACTCCTTTTTGATATGAAAAAAAGAGAGCCAGTTTCCTGACTCTCTTCACTTGTTAATATTATTCTGCTGGTTGAAGTGTTGTGATAAACTCAGCAAGTTTTTGTAGCTCTTCTTCAGTACCTGTGTAAGTTCCACCAGGCATACCGCCTCTACCTTCATGAGCAATTTCAACGATCTCCTCAGCAGTCATGTCTACGCCTACTAATGGTAGACCTATACCACCCTCGAAGGAGTTACCGTGACACCCAATACAGGATGAAGCTTGGTAAAGCTGATAGCCTTCTGAAGTTTCATCAAATTCAACTGAAACTTCTTCTTTAATTTCACCATAAGCTTTTGCAGCTTCCCAATCATGGTTTACAACAGATTCCCAAGTTAAGAAAATGATTGAAGCAAGTGCTAACATCATAAATCCTGTCGGTAATGGACGTTTCCATGGACTTCTTTCTTTACTTGTATCTAAAAACGGTACTAATAATAGCGCTCCGAAAGCCAATCCTGGCATAACAATTGCTCCAATAACATTGTATGGTCCTGAAGCAAATTCATATTTTAATAATTGGTATAAAAATAAGAAATACCAGTCTGGTACTGGAATATAACCTGTGTCAGCTGGATCAGCTGGGCGTTCAAGTGGTGATGGATGTGCAACAGTTAATACCAAATAACCAACTAAGAAAACCGCACCGACTAACCATTCTTTTAGTAAAAAGTCAGGCCAGAAAGCTTCTGTTTTGCCTGGATACTCAGAATAGTCTTTTGGAGTGTTTTTCTTACGGTTAGAAAGATCTGGTACACGTGAGTCTCCAACGAATTTCATGCCTTTTCCGCGATGCATAGTGTCCCCTCCTTATAACAATAATCTGTTCCATTTACCCATTAAAGTGGTCCAGAAATACCTTGACGACGAATCATGATAAAGTGAGCTGCAAGTAATCCAAATAAAGCAGCTGGCAAGAAGAACACATGAATCGCAAAGAATCTTGTTAATGTTTGCGCACCGATGATAGTTTCATCACCAGCTAAAAGTGTTTTTATCATTCCACCTATAAATGGAACTGATGCTGCAATTTCAATACCTACTTTTGTTGCGAACAATGCTTTCATGTCCCAAGGAAGTAAGTAACCTGTAAATCCTAAACCTAACATAACAGCGAAGATTAATACTCCGACCATCCAGTTTAGTTCACGAGGTTTTTTATAAGAACCAGTAAAGAATACACGTAATGTATGTAAGAACATCATAACAATTACTAGCGATGCTCCCCAGTGATGCATCCCACGCACGATTTCACCGAATGCTACTTCATTTTGAAGATAGTAAACAGATTCCCAAGCATTTTCAATGTCTGGTACGTAATACATAGTTAAGAACATACCCGATAAGATTTGAATTACTGTGATGAAAAATGTTAATCCTCCGAAACAGTATACAAATGCTGAAAAATGATGTGCAGGGTTTACGTGTTCTGGTACTTCGTGGTCTGCGATATCACGCCATATAGGTGTAATATCTAGACGTTCATCCACCCAATCATAGATTTTATTAAGCACTGATGTCGTACCCCCTTACTTTTAAACTAATGTGTTAGGTATAGCTTTTCCAATTTCTAAGAAACCGTCATTTTCACGCACTTCAAATTGATCCAACGGACCTAGAGGCGGTGTTTTTGGAACATTTTTTCCGTTTTTCTCATAACGGCCAGCATGACATGGACAGAAGAATTGATTTTTGTGCGCCGGGTCAGCTTCCCAGTTTACCGTACAGCCTAAATGTTTACATACTGGAGACAATGCAATAATCTGATCTCCTTCTTTGTAAACCCATGCTGAATTTGTTACATCAGACTTGTACCATGCATCCACTTGTTCAAAAGTGAAATCTACACGTTGAGGAACCTCCGTAATATCTGCAGTTTTCATCTCAGTTATTACGAAATCTCCGCCTTCTTTTTTCTGCAATACAGGATCAACTGCAAAACGTACCATTGGCATTAGCATACCTGCTGCCATAAATCCGCCAACTCCTGTTAAGGTATAACTTAAAAATTGACGTCTTGATACTTTATTGTTACTCATCCTTTTCCCCCCTCTTACTTAAAGGTCAGTCCAATGGACATACTTGCTTGAATAATAATACTAGGACATATACATGATATATCAATAAAAAAGGAAGGTCAATAATCGATTTCCTCGAATCATGAACTTTATAGACAAATGCTGAAACAAATTGTCACTAATTCGCCCATTTTTTCGCAAAAATAGGAATAAGTTGTCGTAATTGATCTTCTAATACTGAGTTTTTCATTTTTTGGTCCATGGAATCTAGTGGAACAGACGGAATCCAAATAATATTTTGGTCTTCTCCCATTGTACTCCAATCTCTATCAGAAGTAACGTAAAAGATGTGCTTGAATGAGGCTTTGTTTAGTTCTTCCTGCCAAGATTCAAATACCGATTGCTTGTCCTGACTTCTTGTATAAGAGAAGGAAGGAAATAAAACAATCCTTCCTTTGAACTGATTTTCAATTACGTTAGCTAATGACAACGTGAAGTCAGCTGCAGAGGCAGCAAATTGGAAACCTTCATCAGAACCATCAATCTGTATAAGTGGGATTACTGCTGTGTCTATGAATTCTTTTTCTGCTTGATATACTTTACTATCTTTTCCGTTCCAATGCATTTGTAACCTCTCCTAAACCTCTTTATGTTGTATTTGCTTCCATAACGAAGAAAGCTCCATAAACTTTTCTTTGTTATTTTCATCAATTGCTTGATCAATCTGCTTTTTTAATTGCTCCACTTGAAATGAATACAAGCTTTCACTAACTATATCCTCAGCTATCAATTTATCCTTTTCACTAATCTGCAAATATTTTGGCATATACGGATTCTCTTCTAATACTGCCAAATACTCAGGACTAGGTGGCATCATTTGAAAGTTCAATTGAATATACATATCCTCTTCTGGATGTAATCGCAAATCATGGAAGGACTTTTCAGCATCAGCAGTCATAATACTTCCCTTGTAAAAACGAAACGGGATACCTGAAGACGTCGTAACCGACATAATCATCGCTCGAGGACAATAATGCGCCTCCTCCACAAAGTGTACGTTATTCAATAAGGTTTCATGGCTTATCAAGTAATTCAAGATCCACACGCACTCTCTTCTTTTCATCTGATACTTTTTTAAAAACCACCGAACAAATTCTTTTTTCTCACCAACTGAAACAGAAGCAGTCACGTAACCTCTCCTTCCCTCATTTATTCAAACATTTCAAACCACTCACTATTTTCCGGTTGAAGTTTTTGCAAAATCAGCACAATCTCTTTCGCCTCTGCCCTTTTCCCTTCCTCTAGAAGGAAATAAACATACTTCTCTAAAAAAGGAACATCCTCTTTATGTTCAGTATATGCAAGCTGATAAAATTCGTATGCTTTTTCATAGGATTCTAATCTTTCATAAGCAGCTGCTAAAAATGGGAACATTGCAGCCCATTCAAAATGCTCTTGCTTCAACGTTTCATAGAGTTCTACTAACTGCTCATCCTTCTCTTCTGTTGAAAATAAGGAAGACAAAATAAAAATAGCGTCCATATATTCTGGGTCAAGAGCAATCGCTTCTCTTAAAAAATTTTCTGCTTCTTTCACTTTACCCAATTTCAAAGAAATTTTACCTGCAAATAAATAATATTCTTTTTCATATTCATCACGAGCAATACCATCTGTAATTGCTTTTAGAGCATCCTCATTTTTTTCTAAGCTAGCATATGTCTCAGCAAGTAGCATGTAGCCAGAGAAGTAGTCAGGATCAATTTGAAGTAGATCCTCTAACTGTTTTGCAGCAGTTTCAAAATGTTGTACTTGGAAGGACGCATAAGCTGCATGAAATAGTACGTCTGGTGCGACTTCTTTTTTCAGTGCTTCTGTATAGTATGGAATTGCCTCTTCATAGGCTGCTCCTGCACTATAGATTTCCGCTAATTTAAGCGATAAATCTACTGCTTGTATGGACTCTTGAAAGGGAAGTAAATCCTTCATTACGCGTGCTGCTTCTAAGTATCTGCCGGTTTCAAACAATAATTCTCCTTTAGCATACATAAGTAATGGTTCTTTTGGTAATAACGTGATGGCTTCATTTATTTTTTGTTCAGCCACCTCATATAATCCAATCATTTGATAATAGTCAGCTAATGTGAGCAGGGCTTGCGGATATGTATCGCTAGTTTTTTCAATAGTCGTAAGCATTTCTAGAGCTTCATCCTCCTTATCCATTTCCAGATAAAGCTGGGCTTGATCAATCTTCAGCTGATTTTCCTCAGGAAATAAAAACTGAAGATGTTCTAAGATAGTAATAGCTTCCTGTAAAAATCCAAATTGTGTTACTAAATCTGCAAGCTGATACTGCTCATCGGGATCGCCATTCAATAAAAAATTATCAATCATTGTTCCGAGTTTCTCAATGTTTCCTTCTTCCATCGCCTGGATAAAAGGTGTCAAGTTGTCCATGTTATCACCATTCTTTCATTATACCTATATCCTACAAGAACATTTGTTTTTGAACAAGAAAAAAACCCTCTTTAAAAAGAGGGCACTTATTTTATCTCGCATTAACACAGTAAATCCCCCATTCACTTGGCCAAAGCTCCAAGTATATGGGGGTGTTCAACTAAAGATCAATAAGGAATAAAGCATCCCCCTGATTAAAGTTTCACTTTATAACACTAGAAATATCTTCAAAAAATGTCGGATACGAAACAGCGATACAACCTGCATTGTCAATTGTGACAGGCTCTGTTGTTATAAGAGAAGCCACTGCGGCCATCATACCAATACGATGATCTCCGTAAGTGAGTAAATCTCCGCCATGTAGAATCGTTGGTCCTTCAATTATCATGCCATCATCTGTGGCGGTAATATTTGCTCCCAATTTCTTTAATTCATTTACGACTGCATCAATACGATTTGTTTCTTTCACTTTTAGCTCTTCTGCATTTTTAATAATAGTTTTCCCGTTAGCCTGTGTAGCTAGTAAGGCAATGATAGGTATTTCATCAATAAGCCTGGGGATGAGTTCTCCTCCGATTTCCGTGCCAACTAATGCAGAGGACTCGATTTCAATAGTACCCATTTCTTCGTGACTGCTGTTGGATGAGTTATTAACTGTATAAGAAGCACCCATTGCTTGCAGAACATCCATAATACCTGTTCTTGTTGGATTTAAGCCTACATTCGTTAAGATTAGCTTACTATTAGGAACAATCGCTCCAGCAACTAGTAAGAATGCTGCAGAGGAAATATCACCGGGTACGACTACATGCGTTCCTTTAAGCTTTTGTCCACCCTGTAATCGTATCGTTTTATCATCTACGTCAATGTTTGCGCCGAAGTGATCTAGCATTTTCTCTGTATGATCTCTAGAAGTTTCCATTTCTTCAACTACTGTTTCTCCGTCTGCGTTTAAAGCTGCCAATAAAATGGCAGACTTTACCTGTGCACTAGCTACAGGCATTTTATACTGAATAGCTTGTAATTTAGTTCCTTCCACTGCAATTGGAGTAAACTGACCGTTTTCTCGCCCGATTAGTTTAGCACTCATTTGTTTTAACGGATCTGTAACTCTTCTCATTGGACGTTTTTGGATAGATTCGTCACCTATTAAAACCGATGAAACGGATGAACCCGCTAAAATTCCTAGCATTAAACGAGTAGTGGTCCCTGAATTCCCCGTATATAGTATTTCATCGGGTTCTATCCAGTTCATAATTCCGTTGCTGTCGATCTTTACTTTGTCACCTTCTATAGATATTTCTACACCAAGCTTTTGAAAGCAATCAATCGTACTCAAACAATCATCGCTCTGTAAAAAACCTTCGACTGTTGTAGTCCCTTCTGCAATAGCACCGAACATAATGGAACGATGCGAGACAGATTTATCACCAGGTATACTAATGGTACCTTCTAACGAAGGCTGCGCATAATCTAATTTTCTGCTAATTATCAAAGATAATCCCTCCTAAGAAATATACGTTTCAAATGCTGTGTTATTGGCAATACACTCTACAGCTTTTGCACGATCATCTGTCGATTGAAAGCTTATGACTAGTATTCCGAAAACATCCTCACGAGTTTCTACAATTCGTAAGTTTGTAATACTAATATCATCTTTTGCTAAATACCCTGTAATCTCTGAGATGACCCCAGGATAATCAGGTACGTCAACATACAGGTCGAATACGCTAAACATCGCCCCTTGTGTATTTATAGGAAGATCATCTCTTATTCTTTTAGCGGTAGTAAAATAATCTTCTATATCACTGGAATCAGCGTATGAAAGTAAGTCTTGCAATTTAATCATTTCATTCGTCCATATCTGTAATTGAGTACTAAGTTCCTTACGATTTTGAAGCGTTATATCTCTCCATACAATTGGATTGGCAGAAGCAATTCTTGTAAGGTCCCGAAACCCACCGGCCGCAAGCTGTTTCGTAAAGGGATATTGTTCGTTTTCAAAAGATAATTGATGCACAAGCGAAGCTGCGACTAAATGAGGAAAATGACTAACTACAGCGGTCATATGATCATGTTCCTCTGCCCCGACCAGTACTAACTTCGCTTTCGTTACCTGCAATAAGTCTATCAGAACTTGAATACGTTCATGGGATTCTTCCTCAAAAGGTGTGAGTAAATAATACGCATTTTCAAAGAGGATCGGTCTGGCAGCCTCCACACCACTTTTGTGGGAACCTGCCATGGGGTGACCACCTATAAATGTTATGCCCTTATCTCTTAATGAAATGGCAGCTTTCATTATTTCTTTTTTCGTACTTCCCGTATCCGTAATAATTACTTCATTCTTTAGTTGCCATTTCGGCAATTCATTCATTAATCGGATTGTTTCACTTACTGGAGTAGCAAAAACAATTATGTCAGCAAACTCAGTTCCATCTTCTATATTCTTGGCAATTTCATCAATGACACTAATTCTTTTCGCTGTTTGTAGCGTATGCGCATTGGCATCATAACCAATTATTTTCACTTCTTTATTGCGTTTTAAACCAAGAGCTAGGGAACCCCCTATTAGTCCGAGACCTATTATGAATACGGTTTGCTGCATTATAAGACGCCTTCCTCTTTTAAAACCTCATCTAGCTTTTCTAATAATTCACTATTTTGCTGCTCGGTTCCAATTGTTATACGTAGGTATCCAGGTTTTCCTAATGCATTTCCACTTCGAACGATAAATCCTCGCTTCATCAAACCTTGGAATACTAAATCACTATCGGCCTTCACTTCCATTAAGATGAAATTAGTTTGCGAAGGGTAATAATTTAGATCTCGTTCTTCGCAATATTCCACGAACCTGGCTTTCCCAGCGTTATTTTTCTCTTTACATTGTTCTATAAATGCTTGATCTTCTAATCCAATTAGCGCTACTTGCTGACTTAATATAGTATTATTAAATGGCTCGCGAGTTGGCTCTAGCATTGCTATCACTTCTTCTGATCCGACTGCATACCCAACACGGAAGCTTGCAAGTCCATATGCTTTAGAGAAAGTACGCATTATTAAAACGTTTGGATAGTTTTCTAATAATTCAATAGAATCTTTGTAGTTATTGTCTGTTATGTATTCTGTGTATGCTTCATCTAAAACGATTAAAACATCCTTAGGCACTTTTTCGATAAAATCCTTCAATTTATCGCTTGGTGTTAATGTTCCAGTTGGATTGTTTGGATTACACACCCAAATGATTGCAGTGTTTTCATCAATCGCTGCTAACATATTGTTTAAATTATGCTCTCCATTTACTGTCAGGGCAATTTCACGTACCTCTGCCCCTTCAACAATTGCATTATGCTTATATTGACCAAATGTTAAATCTGCCATAATTGTATTCAATCCAGGTCGTAAAATAGCTCTTGATACAATTAGTATATTCTCGTCAGATCCATTACCAAATAATAATTGCTTTTCAGAGACGTTTAAATGATTCGCTACAGCTGTCCTTAGATTTGACGCATATCCATCAGGATAAATTGCAAAATCTAGATTTGCATTTGAGAAGTATTCTTTTACTTTTGGTGAAGCACCATAAGGATTTTCATTGGATGCAAGTTTGGTCACTTTTTCCAAGTTAAACATTTTCTTCACTTCATCTGAAGTTTTACCAGGCTGATATGCATGCAACCCACTGATCTGTTGTTTGAATTTCATTTTAAACCCTCAATTCTATCAATTATTTTAGTAAATCTGGTCTTAATTGGACAGCGTTATTTAAGTAGATATGCTGGACTTCTTGCTGTGTTTTCTCCGTATTTACATGCATTAGTAATCGAATACACTTTTCTAACGCCCCAGGTACGCTCATTTCGTGGGTGCACATCACCGGAACATAAGACCACCCTTCTAAGCCTCGAACAGCTCTTGCAGGAAATGCAGAAGTAATATCCGTCGTAGTTGAAATAACGACCGAAGCAATGTCTTCCGGTAAGATATCATTCGCTTTTGCCATTTCTTCTACAAGACGACTAGTTTCCTGAAGTACTAATTCGTTTGAATCCGCTGTTACTGTAGTTGCTCCTCTTACGCCTCTAATCATAAGTTATCCTCCTTCACCCATAGTCGCAGTTGTTCATCACATTGTTTAATTTCATCTAACGATATTATATGGACAAATGGTTCGCCAATTTCTTGAAGCAATGAAAAATGAAGTTCCCCATTCATCGTTTTTTTATCCTTTAGCATATAGTTTGCTAAACTTTCAAATGAACTTTGAAGCACATGTTCAAAATTATAACCAAGCCTTTTCGCTAATTCATACACGCGTTTAGCATATCCTGCTGCGACATTCCCATAAAGCTCACTGAGCATTAAAGCTGGAATCATACCGATCATCACTGCCTCACCATGCGTGATTTTCCCGTAACCAACAGTTGCCTCAACCGCATGGCCGTACGTATGACCAAAGTTTAAAAATTTGCGATAGGACTGTTCTTTTTCGTCTAATTCGACTATATGTGCTTTTACACGAATTCCTTTTTCTAGCCATATTAATAATTCTTTATCATCGATAGCCTTTAAGTTAGGGAGAGTAAGAAATTCATTTGTCCAGTTAGCATCACTAATAATCGCATGCTTGATCACTTCAGCTAGGCCAGAGCGAACTTCTGATTCAGGCAATGTTTTCAAAAAGTGAAAATCATATAATACTTCCGTAGGTTGATAGAATGCCCCAATCATATTCTTTCCATTTGGGTGATTGATCGCAGTTTTACCTCCAACTGCACTATCATGCGCTAATATAGTCGTTGGAATTTGGTAAAAAGGGATTCCCCGCATAAATGTTGCAGCAACAAATCCAGTCAAGTCCCCAACTGCCCCTCCTCCTAATGCAAGAAGAGCAGAATTTCTAGAACAATTTTCTTCTAATAAAAATGACTGGACTTGATAATAGGATTCAAACGTTTTGCATGCTTCACCATTAGGAACAATATAAATTTTAAAAGGTAGCGTAAAATTCGCACGAACATATTCCTCATGTAGACTCCACACATGTTCATCTGTAATTAACACTAATTGATCGTATTTCGTTAATGCATCTGCTTGTCTTTCACAAAAGGATTGTAAAATATTCTCTCCTAAATGAACGTTGTATACGGAGTCTTTCGTTTTTACTTGGATAGTCATCATTAAAACCCCTTTGTATATGCTCTATGACTCTCTATATCTGCAAGTAATGTATCTATTTTATCTCCATGGAAGGTATCTAATACTGCTTGTGCAATCTCCCAAGCAATTACGGCTTCGGCAACCACAGAAGCTGCTGGTACTGCACAGCTATCCGATCTTTCAATACTTGCCTTAAACGGCTCTTTCGTATCGATGTCTACACTTTGAAGTGGCTTGTAAAGCGTAGGAATTGGTTTCATCACTCCACGCACTACTATTGGCATTCCCGTAGACATACCACCTTCTAGACCACCTAGACGGTTTGTATCGCGTGTATAACCTTCTTCTTCACTCCAAGATATCTGATCATGAACTTGGCTTCCAAAAAGATTAGCCATTTCAAATCCTAACCCTACCTCTACGCCTTTAAACGCATTGATGCTCATCATCGCCATCGCCAGTTTACCGTCTAACTTACGATCATAATGCACATAACTACCAACTCCTGCTGGCATACCAGAAACAATTACCTCTACTACTCCACCAATCGTATCTCCAGCTTTTTTTGCATTGTCGATGGCTTCTACCATTTTCGCTGAAGCTACCGGATCTAAACAATAAACTGGGTCAGCTTCTACAATCTCACGAATTTCTTCGATTGATTTACCATTAGCTAGATTTAAATCCGCTTCAATTCCACCAATTTTCGTAACATGAGCTACAATGGATATACCTAGTTTACTTAGCAATTCTTTTGCAACTGCTCCTACCGCAACTCTTACTGTAGTTTCACGTGCCGATGATCTTTCTAAAACATTACGTAAATCACGATGACCATACTTCATGCCACCTACTAAATCAGCATGTCCAGGACGTGGCCTTGTAATTTGTCTTTTAATATCCTCAGGATCTATTTCATCTCCAAGAGGCTCAATCCCCATTATATTCGTCCAATGCTTCCAATCATCATTGTTTACAACTAGGCAAACTGGAGATCCTAATGTTTTCCCGTGGCGTACACCTGAGGTGATAGCTACTGTATCTTTTTCAATTTGCATACGTCTTCCGCGACCATGTCCACCCTGACGACGTTTTAATTCTTTATTTATCATTTCACTCGTTATTTCTAATTGGGCTGGTAACCCCTCAATAATCGCTGTTAGTTGTGGTCCATGTGACTCACCTGCAGTTAAATATCTCACAGCACTTTCCCCCTTCAACTCGCTAAAGTATTTGTTTATCACTATAACAAAATTTCAGTACAATGTATAGAAGAAAAGCTGCAGCGTCTAATTTTAGGAAGTCAGTCTAAGTTTCGTGTTGCGAACTTAGACTGTTAGACCAAATACCGTTGGCCTCCGAAAGTTCCTGGAAGAATGAGATAATGGCACTTTATCCGACATTCTGAAGCGACTCAGGTTCGGCTAGACGCTGAAGCTAAACAATACTAGAAAAACTGTCCGAAATTCCTCAGACAGTTCCACTTATTTTTTCCGATAAAAAAAGGTGTCTTCCGTTTCAAAACCATACTTTCCTGGATTGAAAATCTGTTCCGTACTGCCGACAAATAGAATTCCTCCAGACCTTAGCGATTCACTAAAGTTTTGATAAATTTGATCTTTTGCTTCTTCCGTAAAGTAAATCATGACATTTCGACAAACAATCAAATCAAAATTTTTATCATATGTATCTTTCAATAGATTATGTTTTTTAAATGTTACGGTCTTTTTAACCGAATCACTCATCTTATAAAAAGGAGTTTGGTTCTCAAAGTACTTATTCTTCATATCCGTAGGAACTTCTGCTAGGGAACGTTCAGGATAAATACCAACTTTTGCACGTTGTATTGCATTTTCATCTAAATCTGTTGCGTGTATAGCAACTTGTGATAAAGGAACATGATTGGACAGAACCATTGCTATTGTATAGGGTTCTTCACCTGTAGAGCATGCTGCGCTCCAAATTTTTAGGCGTTTATTTGTTTCTAATAACTTCGGAAATATTTTAGTTTGTAGTATATCCCAGCGTTTTGCATTCCTATAAAACTCTGAAACATTGATCGTCATTCTATCTAGAAATTCATTCATTAAATCTCTATTAGTGTCGAGTGCTTGATAAAATTCAACAAAATTTTTATATCCCTTTTTCTCATACAGAGAAGTAAGTCTACGTCTCATCTGCGCCTCTTTATACGCTGCAAGATCAATGCCTGTTTTCTTCTTTATGGAATCCACAAATTTAATATAATCCGGCAAAATGATTTCGCCCCTTTCTGAAAACCTATATTTAGTATATCTCAAACACAGCATTTCGAACATACTAAAAAGACAGACAAATATGAACATTTGTCTGTCTTTTTATCTGTTGAGTTAGAGTCTCTCTCGTATAGCAGTGAGTCTCTCTCGTATAGCAGTGAGTCTCTCTCGTATAGCAGTGAGTCTCTCTCGTATGAGCTCGCATCTCGCTCGCATAGGTGTAGTTATCTCTCGTATAACCTTGGGGCTCTCGTATAGCTGCCGGGCTCTCTCGTTCAAGCTCGAATCCTTCTCGTATAGGCGTAGATACCTCTCGTATACCCTGGGGGCTCTCGTTTAGCTATCAAGCTCTCTCGTTCAAGCTCGAATCCCGCTCGCATAGGCGTAGATACCTCTCGTATACCCTGGGGCTCTCGTATAGCTGCCGGGCTCTCTCGTTCAAGCTCGAATCCTTCTCGTATAGGCGTAGATACCTCTCGTATAACCTTGGGACTCTCGTATAGCTGCCGGGCTCTCTCGTTCAAGCTCGAATCCTTCTCGTATAGGCGTAGATACCTCTCGTATACCCTGGGACTCTCGTTTAGCAGTCGATCTCTCTCGTACAGCTCGAATCCCGCTCGTATAGAATATTTTTCAAAGCAAAAAATGGTTGTTTATGACCGAAGTCATAAACAACCATTTTCATTATTAGTTAATCCAGTTGTTAGCATCTTTTTTGTAAGATACTAGTTCTTCTTGTTTGAAGAATAATCCGATTTCGCGTTCTGCGCTTTCTGGAGCATCAGAACCATGGATAATATTTTTCCCTACAGTTACTGCAAAATCTCCACGAATAGTTCCAGGTGCAGATTCTTTAGGGTTTGTAGCACCCATCATTAAACGAGCAGTTGAGATAACGTTTTCACCTTCCCAAACCATTGCGAAAACTGGTCCAGAAGTGATGAATTCTACTAATTCACCGAAGAATGGGCGTTCTTTATGCTCACCGTAATGTTGTTCAGCAAGTTCAGTAGGAATTTGCATTAATTTTGCTCCAACTAGTTGGAATCCTTTTGCTTCAAAACGACCTACGATTTCACCGATTAAGTTACGTTGTACGCCATCAGGTTTTACCATTAAAAATGTTTTTTCCATAGTTAACACTCCTCGAATATATATAATGGACTTTATTCTCCACCGTTACAAATATTATCATTATAATTCATTATTTTCAAATTAAATTAACATCTGGTTAATTGCTTTATGCACTTGAGGTTACATTACTTCAAATTAGTGCAGTTTAGAATTTCCTTTTACTCATAAACAAAGCGATGTTTTGTAGCGATTTCTTTGCAGAATTTGCCGGTAGTTGTTTAACTTCATTTAGCGCTTTTTGCAAGTATATATTACTTATTTGTTTGGCACGATTAATACCTTCTGATTCGCGAATTTTCGCTAACAGTAGCTGTCGATTTGTGTCACTAATCGTCCCTTCTAATATTTCTCTTAGTAATGGTTCGATAATCGGATCGTTTTTAACGTATAGAACAGGTAAAGTAATATTTCCTTGTGCGAGATCGGATCCAGCAGGTTTGCCTAATTGCTCATCTGTAGATGTAAGGTCTAAAATATCATCGATTATTTGAAAAGACATTCCGACATAATATCCAAAACGTTTCAAATGCTTTACTGTTTTCTCATCTGCCTCAGAAGCAATTGCACCTAATTCACAGCTCGCAGAGATTAATATAGCCGTTTTTCGTTTGATCCGACGTAAATAATCTCTAACTGTTTGTTCAAGAAAGTGCTTATCCTCAATTTGGATAATTTCCCCAATACAAAGTTCCACCATTGTTTGTGATAACACTTCATGTGCATATGTATTTTGTAAATCTGTTATGTATTCAATTGCATTTGCAAAAAGAAAATCCCCTGTATACATCGCGACCCGATTATTCCATTGTGCCTTCACCGTTTCTCTTCCCCGTCTAGTTTCCGCATCGTCAATTACATCATCATGGACGAGAGAAGCCATATGAATGAGTTCAACAGTAACAGCTACATTTTTTATAGAGTCTATTGAATAGTTTCCAAATTTCGCTGCAAGCAAGACGAAAACTGGTCTAATTCGCTTACCACCAGCACGTAATAAATGAAGAGACGCCTCATTCAATAAGTGAGAGGATGAATTCACCGCTATTGCTAATTCATTTTCGATGATATCAAGATCCGATTTTAAATCGGAATAGAGTAACTTTAACTTCATCTTATCCACGGTTACAACCTCACTCACTTAAATATCTTTTTTATACCCAATATGTCTAGCTGCGGCCCCACCACTATATGGTTTGCTTGTAACATTGACTAAGCCCACTTTTTCAAATAGCTTAGTTAACTCAGCTCTATTTGGAAAGTCTTTTGCAGACTCCTGTAACCATGAGTATTCTTTATAGCTTTTCGCAAAAAGTTTACCGAAGATCGGCATGATATAACGGAAATAGAATCGGAATAGTCCATTGAATAATTTCGAATCTGGTTGTGACGTTTCTAAACAAACAACCATTCCACCTGGTTTAGCAACACGATTCATCTCACTTAATACTTGCGTATAGTCCGGAACATTGCGTAAACCGAATCCAATCGTTACATAATCGAAAGAATTATCCTCGAATGGTAATTCCATTGCATTTCCTTGTATTAACTCAACTTGAGAAATATGCTTTACTTTTTCTAGTCCAACATTTAACATATTTTGACTAAAATCTAAACCTCTAACTTCACCAGTTGGTCCAGTTGCCTCAGCCAATGCGATTGTCCAATCTGCTGTTCCACAACATACGTCCAATGCTTTGTTTCCAGATTTTACTTGCATAGCCTTTATCGTATCTTTTCGCCATGCTTTATGTTGTTGAAAACTAATAACCGAATTCATCGAATCATAATTATCGGATATCTTTTCGAAAACTTCATGCACATATTGTTCTTTTGATTTCCCCACGATTTAACCTTCTCTCAACTGCTTTTCTAAGGTGCTTTTCATTAATTTGTTTATCATTATATTTTTTAGTTGGTCTTGTAATAGCTCTGAGTTAGTGATTTCTTCTTTGAGTATAGACTCAATTTTTTTTATCTCCAACTGCAGCAAATTAATATTAGCTTGTAATTGACTAGATTTACTAATGTAAAACGGTTGGTTGCCTTGTTCATATGCTTCTAGTTCTTTTTTTAAAGCAATGAGTAGCAAAGACTCTTTCATAACAAATACATACTCATGAAATGAATAATAATCATAAAGTTGTTCGATAGATTTAGATTCAATCAGTTGGATAGAATGTATGAGTTCTTCAAAGCTATATGATTGTCGATCATAAAATCTAGTTTTCTGTTCGGATATGGTCGCGACACCATCCGACAATTGTTGGATTAAGTCTAATTGTTTGTCGCTAGCTAGTAACTGGTAATACTTCCCGCTATAATAATCCCCAGCTAATACTTGTAGTTGCTGTTCCTTGGTCGTTGCATTCAATTCTTTTACTAAATCATGTGCAGCTAAGGCAGAAAAGATAAGCGTAACTGCAATGGCAGATTTGCTTTGAGACTCTTCCCATTCTTCCCCATTAAGTAGTGGTAAAAGTGTAAAAAACAAACGCTCTTCATCAATGACAGGAGCCCCGGTATATTTTAACAAAGTACTTTGCTGAACTTGTTTGAGAATACCATCTTTATACTGCTTTATATGTTGTTTGATCAATGCTTCGTTCATACACTTTACTCCATTTCCCAACTGCGCTTTATCTGTCTAATTGGCTATTTTAAAAAACTATTTTTTAGAATCGGATTGTATAATACCATTTGCAGAATGGATTGATGCTTTCCCTCTGATCTTCATGGCCGACGTATGTTCGGTAAACTGGGCAATCATAACTTCGCCATTATCCAGTTTTTCAGAATGATGAAATTTTGTATCTGTTCCTCTTGTAAGACCAATTACATGAACTCCATCTTCCTCTGCTTTTATCAAAATATAATCTGAACTAGACATATTATAGTCTCCTTTGTTCACAGTCTTTTTCCATCATACCATAATCTAAAGCCGACATCCAAAGGTGTTACTTCATCTGTATAAATGAAAGTATTTCGGAGCGCTTCACATCGTCCGTTTCTAAAATACCACGTGCAACAGCAGTAAGTGTTTTTGCACCAGGTTTTTTAATACCTCGCATCGTCATACACATATGCTCCGCTTCTACTACTACATATACACCGTGCGGATTTAGCATTTGCATTATATCATCCGCCACGCTTGAGGTGATTCTTTCTTGAAGTTGAGGACGTCTAGCAGTCGTCTCTACAGCTCTTGCCAGCTTACTTAAACCAGTGACCACCCCGTTACGAGGAATATATGCGACATGTGCTTTTCCGTAAAAAGGAACTAAATGATGTTCACACATGGAGTAAAATGGTATATCTTTCACTAAAACTAACTCTTCATGCTCTTCGTTAAAAACGGTTTTAAAATATTCCTTTGGATCCTGATGTAAGCCTTCGAACATTTCTGCGTACATTTTAGATACTCTTTTAGGAGTGTCTAATAATCCCTCTCTACTCGGATCTTCACCGACTGCCTCTAAAATCATTTTAACAGCTTCTTCTATCTTGTTCAGATCGACTTTTGTCATCTGTAGACCCCCTAAAACTATGTATTATATCAATTGCATCTTAGCATATGAAATACTTATAATAAATAAATTTTTCCCGGTTTAACGGCTGTAATACCTCTAACTCAAATTTTGTAAGTGAAAATGGGATGCTCAATCGGTTCAGCCCAACAGAATATTGGTACTCAGGTATTGCCGCACGAAGTGGCGTTATTTGCCTAAATTCACTTTATCATAAGCCCATACTTGCATATTTAATCCTTCTAGATTTCTGATTTTCTTTTTATGGGTTAGCTTAACAGTCGAACAATCTGATAACAGAGCATAATTGAAAAGAACGGCTACCGTGAAGCAAGCTCCACAATAACCGTTCTATGTACTACAACATCAGTTATTTAACTGCGTCTTTAAGTGCTTTACCTGGTTTAAACGCAGGTACTTTGCTAGCAGCGATGTCGATTTCTTTACCTGTTTGTGGGTTACGCCCTTTACGTGCAGCACGTTCACGAACTTCAAAGTTTCCAAAACCGATTAATTGTACTTTTTCACCATCTGCAAGAGCAGTTTGAATTGATTCAAATACAGCTTCAACAGCTTTAGAAGCATCTTTTTTAGAAAGTTCTGTAGCTTCTGCAACAGAGTTAACTAGTTCTGTTTTATTCATACCATTCACCTCCTCTCAAAGGAAGATAGCTTCAACCTGTAAAAAGAGTATCACAACCAAAAAACCTTCGCAACACAATTTGCACGAGTTTAGCTAAGTTTCCTCAAAAAAAGGGCATTTTCACACAATAACAGGACTTTTTGCATAGTCGCAAAAAGTCCTGTATTGGCTTCACAATATAAATGTGACCATCCCTCGGTCACCTTCATTCACCATTCGTTCGATCGTTTCGCGCATTCTTTTCTTCGCAACATCAGATACACTTTCTGTTTTATAACGTAAACTTTCTTTTAAAACTTCTACTAAAGAAGTTCCAAAAACCTGTGTTTGCCATAAAGCATCTCGGTCATGTAAAAAACCATGTTTTAGATCTTTTAATAATTGCTGACTGTGAAATTCAGATCCGATTAATGGTGCAAATTCGGCTTCCATATCCACTCGAATAATGTGAAGAGAAGCGGCTTTTGCTTTTAAACTTACACCATAGAAATTATTTTGTTTTATAATTTCAGGTGCAGTTGGCTGAAAATCTTGAATAGTTGGTAAAGATACACCGTAACCATGTTTTTTTGCTGCTTCTAATGCCTCTGAAAATTTATTATAAGCCTTTTTAGCTGTTGAAGCCTCTTTAACAAATAGTAGCCAATCCTTTTTAGACTCAATAGGTTCCTCTAACCATTCATCACAAACTTCTTGAAACACTTCGGGTTTTAAACCAATTTGTATACATGCAGATCCTCTGCCGGGATTTGCCTCTACCACTTCTGCAGATTGGATAAAGGGAACCTGTTTAAATCTAGAAGCTAATTCTTTCACGTCTTTCATTTTAGATACTATCTGCAGCCACTCTTGCAAGGATGAAGTGATGGCATTATTGACAAAATGGTCCGGTTCAAGTACATCTGTCCAATCTGGTTTGACTAATTCGATATCCGTGATCGGAAATTCATAGAGTGCTTGTTGGAGTATGTATTGAATTTCCTCAGCAGTCATACGATCAACGGCAGTTGCAATTACCGGAACCTCATGTTGTCTCTGTAATTCTTCACTCAATTGAATCGTCTCTAAATGACCTGGATTTTTACTGTTTAAAACGATTACAAATGGTTTACCAATTTCTTTTAATTGTGTGATAATTTGTTGTTCTGCACTTTCAGCTGCTATACGTGGGATATTATTTACTGTTCCATCCGTAGTGACAACAATACCAATAGTTGAATGATCTCTAATTACTTTGTCTGTGCCAATTCTAGCAGCTTCCTCAAAAGGTATTGCTTCGCTATGCCATGGGGTATGCACCAACTTCTGACCCTCTTCACCAGAATGTGTTTTAATACCGTCAATCATATACCCCACACAATCTACAAGTCTGATTTGTAAGCGTAGCTGATCTTCTCCTAGATGAATATTTGTCCCGTGTGCAGGCACAAATTTAGGCTCGGCTGTCATTATTACATTACCAGGTGAACTTTGAGGCAATTCGTCTTGTGCACGTAGACGCTCGGCCTCTTCCTGGATATTCGGGATTACTACTAACTCCATTACTCGTTTTACAAAAGTAGACTTACCTACTCGGACAGGGCCGACTACACCAATATACACATCACCATTCGTTCTTTCTGCTATCTGTTCATACAGTTTACTCGACATGGATACTCTCCTTTCTTAGCAATTTAATATATGCACCAAAAAAACGTTTCATGCATATCGCATGAAACGTCCTTTTTATTTTTCCAACATAAATACAGGCTCATTCTGTTCGTTTACAGTGTAAGGTAGAGAATAGGCTGGGACAATTGCAAAATTATCTGTCAACAGAAAACGAATGTCATCTCCTGGCTCTATTTTCTCTTCTGTTTCTTGGAGCAATCTATTTAATTCTATAGAGTAATCTACATATACTTCCCCATCACCAGTAGCTACAATTGGTAATTGAGTATCAGAATATGGGCTTTGAACGGATAATTCACCATTATACCCCATTTTTTTATAGTCAAGCTTATAGACGCCTTCTGCAATCGTTTCAGCTATAGGTCCGAATCCATTTATACCTTTTCGATAGTTAATGTCACGTAGTGTATCCGCAATACGTAAGTCCACTAATTTAACCTTAGGATTCTCTTCAACATCCATTAGTACATATTGATAAATACCGCCTGCTTCAAATGAATTGGCAGGGGCCTCTCCTAGCTTGGATGGAATAATTTTGCTAAAGTCAATTGGGTATTTAATGTATTGATCAGTTTCCATATCGCGTGTTTTAATCGGTAATAGTCCACTGGAATCTTCTTGAAAACTATCAACAGCTTTTTGAACAGCCTCTAGTTGATCCTCATATGGCAATAAATTTTCAGGCTCATAACCGCTTTTATAACCACATCCTGCTAAGAAGATCATTAGCATAATTAAAGCATTAAGTTTAAACTTTTTCATAGGAATCTCCTTACTAAGCCTTAGTTGGGTTAGATATTATATAGATCATCGTAATGAAACCTATAAACAATAATATGTATGCGATCAAACCTAATATAAATTTCAAGAATTTATTATTCAGTTTATTCTTTACAAAAAACATAAATGCCATAGCTAAAAACATACAACCCATAGATCCAAACGATATCCACATTTTATCCATTGATGATACTAATAACACCACAACAACTTCCACACCTTTCTCCAATAAAAAAGTATATCACAGAACAAAAAGTTCCTGGCAAACAATCAAAAGAAGTTTTCTATTAAAAATAGTATTTCAGATTAACAGTCAAAAAGAGCTGTTTTTTTCAACAACTCTTTCCATTTGTGACAAATTTAGAACGTTTTATAATCTTCTAATTCGTGTTTTTTAGTTCGGTGCATGAGTATGTCTACAGCCTCTTTTGGATTGACCTGTTCAAATAAGACAGAGTACAATGCTTCCGTAATCGGCATATCCACTTGCTGTTTAGTAGCGAGCTGATAAGCAGCTTTTGTCGTTCGAACACCTTCTACGACCATGCCCATCTCTTCTAATACTGTTTCCAGCGTTGCTCCCTTACCTAACATATTCCCAGCACGCCAATTTCTAGAATGCACACTTGTACATGTTACGATCAAGTCACCCATACCTGTTAAACCAGAGAACGTGTAGCCTTTTGCACCTAGACTAATGCCAAGACGAGAGATTTCTGCAAGTCCTCTAGTGATCAGTGCTGCTTTTGCATTATCTCCGTAACCTAGTCCATCAACAATTCCAGCCGCTAAAGCTATTACATTTTTAAGCGCTGCTCCAATTTCTACACCGATGACATCATCGTTTGTATAAACCCGGAAATACTTGTTCATAAACAAATCTTGGATCTTTTCGGCAGCAATCATATTTTCACTTGCAACTGTAATAGTTGTTGGATGCTTTAATACAACCTCTTCTGCATGACTAGGACCAGATAACACAACTATTGCTTCCATAACATCCCTTGATAATTCATCCTCAATCATTTCTGATATTCTATTTAAGGAATCAGGTTCAATTCCTTTAGAAACATGCACAAATAACTTCTTTTCATCCAAAAAAGGTAACATATTTTGGCAAACTTCTCTAATTGCTTTAGTTGGGACTGCAATCACAATTACATTCGCATATTGGATTGCTTTTTGAAAGTCACTAGTAGCTCTTAAATTAGCTGGTAATATTGTATCTGGCAAATACTTTTTGTTTGTATGCTTTGTATTTATTTCCGTTGCTTGTTCATCTCTGTGTGACCATAGTAGACAGTCATGATCATTGTTTGCAAGAACCATGGCTAAGGCTGTTCCCCAGCTTCCTGCACCCAGTACAGTTACTTTTTCCATCGCTATTTCGCTCCTTTAAAACTAATAGGATTAAGTTCTTGCTCGTGTGATAATCCGGATTGGAGTTCCTTCAAAGTCAAAGGACTCTCTAATACGATTTTCTAAAAATCTTTCATAAGAAAAATGCATCATCTCTGGCTCATTAACAAACACAACGAAAGTTGGCGGTTTGATAGCCACTTGAGTTGCATAGTAAATACGCAGTCTTTTCCCCTTATCAGTTGGAGCTGGATTTCTTGCAACAGAATCTTCAATTACCTCATTCAATACAGAAGACTGAACTCGCATTGCATGGTTTTCACTTACTTTATTAATAACTGGTAGAAGCGCATGAACACGTTGCTTTGTTTTAGCGGATACGAAAACAATCGGTGCATAATCCAGAAACTGGAAATGATCTCTAATTTTCTTCGTCATCACATTCATTGTTTTATCATCTTTTTCAATTGCATCCCATTTGTTCATGACGATAATAACTGCTTTACCTGCCTCATGCGCGTAGCCTGCAATTTTTTTATCTTGCTCTTGAATACCTTCTTCTGCATTCAGAACAACTAAAACAACGTCAGAACGTTCGATCGCCTTTAAAGCACGTAATACACTGTATTTCTCTGTCGTTTCATACACTTTCCCTTTTTTACGCATACCTGCTGTATCAATCATTACGTACTCCTGACCATCAAAAGAGTATTCCGTATCAATCGCATCTCTTGTTGTTCCAGCGATATCACTTACGATTACACGATCATGACCTAAAAATGCGTTGATCAAAGAAGATTTCCCTACATTTGGACGTCCGATTAGAGAAAACTTAATAACTTCTTCTCCATATTCTATATCCTCTATGTCTGGGAAATTCTTCGCTACCTCATCTAGCAAATCTCCTAATCCAAGTCCATGAGAGCCTGAGATTGGGAAAGGTTCACCTAATCCTAAAGCATAAAAGTCATAGAGTAAGTCACGCATATCAGGATTATCGATTTTATTAACGGCTAGTACGATTGGTTTTTTTGTTTTATATAAAATTTTGGCAACATATTCGTCTGCTGCTGTAATTCCTTCTCGACCATTCGTTAAGAAAATGATAACATCTGCTTCATCCATTGCTATTTCAGCTTGTTGCTTAATCTGTTCTAAAAACGGCTCGTCGCTTAGTTCAATACCTCCTGTATCGATAATATTGAATTCATGTGTCAACCAATCGGCAGAACTATATATACGATCACGTGTAATCCCTGGAATATCTTCCACGATGGATACGCGTTCTCCTACGATTCGATTAAATATAGTCGATTTGCCGACATTTGGCCTACCAACGATTGCTACTACTGGTTTTGTCATTACTTTTTCATCCTTCCAACTTCGTCTAAGTTGTATTATACAACAAAAAGACAAAAACAGGCGACTTTATTGAAGTCACCTGTTTTTGTAGAGTATAGTTTTAGTTATTATTTGAGAAGCCTTTCAGCTTGTCACCGAGTACATCACTTATAGAAAATCCTCTTGACTCTTCAGGCATTTGATAATCTTCTATATTATAACGATCTTCATTTTCAACTAATTCTTTGATGCTTAAAGATAGACGCTTTTCAGCACTGTTAACTTCTATTACTTTAACTTGTACTTCTTCGCCCTCTCTTAAGACCTCTTGTGGATTACTAATATGCTTATGCGCAATTTGAGAAATATGCACAAGTCCCTCTACTCCAGGGAATACTTCTACAAACGCACCGTAAGAAACAAGGCGTTTTACTTTCCCAGTTAGTATTGCTCCTTTTGATGCTTTTTCTTCAACCTCTGCCCATGGTCCAGGAAGTGTATCCTTAATAGATAAAGAAATTCTTTCTGCATCACGATCGATTGATAAAACTTTTACTTTGACTTCTTGGCCTTCCGTTAAAACGTCCGCAACATTTTCTAAATGCTCGTACGAAATTTGTGAAATATGAACAAGTCCATCAACTCCGCCAATATCGACAAATGCACCGAACGAAGCTAATCGTTGTACTGTACCGGTCAACACGTCACCACTTTTAATGGATTCAAATGTTTGTTGCTTACTAACAGATTTTTCATCTTCTACTACTGCTTTGTGAGAAAGAATCAGTCTATTTTTATCTTTTTCGAGCTCTACTATTTTAAAGGTTATTACCTTCCCTTTATAGTCTTCAAAGGATTCTACAAAATGATCCTCTATCAATGACGCAGGGATGAAACCACGGACACCTAAATCTACTACTAGTCCGCCTTTAACTACTTCTTTTACTTCAGTTTCGATTATTTCTCCAGATTGGAATTGTTTTTCTAACTTCTCCCAAGCTTTTTCCGCATCCACTCTTCTTTTAGAAAGGACAAAGTTAGCTTCTTCCACTTTAGTAATCATTAATTCCAATTCGTCACCGATGGAAACGGAGTCGGATGCTTTTTCAATATGCAAGCTAGATAGTTCACTTATAGGAACTATTCCATCAAAAGGTGCTCCTTCAATTGTTACGATAATAGATTTTTCATCTACTTGTGCAACCGTTGCTTTTACTAGTTCACCCTCTTTAAACTCATTCGTGTCGTTTAAGTTCATTTCTTCTGACATATGATATTCCTCCTTCACAGCGTCTCTATTCTATTTTATGCGAATTGGCACAGAATTACAAAAGGAAGCACTTTTCAAATAATAATATTCTAATTATTTCGATTTATGCTCTTTAAGTAATTTGGCAATATTCTCCATTATCATATCTGTAACTTCATCTGCTGAAGCCTTTCTTTCACGGTAAGGTTTAATATCAATTGGCTCGCCGTATACTACTTTTAACTTTTTAAAAGGTTTATAAGGTCCTATTATAGCGCATGGGACAACATTTGCTTCTCCACGTAACGCAAAGAATCCCGCCCCACTAAATCCTTTTCCAAGCGTGCCATCCTTACTTCTAGTCCCTTCAGGGAATAACCCAACCACTTCTCCCTCTTTTAAAAGCTTAATAGCTGTTCGAAGAGCATCCCGGTCGCTCAGTCCTCTTTTCACTGGGAATGCATTCACTCCAGGTAAAATCCCTTTCAATAGTGGGATATTAAATAATTCAGCTTTTGCCATAAAATGTACTGGTCTCGGAGCAAGTATCCCAACCACTGGTGGATCTAAAGCATTGATGTGATTAGAGCATAACAAAATCCCACCATCTTTTGGAAAATTTTCCGTTCCAATAACGTCAAATCTATAAATTGGTTTTAACGCTGAAAAAACAACCGTCTTTGCAAAGGAGTAAAGATTCAATTTAAGACATCCTTTCTTTTGCAAGATGCATAATTTTTTCCGATACTTCATCAACCGTTAATAAAGTGGTATCAATAAAAATTGCATCATCTGCCTGTACTAATGGTGAAGCTTGCCGCTCACTATCTAACTTATCTCTCAGAGTGATCTCTTGTTTAAGTTCTTCAAGGTTTGTTTCTATTCCTCTATTTTGGTTATCTAAATATCTTCTTTTTGCTCTTTCTTCCACACTGGCACTCATAAAAATTTTCAACTCAGCGTCCTTTAATACATGGGTACCGATATCTCTACCATCCATTACGATACTTCCACTTTCACCCATTTCCATCTGTCTTTTAACCATTTCTTCGCGTAATGTTGCATGTGCAGCAACTGCTGAAACAGATGCTGTAACCTCTTTTGAACGAATTTCTTCGGTGACAGCCACATTATCAAGAAATATCAATTGGCCAGCTGGAGAAGGTTTTAATTCTATTAAAGTTTCCTTTAATAAGTTTGTTAATTTAACTTCGTCTTGCAAATCTATGTTCTCTTGTAGTGCTTTATACGTGATTGCACGGTACATAGCACCTGTGTCTACATATGTATATCCTAGTAACTCTGCGGTTTTTTTAGCAATCGTACTTTTGCCTGCTGCTGCCGGGCCATCTATGGCTATTTGTATTTGTTTTTTCAATCTGTTTGCCTCCACTCTATTCCTTTACATTTTATCATAGAACTGTATTAATGAGAAAAAAGCAAGCATCCTAAATGATAACTTATTTTTAATAGTTACGAAGATAGTCCTGCCGTAAATTTTAAGAGGCTACACAAAAGTTATACTTTGTGTAACCTCTTTTTTGATTTAACTCATTGTTTTCTTTCGAATCAATAGTTGACGTTCAAAACAAAATCGTACAATTTGCTGTTTATCTAGGTCATCCGTATCTGTAAAATGCAAAGATGCAATAGTAAGTGAACCTTTTTCCCAAATCCTAATTACTTGCGCTAGAGTTGTAACATATTTAATATCTCCATTATTAAACAACAGGGGAATTAGTAATGATACTTCATCTCCAGCTTTAAAGTTTACTGGTTTGTTTAAGATAACAGCCGTTCCGCCAGCACTTATATCATCTGTAACAAATTGATATCTTTCCTCATCGAATTGTACAGAAATATCTATAGAAGTACTAACGCGAACAAAATCTCTACGTTGTATACGTAAAAATTCAGATACCGCTGGAAGCGCAAGCTTGACCATTGGTATTTGTTTTGATTTTTTTCCCAATACCTCTGTTTGAAATGCATAAACCGCCTTTGTATCTTCCACAAAAGTTGCTCTTAGCTGCATCCCGTCCATTAAAAAAACTGTTCTATTGGAAATTGTATCCATCGGATAATCGATATAAATAAATTGATTGTCTAAATCGACCACTTTACATCGATATTTTTCTGTTTTATCAGTAAAGGTTGGCTCTAACGTTAATTGCGTACCAAGTTTGATTTTCATAAGCAACCCTCTTTAGTGTCATAATATACTTTCTATTATGACATTGCAGTGAGTATTTTTCTATAGAAAAAAGTTCTATGGTAGTTTATCCGCATGTAAAACTTCATGGTTTTCGGTATCTATATAAATTTTGTATGTGCCAATAGAATCATTCCTAGCTAATATCTGATAGGCCAATCGTTGTTGAAGTTGTTTGTTTTCCACATATGCTAAGCGCTCTTCTTCTACAAAAAAGTTATTTGAAAAGAGTTCCGCTTTATCTAATGGTATTATTTCTTGCTTATCAATTTTTTCTTTTTGAATATATTCCATTGCATTTAAACCGAGTAATTCACCATTATCCTTCGCAATTTTTAATTGTAGACCATCCGCATATATTAATGCATCATTACTCTCGTCTCTTCTCGCAAATGATAAATGCCAAGCCACTGAATTTTCACGATATTCTACCATCTCTGTGTCCGAAAAACCTAATGTTTTCATATATTCGGCAGACTTATCTTTCATCTGCTGTACTGTTATAGTCGTTTTGTCAAAAGGTCTTTCCAGTAAAAATGACAGTATATGTCCACCCTTTTTAGTTAAATCTGCATAACCTATTCGAATACCTTCATGGAATTTAATATGGTAAAAAGGATAAGGAGCATCTTCAGAACTTTCCGTTATGTGTATTTTTGCATCCTTAAACTCTGGAAACAATTTAATAAACCGTTCCTGAGCCTCATCTGAAGTAATTTCGGTGTCCTGAATATGCTGTAAATCCCTTTTCTTTTGTTGATCTGTTTCACTTGCAGTCATTGGGAAGTCGCTTTCTGTATACGCCTTTACAGAATTACCTAGTGACTTCCAATTCTTCTCGCCGCTTTTATCTAATTTATTTTGAACAAACGCTGTTACGATATAATCTTTGTTCCCACCATCTTTGTTCGTAAATGCCCACTGATCTGAAAGTGCTTGCAAGTTTTCTCTTGCACTGACCATGTTCTTTTGCCATTCCTCAATTGGCACCTTGCCATTTTTTACCTGCGCAGCACCGTTGCCTAGTCTGTTTAAATAATTCATCCATACTGTAGATGTTTCGTTACTAATTGGCAATGCACTTATAGAATTTCTTATATCCGAGGAAATTCTCCATACATCTTCTAAAGGCTGATCTAAAGCTTCCTTATCCGTAAATAGCATTGTCTGATCAACGGACTCTGTTAGCTTAGTCAATTTTTCAGATGCCGAGGTCAACTGATTGGAGTATTGTACTGCTAATGCATTTTCTAGTCGTTTATTTTGAGACTGAACAGAGAAATGATACATAAGAAAGATTACTGCAACGGAAGACACGATTACCCATATAGTTTTTTTCATTTTATCTCCTTATGCACAGAAAATATGCTGTCCAATTTTTTTAATTTGCGGTCGACTCCAAATCCATTCACTTGTCGCAGTTTCAGGATTGAAATAATAAATGGCATTTTCAGTTGGATCCCAGCCATTAAGTGCATCTAGCACGGCTTCCTTTGCACGTTCATTTGGTTCTAGCCATATTTGCCCATCCGCGACAGCTGTAAAAGCTAATGGCTGAAAAATTACTTCCGAAACCGTATTTGGAAAGTCCGCATGTTCGACTCGGTTTAAAATTACTGCCGCTACAGCAACCTGCCCTTCGTAAGGCTCACCACGTGCTTCACCATATACAGCATTAGCGATCAGTTTTAAATCTTTTTCCGAATATTGCGGGGGTAGTTGCATATTTGTACTCTCTGCTTTTTGGTTTTTTACTTGCTTATCTAAATCCACCCCACCATAATGCGTAAAACTATTCCCTTTATTAATCTGCTCGTGAACAAATTCTTTATTATAATCAGAAACACCAACTAATTTTTTCTTGGTGGCTTCTCCTAGTAGGCCGTCGATCGGGAGTCCATACTTTTCCTGGAAACTCCTCAATGCCCAGTAGGTACTATAACCAAATTTACCATCTATCTCACTCTTATAAAATCCGATATACTGTAGTCTCGCTTGGAGTTCGATAACGTCGTCCCCATAAGCACCTCGTTCTAATACTTGAGCAGAGAAAGCCTGGGTAGTTGGTTGCTCATGGATTAAAGAAAAACTAATCGTACAAAAAAGCAAACTAATCAGGATGTATTTTATTTGTTTCAAACGACATCTCTCCTTTTTACTTAGCATGGAGTAAAAAGTGTCAAAATATACAAAAAAAGTCTAGCGGTTAGCTAGACTTTTTCTTCTACATAGTATTCATGATTCTTAAATCTTTTTTTACGAGATAAAACATGGGCTTTCTTCACTTTGGATAAACTAAATAACCACAAAAACAACATAAATGGTACCATCAATAAAAGCTCCAAGCCTGTAATGCCTAGAATACTATTGTAAATAGTGTGCAAAGTAAGTGGTGCTATCAATGCATAAACTATTTCATAACGAGATTTCGTTATGGTCGTAAATTTTGCTCTACCGATATAATATCCCATCAATACACCGAATAGTGCATGACTAGAAACTGGAAGAATTGCACGTATAAATGCTTCTTCCATACCAAAATTCAATAAATACAATATATTTTCAACAGTCGCAAAACCTAGCGCTACGCTCGCACCATATAAAATGCCATCGTAGGGATCATCGAACTCCACATGCTTATAGATAGCTACAATAAGAACTAGCCATTTAAAGAACTCTTCAAGTGCACTCGTTACAATAGCTTGATGTATAAACGAAGAAGAAAAAATCTGTTCCTCTTGAAAAACATGTTGAATAAACAAGATTGGAAATGTTAATATAGCGCCATATATAAATGTATGTAACAATAATCTGGAGGGTTCTGCAGAAATTTCTTTACGCAAGTAAAAATAACTTAACAGTGCTAAAGCAGGGGCTATTGCAACGGAAAGTAGTATGAACATAAACTTACTCCTTCCATTTCATTATTACTATTATACCTTAAATACGCAGAATATGGGAGGTACTTACAATGAAAACTATTTTACTAATCCACACAGGTGGAACGATATCCATGCAGGTGCATGCAGAAACCGGTGCTGTTGTACCAGCAGATCAGAATCCACTATTAATTGAGGCAGAAAAACTTAGATCATTAGCCAATATAGTGGAAATAGAAGCTTTTAATCTCCCTTCACCACATATTACTCCTTTCGAGATGTTGAAGTTGAAACAGCTTATTGACCAATATATTTTAACTGACGATATAGATGGTGTTGTCATTACGCATGGAACAGATACGTTGGAAGAAACTGCATACTTTTTGGATCTCACTGTTGATACTAAAATCCCAATAGTCCTTACTGGTGCGATGCGTTCTTCCAATGAAATCGGAGCAGATGGATTATATAATTTGATGTCTGCTATCCAGGTGGCTTCTTCCGATGATGCAAAAGGGAAAGGTGTATTAGTTGTATTAAATGATGAAATACACACTGCGGAAAATGTGACTAAGACCCACACAAGTAATGTAAGTACTTTTCAGAGTCCACAATATGGACCTATTGGTTTTATATCTAAGTCAATCGTACATTTTCATCATTCTCCTAATCATCGTATCGTTTTTCCGATTGAGCATATCGAGAAAAAAGTCACATTGTTTAAAGTATATGCAGGAATGGAGCCAGACTTGCTAAAAGCATCGATAGATTTGGGGTATGATGGAATAGTATTGGAGGGTTTAGGTCAAGGAAATGTACCCCCAAGCCTGGTTTCTGTCATTGAAGAAACATTAAATAAAGGAATTCCCATAGTGTTAGTATCCAGATGTTTTAATGGAATTGCGCAAGACGTGTATGGTTATAGAGGTGGAGGGAAAGGACTTAAAGACGCAGGTGTAGTTTTTGCCCAAGGTTTAAATGGGCAAAAAGCACGACTAGCCTTACTAATAGCATTGAACCATCCTAATCCACAAAAAGCGATCGAGTGTATTTTTTAGAGGTAAGTTTTAGTTGTTTAGAATATTAAAGAGTAGCTTTCGTAACTCAGTGAGTTTACTGCTAGCTACTCTTTTTCTATTGTAGTAATAAAGTGAAGTTGATTGTAGAAATGATTATACAATTCCCCATTTTAATGATATCGATTTTACAAATGACCATTTACTTGCGTCCATCTGACGAACCGTAGCCGCCGACAAGGGATTGAAATCAAGTTTAATAAAACTAAAGAGGCTGAACAGAAGTAGAAATTTTATTGGATAAGGAGAAACCTTTACTAAATAATGGATATTTAATAAAATTGATTGGAATGGAGGGGCGACTCCTACGGTAATAGCGTGACACCTGAGACTACAGGTTCAGGCCACGCCCGTGGAAAGCGTCCCTGGAATGGAAATCAATTTTGTGCACAGCAAAAAAACAGCATTTTTCTCACAGAGAAAAATGCTGTTTTGGAGTTCTGTCCCAGTCTCTCTTATATGAATCCTGTTTTAATAAAAAATATTTTATTGACTATTATCCTCTGTCTGCTCTGTAGGTTCTTCGGTTGGATCTGGCTCATCTTCATCGACACCGTTACAGCCGAATAAAAAACCTGTTGATAATATAACAGACACAAGCGCAAAAGTATGTTTTTTCTTCATCTTAATCCCTCCATTTCTAATCTACTCCCGTTAATGTCTCCCACTTCTTTAAAAGTATTCATTACGCTGAAAACTTATTTGTTTTAGCCATATGTTCTCTTTTGACGCTAATGATAATTTCAATGGGGCATTCATCATTTTCGTCGCATAGTATCCTGATTTCTGCATTCGTCCAAGTTTATAATAAACAAAAAAATCACCCCTAATTCAAAAATTTAGGGATGATTTTCTATAGATTTGGACTATGGAATGCTTATTTAAATCTGGTACGATTAAATAAGTATTTACTTGTCATCTTGTTTTCTTTTTATTTCTTTTGCAATTTGCTCTCCATGGAATCGTCCATTTTCAATAAAAATTTCATTTGCGTTATTACCAGCAGCTATAACACCAGCAATGAAAATTCCTTCTACATTCGTTTCCATCGTATCCGCATCATAAGCTGGTCTTCCTGTAGCTTCATCGATTTGAATACCCATTTGTTTTAAAAATGCATGATCTGGATGATAACCTGTCATAGCAAATACATAATCATTTGTTATTTGGAATTCTCCTGTTTGACTATTTTTTAAACTTACATTAGATGCGCCAATTTTTGATACTTCAGTATTAAAATGCATTTGTACTTCATTATTTCTAACAAGGCCATCAAATTCAGGTAGAACCCATGGTTTTATACTTGGCGAATACTCGCCCCCACGGTAAGCTACCGTCACATTAGCTCCAGCTTTGTTTAGTTCTAGAGCTGCATCGATAGCCGAGTTTTTTCCGCCTATTACTAATACATCTAAACCGAAGTAAGGATGCCCCTCTTTGAAATAATGATGAACCTTTTCTAATTCTTCACCAGGAATGTTCATATAGTTCGGGTGGTCATAATAACCAGTTGCAATGACTACATATGTTGCCACATAAATTCCCTTAGAAGTGTATACCTTAAAATTATTTTCATGTTTCTCTACTTTTTGCACTTGTTCATATTTATGGACATCAATATTATTTAGTTTTACCACTTCTCGATAGTAGACTAGAGCTTGATTTCGTTTTGGCTTTCTCTCCTCTACTATAAATGGAACTTCGCCAATTGATAATTTCTCACTCGTGCTAAAAAAAGTCTGATGTGTGGGGTAATTATAAATAGCCTCCACTACATTTCCTTTCTCGATTACGATGGTTTTTAGTCCAATATTTTGCGTAGAAATAGCCGTTGCTAAGCCACAAGGCCCTCCCCCAACTATTAATACATCTACCTGCTGATACACAAAAAAACTTCCTTTCTTTTATTCACTCAATGTCTTCCACTAATTGTTACTAAATGACATTCCGATTTGGCACCTAGTCTAAGTGGAACTCCGGTTGTTCCATATCCATTACTAATGAGCTCTGCACTATTTTCTTTTTCACGATAGCTTCCCTTCTCATATATCCCAAATGGACCAAAGCGTATTTGTCCACCGTGAAGATGACCAGCTAGAAGCAGATGTGGCTTACTTATCTTTTTCGCATTATTAAAGTACGCAGGAGCATGGGTTGTAAAAATGATGATATCCGATTCTTCAACGTCTTTGAACGCCTCGTATATTTTTACATTTCCCGCGAATCCATCATTAATCCCAACTATTCGAATAGAAAAATCGTTTTTCTCAAACTTAACTGAGCTATTTTCCAAAATAAGAACATCATGGTCATCTAAGATATTTCGTAAGTTTTCTTCTCCAACTTCTCGATCATTGTTACCGAACACGTAACAGGTAATTCCTAACTTAGCAAGCTTCCTAATATTTTCATTTGTCCGTTTTAAAGGGACGCCTCTCTCTGTTAAATCTCCTCCAATTATTACGAGATCTACTTTTCCGATTAGTCTTTGAATAAGTTTTTCACTTAATTTTCTCCGATGGATGTCAGATATGAAAAAAACATGAAATTGATTGTCCTTCGTCCATTCGTCAATCAACAGAGAATGGGTATGAACATTTGTTTGAAAAGCTAAAAATAACATATATAAAAAAATACTAAAAAATATAACCAATACAATACCAATTATCCATCCAATCAAGCATATACCCCCAAACAACATGGAAAAGGACAGGGAAATTCCCCTGCCCTACATTCGTGTCTACTAGCTGCTAATTTTACTCTTCTTTGTCAATATGTAGAACACGAAACCCTGACTTTTCTAGATCAGCTAAAATACGATCAATCTTTGAATCGTTTTCAATCTTTAATACAATACGTCTGAATAGTTTATCTGTTTCATCGAAAGTTACGATTGAAATGACTGAGGCATGATATTTATGAAGCACATCCGTCATTTTTTGAATCCGTCCCTCTGATTCCACAGAAGTGAAGGTAATACGTGTTCCTTTACTATTCATACCAAATGCACTTTTAAATTGTTCAACTGCGTCATAACGGGTAACTAATCCAAGAAATTTTCCGTCCTCCACCACAGCTAGGACTGGAAAATCATGAAGCTTAATCATTGCATTTTCGAAAACATCCTCGTAGCGAACAAATATATCTTCGTTCGTCATAATATCTGTTACTTTTGTTTGCTCCATGAAAGCTTCTTTATCCAGATTGCTATAGAAATAAGCTTTATACAAAAGGTATTTATTGAACATACCTACGTATTTTCCATTGTCTAAAATCGGTAAAGCATCCATTTCTTTTTCTTCTAATTCACGGAGGGCCGACGATACCGTCGCAGTCACCTGAACAGTTATACACTTTTCTTTTGGGATCATCACACTTTTTACAAACATAATAGCACCTCTTCCAACTTAGGATATACTTTATATATTCAACATTTGTGAAAAATATCCTTCTTTCTTTACGTTTAAGGCAGTACTAGCTTTTGTCCAACTGCAATTTCATTTGATGTAAGACCATTTGCAGACTTTATTTTTTCGACTGCTGATGGATCATTATAATAATTTACAGCTATACGATATAGTGTTTCATTTTCCTTTACTATATGCGTTTTAGAACTAGCCACTTCGGTAGGCTCTGTTTTCTCTACAACAACTGGTTCTTTCTTCGGCTCTTCAGTAACTTCCTCTTTTGGTTCCTCTTTTGGTTCTTCAGCTGGCTGCTTTGTTTCTACTTCTTCTTTAGTAGTTTCCTCTTTTTCTGTTCCATTGTTAATCGTCTGTGTTTCAACATGTATCGTATCATTTTTTACTACTTCTGCTTTATCTGGATCAGCTTCATAGAAAAACTGCACATAAATAAAGATACTAACTGGTATTAATATAAAAATACAAAAGACAGTAGGAATTAATAAGTTTCTAGATTTTTTCTTAGGTTTCTTATTTGAACTTCTACTTCTTCTCATTTCATTGGAATCGTCATCTTGTCCAATGGATTGTCGATGTTCGTCGATTTTTTTTTGATAATCATCTTGGTTCATTTTATTCAAACTCCATTTCTACCTTCATTTCTACTTCTATTATGACGAATATTGTAGAAAAAGTAAACTTAACTAAAGTATTAAGATGGGAGGAGAAAATTTAGTCTGTTTTTCCAATTCATTTCATCCTGGTCATTCTTTTCATCTGATCTTTTTCGTAAGATGCTTGAAACGTCTAACTTACATTTAGAGCAACAATAGTGAGGTTTTTCTAATAATGTTTGGTCAAAATAATGTAGTAGCTGCTGACGTAAACAAGTATCATTTTGTATCATTGAGTAAAAACTTTGTATATCCAGCCACTTTTTTTGTTTAATTTGCTTAAATAATTCAATTGTTTCTTGCTCATTTAATTGCTCTTTCCAATAAGTTAGAATACGTGTTGTAGTCTCCGACTGTTCGACTTCAGAATACTCAGGCTGATAAGCAATTTGAATATCTGTTTCCTCTGGAAAGTCTTGCATCGCTACGTAAAAAGTTTGGTCGACATCCGTAGAAGTATATAAAAGCGAGGCGATTGCTTGATTGCCATCTCTAGCAGCTCTACCAACCTCCTGCATATATCCTGCTACAGATGTAGGAATATGATCATGAATAACTTGTCTGATATTATCTTTGTGAATACCCATTCCAAAGGCGTTAGTCGCACAAATCCAATCTAATTGTCCTTGCTGAAACTGTTGCTGGATTAATATCCGGTCACTTTGCTCCATTTTGGCATGGTAATAGGCAACAGAAATTCCTTGTTCTAGTAGCATCGTTGCATAAACTTGCGTCTTTTTACGTGATTGTGTATAAATTATCCCTGGACCTTCTGTAGAGGTGACTCTACCTAGTATCCATTTCATTTTTTCTTGTTGGTTTTCTACCTCAACCATTTCATATGCAATAGCAGGACGATCAAGTGAATGAATATATTCAAATGGTTGTGTCATCCGTAAAGTCTTTTTAATATCCACCACAACTTCTTTTGTCGCAGTAGCTGTTAACGCAAGAACGTTCACAGTACTTAGTGAATGTAACCAATTGGATATTCTTAAATAATCAGGTCGAAAATCAAATCCCCACTGTGAAATACAGTGCGCCTCATCTGCTACAACATATGCGATGGAAAGTTCTCTAAGCGCACGGTTAAATTGTTCATTTTGGAGCATCTCTGGTGAAGTAAATATAAATTTAAAATCAGCTAAGTGACGAAAAGCCATTTCTCTTTCTTGGAATGGTAAAAATGAATTTATGGCAATAACTCTTTTTTCCCCTAGTATTTTCAATTGTTCCACTTGATCTTGCATAAGAGATAAGAGAGGCGAGACTATAATGACAGACCCCTCCATTAGATAAGCTGGTAACTGATAGAGAAGAGATTTCCCCATACCTGTTGGAAGTATAGCAACAACATCTTTTCCATCAATAATTTGTTCTATTACCTCTTTTTGGCCATCTCGAAAGTTTGCATGGCCGAACTTTTTCTGAAGAATCTCATTTAATTTATTCATGAATTTGTTCTCCCTTTGTCAATGCTAAACGTACTTGAAAAAAACTAGCTTCCGGTAATCTATCTTTTATGATAGAAAGTTTTTTTGTATGTAACTCGTTTGATAGATGAAGAATTTCTTCTATTTGCTCATTCGAAATAAAAGCAGAAACGGAGAACTTTTTATTGTTTGATACGATTTCAATAACATGATCCTCTATTGTATTAATCTTCAACTTTCTTATTTTAGCAATTTGTTCAATAGAATGACCTTTTTCAAATAGGCTGTTTGTTTTAAAAGCAGAGTCAGTTAGCGGAGTATCGATATGAATATCTTTAGCTAAATCAAATAACAGAGGGCTTGTCTCCATCGAAATATTATCTAATAGACTATGTAAGCACTCTAAAAAAGTAATTTTGATATTCAAATCAGTCAAATGATAGTAGCGAGCCAATTGTTCCCATGTCAAACCAGTTTTGTTAAAGCCACTAAGGCGGTAAACAAATAATGTTCTGTGTAAATCATTTAAAGTAGGATTTTCAAGTAAATGAAATATTTCTTGCTTAATATCGTTCTTTAAGTTGGAATGTTGAAAATTATTCTGGATTAAAAAGTCTCTAACAAAATGCTGAGTAGCAATATCCTTCTGATTTGGTACAAATCTTTTCTCATTTGCCTGGAACTGCGACAACGTTTGGACAACCAAATCGATTCTTTTCCAAAAGATTTGTTCCTTCCCTCTATATTGCCAACCGTTTAAGTGAAGCTTTTTGTCTTGTGGTAATGCATTAACTCCTTTGTTAGTTATATAGACAAGTGATTCCTTTAACTGAATAAACTCTCCTTTAAACAAATCACCGATCGCTGCATCATAATCTTCCTTCGATAATTGTGGAAGAATCGAGAAAAAAGCATGAAGTTGAAAATATGTCACATCTTGAATAGTTTGTCCTGATTTTTTGCCTTTTAATAAATAATATGCGGCATTCTCAGAACGTTGACCGGTTATTTTATGTATAATAAATAGTAATATTTGATGAAAATGCATAGGAATACCTCTCTTTTCTGAAGTATTTTGGTTGAAATGTATGGAAAACATCTTTAGAATGAATACGATAGCATATTCGTTTTAGTAGTTATAAAGGAGAGAATATAATAATGGCAAAATATACAATTGTAGATAAAGATACATGTATTGCATGCGGAGCTTGTGGAGCAGCTGCCCCAGATATTTATGATTATGATGATGAAGGTATCGCTTTCGTTATTTTAGATGATAACATGGGTACAACAGAAGTTCCAGAAGAACTAATGGAGGATATGGAAGATGCATTTGAGGGTTGTCCTACTGATTCTATTAAAGTAGCAGATGAGTCTTTCGAAGGCGACGCACTGAAATACGAATAGATTTTTGGAATGGTGATTGTGACGTTGTCATGATTACCATTCTTTTTTATTATGTAAGAAAAAACGGGCAAAAGGATGCCCGGTCCTCTTTGAACAAAATCTAGATATGCAGTTGATTGTAGCGAAGAGCGGACGCTTTTCGTGGGCACGGCTTCAGCCGCTTCCTTTGCTCCTGCGCAAGCTCGTTTCGCTACGCTCAGTCCAGGGTCTTCAGCTCGCGCTGTTCCCACTGGAGTCGCTGCTCTGCGCTCCAATCAACAATGTTCACTTTACAAAAACTGATATTGGAAACAGTATCAACTAAATAATCGAGGATTATATATAATACGTCAGGATGAAATTAACGCTAGTAATAAGGAAAGCCCTATCATCTAAGCGATATGCTATGCCCAATCACCTAGTGGAGTAATACTCATTACATTTGTAGTGGAATGTGGCGACTCCAGCGAGATAAGCGAGAAAGTCGAGACCCCGCTGGTAGCATAGCGAACGAGGAGGCTCGGCCTCGCCAGCGGAAAGCGTCCACATGTAACGGAAATCAGCAGTATCAATATATAGATCTTGTTCTTTAAAATGACTGGATATCTGAGTTCAAGGTAAAAAGTTCTATATTTTCCTCTAAAAAAAGTTGTTCCTCCTATTGGAGAAACAACTTTTTGTTAATTTGTATTAGGTTTCATATATGAATTAGTTACCTTATCAAGCAATGGCTTCATTCGTTTGAATAATACAATCATCACAATTGTTACTATTATACCTTTAATCAAATTAAAAGGTAGTACACCGAAAATGATAGTATTAAACAAGGCGGAACCTGTTTCCATTGGGAAATTTAAGAAATAAGTGTACATTGGTAAAAACACATAATAGTTTAATACACTCATACCAATCGCCATAGATACTGTTCCTGCTCCCAATCCGACCATAATACCTTTTGACGTAGTAACTTTACGGTAAATCAGATATACAGGTGTTAAAAATAAGATGCTAGTTACAAAGTTAGCCATATGACCAACAGGCACTCCAGTTGGACTTCCTGCAAATAGCCAATCTAACACATTTTTTAGAAATGCGACTAGAATTCCTGCTACTGGTCCCATCGTGATTGCAGCAATTAATGCTGGAATATCACTAAAGTCCACCTTTAAATAAGCCGGTAAAACCGGTAATGGAAATGCAAGTAGCATTAAAACAAAAGAAATACTACTAAGCATTGCGACTGCAATAAGCATCCGCGTTTTGCCTTTTAACATAAAATCCTCTCTCCTTTTGCGATTCACTCCACAAGAAGAAAGGTTCAGCACGTTTGCATACTTAAAGAATCCCTTGAACTATTAGAGTTCAAGGGAGAAACAAGGTACACTTAAATAAGCATATCCGTATAAGCATACGAAAAACGACTGTACCTTCACCTTCTCCCATCCAGACTATACTGTCGGCTTTGGAATTTAACCAAATCAACCTGTTAAGGTTCGCGGGCTGAAGAAATAAATTTCTAATACCGCCGGTCGGGAATTGCACCCTGCCCCGAAGATGAATCAATATTTTGTTGTCCTTCAAGAATTATCTTGAATTAATAACATTTTATCAAATAAAGTCAATATATGCAACAGACCTGTTTGTAATTAGGAAATAACCTAATATGTTTTATTTCAAAACAATCAATCATTTTCTATTAGGTTGATAAGTATTTCAAAACAAAAAATGCCAAGCTCAATTTAATTTAATAAGCATTGGCATTTTTCGTTATTTAATTGGTTTGCATAGTAAAACCATTCGGCCCGATTGGAACTGGAAGTGGGCTCGTCAAATCGATTCCATTCCAATTTTCTTGTACAACATTCTCTAATTGAATGGATTGATTAAAGCTTGCAGCTGTTAAGGAAAAAGCTTCTATAAATCGAGATGCCTCACTCGCATCTAGTGATTCCAAGTTTAAAGGTTCATCGAAACGCACAACAAATCCTTTATCCTCTTGTACTGTATACGTAACATCATTCGGTATTACAGAGGTATAAATGTCGTTTTCAGGATTTTTCATACCTATCAAAGCTTCTTTTAGTGTAGCGAATGTTTTATTAAAATTTGGAGTTAAATATGTCTCTTTGTTAAAAGCGTTATATGCAAAATAATTTACCTTTTGCTCTGTCCCTTTTAGCGCAACAGGTTCATCTAAAGTTCCAACCTGATCCCATTCAATAGGTGAGCCATCTTCATTTACTCGTAATAATGAATTAAAATCAGTAAAAATTTCATTGATAGAAGAGAAATATGGTCTCGCTGTTCCAGGGGCAGTATCGTAACCATGATCTGTCGGCAAATAATGCTTTAACATTTTACCCTCTGCCAAAAAGTAGCCTTTATAAGGATGATATTCTTGGAATCCAAGGGAAGTTTCATCAATCCCAAACGCATATCTACCATATAGCTCCAGGCTATTTGGTGTATTGCTTGGAAAATCATTTTCTATTTGTTCCTTAGGAATTACAATCGTGATTGGTACGGAAAGAGCATTTTCTAACAGAGAAAAATGAAATACTGTTCCTCCATTTAAATCATTCTCGTAAACTGAAGTATTTTGACTATCAAAAGGAACTAATTCAAATGTCTCTGCTACTTTTCCAGACATAAACGTCATATCGTTAGACTTTTCCTCTTCTACTGCGTCCATAGAGGCTTCTTCAGTTATTTCCATTGTTCTCATATTATCGTTTGCCGTTGATGGCTCTGCGGCCTTATCAGCTGTGGAACTCTCATTATTATTTACATAGGAAGAGACGAGAACTGTTAATATTAATACGGATGCTACAGAAATGATAAAAGGCACCCATTTGTTCAATGAAACTCCTATACGCTTCCTATTTTCAGTTTTCTCCTGAGATTCTAACTCCGACTTAATCCGTTGGTATATATCATCCTTCGAGCGTTTATCTGTAAACTGAGGCATATTAGTTAATAGCTCATCTAATACACGATCTTCTGTCTTTTTTTCAGTCATGATGAACATCTGCCTCCTTTTGCTTATCAGATAATCGCTCACGAAGTGCTTTTATTGCACGATGTTGCGTTGTCTTCACTTTCCCTTCTGACCAATTTAATATTTCTGAAGTTTCCGCAATCGAAAGCTCCTGGAAATACCGCATGATAATGACCATTTTCTGATCCCCAGTACAATCATCCAATGCAACTAATAATGTTCTCATCTCATCATTAAGCTGTACTAAATCTTCTGGTAGCATATCTGAAGATGCAAGTTGCATCGTTTCCCAGTCAAATGAGTCAAATAACCTCTTTTTTCTGACCGCCTGTTTTCTAAAATGGTCAATTGCTATATTTTTTGCTATTGAAAATAACCATGTTTTTTCTGAACTTTTCCCCTCAAAACTACTATAAGCTCTAAGTACTCGTACATATACTTCTTGGACCAAGTCTTCCGCAGTTTGTCTATTTTTCACCAAATATATGAGAAACTGAAAAACGTCTTGATGATATGTATCATACAAGCGGTGGAAAACGGAGTCATTCATAGGCTCCCCCCGTTCTTTCAATTAGTCGTTTCAAGTCCAAATTTGTTACACGGCTTTTTTCCCGCATTAACGCGAAAGCCGATTAAAGTCGCCACGTTCTTTATGTCGTAGGACTCCTGCATCAAGGCTAGGTCTAGGAAGCAAATTTTTAGTGGGTGACAATTGCGTGCCACGGGACAATAAGATGGCACTGCAGCTTAATGCTGCGTTTTTGCCTAAGTCCTATTTACAATCAATGGGGGATGAAAACCCCACCACTGATAGATGGTTCACTTTATTGGTAAATTAATAATAAAGGATGTACCTACCCCTATCTCGCTTTCTGCAGTTAAGACACCATCATGTCTTTCCACAATATTCTTTGCGATAGCCAATCCTAAGCCAGTGCCACTTTTCCCTCTTGTTCTAGCCTTATCAGCTTTATAAAAACGTTCGAATACATACGGAAGATCTTCTTTTGGAATTCCATATCCTGTGTCGATTACCTTTATAACAAATTGAGCATCTGTTCTACTTAATTGGACGGTAACAGAGCCATTCTCTGTCGTATGCCTAAGAGCATTGTCTATTAGATTCGTAAGCACTTGTTCCATACGGTCCTCATCAAGTTCCATCGATAAATCTTCGGTTAAGTTATGCTTAAAGGACAATCCAATATTTTTTTCTTTGGCAACCTGATCAAATTTTTGTGTTATTCGTTCAATTGTCGGTACAACAGAAACGTTCTCTTTATATATACTCAAATAACCTGATTCTAGTCGTGCCAAATCTAACAATTCGGTTACTAGTCTTCCCATTCGCTTAGACTCATCATAAATAATACGGATCATTTCATTTTTATCGTCTTCGGTTGTGACAACATTATCTATTATTGCTTCTGAATAGCCTTGAAGCATTGAAATAGGGGTTCTAAGCTCATGAGAAACGTTTGCGATAAAATCCGATCTCATTTTATCCAAACGATGCTGTTCGGTCATATCACGAAGTACAATTACCGCACCACGCACACCATTACCATTTGTGAATAGAAGACTAATAGATGCAGCAAAATAGGATCCTTTAATTTCTAGCTCTTCATCAAACTCTTCTTCTACATCAAAAACATATTCCAAAAGATGATGCAGTTCAGCTGGCAGCTTCGAATCTTCTAATGTTTCTGCGTTTGCATACCATTTATCGAATAATAGATCTGCCTGTGGGTTACTAACTTGAACTTCAAATTTAGTATCAAATGTAATAACTGCATCCGTCATAGAAGTTAGTATGCTTGCTAATTGCTCCTTCTCCTGGTTGATCACTTCTACATGGTGCTTCAATTGTTTTCCCATTTGGTTAAAAGCAATTCCTAGTTCCCCAATTTCATCCTTCTGAAGATAAGGAACTTTTGTTTCAAAATTACCTTTAGCTAATTGAATCGCCGCTTCCCTCATAGATCTTAGCGGTAAAGTAATACGAGATGTTAAGAAAAAAGTAAACATTGTAGTTAAAAGTAATGCGATAAACCCTGATAAGAATACAATTTTCGTCGTACTATTCGTTGTCTTACTAACAACTTCCAAGCTTTGATAAATAAATACAGCCCCGTGGATATTTTTACCTGCTTCTAAAGGCGTAGCTAGAATAATATAATCCTCCATACGATCTTCGCTATTCATAGCAGGCATCAGCATTTTCTTTACGATTGGCTCATCAGATGTGTATATTTTAGACAATTGCTTGTCATCCAATATCTTTTTTTGAACTACCTCTTTGTTCAATCCTTCATGGACAGATAAAAAAATAGATTCTGAATTGCGCACGATTAAAGTGTTAGTTTCTGTGCCTAAAATATCTTGTATTATTTCAAACGAGTCTTCTACATTATCATGCTGCTCAACAATTTTACCAATAGTTACTGCCTCTTTACGAAGTGATTCCTCTGCCTGCTCTGTGTGGAAATCTCCTAGAAATTCAAGTAGTAAAACGGTTACAATAAATAACACAAATAAGACGAGAAGCAGTATGGTTCCCCATAGCTTCCCGACAACACTATTCCAAAGCCTATTCATTTACAACCTCAAATTTATATCCGACGCCCCATACAGTAACAATCATTTTAGCAGACTTCTCGGAAACTCTGTTTAACTTTTCCCGCAACCGTTTTACGTGAGTGTCAACTGTTCTTAAATCCCCGAAGAAATCATAATGCCATACTTCTTTTAATAACTGTTCGCGATCAAATACTTTGTCTGGTGCTTTCGCTAAGAAATAAAGTAATTCATATTCCTTAGGAGTTAAACCTACTTCAACACCATCTGCAGTAACTCTATGCGCATCATGATCTATCGTTAGATGCGGAAACACTACTATTTCTTTAGAAATAGACGTTCCTTGTGAAGGTGCAAAAGCAGTAGAGCGCTTCAAAAGAGCTTTTACTCGTAACACGACCTCTCTTGGGCTGAACGGTTTTACAATATAATCATCTGCTCCCAGTTCAAAACCTTCCACACGGTTAGCTTCTTCGCCTTTAGCTGTCAATAATATAATAGGTGTTTCTTTATGCATGCGTAGCTCTGTCATCACTTCTATGCCATCTTTTTCAGGCATCATTATATCTAATAGGATGCAATTATACTCAAATTCTAGTGCGAGCTGTAATGCAACTTCTCCATTTTCAGCTTCTTCTACTTCATAGCCCTCTCGTTCTAAATACATTTTCAATAGACGACGAATACGTTCTTCATCCTCAACTACTAAAAGTTTAATTGTGTCAGACATAGTTTTATCAAACCTTTCTATCAACATCTACTTTATATTGTACAATTACTGTACTCAAAATGAAAGAAAAGCTCTTCCTCCTGTTAACTTAAGAGTAAAGAGCTTTCTAAGTGTGCACTAGTTCTATTTTTGGTTATGTCCAGCTCCAGCGCATAGCCCCTCGAGTCGCTTCAAACTTGCTAACAAAGGCAAAGAACGCCATTATTGCAATTCTTTCCAGCGCTTGCTCCTGCGCAAAGCTCGTCGCAGAAAATCGTTTTGCTCCTGCGCAAAGCTCGTCGTAGAAGAACCGTGTCAGGACTGACATAGGCGCTTGCGCTCTTAATTATGCATAAGAATGTAATCCCGCTAAAATTAGATTTACAGCGATTAAGTTAAACATGATTATGATAAAGCCAATTAAAGCAATCCAAGCTGACTTCTTACCTTCCCAGCCTTTTGATAAACGAAGATGTAAGAATACTGCGTAGAATAAGAACGTGATAAGCGCCCATACTTCTTTTGGATCCCAGCCCCAAAAACGTGACCAAGCCTCATGAGCCCATATCATAGCAAATATTAATGCTCCAAGTGTAAACACAGGGAAACCGATTAATACGGATCGATATCCGATTTCATCCATCAATTGAGAATTAGACTTATTCGTAAGTGGTTGTAATACAACAGAAATACGTTTCCGTAATATTAAACGAAGTAACACATAAATTACTGCACCAAAGAGAATAGACCAAACAACTGTAGTCAGTTTTTTAGCATTTACTAACGGAGGCATTTCCACTAGTGGTTCAAATGCACCTTCTGTAATTGCTTCAGATTCGTTCATACCAAATAGAGCTGGCATTGTGTATTCAATTGTATGCTGCGTTTCATCTTTACTTATATACGAATATTCGGCATTGTAATCCGCAATTGTAAACGATAGCGTAGAAACAACAAATCCTACAACGAGCACTAAAACGAACATAACTGCTTCAATCCAAAAACGTTCCTTGGATTTTTTAGTCAGATCAATATTTTTCAATAAATAAATAAATCCTGCTACAGCACTAATCGCTAAAATTGCCTCACCCATTGCTGCAGTAATTACGTGAATAGTCAGCCAATAACTTTTTAATGCTGGTATTAATGGGGTAATTTCTGTCGGGAACATGCTTGCGTATGCAATGATTAGTACTGCAATAGGTAAAGCAAACAATCCAAGAGCAGGTGCCTTATATATAAAGTAAATAAGAATAAATGCTCCTACAATCATCATTCCAAATGCAGCAGTAAACTCAAATAGGTTACTTACAGGAGCGTGTCCTGCAGCAATCCATCTAGTGATAAAATAACCAAGATTAGCTATAAATCCTAAAATGGTAACGATGATTGCTAATTTTCCCCATCTATCAAAGGACTTGGTGGACTGAGCACTCGAAGATCTAACTGCTCCTCCAAATAAAAACGTAGCAACTAGGTACGCTACAAAAGCTATAAATAATAAAGTACTGCTTAAAGATGCCATATCCATGTTATTAAACCCCTTCCCCTTTATCCACTTTTTCTACGAAAGAATCTAAATCCTGTTGATCTAGATATTCAGGAAGATGAGCTGCTTCAGCAACTTTGTCCAAATCTCTCTTCACACTCAACCAGTTTTTGTTAGTGTGTGCAGCAACAACAGTCTGTCCATCTTCTAATAATTGAATCCAAATTCGACGATGATTCCAGTACGAGCCCTGTGCTACACCAATCATGAAGATTAGTCCTCCTAGGGCTAGAAGTGGTAGTGTCAAATCCTTACGAACTGTTAATCCAGATACATCTCTTGTCTCCACACTTTGGAAAGCAATTTTATGTTGGTTTTCCCCAAGTGGTTCAACTGTTTCTTTAATCATTACAAAACTAGTTTCTCCTTTAGGGAATTCTGGACTATACATTTTAACTAAAAATGCCGGGTTGTTCGGAAGAGGTGATTGAGATTGTGGTACTCCTTCTTCAAATCCAGTAAAGTCTGCGTAATAATCCATAATCTCTACTTTATACCCGTCACCCAATTCATATAGTGGCTGAGGATCTGCTAAATCAATTGTAAATTCGCCAAATGATTGTTGTGTTTCTTTATCTTGTAACTGGAATGTCATTGTTGCCAATTCATCCAATCGGAAGTCCATTTGGAACACTGAGAAGTTATCAAATTTAATCGGCTTATTTACTTGGATGGAAGCTTCTTTTTCGAATGTTAAGTCCTCTGTATGTCCGGCTACAGAATCTTCTGGACCTTTATACAAGGCAACATCTGTCTGATAGTTCTTCGCAATCGTACCTACTCGATCAATTGCCTCACCATAAACTTCTTTAGACTCCTCTTTTGAGTATGTCTCATAGATGAATTCCTTACTTTCTAAGAAATAACCATCAGTTTCGGGCACATAAAGCGTTTCTCCTTCTCGTAACCACATCGTTTCATCAACATAAAAACCTGGAAGAGCACGAAGCATTACACCAAAAAGGAATATAATGAGACCTAAATGGTTCACGTAAGGACCCCAGCGTGAAAAACGTCCTCGTTCTGCTAAGATAGCATTGCCTTCACGTTTTACATTGTACTTAAGTCCTTTAAGCTTTTCTTCTGCTTTTAGTAAAGATTCTTCTGTAACATCAGCTTTACCAATTCCAAAAATTCGTTGACGTTTTAAGAAACTAAAATGTCTTTTCGTCTTTTGTTTTTTCAGTGATTTATATAGAGGTATGACTCTATCTAAACTTGCGATAACGAGAGAAATACCTAACATGCCAACTAGTACCTGAAACCACCAAGAGCTATATAAGTCCGACAATCCAAGCTCATAATATATTGTTCCAAACCAACCATAGATTCTCTCATAATATGCTGCAATATCCGTTTCATTTGTTGCAGGCACATAAAATACTTGAGGAAGTATAGTTCCTATTGCTGCTGCAACTAAAATCGCAACAATTATCCACATACCTACTTTTACACTGGAAAAGAAATTCCATACTTTATCAATTATCGTCTTATTATACGTTTGAGACCTTCTTGCAGATCCTTCATAACGCATATCCACAATTTTCTTTTCTTTTGTCTCTTCAGTTAATGGACGCCCACAGCTTTCACATAATTCTGTACCAGCTGGATTAACGTTTCCACATGTACAAACTATCTTGTCCATCTTTAAAACTCCTTCATGAAGGTTTAATTTGATCCATAAAATTCGCAATATCTTCTTCTGTCATTTCGCCTTTAATAATTTTCTCAATCTTTCCTTCTGGATTGATCAAAAAGGTTGTTGGCAGCGGATCAATATTATATGATTCCATTACACTTTTATTACGATCAATTGCTATAGGAAAAGTCAAACCATATCGATTTGAAAAGCTATTAACCTTTAGATCTGATTCTCCAATATTTATGGCCAATGTTTGGACGCCGCGATCTGTAAACTCTCCGTACTGATTGTCCATTGCCGGCATTTCTTTTGCACAAGGCTTACACCATGTACCCCAGAAGTTTAGAAATACGCCTTGCCCTTTATAATCAGACAAACGTCTTTCGTTACCATCCATATCAACTAATACAAAGTCCGGAGCTTTATCGCCTACTTGTAATACAGCATTTTTCTCTTTATTTAGATTGGAGTAAACTGTAAAAACAATAGCAACGACGAGTACTGCTAATATAACGGTTCTCATATAAAATCGTCGTTTTTTAGAATGTGCCAATTTGTTAACCTCCATTTCCAAGCATAATCATGAATTATTATAACAAAATTTACAAATTAAAAGAGCCTTACTTATGAAGGCTTTGTGAACACATAGGCTTTATTTTCCTATTTTCCCCGTCTCTGCTAATACTCTCATTTGTTTTACTTCATGAGTGGTCAATTCTCTCCATTCACCAGCATTTAAGCCATGAAGCGTTAAGAAACCGAATTGTTCTCTTTTGAGCTTTTGAACTGGAAAACCTATTGCATCGAACATTCTACGTACTTGGCGGTTTTTTCCCTCATGTATGGTAATCTCTATAATTGATTTGTCTGCTTTACGCTCCGAGGATAATAATTTAACTCTCGCAGGAGCTGTTTTACCATCTTCTAAAACGATCCCTCGCTCCAGTGGACGCAACTGCTCCTTTAAAGGGACTCCTTTTACTCGTGCTACATATGTTTTGTCTACTTTATATTTTGGATGTGTAAGCGCATATGAAAAATCGCCATCATTCGTAAGAAGTAACACACCTGAAGTTTCATAATCCAGTCTCCCAACAGGATATAAGCGCTCTTTCACATGAGGTAAAAGATCCGTTACTGTTTTTCTGCCTTTATCATCTGATACCGCTGAAATCACTCCACGTGGTTTATAAAGTAAATAATATACCTTTTGCTCTTTTTCTAATTTTACTCCTTCAACTTCTACCACATCATTGTCGGACACTTTTAATCCTTGTTCAGTGACTACTTTTCCATTCACTTTAACTTTTCCTTGTGTAATCATTTCTTCTGCTTTTCTTCTTGATGCTACACCTGCATGAGCAAGCACTTTTTGTAATCTTTCCAACACATTCACCTCGTCCATTCTATCCAATTCACATGAGTGAATTATGTCATACTTTGGGACAAATTAAAAGAAGACAGTCTTTTATAATAACTGTCTTCCTTACAATTCTATTTAATTTTCTTTACATTAAATTTCAACGCTACCTCATTATTAATCATAACATTCCAAAGGTAAGGTTTTTTCTCCGATGATTTACGAGGAATCAACAATACGTTTCTAGTTGCCTCTTGTTCTTCTTTATTGAGCAAAAGGAAATAATCTTTTTTTACTTCTATAACCTGTTTACCTAACAGGCGATATTTTCCTTTTTCCACAACCTTCACATTATCGTATGTCTGAAAAACGTTAGCTGCTATAGAAGAGTGAGTATTCCAATCATTGGAATGGTTTAAGGTTACCACAATAACTTCTTTTCCCTTTTCTTCGAAATAAGTGACTAGTGTTCTTCCCGCTACTTTTGTATATCCAGTTTTTCCAGCTACGGCAAACTCATTAAAGTGCAATAATTTATGCTTATTTCTCCAAGTGATGGATCTTTCTTTTGGAGAATAAGATTTGGCAGATGCGATTTGTATAAAGTCCTCGTTCTGCAATGCCAAGCGGAACATATTAGCCATATCTAAAGCAGAAGCGTAGTGCTCTTCGTGATGAAGTCCCGATGGATTAGTAAAATGCGAATCTTCTAATCCAGCAAACTGTATTTTTTCATTCATCAATTTAGTAAAGCCCTCTATGGAGCCACCTGTATGCTCAGCAAGTGCATAAGCTGCGTCATTGCCCGACTGTAACAGCAATCCATACAATAAGGATTCCACAGTCCAAACCTCACCAGCCTGTAAATATAGTGATGATCCCTCCTGCGTTGCCGCAGCATTTGAGATTGTTATTTCATCATCGAGCGGAACATTATCCAAGACAGTTAAAGCAGTCCAGACTTTAGTTAGACTCGCAATAGGTAATTCTGCATCTGCATTACTACCTTCTAATAATCTCCCTGTTTTTGCATCAATAACAGCATAAGAGGATGAAGCATCAGCCTCACTTACATTCCATAAAAGAAAAAGCAACAGAAACAATACCGTTTTTTTTAAAATGAACCATACTCCTCATTCAATTATTTCTACCCTTCAAAGGTCTCTTGGAACTTCGTCATAAATAAATCTGTATCTTCCATTTCATCAACAGACAAATCTTCTGGGAGTGGTGGAAGTGCTTTAATATCTTTTAAACCAAAGTATTGAAGAAATTCGTTTGTCGTTCCATATAAAATAGCCCGACCCGTCCCTTCTGCACGGCCTACTTCTTGTACCAGACCTTTAGCTGAAAGAGTATGAATTGGTCGCTCTGACTTGACACCTCGAATTTCTTCTATTTCAACTCTTGTAATTGGTTGCTTATAGGCAACAATCGCTAGAACTTCAAGTGATGCTTGAGACAAAGATTGAGCTGTTGGATTTTCTACTAATTTCTGAATGCTATCAATATTTTCTTGTTTCGTTACTAATTGATAGGTTCCTGCTAATTGCTTTATCTCAATTCCCCTTGTGTGATTCTCTTTATATTCCTGCAACATTTCCTCGAGGATCGCTTCTATTTCCAAATCCCCCGAACTAGTTAGAAAAGCTAATTGTTTTTTAGTTAGGCCATCCTCTCCACTTACAAATAATAGACTTTCTATATTACTCATCAATTTCATCTTCGAATTCACTTTCTATATCTTCCTTTCGCAACTGCACAAACAAATCTTCAAAATTACTTTTTTGCTCTACTTGTATAATTTGTCGCTTCATCAATTCAAGTAAAGATAAAAAAGTAGTAACAATCGTATTCTTATCTCTAGTAGGGAATAAATCGTAAAACGATAATTTCCCTCCTCCTTTTTTTAATACCTCAATGACATTTTTCATCTGAGCTTTAATCGATATTTCTTGCTTACTTATTCGCGTATTAAGTGGTGCGTTTATTTGTTTTCTTCGTAGCATTTTTTGAAAAGCACCAAGCATATCATATACATTCGCATCTAATTCAAGTAAATCTAATTGTTTACTAGTTTGGTATTCACTTAAATCTGTTGGCGGCCTAGAATAATAGAGTGAACGTGTCTCCTCCATCTCTTGCAAACTTTCTGCTGCTTCCTTATACTTCTTATATTCTATTAATCTTAGTACAAGTTCATCCCTAGGATCCTGTAAATCCATTTCGAAATCATCGTCGATATCATCGTCTTGATGAATTGGCAATAGCATTTTACTTTTAATGGACAGTAAGGTTGCAGCCATTACTAAGTATTCACTTGCTTCATTGAGCTCTAAAACACGCATTGCGTGAACATGCTCCATATACTGCTCTGTGATTTCCGCCATCTTAATATCGTATATATCTATTTCCAAACGATTTATTAAATGTAATAATAAATCTAGAGGTCCTTCAAATGCTTCTGTTTTCACTTCATAAGACATAAAACTCCACCTATTATCGGTTTTTAACATTATTATAGAGGAAAGGTGATTGTATTGCACCCTACATTTCATACTAGTTTTGTGGCATTTCTAAAACATTTCAATGAGACCTTCGATTATTTTGAGTGTCACGAGTTATTGGAAGACTATTGGAAGGAAGTTTCCCCAAGACATAAAAACCATGCATTAACTGCTTTAATCTTGTTAGCAACTTCTATGTATCACTGGCGCCGCGGAAATTTTACTGGAGCTATTAAAACGATGAGAACAAGTATGAAAAGAATGGAAGTAACCAAAGATTCTCCTTTCTTCGAAAACTTAAATTACCAAAAGTTAACAGAAAATATGAAATATGCATTCCAATTGATGACCAGTGGTCAAAAGTTTCAAGGTTTTACAATTGAAATAACTAATCCATCTTTACAATCGCAAGTCAGTCAGCTCCAGATAGAAACGAATGAGGACTTACATTTTCTTATTCATAAACATATGCTTCGAGATCGCTCAGAAATACTGGAGGAACGAGAAAGAGAGAAAAAAAAGAGAGATGACTTATAAAAATCAAGTCATTCCTCTTCTTTTTTTATTTGGCACTTAGTATAAAATGACTCAACATCCTCAGATGGCTTTATAGAATTTGTTTGCAATACAGTGGGAAGTTTTTGCAACATCTCTTCTCCAAGTCCTTCACCACGGTGTGACGGATTGACAGATAGATGTTGAATTACTGCTTCAGTACCTTCCATTCGTACTCCTATTAATCCAACTAGGTCGTCCTCTTTTTTCCAAAGAAACAAATGCCAATCTGGATTTGTCTCATACTCATGAATTGTTTCTAGTAACTTTTTCACATCTTTTTCATGAGGCATGAAAGATAGTAGCCCCATTGAAATTTTTTCAAACGTTTTTTTATAGCGAAGTAACATAATTAAAACCCTCTTTTAATTTCTTGGCCTGTTTATTCAATCAAATACATACGAATACAACACAAATTTAACTGTCTAAATTCAATTCGATTCACAGAATTGTATAATCGCATCATTTCAACACTCTAACAAAGTCCAATTTCTTAAAATATCTGTATTATCGTACCTTAATTTTATCGATTTTACAAATTGGCATTTGGCGCTATAAACAACCAGTAAATGAGCCCCCATACAATTCCTACGATAAAAATCATTAGAAATAGTATGACGTTTGTCTTTTTCATCTTGGATCACTCCTTCTCCATTGTTAAAGGAAGGTCAAGATGTATGATGTCTTCCAACGTTTCTCGTCTTACAGCCAATTGATGCTTTCCATTTTCGACAAACACAACGGCCGGTTTTGTTAAACGATTATAATTACTAGCCATGGAGTAACCATATGCACCTGTACAAAACATAGCTAGAATATCTCCAGGTCTTGCTGCTGGTAATTGAATATTTTCGATTAATTTATCGCCAGACTCACAACATTTACCAGCAATTGTATAATTAGTCGTTAACTGTGCATCCATTTTGTTAGCAATAACTGCGTCATATTCTGCACCGTATAATGCAGGTCTAATATTGTCGGACATACCACCATCAACCGCTAAATAATTTCGGACATCTGGTACAGCTTTTTCAGATCCGATCGTATATAACGTAGTTCCTGCATCCCCAACTAATGACCTTCCCGGTTCTATCCAAATTTCTGGCATTTTAAAAGAAGAATTATGCACGAGCTCTTTTACTATTTGGATCATTTCTTTCACATATACAGCTGGTTCAAGAGGAGCATCCTCATCTGTATATTTTATACCGAAGCCGCCACCTAGATTTAAAACACTGCATGAGAAGTTATAGTCTGTATGCCACTCTATCATTTTAGTAATAAGCTTCTCAGCTGCCACTTTAAAACCAATCGTTTCAAATATTTGAGAGCCAATATGACAATGCAAGCCAAGCAACTGAATATATTCATCCTGATATACATCCAGAAATGCTTGGTCTGCTTGTCCATTCAACAGATCAAATCCAAATTTAGAATCTTGCTGGCCAGTCGTAATATAATCGTGTGTATGAGCTTCAACACCAGGTGTCACTCTTAACAAGATATTAACTTTTTGCTTGTTTTTGGCAGTAAGCATCTTTAATAATTCTATTTCATAAAAATTATCGACAACTATACAACCAATATTATGCTCAAGAGCTAATAATAATTCTTCTTTACTTTTATTATTACCATGAAAATGAATTCGTTCTACTGGATATCCCGCTTGAATCGCAGTATGTAATTCTCCAGCAGATACAACATCTAATGATAAGTTTTCTTGTTTCATCACTTGGTACATTGCAACACTAGAAAAGGCTTTACTTGCATAAGCAACTTGAGCCGATATCTGTTGATCTTGGAATGTCTGGATGAATGCATGTGCTCGTTCTCTAATTAAAGATAAATCGTACACAAACAATGGTGTTCCATATGTTTTTGCAAGCTCTAAGCTATCTATTCCACCAATCATTAGATGACCTTTTTCGTTTACAGCATGCCTTGAAACTAGCACCATTTAGTTCGCCTCTTTTCCCTATATCTATAAGAACTTTATCACAATAGATAAGGAATTGGCAATGCACATTAGGAACGTTTGCGATTAGGCGATCTTGTTATAAATGGCCTTTTAGCATCAACGGGCATTGGATACCGTATGATCAAACGCAAAAACGCTTTTGGAAAGAAAGGTTGAAGTGGCCATAAATAAGGTACATTTAATGGTTTTACAGAACCTACATACCAAAGCAGAGCTAAAGATGCTACAAAAAATCCACTTGGTCCAAATAACGCAGTACTCAGTAGGATTACAGTCCTGAATATTTTAGTCGTAATACTTAGTTCATATGAAGGGATCGAAAAAGTGAATATCGCTGTTATAGCGGTATATAAAATAACCTCTGGAACAAAAATCCCAACATCTACAGCCATTTGCCCAATAACTAGTGCAGCAATAATTCCCATTGCTGTTGATAACGGAGTTGGTGTATGGATAGCAGCTAATCTTAGAAATTCTATCCCAATATCTGCAAACAAAATCTGTAACAATAGCGGTATTTCTGTCGACTCTTTAGGACCAATAAAATCAAGTGCCTTTGGTACAAACTCGGGGTGAACCGAGAGTAGATACCAAAAAGGTAATAGGAATAGACTTAGAAGAACACCTAAAAATCGAATCCACCGTACAACTGTACCAATTGCTGGTGCCTGTCTATATTCCTCTGCATGTTGTAAGTGGTGAAAAAGGGTAGTAGGAACTATAACTACAGATGGTGATGTATCAACCACTATTATTATATGTCCTTCTAGCAAATGGGCTGCAGCGATATCTGGTCTCTCCGTAAATCGTACAAAAGGCAATGGATGGAATCCTTGTTTAAAAAGCCATTCTTCCAATGCTTTGTCTGTCATCGTAATTGCATCATGCTTTATTTGCTTTATTCGATCACGAATTTGCTTAAGATTATCTTCATTGGCAATATTTTTAATATAAGATATTGCAATATCAGTTTGCCCTAACTCGGTAATTTGATGTAACTCAAAGCGCAAATCGGTATCCCGAATCCTTCTTCTAATCAGTGCTGTGTTTTGCACAATATTTTCCGTAAAACCATCTCTAGAACCTCTGACAACCTTCTCATTATCTGGTTCCTCTGGTGTCCTTCCAGGATATGAACGAACATCTATTGTGTAGACGGAACCATTCGATAGTATAAATGTTACTTGCCCACTCAGAAGTGCGGCTAACCATTTTTCCTTCGAATCATATTGCGTAATAGAGTAATATGGGAAATAATGCTCTATAATTTCGTTTTCACTTATTGTTTTATCTGCTATTTTCAATTGGGTGTTCGTCAATAATTGAGTAATTACTAGGCCATCAATTAATCCATTAATATAGACGAGTAATACTGGAAATTCATATAAATGAGTATGTAAAATTCCCACATCGTAAGACTCATTTACTCCGAACTTTTCTTTTAAATACAATTCAGCTTCATCCATACTATTAAACAAAGGTTTCGTTTCAATCACCTATCTTTTGCATTTGAATTCGACTGACCCACTGGTACTAGCCATAATTTTAATTGGGTTAAAATTTTCTTCTCTAATCTCGACACCTGTACTTGAGATATTCCTAATCGTTCTGCAATATCACTCTGTGTACAATCAAGATAATATCTTAAATAAATAATCATTTGCTCCCGTTTTTCTAGCTTTTCCACTAGCTCACGTAACGGAATATGCTCAAAAGGCTTCTCGGAACGCTCATCCTTCATTTGATCCATTAGCGTTAGAGCATCTCCGCTATCATTTTCATAAAGCTGCTCCTGCAATGATGCTGGATCGCGCAGGGCATCTGTAGCCATCACTATTTCTTCTCGAGTCACTTCTAAAATATGCGCAAGCTCCAAAATAGTAGGTTGGCGCTCGAACGTTTTTAAAAAGTCATCGGTAGCATGGCGAATTTTAAAATTTAATTCCCGGATTGAACGACTGATTTTCACCATTCCGTCATCTCTTAAAAACCGCTGAATCTCACCTATAATCATAGGAACCGCATACGTTGAAAACTTCACTTCATAAGACAAATCAAATTTATCCACTGATTTCATCAAGCCAATACAGCCGATTTGAAACAAATCCTCCAGATCTGCTCCCCTAGAAGCAAACCGTTGAACAATTGACCATACAAGCCTAGTATTACCCTCAATCATTTGCTGCCTTGCTAGTTTATCACCAGTTTGTGATAGCGCTATGAGCTCTCTCATTTTTTCTTGAGTTAGTAAAGTAGACGGTTTTTTATTTATCATTAGACGATCCTGCAAGATTCTTGAATTGGTACAAATTGCTTCGTTATGGTTACAGTCGTCCCCCTATCAGGAATGGAGTAAATCTCAACACCATCACTAAAGCTTTCCATAATTGTAAAGCCCATTCCTGAACGTTCCTGTTCAGGCTTAGTCGTAAATAGTGGCTCACGTGCTTGATTTACATCACGTATTCCACGGCCATAATCTACAATAGAAACGACAATTTCTCTATCTACTCGTTGTGCATGCAGTTCAATTTTCCCGACGCCGTCTTCTTCATAACCATGCACGATAGCATTAGTTACAGCTTCAGATATGACGGTTTTAAATTCAGATAATTCTTCAATAGTCGGGTCAATCGTTGCGATAAAACTAGACATAACCATTCTAGCTAGTGCCTCATTCTCACTTTTAGCGATAAAAGATAATGTGATCTCATTGTCCATAAACTATTCCCCCTAACTTAGACATTATTTCAATTTCGGATTCGCTATAAATATAAGGGCTTAAACCTGCAAACTGAAAAATCTTGCGCATTGTTGGGGATGGATTTACAATAATTGTTTGTCCATCTATTGGAGCAAGCTCTCTCATTCTGCCTAGAATTAGTCCTATCCCCGAGCTATCCATAAAATGCAAATCTTTCAAATTCCAAACTAGTACTTTAATAGACCCATTTTTAATCATTGGAACTATCTCATTTCTAATATCATTTGTACTGTGATGATCTAATTCACCTTTTAATCGAATAATAATAATTTCGTCTCCTACTTTTTCTACTTCATGAATCATAAAATCGCCTCCTTAGATAGCGCTATTCCACATGTTCCTTGAAAATTCCTTGCGCTTGACAAAAGTAGAAGAAATCATCGCTTATTAGTCGATTTTCGACAGAGGGTGGTCATTTAAAGTATGGGAACATATTCTTTTTTTTAATCAAAAAATAGGCATCTCGCAAAAGTTTTTAAAAACCTTTACGAGATGCCTATTTCGAATGTTCAAAATTGGGAAAATAATCCTTTTCGCAAGTAATTGTCCCTCATGAGCAAGTAAAGTTAGCACAGCAGCAAGTAAACCATACGAAGAGCAAGTATTCAAAACAATACGCAAGTATATAGCATACGAGAGCAAGTAAACGAAATAATTGTATATCTCCACTTTGTTGAGTATTTGGAAAAATAATCCGCTTCGCAAGTAATTGTCCCTCATGAGCAAGTAAAGCTAGCGCACCAGCAAGTAAACAAACATGCAGAGCAAGTATTGAAAACGGAACGCAAGTAAATAGCATGCAAGAGCAAGTAAAACCTAGAATGCAGATCCATCTTTTATAACTGCAAGTAGCATTTCTATTGCTTCTTCCATTAGGTCTGCCTATTCGCCAACTACTACCATTTGATTTCCAAGTGTTAAACATATCTTCCGTCAGATTATCAGGATCGTTTCCATTTAATGTATCAATAGCTTCCACTATTTCCAGTTTTGAGATGCCCACGAAAAACAACTTGGATCCTTCAAATTTGTATTGAGTAGAGAAAAATTTGAGTCTATTTGAAACAATAGTTAGTTAATATTAGCTCGAAATGGAATTCAATATATCAAATTTTAAAATGTAATAAAGTCTTCTTTTCTTTGTATTTTTAATTATTTCTACATTTCTACAAAATAAAAAAGTTGGTAAGCTAAATCCAATTAGCTGACCAACTTTTTCTTTATATTGTATATAATGATTTTTACATTATTTTCAAAATAGAATTGTTTTTGACTGGTTCATCTTCAATAATTTTATAAGCTTCTTCAATCAATTTAATTGATTCGGCTACATCATCTTTGTTTGAATATAGAATAGCTAATGTATCACCTTTTTGAACTTCTTGACCTGTTAATGATACCAGTTTAACTCCTGCATCAAAATCAAGGGTATCCGCTTTTGTTAAACGACCTGCACCTACTAATAGAGAAGCCATCCCAATCAATTCAGCATCAATTAAATTGATATAACCATCTTTTACAGCTTTTACTTCAATCGTATGCTTAGTATCTTTCGGTTTAATATCAGAAGCATCTCCGCCTTGAGCAGTTATGAATTCTTTGAATTTTTCCAATGCAGCACCATTTGTAAGTGTTTCTATTACTTGTTTTTGCGCTTCATCTTCACTTACTCCAGTAGCTAATTGATACATTTTTGAAGATATAGCTATTGTAACTTCTAATAAGCCTTGCTCACTATCTTTATAGTTTTTAAGGAAATCATGTGCTTCTGCAACTTCTAATTTATTACCAATGTTATGCCCTAAAGGTTGGTTCATATCAGTGATAACAACTGATACTTTTCTACCTAAACTTTCACCAATGCTAATCATAGTAGAAGCCAATTCTGTAGCATGATTTAAATCCTTCATGAAAGCACCTTTACCACATTTGACGTCTAGTACAATGCCGTCTGCCCCACTAGCAATTTTCTTACTCATAATTGATGAAGCAATCAACGGGATCGAATCCACAGTACCTGTTACATCTCTTAATGCATATAATTTTTTATCAGCTGGAGTTAAATTACCAGATTGACCAACAATGGCAATTTTATGTTCATTTACTTGCTTTATGAATTGATCAGAAGTTAATTCAACATTAAAACCTTGTATAGATTCTAATTTGTCTACAGTACCACCTGTGATACCTAATCCTCTTCCACTCATTTTTGCAATTGGAATGTTTAATGATGCTAAAATCGGTGCAACAAGAAGACTAATTTTGTCACCTATTCCTCCAGTTGAGTGCTTATCAACTTTGAATCCTTCAATAGAAGATAAGTCAATAACATCACCTGATTCAACTATAGATTTTGTTAACCATGATGTTTCATCTTTATTCATTCCATTTATTAAGATTGCCATCAACATTGAACTCATTTGATAGTCTGGAATTTCATCATTTGTATATTTATTAATCATATATTGTATTTCTTCTTCGGTTAATGAATTGTCTCTTTTTTTCTTATCGATTAAATTAAGCATATTCATATTAATTAATCTCCTTACTCATAACTTTTATTTTTACAACCTTAATATTAGGCATACACCCGTAGTGGAATTTTACTATCCATATGAAATTAATTCAGTGTTGAAAATAAGTATGGATTATTTCAATAAAGATAAGAAACTTTCTCCGAATTCAGTTGTTGCTACACCAAAGTTTTCACTAATTGTTGCTCCAATGTCAGCAAATGTATTGCGTAGTGGTAACTCGTTTATTTCCTTAAATTTTGGTGAGTATACGATTAACGGAACATATTCTCGCGTATGATCCGTTCCTGGCATAGTTGGATCATTTCCATGGTCCGCCGTAATAATCAATAAATCTTCCTCTGATAACTTTGGAAGTACCTCTTTTAAGCGTACATCGAATTCTTCTAGAGCTTTACCATAGCCTAAAGGATCGCGACGGTGACCAAATAACGCATCAAAATCTACTAGATTTAAGAAACTGATGCCTTTGAAATCTTTGTCCAAAGTAGCGATGAATTTATCCATTCCATCCATATTATCTGTTGTTCTTTCTGTAGAAGTAATACCTTCCCCATTATAAATATCATTTATTTTACCAATTGCGATTACATCTAGTCCCGCATCACTTAGTTCGTTCATCGCTGTGCGACCAAAAGGTTTTAATGCATAGTCATGGCGATTAGATGTACGAATAAATTTACCCGGCTCTCCGATAAATGGACGAGCAATTATACGACCCACTAAGAATTCCTCTGAAAGTGTTAACTCACGTGCAATTTCACAAATACGATACAACTCTTCTAATGGAATTATTTCCTCATGAGCCGCAATTTGTAGCACAGGGTCAGCGGATGTATATACAATAATCGCACCAGTTTTCATATGCTCTTCGCCAAGCTCATCTAAAATTTCTGTTCCACTTGCTGGTTTGTTTCCAATTACTTTACGACCAGTTTTCTCCTCTAATTGGGAGATTAACTCCTGAGGGAATCCGTCTGGATATACTTTAAACGGTTTATCAATATTAAGACCCATGATTTCCCAATGACCAGTCATTGTATCCTTACCAACAGAGGCTTCTTGCATTTTGCCAAAATAAGCTGTAGGAGCAGCTTGGCTATTGATACCTTGAATATCCTCAATATTACCAAGTCCAAGTTGTTCCATCTGAGGCATATGAAGTCCGTTCATTTTTTCTGCAATATGACCAATAGTATGGGATCCTACATCACCAAAGACGTCCGCATCAGGCGCTTCCCCTATACCAACAGAGTCCATTACTATCACATGTATGCGCTTAAATTTATTCATTTAATTTACCTCCTACTGTTTTCTTCTAGTTTACCAAAAAAAACATAAATGTACAGGTCAGACCTCTGACAATTTATGCTCTAGGGTGAAATTGTTTATAGACATCCTTTAAACGACTCTTACTAACATGCGTATAAATTTGAGTCGTTGAAATATCGGCATGACCTAGCATCTCTTGAACAGCACGTAAATCTGCTCCATTTTCTATTAAATGCGTTGCAAAAGAATGGCGTAGCACGTGAGGAGTGATTTCCTTCGAAATCCCTGCCGTAATAGCATGCTTATTTAATAACTTCCATATCCCCTGTCTAGTTAGCCGCTTACCGCGCCTGTTAATAAAAATAGCTTCCGTTTTTTCAGATTTCAACAAAGCTGGTCTAGCATTTTCTATATAATCTGCGCAAGCTCTAATGGAAGCACCACCTAATGGGACAATTCGTTCCTTACCACCTTTTCCGAAAACACGAACAAACCCCATGGATAAATGTATATCCTCTAAATTTAAGTTCAAACACTCACTTATCCGCATCCCACTAGCATACATAAGTTCAAACATAGCTAAATCTCTTTGTCCCTGTGGTTTGGATATATCAATACTATTTAATAGATTATTCAATTCCTCCACTGACAAATAAGTTGGTAACTTTTGCTCTAGCTGTGGTAAATCCAAATGGACAGATGGATCTGTGTTCGCCACTTTCTCTCTTAATAAAAACTGATGAAAGGAACGTATAGAGGAAATATGTCTAGAAATCGTCCGAGCAGATTTTCCATTTTCTTTTAAACTTCGCAGATAAAGAACAATATGCGTTCGCTCTATCTCATTTAGACTATGTAGTTGCTGTACTTCAAATATATGATGTAAATAATCGATTAGATCTTTTTTATAGGAGGTCAATGTATTATTCGCTAACTGCCGTTCAATCTGCAGGAAGTGCATATAATCCTCTAAATGTAGTATTCCATTATTCAAGTACTTCACTCCTTTTGTAAAACAATCATTTAAAAAAAGGATAGCTAGTAAGCTATCCTTTTGTTTATTTATCCTCTTGGCAACGGTAGCAAATACCGTGAAATGTTAGACGATGGTCTTTTATTCTAAAGTTCCATTTTTTTTCGACAATAGCTTCTACATCTTCTAACAAATCTTCTTGAATTTCATCTACAGCTCCACATTCAATACATACTAAATGATGGTGAAAATGCGCTGCGCCCTCTTGTCTCAAATCATAGCGAGATACGCCGTCACCGAATTGAATTTTATCTACCACATTCAATTCGTTTAATAACTCAAGCGTTCTATAAACTGTTGCAAGTCCTATATCAGGTGATATCTCTCTAACTAGTAAAAATACATCTTCTGCACTTAAATGATCTTCTTCATTTTCAAGCAAAACTCGGACTGTCGCTTCTCGCTGCGGCGTCAGTTTATAGCTCGCACCAGATAATTGTTTTTTTATACGATCAATACGGCTTTCCATATGACGCCTCCTTACCTTAAATCCATTATACCAATAATTGAATTCTCATTACAAGAGATTCACATAATAATTATTATTAATAAAAACTAATTATTAAATAATATAAATGGTATTAAGATGGATTCTATAATTATAACAATTATATAAAAGGAAAGCGAAAAAATATTAATCCGATTTGCTAAGGCTAATAACAAGATACAGTAAACTAGCTGAAATGGAAACCACCAAAACACATAAGGAAAAGTAGATTCCTGCGTTTGGAGTAAATAACTCGAACAATACCCATAAAATGTGATTTTAAATGCACAAATAACTAAAATTAGTTTTCGTAAATAAGGATGTTGATAAAATAAAAAAAACACAATGGCAAACATGAGATGAGGAAATATCGTTTCTAAAAAAGTAGGTTGTTCTACTAATAGAACGCGTGCATCCAAGAGATTAATAATCCATTGCTGCTGTTCTACCGTACTTTTTTCAAATAATATCAAGCCTCCGATAAAGCTAACTACGAGTACACATAATGAGATGAAAATAGTATAAGTCTGGTTCAAATTGGAACACCTCCCTATCTACTTTCATCATATGCTTGTACTAACTTAAATCATGCTTCTTTAAAATAATCTTTCAACCAAATATATGCAAAGGCTGTTTTAGCATCATAGATTTGTTGTTTCTTTACCATTTCTTCCATTTCGGGGATAGTTACATGTAATAATTCTACAAACTCATCATCATCTAACCCTACTGGTTGTTCCATCTTTTCAATATTATCTGCAAAATATAGATGGATAATCTCATCAGCAAATCCGGGAGATGTAGCAAATGATTGTATGTATTGTAGATTTTCCGTCGTATAGCCTGTCTCTTCTTCTAATTCTCGCAGGGCAGTTATTTCTGGAGCCTCTCCAATCTCTATTTTTCCGGCAGGAATTTCAATGATTGATCGTTCTAATGCTTTTCTAAATTGTTCTACTAAAATTATTTTTTTGTCTTTTGTTACTGCAATAACTGCAACCGCACCAGGATGCTTGACAATCTCTCTATTACTAGTTTTGCCATTTGGTAGTTCTACTTCATCTACTTGTAGCGTGATGATTCTACCTTTGAATTTAAGCTCAGATTGAATTGTTTTTTCCTCAAATTTTTTCATTATATATCTTCCTCTCGTTTATCCCGATTTAACAGGCTGTAATAACAACTTTGTGAAAATAAAGAAAAATAGGTGGGGATAAACACCCTGTAACTCCCCGATTGGTTCGGACCAACAGGATGTTGGTCACTCAGGCATTGCCAAACGATGCGGCGTTATTTGCCTGAGTTCCTTTTTTCTTCAGTGAAGAATAGCCTCCCACTGATGGAAGTTTCACTTTATAACGTTTCACTTTAGTTGAATCTATCTATTTGACATTGTACCATGTAGAAAAGGACGTGATGAAACTTGAAGAAAAGACAATTAGGTAAAAGTGATATATACGTATCTGAAATCGGCTTAGGGTGCATGTCACTTCCAACAGAACAAGCAGAGGCGGATAATATTATTCAAGTCGCACTAGATAATGGCATTAATTATTTTGATACAGCAGATTTATACAATAAAGGCGAAAATGAAAAGATTGTAGGAAATGCCCTAAAGAGCAATCGACAAAATATAATTTTGGCTACAAAAGTTGGAAATCGATTAAACAAAACTGGGGAAGGATGGTCATGGGATCCTTCTAAGGAATGGATAAGAGATGCCATACATGCCTCATTGAAGCGACTCCAAACTGATTATATAGATGTGTATCAACTACACGGAGGCACGATGGAAGACGATGTGGACGAAGTTATAGACATAATGGAATCTCTCCAAAAAGAAGGGCTTATTCGTGAATATGGAATATCCTCTATTCGGCCAAATGTGATAGAACGATTTTTACGCAAAAGTAATGCCGTCTCCGTCATGATGCAATATAGTTTACTAGACAGAAGACCTGAAGAATGGTTTTCCCTGCTAGAAGACCACCAAGCTTCCCTGTTTAGCCGTGGAACAGTTGCAAAAGGTTTACTTACATCCAATGGTCTTAATCGTGCAAATAAAACAAAAGAATATCTCAGCTACACACAAAAAGAATTAGTCGATACTATCGTAAGATTACAAGCATTGGAGGCACCGATTGCATCCCTTGCACTTCAATACGTGTTGCAAAGAAAAGTAACAGGATCCATGATTATCGGAGCTAGTAGCTCCTTACAATTACTTGAATCTATCGAAGCGTATAAACATCAAGTGCCAGAAAACTTCCTACAAAAAGCTGCAGAAATAACGAAGCAAGATGTGTATATGGAGCATAGAGTTTAAAGGAAACTTCATTATTAGGGAAGTGCTGAAACAGGAATATCGCGGTTCGTGGGACTATGTTGCGGTTTGAAGTCACCTTGTTGCGATTCCCGCTCCCTATATTGCGTTAATTCCTTCAAAGACTACATTAGGCTAGTGACATTGGCCTTACAAAAGAAGTAAAAAAATGTTAGCCGTCTACTATTTGAGATTATTAAATCAGTTGAACAAATTTTCGAACACACAAGTAAAACCTATGACTTTTCAATGTCTAAAGAGGTGAAGGACGATCGGTGGTGGCATTTGGATTCGCTACTAAAAGGTGAAAATGTATTCAATGCTACAAACTTTATGATGATAATTTAGTAAAGACTTAGAACATACACATCATACTTTAATAGTTTCTCGTAAAAAACACCCCCTGAAAAAATTTCAAGGGGGTGTTAGACATCATTATACTTTGCGAACAACAATTTCTTCATCCATAACATCTACATGGACTTTTTTAATCGTTTCTTCTTCTAAAATAAGATCTGTTAATGGATCTTCAATCTTGTCTTGAATCACTCTTCTAAGCGGTCGAGCACCAAACCGTTTATCGTAACCTAGTTTGACTAAGGCTAGTTTTGCTTCCGACGAAATCGTCATATCAATATCATTTTCTGCAATAGTTATTTGCAAATCTCCAAGCATCAAGTTTACGATTTCAAGTAAATTTCCTTCTGTCAGTTCATTGAATGCGACAATAGCATCGAAACGATTGAGAAATTCCGGTTTGAAATAAGCCCCTAGCATTTCAAGCATATTGATAGATTCATGTGCTGGCTGATTGAATCCTACACTTACTTTTTTGTCGCCTGTTCCTGCATTACTCGTCATTATAATGACCGTATCTTTGAAACTAACTGTTCGGCCATGTGAATCTGTTAAACGACCATCTTCCATTATTTGCAGGAACATATTTTGTACGTCAGGATGTGCCTTTTCAATTTCATCCAACAGTAAGATGGAATAAGGATTACGGCGAACATGTTCTGTCAGTTGACCCGCTTCCTCATGCCCTACATAACCTGGAGGAGAACCAATAATTTTAGACACCGAATGTTTCTCCATATATTCACTCATATCAAGACGAATCAACGTATCACGCGAACCAAATAATTCCTCTGCCAACACTTTTGTAATCTCTGTTTTACCGACTCCTGTTGGACCGACAAATAAGAAAGAACCAATAGGACGATTTTTAGATTTGAGCCCTGCACGACTACGACGGATCGCTTTGGCAATTTTATCGACCGCTTCTTCTTGACCAATCACTTTTTTACCGAGATTTTCTGCGATTCCTTTCATTTTTGCCTGTTCTGCTGCTTGTAGTTTTGTCACAGGTATTCCAGTTTTTTCTTCTACTATCAATTCAATATCTGCTACCGTCACTTCTACTTGAGGCGTGTCCTCATTTTGTTTCGCTTGCTCCAATTGTTTACGTAACTGGATTTCCTCAAAGCGTAAATTTGCCGCTTTCTCGTAGTCTTCTTTTTCTGCGGCTTGTTCTTTTTGCTGAATAACTTCGTTAAGATGTGTTCCGATTGACTCTGAATCATCTGACGTAAGTGTCAGATTTAACCGTGCCCCCACTTCATCCATCAAGTCGATTGCTTTATCTGGTAAAAATCGATCTTGAATATACCGCTGCGATAAAGTAACAAATGCTTGAATCGCTTCATCTGGATAGCGCACTTCATGGAAGTTTTCATACCGATCCTTAATACCATTTAAAATGTGAATCGTATCTTCTGTAGATGGTTCCTTCACAATAATTGGTTGGAAACGACGCTCAAGTGCAGCGTCTTTTTCGATTTGACGATATTCTTTCAACGTGGTTGCACCAATAAGTTGCAGTCCCCCACGCGCTAAAGCGGGTTTCAAAATATTACCGGCATCCATTTTTGAACCTTCTGCCGTGCCTGCCCCAACGAGTAAGTGAATTTCATCAACAAATAAAATCACGTCTTTTCGCGTTTGAAGTTCTTCGATTAATTGTTTCATTCGCTCTTCGAATTGTCCGCGAATGCCAGTGTTCGTTACGAGTGAGGCAACATCTAACAAGTACACTTGTTTGTTCATCAATTTCCCAGGAACATCACCTTCGAGGATTTTCACTGCAAGTCCCTCTGCAATGGCTGTTTTACCAACACCCGGTTCACCAATTAAAACTGGATTATTTTTATTTCTTCTATTTAACGTTTCAATGACGCGCTTTATTTCTTGATCACGTCCAATGACCGTATCAATCCGACCTTCTTGGGCATCGTTCGATAGATTTTTAGCAAGTTGATCTAACAAACTATTGCCTTGATGTTCCTCAGGTTGTCTCGTTTGTGTACGTGTCTGATGACTACCATCCGCTTGGAAAAAATGCTCTGCCTCTTTGCCAAATGACGGCATTTTTCCTGCAGTCAATTGTCCTTGAATATCTTGAAAACATACTTGACACAAATGCATTTGCATTCCTTGATGATTAACCTGTACTCTCAGACTCATCGTTGCGTCGTTCTTACTACACTGCTGACATTTCATATTCGTTTCCTCCTATATATAACTATTTGACTTTGACTATATTTAACCTTTGAGGTTAGTATACACTGACCTATTTTGACTTTCAAATAAGATGCTTAGCTTTGGAACGGATTTTGCTTTTTGATAAGTAAGCTAAATGACTATTTTCAGACAGAGTTGTGTCGCTAAGATACATGAAAAAAGAGCTATCCATTAGTCAGGAATGACTTTTGAACAGCTTTTTACAGTTAGCCAAAATAGAGCAATTTCAGTATGCTTCCTTTCGATACCTGTAGCTCAAAAACTTCCACGTTTAAGAATATATTGGTTTAACAGACTATTATTAATTACATTATGTGATTTAATATTTTATATTTAATATCAAACAAAAAAACAGTCTAGAAAATCCGATTATTGGATTTCTAAACTGTTTGTAATTCACTTAAAACTTTGAACCACCAAAGCCATATTCATCTAGTAGTTCTTCAAACGATTTGTTTTTTTCTTTTTCTTTCTTTTCGAAAGCTAGCTGTGCTTGTCGTTCTTCTTCTTTTTCTTGTTCAGCGGTTACTAACTGTTTCTTCGTTTCTTTTAATTTCGCAAGAACGTCAGAGGAAAGCTGATCGGACAATGAATTACCTTCTTCTATTTGCTTAGCTGGCTTTACCTGTTGTTGTCTTTGTTTTTTCTTCGCCATTTTGTTCACCTTCTTTTATGAGCGTTTAACTATAGTTGCGACCCCTTGTCCGCCACCGATACAAAGTGTAGCAAGACCTGTTTTCACATCTCTCTTCTCCATTTCATGAAGTAAAGAAACGAATATACGTGCACCACTAGCCCCAATCGGATGACCTAATGCAATCGCTCCACCATTTACGTTTAGTATATCATGGTTAAAGGATAGTTCTCTATCAACAGCGATCGATTGTGCTGCAAAAGCTTCATTCGCTTCGATTAAATCTATATCCGCTAATGTGATTTGAGATTTGTTTAATACTTTTTTCACTGCCTCCACGGGACCAATTCCCATGATGCTTGGATCCACTCCTGCAGATGCATTTGCTACAATTGTCGCTACTGGTTTAAGTCCAAGTTCATCCGCTTTAGCTTTTGACATGACCACAACGGCTGCCGCTCCATCATTAATACCTGAAGCATTACCAGCAGTTACAGAGCCGTCTTTTTTAAAGGCAGGACGCAGCCCCGCTAATTTTTCTTCAGTAGAACCTTTCTTCGGATACTCATCTTTTGAAAAGACAATTGGATCTCCTTTTCTCTGAGGAATTTCTACGGACACGATTTCATCAGCAAACTTACCTTCTTCTATCGCTTGCGCAGCTCTTGCCTGTGAACGTGCGGAAAATTTATCTTGTTCTTCTCTAGTAATATTATATTGATCACATAGATTTTCAGCCGTCACACCCATATGATAATCATTAAATGCACACCATAGACCATCTGAAATCATGCTATCTACTATCTTTTGATCGCCCATACGGAAGCCATCTCTAGCATTTTTCAATAAATACGGAGATTGGCTCATGTTTTCCATACCACCTGCAACAATAATATCTGCGTCCCCTGCAATAATAGCTTGAGTAGCAAGATGTATTGCTTTTAAGCCAGAACCACATACTTTATTAATAGTTAATGCAGAAACTGAATGTGGTAATCCAGCTTGAATTGATGCCTGTCTTGCAGGATTTTGACCTAACCCCGCTTGAAGGACGTTCCCCATTATTACTTCGTCCACTGCATCCTTTGAAACCCCTGCTTTTTCTAACGCCTTTTCAATAACAATAGCACCTAGTTTAGTAGCTGGCACATCTTTTAAAGCTCCTTGAAATGAACCAATTGCAGTTCTAACTGCACTTACGATTACAACTTCATTTGTCACATGATTTCCTCCTTGTTTCCCCTGTATTAAACAAACTTCTACAAAGCAAAATTTAAATTTGCTTGTTTAACCATCCTTTCTTTACAATAAAGAGGGAGGGATGATTATGTTTAGTTTACCAAATAAAGTGACAATTATCGAGGTAGGTCCAAGAGACGGTTTGCAAAATGAGAAAAATGAAGTGCCAACCGAAGTAAAATTAGCTTTTATCGAAAGACTGCAACTTGCAGGAATAGAGGAAATGGAATTAACTTCTTTCGTATCGCCAAAATGGGTGCCACAAATGAAAGATGCAAACGAAATAGTTAACCGAGTAAACAGGGTAGGAAGACAACTCGTACTAACACCTAATAATAAAGGTGTTGAATTAGCCAAACAATCCGGCGCACAGTGTTTTGCTGTATTTGTTGGCGTTTCTAACAGTTTTAATAAAAAAAATATTAACAAATCTACGAAAGAAAGTATGGATGAACTTAGACCTATTGTGGGAAAACTATTACAAGAAGGTCATTTTGTGCGTGCTTGTGTTTCCACAGCTTTTTATTGTCCATATGAGGGTAAAATAGATTCATCGGACACGTTAGCATTGTGCAAGGAATTCGTTTCATGGGGTGTAAACGAACTTAGCGTAGCTGACACAATCGGAATGGCGAATCCACAGGAAAGCTATGAATTATTCGACTCGTTAAAGAAAGAATTCCCAGCCACTCTTATTACCGCTCATTTTCACGATACTAGAAAAATGGGTATAGCCAATATTTTTGCTAGCTTACAAGCCGGGATTAATCGATTTGATACCTCTGCTGGCGGCCTAGGTGGATGCCCTTTTGCACCGGGTGCTACAGGAAATGTAGCAACCGAGGATGTTGTGAATATGCTACATCAAATGGGTATTGGGACGAATATAAATCTGGACTTATTGCTTAAAGCTGTAGAAGTAGTTGAACCTTATGTGTCAAGACCGATAGACACGGGAATGTATAAACTATTTAAAAGTAAGTAGGGGTTGATCAGATGAAGAAACGTGTAATTATTTGGACGAGTATTTTTACTAGTGTATTGACAGCTATGGCTACGTTCTTTGGTTTCTTTGTAACTAATAGGCTTATGTATATGAAGAAAAAAGAAAATGATTTTATATTAAACCGTGAAATTACATCTAAACGATTAGATGAAGCCTGGTTTAACGCTGTAAATAAAACGGAACAATGGATTGAATCTAAAAATGGCTATTCATTAAAGGCTATTTTTGTCGAACCATTAGAAACAAATAATTATGTCGTGATTTGCCATGGAGTTACAGAAAATAAAATAAACTCATTACGTTTTGTTCGTATGTTCGAACGACTCGGCTTTAATAGTGTCGTCTACGATCATCGCAGACATGGTGATTCCGGTGGCAAGACAACGAGTTTTGGCTTTTATGAAAAAATAGATTTACAATCTATTGTTGAAGCAGTCAGAGAAAGAGCTGGAAAGAATGCAGTATTAGGTATCCACGGAGAATCTATGGGAGCAGCCACGACACTATTATATGGTGGATCCATAATAGATGACGCTGACTTTTATATTTCAGATTGTGCATTTTCGGATTTTGAACAGCAAGTTTATCATATAATGACACAAACAACTCCTCTTCGAACTAGTCTTGCCATTCGATTTGCTAATTTATTTTTAAAGCTTCGTGATGGATATACGTTAAATCTCGTTTCACCTATTGATGTTATTGACAAAATCGAAAAACCTGTATTGTTTATCCACAGCTTGCAGGATGATTTTATCTTACCTAAGATGACGGAAGATTTATATGAAAAAAAACAAGGTCCAAAAACATTAAAATTGTTTGATATAGGTGAACATGCTAAATCCTTCAATGAAAACAGCAAGGAATATGAGCAAGTTGTTGCAGATTTCCTACAAGAAAATGGCTTGCTAAACAAGAAGTAATCGAGAACTGATTTGATTTGAAAGATCCTCACTTTCATTGGGCGAATTATTTAGAATGCATAAAGTCTAATTATTTTCTATTCAAAAAAAGCACTCAGCCGAGTGCTTTTTTTATTTTTGCATTTTATTCATTTGATTCATCATTTGTTTAACTTGTTTTTCTGAAGGCTTGCGACCCATTTGCGCCATCATCATACGAAGCATTTGTTCATTAATAGGTGGGTTTTCTTTTAAGTATTTCATCATATATTGACGTGCCGCAAAGAAACCGATTGCCGCACCAGCGATTAACGCAACGATTATAATAACAATCCAAATCCATGTTTGCATATTTTCTCCTCCTTTATGTTCTTATCTACGTGTACAAGACACCACTGAAAATTATACTATATATTCTTTTGGCATACTATATAAATTAAAATTAAAAAGCAATTCGAATACTTTATATCCAAAGTATTCGAATTGCTCGTACATCTTTTTACTTTTGAAGTAATGCTTTCATTTTCGCAACTATGTTTTCTACCGAGAAGCCATATTCTTTCATAACAATTTCACCTGGAGCACTTGCACCAAATTTGTCTATAGCAATGACGTCTCCTTCAAATCCAACATAACGGTGCCATCCTAATGATGCACCCATTTCAATCGCAAGACGTTTCGTTAAATGAGATGGTAATACACTGTTTTTATAAGCAGCATCTTGTTTCTCAAACAAATCCCATGAAGGCATAGATACAACAGAAACCTCAATTCCTTCTTTAGAAAGTGCTTGTTGCGCTTCCACAGCAAGACTTACTTCTGAACCAGTTGCAAGTAAGATTGCTTCCGCTTTCTCATTAGGCGCTGCAACATAAGCTCCTTTTGAAACTCCTTCTTTAGCCAGTTCAACTGAATTTTCTAAAGTCGGCAAGTTTTGTCTAGAAAGAACTAAAACTGTAGGTTTATGTTTAGATGATACAGCTAGTTTCCAAGCTTCTGCTGTTTCATTTGCATCCGCTGGACGGATTACAGATAAACCAGGCATTGCTCGTAAAGAAGCTAAATGTTCAACCGGCTCATGAGTTGGGCCATCTTCTCCGACAGCGATGCTATCATGCGTAAATACATACGTTACAGGAAGTCCCATTAATGCAGATAATCGAATTGCTGGTCTAACATAATCACTAAATACGAAGAATGTTCCACCAAATACATTTAGTCCACCGTGTAAAGCCATTCCATTTAAAGCAGTTCCCATTGCAAATTCGCGTACACCGAACCAAATATTTTTTCCAGCATAGTTATCTGATGAGAAGTCTCCAACATTTTTCATAGTAGTTTTATTTGAACCAGCTAAATCGGCACTTCCACCAAAGAACGAAGGTAAGTTTTGTGCAATTGCATTGATCGCTTCTCCAGAAGCAGAGCGAGTAGCATGAGAAGTACCAGTTTCGTAAGATTTAAGCGCATCTGCAAAGTTTTCAGGTAATTCACCAGAAATTGCAGTTTTAAGCGTAGAAGCTAACTCTGGAAATTCAGACTCATATGCATTAAGTTTCTCATTCCAAATGGACTCTTCTTGAACACCTAAACGTTCTGATGCTTGTTTGAACGTATCGTATACTTCTTCCGGCACATAGAAGTCCTCTTCAAATAACCATTTATATTCTGCTTTAGCTAAAAGTGTTTCATCTTTTCCTAATGGCATACCATGAGCATCTGACTTACCAGAACGGTTAGGAGAGCCAAATCCAATTACAGTTTTCACTTCAATAATTGTTGGTTTGTCATTTTGAGATTTCGCTTTTTCAATAGCATTTGAAATTTCTTCAATATCATTTCCGTCTTTAACATGAATATAGTTCCAACCATATGAATCAAAACGTTTTTCTACATTTTCTGAGAATGATTTAGCTAAATCACCATCTAAAGAAATATCATTACTATCATATAATACAATCAATTTATCCAATTGAAGATGTCCAGCTAGTGAAATTGCTTCTGCAGCTACACCTTCCATTAAATCGCCATCACCACATAATGCAAACGTATAATGGTCAATAATGGAGTGGTTTTCTTTATTGTACGTAGCCGCTAAATGTGCCTCAGCCATCGCCATTCCTACTGCCATTCCAATACCTTGACCAAGTGGTCCTGTTGTTGCTTCTACACCTGCAGTATGACCAAACTCTGGATGTCCGGGTGTTTTAGAATCCCATTGTCTAAAGTTCTTAATCTCCTCCATTGGTAAATCATAGCCACCAAGATGAAGTAGACTATACAGTAACATAGAACCATGACCTGCCGATAACACAAAGCGATCACGGTTGAACCATGTTGGGTTACTTGGATTATGGCGTAAATGTTTTGTCCATAATGTGTAAGCCATTGGTGCTGCCCCCATTGGTAAACCAGGGTGACCAGAATTTGCTTTATCGATTGCATCAATAGATAAAGTTCGAATCGTATTAATTGCTAATAAATCGGATTGTAATGACATGAATGACATCCTCTCAAACAAATTTTTTCTATATTTCTAGTTTAGACAAGAATGTCTGTATTATCAATGGTTTCTGAAATGATTAATTAATTCAGAAACTTTCCCTTCTTCGCTTCTTGAACTTTTACAGGTGTTACATCGTTTCCTTCAGGGTCGATTATTTTCACACTTTCGATAGTATCTCTCATAGTGGAGCGGAAAGTTTCCAAATATTCTTTGCGTAAAGAGCTTTGTTCTTTTGCCTCTTCAATAGAAAGTCCTGATGTTTTTGATTTTCTAGATAACTCACTAATTCTTGCTAATTTTTCTTTGCTTAACAATTTCATTTCATCCTTTCACTTTATCTTTATATAAAGGTAAGGAAAAAACACACAGAGTGCAAGTCATTTCACTCCGTGTGCTTCTATATACTCAATATATCGTCGATGTACGGTGGCTTTACTAATATTAAATCCTAAACCTTTTAGAGTCATAGAAATCTCTTCATAAGTGAGACCTGCTTTTCGAAGTCTTACTACTTCTTCTAATGGCACATCTATTCGTTCTCTTCCCTCTGGATTACCTTTTGTCTTTAAGTTTTTCTCCGGTCGATATCCCTGAGAAACTGCTTTCTTCATACCTCTCCTAATTTTAGCATTATGTAACTTCCGTTGATATTCTTCTACAAGTGCTAATATTTCCAGTAACATGGAGTCCATTTCATTTAAATTGATGACACCTTTATCTTGTAAAGTATATATAGAGGTGTTAGTTTTTTGAAGAAGATGTAGAACTGCCATTCTACCATTCCCTCTCCCAATTCTCGTTTCATCTTGAACAAATACAGCTTTAATTTCATTTTCTTTTATGTAGTCAAGTAAATCTAATAAGCCTTCCCGTTCTATATCATACCCACTATGCTGATCTATAAATACTTTCTCTACTTCATAATTATGTAGTGTTGCAAATTCTAACAGCTCTTCTTCCTGTCTTTGTAATGATGTTTCTTGGGATTCTTTTTCAGTACTCACTCGACAATATATAACTGATTTCATTTTGTATCGCCCGCTATCTCCGTTTCATGATTGAAATGGTAACTTTTTTCAGCTGCTGGAATTTTAAGCACTTCCCCAGCTTTAATCTGTCCATCTTGTAAATTATTCATAGCCATTACTTTATTGATCCAGACATTTTTATCTTCATCCACACCATACTCATGTGCTAACTCCCATAAAGAATCGCCTTGTTCTATATTAATGTGAAGACTTTCATCTGTCGAAAAAGAATTCGAAATTATTATAAACATTATAAAAGCGATATTGCACGCTACAAATAATGATAGAAAATAGTTTTCTTTTATCCAGGTCATAAAAAATACCCCCTAATAGAATGTGCGTTCGTAATTCGTAACTTAATAATAATGCGAACATTTGTTTTTGTCAACAATAATTAGAACCTATGTTTGCATTATTTTTGGTCGCCTGTTATACTATTTATAAGATAGAAAAGGATAGAGATTAATTACTCTAAAAGAGGTGAGCATATGAAAAAAGCATCTAAAAGACAGGAAGACATCCTAGCTTTTATAAAAGAAGAAGTTCGAAAAAAAGGATATCCGCCGTCTGTTCGAGAAATAGGCGAAGCTGTGGGCTTGGCATCCAGCTCAACTGTTCATGGACATTTAGCCCGACTGGAAAGTAAAGGACTAATAAGAAGAGACCCAACCAAACCACGTGCCATTGAGATTCTTGATGGATTAGGAAGTATTGCCGAAAAACAAAATGTGGTACATGTACCACTTGTAGGTAAAGTTACTGCGGGTATTCCAATTACAGCAATTGAAAATATTGAAGAGTTTTTCCCACTTCCAGAAACTTTCGGAACTGCTGATGATAATTTATTTATGTTGGAAATTATGGGTAATAGTATGATTGAGGCAGGTATATTGAATGGCGACTATGTCGTTGTAAAACAACAGCAATCGGCAAATAATGGCGATATTGTCGTTGCAATGACAGAAGAGGATGAAGCAACCGTTAAACGATTCTTTAAGGAAAAGTCTTACTTCCGTTTACAACCTGAGAATTCATCCATGGAACCTATCATCGTAAATTCTGTTAGCATTCTCGGAAAAGTCGTTGGCGTTTATCGCAATATTCAATAGATATGCAGACTTGACAAAATAGATATTTATACGTAAGATTACGAAGAGCCGATATCATATTTCAACGAAAAGTGGACATTTTCGTTGAAATCATCGAAAAACCCCTTTACCTTTATGGTTGAGGGGTTTTATTTTTTTAAAAATTGTAGTTATTAACATATTTATTTTATCTCTTAGAAGTTTTTATTTCTTCTTTAAAGCTGCTAAAGTTTTTGGTCCTACTATTCCATCAACTATTAAGCTATTGTTTTTTTGAAAATCTTTAATTGCTGCAATAGTTAATGGTCCCTCTATCCCATCAATCACCAGTTTATAACCTACTGTATTTAAAAGCTTCTGTACTTCTGATACACTTATTTCACTTATATAATATAATGGATTCACTGCATTCGGCTGACCAGCCTCATACGATGGTTTGTGAATTTCAAAATGTAAGTGTATTCCTGTACTATTGCCTGTAGTACCTTTAATACCAATTTGTTCTCCTTGTTTAACACTTTGTCCAACTTTAACGGAAATAGATTTTAAATGTGCATATAAGGTTTCATACTTTTTACCATTCAATGTGTGGGCAATCGTTATAGTATTTCCATACCCTCCTATAACTTTTGCTCTCGTCACGACACCACTTGCGGCTGCTTTTATAGCCGGACTCCCATCACTTCCTATATCTACACCTTTATGCACTTTAATCGCATTATTCTTTCGAGTTTCCCCAAAACGCGATGTAATTTTTCCTTCGCTTGGTCTGATAAACATAGTTTTACCTCCCTTCTCTTTTAAGTAGAGATTTAATCCCTCGTATTAGTTAATGCTCGCATGACTATGAACAATTAGCCTTTTGACATAATACTTATCAAATAAATTAGAGCAGAAGGTTCAAACTGCGAAAATATGGGTATTAATATTTATAATAAGATATAGGTTAAAATAATTATATAAATTTCATGTCAGCTTAAATAACTATAAAGGGGCAATAACTTATGAAACTAATTATGGAGGAACTAAAAAAACTCATAAATGATTACTATAGATGCAATAACTATCAACTGAAACAACAGATTTTGATCGATATTAACCTGTTAAAGGATGCAATAAGAATTTTAGAAAAAAGTAAATTAGAAATAATCACAAAAAGCTCACTTGGTTTTTAACCAAGTGAGCTTTTTTATATAATTTTTAGTAATCCAAAATATTTTTTATACAAACCTCTAAAATTGCTCCATCCTTTTACTGACGCTACTTCAAGATCCTTCAAAAATATCAATTCAGTCTATTATATAATTTTATTTATAGTCTAATTCCATACGAGATAATCAATCTAACTAGTCCTATTAATTTGTGCGACATATATTGTTGTATGCCGTTATTTCGGCAAATCTATTAAAAGGAGGTGATTAATATGGTTCTTGTACTTCAAGAGTTTACTACCCCAGCAAATACTGATGTCATTGCAGATACAGCTGCACCACCTGCTACACTTCCTACTCCCGCAGTCCCTACTCCCCCAGCAATGGTTTCACCATTAGTAGATGGAAGTAGTGCGTATATTTGGTCTCCAAACACAGAGTCCAACCAAACGGTGACATTTCAAAGCACCTTTGACATTGGAGCTTTGCCAATTCTCACACTTGCATTACCACTTTCTGCTTATTATGCTTTTGCGGCAAACGAAACCGCTACAGTTACTGCATCTTTAGAAGTTGTAAATCTTGCAGGTCTCGTAATTGCTACTATTCCGCTTTTTGTAGGAGCAAACTCAGGTAGCTCTCAGGATGTTGCAATTACATCTGGAGATACATTACTTGCAGTAGGGCTTTTAGGAAATACCGGTCGTGTTGTAGTTACTGCAACTGTAACTTCTCCAATAGCTACTGGATATTCACCAAATCCCGGTAGATATCTCGGACAACTTACAGTGCATAGCATTTTAGCAGTGTAGAATTGATCGCTAAATAAAATTAAATAATATTTTTGGCACCAATAATTCTCTGAAGTAATAGATATCGCTCAAGAGAAAAAACTACTCATCTATATCTTAATGAGAAAAGTACACTTTCCTATGAACAAAGCCCCCTTTGTTTATGAAAATTTTTTTATTTTGGAGGGTCGATCATGTCTATGCTCGTGACCCTCCACTCTTTTTAAATTATTTTGTTGCTATCTATTTACTAAAAAGATCAGAGCGAAATAACCAACCAAAAAATAATTGGTCAACCCCCTTCCCTTTATACTCATTTTATTACATAATAGACTATAGTAAATATTGATCATGAGGGGGAGTATTTTTGCCTATTTCATTAATTTATAAAGAACTAAATCGCCTTGTAGATGATTATTACAAATGTCCCTTCACTCATATAAAAGAGCAAATTCTAATAGATATTAATCTTTTAACAGATGCATTATTAGTATTCGATGTCGATCTTCAATTAGAAACTTCACTTGAATATGTTTAAGAATCATTTCCCTCATCAACGGGGAACTTTCTGTTAGGTTTGGAGTGAATAATAGCATGAAAAGCCATAAGATGAAAATAACACAAACACCACACTACCTCATGGCAAGTAATAGTTCTCAAATCATTTCCCAGAATTCATGAAGTTTTTATCTCCATTTATACAGTACACTGGTGGAGCCTGTTTTCTTTAATCACTTATTAATGAATATTGACGGGACTAATCTATTTAAAACATTATATAAGACACTGACGAGAACACTGACAGGGGTTGCGATAGGCAGTATCGTACGAATACATAACCAAAATGTAAGCATTTCACTTTCACCTTACATACACCCCCTTATTTATCAAGGGGGTGAGACGGCTAATTACATCATGCCGCCCGTAAGATGAGAGTGTATAATATCTTTAACGTGTTGTTATTATTATATTTTCACTACTTCTCGTTTTCTGGAAAAATGCTAGATGTTCCTTTAAAAATCCAACATAACGGTCGACCTCTTCTATTGTTGTATATGGCGAAATCGAAAAAAATTTATGCGCATATACGGATATCCGCTTGTTTGAGTTTGTTGCTTCTACAAGACGCTGTTTTTTTGTATTTCCAAAGAAGACGGTATCTCGATCTGCACCAATAACCTCTGCAAACTCGTCATTAAATTGATTGATTTCCGTCATTTCTTCTACAGTTAAAAGTCCGTTCAATTCATCATTCCATTTTTTCTTTTCAGGATAAAAACGGAATGTTGTAATCGGAGAAACCTCATTCGTGATCACCACATTCGAAACTTCTTTTGTTAACGCCTCTCTAAATGCAATATTGACACGGATATAGTTGGCTAAAAGCTCTTGATAGCCTTCGATTCCAAATGATAATAATGACGCATAAATTGTCAAAGCACTCCCCATTCGCGAGCATTCAAGCGTATAGCCTGTATGATAGCTACCATAGCTGCGATTCCCAACATAGGGGGTTTCCGCTGCATCTAGATCCACATACTTAAGATACTCTCTGTTTTTGATTAAAAATAAACTCGTAATGTATGGCGTTTGCCCAAGCTTGTGGAAATCAAAGACCAAACTATCTGCAAGCTTGATATGTTTAAACTTCTGTTGATAGGATTTCAATACCTCATTAACGTTTTCTTCAAATCGCAGCGGATTGCTGTCAAAGTCGTAATCATTAAAGAAGGTATACATCCCCCCCATGGCAGAGTCTGCATGAATATAGACTGAGTATATGCCATATGTGCGTTCCAAGTCTTCTGTTATCCTCTTAATTCCCTCAATGTCATCAACCCCAAATGTATCAGTAGTTCCCATTGTGGCAAGGACATAAAGAGGAACACCGCCTTTTGCAATAACAAGCTCCATTTTTTCTTTTAAATCTTCTAGATTCATAGAATGATCAGCATTAGCTTTCACACGAATCATGTTTTCTACGCCAATCCCAGTTGCTTCTACAGATTTATATAGACTATAATGTGATAGCTCTGAACAGAAGCAATAGAGATTTTGCGGCACACCATTTTGATTAGAGGACGGCGCGTAACGGGCAATAGCAAGACGTAAAGAGTTAAAAACAGCCCCTTGCCCTCCCCAAGTTGTATATCCTGCACTGATGATTTCATCGTAACCGATAAGTTTGGATAGCATACTAGTTACTTCGATTTCTGCTGTAGCCGCTGCTGGACCTTCTACATCCCAAATATTGTTCCCATTGACTAGGACCATTACTAAATTTCCGATAATACTGGAAATATTAGGAAGGGGCGCTGCATTAGCTACATAATTTCGATTAACGTATCGGTGTCCTTCTACCATTTTTAGAAGCTCCTGAATCACTTCCTCTATTGACACACCTGTTTTTGGAACATTCGCCTCTTGAATGACACGATTATAATAATCCTCTGTGTAATCGGGCATTTCTCCCAACGTTAGTTTGTTAGGATCCTTTAATTCATCTATTTTCGTTAAAATCATCCTAAAGTAGGACAATATTTCTTCTCTTTGAAAGTCATTCCCGTCCATACTAGGAAACAATTTTTGTATTTTCTTCATTGTTTAACCTCCTTGATGTTTTTCTAGAAGTATTTTTATGCATAAAAAGATGCTTCCCACAAGTTGGATCAACCTATAAGAAGCACTCATATATTTATCAGCTTTAGTATGCTGAATATCTTTATACTGCTACACTGGTCTTATTTTGGAGCAGCTTAACCTATTCAGCTTCCGCAGTTTCTACACCATCATTCCATCCAAATAGTAATTTATTTACATCATTTTTTAACTCTACAAGATTCTTTGCTTCCTGAACAAGCTTTTGCATTGACTGCATTTCATCATCACTAATTTCTATTAGTTCCTCAAACATTTCAACAGACTCTCGAGAGATAGAAGCTATCTCAACAATTGTTGTCATTATCTGGTGAGAAGCAGAAGATAATTCTTCTGTACTAGCAGAAGAATTTTCATTATTTTCAGTAATGATCTTTGTCGTAGTTAAAATATTTTCGAACATGGTTCCAACCTCTACAATGGTCGTGTTTGTATCTTTAAATTCTTCTGTTCCCCGTTGCATCGACTTGACAACTATTTCAGTTTCTTCTTGTATATTCTTTACAATATTTGATACTTCAGAGGAAGACTGGCGTGATTGTTCGGCCAATTTTCGAACCTCATCAGCAACAACCGCAAATCCCTTACCATGTTCCCCCGCACGGGCAGCTTCTATTGCCGCATTCAACGCCAATAAATTAATTTGTTCTGAAATCCCTGTAATCACTTTTACAATAGTGCCGATTTCATGAGATTTTTCTCCAAGTTTATTTATAGCATCAAATGTTGTATTTACCGTTTGATTAAACTGCTCCATTTTTTCTAAGGAATCCTTTAGCTTCTCGTTTCCTTCTTTCGTCAATTCTAAGGTAGTGATCGATTGTTCTGAAATTTGATTTGATCTTACTGATAGATCTTCAATAGCCTGTGCCATTTCTTCCATAGATTCGGCGCTTTCTTCTGTAGCTACTAATTGTTTCTGTAATCCTCTACCTACTTCATCAATTGCCGCTCTAACAATATCTGCTTTCTCAGAAGCATACTCACCGATTTCAGCGAGATTTTCTCCTTTTTCATGTACATTTTTTGAAAATGAAATAAACTTTTCCCTTACACGGCTGAAAAACTCAATTAGTTGATTAAAAACAGCATGATCAGAACTTCTTTCATCAACTGCGCTTGTGATATTACCTGCTGAAATTTCTTTCATTCCAATTATTATTTCTTTATTAATATGAGGGTGATGTTTTAGCGAAAAATACCGGTAAGCAAAATATACCGAGACCCCCAATAAGATAACAATTATACCTAGCATAATAGCTTCCATGATAAATAAATCCCCTAACTCCTATTTATTGTTAATTTAGACTTAATGATGAATATTTTAAAGCTCCTTTAAAAGAATATATGTTCCATCCGCTACATTTACAGGAATACCGTTCAACTTACTATTATCCTGATATTTATGAACAATATAATTTCCTTCTGAATCTTTATATTTTTTCATGTTGTGATATTTTTCCATAACACGTATCGACTTAGGGTTTGTCGCTTCACCTAGAACAGCCTTCACCCCTTGTGTCGATGCCTTTGTCATCAATCTATTTCCTAATTGCTGAATAATTTCATGACGGTCATGTTCAGCTATCACTCCTAACATGAATAGGTGTAATAACTCTCCATCTTCGATTTCTTTTCCGTTTCGCTTCTTATAATCTTCCATGAAACGTTTATCCACATCTTCCAAAACACGCAGAATTACATTCATATCATAAAAAGAACCTTCAAATATATCTTCCCCGATAATCTCTGGTGCATTTGTATCGCCAGCAAGCACACCAACAACATTATTATGAATATCCTCAGCGACTACACAATACCCCAGCTCTATTGTAGAGTCTAAATAATCCTTGGTAAATTTATAGAAATCTTCATAACCTAAATTTAATTGACCTACCATCGGTTCCTGAACCCATTTTCCTGAAATATCCACTCCAATAAATGAACGAGCTAAACACTCAGCTGCTTTCTGAATTAAAGCAGTTTGTCCCTTCGTTATAATTTCATATGTATACAATTCTTGTGTTGTTTGCACTTATTGATCTTCCCTTCAAATTATAAAATAAAAATTTCCTTTCTAATGAACCTAACATTACATAGAATGAGGTACTTTATCGATAAATGTACCTGTGAACTCAATTCTTTCAAGTGCATTCCTAATTTGCACTTGAGCAATTTTAGATGAAGGTTTTACTACAAGGATATCCTTAAAACCTAAACTAGAATAAAATTGCATCGTTTGTTCTAACTGCGGTACAACTTTTGATGGGACGGGTGTTTGGTGAGTCCCATCGATAACAAACGTATACTCTTGTCTTGATACTTTATTGATCGTATCCTGTAAATCTATCAAGTAACCATCTGCATCTTCCGCTCTCATTAATCCATGAATCTGTACCTGAACTTCCTTTGTGACCTCATTTATTGCCATTTTATATTTCCTTTTATCTACTACTATCATCTCTAATCTCCTTTTTCCTATTTTTTCGGGAGTCTAATAAATAAAAGCTACCCCAGTTAATAACGGGTAGCCAAAGAATGGTTGCTTATTACTCTTGGCAACCCGACTATCATTATCCATGAGGATTTTAGACTCGTAGCTTTGCGTCCTTATCTTTCGATAAGTTTGCCTTTTTCAATTTTAAACATTTAATAGTACTATACTCACAATCGCACATCACTATAACAGTATAAAGAACTTATCATTTTTTGTCGACACTAGTATTTTTTATTTATAAATATCACAAACATAAAACAAGTCTAACGTCCTTATGCGTTGAAAATTCCCAATATTCCGTCTGAACTATCACTTATAATTTCTTTATAAAAAATTACGCTTGCGGGAATGATAAACAGACTCTGGCATTTAGATGATTAGATAACTATCAAGAATGTATATTTCCCAAATACGAAAGAAATAAAAAAAGCTTCCCATAAGTTTGGTTAACTTATGGGAAGTCTTCCTTTGAAAGGATTTTTTGTACACCAACTACTATATAACCATATTTTTGATAGAAATTGGGGGTTTGAAAGCTAAGTGTACTTAGTAGAATGAAGTTGCATCTATTCTCTCATGCAAATTCCTCTATACTATATAAAAATTGCTTTCCGTATCCTTTGCCTCAAAGTAATTCATCAACCCATAAGAAGTCAATATGTAGGGGCACAAAAAAACGTCCCTTTAATTTTTACTGAAATATACCAATAGAACCTATTACAACAAGGATAAATATTAAACTATAGCTGTGGTATAGAGGGGTGTATGAAGATTTTCACTTGACAGATGACTTCAAAAGATGTAGTGTATATTAGCTTCATGAAATTATATTAAAATTATTTTTTCCAGAATATTCTTAAGCTTAAATAATAGATTTATATAGGAAGGTGATAAAATGCAAAGTTTAAATAATAAAAAAGCTGCTTTTTTAAGCAAGTTTTCTAGTCTATATTTATTAGCCGCTTTCATGTTATGGATTAAAACATATATCACACAAGTAACTCAATTTAACTTAGGAGTAGAAGGATTCCTTCAACAATTCCTTTTATTGTTAAATCCACTTGGCTCTGCTTTGTTATTTCTTGGAGCTCCTTTCATTTTCAAAGGACGGGGAAAATATACTTTACTTGTGGTAATCTACACTCTTATGTCCATTCTTTTATATGCAAATGTAGTTTATTATAGATTTTTTAGTGACTTTATTACATTACCAACGATTACTCAAACACAGAACTTTGGAGACTTAGGCGGTAGTGTTATTTCTTTGTTAAAACCCTACGATATTTTGTTCTTTGTTGATGTATTTTTATTAATTTACTTATGTTTATCTAAAAAAACCCAAAAAGATAATAGTAGAATTGGATACAGACAAGCAATTGTAGGAATTGTTTTTGTAATAGCAATCTCTGCTTTAAATTTAGGACTAGCTAACATTGATCGTCCGCAGTTATTAACTCGTGGTTTTGATAGAAACTATATTGTTAAATATTTAGGTATGTATAACTATACTATTTATGACGCTAAAGAAACTATTAAGGCGTCTTCCCAAAGGGTTTTAGCTGATAGCGATGATATGACAGAAGTTATTAACTATACAAAATCTAACTATGCAGAATCTAACCCAGAATATTTTGGTGCAGCAAAAGAAATGAACGTCATCTATATTCATTTGGAGTCATTTCAAAACTTTTTGATTAACTATGAATTAAACGGTGAAGAAGTAACACCATTTTTAAATTCATTAACTAAAGATCCAAACACACTATACTTTGATAACTTCTTCCATCAAACAGCTCAAGGTAAAACTTCGGATGCTGAGTTTATGCTTGAAAATTCTTTATTTGGTTTACCGCAAGGATCTGCATATATTACAAAAGGTCAGAATGCGTATCAAGCAGCTCCCGCCATCTTAAAAGAGGATGGTTATACATCAGCTGTATTCCATGGTAATAACGGAACTTTTTGGAATCGTAACGAGATCTATAAATCATTCGGCTATGACCATTTCTTTGATGCCAATTATTATGACACTACATCTGAGGAAGATATGGCTGAATATGGCTTGTTGGATAAACCGTTCTTTGAACAATCATTAGATCTTTTAAAAACTTTACCTCAACCTTTCTATTCGAAATTTATTACGGTTGGGAACCATTATCCATATAAAATGAATCAAGACTTAACAACAATTGGTAAAGCTGATACTGGTGATGCAAGTGTAGATGATTATTTCCAAACTGCTCGTTATGCAGATGAAGCAATTGAACAGTTCATTGATGAATTACAAAAGTCAGGCTTATATGATAACAGTATGCTTGTTTTTTATGGTGACCATTACGGTATTTCAGAAAATCATAATAAAGCTATGGAACAAATCATTGGAAAAGAAATTACACCTTTCGAAAGTACAAATTTACAAAGTGTACCGTTAATTATTCACGTTCCTGGAATGCAAGGTGGAGTCAATCATACTTATGGAGGGCAAATAGACCTTCTTCCAACCTTATTACATTTACTAGGAATTGATTCACAAAATTATGTTCAATTTGGTACTGACTTACTCTCAGTAGAGCATAATGATGTAGTAACCTTTAGAAATGGTGATTATGTTAGTCCTACTATCTACTCAATTAATGAGAAATTCTATGATGCAACAACTGGTTTGCCACTAGATGATGAAAATAAATTAGAAAAAGCTAAAGAGTATAAGAAAGAAGTAGATAACAAATTACAATTATCTGATAAAGTGGTAAATGGTGACCTGCTGAGATTCTATACACCGTCTGGATTTACTAAAGTTGATCCTTCTCAGTATAATTATAATAAGGATATAACAGAAAAAACTGATAACGAAAAAAATAATTAATTTGAAGAAGTGCGTTGCCAAATACACTCCACATACTGGAAAGCAGTAAGAGTTGGAGTTAGCATAACGATTAAAGGACTAATTTCCGAATAGGAATTAGTCCTTTTTTTCTTGTTGTTCTAAAGTTAGTCTTGTTTAATTTATTGAACTGATTTTGAGCTTTTTTAAAATACATACCGATTAAGTCAACTCACGACTGAACGATGTTTTTTAAGAATAATTAAATAATACTTTTTCATTAAATTATTGTGGGAATATGGGGTACACATGATTTTGCAGAATCATTTCTCTAAATCCCCCCCATCTAAAGTTCCTTTAAATGATAGTGATAGGTGAAATAACATGAAACAAACGCTATTTATATGACTTTTCAGAGGTAGTCCTAAATTCAAAAATAACTAAGTATAACTGTTTCCTGGTAGATCCGTGGTAAGAATTCACACAAGTCCGTGGCAACAGAATTACAATTTCTTTTTAGTCTGTGTCCAATAACACTATAGTTGGTAACAGATTCAATCGTACTTTAAGATTTTTACATTTTATTTAGTATCTCAATGTTATGGTTTTAACTTTAAATTATGCAGTAATTTTATTTTGGTTATTTCGGAAAGTGAATATTTAAACTAAACACCTGTTAGCAATCCATGCTACACCACAGAAAATGGTTAGGAAGTGTCAATACTGATACTGACCTTAATCGCTCTCCTCTTTTTGTAACGATTAAGTAGCGGCCTTCTTAAGTATTGCCATTATTCATTTCTTGAAGAACTAATTTTCACGGGATCTTAATAAGTCATTTTACAAGAAAGTGGAGAGATCTCAAATGAATTAAATACTTCCCATGCTGTAAATTTTTTTGTGATATGATTGAAGGAATTCTTCATGATTCAGTTTTGCAGCCAGTATTTCCTTATTCTGAAATAGGGAAGTCATCTAAAGAAATGTATTCTACTTTTTTTAACAAGGGGTGTTATGAAATGATTAAGTTTAAGACAATGGAGCATTTAACTTTTAAGGAAGCACACGAACTTTTTACAAGTGGGTTTGAAGGATATTTTATTCCGATGAAGATGCCATTGGATGCTTTTATAGCTCGTTTTGGAAATGATAATCTATCAGCGGCAATGTCTGTTGTTATGTTTGATGAAGATAGACCAATAGGATTTGTACTACAAGGCATTCGGGAAGTAAATGGTGAGAAAATCGCTTGGAATGGTGGTACTGGAATCATTCCAGAATACAGAGGAAAAAAACTAGGAACAACCCTAATTGAAAATGCTCTTGACCTGTTAAATCAGCAAAAAGTAAACATTGCTACATTAGAAGCTCTTTCCATTAATCAACCAGCTATAAAACTATATGAGAAGGTTGGGTATAAAGTAATTGATACGCTGCATTTTTTTGAGGCAGAAGGTGTATTAAGGTATGATGAAAAAATTGCTAGTGAATTTGAATTGAAAAGAATACCTGCACTGCAAGCAGTAAATTCAAGTATTTTCCCAACTTTAGTACCATGACAAGTAGATCCTTCCATTACACCAAGAGCTGGTGGAGAGGCAATCATTGCAATGAAGGATAATGAAGTACTTGCCGCTTGTTTAGTAAAAGTAAAGCAACAATTTGGAAATGAATCTGAAGGCGTCACATTATTTCAAGCTTTTACTAACAATGAACATAAAAATGGAATACGCGCTCTTCAAGCTGCACTACAGGAAGGACTTCATTTTAATCTTTCTATTAAGAGAACTACTTATAATTTGGAAGACAAAATGAAAAATGTCCTTCCGCTTTTAAAAAATAATGGATTTAAAAGTACCGATATTTCACAAGTATTTATGACAAAGCAACTTATAGATTAACTTAAAAATACAGTTATCGGTATAAATTGGCGGTAGCTGTATTTTTGGGTTAATGAAAACATATGCAAAAACTATGAATATGTCAGATGATGCTATTTACGATCAATTGATTTCTGAATACGCTGGAAAAATTCATACCTGAAGAAGCTCAATAAGCGATTGATAATATATAGTTTGTAACCACCTTCCATTAATTTGGTTGGTGGTTTTTAGCTTCTGTTTTATTTGTGATCTCACTTAATTTTATAATGCTATCCTCTTTATTAATTTGTGCCATTTCTTCTAAAGCACCAAGAATTAATTCTGGAGGATGTTCATCCAATAACTTATTAAGTAGTTCTTCGGTTCTACCCATTCTCACACTTCCCTAGTCCATAATTGTTACATCAACTATTTCATCTAATTTTATTTGTATTAAAGAAAATGGATCTTCTAGTTCAATTACTCTTTTGTGCATATCCGCATTTTCTACAGTTCCTCTATTGTAAAGAAATTCTCCATCTTTCCATCTCTTAATTTTAGTATCAGCTTTACTTTTAATGGATGCATTTAAAGTATGATGAATGGCATCATAATCCCATTCGTTTAATTCTGGTTTAGGTTCTTTTTTAATTTCCTGGTTATATACTTTCAACATTGTCATATGCTCTGTTAACATCATACCTTGCCATTTCATCATGCCTCGATCTCTAATCAACCTAAACCCTCCTATTCTTTTTCTCCTCCAACTATTTTAGATCGCTTTACAGTAGTGCCCGCTGGTGTATAGGATACGGCTCTTAAAAGTGTAGCGGATCCGTATCGATTCCGGATATTGTCCATAGCAGCAGATAATTTTCGTGGAGTTCTAGCTCGTTGAAATCACTGTATACATGGACTCCTTCAGGAGGAACATATTTGTGAAGTATTTCTGCGACTGCAATATTTATTTCAAGAAAATAACTCATTTTTGGCTCAAATAAACGGATATCAGGATGAATTGGTATCTCGTGCAATCTTGTGGATGCCGTCCTAACTCCAAAACGTTTTTCATTGCCGGGCTAGCTGCAAGAACAACACTTCATTTTTGATCAAAATTACCTACTATAGCAATTGGAACAGTCCTTACATCTAAATAATGCAAAACAGCAATACAAGGACGCATAAAAACTCATCATCGATACAGGCAATTGATCGGTTATGCAGGGAGCTGTAATTGATCATCGTACTATTCGTAAAGTTCCTGGCGATGAGTGATGAGTTAATGAAATCAATAAATCCATAATCACTCATAACATCTAGATGTCAATGAACACACCAACCTGAACTATAGCCGACCGCCATTGCAATTTTTCTTATTGATAGCGAGTAATTTTTCCTAGAAATAAAATATTTAATGTATTCATAAATTTGCAATTGACGATTGTTCATATAACCTCACGCTCCTTAAGGATGATAGGAACAAATGCGAGTACATTTTCAACTTTAAAAGTCCTTTTGGTATTTCGTAAAAAACAATATGCTTTAAATGTATTGCCCTCCACACTTAATACTTTAACCTTTCGTTTACTGATTTCACCGTTATTCTTCATGTAAATCATTTCGACTATTTGATTATTTTGCATGGACTTCAAAATACTTATAAGCACATTCGTTCCCCCCTCCTTTCGATTAGTATACGAACAATAGTTCTATTTTACAACTAGTAATTTTTGGGCAAATAAAAAAGCACCTTAATTTAGGTGCTGATATAAAGACTTTAAGCATTATTTCCGTGTATTATTAAATATTACATAAATGTTTAATGAGTGAAAAATAGTAAACTTGATTAACAGTAATTGCACTTGCTTCCTTACTAATTGAGTCACCATTCTCTCTCCTTAAATACAAAGGGTATATATTTTTAAACACCTTGTAATTTAATTTTCTTGGTGTAGAGATTTGACTTGAGGGCTGATGATGTATTGCTTTATCTATATAGATAATATCGCCTGTTGTAGACGCCAAAAACCAAACAGGTATCTTTTTTGTTTTTGGTACTGTGGGAAACTCCATTTGATTTTCTTTTAATTTACTTACTATCATACTCCACGCTTCTACTGCATCCATAATTTTCCCCCTCATTATAGTTTCAAAGCACTTACATTTATTAACATTGTACATTAAATGCAAAATAAAAAAAGCCCCACTCACATGAGCAGGGCAATGATAAAATTATTTGGTCTCGTCAATCAAATATGTCAACCATCCATACTTAACTTTAATCTTAGATTGAGCATCTTGTGCAGCCTCTTTTGTTTCAAACATTCCTGTGTATATTTGATATGAAGGATCTAATTTAGTTGAATCGCTGCCTAATAGATTGTCCATCCAAAATCTTTCCTTATCTTATCCAGGGCATCAGCAAGCTCTGGCGACCGGAAATGTTCCTGTTTTAATTCGGAAAATACCTTTTGTGTCCTTCAGCTGTTCCCCTCGCATTACCCATTGCATCAAAGTGAATGGAAATATATGCATCTGCATCTATAGAGTTAGAGTTTGCTAGGTTTGTTCTAGCAACCAAAGAAGTGTCTGTATCAGTAGGGGGCAACTAGCAAAGTATTAAAACCGATATATTTAAGATGTTCATACATGAACTTTACTACTGCTCTATTAAACTCATTTTCTTTGAATACTCGTTCTAATTCAGGAACTACAAGATTACGTTTCGAAATAAGTAAATCTTCTGCATTTGCCATTATTTCACTTCATCTCGTGGTTCCACGGATCTACGCAAATTACATCAGGCGTATATGTCCATGTTTCCAAGTAGATTGCTGCATGTTCAATTGATAAGTTTGATGATTACATGAAAGAAATTGAATAATTTCGAGGTAGAAATGTGGTAGCATTTTAAATCCTTACCACGAACCTCTTTTTACAACAAATAAAAAAGCGTTGGAAGCTAAGAGCCCCAACGCTTTTACTATTAATACATTTTTAGATATTGTTCACGTTCCCATGGGTGTACAGTCGTACGGAACATATCCCATTCAATTTCTTTCGCTTCTACGAAGTTTGCATAGATATGCTCACCAAGTGCCCCACGAATAATTTCACTTTTACCTAATTCTTGTACGGCAGCATGTAAAGTTGGCGGTAGGTTATGAATGCCGTTTTCGATGCGCTCTTCTTCAGTCATTACGTAAATATTACGGTCCACTGCTGGTGGTGGAGTTAGTTTATTTTTAATACCATCTAAACCAGCTTGTAGAATTACTGCCATCGCAAGATATGGATTGGCTGCCGGATCTACTGAGCGAACTTCAACACGTGTACTTACACCTCTTGAAGAAGGAATACGAATTAATGGACTTCTGTTTTGTCCTGACCATGCCACATAACAAGGAGCTTCGTATCCAGGTACTAGGCGTTTATATGAGTTAACTAATGGATTTGTAATTGCAGTAAAGCTTTGTACATGCTTCAATACGCCAGCCATAAATTGCATTGCTGTTTCACTTAAGCCGATTTCTGCTGATTCATCATAAAATGCATTTTCTTTCCCTTTAAATAAAGATACATTAAAGTGCATTCCTGAACCGTTTACGCCAAATAGTGGTTTCGGCATGAATGTCGCATGTAAACCATGTTTACGAGCAATTGTTTTTACTACAAGTTTGAACGTTTGAATATTATCACACGCTGTTACTGCATCTGCATATTTAAAGTCAATTTCATGTTGACCTGGAGCAACCTCATGGTGAGATGCTTCAATTTCAAAGCCCATTTCTTCTAGCTCGAGAACGATATCGCGACGGCAGTTTTCCCCTAAATCCATTGGTGCTAAGTCAAAGTAGCCACCATGGTCATTCAGTTCAAGTGTTGGCTCCCCTTGAGCATCTAATTTAAATAAGAAAAATTCAGGTTCAGGTCCTAAGTTAAAGCTAGTAAATCCTAACTCTTCCATTTCTTTTAGGATACGTTTTAAATTATTACGGGGATCTCCTGCAAAAGGAGTTCCATCTGCTTTATTTACGTCACAGATTAGACGAGCCACTTTCCCTTTACCCGTAATCCAAGGGAACACTACCCATGTATTTAAATCAGGTACTAAGTACATATCTGATTCTTCAATTCGTACAAAACCTTCGATAGAAGATCCGTCGAACATCATTTTGTTATCGAGAGCTTTATCGAGCTGACTCACTGGAATTTCTACATTTTTAATCGTACCTAGTATGTCTGTAAACTGAAGACGTATAAAATTCACCTCATGCTCTTGAACGAACTTTTTAATATCCTCTTTTGTATACTTGCTCATTGTTTCACTCTCCTAGTTAATTAATGTATATGAACCTCGATTATCTAAAGAATCGAGATAGGTCCCCTTGTCGCAGAGAAGCTCGTTGTTGTCTTTGAGCTAAATGCATTTCTTCTTTTACTATTGCACGTAGTTCTCTGTCCGAAATTACTTGTCGAACTTCTTTTGAAGTAATTGGACTGTTTTTCATTTCAAAAATCTGCTTGATTCCCGCAATATTAACACCTGTTTTCAATAAATCTTTAATCTCTAATAATATATCAATATCATCTAATGAAAACATGCGCTGTTTACCTTCAGTACGTGCAGGGTGAACCAGTTCTTGCTCTTCATAGTAACGAATTTGCCTTGCAGTCAAACCAGTAAGCTGCATGACAATATTCATAGAAAGTAATGGCATTGAACGTCTCCATTCCTTTTCCATCACTGCACCTCCTAGTAGGTTATATAAATAGTATATGTTATGTTAGTTAACATGTCAACATCATGTTAGGAAAACTAACAGCTATTTTTCGGAAAATTAAAACCATTCCTTATAACTCAGAAATGGTTCTACACTTCTTATTTGTTGAATGTTTGTACAGCTCCTAAAATAGCATATTTTACATGCTCATAAGTTAATCCACCTTGGATAAAAGCTGTATAAGGAGGACGGATTGGTCCATCAGCTGTTAACTCCATACTAGATCCTTGCACAAATGTACCTGCAGCCATTATGACGTCGTCGGAATAGCCAGGCATATAAGCTGGCTCTGGCATAAACTGGGCATTTACAGGGGAGTGCATTTGTATCGCCTTGCAAAACTGAATCATTTGATCGGCTGTTTGGAAAGATACGGATTGTATTAAATCTGTACGAGGCTCGGCATAGTGTGGTTCAGTATTCATACCTACCTCTTCCAGTAAAGCCGAAGTGAAGATAGCTCCCTTCACTGCCTGAGATACGACGTGCGGCGCAAGGAAGAACCCCTGATACATATCCATTAATGCATGCAATGAGGCACCTGCCTCTGCTCCTATACCCGGAGAAGTCATTCGGTAAGCACATTTAGTAACAAATTCTTCTTTTCCCGCAATATAGCCACCTATTTTAGCAAGACCACCACCAGGATTTTTAATCAGAGAGCCTGCCATTAAATCTGCCCCAACATCCGTTGGCTCCAATTCTTCCACAAATTCTCCATAACAATTGTCCACAAAAATAATAGCATCCTCTTTTATACTTCTAATTTCGATAACCATTTGCTTTATCTGTTCTATTGTAAAGGAAGGACGTACTGCATAACCCTTCGAACGTTGAATAGCAATTACTTTCGTATTACTTTTCACAGAGCTTCTGACAGCATCCCAGTTGATAGCACCAGTTTCCAATAGATCTACATGATTATACGTAATACCGAAGTCAGCAAGAGACCCTGTATCTTCTTCTCCTCCACTTACAATCGATTGCAAAGTGTCATAAGGTTTGCCCGTTATATATAGTAATTCGTCATTTGGTCTTAATACACCGAACAGACTAATAGAAATCGCATGTGTTCCTGAAATAATTTGAGGACGCACAAGTGCTGTCTCTGAACCAAATGTCGTCGCATATACTTTTTCCAATGTATCTCTACCTTCATCATCATAGCCATATCCAAATGACGGATGAAAATGATGGTCACTAACTCCGTGATTCTTAAAGGCTTGAATTACTTTTTGTTGATTTAAAAAAGCAATTTTTTCAACACGTTTGTGATGTTGAGTTATTTTGGTTTCAACCTGCTCTGCAAGATTCAATACTTCTTTCGATAATGTTGTTGTAAATGTCATGTTATATTCTCCTAATTTCAAATTACAAATAGAAAAGACTAATCTCAATAAATGAAATTAGCCCCTTGTCTATTATCAAATACGCCTCGGCGTATTTACGCCCAGATTTCATCGAGCTCGCTCGATAAATTCCTCTAAAATCTGTGGCATCCGCCCGAGGTTTGGGCCAACAGGACGTTGGTCACTCAGGCGTTGCCGCAGGATGCGGCGAACTTAGCCAGAGTTCCCCTTTATCCAGAAAAGAATTTTTACTGAATAAAGTTAAAACTGTAGCTCACCATTCCAGTCCATCATACCTCCAGCAATATTTGTTACGTCATATCCATTTTCCTCTAGAATTTCACAGGCCATCGCACTACGACCACCTACTTTACATACTATGTAGTGAGGAATTGATTTGTCGAGTTGATCCATGTTGCTCTCGATTTGACCTAGCGCGATATGTTTAGCTCCAGGTATAATCCCAGTTGCTACTTCTTCACTTTCACGCACATCGATGACACTGATTTCTTCTCCAGCATCGATTTTTTGTAAAAGTTGTTCTGTTGTAATAATATTCATGTTAAACTCTCCCGCTTCTGTGTTTATTCTATAAAATCATAATAGGAGCATGTCCATCTGTCAAACTATCCATATTATTCTTCTGTTAGCTTAACTGGTTTAGAAGGAGCAAATGTGGAAATTGCATGCTTATAGATTAACTGCTGCTTTCCATCCGATTCAAACAGGACGGTAAAGTTATCGTAAGACTTTACTAACCCCTTAAGCTGGAAGCCATTCAATAAAAATACCGTTACAAAAATATCGTTTTTTCTAAGCTGATTTAAATATAAATCTTGAATATTCATAGGTTTCATCCCAATACCCCCATTATACAATTTGCATGTTAAAACATACTACCTTTTTAATATTCGCTTTAATTATTCATTTTCCTGCCTAAATTCATTAATTTCTTTTATTATCTTTTTAGTATCAGTAAACGGATTATACCAATGGATGTCCATTTTGTTTCTAAAATACGTTAATTGCCTTTTGGCATACCTTCTGGAGTTTTGCTTTAGTTGTTCAATTGCATCTTCGAAAGAAACATGACCATCCAAATAGGCATATATTTCTTTATAGCCTATTGCTTGGATCGATTGAACATCTCTAATGCCTTTACTATTTAGTGTTTTCACTTCTTCTAAAAGACCTTTTTCTAGCATTATGTCTACTCGTTGATTGATGCGATTATATAACTGCTCACGATCAATGGACAGACCAATAATGTAATGATGATATACTTCTTCATGTCCTTGGTTTTGTTCTATTTCATTCTTTTGTTTCCCTGTTAGCTCTACTCGCTCGATTGCGCGGATCACACGCTGGACATTATTCGGGTGTATTTCCTTTGCCGCCTCTGGATCCAGCGAATGCAAAAGTTCAAATAAATTATCAGGAGACATTTTTTCTAACTCCGCAAGTCTATTTTCATCACGATTCGGTTGTTCCGTAAATCGAAAGTCATACAGTACAGATTGAATATAAAGACCTGTTCCTCCGACGATAATTGGGAGTTTACCCTTTAACGTAATCTCTTCAATTTTACCTCGAACGAGCTTTTGATACTCCGCAACAGAAAAGCTCTCATATGGTTCCTTAATATCTAGTAGATGGTGAGGGATACCTTCCATTTCTTCTGTGGTAATCTTTGCAGTTCCAATATGGAGCTCTCGATACACCTGCATCGAGTCTCCATTTATAATTTCTCCATTAAATGCTTTAGCCAATTGAATACTTAAAGCTGTTTTACCAACAGCAGTAGGTCCGACTATAGCAATTACGTTTGCTGTTTTATGCATTATCTATCATCCAATTTGAAATTATTTCATATGTCTGAAGCTTATTAACCTCGTTTAGTATTTCATGCCTCGCATCCTCTACCAGATGGACAGTTACGTTTGTCATTCCAACACTTTTTAATCCATTTGCGACTTTGAATATATCCTTACCATCTTTTCCAACAGGATCCTTGGCACCACTAATAACTAAAACGGGTAAATCTTTTTTTATATGATTATTCTCTATATCTTTGTGGATTATTTTTAATCCATTGAATAGGTCTATAAAGAATCCGTTTGACGGAATATTCCCACACATCGGATCCTCTATATATTTTTGCACCTCTTTTTCATCTGTTGAAAGCCAGTCAAATGGTGTCTTTGGATTCGTAATTTGTTTATTGAACCCTCCAAATGCCATGCTGTTCAATAATGTTGCTTTAGTCGTTGGACTCTTAATAACAGAGGTAAATTTGCCGATTAGTCTACCCGCATCACCCAATAGCCCAGGATTAAAAGTAGTTCCAGAAAGGACGACTTTGGTTAAAGAATCACTATACTTTTGCATATATCTACGTGTAATAAACGAACCCATACTATGCCCGAATAAAATAAGTGGAATATCCCCCAAATCCTCCCGAACATGTATTAATACTTCACGTACGTCCTCCGTAACTCGCTCAAACCCTACCTTATCTGCAAAATATCCATACTGCCCATTTTTTTCAGCTGTTAGGCCATGGCCACGATGATCATGGCCCGTAACGACAAATCCTTTAGTCATTAAAAATGTTGCAAAATCATCATAACGACCTATATGCTCTTCCATTCCATGTAGAAGATGGATATGAGCAATTGGGGTTGTATCAGGAGAAAACTTAACAATATGAATAAGATGATCATCTGACATTTTGCCTTCTAAGATAGTTTTCAGCTTAATCCCTACTTTCTTTTAATGTAGCTTCAAGCAAAAGTGTTTCTAGTTGTTGTCTAAATGCATTTGCTTCCTCATCTGAGTAATACAGCAATTGTTTCATTATATTCACTATTTCTCCTTTATACTCGTTGAAATGCTTTATATCAAAATAGAGCATACCTGTTCTTCTTACTAAAAAGTCCACAGGAGAATAAGCCATCTCTTCATGCACTGCATAATAAATTTGGGCGAGTATCACTAAAGGTAAGCTAGAAGGATTTGTAGAAAGGATTTGTGCATATTGAAACACTTTATCGACATTCGTCCCATACATTTTAGCCAGTTTTCTTCCTTCTAAACCGGAAAGTCCATAAGCTTGAGCCATTTGTTCCTTTTGAGTAAGAAATGCCTCCCATTGTTTGGAGCCACCAATATCACCACCGGATAAGGTTAAATGCTTCGTAACACACGGTCCATATTTTTCATCCCCAAGTTGCTTCGAAATTTTATCTACAATTGTCTCAGCCATTTTTCTATACCCTGTTAGTTTACCTCCAGCAATTGTAAATAAACCAGCCTCCGACTGCCAAATCTCATCCTTTCGAGAGATTTCTGATGGATCTTTCCCGTCCTCATATATTAATGGACGGACTCCTGCCCAAGTAGACTCTACTTGATTTGAGGTAACATGAACTAAAGGAAACATAGAATGGATTGCTTGGATAAGATATTCGACATCTTCCGGTGTAGCTACAGGATTCCGAATATCACCTTCAAAAAATGTATCCGTTGTTCCGACATAGGTTTTACCATCACGTGGGATAGCAAAAACCATTCGCTTGTCAGGTGTATCAAAATAGACAGCCTGTTTAAGCGGGAAAACGGATTGGTCAATAACGACATGTACACCCTTTGTAAGCTTTAATTTTTTATTGTTCTCAATGGCATCTAAAGCACGGACTCCATCAACCCATGGACCAGTGGCATTTACTATTTTTTTCGCATGAATTGAAATTCGTTTATTATTTATTGTATCAACAATCTCTGCTCCGATTACTTGATTATCATCGTCATAAATGAAGGAACGTGCTTTTGCGTAGTTTAAGCATACCGCACCTTTTTCCATTGCTTTTTTTAGGACTTCAATCGTTAATCGGGCATCGTCTGTACGATATTCAACGTAGTATCCGCCACCTCGTAAACCTTTGCTTTTCAGGAGAGGTTCTTTTTCAAGCGTCTCTTGGTCAGTAAGCATTATTCTTCTTTCATCTTTCTTCACACCAGCTAAATAGTCATACACCTTTAAACCAGCTGATGTAGTAAGAGGTCCAAACGTGCCTTTTTTATAAAAAGGCAGTAACATGCCTATAGGTTCGGTCACATGAACTGCATTTTCATACACAATCTCTCTTTCTTTCCCAACATCAGCAACCATTTTCACTTCCATTTGCTTCAAATATCGCAAACCACCGTGCACAAGTTTTGTGGACCGACTAGAAGTTCCAGCTGCAAAATCCTGCATTTCTACTAAAGCAACAGACATACCGCGAGTAACCGCATCAAGTGCAATCCCCGCACCAGTTATTCCTCCACCTATTACTAGCACGTCGAATTCATAATAATTTAATGTATTTACTATTTGCTCTCGTTCTACAGAAGACTTCAATTACTCCACCTCTTCATCTGAAAGTTTGAAAATACGTGTCGCCTCGACTGCTTTTGTCCAGCCTTTATATAGTTGATCTCTTTTAGCAATTTCCATTTTTGGCTCATACTGCTTTTGACTTTCACGCAAATTGGATAGCTCTTGTTCATCCTTCCAGAAGCCGGTAGCTAAACCTGCTAAGAAAGCAGCTCCCAATGCCGTTGTTTCGTTAAGCTTGGCAAGTTCTACGGGTAAATTTAACAGATCACTTTGGAACTGCATAAGAAATTCATTACTTACGGCTCCACCATCTACTCTTAATATTTCTACATCTACTCCAGAATCTTTTTCCATCGTATCAAGCACGTCTTTTGTTTGATAAGCAAGCGATTCTATCGTCGCACGGATGAAATGCTCTTTAGATGTCCCCCTTGTTAGTCCAAAAATAGAACCCCTTGCATCGGAATCCCAATAAGGCGTTCCAAGTCCAACAAAAGCAGGAACAAAATAGACACCTTCAGTAGAATCTACTTTCTTAGCATATCCCTCTGATTCAGGAGCACTTTTTATCATGCGTAGTCCATCTCGTAGCCATTGAATCGCCGAACCAGCAACGAAAATACTGCCTTCTAAAGCATAGATAACTTTTCCATTTAGTCCCCAAGCTATCGTTGTTAATAAACCCGATGGCGAAGTAACTGCTTCTTCACCAGTATTTAAAAGCATAAAACACCCAGTACCATACGTATTTTTAGCCATGCCCTTTTCAAAACAGCATTGCCCGAATAACGCAGCCTGTTGGTCCCCAGCAGCTCCTGCGATATCTATTTCTTTCCCAAAGAAAACAGATGAATCGGTCTTTGCATACACTTCAGATGATGAAGCTACTTTAGGGAGCATTTTCATTGGAATAGAAAGTTTCTCACAAATCTCTGCATCCCACTTTTGATCGTATATATTGTAAAGCATCGTCCTAGAAGCATTGGAATAATCGGTCACATGGGCTTTCCCATTTGAAAGCTTCCAAATTAGCCATGTATCTATCGTTCCAAATAATAAGTCGCCCGCTTCTGCCTGCTCTCTTGCACCATCAACGTTATCTAATATCCACTTTACTTTTGTTGCAGAAAAATATGGGTCTAATTTCAACCCTGTCTTCTCTTGGAAAAATGATTCCAGATTGGCTTTTTTGAGTTCTTCAATGATGGATTGAGTTTGTCTAGATTGCCAAACAATCGCATTATAAACAGGTTTTCCTGTATGTTTGTTCCACACAACTGTTGTCTCTCTTTGATTTGTAATCCCAACTGCATGGACATCCTCTGGTTGGTTACCACTTTCCGTCAGAACAGCTGCTAGAACAGATAATACAGACCCCCAAATTTCTTTCGCATCATGCTCAACCCATCCTGATTTAGGAAAATATTGTTTAAATTCTCGTTGAGCAGAGTGAACAATATTGCCGAGCTTATCAAAAAGTATTGCTCTAGAGCTTGTCGTTCCTTGGTCGATGGATAATATATATTTTCCCATTGCAGCTTCCTCCTACATAACTCGTTTAAACATTTTCTCAATCTCATACGTCGAAAAATGCACGATTACTGGTCTACCATGTGGACAGGTTAATGGATGCTGTGCATTTTTTAAGCTTTCCAACAGTTGCTCCATATCCCTCATCGTTAAATAATGATTCGCTTTGATGGATAGCTTACAGCTCATCATAATAGCTGCATCTTCTCTGAGTTTTTTAATATCTGTTTTACGGTTATTCAACACCTGTTCTATTAGTCCTTCAATAATCTTGGTCTCCTGTCCCTTAGGGAACCATGTAGGATAATCTCTAACAACAAAGCTAGAAGAACCAAACTCTTCTAAAAATATTCCCACATCATTTAATTCATTCAATGATTCTTTAATACGGTATGCCTCGTCTAAAGAATAGTGAAAAGTTAGTGGCAGTAAAAGTGATTGTCTCTCATTTGCATTTACTTCCCCTATCTTTTCCTTGTAAAACTCATATTTTACACGCTCCTGTGCAGCATGCTGGTCGATCAAATAAAACCCATCATCACTTTGAGCAACAATGTAAGTACCATGAATTTGTCCTACTACATGTAAATCAGGAAATGGCTTTTTATCCTCCACATATTCGATTGGTTGAATATCGAAATCTGCCAAAGACTCTACCTCTTCATATACGATACTAGGCTGTTCCTTAGGGGGATTATGAGTTTGTTCGGATGCAACATTATCATTAACTGATGTAATTGGATCCTTTTGTGTTGGCTCATATGTTTGTTTAAAGAAGTCAAATTGCACACTTGGCTGCTTTTTAACTACCGGCTTTTCCATAATCTCTGGTGGTTTTTGCACACGATGCATAATCGAACGTATTGTGAGCCGAACTAATTCCATTAGCTCTTTTTCCTTACTGAGTCGAATTTGATGCTTAGCAGGATGAACGTTGACGTCCGTCAGTATCGGATCCATTTCAATGTTTAAGACGACAATTGGATATCTACCTATCGGTAACAATGTATGGTAGCTATCTACTATCGCGTTATTTATGCCATAGTGTTTAACCCAGCGGCCGTTCACTAAAACCGTTATATAGTTTTTAGATGCTCGCGTTATTTCTGGTAATGTTCCAAAACCAGAAATATGAAAATCAGACGATTCCTTGTCGAATGCAACCATTTTTTTCACGTTAGAGATTCCATAAATAGAAGCTAGAACCTGTTTCAAGTCTCCTCTTCCACTTGTCTGCACAATGGTTTGCTGATTATGTGTAAGCTTAAACGCAATACCTGGATAACTAATCGCTAAGCGGTTGATCAAATCAATGGAGTGTCCTAGCTCCGTTTGGATTGTTTTCAAATATTTTAAGCGAGCTGGTGTATTGTAAAATAACTGACTTATGATAATATCGGTTCCTCTACGAATAGGAGCTGGGGTATTCGATAATACTTTCCCACCTTCTAGCTCTACTTTTGTCCCCATATCTTCACCATTTGATGTCCATAAGCTAATTTTGGATACAGAGGCAATACTAGCTAGTGCCTCTCCTCGAAAACCTAATGAACGAATTCTGAAAAGGTCATGCTCTGTAGTTATTTTAGAGGTCGCATGTCGGGAGAAGGATTTTACTGCATCCTCCTCGTCCATTCCCTTCCCATTGTCGGTCACTTGGATTTTAGACAGTCCTGCTTCTTCCAGGGTGATTTCAATAGAGGTACTTTCTGCATCTATTGCATTTTCCACCAATTCTTTCACAACTGAAGCTGGTCGTTCCACTACTTCACCAGCTGCTATTTTGTTGGAAAGGAGTTCGTTCATAACAATGATTTGTCCCATTTTCATTCACCTACTTCCCGTGTTATTCTAACTCGTTTTGTAGTTCGTACAATAGTTGTAATGCTTCTAAAGGAGTTGTACCTGATATATTGATTTTCTTCAATTTTTTCATTATCTTATCGGACGATTTGTTTTCTTGGACAACAATTGTTTCTTTACGTACTTTTGGTTGTTCATCAAAGAACGATAATTGTGTTTCACTAACTTTAGCAGCACTTTCATCCATTTCCTCCTGATGTTCGAAGGTCTCTAAAATTTCACGTGCTCTCGTAATAATTTGCTCAGGTAGTTGAGCCAACTCTGCTACATGGATACCGTAACTTTTATCCGCTGGACCGTCTTTGAGCTTGTGTAAAAAGACAACCTTTCCGTCTTTTTCAGTTGCTGACACATGTACATTTCGAAGCTTTGGTAGCGAGTCCTCTAAATCTGTCAGCTCATGATAATGAGTAGAAAATAGCGTATTTGCACCTATATTTTCATGGATATATTCCATCATCGCCTGAGCTAAGCTCATGCCATCATATGTAGAAGTACCACGCCCAATTTCATCAAACAAAAGCAAGCTTTTACTTGTTGCATTCATAATCGCATTTTGTGATTCCATCATTTCAATCATGAAAGTACTTTGCCCACCTGCCAAATCATCTGCTGCTCCTATGCGTGTAAATATTTTATCGACAATTGGTAGCTTCGCGGATTCAGCAGGTACATAGCAGCCAATTTGAGCCATCACAGTCGTAATTGCTATTTGGCGCATAAAAGTACTTTTACCTGACATATTAGGCCCGGTGATCAAGAGCATATTAATATCTTCCGTAAGTACACAGTCATTAGGTACATATAGCTGGTTGTTCATCATTTTTTCAACAACGGGATGTCTTCCTTCTTTAATAATCATTGCGTTAGATTCATGGAAAACAGGTTTCGTTAAACGGTGGTTCTCTGCTACTTGAGCAAATGAGATAAAAACATCTAGCTCACTAATTTGTTTCGCTAATTTTTGAACGAGCGGAATATATGCTTTAATATCTTCTCTAACTTGTGTAAATAATTCATATTCCAAAACTAGGCTTTCATCTTCTGCTGATAAAATAAGCGATTCTTTTTCTTTAAGTTCGTCTGTAATATATCGTTCTGCGTTCGCAAGCGTTTGTTTACGCACATATCTAGACTCATCTGCGAGATGAATATTAGATTTTGTTAGCTCGATATAGTAGCCAAAGATTCGGTTATATCCTATTTTTAGGTTTTTAGCACCTGTAATTTCTCTTTCCTTTTGCTCAAGCTCTGCAATCCACTTTTTACCGTTAACGGAGGCATCACGAAGTTGGTCCAGACGGTCGTGGAACCCGTTGTTAATCACTCCACCATCTTTAACGGAAATCGGAGGGTTTTCACTAATTGCTTCTTGTAACTTTCTCCAAATATCTTCACAATCCTCTAATGCAGTCCCAAGTTTTTGCAATACTGGATCTTCCGATTCAACGAGTAGCTGTTTAATAATAGGAACCTTAGAAAGGGATTGTCTTAACTGGGCAAGGTCTCTCCCTCCAGCACTACCAAATCCAATTCTACCTACAAGTCGTTCCAGGTCATATACTTCCTTAAAAGCTTCTTTAATTTCTTCACGAAGCATAAAGTCATTCAGAAAACTCGTTACAATTTCTTGACGTATTTCGATCGATTGTTTGTTCGCAAGCGGCTGATGAATCCATTGCTTTAACTTTCGTCCACCCATCGCTGTCACTGTTTCATCTAACAACCATAATAATGTACCTTTTTGGTCGCCACTTCGAATAGATGAAATAAGCTCTAAATTTCGTTTGGAATGATAGTCCATTGCTAAAAAGGATTCTCTCTGCTGAAAAGTAAAGGGCTGAATATGTAAAAGAGATTGTTTTTGCGTTTTTTGAATGTATTGTAATAATCGTTTCACCGTCTGATGCGTTTGATCGGGATGGTTCGGAACGTATTTATAAGTTTCTTCATCTGATAATTCTTCTTTTTCAATCGAAACCGTGAAATCATGAATACCAGATAAATCATTGATCAATACATACATTTGTTCACTGACGATCAATTCTTTTGCCTGGATTGCAAGTAACTCCTGTACAACCTCTTTTTCATCACCAGAAAGAATGGTCGTAAATCCAACACCCGTCGATACATCTAAATAAGCAAAAGCTACTTCATTTGCGGCAAGCAAATCAGCGGAAGCAATAAAGTAGTTTGACTTCGTTTGCATGGCTTTTCCTTCTATTATAGTGCCCGGTGTCACAAGACGAACAACCTCTCTTTTTACGACACCCTTCGCATGCTTTGGATCTTCCACTTGTTCGCAAATAGCTACTTTATAACCCTTACTAATAAGTGTTTCGACGTATCCTTGGGCAGAATGATGAGGAACGCCACACATCGGAATACCGTCCTTTCTACTAGTTAGCGTAATTTCTAAAATAGCAGCAGCTTTAATAGCATCCTCATGAAATAATTCATAAAAATCACCTAAACGAAAAAATAAAAACGCATCTATGTAGTCTTCTTTAATTTTTAAGTATTGTTGCATCATTGGTGTTTGTGTAGTCATTTAAATCCTTCTCTCTTCTTTACTAATATAATGATTATACCAAAAAAACTATGAAAAAAGAGGCAGATGACCTTAATAAGAAAAGCGGAAGAACCTATTAGTTTCGTGTTAAAAAATTGAACCCTGAATAAGTCGCCTAATTCAGGGTTCATTTTACGCTTACTTTTTAATTTGATTTTTATTAAATGCTTCTTTGTCAGCACGTTTGAAATCTTTTGGATATATAACTTCTTGCATCGAAGACAATCCATTATCTTTTATATTGAACTTCTCATGTGGTTGCTTACGTTCCTTCATAGTGAACACTCCTCTCGTTTTTATCTTTATTAGTTTTTCCTTTGTAACGAGAGATATTCAGTTTGTTATTTATTATATTCAAAACAAAAAAAAGCCGGAAGTAATAGCCGGCTTGTTAAAGTGACGAAGAATCATCAGCTTCTTTGGAGGAACCTGTGGATCCTGAAGAGTTTGATGAGTTTGATGACGAGCTAGAAGAGCTTTCTTCCCCATATGCCCATTCTTCTTCAAATTCTGCTTCATGTACTTGAATACATATAGTTGTTTCACCAACAACCTCGACAAGTATCTCTCTTTCTACTGTTACCTGGAACTGTGTACCTCCCGAAATAATAATTGCCTCAGTACAATTCGGTTGCTGTAGCACACGAACATGTACTTCTTCCCCAGTAGTGTCTTTATCTCGGTAATGTAGTTTAATACGATCTTTATAATTGATCGTTTCTGTAAATACGGACGTTTTGGAATGATCATGATGTGCATACCAAACGTTAATATCAAATTTCCCAGTTACTTCAACATATCTTCCGTGTTTTTTAGACGAACATGTGTGATTAATAACCCAGCATCCTAAAATACTAGACGGTGTATTTGGTGGACGAAGCACTTCACAGGATTCCGTTCTCTTTTTACCTTTAGCAACAACAGCTTTCGTCACAATATGGCGCATGTGTTTCATTTTTTTCCTCCTTGTAATCAAGTCATAACATCATATGCGCCCAACGCCCAATCGGTTCATCAAGTTACAAATGTTGTGTAGACTTAAGTGGAAAAAATAATAACTAATGCACTTTTTGTCACATGAGGTGACTTACTATTCTTACATTTGGCCAGATAGTTAGCCAGTTTTTGTTTTGTACTCGGTGTTCGTAAATTTTTAGTAGATCATTATTTTTAGCAAAACGAGGGACTGGATTCACACTCATCTGCAGGATATCATCTATTCCATGTGGAGCTACGAGAACAATTTTATTCTGCTCATCCAATTTAACCCCTATAGCAGTCACCGTTTCCGGAAAATTAGCTATTCCATCCACGGAAGATTTATAAGGAGGCAGGTTGTTTAGCTTATGCATTCTAGCCTGGTTTTTTACAGACCATGGGATATTAGGCAGCAAACACCGTAGCTGATCCTCCCACTTTTTCTCCTCAGACTCCTCCTTATTGTTGGGATCAAAATAAATCACATCGATATCCGCTAATGGGGTTCTTTCTATATATTCATGTAATGTATCCCAAATCTTAGAGCGGAGAAACCCAGCACAGATCCACCAATCTGGAAGTTCTAACTGCCGGGCCGTTTTTAGTATCTCCATCATCCATTTATCTTCTTGTATTAAGGTTTGTATATCTTCTTTTGTTTGAATGACCACTTAATTCTCTCCTCTTCATCCTCTCGCAAACATTAATTTCCAACCTAGAAAATTACTTATTAGCAATAAAACTGCATATACTGGCAAACCATTCGGAATGATTAAAACGACAGCGTGTATTGCTGCCATTAATCCTACTATTAACATACTACCAAAAACTTTAACAAACGCATTAGTTTGTGTATGCTCATGTGAGCTAATAAAAGGGAACTTCCCCTTATTAAAAATCCCATAAGATACTAATGTTAACAAAATGGCAGCTAGAAGGACGACTACTAGGTCCAAAAGAATTCGAAAAGAAAATATCCAGAAAAATATTACACCTAGCATTGTTAAAATTGGTACGAAATAATTCACAATGCTTGCCTTTAGAGCTGCACTATATACAATCGATTTATTTTTAATAGGAGCTGCGTAGAATATCCATTGCCCTTTATAGTTACCAGAGTACTCCAGCATTTGAACAACGGATGGAATCATAATTAACGCAAAATATATGACCATAAAAGAATTTCCACTTCTCATGTCCTCAAAAGAACCAGTGCTTAACGTGTTGAATAAAAAGATAAAAGGAAAAATAATCGAAAAACCTAATATCGGAAATATTTTAAGTTTTAATTCCCTTTCTTCTTTTAACATAAGAGAAGCAAATTTGTAAAAGGTACGCTCCTCTTTAGTTCTACATAAAATTCTTGCCCAAACACCCTGTAGCAAATGATTTTTCTTCTTCGTTCTATTTGTATCACTTTGTAATTTAGATAGATTTCGCTCAAAAGACGGCATAAGGCGAATATATATCGCAATCGCAATAATTGGCGCTAAAATAGCGAGCAAAGATAGAATAATAATATGCAAGGAATTATCTCTATTTAAGATCAATTCAAAAGGAGCTGCAAACCAAAAAGGTGGCAGTAACGTATGCCACCAAGCAAAGGTATACGTAATTTCAATATTAACTATTTGAAACACTCGCCCAACTAATTGATAACTTACCGCCATTCCAATCGCTAAAAAAATTTGCACATAGTTAATAATATCCTTTAGCATTTCACCACTAAAGAAGCGAAGGATAAACAAATAAACAAAGGCCGTCAATACTACAGCCAAACTACTAATAAATACTATTTCTATGAAAAACAATAGTGCAAATATAATTCCAAATTTAAATATGCTTACAATTAGAGGAATGATTACAAACGAACCAGTTAAAAGAACCATATAAATCATAATATGAGTAATCTTCGCTGCATTTAGAGTCTTTCCACTAATAGGTTTTGGATGAAGGATATTTTTATCCCTTATATCAAGTAAAACAGCGGAAAAGTCAGAAACCATCGAAGTCATTAAAATGATAAACAACGAGCTAAACATGATAGTAAGAGAGAAAAGAAACTCATTACCTAAAAATAGAAAAGGAACTAAAAAGAGAATGCCAAATAACCCATACATCCATAAGGATTTAAGAAACTGGTTCCCTTCTTTTTTTACATTGGAACCACTAAAGATTGCTGGCATCCTTCTGCTATCCATCGTCAGCTTCAGCTGTAAAATCAAACGCATCACATCATAGTCTATATCCAACTTTTGAAAAATTGGCCTAAAACGATCTAAAACTCTAAGTGATGCAAAATCATTCATAGTCGTTGCCTCCACGAACTAAATTCACAAATCTCTCTGCAATTTCCGCATGCTCATTAAAACCAGTCAACTGATTGAAGATATCTTCTAAGGATCCTTCCTGGTTTTGCATTTTCAGTTCTTCAAAAGTTCCATCTGCCACTACCTGACCACCTACTAATAATACAATTCGGTTGCTGATTTTCTCTACAACATCCATAATATGAGAAGAATAAAAAATGGTCTTCCCTTGCTGCGCAAGCTTAGCAAGTATCTCTTTTATAACCATCACACTGTTCGCATCTAAACCACTAAGCGGTTCATCGAAAAACAATAAATCCGGATCGTGTAACAAACTCGAAATGATTAATACCTTCTGCTTCATCCCTTTTGAAAAAGAGGAAATTCGTTGATGAAATACAGCATCTAAACCAAATTCCTTCATCAATCCGAAAGCCTTTTTCTCCGCTTCCTCACTACTTAATCCGTAAAGCTCCCCTGTGAAGGAAAGATATTCGAATGCGGTAAGATTTTCATAAAGCTCGGCTGTCTCTGGCACATAGCCAATCCGCTTTTTATAGGAAAAATCTCCTTTGAGAATATTTTCACCAAAGATTTCTATAAGTCCCGTATAGCCATCTATAAGTCCAAGCATCAACTTTACAGTTGTACTTTTGCCAGCTCCATTTGGCCCAATATATCCAATAATTTGACCTTCATATACATCTAGATTAACACCATTCAGCACTTGTTTATTTCCAAAGCTTTTAGATACACCCACTAAAGATAATACTTTCTTTACAGTCATTTTAATCCCCCTATGTATAAATCATTCTCGAATTGTAAATATTTACATATCTATTTTATCATATCAATACTCTTAATATTCCATTATTTTATTATAGAAATATCTTTCTACATCTATCTATTGAACTTCGAGGACAAAGGGTGTAGCATTTTCTAAAGCTAGACTACATAATCTCGTAAGGAGAGAATTTACTTGTTAACTAATAATGAAACGAATAAAAAAACAATTGTTCTATTAATAATTGGAATTATTTTCATATCCACTACACTACGTGCACCGCTTACCGCTGTAGGACCAATTATTTCGTACATTCGAGATGGATTAGACATTTCGAATGTTTTAGCAGGATTTATCACTACGATTCCACTTTTAGCATTTGCAATCGTCTCTCCTTTTGTCCCAAAGATTGCACGACGTTACGGGATGGAAATGACACTCTTTCTGGCAATACTATTATTGGCAGTCGGGATTGTTATTCGCTCAATTGGAACATCATCCTTCCTGCTATTAGGCACTGCTTTAATAGGAGTTGCGATAGCTTTTGGTAATGTATTACTTCCAAGCTTCATAAAGCTGAAATTTCCTTTACAGATTGGTCTAATGACGGGAGTATTTACCGTTTCCATGAACTTGTCTGCCGGTATTGGCGCAGGTATCAGCTTTCCAATAGCAGATGGGACTGCATATGGTTGGCAAGGTGCACTCGGTTTTTGGGCAATTCTTGCGATAATCGCATGTATCATTTGGTTACCTCAGATCAAGAAAAAACAAATAGTTGTCGCAAGTCCTACAACTAATGCGGAAAAAGCTAAATCTATTTTAAGATCACCTTTAACTTGGACTATCACTTTATGTATGGGGCTACAATCGCTCATTTTTTATACAACTGCCGCATGGATTCCTGAAATTCTCCAAACACAAGGAATGGATGCAGAAAAGTCTGGTTGGATGCTTTCCATTATGCAATTTGCTCAGCTTCCAATGACTTTCCTTATCCCAATTCTTGCAGGGCGACTGAAGGATCAGCGAATACTTGTTTTGTTCTTTACGATTTTCTATCTAATTGGTTTCACCGGATTATTATTTGGAGATATTTCTCTTACACTACTTTGGATGATTGCACTTGGTTTAGGTGGAGGTGCATCTTTCGGTCTTGTGATGATGTTCTTCTCACTGCGATCTCGCACTCCTATGGAAGCAGCTGATTTATCAGGGGTTGCTCAGTCAATCGGATATTTACTCGCAGCAGTTGGTCCAGTATTCTTCGGATTTATCCACGATGAAACGGGCAGCTGGCATACACCAATGATATTATTTATGGTCACGGTCGCTCTCCTATTTTTTGCTGGCATGCATGCAGGAAGAGATAGATATGTTTCGGAGGAAGTTTAACAAGAATTGAAGACATGTAAAAAAGAAGCATGAAATCATGCTTCTTTTTTAATACGGTGATGGTTGATAGGAATAATTCGGCGTTACTTTTTCATTATTATATGGCTTATGAAAAATATGCGTGGTAGCAGGTGACATTGGTGGAATAAGCCATGTCCAATTACCTGTGACGTTACGACCTGCATCCTTTTCAATTTCTTCAAACTTCTTAAATTGCTGCGCTGCAGTATGATGATCTACAATACTAACACCGTCTTTTTTATAGGAATATAACACAGCTGCATTTAGTTCCAATAGAGCTCGGTCTTTCCAAAGAGAAGCATTAGATTTTGTATTTAATCCCATACATCTTGCAACTGCAGGTAACATATTGTAGCGATATTCATCTGCCAGATTGCGTGCACCAATTTCCGTACCCATATACCATCCATTAAACGGAGCAGTAGCGTAAGTAATACCTCCAATTTCTAACTTCATACTTGAAATCATCGGAACTGCATACCATTTCAATTGTAAGTCCTCAAACCAGTCATATTCCGGATGACGAATCGGCACCTCCAAAATATATTGCTCAGGAATATCAAATAGTTTCGGCGGATGATTCTTTACTTGAATGACTAGTGGCAGTACATCAAAATTGGTTCTCTTCCCTTTCCAACCAAGCTCCTCACATTTTTTCGTAAAATCTATAGAATCGGAATCCCCAATAATCCAATCTTCCGTTTCATAGCCCGCATATCTGATTAGCTGATGATTCCAAATGCGTATATCCTTTTGTGAAAATATTGTAATGGTCGGCCTAATCCGACCTTCATTTGTCGCAAACTGCATATGCGCAAGGAGCGCTTCAAATATAGCGTCCTCAGTATGTATATCTCGTTTATCGAAAACAGTAAGGCTTTGCCAAAACAAGCGTCCGATGCATTTATTGCTATTACGCCATGCCACCTTGGCTCCGAATTCTAACTCTTCTGTGGTATGTTCGTAGCTACCTACTGTATTAATCTGATTTTCTATTTCTATTAACCGCGTGAACATCTCTTGTTCCGCTTTGCCAGTTTCATTATAAAAAAGGCGAATAAAATCTTGTGCCTCCTCTAACATAATCGCAGCACCTCCCCTATCACTCCATCTTAGTAGAATGGAGCAGACACAGACAAGTGCCAGAACTAGGTTAGTTGTGAGGAATTTATGACAGAAAAAATTTGTATCAGAACAATAGCTTTATACGTAACCATCTGAGTTATGTTAAAATTTAGGTAACATTGAATATTCTGGTTCATCTACTTCGACTTTTGAAAATTTGCTCGAAGTTAAAGGAACCTTTAAGATTGGAAGAACGAGATATAGTTGTCTATGTCTCTTTTTTATAAATCTTATATAGTAGTTTTTACGCATGTCTATAGATACAGTTAACTTCACTAATTACTAAGCAAAATTTTAAGGGGGATTTACCATGAAAAGGATTTCAGTAATTTTACTTTCTGCAACATTGCTATTGGGTGTTTCTACGATTTCACCAACCACGACAGACGCAGCATCAAAAACATTCGCAAACTGCAAGGAGTTAAATAAAACATATAAAGGTGGAGTCTCTAAAGCCGCAAATATAAAAAATAAAGGCGGAAAAACAAAATATACTCCATTTGTATCAAAGGAAATTTATGAAGCTAACATTAAAAGCGACCGTGATAAAGATGGCATTGCATGTGAGAGATAATTATAAGACAGGAACTTAAGAATAGATTATTAATAATTTTAATAAATATTCTTGGCCAGGTTCCATTTTCTACTTTTTTATATACCAATAAAATAACCTTGAAAGGCATTTAGCCAATCAAGGTTATTATTCTTTTCCCTTTTTAAGATGCTGATTGCCTCGTTTATGAGTTATCTGCTAAACCAAAAATTTTAGGTATATACTAATACCCTTCTATATAGTATATTTATAATTATGAACATTAGAGCAACAATTGTTTATGTTTTCCTTAATTCGGTCTTGTAGCTCAGTTGGGAGAGCACCACCTCGACAAGGTGGGGGTCGCTGGTTCGAGACCAGTCGGGACCATCATTTGCATAATCCTGTAAACGTTGATATAACAACGTTTACGGGTTTTTTCTTTCGGAACAATTCCTTTACTAAACCTCGGATTTTTGCAAATGCTCACGGATTGCTCACGAGATTTTTTCCAGTGCTTTTTCAAAAACATCTGCTAAATCATTACCTTCATCTGGAACGAGGTGAGCATATGTTTCTAAGGTTATTTTAGCATTAGCGTGTCCCAAACGTTTTGACACCTTCACAACATCAACACCCTTAGAAATTAAAATGGATGCGTGTGTGTGACGGAAATCGTGGAATCGAATATGGGTTACGTTTGAAGTGGTAATCAGCCTTTTCAACGCTCGTAACACATTTCGAGGATCTTGTTTTGATCCTGTTTCCGTACATATCACAAGGTCTTCATCCAGATATTGTTCACTAAGTTGCTCTTTCCAAATTTCTTGTTGTTTTCGGTATTTAACTAACTCATTCACAACCATATCCGAAATTGGAACGATTCGATTGGATTTCCGAGTCTTAGTTGACGTTAAAATATAACCTTTTTTTGGAATATATGCTAACGAACGTTGAACACGAATCATTTTATTTACCAAATCAATATCGCTCCATTTTAACCCTAAAATCTCGCCTCGTCTCAATCCTGTATAAATCGCAAGTAAGAAAGTTAAATGATGTCTTTCCCCTTTACAGTGTTCAAGAAACGTATTGATTTCATCATAAGACCAAATTTTCATCTCTTCTTTTGTCACAGCAGGTGGATCAGCATCAATCACTGGATTGTATTTGATTCTTTTCCATTTAACTGCTTGATTGAATGCTTGATTTAGTATTTGATGCATTTTACGAATATAACTAGAACTATACTCTTCATCAATTTTAAGGTTATAAAAAGCATCAATATCTTCTGTCGTAATTTTTGATAAAGGTTTATCAGCAAATGGATTTTCTCTTATTAAGTGTTTATTAATTAGTGATTGGATATTAGCTGCCGTGGTTTCTTTAATTCGTTTTTCATAGTGAGATGTAAACCAACTTTCAATAAAAGAGGAAAAAATTTCTTTACTTGGTTCTATATATCCTTGTACATCAATTTCATTAAGCACTTTGTTAAGAGCTGCTTGTGCATCTTTTTGGCGTTTAAAACCATCTTGTGTTTTTTGTTTACGTTTACCAGTAAAAGGATCTCTTCCTATATCCACTACGTAACCCCATGTCCCTCTCTTTTTTACGCTGCCTCTCATTATTCTTCCTAACCTCCATTTAATATTGTGTATCAATAAAGGTAAGCAAGTGATCTAATTTCATTTTGACCACTTACTTCCTATTTTATAAGCCGCATACCTGTTGCTGTGAAAGCCAGTTAAAAAATTTATCCTTCAAAACTCGTTTACTTCGACCAATACGGATTAATGGAAATGAAGTCTGTTCCATTAGTTCATAAGCAGTTGGTTTGGAAATCATCAAAATTTCAGCTATATGTTCGGCGTTCAAAATCATTGGATAATCTTCAACATTTTTGTGCATATTTACATGTCACTCCCCTCGGAAAAGAAAAACCGCAGTAGAACATAACCACCAAAATAAATTAAGTGGTTATATTCCCTGCGGTTTTCGCTTGTTAATGGAATTAAATATTAAACTTTAAAGATTATATCTTATTATTTTTGATATTCTAAGTTCTTTTTTAATTTTTTTAAAAGAAATTTTTAACTAAGAGTTGATTGCCCTAGATATGCTTTAATTTCAGGACTAGTTACATCATGTCGCCCGTAAGGTGAAAGAGTGTAATATCTTTAACGATGGGTGCAGAGAGTGCGGTATATCAAGGTTTTACTGAATATAAGGTGTACCATCTTTAACGCTAATTTACCGTTTTTCACTGGATTGCGTTAGCAAATTTAGAACTATAACAATTAGACTTAAAAGCATGAAAGCTTTAGATTGTGGCTTCAATTCAATATATAAATAATAAATTAAAGAGACAATTTGAGGACATTCGTTATCTAATGAAGAAACAAGAAAAACTTCTTGAGGAAATTAATGAAGTAATATATGAAAAGGATACCTACGTATTGAATTTAGAGACGACTGTTAGGAAACTAATTGAGCATGGTCTTTCAAAAGATGGAATTCTTGAAATTACTGGCACCACTCCTGAGAGATATGAGAAAATTGTTGCTGAAAAGAAAACATATATATACTTAAAAGAAGGTGAAGCGGAGGAATATGAACGACTCCTTCGGGAGATCCGCAATTCTAATGATATATATGATCTAATAAACCCACTCAAGGAACAGCAGCGAATCAATTTCATACTCAAGGTATTGCTTCGATGATGGCCTCACTAAATCCAAGAACAGTGACAACTATGAAGAGCTTATCCTAAATTACATTGATCGAACACAGGTAAGGATCATGATGCTAAAAAAGCATATTCCTCTTTAGTCCGTTGGTTTGGCAATGAAATATAAAGAATGCGGGAGAAAGAGCTTATAAAGATTCCTGAGTAAAAGTATTTATCTATTTAACCTATATTGGGTAACTTAAACAGGGTTAGTGTAATCTGAATGTCAAAAATAAGACACCTTTGTTTCAAAAGGTGTCTTATTTTTTTAATGTTATCCAGTGTGATTCCCTTTGTGATATAACGCCATCCACTTAATTATAAATACTTAGTTAGTATTTTTATACAGCCTTAATTAAATACCGGAACCTTATATTTGTTTAAATATAATATAATTCTCCTGAAGTGGAAGGTGATTTTGTAGCATATATAACACATTCCCATGAAAATCATTTACATTAACTATGACTTCAAATATAACCGGAACATAATCCCACATGTCCATCAACGTTTCAATATTATTTTCCAAACCTACCATTGCGAAATTTTGTACTCTTGGAGCCGCTATGGAAAGTATGTTTATATATCCTTTCAAAGTATCTATTGGTATATCCCAAGAACGAAACCCCTCATGAACCGTTTTATTCCTTAACTCCCTAATTTGTGTTAATTGATTTTCTGTTTTTTTTCTAATTGAGTCATATTCAAAATGATTTTTTAAAGATTTGATTTTTTCAGTAGATATGTATAATCCAATTCTTCCTAACGGAAAACCAAATGCCTGCATTATTTTCCCTGTTATATCTTCTTCTCCAACCTTAGCTAAACATTCTATTGAAAACCATAAAAATAAACATTTAAGATGAGGATCTACCTCATTTCTACTTCTCCTTAGCCAATGATATGACCTCTGAATTGCTAATTTCAATTCTGATTCATTTACTGCAAATAAGTACTGAGTACGATTTATTTTCGGTATAAACCTATCCATTACTTGGAACATAGGATACCGTCCAATTGAATTTCCCTTTAACCTTGTGCTAGTTTTTCCAGTATCTATATTCTTTATAAATCCTGATTTAAATAAAAGCACCTCACCCAAAGTAACTTCCGCATTTTGACAATCTAATACTTGTTGAAATTTTATCTCAGCTAAATAATCAGCTTCATGCACATTTCTTGCGTTTACAATGGTGGTGATTATAGGAGCTATATTTAAATTAATTTCCTCACCGAAACTATCGATTGATTCTTTTATTAGTGCTACTTCATTAGGAAATAGTAAAGCAAAGCTTCTCACTTCAGTATCCCCATATCCAATTGAACTTGGTACTACTAAACCCTTGTCGCTAAGTAAACGACAAATTAAATAATCACTCATTTTGTTTTTCCCCAATCAAACTTAATGTTGTACAAAGCTCTAGCAAAATAATAGAACGGATACGATTTGAATCACGTGGTGAAGCGTTTAACAAAAGTTCCCGTCCAAAATTATGCTTGATTAATATATTTAAAATTTTTATATCCTTTGTTTCAATAAGTGCTTCATAAATAATATTTAAGGTAAAGGAATCTAAATTATTATGTTTATTTAACTGCCGAACTATAGTTAATATATTATTTTTTCTACCAAAAGCAATAAAATGGATAATTAAAGCACGTAAATGTACAACCTCATCTACTTTTAATTGAGTTAATTGTTCAAGTGCATATTTTGATGTATAAAAATCACCTCTTTTAGAGGCAATATATTGCAAATTCACCCATGCCTTCATATCGTTTTGATTACTTTTTAGGTGTTTTTTCAAAAAGTAATCAGCCTCCAGCAATCGATCTATTAGATGATAGAATTCTGATTTATGATACAAATTTTTAAGTTTGTTAGAATTAAATATTTCTTCTATTACTTCTTTTGGCCTATTATATACCAAAAGACTATTGAATAGTTTTTGAAACCTTGTTTCACTATTGTGAGTTAAATATTTTTTCAATCTTTTTTTTAGTTGATTATCCAAAGGTCATTACCTTCCCATAGAGATGCATTTTTTTCAAATTAAGGTACTAATTAAAGAAATGTTGTCTTTATCATACAAATAAATTAGTCTATCCATTTCACCAAAACTCTCATTGATTATTTATAAGTCCTCTTAATACATAAGAGTGCGATAATGGGGTATTTTCGCACTCTCCAAAAATAATACTGGTTTCTTTTTGATTCATCACACAAACTAAAACTGCTTTTAGATTATAAAAACACATCATATATTAAGTGCTTCTCCACTGAAATCGCTGGATAACCCTACCTAGAATAAAGCAAATCTTAAAAGTTCTTGTCTACATACTAGTTCTAAACAATTTTGTTGGTAGAGGCATTGGTACTAATATATTATAATTTATTACTGTAATATAGATAACGATGATGGAATATTTAATACATCCTCTTTAAAAAAGTCTTTTATACTAATAAATACTGGAGGTATTTGAGAACTTCCCTCTGATATTAAGGCACTATTAACTTCTTCTACATATTTGAAGGATAAAAGTGTTTTTTTAGATTCGATAAATGAAATAAATTCATTTTTATTTTTATTTGCTTGATTAGTTTTACAAAATATAAAATGTGAATCTCCTTTAAGATTAGTAAACATTGAATCTTCATTTAATTCATATTCATCAAATGCAATATCCCCATAATCCTTTTTATATTCTTCTATAACAGATTCTATTACCTTTTTATATATTTTGGGATCTAAAACATCTTCAATCCTAGTAACCGTATATGCTGCACTTGGGTTAAAATTATCAAAACTCATCAAATCTAACCTATTACTACTAGTATTTATTTGAAGTCGTTTCAATTGAATATTTCCAGACGGATCTTTCCCTAAATCTGAGTTATTAATTAAATTCGAATCTGTGTCTGTTAGACAAAGAACTTTTTTTACACTGTTGGCTCTCTTATCAATTTTCAGTGGCATTACTAATAGATTATAGATATTTCTTACATTATTAATTCCTCCAACTGGCAGAATTCTAACCTTATTAGTATCTAATAAGGTCTCTAAGTACCTTTTATCGGTTCCTCCTTCGCATAAAATTAAATGTTTGGAGGATTCCTTCCTAATGTATGTTGAGAGACTTATTGCCAAATCATAAATACTTTTAAGTGTAATCTCATCTGGGAAGTACTCTTGATTATCAAGATAATTATAGAAGTCAAAAGTTGAAAATTTATTCTTATAACTCGAATCTTCAGTTTCAGATAAATGTAAAAGAGTTCCATTTTCTATTACTGGTAGAATACCGTACCAATGTGTTGTTACCATAACCTGATTTCCAAAATCATTGGCAAGCCTTTCCAATCTTTCGAATTGATCAAAACAATTTGTAAGATCTTGTGAAACTTCTGGTTCATCAATTGCTAATATTACATTTCTACCATTAGCTTCTGCTTCTTTTCCTCTATTTTTGAGAAATGCATATATTATATCAATCATTGCTCTGCGTTGTTCACCAGAACTCAATTCTTCAATCTCTTTTTGGGAACTTTTTAAAGTTCTCTTAGAAAAATATCCTTCCAAAATATTATCTACTATATCTGAGGCTGTTAAATTTTGCTTTCTATTTCTTATTGCTTTAAATTCGTAATCTGGGTTCACTAATTTAATAATGTTATTTATATCCTCAATAAATACATTTAATTGACCATTTACATGGTCTATAAAAGATTGATTCTTATCATCTACTCTCAATTTCTCCTTTAAGAGTTCTTCAATCTTTGATATAACGTTTTGATTCATTACTTTTTGCATTTGTATATTCTCAATTCTAAGCGTTAACCGTGCCTGCTGTTCTACAGGAATATAAATATAGTTATAGTAATTTTCAATGACATTATTAACTTGATCTAATGTTATTTCTCCAAATTCTTTTACTATAGATGAGAAAGGTTTACTAGTACCCTTAGAATCAACGTTTCTTCCTATCACTAATAAATAATGTGTATTAGAATATCTCCGTTTAAGTTCGTCAATTTCTTTAAAGAATTCCTTTATATATGGTCTTCTTGTAGCGCCTTTGAATGTCTCATTTGCCTCTTCCCAAAGATACTTACTAACCTTTTCTAATCCAGTTATTATATCTTGAGATTTTGATTTAAACTCAGGAGAGCTTTTCAACCATTGTTCTATTGAGTTTTTTTCTATAAGGAATACAGGAGAGATAAACATGTCTTCTTTATTTTTACTATTTCTATTAGAATTCCATACTCCTTGTTTAAAATAGCAATTTAAGGCTTCTAAAATCGCACTTTTTCCAGTTCCGTTTTTACCTACAATTGTTGTGAATTTATATTTATCATTTTTACATAAATGTATATATGCAGTTTGTCCGTAAGATTTAAAACCGTTAATAAATACACCCAAAATCATTACATCACCAGATCCTTATTCATATTTTTATGTCGATATTTTTTAGGGCAAATATTCAAATGAATTTAAGAATGTGGTTCTCCATCCTTCATAAGTTGAATTTTATAAATCCATTGTGTTATTAATAAAATTCCAAGCGCAATAAACTTCGGCTAAAATAATACGATTTAATACTTTTTAAGCTATGAATATTTTTTCTACTAGGATGAAGTGGTCGTTTTTTATTAGAAATAAATTTAAGAAATTTTTTTCTGCCATAGTTGAACACATAAAGTGAATTTTCCTTATTTCGCTTTTCTATAATCTTAATTACAGCTTTCACACGTTCGTTATGTAATTTAGCAGGTAGCCCTTTCGGAACATCTCCCCATGCAAAAATTATTTTATCTGCACTTTTTATTGCTTTAGAGATTGCTGCTTCATTTTGATTAATTATCTGCAAGTTATTCTTTTTTTGAACCAAATCACCTAATTTTTTAGAGTCGGGTTCATAGAATGGAAATAAGTTTAATATATAAATTGTTTGAGAGATTGTACTCAAAGCATGAATTACTTTGTTGACAGTATCATCTGAATAATTAGCATCCGCTGCACTAGGATTCATCATTATTACTACCGTGTTTTGATTATTTGATTGAAGGTTATTATCAAACTTTAAAAGATTTCTATAGTATGTTTTCTTTATTGGAATCATTTCAGAAACTTTCACATACGATGGGTATTCTTTAGCCATATAATCCCTCCTTCTTTGTAATAATTTCTTTTGTAACTAAATATAGTCAATCAAGGGTGTAGCAATCATTTGTTTAAGATATCTTCTTATATCACGTGCATTATTTATAGCAGATAAGTGTTGTTTTAATAAATCTGGAATTTTAATTGTTGAAATAATTTCAATTTCTTCTATTGAATATTTAGCGATTTCTTCGTTATAAATTTTATCAATCAATTGTTCTTTTACCTCATTTGAAAATTGTTGAAAACTTATAAAAGCATCAAATCGAGAGAATATTGCTTCTCCTAGATTTTTTCTGATATCAGGCTCTGATACATAATTTGAAGTACATAGAATTACTGCATTTTTTAAGTTGACATTATAATATTTATCTTCATAGATTCCCTCATCAAATAACTGATAAAAGGCACTAAAGAAAACCTTGTTACACTTATCAAATTCATCTAATAAAATAATATTTGATTCTCTATCTATTAAATCTTTCGCAAATGAATTAGTTCTATCTCCGAATATATAGCTGTAAAAACTATCGTTATGAAACATAGAAAATTGTTTTCTTAAAAGCTTATTATCTTGGTTAATAGCTTGATTTATGAATTGTGCAGTTTCGGTTTTACCTACTCCGGGAGGACCGTACAGCATAATTATTTTTGGTTTAGAGTCATGATTATTTGTTAAATCATAAAGTGCTGTAAGAATCTCTATTTTCACTTGAGATTGACCTAGTATTTTTTTATCAAAATTTCCTTTGATCTCTTTAAGAGCATCTTTAGTTGTCTTTGGGTAGGATGAAAACTGAATCGAAAGTTCAAAATGATCATTATAAATATGGATTTGATCATAGATACGGGTAGGTGGATTATGAAGGTAAATTTCTGTATACCCTAAATAATTTTGGTAAATCAAAATACTGATGATAAATCTTTCGATAAATGCATCTGTTACTCCACCATATTCTTCAGTAGTAACCGTTAGAGAATTATAAGTACCAATTAATTCATCTTCAATTGGATTAGAGCGCCTAGCATCACTCCATCTGACCATCTCTGAAAGACTTATAGTATCTTCAGTTGGAATTTTCGAGTTAAATTCTTTCATTGGTCCGTAGATAATATTAATTTTCATATTGAATTTCACCTATCCCAGCTAAAATAACATCATATAGTTTTAACTTTGTATTTGCACCAGATTGGATGGAAGAATTATTCCCCATAATAGCGTGTATATTCAATGATTCAATGGAAGGAGAATCACCTGAAAGTTCATTCTGCATAATAAGTTCTTCTTTATTACAATCACCAACCTCTATTGCAATAAAGGTTAAGTTCATTTTGGGTAAGTCGGTTAACATGTATGCATTTTTAAAAGCATTAATGTTAAAACGAAGAACTATTTCCGTTTGATTTTTATAAGCAACCATTTCATAGTATCCTTTAGCTGCTGTAAGAATTTCATCAATATTTTGTAGGTCAAGATCTCTAAGTTCGTCTATTGCTTCTGAACCTTCTCTAAAAATTTTCATATAAGGTGCATACATCTTCATAAATGCAAAAGAATCTTTTAGAGCTGTAACTTTATATCCTTCAAGTATCTCAATTGTTTTGTTCCCCACTAATTTTTCTTTCAAAGTAACAAAATCAGTTAAAATTGTATTTGTGACTGTTTTAGTGGCCAGTGTATCTTTGCTATGAGAAACATTAGCACTTACTTTTGTATTGAATGCTGCTTTAACGATATTTAAAAATCCAGTACTTGCTCCAGCTGAAAGATCTCCACCTGCTTCACCCTTCAGACTAACTGTCCCATTGCTCTCGTCAATTGAGGAAATTTGTCCTCCATATTCAATTAGCAGAATATCTGTTGCTGAACCTTCATCAAAATATATTATTTTACGCATTTATTAAAACTCCCTTTCTATATTTAATTGTGGTGAAAATAATAGCTAACTACTTTCTAGAAGTATACATCATGGATCGATCACAATATTATTTTTCAGGTATTAACCACTACTACTACTACTACTACTACTACTTAACTAAATGAATTTAAAAACACTATTCCAGTAAATAAAGATAATATTACGAATAATGCTTGATTATATTAAAACATTGCCTTCATGAATAGGATACTAAGGCTCGATGGAAGAGCATTTAATTTATTTAACCATCGCTATACCGCTTATAACAAACGTTTAGGTTCCCCCCCCCTTTACAGCTTCCCTAGTGATCAGATTCTAGCGTAACTTCTCCGAAATTTTCCCCCTCGAATACAATATCCTCCATTAGAACTGAGCAACTTAAAACTAATTTACGAATATTTAAATTAAAGAGAGAAATCTATATATTTCGGAAAAGGAAAATAGTAACATAAGTAATGTACTTATTATAGTATTATTTTCCTTTTGGATTTTCCACATTTAAAGTTAGGTAATTATTTTTACAAAGGAGGACGACATGAGTAAGGGCATTGATATTAATATATGGAAATTCCTGATTAATCGACTAGACGAAAAGCAAAAAAAAGAAATACTCACAAGAAAAAATGTAAGAATAGGAAATATCCAAAGCCAATTAATTAACAAAGAAAGTCAATGGAAAATTGTCTTAAACCTGCTGAATAACAGCCTGAATAAGACTAATATTCAAAAAGCTATAGTTGCTTATTATGTTGAGACCCTCATTCCTGATCTAAATAAAGATATGAATAATAAAGCATCGCATTTAGATGCTTTAGATAATATCGAAAAAGGAAAATACGAGGAAAAAATTAAAGAACATGGTTTCTTATATATTCTTTTGTATTTAGTCTCTAAAAATAATTCTAGAGCTAATGAAATAATAAATTTGCAACCAGAAGAAGTTATTAAAGAAATAGTCATCGACACCAATCAAGTCGAACTTGCCAAAGCATTAGAAGAAATTAGGGATCTAAAAAAAGAAATTAGTATTATAACAAAAGCCCACAAAGGCCTGCAAAAAAAGTTTGATACTCTAGAAACAAAATACAATCATATGACTATTCAATATACAAATGAAATTAAAAAAATGGAAGATAGTTATATTAAAGATATGGAGGAATCTTCAGATGTTTTAGATTTAGAGAGGATAGAATTTAAAGCAAAATTACTTTTACTAAATGAAAAAAATACCATTCTTCAAAATCAATTAGTAGAATTGCAAAAAGATAAGAATGAAAAAACAGAAATAAATAATATACTTGAAAAAAATGTCTTGTCAAGTGTAATAGAAAATAAAAGAAAGAAAGTTAGAGTTTTGGTTTTTGGAGATTTACCTTTGAACGCACAGAAAACTGATACTCACGAATTTGAATATTTCAATAAAGATATTTCTACATATATGTTTAATGAAGATTACGAAGAATATTGGTGTGTCGAAGATAAACTATCAGCTAAAGAAAAAAGACAATTACAAAGAAACCCCAATAGCAATAAAGTAAATATTGATAAAAAAAATTACAGTAAATTAGTCCATTAATTTAATAAGGAGAATTGATACAAAGTGTATATTCAGACAGAAAACAAAATTTTCGGTAATTATTATTTAGGAAGATTAGCAAGTCCTGGAGAAATGAAAAGTGGTCAAGATCCATTATACGATGGGGCGAGTGGATTTAAGGTAAATATTAAAATCTTATCAAAGGTTCCGGACCGCATAGAGACCGAATTGAATCGATTAGGAAACGTAGTAAAAGCACTTGATACTCGGTTGCGTAGTGGATATAAATATGCACATTCTGAATATAGAAATTCGTCAAAACAAGAGAAAAGAAAACAGTTATATCAAGATTTTAGTAAGTCTATAGTAATTTTTAAGCTTGAGTATAATGATGGATACTATAATGTTATTAATCCGGTCTTTACTACAAAAGATAAGGATTTTTCACCTGAACAAGAGTTCGATACAATTCCTTACTTTAAAGTTTCCGATGTAAATCAGTTTATTGATTTATTAAAAAGTGGTGCTAAGATTACTGAGTTACGTGAGTATATTGATAACACAAGGTTTGATGCATTAATGTTCGAAGACTCATTTATTCCTCCCTACGTTATTTTACAAGAAAGTGAAGAAAAGGTTTTTGCATATGGCCCTCTAAATGATATTAATAATGACGATAGTCCCGTTTCCTTTTCCTTTTCTTTTTCGGACGAGGCAAACAAAATTATTATTGAAGATGACGACTTTTTGTATAGTAATTACAGCAATGTAGAAAGCAATGAAGAAAATTTGGAAAAGTTGACTTGTTTCTTTATAGAAAAACATGCATCAAATCCTATTAGGGAGACATTAAGAAAAAATGAAAAAAAACTATCTGACGAAAAGAAAAAGGATGAAATACTTTTAAATAATAATATTCAAGAAAAAACTAATAATCACTTAGAAAAAGTTCAGGGAGAAGCTGAACAAGTTGAGCAAAAGATTTTATTTAATTTTAAAATGATTGCAGAGAGTCATGGTTTATTTTATACGGATGAAGATCTTTACAATTTTCACACCTCTATGAAAACTGGAAATTTAGTGATTTTAGCTGGAATGAGTGGAACTGGAAAATCTAAAATTGTAAACTGTTATGCAGAAGCTCTAGGATTAGCAGATAGAGGAAATTATAAAAAGATTCCAGTTAGACCATTTTGGCAAGATGATAGTGATTTATTAGGTTATTTAGATGTTTTAAATAATATTTACCGACCTGGCGATTCTGGTTTAATTGATTTTCTCATCAAAGCTAATAAAGACGAAAACAAAGATCAACTCCATATTGTTTGTTTTGACGAGATGAATTTGGCTCGTGTAGAGCATTATTTTTCTCAATTTCTTTCAGTATTAGAAGAAGTTAGCGAAGATCAGCGAAGAATTACCTTATACAACAAAGATTATCAAAATCGCTTATACAATTCTAGAGAATACTCTGACACTGTTAAAATAGCTGATAATGTCCTATTTGTAGGAACTGTAAATTTAGATGAATCAACATATCATTTTTCAGACAAAGTATTAGATAGGGCTAATGTAATTCATCTCAAACTTCGAAAGTTTAAAGAAGTTGCACAATCAGCTGAAAAATCAAATGTTGCTGATAGTATTGGCTCAGCAGCTTTTACGAAAACACAATTTTTTGGTACACGCCCGTCTTCTATAGAGGAAAATAAATTTCTCTTACAGGACAGTGAATTAGATTTCCTATGGGACGTTCATGAACTTTTACAAAGTGCAAATAACCAGTTAGGAATTGGTTTTAGAATAGTTAGACAAATAGATCATTATTTACAATGTTTACCTAGTAACAATGAACTTACGCGTGAAAAAGCAATCGATCTCCAAATTCTTCAACGTATACTTACAAAAATACGTGGAGGTGAGGATCAACTCTCATTTATTGTAGGTGTATATGATGGAAGTTCTAACCAAGTTATAGACAGCTCTCTAATTCGTTTGTTTGATCAATATAGTGAGATTTCAAATTTTGATGATTCAAGATTAAGAATACTTAATTTAGCCAAGGAGTTACAAGTTTATGGACATACCATTTAAATTTAAAATTCAAGAAAAAATTAAAAGCAGCTTTGTAAATGAATTTCAAGATGAAATGGTAGACTACAGCGAATATTTTTTTACAACTAAAATGATGAATACTGTTTCAGAAGATTTAATGATTCCTATTACCGAAAACAGAGATATTATAATGGAATTTAATTCTTCCGAAAATAATGCACGTATATATATGGATACCTTAGACTATTACCAAAATTCTATATGTAAAGAAGATGATAATGGAAATATTTATATTGAAGAATCTTTTGAACCTATTATTCTTTATAAAAACTCTTCTACTAATAGTTCAAATACAGACTATTATCCGTTTGTTCCTGGTACTTACCAGATATATGTTACATGTGGTTCTGAAAAATACTATGCCTATATCAAGGTTAATCCAAAACAAATTACAGATGTTGAGTTAGGTATAATGAGAGAAGAAATAGAAGAAATGATTGAGAATTTAGCTCATATGCTAGTGAGTAATGAATCTTCTACTAAAATGGATAAAGAACTAGAAAAAAAAGAATCTATTTCTAGTCAATTACTAATATTGGCGCAAAACTGTAACAAAATAATTCCAATTGTAAATGAAATTAAGCTTACACCTAGATCTAAGGTTATCAATCATTATCAATTAGAAGACAGTTCTAAAGCTAGAATTATTGATCAAGAAACTGTAAAACATCGCTTGAAGCAAATGGATGTAAAGAAAAGATTATTAGTACCTAAGCGATTGATTACTAGAAATCTTCCAGAGAATCAGATTCTAGTAGAAATTGTTAGATATTTAAAAAAAGTGACTCGCACTGCTATTCAATATACAGAACAAATGATTCCGCACATTGAATACGATACAAACAGACTTAGCGGTGGTAAATACCCAAGACCTGAAAATGAACGAACAATTTACCTTAAACAAATTGAATCTCTAAGAGAAAATAGATTAAAAATGAAAAAATTATATAATGCTTTTAACTTTCTACTCCAATCTGATTGGGTCAAAGAAGTAAATGGGACATCCAGTAATGCAGTTGGTCTTCATTTAGACGGTCGATATAGATTTTTACATCAAATTTCACGGGAATTAAAAAACACGAAACAAACAATTCAGTTAAACGCCGACTTTTCATATCGGTGGAAAAGAACGGATAAATTGTATGAAATGTGGGGATTCATAAAATTATTAAAAGCTCTTCAATCTCCAACTTTAAATTTCAAGCCCGTAAAAGGTTGGATTTATGACGACAAAGAAATATTCACCACTTGGCAAGTTCCTTTACTCGAAGAGGGTACAATAATATCACTCCAAGGTGCCGGAAACAAAACCATAAACTTAGTTTACGATAAGCCTATTTCCTATGATAGAAAAACAACAACATTCGATGACCCATTATACTCACGCTTTCCAAATAACAGACCTGATACACGAATTGATTTCTATGAAAATGATATCTATGAAGCAAGTTTTATCATAGACTTTAAATATAGACCAGCGACAGCTATAGGAAATTTGGGAGTTAGTGATTATAATAACGAATGGAAAGCATATAAACAATTACTTCATTACTCTAAATTCGATAGTGAATTTGTGAGTAAATCAAAAGATTATATCGTTCCTGATAAAATCTCACGCAATAAGACACCTATCGCCGGAGTTTGGGTCATCTTTCCAAATTCAATTAATAATAACAAAAGTAATAAAGAAATAATAAAGAAAGACTGGCTGACCAAAGTACCATATAGTCCAGGAGATGACTCAGAAAAGATTGAAAATCTCATCTTTGAAGCATTAAAATATGAATTGTTTATATAGAAAAGAAAAGAAGTTAGTAATATAAGTTTTTCAATTTAATCTTACCAACATTTACAAAGTGGAAATGGTAACATACGAGATGTTGATGTGCATATATATGTAAGGATCTGTTCTAATAACATAGAACAGATCCTTTTTTTGAGATTCCTCCTACTAATGTAGCTTTTAGTTTGCTACACCATTTTTTAGTTGCCATACCTCAGACACATTTTTAAATTCATCAATTATCTCAATTTACGATAACTTTGTCAGCCTTTGTAATACTTTATCTATAAATTTAAAGCTATAATGTCATTACATTTTTTACACCGTGTACTTTATTGACTATTATTTTTCCAAATAGATATAACATTTATCTTACAAAGAAAATATATTAATAAATATTTGCAATTTGTAATCCATAATTTCACTACTCAAAAAATAGTTTTGCAATTTCATCATTTTCCTTTTTAGCGAGTTTTGATCGGACACTTTCTTCTGGCATTGCAATTGGAAATGCCATTTTCTCTATTCGATTATTAACACGGCCCATCTTATATTTTTTAGATAGCTGTGAAATGCTAAAATTCGATGTGATAATTGTTGGTCGATAATTACTCATACGCTCATCTAATATTTGTGTAAACATTTCTTCAGACCAATCTGATACCTTTTCAACACCCAAATCATCGATTACTAGGAGCGGCACCTCCTTAAAAGTTTGAATTATACGACTTGTATCAATAGATTCAACACTTTGAAAAGTTTGCTTAATTTCGTTTAATAGATTTACAGAAGATATATATAAAGCATTTACTTGATATTTTCGAATTAAAGCATTTAAGATACTAATGGCTAAACGTGTTTTTCCACTTCCCTTCGTTTCACTATATAAAAATAATCCCTTTCCCCTTTGTAGCATATTCTCAAAGTTTTCCACGTATTTGACTGCTACACGTTTTGCTATCATTGCTTTATCTGTATTACTTTGTTGAGTATATAACTCAATATTATATGAACCAACTGTCACATCAAAATATTCTTGAGGTACTTTAGCAGACTTAATTTTATTTTTTTGTCTGCGTTCAAAGTTACATTTACATTCTCTTAGTAACTCCGCTTTCTCTTTTACAATATGCATAGATCCATTTCCATCGCACAATGAATAGGGACATTTAGAAGTCGCATTCAGTATCTCCCAGCCATCTTCCGTTGTCATTACTTTCTTGTTGTGATTGCTCAAAATGTGTTTCTGTGGTACTTCTTGTAATATTTCTTCCATTGTTTTCATTAGTATCTTCTCCTTGTTGTTCAATAAATTTTGCTATATAGTTGAAGGCCCATATTCCTTCAATTCCTTTTACTGGTTGGTAATTCTCAAAGCATTCTTTCGTCCATATTAAAATCTTTTCAACTCCATAGCCCATTTTTAAAATACGCTTGATAGCTTTTAAATCGTTATTTGTTAGTTCATTTCGCTTGCTTAATTTTAAGAAAAGTTGGGCTACCTTTTCATTATCAATATCATTCTTCGTTCTTTTGATTAGATTTGTAGTATTCTTTGGAGTAGTTTCTGAAGTAATCTCTGGTATTGTTCCAAAATCTTCAATACTTCGAACCTCAAAATTTGAGTTACGGTAAAACGTTTCAAATCCTTCAAGGTGAAACTGTAAAGTATTCAAATCTTCCATTAATTTCTTTAGATTCACTCGATATTGATACGTTCTATCCCATTTGTGTTTACTGTTATTTCTTTGGTCTAAATAACCTTTGGTAACTAACATCTTCAAATGATTACGGATGGTATTTTCGTTACAACAAAGCATCGTCTCTTCTCGTAATTCATCCGCTTTTTTGTAAATCCATCCATATAACAAGTTCTGATTCATATTTTCATCAGGGTTTTGAATACGATTTATCTCTTCCGTTGCGAATTGTTCATAATCTTTAACTCTTTTAGTCCAATAGAGCAACTGATTTAATATAACTGCTCCAAACAAATTTTTTGTTACTGCTATTAATTCTTCTCTAATTACTGCACGTTTTAATTTTTTCTCTTTCACTTTATTTCCTTTCCTCTATATATAGATATTTCGATTACTTTTAGTAAACCACTACATCTTTTATTTACTTTTTAAATCATAAATTCCTTGTTCATACTTCTCTAAAAACTCATGTAAAGCTAAAGAGTATAATTTGCCGATTGGTATTGGCGTTTGTTGTGTAAATAATTTCATTCTATTTACGATTGCCTGATCAGTTTTAAATGACGTTGTAACTTTTTTAGATTCAGTTGGCAATTGTAATAATGCAGCAAATAAATCATTAACTTTTACATTTTCACGCAACTCTTTCCTCAAAGCTGAACTATATTCGAAAGAAGGATAATTAATCACTTCATCTACCGGTTCTTCATATCCTGATCCATTATTAAGTTCGTATTTTTTTGTTACATTGTGAGTTAATTCGTTTACTTTCATATGACCTCCTAATATTTGATGACTTTGGTTTACTAAAAAGCTTAAACAGTATACTTATGTATTTTTTGTATTCGTAGAGGGTTAGCAAAACTTTTTTATGGAAATTGGGGAAATTGTTTGGCGTAAGTTACTTATTGAAGAAAAAAATACAGGCAGTGTGGCTCCTTCAATGGATTAATGCAAGTAAACTAAATTCCCAAATAAATTACATAAAACCTTCCAAATAAATTATTTGGAAGGTTTTTTGGAATGCATTTTTTAGAATATAAAATATCTGGCCTTGAATTAACTTGTGAGACTTAAAATATTAAAATTCAACTGCTAATATATTTACACACATGACACACAAGCACAAACAAATTAGGCTTAAATGTCATGAGACATTCTTGTCTAAATTGTTGTGTCCTGTGTTTTATATGTGTTTATTAAAATATTAATATGGAAAGACTAGTTATCATAAGGAGGATGATTCTAATATGAAAGAAGATATTCAGGATAATAAAACATTAAGTAAAAGTGAGGCAGCAAAAACACTCAACATAAGTAAACATATTGTATCTTATATTATATCTAGAGATGAATTCGCTGCTAAAATAGGAAAAACTTCAAGAAGAACCTTTATACCAATTGACTTATTAGAAGGGATTAATAATTTTTACCAAACTAATAGAAATCAGTATCATAAATTCCAAAGTGATCCTAAGTATCTTTCAGCAAGACATCTGGCTGGCTTTTTAGCGATTACTTATGAAAATTTAATTCAACAAGCAGAATCAGGTCTCTGGGATGGTAAATATGTAAAAATTCCTAGAGTTACATTTCCAACACGAAAAGAAAATAACCATTTTAATTATTTTTTTAATCGCAAATTAACAATAGGAAACTATAAAACTCTTTCAGCAATTATCATTGAAACAAAAATTGTGCCAAGAGACACTTTATTGAGTTATGCAAAGAATGGCCTATTACCACAACCAGAACATTTAAAAGGCACTAATTTATACGATGAAAATGAAATCATTAGAAAATTACCTTATATCCGTGATGAACAATTTCAGAAAAAAACAGGCATTATAAAGTCTTCAAAAATCCAGTCTTTTATGTTGCTAAATGAACAACAACAACACGTTATAACAGAATACTTAAATTACCGAAGAAATAATGGAACGATAAACTTTAATGGCTATCGCTCAAAAAACAAAATAGTAAATAAAGAGAAAACTTTAATTGTGATGAAAGAATTAATTTCTTCAGCTTTTGTGTTAATTATCGCGGGAAGATGTAATATCACTGAAGATATATTTGTTAGAAGAAAGTTGAATAGCAATATAATAGATTTATTTAATCCAGATGTTTTTAATATTCTTAATATAAGTAACTCGGATTATTTTTACCTTTATAATAAAAGAAAAGAAAGTACACTATCAAGTTTTTTTAAACAGCTTAGACCATTTTATTACTATCACTTACAAAAATTAGAAATTGAATCAACTGTTAGCCAACAAAAGTTCCTTGAATTTCAAGGCTTAAAGATACGTATAGAACAGTTTTTAGATCAGTTCCCGTATAGAAACTCTAATTGGTATGAAACACAAAATGCAAAGATTAATAAATCTTTTTTAACTCCAATACAGATGATAGAGATTAAAAATTTTATTTTAAGTGATCCAATTTCAGTGAATCCTATTAAATATGCAACTATGTGGCAACTTGGTTGCACAACTGGAGTTAGACCTGAAGAAATGCAAAATGTAAGAATTGAACATTTTCTTCTAGATAATAATGGATTCTTAAAATTAAATTCTAGAGGATGGGGCTTATTAAGACTTCCAGCTAGTGCTTCCAAACACGAAAGCTCACCTTCCAACATTTACGGCACTCTTATTCCGATAGAAACTGTTAATCAACTAAACAATTATCTTAAATTGCTATATAAAAAACAGGGGCCATTAAATAAAACAGGATTTGGTTATTTATTTAGACCACATGATCCAAGCCCAAACCGAGAATACGATGTTATTGTAAAGGATTTTATTGTTCGAATTAGAACCCTTCTTACTTTTTTATCTAAGGAGCAACAAGAACGATTTGTACTTAAATCTTCAAGACATTCAATGAACAATTTAATTTCTAATTCCTTTTTATCTGTTCCATATTTAAATGGTAGAATTCAAAAAACATCCGCGCAATATCAGATGAGACATAAACCATTCGAATCGACAGGTGATAAATACTATTCTGCTCTGATTTCTGAGGATGATTTCTACAAAGTTCTTGACCTGACAATAAATTTCCCCTGGGATAAAGATAAATTGCAGTTATGGGAAATTAAACAAGGATATATTAAGGCTAATATTAATGAATTTGTAGATGAGGAAAATAGTTATCAAGTAGATTACTCTGAGGAAATCGCTGAAAGAATTAAGGATATAGACAATCAATTAGCTAATTTAAGGAAAAGACCTAAAACAATGGATGTAAAAGAATGGACCATTAAAGTATCCAAGTTAAACAAAGAGAAAAATAAACTACTAAATATAAGTTAAGGGCGTAAGTATCAAATGCAAAATTACAATACACATACCACAACAAATGACACTAATAAAGTTGACTTACCTCGAATTTTTGAAATTATTGACGATGAATTATTATTTACCACTAATGATATAAGTGAATTATTAGCTCTTCATCCAGAAACAGTTAGGCGCTGGTGTCGTACAGGTAAACTCCGTATTTATGCACCAGGTGGTCAGTACAAAATTCAAGGTAAAGACCTTAAAAATTTTCTATATCGATGGTACTTAATAAAATAGAAAAATGCCTAAGTAACAAAATTACTTAGGCTCTTTTTTATAATGTATAATAAGTTGCATTACCCTATTTTCGATATCCACTAAATCATTTTTGAGAGCGGGAAATTTTTTCGTCAGACACTTAAATTTATTACCTATTATTTGTTGTTCCTTTTTAGGGTTGTATACTTTTGCGATTAACTTATTACCCTCTTTAAAGTATTTGATTAGTATCAGTAAATTCCCGTTTTCATTGCAAAAATCACAATTCCAATATGTTGTTAACGTACACATTTCAACAGTTGAACCACAATATAGACAGGGAAACTTAACTATTTGTTGAACAATATTCAATGAGTAATCGACTTTGTTTTCCTTAAAGAAAGACAATATTACGTTAACGCTCCCCATTTATCTTTCCCATCTAGCTTTAACTTTAGATCGCTTCATAAATGTCTTAAAGTCTTCACCTACAATTACATATTTGTTACCGAAATTATATGATGGAAGTTTACCTTGTCTACACCATCTTCGCACACTTTCGACATGCATATTAATCATCAATGCAATGTCTTCCGGATGTAAAATCTCTTCATCTGGTAAATTAAAAATATCATGAATATTATTTGACATATACTCTACTCCTTGTTTAGATGTCGATAGGTTAGGACATAGGACCATGTATGGCTCCAACTTGTTTAAACTTCATCCCACTTGCTTTTTATATATACTTTTTTTGTTCCAATAATATTGCTTTTTATAGCATCATTCATTGACTTCGACAACTTATATCCATTCATCTGAAATTTCCTATAAAACTTTCCGGAACAACTAAGTGAACAAAATTTACTTTTAAAGAAGTATTTTTTTAATTGGTACATATTTCTTCGGTCAAAGGACTCTCTTTTTCCACATTCCGGACATTTGTATAAAACTACAATTTTTCCATACAAATCACGACTTAGGCATTTATTGATTAATTCACGCTTTCTCTTTAAATATATTGGTGGATTCCAAGAATACATCCATTTAGCAATTGCATGAACAGAGGTGGGACCACCATACGATATTTGGTAAGTATTTCTATTTATCTGTACTTTAACTGGATTAACTCCTAATTCAGATTCTAGAATATTTTTTATTTGTACTACTATCGCTTCGGTTCCATTAAAGGATAATTGTGGCATTCCATTAGACTTCTTAATACTGATTGATCCATCACCATCAAACGCGCCTAGAATAAAAGGTCTATGATCCCAGATATGTTCAACTGGATATTTAATTTTAAAGGTCTTATTATGCTCTAGACCATACTTTAACAGATCTTGATAAATTATTTTACTGCCAAATGTAATCTTTGAATATTCCCTCCCCTTTGTATAATCAGCGAGAACTGGAGCTTCTGATTCTATCAGTTTCTTGAGATACTCTAAAATGTACTCATCTCTTTTTTGAATCTTTATATTAAAGCCAGCATGTTTCTTGACATCATATGAAAATACATGACCATCGCTATATATCCAACCTAGAAAATAAAGTTTTTCCAATGAATCTAACTTTTTAAAGTAATCCTCATTTAAAGAATAACTTCTTAGTCTGTATGAATAACCAGCTTTGACTAAGTATCTTCTTATAACTCCATGTGAAGTATCGTATAACCTAGCAATCTCCCTTAAACTTAAACCTTGTTCTTGGTGCAACTCATTAAAGTGTACAACAACTTCTTTATTAAAGAATTCTCTTTCCATCTACTAACCAACCTTTCTTTTAATGTGATACTAGAATTGTTGACAGTAAGGTTGGAAAATATACATCTATTCATTTACTAATTTTTTTCACCTTAAAACAGAACACGTTCATCCTGGTAAATGATAAACGTGTTGTATTTAACTATTCTATTTTCGACCAAAATCAAGTCTTATTCGTTAAGTATAAATTAGGTATATTCAAGTAAGTGACATTTCCCGTTAGTGGAAGGATTTTATTTACCATTCCACCAATTACGATTAAATAATTTTATATGTATTGAAACATCACTAATTAGCACAATTTTTCATTTTCAAACTAGAGAGTTATTTTAAAAAATATACACCTAGTGATATACTCTTCTACCTCATTCTTTTCTATAAAGAAGACGCTTATAAAATACTAAACTCCTGTCCTATGTTAATCTGAGCAGGTGTTTAGTATTTTAACTACTTACACTTTAATGCTAATACTTTTGCACGTCGTTCATTAAACTCCATAATACGCGTTTCATTATTACCTTTTTCAGCTTTCGAACGTTCAATTGCTTCATCAAGAATAGCAATTTCATTATCATAATCTTTTAATTTACGATATGCCATCGCATAAGAGCTATAAAGGGCAGGTGCATTATATCCGTTATAACGTGCCTTATCGAATAACTCTATGGCTCTCAAAATGTTGCCGGCTTTGCGTTCCTTATCACCTTCTTCGTAATAAGGATAACCCTTATCAAAACCTTTCTCCCAATCATGTACATTTTTAATATTTTTTAGCAGTACACGATTATTAATAGGATCAATTAATGGTTCCTCTTTCAAAACAGACGCTACTTCTCCGAAATTATTCTTTAAATGCTTCCATACATCAATCAAATGATACGTTGGTATTTGAACTCCTAATTCAGCTAAGGCTTTCTCTTGATCTTTATTGTAATTCGTGACATAATCATCACCAATGTAAATCCATGCCGTTATGGATTTTGCAAATTTACTTTTCAACACCTTATTCCCATTAGCTATCAACATGTTTGTAACTTCATCTTTATACTTTTCTAAATTACCACCATATATAATACTAATTTCATCTCGCATATTACGTGTAATAAAGGCTACAGATTTAAGGTTTTGGTACTGAACTTTATCAAAATCTCGGTGCTGTATACCAAAATAATGTTCTTCTATTTCACATGCATATAAAACTGGCGCCGTTTCACTCTGTATTTTTGGTGTACTCGGACTGCGATCATATCCATTATCACGTTTTGTAAACAAGGGGATATGACGATTCGTTAATCTATGATTGGTTTCATTTAAAATACGTGCTATCTCTTTGCTCTCTAATTCAATCGCTTCATCTTCAGTTAACCCCGTAGCAATAAATCGACTATCTGTTTCATACATTTTTCGGATTTTTTCAGCTTCATATGCTCGCTGATGTAACTCCTTATAACGATTGCCACGTCCTTTGCCAACGTAGAACACTTCTCCTGTTTCTTTAATAAACCATTCATACACATAAAAATCTTTTGCCGTATTACCTGTTGATACACCAACGGGTAATGAAGTTACATTTATCTTATCCCCATCATTGTTAGGTCCTATCGAAAACCCTAGACCACCTGTGTACGGTAATTTGTTTGAGTTTGTATTTTCTGAAACTGGCTTTTGGATAGTATTCACATTTTCAAACTTTTTCTGCTCCCCAAGCTCTACTTCAATCTTTTTACTATTAAATAGTTTACTAAAGATTCCCATAGCACCACTTCCTCCTTAAAATATGTAAAATTTTAACGCGATTTAAAGATTTATAATAGCAACAACTATCCTGCTTTGAAAAACAATTATTACTAAAATACTAACGTTCCCATTTGAAAGCACACAACATATGACAAGGCACTTGAACTCATTTCATCTTAACATGAAAAAGCAGCATGATTTTAACCCTACAGCTCCCCGGTAGATAAAGTGTCCTCACTTCACAAAGTTTTAACAGTAACAACCTACACCACTATTAAACACACCTGTTTTGGATAGCGATAGTTTTTACCGCTTTTACGCTTCGATATCTCCTGCTAAATAAGCAACAACTGAACGCACTTGTTCAAAGTAGTTTCTATATATAATAACTGGTATATGTATCTTAGGCTTTACCCCTTTTCATTTAATTTCTCCTTGAAAAAATATAAATCCCCTCCGAATCATGTCTTTAAACAACTCATTCATGACCACAAACTGACTTTTCAAGGACTTCAGGTATAGATTTTATATATTTCTACTTATAATGGTATTTAAGAAATATAGTAGAAGTGATGTGACAAGATGAAAGTGAAAGGAACTATAAAAAATGGAATAAGCCGAACTTTTGGGGTAAATATGAGAAAACCATACCTCAAAACTTAAAGGAAATGATCTATAATCAGTACTATAGTCAAGACACCATGTATGTTTATTGTGACTGCTCCATGCAATTAGAAAACAATATAATGTAGATTGCCTGTTCTTATATACAAAATGGGACCATAATCGTCATAAGTAACATGATTTATCCGTCAAATGATTGTAATGGAAAAAATACATATGGAGAATTACAGGCAGTTGTATCAAGTCTTTCTAACTTTGATAAATATATGAATTCATTCACTATAGAGATAGTCATTTATTCAGATGTTGATGATATAATCAAAATTTTCTCCCTTTATCTATAGAATACCTATCCAATGACTTAAAAACTTATAACCTTTTTGCTAAAAGCGCTCATAATGCAGCAAGAAAAATAATACAACAACAGATGTAGTCTTTTATACGTATAGAAGAATTGAGAATCTTTTACTAACTAACTTGCACATCATTATTACTAGTTCGCTACTATATCATACTAAATTATAATTTGTTTTTTATCATTCAATCATAAAGCGAGGGATATTAATGGGTACTTTCTACGCACTTGGTGTCGTGAAAAAATTCTCAGCAGAATCGAACCAAACACTTAATGAAGCTAATTGGAAGGAACACTTGAATGAAAGGCTTGATATGGAGCAATACACAATAAATTTCAGGGATAATGCAATAGAAGGAAAATTGAAGAAAGAAGTATTTGAAAAAAACATAAAAGACTTCTATAACAAGCTTGTTACTATAACCAATAACGAGCTGATTTCCATTTACTTTGAAGATTCCGGAACAGATGTAGAGAAATATCAACATTGGATTACAGGAATGACAGTTAAGGAGCATAGTCCCCACATTACCTTATCCGCCGAATTTGCGATACTATTTATTGAAGGAAAGGTTGCAGTTGAGGAATTTAGCATCGAACCGAATTTAATGAATTGGCTGTTTAGGCATGTTGACCTCTCGAACCCGCTTAGTGGATGTATTATGACGGACATAGTGGGATAGTATTCTTCAAATTCTGAAATAGGTGACAGACAGAAGCAAGATTGAGTGAAAATCAGACAATAATAATTAAATAAATTTTCCAAAGAAGTTAGACAACGAATTATAAGGAGAAAAATATGAGAAAACTAAACGATAGTAAAGAGTACTGCCCTTATTGCGGTGCTGATTTACAAGGTGATCCTATTCCTCTAGAAATGAAACACCATTATGGCAATGCAACCCACTTTTCCAGAAAAATCGGGATTTCTAGTATGGAGAAAGATCGTGTAATCAGATGGCAATGTCCTGACTGTGGGAAGGAATGGGAGCGGGAGTAGTATGACTATAATGTTTTCTGATTTTTTCCATCTTCCATGTGCAACTATTTCAAACGTTTTTAGTTAATTCATGTTTCACCTCCAATAACGCAAAAGAGCCATTCATATATTTCCTATATGAATGACTCTTTTTCTATTTAGTTTTGAAAATTTGCGGAACGTCTTTTGAATTACTTCTGAATCCCGACTCCAGGCTTGACGTATCTGTTACTCTTTGTTCTATTTTGAAAAAATCATTCTGGCATAATTTGCTCCATATATTCCTTAATCGCTTCTTCACTCATCTCACCAGTGATTATTTTCTCTATTTTACCCTCTGGATTAACAAGAAAAGTGGTTGGCAATGGGTTAATATTGTATGTTTCCATTACACTCTTATTATGATCAATTAAAACAGGGAAAGATAAGTTTAGTCTATCTATAAATTTTTGAACTGCAAAATCAGACTCACCTATATTTACAGCTAATATTTGAAGACCTTCGTCTTGAACCTTTTGATATTGTTGATCCATTAGAGGAAACTCTCTTTCACATGGTTTACACCAAGTTCCCCAAAAGTTTAAAAAGACTCCTTGACCTCTATAATCCGATAATTGATGCCTTTCTCCATTCATATCAGTTAATACAAAGTCAGGGGCTTCATCTCCCACTTGTAGTACGCTGTTTTTTTCTTTCGATAAGTTAGAATAAATGGTGAAGGTTATTACTCCAACCATTAATATCAAAAGTACCAGGCGCATGTAAAACCTTTTTTTCTTCTTACTATCCATATTTATCAACTTTCCTTTCTTTCTTATAAGTTAAAATGCTTTAAAATCCTGTAAATCCGCCAAAAAAAGGTGTTAAAAATGCTATAATCTTTGTCATCATATCGAAATACAGCAGTATTCCCATTACAATCATTAGGGATCCGCCTATTTTCATAAACAATCCGCTTCTATTTTGAAGAAACTTCATTTTTCCAATAAACATGGACATAATTAGAAACGGAATAGAGAAACCGAGGACATAGAATAGCATATACAGCATTCCTCTTCCTGGGTCTGACACTCCTAAAGCAATAACTCCCGCAAGTATCGGCCCTGTACATGGTGTCCACCCTGCTGCAAATCCCATTCCGATCAACACGGATCCTATATGACCTTTAGGTCTCTTTTTAAACTGGACTCTTTTCTCAGACATTAACAAATCAAATTTAAATATCCCTAGAACTACTAAACCAAAAAACACGATAATGATTGCACCTATTTGTCGTAGTAGATCCTGATATTGAATAAAAATTGTTCCGATAAAAGAAGTAGAGAAACCTAAAGCCATAAAGATGGCTGAAAATCCAAGTAAAAATAGTAGGGTATGTACTAATGCCACCGAACATAATCTATCTACTAGGAAGTATATGAACTTCCCTTCAATTCCTTCTCAAGTTCTTTCTCATTCTAGTATTCCACTTATCAGAAATAGATTTGTCTGAATTCTTAGGACCTGGTAACCAACATTAATTTATTACATAAAATTAATGGTTATAGAATAAATAACCAAATAATAGACAATAATTATTGTATATTGGAGGTAGTATTTATCATGATAATAATAAAAAAAAGTGATGATAAAATAATTTATTGCTATTGCTGTCGCAAAAGGACTTTATTTATACGTAGAGATCTACACAATAATAGTGGTGTAGAGAGTCATTGTAGTGAATGTTTATACGTTTGGTTTGAATGGCAAAATCGAGCAGTGGAGCGAGAAAAGGAAAAGTGGTTGGAGTATAATGACGGAGTAGTTAAAAAATTGAAAGGTAACGAACAATATTTTATACAATAACGACCATTTTCACTTTCATTTCCTTTGTTTTTCTTCCATTTAGAAGCACACGGTATGCGAAATACTCACGCAAGTGTACTGCTTTCAATGGGCGTACGAATTATTTATGTAAGTAAACGGTTAGGACACCATAACATCGCTACAACTTATAAACACTATGCCCATCTTACAACTGAAATGCATAAAAAGGATAGGCTAAGAATATTGAGATTTTTGAAGATATGTAATAAAAGGACCAATCAGATTTGATTGGTCCTTTTATTACAATTACTATTAATTTGAAAGATTATACGTCTGTATTGCTTTTAAATCTAACTTTTTAATAACTTCAAATAAGTATCTAATTTTATCTAAATACTCCTTAATGGACAATAAATGTTCTTCCTTTAAGTTGAACTCCCCACTATACATGGTAAGAAACTTTTCATCTATGATTCCATTTTTATGAGTGTACAAATGTCTTATTTGTAATATTCTTTCAATCTCTTTTACTTCATCATTTGAGATAATATTGAAAGAACTTATTTGTTTGTTGTCACTAATAAATCCTTTAACGCTTCCCTTTTGTAATTTACTAATTTTTTCATTTGCAATATATTGAATAAATTCATCCATGTCCAAACATCTCAACACTTCTTCAACAGTTACTTCTTGTTTAGATTTTAAAGTTTGTGGTTTAGCTAGATATATCTCATATAAAAGCTGTGAAAGGTACAATTCAAAATTATCTACTGCTGAGCTAAACAGGATTTTTGATAATATCTTCCCTTCGTTGATATCAGTTGGTACATCAATTCCTTTAGGAGATAGTAGCGAATAGATATCATTAAATATTTTCAATATCCCTATATAATGTTCTATTAAGACTTTTTTTGCATAGGTTCCGTTCTCTTTATTTTGATTTAGTTCCATGTACATTTCATTTAATAATTCATTCTTTACGATATCTAAATTTGATATTATTCCTTCATCTTTTAAAATAATTCTCGAATCCTGCCTGATATACACATTGGAATCTAGCGAAATAACTTCATCTGAATTATAAACTTCAAGTATATAAATTTGTTTTCCATTTATATTTGTGTATGTATGTCTCACATCAGGTTGAGGCTCTAGAAATGAAACAGCCTTGTTAACTATACTATTTATATGAAAATCCCCACTAATACCAACTACTTCATATTGAGATACAGTTTTTTTATTGATACCTATAAATAAAGCCCCACCACCAGTATTAGCTATTGAAGCAATAATTTTAGCAATTACTTTAGAGGGTGGTAAAACAGCTTGAAACTCATGTTCACCTTGAAATGTACTTAGCATATCTGATATTTGGTTCGCCATATTTCACCTCTAGTATTTTAATGGGATTTTATTAATTCTTGCGCTTTTAAAGACTTTACCCAATGTTAAATTTAGTGGAGAAGAAAATCCATTTTCAACCCAAAGTTCTGAATCAGCATAATCTAGTACATCTTTTTCAGATTGAGAATATATTATTACCATGTCATTATCTGAAGGTCTAACAACAATCTGAATATCCCTATCATTCTTTCTTATGCCACCAAAAATAGTAGGTGCTATTTTTTCAACATCATCAAGATTATATTGATCATCCTTTTTTAGATACTCAATTACATTTCTCTTAGCTCGTTCTATTTTTTCTTGTGCTTTTTCAAACATTTTAACTGTAGAAATAGAGCTATGAATAAACTCGTTTTGCAAAGCCTGATTTTTGAATGCTGCTTCTAATTCTTCTGGAGTAGTAATACCTAGACTGACTAAGCTATCAATAGAAATTTCTTGTTTGTGTGTTTCCTCTGGTTTTACAGTATTTGTATCAATAAGAATTGCCCTTAAATTATCAATACCTTTAATGTTGTACTCATCGAATAATCTATCTAGTTGTTCTGCTTTTTTTATATTTTCGGCTATTATTTCATCATCACATAAACGATGTCGATCATCATATAATTTTCCAAATAATTTCTTACCAAGTTCCTTATTTTCAACAAACCAAGAATATAATTGAGATAAAATTTGCATAGTCTCATTTGTTCTGGGATATTCGGCGATTAAAGGAGGAATTAGTTTTTTTATCTGGTCTACAATCATTTCCGAATTCATTACTCTATTTTCCTTCATTAAAAATACACCTATATCGAGTAATTCATCCCTAATACCTTTACCCAGCAATTCTAAAATATCCTTTAGCTCTTCTGGAATATCACCATCATCTAAATAGATATCATTTTTTGAAACCATTATGCCATTTTGATTTGGAAATAATCTATTTTGATCAGAGTTGTATAAATTTGATAGATTATTCTTTATTAATAATGCTATAAAATCATTAAGCCAGTGAATTGTGTCCTCTACTGATTCATAGTTTAATTTATCTTTAAGCATTTGAATATTCTCACATTCGTTAATACAACTACATACGTATTCAGCAATCTTAGGATTAATAAGTTCCCATATTGCTTCCATATCATACGACACTAATGTTTTTTCGAATTCATTATCTAATAACATACTAGTAGTTGTCTCATAAAAATTAAGTCTATTCTGTTTAATAGAATCGTCATTTGGAATTAAGGAGACTAAGTAGTTGAAAGCCTTTGGAAAGTCTGTATACTTGTTCAGCGAAATTTTAGTCTTTATTTTTTCAATTAAGGTTTCAGTTAATATACTTGGCATTTCATTAAACAACTCTGAATTAATATCTAAATGTAATAATTCTTTATATGGATTTGATCCAAAGTATTTAAGGACATTTTTTAGCTCCGGAGGCAACTCAGAATCAATATTTATTTCGTTATATTTAACAAATACATTTTCTTGATTTAAAAGAATTGCTTTATTATTATTTGCTCCAGATTTAAACGGTTTAAGTTTGTATAAACTGTTTAGCCAATCTAAAGGCGATATATTAGGTTTTAGTGCTTCATTTAAGCTATCTAAAGTTTCCTTTTTATCTAATGTGTCAACTAATTTATCTAAATTTACTTTAAGTTCATCGTCCCAAATAATTTTAGACCAATAAGTTATTTCTTCGAATTGAAATAAGTTAAAAGATTTTATACCGCTTAATAGACACCAAAGCTCTCTTAAAGTATCTTCATCTGCAGCTTTAGGTAAAAATATATTAGCATTGTTTACATCATACATATTAATTTTATTATTATCTTGGTTATATATTAAAGGTAGGTTTGATATACCTTTTCTAATTAATTTGAGAATTGCTTTTTGGAACCAATCTTCAGACAACCAATATTTATTTACTTTTTTATTTAAAGGTAAAATATTATAAATTGATAAACATCTATCTTTTTTTGATACTCTTTCTACAAGATCTAAATATAAATTTGTTAATTCTTCAATTATCTTTCGATTTTCTTTAACATTTTCATTACTTTCCTCAAACAATAAAACGCCATCTCTAGGTTCTGTAACATAAAATCTCCAAGAATTATAAATTACCTTAAAAGGTAAGTCTTCAGTACCAATCAAAGGAAATCTTGCATATAAACGTGGAATATCTTTTGGTATTTCTTTAAATTTAAATAATGAACCTTTATCAATTTCACAAATTATTTCTCCATATTCATTTACTGCTTTCAAAAATACAATCTCTTTTTTAACGCCTTCATAATATATATCTAAAAAATGCTTAGTATAATTGTTATTATATTCTGTTGACTCTTTTAGTTTAATTTCAAATATCTTTGTACCCTTCTCTTCTATGATAATTGAATTAAATTTATCTAAGAATACCATGGTATAAGGAACAAAATTTATTAAATCCTCCAAACCTCTTTTTGCTAAATTTATTCCTTTTTCATCTAAATAATAGCTGAACTTAGTATTAAATTTTTTTTTGTCAAAGTCATCAATAGAAGGAATATGCTCTATGCTGTTTAATTGTTCAGTAGAAGCATTAATTGAAGCTATTAGAGTGTCAATATTAGAGGATGATCTATCTAAATCTACGCTAAAAGATTTATATATATCATCCTTTAAATCTATTACACCTTCAATATTAATCCTTAAAGATAATAAATATGTAGTTAAAAATCCCGTGCCAAACTTTCCTGATATATTCTCTCTATTTTCATTTCGATCCTTAGATGACACCTGCTCCATTAAAAACACTAAATTTTCTATGTTAAAAACTTTACCATTATGCATATATTCTAATGTGGCTTGACTAGAATCAAATGTATTTAATTTTATATATACATCTAATTTTTCACCAGAATAAGCAACATCATGTGTATTTTGTAGTAACTCCCAAATCCATCTTTTAGAAGACAATTGGGTTGAATCATTCTTCAGCTTTTCAATGGCATCAATAATTTTTGTAGCAAACTGTTTCTTTTGAGACTTTTCTCTAGCAGCTGCAACTTGTTCTTTAACCAAGACACATACCTCCTAATAAACTCGTATAAGTTTCTATTTAATTAAACACTAAAAAATACAATAATTGTGAATTATATTTTTAATTCCATTAGAATTATGGAAAAAAAATGTGGAAAACCCTATCAAATCGTACCGTGTACTATCTCTTCTCTAAAGCAACAAAATGCCCTAAAGCTATGTTATAAGGCTCTAAGGGCATTTTGTTTACGTTCAAACGTAACGTATATGTACTTGATGTTATCGGTAATCGGGGTCGAACCACTAAGAGTAATAATATGTCGAACATAATCTCTTTGGTAGATTCTAAAGAAACAAAAGAAATCACAGGTGCTTAACCCTTGATTTAAGTACAGTGGAAAAGAGTAACCTTACCAGCACCCTGCTTAATATAAACACTATACAAAGTTTTATTAATGTACACAATTAATCAAGAGAATTATAAAATACTGCTTGATCCTTCAGAAATACTAAAATAAAGAAATTTCCTTATTTGAGTGTTATCATACAGGATTTTTACAATTTAAGGGAAATCCTGTTAAAGAAATACGCCAAAAAACTTTTCCTGACTAATCTAATAAATATGTCAATTTTTTAGCCTATTTTTTCTTTATACTTAATTCCCCTCTATTTTTATTATCCTATCCTATAGGGATATTTCAATAATAAAGAACGAATCCCTTCTTTAAGGATTCGTTCTTTATTATTTATTAAACTAACTCCAACTAAGCAACAGCTTCTCAATGGGGTGAGTGCTGATGTTGGTGCAAAATACAAGGGTGTAGTAGATTCACCACAAAAATAAATTCCCTGCTAAAAGTCAATTATAAAATGTTGATATTAAGAAGCGAGGTATTTACTTAGATTTCTCTTAGTATATTTCCCTTCTTTCTTTCTCACAATCAGAATGAGGGCTATTAATAATGCATAGTTTAAATCTTTGTGTAAATCCCTTAATTCATATAAATTTTCTAATTGAATAATTGTCTTTTCAATTATTTCTTCATCATTTATCTCATTAATGGTTTTTATATATTTTGCAGACGCCCGAAACTCGATTTCAAATTCCTCAACAGTATTTGTATCATCATTTTCTCGTATCTTTTTTTTAAGCTTGTGATACTGCTCTTCTTTCAAAATTTCCCCCTTTGATCCACTTTTTTGAAAGTTAATTATAATGTCAAATATAGTTTCTTGTATCACTGGGGGTTCTAATAGAAATTTAGCCCAAGTTATCAACTCCCGATCATTATCTGGGTTGCCTATACTTGAACTAATTATTTTTTGAAATGAATCACTATGCTTAACTTTTTCCTCTAGTAAGTCAAATCCATATAAATTCATCATCTCTATTGTATTTTTCCCTTTATCACTATCATTATGTACGGAATAAAATATTTCATTTAGATTAATATGATGTTTATAAATATCATAGTAAGGGTGTACTATTTTAAAAATCCCCCCACTATCAGGATACTCTTTCCAACTTTTATTTTTAAATTCTTCAATATATAAATCTTCTAACACATTTTTAGCTAATTTATTGTTATTACATCTATTACAAGCAATTACTAAATTCTTAGGTTGGAACGTAAAATGTTCATAGTCAGATTTATGTATTATATGGTCAATTTCATCCTTTTTTTTTCTATTTAGTCTTCGCATGCAATAAGGACAATAAATATTTTGTCTGAGTTTCCTATATAATTCTTTTTTAAATTTTTCTAATTGGGGATCCTTTTGATTCCACGAATAGTTTGCATTTATTAAAAGTTCAATCTCATTATCTTCAAACTCAGCATTTCTAAATATAATATCCATTAGCGCTTACCTCCAACAACTTTCAATATATTATCAATTATTGTCTTTAAAGGGTCTGAGTTATTTAAATCTGGATAGATTTTTTTTAGATTCTTAATTTTATTTAGAGTTACATCATTAATATTATTTAGAGAAATTGCTTTAATAACTTCTTCAACATCTGAAGCAATATAATAATTTCTACTGCTTGCTACACCGAAAACATTATAAAGTATATCTTCTGCTGACCAACTAAATGTATTAGATTCATAAGTATATGCACGGAATTTCTCTGTTTCTCTATTCATAACTATAATTGATGAATTTTCTTTTTTTAAATCTGATACCATAAAATGCGAATGCGTAGCTATAAGAAATTGACTGCTTGTAAAATTCGAAAATAACTTTTCTAATAATTTTAAGTATTTCATTTGCCAATTAGGATGTAAGCTAATTTCAGGCTCATCAATAATAATCAGAGAATTTTGTTCAATTTTCGAATAAATACTTAAAAACGAATATAACAATTGCTTTTCACCAGAACTAGCAACATCCATTCTCAAACCATTTTTATACTTATAAAATTTAACATTGGGGTTTGTTAATACTTTCATATAACTTAAAAGCCTCATAATTACATAAAATTCAGAAATTCCTTCGTGATTGAATGTATCATTTAGATCAATTTTATAAGTTAAATACTTATCATTGATAATATATTTATTGATGTAATCTGGTATCTTATAATGAATACCCTCTAAGTTCTCTAAATCAAAATGTAATTGAGATTTAATTCTTCTGTTAGAAGTTATATTTTCATATAGTTGTTTAAATTCCTCATTACTTGAAATTAGCAAAGCTAATTTTTTTTGAGACTTTATTTCAAAAATAATATCAAATTGCTCATCGAAGTATAAGAATCCAAATAACTCTTTTAGAAAATCTATAAATCCTGGATTTGTTAAACTAGTACTCAAAATTTCAGCTATGCTATTTTCAAAGTGTGATATATAACTAGCATTGGATGCAGTTCTAGTACCTAGATAAGAGTATCTTCCTGCTGAATTAAAATTAAATTTATCAGCAAAACTAAATGATTGCGCTATTAATTTTCTTGGTAATTCAATTTCTTCTAGGGATACTACTTTATTATCCTTAATAAAGAGATAATCTGATTTATTATCGATTTCATAGATATGTCCATTTAAATAATACTTTAAATTATATCTTTCACTATCTTTAGAGTTTCTAATTTTCTTTTTTTCTTGAAATTCATCTAATTCGGCAAATATCTTAATTAATTTGATAACTAACTCCGTTTTACCACTACCATTTTCTCCTATTATTAAGCCACAACTAAAAATATTACTATCAATTTTTTTATTTTCTCCAAAAATACTTACTTTTAAATCATTGCTCCCCATAAATTCATCAATAGAAAACTCTATAATTCTAAATCCACTCTTCATCCCCATGCACATCCTCAATATTTTTTAATTTAAGTTAAAAGGCTTTTGTATATAATGAATATTGCAGTATTTAATTAATACAATTTATCCCCATAGATCCTTATCAATATTATCTTAGTACAAATTCAATGTAGAATATATACTCAATTATATATACAACTTACTTTTTTCCATAAAAAGGTGTATTTAATATTGGTGCATAGACATACCTCACTTAACTACCATAGTTCCAGGTAATCCCGCACTTTGTATTACTCCAGTAGGGAGTGGCTTCAAATTTGCTATGCCAACTTCACCTAAGCTTCACACCCCATAATCTGTCTATTATTACGCAGTCAGTAGTATTAAAGGGATAGTTTTAAAATACGTGGTTTCACACATAGTGCTTATGACAAAACTTGTCGTGCTACTTTGCAAGTTAAATAACTTCAACAAAAAAGGACATTAATCCTTCTTGGATCAATACCCTCGTTAGTGGAATTCACAGATCACTTGCTCACCAAAATGCTCACAGAATTATTTTTTTCAGTTATTTTTATTTAACTCAGTTGATTTTGTGATTGATGAAAACCTTGATAAATCAACGTTTCTCATACTTAATTTACTGAGCTGAACTAGCTTAATTTGACCAAATGATTTCGACAAGGTGGGGGTCGCTGGTTCGAGACCAGTCGGGACCATCATTTGAATAAGTCTGTAAATGCTGATACATCAATGTTTACAGGCTTTTTCTTTTTCTGAGTTTTCTAAGCATATACTGCAAATTTTAAGGTTTGTCCGCAATTTGTAATAGAGCCCTCCTTCTTTCCTTTTCTTGTAAATGCTTAACCATAATTGCTAACACGAGGGCATTGTCCGCTGCAAGCAACCCTTCCAGGCCAATTAACAACAATAGTACCCAACCATAATCTAATACTATTTATTGAGATATCCAATTACATTCCTCCTGAAAATGCGAAAATCTGCTAATAAAAGAATAAATACTTAGGCGATATACAATTTTTAACTGAAGCTCTGTGTCTTTGTGAATCTACAGTTGAATGAACTCTCTATTTACCTGCTAATTTGAATAAAACCTCCCGACATTAATCGTTTTTCGATTACTCAGGAGGTTCTAATTTTATAGTTTAAACTTACTTACTAGTTCTTGTAGATTCATCGCCATTTCCGATAGGTTGTTAGATGCGGAAGAGATTTCTTCCATGGATGCTAATTGCTCTTCTGTAGACGCTGCTACTGATTGAGAATTCATGGATGACTCTCTTGACATAGAAGCGCTACTCGTTACATTGGCGGAAACCTCTTGTGCACTAGCAGACATTTGTTCAGCTGTCGCGGCCATATCATCAATTTGCATGCTCACTTTATCCAGGGAACCCAATATCACCTTAAAGCTTTCTTCCGTTTCCCCAACAATAGTAAGTCCTTCTTTAACATCTGATTTTACTTGATTTATAGAATCGTTCGAACGAGTCATATCCACTTGGATTTCGTTGATTAACTCTGAAATTTGCATAGAAGATTGTTGGGATTGCTCGGCTAACTTTCGAACTTCGTCGGCAACTACAGCAAATCCTTTTCCATGTTCTCCAGCTCTTGCAGCTTCGATTGCTGCATTTAATGCTAATAAGTTGGTTTGATTTGCGATTTCTGTAATTACTTTTGTGATTTCCCCGATTTCCTGTGAACGTTTATCTAAAGATTTAATTGCTTCGCTACTCTCGTTTACCGATTGATTGATCGCTTGAATTTGTTGAACAGTCTTTCCAACAAATTCCCCTCCCATTTTCGCTTGAGCACTTGCATGTAAGCCAGCTTCAGCGATGGTATTCGAACTATCTGCAATGTTTTGTATACCTAACGTTACTTCTTCTAAACCTGTTGAACTTTCTTCTAGGCTTGCTGTAGAAGTCTCTGCCCCCTCGGCTATGCCTTGAATGGCATTCGTAATTTCTTCTGTTGCTTGGCTGGTTTGTTCTGCACTTGCAGTTAGCTCTTCTGATGATGCTGCTACCTGTTGAGATGTATTCATAACGTCTTGCATCAGTTTGCGTAAACTTACAACCATCACATTCGTTGATTTTGCAAGTTCTCCTACTTCGTCCTTTCTATCAATATTCGTAGTTTGGCTTAAATCACCATTCGCAACCTGCCCTAATAAAGTAACGACCTTATTCAATGGTCTTGATATCAATTTTGCAATGAGGTAACCGGCAGCGATACTTAATACCATTGCGACTAAAATGACTATTATTGTGTTAGTTTGTGCTTGTTTAAACTGTGCATTTGACACTTCATTTGATTTTTGCGCAAGCTCAAGATTATGCTTAATAAGTTCATTTATTATAATTTCTACTTTATCTCCTGATTCATTGAATGCTGGGGCAAGACGTAAATACCCCTCTTGATCATCTGAATACGCAAATATTTTAGCCTGTTCCAATATAGAATAATATTCTTCTAAGGCAGGATACAATTCATCAATAATTTCTTGTTCTGATGCAAGCATAATAGTACCGGATTCATAATTCTTTACCTTGGTATCAATTTCAACTTTTATTGCGTTAATAGTATCTTCAAACTCTTTCTTTTTTGAAGATGTTTCTCCCAAAAATACCAAATCTCGAATATTTACACGAATTTGCTGGTATAAAGTCTCTACATTCCCTAATTCGCTTATCGGTATCATCCGTTCTTCAACTATAAATTGAAGTTGTTCATTTGATTTATTCAAATTAGTCAATCCGTAAAATCCTACAAAACCTAAAACAATACTCATTAATACAAATGCAGCGATTAACTTTACCGATGTTTTTAAATTTGACAATAGTTTCACGATGATTACCTCTATCCTCTTTTTTACTTCCTGTTATTCGTTACTTAGGACACTATTACATAAAATAAATTGAAGTACTTTAATATCATAAACACTTTAAAAAATTATATCATAAGTACTAATATTTTTTAACGAATTAGCAAGCTAAATTGTGTCTGTTTTATGAATATTTATCCTATCAGAATTACTATCTAACATTAATGATTAATTTCCTTTAATTATTAGAGTGTTTTGCGAAATATAAAAAAGCACTGCTAAAAGCAATGCTAATTTTGACTTTAATGTTGTGTTATTTGGATTAATATTTTTGTTGATATCTAGTGTTGTGTAACACTCAATTGAATAAGTTACCATACCCTACCACTTCTCCCCTTTGTTTAATTGGACATAAAGCAGCAAGATAAAATATTCCATTAATCATGCTCTCGTACGTAACAAGTTCTTCTCCCTCCTAAACTCTCTAATAGTATTTCGTTTTTTCCATTGCACTTTCAGTAGGAAGAAACTCGTGTAGTGCTTTTCCAACCACTTGATTAGGAATTAAACCTAGACGGTCCAATAAATCACCATCACAATTTATTCCAATTGCTGAAGAAACAGGCTTAATAGATGAAATCGGGAATTGGGTTATAAAAGAGGCTTTAAATCAGATCTCCAGATGGGAGGCAAAAGGCTATTCACTCGTTAAAGTGTCAGTGAACGTTTCTCCTCATCAGTTTCGATATACCAAATTGACTGAGTATATAGAAATGTGCATGAAGGCCACAAAGGTGGAACCTAAATATTTTGAGGTTGAAGTGACAGAAAGCGTTTTTGAGGATTTTGAAATAGTACATCCTATCCTCTCACAATTAAAAAAATGGGTATTGGCATTTCGATAGACGACTTTGGGACGGGTTACTCTTCTCTAAGTCTATTAACGAAACTACCCGTAGACACGTTGAAAATCGATCAGTCGTTTATTCGTGGCGGAATGCAAGACTCCAAGGATTTGGCTCTTGTTAAATCGATAATTTATATAGGAATAAATTTAAACCTAAACGTCGTTGCTGAAGGAATTGAAACGGACAAGCATGTAAATCTCCTTAAGAAGTTTGGATGTCCTAGCGGCCAAGGGTATCTGTTCAACCCACCTTTAACTGCTGATGAAATTGAAGAAACTTATCTAATCCAATCAGTCAAATAAGAAAAACTTTTATGGCCAACAAAAAAACATCTCAAAACAGCCACCTACCAAATTAACGGTTGGTGGTTTCTCTTTCATCTAGCATACGACAACTTTCTGCCAGCTCATCAAATATTCATTTGGTATATGTAGTAGTTGACTTAATTTATCCATACTTTTTCTCGAGGTATTTTCTTCATCATTGCCTCTATCAATTGTTTTACTTCTTCTTTTTGTTTATTATCCCATGTTTAACACCTCGACTCTATTTTCATACAAAAACATCCACATTCACCCAAATGTATTAAATACTATTTAGTCTCAAATTGTTCTTCTTTTTAGATCAATCCAGGTTATACTTCCACTTCTGTTTACACTTGTAAGTGTTGCGTTCTCATTCCATTCTTTTGCTCGCTAGAATCCAATGTTAATCGCCTCTTTTAGCGAAATTTCACCATCTGAAGCCATTGTTTCACGACCAATAAAATTTACAAAAACAACTAAAAAACAAGTAATTTTTTTTATGAAACTCAAAATTACCACCATCCCATAACTAAAGAACATTAATCCTATGATTAATGCGTTTATTTAGGATTAATTACGTTCAAAATATTCAAACCACATCAGATTTCCATCAGTAAAACTTAATTCAGCAGTTGATTATAATCGTACCCACTTCCCCATTTAGCTACTTTTTCATCTGAGGTTTTTTTGGAATATGGTAGATCTTTTATTGTAGTTTACTATCTGTATCGTCTCTTGCAAAGATACCTGTTTCTTATTTTAACTGACAAAAAAGGCAGCTCCCTCATGAGGGATAGCTACCTTCGTTTAAGATTATTATGAAAAGGTAGGAGCAGGGAATTCATCAATTCTCATACGAAGTAAACTGTATGGTTTTTCCCGCAGGTCTCTTCCATAATGAAATCTCGACTGCCGATGTAATTGATTCACTATGACATATAAGTATTGATCGGGGCCAATCGAAAAAGTATCCGGCCATAAAATTCTCGGGTCATGTGCGATGGTTTCCATTACGCCATTCGGCAATATCTTCCGGATACTGTTGTTTTCATAGTCTCCCGCATAAATGGTTCCTTTTGCGCCGGTGATCATTCCATCAGACGCGCCTTTTTCCCCCCAATACTGCACATATTGGGATAAATTAATGTCCTGTATCCTTCTGTCTCTTAGGGCTTCTGTTGAGATCGAGAACAGCTGACGGCTGGTTAGCGGAGCATAAAATAAAACGTTTCCATCAGGAGAAATTGCTAAACTATCGGAAGCCAATCTAAATGGGGAAGTCGAGCCGTCCGGGTTTCGATTCATCAAAATTTCACCTTCTACTTTCGGTAAAAAATAGGGATCAGGTGAAGTTGATATTGCCCCATTTAACCGTCTAAACGCGTTCCCATTTTCTAAATCTACGACGATAATGCCCCCTGGCCCTCTGGAAGAAGAATCCGTTATATATGCATAGCCTGCTCTTCCAACCCGAAAATCCAAACGGACATCATTCAAATAAGTTGTTGGCAAGACAACATCTTCTGTAAAGGTATATACTCTCCTTATTGTATTCGTGCTTAAATCAACAGCAACTAATTTTGCTCCCCCTTGAATAGGTTCAGAAAAATTTGGTGCCCCTGTGTCTAGTACCCAAAGTGTTCCTCTTCCATCGGCAACGATACTTTGGACACTGACGAAAGACATCGTAATATTTCCAGAATTAACCAAATTAGCTTCTAAACTGGGATAAGGCTGTAATTCACCCTCAACAATTTCCGCCACAGTAAATTGAACGTTGTCTCCCCATTTCGGAAAGCAAACAAAAATTCGACTAGTTTCTGAAACGCTGACACCTGTAGGCATAGCCCCATAAAAAGCATGCACTAGTTCAAACTGCCCGAAATATTTTTCCATAGGTAATATAGGTTGCATGATATCCTCCTCATCAAATTCGAACGAATATCACCTATATATGTTGAAAAAATTTTTTAATGCCTGGTTCTTGATAATTTTTTTATCGTGATTGGATGGGACAATCCATGTATAATTAACATATGAATCACTTGCACTGATTAAATAATATTTCATCATGTGCATTTTTCTATATAAAGGAATACAATTATTAGTCTCTCCAAAATCTAAAAAAGCACCTCATAAGAGATGCTCGAAAACTAACCCGGTATTTAAGGTTTTAGTACAACTTTTATACAGTCTTCCATTTTAGTGTCAAATATTTCATAGCCATGCTTAGCCTGATCTAAAGGAAGAACATGAGTGACAATATCACTTGGATCAACTTTACCTTGGGCAATTAAATTATATATATGCGGCATGTAGTGAATAACTGGAGCTTGACCTGTCCTAATATTCACATTTCGTTGAAAGATGTCACCTAATGGGAATGCATTATAACGTGCCCCGTAAACTCCTGTAATTTGAATTGTTCCACCTTTGCGAACAGCTTGACTTGCAATTACTAGAGCTCCCATTGCTCCTCCTTGTAATTTCAGGCCAGATGCAAGAAATTCCAGTGGAGTCATTTTTCCACTCATTCCTACGCAGTCAATGACTACATCTGCTCCACCCTTTGTTATTTCTTTTAAATATTCACCACAATTTTCATGATCTTCAAAGTTAACTATCTCCACGTTATTCGTACGTTTTGCATGTTTTAAACGATAACCAACGTAATCAACTGCAATAACTCTTTTTGCCCCTTTTAACCATGCGAATTTTTGTGCTAACAGACCAACTGGACCGCATCCTAAAACTACGACCGTATCCCCTGCTTTCACTCCCGCATTGTCTACACTCCAAAATGCTGTAGATGCAGCATCTGCAAGTAACACTAAACTTTCATCCGCAACTTCACTGTTTTCTGGAATCTTAAAAGGTGTAAAATTAGCATATGGAACTCGCATAAATTCCGCCTGACCACCTGGGAACCCTCCCGTCGTGTCTGAGTAGCCAAAATATGCGCCCATTTCTCCATTTTCATTCGCATTGTCGCATTGACTTTCTAATTCATGATTACAGTACCAACATTGTCCACATGCTATATTAAATGGGATGATAACGCGGTCCCCTTTTTTAACTTTCGTTACTTCCTTACCAACTTCTTCTACAATTCCCATAGGTTCATGTCCAATAACATAATCCTCTCCAAGGTTTGGGATCATCCCATGAATTAAGTGTAAGTCTGATCCGCAAATAGCAGTAGTAGTCAGTTTAACTATGATATCATCCGCTTTTTGAATGCTTGGGTCTTTTACGTTTTTTACTTGAACATTCTTAACACCTTGAAAAGTCACAGCTTTCATTAATTAAATCTCCTTTTATATTCATTATTTCTTCGGTGGGCTTGGAAACATTCCTTTCCGATTTGTAACGCCCGGAAAGAGATTTAAATTAGCTATATCGACTGCATTTTGAGCGGATTTAATATCCAATTGTTTTTGTAGTTCCAAATCATATGGGTTTAACCATTGTTTTTTCATCATGAGATCTGCTATTTCGAAATATAAGGCAATGGTTACATCAAGTTGTTCCTGTAATAACTTTCTAATTGTAGGTGTTGCTGTTTCTGTCAATGCAATTGAAAGATTTCTAACCCCAGTTTTTGTTGATAACAAAAATTCAAGGGCAATACCTGAATCAGTAAGTTCAGGCATTCCAACAGAATTTATAGGATCTAAATAATCATTCATACGAACCGACCTCCGATTATTTTAACTCAGCATTTGAATAAAGTTTTATCATTGCAGTTAAAGCTGGTATAGATTGTTTTACATCCTTCTCCATTAGTGCTTTTAGATCTTGGTCAAAAACGATACCTTGCATCATTTTAGATTTAAGTAAACATACTGTCTTAAAATTTATTACTTCATGAAATTCCAAAGTTTCATGAAGTGCTAATTTTTTTTCAAACATTGCTGCACCTCCGAATCTTTTCATCCATTGAAGATTACCCCAAAAATGAAGATTATATTCAGAATAATTGAGGTCATTTAACGGGTATATGGTTTAATCTTCATGATAAATCTCCCATTTGACTTTTTAATCATGACTAATTTTTTTCCAATTTGTATAAAAGTCTATCATGAACAAAAATAATTAACATTGTATATGAAAATAAAAAAAAGCCCCACTCAATATGAGCAGGGCTAGATAATACTACTTTGTTTCATCGATTAGATATGTGGTCCATCCATACTTATACTTTAATTTCGCTTCAGCTTCCTCTGCATCTTCTTTTGTGGTGAATGTGCCTGTGTAAATCCGATAGTTAGGATTATACGATGTAGTATCTGCTGCCTCATATATTAACATACCAAAATCCTGTTTAACCTTTTCAATGGCATCTGCAAAAGCTCGAGCATTCGGAAATGTGCCTGTTTTAATACGGAAAAGACCTTTCGTTACAGTCACTGGTTTTACCTCCTTTTTAGGCTCTAACAATGTACTTAAACGTTTACGGACACTATCCATATTAATACCAGGACAAGTTGTTGCAGTCCCTTTAAATTCATTGTGTCCAAGTACATCCTCCACACCTAAACCAAAGTTCGTCATTGCTAATAGGCATCGTTCTTCAAATGCTCTTTCTTGTGCTGCAGTAAATGCCCCATTTCCAACTACGCAAATATGATCTGTGTTTGTGTTATGGTTACCGATGCCGTTAGTAGGATAAATAGGATCATAACAAAGTTGAACTGTACCATCCAGTAAAATGATTTCAGCATATCCTCCCTTTGTCCATCCTTTGCTTTTCCAATGGTTCCAGAAAGTAAAATAGTCACCACTCGTTGTTGCTGAATGGTGACGGGCTATTTTTGTTATTTGCGAGATTTTTCGTTTCGTTTTAGAAGGAGCTACTTTATTTCGTATATCTTGGATTATAACCATTACTTAGCACCTTCACTTCTATTATTGCCGAGTTCGTATAGACCTGTGGAAGAAAGTCCGGCTAAAAATCCAGACCATAATCTTAGAGTTAAGTCTAAATCGGTAAAAGGATGTCCTCCAAAGCCAATAAAAATACCCACCGCTAATGCGATGAGTGGGATGAAGTTCTTATTGAGTGATTCTGATGCCGATCTTTTAATTAACTCCACTACCGCCAAAACAATCGGTACAATTACTGTTGCGAATAATAATACTTATGTCATTTAAACTCCTCCTAATTTTTTAGTATTTCAAGTAATGCTGCAATTCCTGCTAATATTCCGCCGGAACCACCTAACACACCAATCAATCCAAGTATTATTTTCGCTCTTGTACTCAATTGTTTTAAAGTAACTTTTTCTTTCATCACAAGTTTTTTGTCATCTGTGCCAAAGTAATGATCAACAAATCGCCCTAATAATTCTCTTGTTTGCTGTCCATCTTTCATAACTGTTAATTCTAAACTAGATTGAGATAAAGCTATCTTGCCCATTTCCTTTGCAAGTACTTCCTGTTCTTTTTTTATCTCTTTTAATTGTGGAAGAATGTCTTGGTGTATTAATGTTTCATGTTCTCCGCTGGTTCGAGACCAGTCGGGACCATAGCTTCAAAAGCCTTTAACCTAAATGGTTTCTGGCTTTTTTTAATTCAATTTATTACCTATAAAACAAGTAGAAATCCTTCTTGCGTGACCGATGTGTGACGAATTTATTAAAAACGTGTTTTAGGGACTTTTATCAATAGACATTTTTATAAAATTAAAACTGCTAATAGGATTACAGATAATAAAATAAATAAACCACCTTCCATTAATCTGGTTGGTGGTCTTTAGCCTCTTCAGCTTTATTCGTTATTCACATAAATTTCTAAGTTCTATTAATTGTTCTTTACCCATTCTCGACATTTCATCTAGTGCGCCAAGTATTAACTCCGGATCGTACCTATCAAGCATTTCGTTAAATAGTTCTTCCGTTTTATCCATCATTTCACAAACTTAATCCATTATCGTTACATCTACTATCTCATCTAATTTTAATTGTATCAAAGAAAATGGATCATCCAGTTCCAATATTCTTTTTTGGATATCGACACTTTCTATTGTTCCTCTTCTATAAATAAATTCACCGTCCCTCCACAATTTCACCTTAGTGTCCGCCTTGCTTTTTAAGGCTGCATCTAAAGTATGTTGGATGGCATCATAGTCCCATTCGTCTAGTTGTGGTTTAGGAGTCCTTTTTATTTCCTGGTTATATTCTTTCAACATCGTCACATGCTCAGTTAACATCATGCCTTGCCATTTCATCATGCCTCGATCTTTGATCAAACTCACCACTCTTATTCTTTATGTCCACCAACCATTTTAGATCGTTTTACCGCAGTACCTGCTGGGGTATAAGAAACCGCTCTTAATAGTGCTGCTGATCCGTATCGATTCCGAATATTGTCCATAGCAGTAGCTAATTTTCGTATTTTCCAATTCTCCTTTTCGAAAAAGTTAAGCTGCATTGAATGTTCATCTTCTAATTTTGTTATGGAGATTGATATATGTCTTACGGGATTTTTATTATAATTTTCATTTAATAAATCCAAACAAACCTTATATATTTTCATGGTATCGTTCGTAGCATCATGGATAGTTCTAGATCGTTGAAATCCACCGCCAAATGCATTTTTACTATAACCAATTCCTAATGAAATAGTTCTAGCGGCTTGGAAAGTATCTCTAGCACGTTTTGCCACGTCTTCGCACATTTCAAGAATAACTGCTTTTACTTCTTCAATTTTAATGTAGTCTCGCATGAGGATTTGACTTTTGCCAAAACTGACTTGTCTTTCTACTGAAGGTGAGCTCATATCCGATAAATCAATTCCGTGTGCATGATGATATAATTGATTTCCCATAACACCAAATTTATCTTCCAATAGCTCTAAAGGTGTTTTAGCTAATTGACCTATGCTAAAAATCCCCATATTATTTAATGTCTTTTCAGTCCCTCTACCAATTCCCCACATTTCGGTTAATGGAGTAACTGACCATAGTTTTGTTTGCACATCATCGTATGTCCATTTGGCAAATCCAGTTTTTTTCGCATCTAAATCTAATGCAAGTTTTGCCATTAACATGTTTGGACCCATTCCAGCGGATGAATGTAATTGCAAGGTCTCTAATATTTCCTTTTGTATTTCTTTGACCGTGTTCTCTGGAGAACCCCAAAGTTTTTCAGTTCCAGTTAAATCGATAAAACTTTCATCCACACTGTATACGTGAACAGCTTCCGGTGGAACATATTTGTGGAGGATGTTTGTAACTGCCATACTCATTTCAAGGAAATACTGCATTTTCGGTTCAAATAATCGTATATCCGGATGACTAGGTATTTCATGTAATCTTGTGGATGCCGTTTTGACACCAAATCGTTTCTTCATAGGCGGAGATGCTGCCAATACAACAGCGCCTTTTTGTTCAAAATTCCCAACAATAGCTATTGGCACTGTTCTTACATCCAAATCGTGAAGGACGGCTATACAAGAGGCATAAAAACTCATCATATCGATACAGGCTATAGAGCGATTAGGTAGTTCGCTATAATTGATCATGTGATTATTTGTAAAGTTCTAGGGGATGAGTTAATGAAATCAATATATCCTTTTTCTCTCATGACATCTAAATGTCTATGTATAGTAGAAGATGATTTAAGTCCAGCAGCTTTGCCGACCTCTCTCATTGATGGAGAATATTTATTCTCGGCTAAAAAATGTTCAATGTACTCATATATTTCTTTTTGAAGACTATTCAAACTACCTCACGCTCCTTGTGGATGATGGGAACAAATGCGAGTACATTATCAATTATAAAAGTCCTTTTGGTATTTCGTAAAAAACAATATGCTTTAAACGTATTGCCTTCCACAGACAACACCTTTACTTTTCGCTTACTGATTTCACCATTATTTTTCATGTAAATCATTTCAATTATTTGATTGAGTTGCATGGACTTCAAAATATTTATACGCACATCTGTTCCCCCCTTCTTTTGATTAGCATACGAACAATCGTTCTATTTTACAACTAGAAATTTTTGGGCAAATAAAAAAAGCCGACTCATAAAGAATCGACTTTCAACTTTCAATTATATATATCTTCAACTACTTTAACATCAGAGCCAGAAATAAATTCTTTTATAGTATATCCAGCATATTCACCTTCACCAGAATGATATAATTCACCATGTAGCTTACCATTAACAATTGTGTATTTCTGAAAAGCAGCAAAGTAACCAACATCTTCACTAAAGTCTTTTAGAAGCATGCCTTTCGTTCTTAAAGGTACATTCTGTCTGTGTAATATTCCTTTTTCACTTGTTACAATCCAAACAGGGTCTTTAAAGAATGATACTCTCAAGTTCATTGGTACATCTTTAAATACTACTAAGTTTGTTGATTGTACTCGATAGCCACCACACATCCAGTAATAAACTTTACCATCATAATTTTCAACATCATAAACTCGTAAATAATTACCTTTCCTTACTACCATCGATACAAATTTACCAGAACTATCTTTCTTATAAACTTTAACATCTTTCGTAAATGTCATTTTACCAGATTGATCCTTTACAACTTCGGCTCCATCCCAGATCACTTTTTCTTCTGCTTTTGCTGACGTTTCAACTGAGAAGAAACTTACTCCTATTAATAGTATAGCCATGAACCATTTTTTCATTTTTATCCAATTCCTTCCCGTTTCTTTTTCAACTAATATATCATACTTAGATTTGTATCAAACCAATAAAGTTAATTAACTGGCTTATTCTACGTTATTTGAGCAAGATTATTATATTGTACGGAAAAGGTAAATTAAAAAAGCCCCACTCGTTATGAGCAGGGCTTGATAAAATTTATTTAGTTTCATCAATCAAATACGTTGTCCATCCATACTTAGCTTTAATTTTAGCATCCACATCTTGTGCAGCTTCTTTGGTAGTAAATGTTCCAGTGTAAATGACTTTTCTCCGTGCACTACTCACCATTTCTTTGTGTGTATATTACCTAGTGTCATTCGAAAACAACTTTAAGACCAATTGATACTGAATTACTTGAAACACTGCATTCCATGAATAATTCTGAGCTAAACACTGTTATAGGAAGTATTTACACTAGTCGAATCGACACTTATGAGAAATACTTTTTTAAAGAAAAATATAGTATGTCCTTTCATATACCTAGCAGCTCTTTGATATAGCAATTAATAATAATGACGAAAAAAACGCTGAATATTAACTTCAGCGTTTCTTGTATTAACTTTTTCAATTCAGGATACTAACCAAAGGAAAAAATTTCAAAGTTTGCATTTAGTAACTAACCAAAAGTTAATCTTCTGATTCCTGGAGCGCTTGCTTAGCTAAAGGCAACAGTTCATCCAGTTCAGACTTCGTAAATAATTCCTGGTTTTCTGGAACTTTTAAGAGTAGTTCTGGAGATTTTTGTACAAAAGCCCTATTTATTTCTGCCTCTTCATCCACACCTGTAGGCCATTGTCCTGTTTCTGCGTAAATCATTACTTCATGAGCGTCTTGATCTGATTTAAACGCTTTGTCCATATTTTGTTTAGAAATAGGATAAAAAGATGGCTCATTATATGGCCCCTGCGCCCAAGATATTTGATATTCTCCATCTTTCTCTATAATTGCAAAGCCATTTCCACGATGTATTTTTTCCATTCTTTCTACCTCCATTGGTTTAATATATATCAGAAACGGTATATTTACTAGATTTTATCTGGTCTATGACTGCTTCTGGAATCCCACCTTGCGTATAACCTCCTGGTTCCCAAAAACCATGCCAAGCTCCTGTTTCGTTGCCGGATGGTACTCTAATATTTTCAACTTCACTAATCTTTAACATTATGGGTTTTTCTCCTAAAACCTTTTTCCAATCCCAATAATTCTTCTAGAACTCTAGGATTCCCATTAGAAGCTTCTACAGCTTTATCCACAACGTTTTTGGGAAGTACATATGTACCTGTTTTAGGATCGCCTATATTGCTACCATACAGTTTGGTTGCTTGCTCGTATGATTCACTGCTTTGAATTTTGACAGCTCCTTCATCAAATAAAGCTAGATGCGATGATATTTCTTTCTTTGTCATATACACTTGGGGAAGAGGTCTGTTTCCTTTTGTTGTACTGATTGTTCCATCCGTAACTTCTTTTGATAATTTCGCATGTGGTAAGCTATTTATTTCATTTAAGAAATCCTCAACAGAATATACATTAGTCTTACCATTACCCGTACCCTTAGCCTCCACATTCTTTATACCCGTATTAACTTCAGCATCTCCACTTTTGATGGTTGTAGGGATATCCGTTTTAGCAGATGGCAAATTAAACATAAGGGTATATGGCGTATTCAATTGGGAATGAGTTTTATATAAGGTATCTAGTTGATATTGAGTTCTGCTCAGTGGACTGTTGACGACATCTTGATAAATTGGTGAATAGATGGACTCCACCTTCTCCGTACTCAAAACATTTCTTGATGAATATAAATCGCTTCCTTTAATTACGAATTTTCCACCCGTACTTACCCAGCCAGCAACGGGAATCATCGCGGAAAAAGATAGTCCCGCATTTAACATATCCCCTCATGCCGAATAGATAACCCCATTTAAGCCATCCGCTAATTCACCAAAAACAGGTATAAGGCCTGCTATATCTAATCCAAACTGAAAAGAATCTAGTAATTCGTTTTCTTTCGGTTTGTCTACTGTAACGGCCTCTTCTTTATATTCAACTTTGGAAACAACTTCGTAGAAAACAGATTGATTTACTACGTACTCTTTAACGAGTAAACCATTATCATATTCATGATATTTTATATTTTCCGCTACGTTTTCTTCAATCGTCTTAACTTTCTTTCCTTCCAAGGTTTGAAAAGTCGCTGCTGTAATCATCGTACCGATTAGCTGTTCATGTTCTCTTACCCATAAGTAATTTGGATCTAAGAATACTTTTGGGAACAGTTCTGTTCTAATGTCACTTCTATACGTAAGGACATCCCACTGACTAGGCAAGAAATTTATATCCTTGACCCCTGCTTGGAATAATCCTTCCATATCCGTCAACCACGTGTCCATCGTCTGCAGGCCTTGTTCAATTGGATTCAGTGTATATGTCTGGATAGCATCAAATTCATAAAGTTGCATTAAGGTATCATCACGTTTTCAGCTACAGATAAGAATATCATGCCTTACATGGTCCACTTTTCGGTATATAAGTCCAGCAACAGTAAATGAACATAAATAAATTAATTTTCCACTTAATCACTATCACTCAAGAAAAACCCTAAAATTCCCCTTTATATTTGCCACTTAGAAGTAGTTTTTGAAATATTATTACAAATATTTACAAATAACATATCTAAATGTTACGTTATTTGTAATCATTTACAGGAGGATATTTCATTCCTTCCTCAATTCCTCTTCCACCTTCATAAACAATTAAATTTATCTGTTCCAAGTCAGCGTCATAAAAGTATTCATAACGGTAAGTGGGATCATCCCTATAAGTGATTTTAAATACATATCCACCCATTTTATAGTCTTTGAGAATCTCTTTTGAAGAGATCTTACTACTATCTACACCTTGTTTTTTCAGATACTCAGTGAATTCTGCTTCAGCAACGTCTTGATTCCCAGGATAAAAAGTAAATACAGTTAAAACGGCTAACCCAACCACAATAACTAAACCAATTATTAATCTCTTTTTCAATTATTTCACTCCTTTAGAACGTTTTTTACAAAATATACATTAATATTTCAATTATTATTTAAGGAGGTGAGGTCTATAGAGGTATTCCATTCTGTTTCATTCAAACAAAAAATAATAGAAAAGGGGATCAGAAAAATGATGACGCTCTTTCCCGAATAATTTCTCTAAGTAGATTGTCTTTCTTTCAAGTGAAGGATAGTGAAGTACTTGCTGCTTGTTTAGTAAGAACAAAACAACAATTTGGCTATGAAGCTGAAGGTGTCACATTATTTCAAGCTTTTATTAACAATGAACATACAGATGGAATACACGCTCTTCAAGCTGCACTACAGGAAGGGCTTCATTTTAATCGTTCAATTAAAAGAACTACCTATAATTTGGAAGACAAAATGAAAAATGTACTTTCGTTTTTAAAAAATAATGGATTTAAAAACACTGATATTTCACAAGTATTTATGACAAAACAGCTTATTGAATAACTTAAAAATACAGCTATCGCTATAAATTGGCGTTAGCTGTATTTTTAAGTTAATTATTTTGAAGTAATTACCTTGTTATCTTCCTGTAAAAGATGAGTTAATGCTACTCGGAAACTACGTATGTTTCTATTTCTACATAAATACTAGTATAAACAATCTCGCGAATAAATCTCGGCTTGAAGCCTACGTAAATTGTATGAACATCCATTAATCGTAAAGAACTATTTAGTCGAGAAATAGAGATAGCAAGCTCATTATAATCAAATGCTTCTACATCTTCTAAGCTAACTGTCGAAAAATTGAAAGGAAGAACCTGGTACTTATCACTGAAAATAACATAAAAAAAACTTGCATTTATTAGTAAGCGGAAACTCCAATCAAGGAGAAAATAACGATTAATGTAATGATAAATACAATCATTCCAATAACAAGTGAAGGAATAATTAATGTAGCAAAACCCTTCCAACTTGAAAATTGATGAACTTCACCAATTGCTTTACTTTGAATAACAATCATCCAAATCGAAAATGTCGCCGAGACCAAACTTGACACCAAAAACCAAATAATAGCTCCTATTGACATTCCAGATATCATATCCATCACAAATATATCATTCCGAACAAAAATAGTGGAAAGTATCCAAAATGGAGTCATCCAAAAATTCGCAATCATTGCAACTCCAATAGCTTGAAGCATTTCTTTAAACTTTCCGGTCCCACCAAACCATTTTCCAACCCAAGTATAAAGAGCGGCTGCGACGTACAAACCAATTAGACCAAAAATTGGACCTAGCAAAACAATTAAGATTAACAAGAACCACCATTGGAGCTCTAAATTCTTACTTAACTCTCCGAACGCACTTATCCCACTTGGTGCTCCTGCGAGAGCCGCAACCATAAGCGAATACTTTAAATCTTTGTTTTCCAGTACATAGCGAATGGTTCTCCTAGTTGAAAGCCAAATCGAAAAAAATGGATTCAATTTTTCTATTTCTTTATATTGCATTTCCTCTGTCATATAATCCCTCCCAGAATATTTTTATTTTTCACAAGCACCCCCTTATTAAAGTATGTAGATGAAACAAATTTTAGATATGCTTTACCTTGGAATAGCACCGATCCGTTTCTTTTCACCCGCTATATGATACGACTTTGGATCTGCTGCACAAGCCCACGCTAGTTAAAGTAAAACCACTCACAAGCTAATTACATATTAACGGATATAAGAAAATATAATTTCTAAATCATCCCAATTTTCACCAATCCATATGTTTTCTTCATTAAATCTTTTTAATGGAGAAGAGTTTTGTACCTTAATAGCTCGAACCCATTCTGCCTCTTTCCACTTAGTTAATTTTATTGAGCGTATTAAGTTTTGATTTGTAAGTTTATGATATTCTCGATAACCTTGAACAAATGTATAAACTTTATCTATATGTATTTGTCCATTGTCCACACAACACGATAAAATAGGTCTTGATATGTAAAATTCAGGATAAACAAAGTTCATCCTATCAAAATCATGAATTGCTGAGACACTATTAGCATTAAATAAAATGTTATCTACAAATAAGTCCCAGTGACCCCAACCTTTTTCACAATCTGAAAAAATATCCAAATCATTACCTTCCAAAATTTTTCTTTGTATTTCTAAATTAGAAAGTATATTGGTGCATTCAAGTCTATTAGCTTCATCCCATCTCTTATTCCAATTTTTCAACATACCTTCCTTAGATCGAACATCGCAGTGTATGGTAACTGAACTGTATTATTGGAATTTAAGATTTTATGCATTTCTCCAATTTTTTTACCTAAACTATACATTTGTTCTTCGTTTGCTGTTCCCGTCTGAATATTTTTTCCTTCACATAATTCCATCAGAACAAAACACTCACCATAGGAAGACTGTATTACATATTTTTCTTTATGTGAGTATATCACAAAATTTGGTAATCTTATATAGCAATTTCCGACTAACAACCGTCTATAACCGTCAATAATCAATTGCGATTGCAAACCTCAGTGTTGATAAGGTATTCCATTTTAACATTTTAAACTCATGGGTCTGCGTTGTTAGAGTAGACTGTATACCTAAAGCACTTTCCACAATGACAAATAGTTTTTCAGTTTGTTCTTTTATCGTGGTTCTAGTATCCCTGTTTTCTGTTAAAATTGTATTTTCTAATTTCATGGATTGGTCTTCCAAACGCTTCAAGCGTTCTTCATGCTCTCTATCCACTCTCTCTAAGTCACTGATACGATCTTCATGATTTTGTACTGTTTCGAACATTGACGAGTTGCCTCCTTTTGGCATCCTCTCACCCCTTTTTTGATACATAAGAAGAGCACCCCTTTGGATGCTCCTCTGTCTTGATTATTTAATTTTGATACGACGCATAATGCTCCAACAACGACTTAAAATAGAACGTCATTATCTAATAGTGGTTTAATAATTATTTTATTGAAAGTCTCATGGTAATCTCTTCACCTATACGTCCAATTTGCCTCTCATTTGTATCTTCAAACCCTACTTTTAAATATAAGTTTTGGGCTGGTATATTTTCTTTATCTACTACTAAAACAACTTCGTCACATTTAGGAAATTCTGACTTAACAAACTCAGTCAATAGTGACATTCCTTTTTTTGCGTAGCCTTTTCCTTGCGCTGCATGATTAATTGATAGAGCAGTTAATAACAAAGCGTTCAGATTAGCGGAGTATTTCTTTACACGTTCATTTGAATTTAATAGAAAGAAACCAACAGGTGTATTATCACTTAAAATAACTATACGATGCTGTCCATCAGTAGCATCCACAAATTTGGTTGGCAATGCAGAAAATTGTTTTTGTTCATCTGTAAGTACAAAAGAGTTCAATCCTGTCAAATACTCACTTGAAAAAGGCTTAAGTTCAACAGCGTTAATATTTTCCATAATGCAATTCCCCATTCATGTCATCCATTCATTTTAAATTTAGAGTAAATATATATCTAAAAATAATTATGTTTCCTCCTGCAAATTAGTTACTATAAATAAAAGGTATTGAAACATAAAAAATAACGCTAGCTTATGCTGCATTTAAGGTTCCTTACATAAAAAGAACGTCCATTTGAACGTTCTTTCCAAAGATCCCACAAACTCCTCCATTCTTCTATTAGCTTCCTCCTCTGACTCACTCACTGTAAGATAGTTTTCATATGATTCACTCACTGTAAGATAGTTTTCATATAGTTAATTCCTTTGATAAGGAAAAATTACTCTGACTTCATTTCGACATAAGTAATTGTCTTTTTTATGGTTACTATGCATAATTGTAATAACGAAGTATTATTTTTGAGAATGATACAAGACTTCGACTAGTCAAAGTTAATGAGGTAAATTATGTAAAGCAGCTAATAAACAGTTTTTCTTAATTAATATAAAAGGGTTCTTCGTGATGTAATTGAAAAGTTGTGTAGTGATGTGGGATTTTAAAAACGATAACGAAAGTTTCAAAAACATAATCTAATTGTAAAGGGATAGAAATTGATGACAAGACTAAAAAAAGATCCGCGTGTAATTAGAACTAGAAGGTTACTAAAGCAGGCATTAATTGAACTAATGGAAGAACAAGCCTTTGAGGAAATTAAGGTACAGGATATTTCTAACCGAGCTACAGTAAAACGTGTGACCTTTTATCTTCACTATAAAGATAAGAATGAGCTTCTGATACAATGTATTGATGAAATTTTAAGTGATTTACGTGAGAAAGTAAATGTCCAAGTGTCACTTTTAGATAACTTCGATTATTTAGAAGAAGACCCTCATCCAAGTTTTGTTCAATTATTTCACCAAATTGCAGAAAATTTTGCTTTTTATAAAGCCTTACTTGTTACTAACCGCGTTCCATATTTAGCTTCGGGACTTTTAGAAATTATACATGAGTTTGTTTCTGAAGGGATCAATCAAATCGAACCTAGTGAGCAAAACCTTACCGCTAATAGAGATTTAATAATCAAATATGTGGAATCTGCCTTTTTGGAGGTTATTATTTGGTGGATTAAAAATAACTTGCATTATTCTGAACGTGAAATGGCTTTTCAATTAATGAATTTGTCTATTAAAGGTCCTTACAAAAATAACCCTCTGAAGAAAAGAGATGAATCGCTCGCTGAAAACGAGTTAAATAAAAAGCCGCTCAACTAAATGATCGACTTTTTATTTGAAGTTTAGTTCAAAAAATAGTTATGTTTTTCTAAACTTTTTTCTTTATAGCACATGTGGCAGCCTTTCCTTAATGCCCTAATATTAAATGGCTGTCCAACCGCCATCAATAACTAGCTCAGATCCGGTCATGAAACGTGATTCATCAGATGCAAGGAATAGTACTCCGTAAGCAACATCTTCGGGTTTTCCGAAATAAGGAAGCTGAGTGAAAGTTTGATAGAATGGTAATGCCTGCTCAAATGAATCAGCAGTCATAGGTGTTTCAATAATACCAGGGTGAACAGAATTCACTCTTATTTTGTCTTTTCCATATTCTACAGCAGTTGATTTAGATAAAGAGCGTAATGCCCCTTTTGCAGCAGTATATGGACTTGATCCAGCCATACCCACTATCCCACCTATAGATGAAATATTAATCAAAGACCCACCACCGGCTTTTTGCATCTCTGGAATGACATACTTCATCCCAAGTACACAGCCATTTAAATTAATATCCATAACTTTATTCCATTCATCCATTTCCATTTGAGTCATCGTTTTTGGACTAGCTACTCCAGCATTATTGACTAGTACATCTACCTTACCGTAATGGTTTATAGCTTCTTGAATAACATTTTTCCATTCTTCCTCAGATGTAACATTATGTTTTAATCCAATTGCATCTCCGCCATTTGCTTTAATTTCACTAATTACCTCTTTTAACAAATCATCTTGAATATCTGTTGCGACTACTTTTGCTCCTTCATATGCGAAAAGCTTTGCTTCTGAAGCTCCCATCCCTAGTGCTGCTCCAGTGATGATTGCTACTTTACCTGTTAAACGTCCCATCATAATCACCCTTTTCAAAAAATTAAATATCTTTCTCTGACTTTCAAAAAATAGCTTCTACAAAAATATTTCATGTATACCTAGGATGTTTATATTATACACTAAATATATTTATATTGTGAAGTTATTAACACCATGTTAATTAAATGTTTATTTGGAACATGATAAGAGATGTTTATAAATGCTTATTCAAACTAACTCACAAGTGGGTATGTGGTTTCTCCTATCTTCGCTGATGCTATATTAAACAACAGGCTCTAACTGAAGATAACACCTAAGAAGGTTTACACTTTAAACCTGGTATACAAAAAATAATCCATTATGAACAAAGATTGATCATAATGGATTATCTCATTGTGATTCAGTATATAGACCGAATTCTTTGGCGAACTCCTCTCCAGGTGAACATCTCCAATTACCACTTTCATCAGCACTCGTTAATTGAGTAAAAAATTATAATTAAAGTTTAAAATTGAATTACAATGTGTTTTCCTAAAGGAGTACCACCATTTGTCATAGTCTAGATTTATCTTCATAAAATCGATATGCATCACTTCTTTGTAAAACCGATTCTATAGCTATATACTCTGCCCCATTTTCATTAAACCGATTATGTATGTATTTTAACAATTTCTCTTCATATCCAAATTTGTGCGATGAAACACATCAGTTACTAAATCGTAAATAAAAGTATGATGGATTATTATAAAAGTTAATTCTCCAACTTAATCCTACCAATGAAACTATTTCATCTTCAACATACATTGCATAAGCTTGTACTCATCTTTACTAATATTTTGAAGTAATTCTATGTATGTTTCTTTTGTTAAATCAGTTCGTAATTGTTTCATAATAGGAAAAGCTTCTATCCACTGCTACGTATATGTTAACTCGAGTATAGTTGAAATTCGTTTAAGAAATGTTGTTTAATGTCTGCCCCTTCTCTAATAATGCTGTATATTACTGTATGACGAATCTTCCCTTCTTTTAGAAACATGTGATTTCATAAATAACCTTCTTTTGCTGCACCTAATCGTTCCATTGCTCTTTGTGATCGAAAAAATCATGTCCTGTCTTAATTTGTACTCGATTCAGTTCTATTTCTTCAAAACAGGATTGTAATAATAGATATTTACATTTTGTGGGTACTAAGGCTAGCGAAGAAGCTCGATGAACTTTGTAGCCATATAGCCATCCGTTAGTCTGATCCCACGACCACGGTGCATCACAGACGGCATTCTTTATATTTTTAATTCCTTCAGCAAGTGGCCATCGAATCCTTCCACAAAGTTATGCAATTGATGGTTGGAATACAGTTTGTTCAAAAAGTTTCTATAAACGTTTGAGCTATAAATGAAAAGAACTCATTAACAAAGATTGATTAAAATGAGTTCTTCTTCTATTTACAACATTGGAATTTTAGCTTCGGAATTCATTTTACACTTGAGAGTTAGGATAATTCATAGTAAAATCAGTAAAGTGATCACTCTAAAACTTTATAGGAACTGTATAACCTCTAGAATATGGCTAGAGGGTGTCTACCAGGAACCTTAATAATCCTGATTACAGAAAATGAATTTCTTCATTTTTTGTAGTCAGGATTATTTGTGTTTTCTGTAAAGGATCTTCAGAGCCATTTCTTTTTATTTCAACTAAGAAAGGATATGAAACAGAATATGAATTTGAAAGTTTTTATATTAGCATTATCGATTGTTGCAGTTGGATTGGTTGAATTAATCGTTGGTGGGATATTGCCGACAATCGCCGACGATTTCAATATTTCATTAAGTACTGCTGGGCAACTTATTACGGTGTTTGCACTTATTTATGCCATTGCCGGTCCTGTTCTACTGGTATTGACCAGCAATATCGAACGCAAGAAGTTGTATCTTTCTTCCTTGTTTGTTTTTTTCATCGGAAATGTAATGACGTATTTTAGTCCAAACTTTACCTTTATGATGATAGCTAGGGTGTTGACGGCAACTAGTACAGCACTTGTCGTTGTCCTTTCTTTAACCATTGCTGTTAAAATTGTTGCTCCAGCCCACCAAGCAAAAGCTTTGGGCCTCATTTATATGGGTATTAGTTCTTCACTAGTGTTAGGTGTACCATTGGGAATCCTGATTTCCAACATGTTTGGATGGCGCATAATATTTCTTGGAATTGCTGTATTATCAATCGGTTCGATGGCACTTATTTCACGATTTTTGGTGCGCATTCCTGGAGAAAGAACCATTCCACTTTCACAACAATTAAAGGCTTTAGGAAGTGGGAAAATAATCAGTGCCCATCTAGCTACCATGTTTATGCTAGCAGGACATTATACTATTTATGCCTATTTTACACCATTCTTAGAAACGAATCTTCATCTAAATTCCAACTGGATTAGTATCTGCTATTTTGTATTTGGAATTGCAGCTGTAAGTGGTGGAGCATTCGGGGGAACACTTTCTGATTGGATTGGTGCTCCCAAAAGTATCATCATCGTTATCAGTGCATTTGCTGTTGTATTGTGTTTATTGCCATTTACAACTTCTTCACTCTTCTTATTCATCCCAACGATGATGGTTTGGGGAGCATTGAGTTGGAGCTTGGCACCACCGCAGCAAAGCTATTTGATACAAATCGATCCAGCTACGTCTTCTATACAGCAAAGCTTTAATAATTCCGCATTGCAAATTGGTATTTCGCTTGGGTCAGCAATTGGAGGCCTTGTGTTAAACCAAACTGGCTCGATTTCCAGCACAGCTTGGTTTGGTAGCGGCATTGTCATTATTTCGTTATTATGCGCTGTCTTTTCTTTTACGAGACCGATCATATCAAGAGAACAAAAGGCTGCGGTCTAAATCCCAAGGGGTTAAAAGTTGGCGATTGTATAAGCTAACTTTTAACCTTTTTATGATCTTTCGAATGGTTCATATCCCTATTCCTCTAATTATTTAACAAAGGGATAATATTAATCTATATTAAAAACAATGGCTTTTTTATTTGCAATGAAGTCAGGCTTTGAAAATGATTAAAAATCAAACTTTATTTTTAACCTACTATTAATAGTTTCATAATTTCTTATGATATCTCTCGCACCAAGTCACAATTTTAAAATTTGCAAATCTCTCCCAAAATTATATTTGTTTTTAATGGTATTCCTCATACGCGTGGTTAAATGCTCTTAAAATCGAAATAAATAGCTTTTGAGCAATCGTGGTCTTTAAATCAACATGAATATTCTGAAGGCTAAGCCTTTAAAAAAACTATTACTGATGCTCTTTTATTCTGCAATTTTATAGATTTTAAACGTTTTTTAATTTTCATGGGAGTTTAATAAGAACTATCCTTATTCAGGATATTTTGAAGTGTAATACTCCACACCTTCTTCATCAACTATAATTCGGTCTCCAATTTTTTTAAACTCTAATGACAAACTATCTTCCGCAGTAATATAATATCTATCTTTTTTTGTTCTAATTTTTACATTCTTATAGATTTTTTGAAGAGGGTTTTCAGTAGAATCCTCTGATTCAAAAATTTCATCTATACTTGTTTTTTTTCGTTATGATCATAAGTAGTAAAAATCAGTAGTTCTTCACCATGAATTGCAATAATCTGTGAATATTTATTTTTAAACCCACTATCTTCAAAATCACTTGGTTTTGCTTCGTATTGAATAACATCTTCCGAACACGCTGCCAATAAAAAAATAAACGCAACGCTTTTAAATAATAGACCCCTCTTTTTCAACACGATTTCTCCTCTCAACTAGTATTGCTATTTATTTTTACGTATTAAAAACAAAATAGTTCCATTTTTTACAATATTTCCAGCAATCTTTCTTAAATTATACTGCGGCTCTAGTTTAAGCATAACATTTCACAATGTATATCTGAGAACAGCTTAATGTTTTGGACATAAAAATAGACCATCAAAATGATGGTCATATTTCGCTAAAGCACGCAGTTAGTTGAAGAACAAATGTTGTAGTTTGATAGTTATACATCTGATTTTTGGTTATTACTTTTTAATTTTATAAACTTAATAATGAATAGAATTATTACTAAAATCATAAGAAACTGTCCTAAATGGAGTAACCCTGTTCCTAAGGGATAGTTTATTGCATATTCTTTTTGATATTCCAATAGTTCTTTATTACTTATAAGATTGATATCTTGTAAAGGGATAAGGATGGTTTGTAATATAAATCCAATTACTATTAAACAAATTGATATAAAAATTATGCTAAAAAGTGTTATCTTATTGAACAAAAATCCCATAATATCACCTCATTTTCTTCTACTTCTTACACAGACGCTTTCACATAATAAAAGTTGTACGAAATGAACGAATTATCATTTCAATCTTGAATTTACTCAGCAATATTCTCAAAGGTACCCATTCAATATTTTCTAGCTGATTTAGTATAAATTTAAGTAAAAAACCTTGAAAGGCTTTTAGCCAATCAAGGTAATTGAGTTCAAATAAACTATTTTTATACATATTATGAGGACCTCTGTAATAATAAATTAAATAGCTATTACTGTCACTTTTTTCTATATCTTGGGAAGAAGTATCGTATATTTTGTCTTGCTTAAATTGACAAATCAAATGATAAAAAATCAGGCAGTTTTTGCTCATGCTTGTCGAGCATAATCTGTTCCGGCTTGATGCCCTGCTCACGCAATACTTTAATGTTCTGAACGAGGAATTCGTCGCTGCCGACAACATAGAAAAGTCCATCCTTGTCTGCAGCAAGGTTTTTCACTTCTTCATAGTAGTCTTTACGGTTATCGACGAACTGTGATGTGAACTTCTTGTTAGATTCGGATTTAAATATATTGGTGAATAAGAAATCTTTTGATGAATCGATATTCAGGGAATGAATTTGATTGACGTTGTCAGCACGCTCGAAATAATCAAGTACAAGCGGTCTGAAAGTTGCCAGGCCGACACCTGATGACAGCAGGTAAACATTTTTGTCTTCTCTTTTAAGCGGTACATTCGAATGAGTTTTAAATATTGCAACTTCATTGCCGACTTCAAGATTTCTTAAAATCGTTTTAAACTCAGAGGACTGCTCTCTGATACGTGTTGTGATACCGATTGAGTTTTCATGCGGTAAAGTAGAGATTGACATGTGGCGAATAAGACTACGGTTTGGTTTATCTCCGGCATTAAAACCTTCCAGTGCGAAGTGTGTGTGAGAACCTTCTTCCCATGTAAAGCCTTCCGGACAGTCGAGCAGGTACGTTTTAACCTCAGGCGTTTCTTCAATAATCTTATTTATTTTAGTCCAGTATATTTGCATTTTATATTCCCCCTACTTAATTATATTTATCGTTATTATCTAATATACAATAAGTGATAATAATTCTCAATTAAAAGGTTTGATTATAACTAGTTTAAGCTTCATATAATGGTCCAGGTCCAACACCTTTTGCTATAACAATATTATAGTACAATTATTGTTTTCTATTCTATTTCACTTAAACAACCACTATTCACCCATTTGCTAAAATTCGAGGTAATTATAGTAGCATAGATCGGGTCTATATCCCCAGAGTCAATAGCTAATACCTCTTAACCAACTTACCAATTGAAAACCATTTGTATATCTTAACAAATCCTTATCATCTTAATGCGTTGGATGAATATATTACGTTTCATTATCTACGTGTTAAAATATAGACAGATAAATATTGAGGAATAGTCCGAAAACTATTCTTAAACTACACTACAAATGTAACGATATACTTCGAAGCTGATGCCAAACGGTTATAGTGTGTATGATTGTACATTTTTGTGTATTAATGCGAATGTTTGTAAAACAAGTACATTCAAGGATTTACATAGAAATTAAAATAATAGGATGGTGCTTCAATGATTGGTATGGGCTATCGGACGATAAAGACTGCCGTAGGAGCAGGGCTGGCAATTTGGATTGCGAGTTTATTGGATTTGGAATTTGCGACCTTTGCAGCAATTATTGTTATTATGTGTATTGAGAAAACGAAGAAAAAGACATTAATTACAATTAAGGATAAATTCTTTGCCTCACTTTTATCTTTAATTCTCGGTGCTTTGTTGTTTGAAGTATTAGGTTATTCTCCCATTGTCTTTTCTTTATTTATATTATTATTTGTTCCAATCCTCGTAAGAGCTCACATCCAGGGTGGTTTTGTCACAAGTATGGTTGTCGTATTACATGTTTATACGGTAAAGAATGCTAGCTGGGCTACGTTTCTGAACGAGATCTATATTATTTTCATCGGCATAGGAATAGCTCTTCTTGTAAATAGTTTCATGCCAAATTTCAAGCGAGATATTGAAATCTTTAAGAAGAAGATTGAACAAAAGTTTGAAATCATTCTCTTTGAATTCTCTGCCCATTTAAGGGATAGTATGCGAAGCTGGGATGGGAAAGAAATACTTGAGGTAGAGGATTTGATCAATCAATCCAAGAGCATTGCCATTCAAGATGTAGAAAATCATCTGTTGCGAAAACAAAATAAAGATTATTATTATTTAGAAATGCGAGAGGATCAACTGGAACTCCTACAACATATGATGAAAATCATTGCTATTTTCTCTTCATCCAGCCTAGACATCAAACAGAAAGAAATGTTTGCAGAGTTCTTGGAGAACTTAAGTCGGAACGTTCATTCGGGTGATACTACGGACATTTCATTAAATGAGTTAGAAGAATTAAATGAAATAATCCGCAAGATGGAGTTGCCGAAGACAAGAGAAGAATTTGAAGTACGAGCGAATCTATTTTATTTGATTTTTGAAATGAAAAACTACCTAAACATAAAGAAAAAACTTTTCACAAAAAGAAGTCGATAGTGTAAGGAGCTTGTGAGTGGGGATATTCAGATGGTTCATCATGATTTCATAAAATTACAGAGGATATCGATTATATAATGCTCGTCGATATCCTCTCGATTTTTAATCCATTTTATTTGAATTTTCTAGATGGTTTATAACAAACGTAGCCCCATTCAATTGAACAGGGCTACGTTTGTTCTCTATTTTTATTTCACTCTTAACACTTGTCCAATATAAATTGTGTAATTGGCATCAAGACCATTCCAACTTTTAATCTGTTGTGCTGTACTACCATATCTTTGGCTTAATGAATAGACAGTATCGCCACTTACTACCGTATGGTATACGACTGTGCTTTTCGGAGGAAGATTGAAACACTTAACAATTCCATTCACATGCCCTTGCGCTAGAGCTTCTATAAAGGAAGCTGTTTTCAATTTTGTGGCATCAGTTGCAGTATCGATAAATCCATTTTCCGTCAATAGAGCCGGCATATTGGATTCACGTAACATGTGGAAGTTCTCCTGTTTCTTACCACGATCTGCATAATTAACAAGCTTTAAGATTTCTGTATGAATAGTATTTTGATAAGTAGTAGTAGGCGTACCTACTCCTGGGTAAATGTAATCCTCATAACCTGTCCCACCTCCTGCATTTATGTGGACCGAAAGGAGAAAGTCAGCTCCCCAAGAGTTAGCTGCATTAGTACGCTGAGTTAAAGTTAGTGTTTGATCTCCGGTTCTACTCATCAATACACTGACATTGTTGTAATTAGCAATTAGAATATCTTTGATTCTAGTGGCAATTTGCAATGTTAGATTTTTCTCTTGTAACCCATTTCCTGTTGCACCTGGATCTGTCCCGCCATGACCTGCATCAATAAATACTTTTACCATTAAAAATCACCTCTTATTAGTTTTTATATTGCTATAATCTTTCTGCCTTAGTGATCAAGTGTTTGTTTCGTATTAGCTCGGGTGCCTCTCACTTGATCATAGTTACAAGGAACATCGCATATCATAATTCCTTCTCCCACAACTCTAATTTAAACATTGTAATTTTTTTCTAGTCCCATGTTTTTCCCTCCTTTATAATGTATTCATTTATAAAAGGGAAAGAAAAGAGGATAAATACAACCACTGATAGGAAATATTATATTAAATTCAAATTTTAAAGAGATCGATTAGTGGCCGGAATCAATAAAAAGAATACAAATCCCATTAAACGAATTTGTACTCTTTTTTTAAATGCTATTTTTGGACGTAACTTGATTCTTCTACTTAGAACGCAATCATTTGATTCATTATTCTGGTATAGTCCCTAAGTGCTCTGTGGCTTATTTTCGGCTAATTTTTGTTGTTGATTAATAAAATCGAAGAAACCAGGTACATCTTTTATATCATTGCTACGGATTTTTTTTATTATTAGCTCCAGCAAATCTTGTTCTAAATCATCTCGATCATGAATGTTTGTTTGCAAAAGTACTTTTTTTATCTTCGGCTCCAGCAGTTCAATTATTTTTATCATTTCTTTATCAGACATAGCTACCTCACTTTTATGACTTTTTTTTTCGAATACATCGGCTAAGGAACTTATTGCGCTTTCTAATGCCTCAATCTTTCTTTCAAATCTGTGTAATAAGTAGATTGTTACAGCAATAGGAAAACCAAAATTTCCGATCAATTGAACAAATGCTTCTCCTTCAAACATACCGAATTCACCCCATCTCGTAACTTTTTAATAGCACTTTTTCTTGTTTTATATATTGATTGTTGAGTTATTCCTAATGATTTTGCGATTTCTGTATCTGTCATTTGATGAAGATAGGAAAGCGTTATAATATATTTTTGCTTTTCAGTTAGCTGGTTAAAGCTTTTAAAAAGTTCTTCACTTGTTAAATGATCTTGAAAACGTAACGAAGGTGAATGGTATTCATAGTATTGATTAAAATGCTGCTCACAAATCAACTCTGCTCCTCCTGTTTGTTCCGTAGCTAACTGATACCTTTTATTGTGTAGGTGGAGTTTCTTATCAAAATGTATACTTTCAAAGTGCAATACTTTAATTAAATATGAAATTAGTCTGTACCTTTGGTAAAAACTTCTGAAGCGTTCGTCTAATATTATTTTTATGTCATCTGAATACTCCTTTTGATAATTCTCGAACAACTCTCGATTATCTGTATCATCTAAAAATGATACTATTAATTTATTCTCCAATATTTCCATAAAATCATCCTCCCAACTTTATTTTTAGAGCATATGTTCTATTTTATTTAAAAAATATAAGAACATAATGTTCTTAATATGTAAAAGTATCTTATATTAAGTAAAGGTAAATTTCTTTGATGAATAACAACCTTAATGTGATTTTTTAATATATTTTTTCTTATTATACCATTCTATAAATACCGCTCTTATACTGGATTTCTTCTCGCACACTTTTTTACTGTTGGAACAAAGAATCTCCTTTGTAACTTTCAAAAAACAATAAACTTAGGCTAAATCAAAAACATCTATTTAAATAGCCCTCACCGCATGGTGGATGGCTTCCATTTCAATCTACGTCCAATATTTTCATAGGTTATGCTCATCAAGCATACAGAAATAACCACTTCACAATATTCTTTAATATTTCACTTTTTAGAAGGAAGGTAAAGAGAGAAGTTCTAATATCCGCAAAAATAAACCTTACGAATTAATATATATAAAGTTTACTGGGACTCTTACACTAACACTTTAGGAAAATAACGGTTAAAATAATCGTCCCCACAGGTGATCATTCTTCTACCCCACTGATAAACTATTAATAAATGAAAGTTTAGAAATGACCTGTTGCATTATTTTTTGTGGGTCACTGGTATAGTAACAAAACATGTATGGAACTAGTATAAAACTATCTCTTTTTTAGAGTTAACTTATACTAATTCAACTATTATTACAAAAAATATTTAATCCACGTATAATAGAGAAAACCATTAGTTAATTTTCGATTGATTCTATCAAAAAAATTAGCATTAGCTAAGATTAGATTCATTTCTTCACTAAAAAATTCAGTAAAGAATAAGGAGATAGGTATATGAGTAGTATGATTAAACTAGGCATCGTTGGATATGGTAATCTCGGAAAAGGTGCAATTGAAGCGATCAAACAAACTCCAGATATGGAGTTAGTAGCAATTTTCACAAGAAGAGATCCTAAAGACTTAAATATTGATGAACCCAATGTTAAAACTGTAAATATTGCAAAAGCGAATGACTACAAAAATGAAATTGATGTGATGTTACTTTGTGGTGGATCTGCAACAGATTTGCCTGAACAAACTCCTTACTTTGCAAGCATGTTCAATACTGTAGATAGTTTTGATACGCATGCAAAAATTCCTGAGTTTTATCAATCTGTAAATAAAGCTGCAACAAAAAATAATACAACCGCAATTATCTCAGTTGGATGGGATCCAGGCTTATTTTCCATCAATCGCGTGATGGCAGATGCAATTTTACCCAATGGTGAAAACTATACATTCTGGGGTAAAGGACTGAGCCAAGGACACTCGGATGCAGTAAGAAGAGTAAATGGTGTAAAAAATGGTGTACAATATACAATTCCAGCTGAAGAAGCAATCGAAAAAGTTCGTAGTGGTTCAAATCCTGAACTAACAACTGCAGAAAAGCACGCCCGTGTTTGCTATATCGTTGCTGAAGAAGGCGCAGACAAAGCAGCAATCGAGTATGAGATCAAAACTATGCCAAACTACTTTGCTGATTATGATACAGAAGTAAATTTCATCGCAGAAGAAGAATTAAAACGTGATCACTCCAAAGCACCACATGGCGGATTTGTCATCCGAGGTGGGAATACGGGAGCTGGCAACAAGCAAATTTACGAATTTTCACTTAAACTAGAGAGCAATCCTGAATTTACTGCAAGCGTATTAGTAGCCTACGCGAGAGCAGCTTATCGCTTAAATAATGAAAAACAGTTTGGAGCAAAAACAGTTTATGATGTCGCACCTGGTTATATTTCACCACGATCATCCGAAGAATTAAGAAGAGATTATTTATAAGAAATGTTTGTACAAACAACTCCCTTTTTTATATAGGGGGTTGTTTTAGATTCCCTTCAAAATTCAATTTTTTGAGTTTCGAATCATTTTCCACTATTTTGCTCTTCCAACTTAAAAATCCCGCTACCTTCATACTGTGAAGATTAGCTGGGTTTCTTAATTATTTTCATCCACCATTTATTGAACGTAATAATTTGTTCAATACAAAAGTGACTGCTCATTGTTCTTCAATCGCATCTGTTTGTTAAAAACAACTACTAATATAGTCCAGTACCACTTAATTTCAGCAAGGTAGTTACTATGTACTTTTTACCAAGCTCATCATCAAAGCACTTTTCATCGTGAATGTAACCTCTCTCTCTAAAAAAGGTATACCATTTACCTTCTTCCTCAAAATAATGGAAGCCTTCAACCAGAGAATCTCTGCTCGTTGAATCACTATGTGGGATCCCATGGATAGAGGTATATTCATACACTTCTTCATTGCTAACCGTAAAAACTTCTGAGTATTTACGAGTTCTCATATCTCTAACACCTAGCGTTTTACAAGCAAAGTCTAATGGATTCCCATAAAGCAGTATCTTTATCTGAGTTTCTTTATCAATCAAAAATATCAACTCCTTATTAAGATTTGTTTCAAATCCACATTTTAAACTTATCCTTCATTTTACATTTAGAATACTAAATTGTCTTCTTATAAAACGGATGGCATTTCCTTCATCTGAAACTGCCCCCCACTGCACTGCATGGTGTATCGTTTTTGTTTCACTGTGTAATCTGTCTAGCATAGTAATGAATATGGAAATTCATTAAAGTACAATCAACATTAATAAAATCATCTTTAATTTCGGTACGTTTTATGAACCTAACAGCATTACGAGAATCTCGAAAGGTTCCTGTAATTGTACTAATAACTGGGTCGTTACCCCCAAATTAATTTTTAACTAATTCATTCAGTACATATTCTGTTAAAGGCATTTTACTTAGAACGGCAAAAAAAGAACGAAATCCATCATCGGAAATTCGTTCTTTTTCATTATACTAACTCTAACTACGCAATCGCTTCACAATGTGGTGAGGTAAGTGACAACATATATATGGCGGAATAGTCATTCAACATTGTTTGATTCAAAATTATTGAGCAGTGCACGCACCTCATCCGTTGACTTTGTGTTCATCAATTGATTTCTTAATTCACCAGCTCCACGGAATCCTTTGACATAAATTTTGAAAAAGCGATGAAGCCCTGTGATAGAACGAGGTAAGCTTTCAGCATATTGATCTTGAAGATCAAGCTGCAATCTTAAAAGATCCAGGTACTCTTTACTGCTATGCTCTTTTGGCTCTTTTTCAAAAGCAAAAGGATTTTTAAAAATACCTCGCCCAATCATAACGCCATCTATACCATATTGTTCAGCAAGCTGAAGCCCAGTTTGACGGTCAGGAATGTCTCCATTGATTGTTAGTAGCGTATTTGGCGCGATACGGTCACGTAAGTTTTTAATTTCCGGAATTAGCTCCCAATGCGCATCTACTTGGCTCATTTCCTTTTTTGTACGTAAATGAATCGAAAGGTTAGCGATGTCTTGTTTCAAAATATGAGTTAGCCATTCGTGCCACTCCTCTATATCAGTGTAACCAAGCCTTGTTTTCACGCTGACAGGTAGTCCACCAGCTTTTGCTGCTTGAATAAGTTCTGCCGAAACGTCCGGGCGCAGAATAAGGCCACTACCTTTCCCTCTTGAAGCCACATTTGGGACAGGGCAGCCCATATTTATATCGATACCTTTAAATCCTAGCTCTGCCATGCCAATACTCATTTGACGGAAATATTCAGGCTTATCCCCCCAAATATGTGCCACCATTGGCTGTTCGTCTTCTGTAAAAATTAAGCGTCCACGCACACTTTTCATACCCTCTGGATGACAATAGCTATCCGAGTTTGTAAACTCTGTAAAAAATACATCCGGTTTACCTGCTTTACTTACTACATGACGAAAAACAACATCGGTCACATCTTCCATTGGTGCAAGTACAAAAAATGGTCGAGGTAAATCACGCCAAAAATTAACTGTCATATTTATATTCAAATCCTCTCATTATGTATTAAGGGATACACTGTCAAACGCTCATCCCAAAATTAAAAAGCAAAAATGCTCCTAATTTTTAACGCTTTTACCATGTATAATCTATTTATTATTAGTTTATAATAATACCCAAACTAACCTATCCCGAACAGTGTGTGGAATATATTTGGCAATTCAAGAGATGTCAATTGGTTTAAGTCGTTAAGTCATTATTATAGTATAACCTAGCTTTTTTAATTTATCTTCATACAATTTCCTCTTCAACTAGATTTTCATTTTGGAAGAAGCTATAGTAAGCCTTTCGCTCTAAATTGCCCATTTATTTTTGGTTAAAGAAATACGATATTTAGAGAAAGCCCTACTTCACTTTACACTTTCAACAAATTTCTTCCTACAATATTTGCTTGATTTATTCTGGAAAATTAGAAGTAAAAGCAGACGGTCAATTAAAAGTGCAATATCGCACTTCTAAACCGTCTGCTTTTTATGTTTCAAAGAATATTAAATTAGAAATTACATTTTATTGTTGGAATCAGGAGGACAATACTTAGCACTTCGTATTATTTAGGAAGATTTAGTTGCCACGAAACTCCGAAGCGGTCATTTAACCAACCAAACTTTTTACTGAAACCATAATCACCTAAAGGCATGAGTGCTTGTCCATCCTCCATGAGCTTATGGTAAAGATTGTCAAGTTCCTCTTCCGTATCACAAGTCACAAAGATTGAAAATGAAGGAGTGAAAGTAAACTGATGCTTCACATTACTGTCAATACACATAAATTCTTGCCCTTTTAAAGTAAAAGTAGCCTGCATTACGGTTCCTTCTTTTCCAGATTCATTAGGTCCGTATCGAACAATGCTTGTAATTTCAGAATTCTCAATGAGGGATGTGTAATAATTCATCGCTTCTTCTGCATTGTCTTCTTGAAACATTAAGAATGTTGCTACCTTCTGCATTATAAATCCACTCCTTTTCATACATATATACTCCAAATTATAATGTAATTCTTAAGAAACATCCATTTGAATCATAATATCTTTCATTAATATATTTATGTAGATAGAAATTTATTTACCAAATAGTATCCATTGACGACTTAACTGCTTTTGAGAACTATCCTATATATGGTAGATTAATGCCTGCTATCATTTCTTCCTCTCCAATTCTTTTCTCTCTTCATCTAATATCGGCATTATTATTATCTAATTTTCATATTGTTTAGATTCTTTTTCAATAATAGAATAAATTAATCGAACATTTAGGGAATTGACTGAAAACTATATTATATATGTCAGATTATCGTTTAATCCAAGGGAGTGCTATAGACACATGACTACGATATTAGAAAGTAAAACAGCGGAAACAACTATTGCAAACAGTTATATAAATGAAGTATTTGAAACTGTGAAAAAGCGGAATGCCAATGAAAGTGAATTTCATCAAGCAGTAAAAGAAATTTTTGATTCTCTTGCACCTGTTTTTGCCAAGCATCCACAGTACATGGAGCACAGTATTCTGGAAAGAATTGTGGAGCCAGAAAGAATTATTATCTTCAGAGTCCCATGGGTAGACGACAATGGTAAAGTACAAGTTAACCGCGGATTCCGTGTACAGTTTAACAGTGCTATCGGACCCTACAAAGGCGGTTTACGATTCCATCCTTCTGTAAACTTGAGCATCATCAAATTTCTTGGCTTTGAACAGATTTTGAAAAATTCTCTAACTGGTCAACCAATCGGCGGAGGCAAAGGGGGATCAGACTTTGATCCTAAGGGCAAATCTGATGGAGAGATCATGAGATTCACTCAAAGCTTTATGATGGAGCTCAGCAGACATATTGGACCTGATATAGACGTACCAGCTGGTGACATTGGGGTAGGTGCACGAGAAATTGGGTATATGTTTGGACAGTATAGAAGAATTCGTGGAGCATATGAGGCAGGTGTACTAACTGGAAAAGGTCTTGGATATGGTGGAAGTTTAACACGAACCGAAGCTACTGGCTATGGTGTTGTATATTTTGTGCAGGAAATGCTTAAAGACAAAGGGCTTGACTTTAAAGGCAGCACAGTTGTAGTATCTGGGTCCGGTAATGTCTCCATCTATGCAATAGACAAAGCAACGCAGTTAGGTGCGAAAGTTGTGGCCTGCAGTGATTCCAATGGCTATATTTATGACCCGAATGGCATTAATCTTGAGACAGTAAAACGGCTTAAGGAAGTTGAAAGAAAAAGAATAAGTGAGTATGTGAATGAGCACCATGAGGCACTATACATAGAAGGTTGCTCAGGTATCTGGTCAATCCCTTGTGATATCGCACTACCATGTGCAACGCAAAATGAAATTGACAGTACATCTGCAAAGACCTTAGTTTCAAATGGAGTAAAGGCTGTTGTTGAAGGTGCTAATATGCCTTCAACACTAGATGCAATTGACGTGTTTTTGAAAAACAACATTCTCTTCGGCCCAGCAAAGGCTGCAAATGCTGGCGGGGTTGCAGTCTCTGCATTAGAAATGGCCCAAAACAGCGCACGATTGTCCTGGAAATTTGAAGAAGTAGACGAAAAGTTGCAGCAAATTATGAAAAACATTTACCAAAATAGCGTCAAAGCCGCCGAAGAGTATGGCTATCCTGGTAATCTGGTAGTAGGCGCTAATATCGCGGGATTCTTAAAAGTAGCGAATGCAATGGTGACTCAGGGAGTTATTTAAGTAAAAAAGTAAGAAAAACCGTTCAAAAAGACACTCGGTCCTTGAAAATCAAAACCTGTTTCTATCGTTTTCGAAGGGCTTTGAACAGACGTTTTGCTATATGATTACCGAGTGAATTTTTAGTGATATTGGTTGTGACCCCCGTCACAACCAATATCACTTTTTTCGGTAATCTAACATCTAAGAAGTTATCTCTTACCAATAGATTCACATTAACTCTTAAACCAAATAAAGTGATCTAACATGTATAAATAGTTATCTCATTGTTATTATTAATCTTATTTAAGCTTTCCTTTGATGGACTCAGCAGCAGCATCAGCAGCCTCTTTTGGAGTTTTTTTACCTTCTAGCATAGTTTGAAGTTCAGCTTGTATTAAAGGCATAATGTTACGTCCTTCCGGATGTATAACTCCAGATTGAGTAAACTCAGTGTAGGATGCTAATTGCGCTAAATACTTCTGATCATCATAAATATCTTTTGCAGATTCTCTAGTAGGGATAAATTGTGTTTCTCTATTGAATATTCTTTGATTGTCAGCATTGGTAATAACTTTAATGAATTCAGCCGCTGCATCTTGGTTATCTGAATTGACTGGTACTACAAACATTCCAGTAGTTCCATAAGTAGCTTGCTTCTTATTTTTTAATGGAGGAGCAATGACAAACTCAAAAGTCTCTTTTCCTAACATTCTACTAACCGAAAGACCCGCTCCTTGTATAGATAGTAATTTTCCACTATCCCATAAAGAATCATGTTCTAGAGCAGTAATAGAATCCTTTGGAATCCATCCATTTTTATACATTTTGTTAATAAATTCAAATGCCTCTACTCCATCTTCGTTATTAATCATTACTTTATTATCTTCTGTAAGAATTTCTCCTCCCGCTTGCCATAGGTAAGGATATAGAGTCCCGTTCATAGATCCTCCTCCTAGAAAACTAGAAGCATAATACCCTTTTTCTTTAGCTTTTGCAGCCCAGTTTTCAAATTCCTCCCATGTAGTAGGAAGTTTTGTTGGGTCTTCTCCTATTGCTTTAATAACATCCACGTTATAAATAAAGGTTTCAACCGATTGAAGGATAGGCACTCCGTACATTTTCCCCTTCCATGTAGCCGAAACCATTGAACTATCCACAAAATCCTCCATATCATTGTCTTCTAAATAAGAGCTGAGATCTAATAGCATTCCTGCTTCTGCATATTGGGGCATTTGATCTGGAATTGCATAAAACACATCTGGTCCATTATTGGCTGCTAAGGCTGTAAGAATTTTTTGGTCACGGTTTGCCCAAGGAATTTGTTGAAAGTTAACTTTTACACCCGTTGCTTTCTCATAGGAACCGATTAATTCCTTCCACATTTCCCCTTCTTTTTCTTGATTGTCTGTATAAGGATGAGCCCAAACTGTAATTTCTCCTTTGCCCTTAGATTCAGAAGACCCGGCTTCATCACTACACCCCATAAGTAATACACTGCATGTTAAAAATAGTAAAAAGATTATTAATTTTTTCATTTAATCGCCCTTTCCAATTTCATTCATCCTAAATAATCCATTTTTCTTTAGTTTCTAATCCAAACCTATCCCCTTTCATATCAAATGGATATTCAAAAGTTGCAAAAAAGAAGAGAATTTTCTACACATTTTGAAATCCATTAATTTTGCGAACAATAATTTTACAGAATTGGTAGAATATTAGATTAATAGTATATGATTAAATAAAAACAGACAACGTCTTTAAACAGTCTTAAAAGGCAATTAAATAAACAAAAAAATTAATAATACAAAGTGACGCCTCAGACTATAGGCAAACTCACTACCCGTCACGAGTCTTTGATAAAAATTTGTTTATCTTTAAAGAATTAAAAAGGACAAATAGTTTTGAATAACATCTTCTATACTGAGCACATTAAATTCTAGGAGGTGACGATATCATGACAAAGAAAAACAAACCAAACTTTAAGAAGAAGGAACCTAATTCAAGAAATGACAATCGGGAAGAATTTGCTGAAGATTTAGATTTAAATCAAGCTAAACGTAAAAATGCACAACAAAATAACCAGAAGAATCGATAATAAATCATCCATTCACTCATTTATAAAGGGAAACAAGAATTATTAAACAACTACTACCAAAAACGTATCGAACCAAAAGATGACGCATCCCTCAAGGACAGTGTCAACTATTAATGTTTAGGGTAATCCTTAATTTTTGAAATGCACAAAAAGAATGGTTTTCAATAATTTGAAAACCATTCTTTTTTATTTATCAGATTTCAGTAGTTCCTGATACAATTTGAGATATTGCTGCGAGGATGATGACCAGCTAAAATCAATGTCCATTGCGTTTCCTACTAGGTTATTCCATTTGTTAGGCTGGAAGCGAAAAAGTGCAACCGCTCGCTCAATTGTATACAGTAATTCATGGGCATTATAATTAGCAAAGCTGAATCCATTTCCTTCTTCGGTTAATTCATTATAAGGTATAACCGTATCCTTCAGTCCACCTGTTTCACGAACGAGCGGCAAAGTTCCATAGCGAAGTGCTAGCAATTGTCCAATACCACACGGTTCAAATTGGGATGGCATTAGAAAAAGATCAGAACCGGCATAAATTTTTCGTGCTAATGCTTCGTCAAAATATAGATTGGCTGACACTTTATCGGGATAAACTTCTCCAAAATATTTGAATGCCTCTTCATATCGCTGATCGCCTGTACCTAATAGCACAAACTGCACATTTAAACCGATGATTTCATGGAATACATGTAAAATCAAATCTATACCTTTTTGATCAACTAGTCTTGTTACCATGGAGATTATTGGAATATCAGCGTTTAAAGGAAGCCTGAGAGTTTCCTGTAGATGCTTTTTATTTACCGACTTCCCCTTATAATCGTCGTATGGAAGCAATAAATTTTCATCTCGTTTTGGATCATAGGTGCCATTGTCAATTCCGTTTACTATACCTTGAAGATCAGCGCCTATTTTTCTTAAAAACCCATCAAGTCTTTCCCCATAATAGGGAGACTGTATTTCTGATGCATAGGTTGAACTTACAGTCGTCACGCGATCAGCAAACGCCAGTCCTCCTTTGAGATAGCTGACATCCCCATAAAACTCTAAAGCGTCCATGTGAAAATAATTCTCGCTTATATCCAGTAAATCAGAAAGCACTGATTTAGGGTATATCCCTTGGTAGCGTAAATTGTGAATGGTAAACACAGTTTTGATGCCCTGATAATATGGATTATTTTCATAATTGGTCTTCAAATGCACTGGTATCAACCCTGTTTGCCAATCGTGGCAGTGGAGAATATCGGGCCGTTCTTCTAAATATGGTAATGCCTCCAGTATGGCTCGGGAAAAGAATGCGAAACGTTCACCATCATCCCCAAAGCCATAACTGCCATGCCTTTTAAAATAATATTCGTTATCGAGAAAGTATACAGTTATCCCTTGATAATGAATTTTTTCTATACCACAAAATTGACGTCTCCAGCCTACAGGTACTTCAATGCTTTTGATCCATTGCATTTGTTCTTTAAAATGTAGTGGAAGATCCGCATATTTCGGTAATATCACGCTGACATTTGTACCATTTTCTTGTAGAGATTGAGGCAAGGCACCAATAACATCACCTAGTCCACCAGTTTTTATAAATGGGGCGCACTCTGATGCTGCAAATAAAACATTCATGCTGTCGTACCTCCAGTTTAAACTACCTCTTCTTTTTTGATAACCATCGGCTTATTTCTCGCTGCAATGATTTGATCCCTCGTAATGATTACTTGTTTATCAGTGATCACATTTTCGATATGTGCTCCCTCTTCAATATCGCCCTTTTGCATGATGATACTGTTTTTAACTACTGCTCCTTTTTTAACTTTTACTCCTCGGAAAATAATACTATTTTCGACGGTGCCTTCAATAATACATCCATTGGCAATTAATGAATTAGACACCTTGGAGGAATTTGTGAATTCAGCAGGGGCTTCATGTTTAATCTTCGTGAAAACTTCCCATGAATCATAAAAAAAGTTACGAAGAATTTCTGGGTTAAGAAACTCCATATTACTAGCATGGTATGTTTCTAGAGAATGAATAAATGGCATATATCCAGTAAAATGATATCCTTGCACTTTTAGATTTATCAAATTTGCTTTAACGATATCTTTCAAAAAATCGTATTCATCATACTCTATACAATTCTTTATTAAATCTATTAATAATTGTTTTTTAATCACATATGTTTCCAAACAAATATGATCACCTTTCTTAGGTGATGTATAAAGGTTTATATCACGGACTTCACCGTTTGTATCAAGTGAACATTGGTGATAAATTGGTCTTTTCACTGGTACCCCATCATAATCCTTATACAGAACTGTAATATCGGCTTCACTATTTTCATGTTCTTTGATCACATCATTAAAGTCAATTTTACAAATATGATGACCAGGAGCAATAATTACTGTATCTGCTGTTGCCCGTTGGAAAAATTCTAAATGATCATAGAACTGCTGTAAATCCCCTTTAATTTTTTCATCAGGATGAATCGAAGGAAGAATGAATAGACCTTGCGAACGGTGATCGAGATCCCATTCCTTTCCAGAACCTAGATGATCCATCAATGATCTATATTTGTCTTTTGTGAAAATGGCAACTTTACTTATGGAGACGTTCATAAAGTTTGACATGGTGAAATCAATCATCCGGTAACGTCCGCCAAATGGTATGGAGGCTAGACAACGATGACGGGTCAATTCTTTTAATATGGGTCTTTCATTTACAAGATTAATAACACCTAGTACATTCCTCATTTAAGCTACCCCCTATTATAAAGCTTGCAGCAAAGGATTTTCCGAAGAAACCAGCTGATTTTCACCAATTAATGTAAGTCCATGCTTAACGTCAGAGATTACAGCGCCATCTTCGATAATTGTACCGCTACCGATTATTGCCTTTTCGATTATTACATTATTTCCGATTTTCACATTTGGCATGATTACGGAATTCTTTACGATAGTGCCACTTCCAACTTGAACATTATAGGAAAGAACAGAATGTTCTACCTTTCCAAATACTAAACACCCTTCATTGATTAAAGATTGGGTCACATCAGCATCTTCGGATATATATTGTGGGGGGTGGTTGGCATTTCCTGCATATATTTGCCAGTTTGGGTCTCCGAGCTTGAAATCAGTTGATTCATCCAATAAATCCATATGAGCTTCCCATAGGCTTTCAATCGTCCCAACGTCTTTCCAGTAGCCTTTAAATCGATACGCTTGTAATTTTGCTTCATCTTTCAGCATCTTTGGAATAATGTCTTTTCCAAAGTCATTAGTGGAACTATTATCCTGTTCGTCTTCTGTTAAATATTTTTTTAAATATTTCCAATTAAAAATATATACACCCATCGAAGCCAAATTACTTTTTGGATGTCTTGGTTTTTCATCGAATTCAATAATTTGATCTGTTTCGTTTGTATTCATAATACCAAAGCGATTTGCTTCCTCCCAAGGTACTTCTATGACAGCAATGGTCGCATGGGCAGCTTTATCAATATGATCTTCGAGCATTTTATTATAATCCATCTTGTAAATATGGTCTCCTGAGATTACCAATACATATTCTGGGTCATTATGATCGATAAAATGGAAATTTTGGTACACGGCATTTGCTGTACCTTTATACCATTCCCCACCATCTTTCCCCTGGTAAGGCGGAAGTATAGAAACTCCACCGTTATTGCGGTCAAGATCCCATGGGCGCCCATTACCAATATACGAATTTAAAATATGCGGACGATATTGAGTAAGTATACCGACTGTATCTATACCTGAATGTGTACAGTTGCTTAAGGTAAAATCGATAATCCGATATTTACCTCCAAATGGTACTGCGGGTTTAGCCAAGTCACTAGTCAACTTCCCGAGTCTTGAGCCTTGACCCCCTGCTAAAAGCATTGCAACCCATTTTTTAGATGCCATTTGTACTGACTCCCCTTTTCCTTGTTTTTGTTTCTTTCATGAAAACAGCAATACCCAGCGGTGGTACGGTTATTTCTAGACTGAAAGGTTGGTTATTGTGCGGAATTTTACTGGCATGAATTGGGGCAGAATTCAGCTGTCCTGATCCACCGAATGATGTAGTATCACTATTAAATGCTTCGAAATAGTTCCCATTGGACGGAACTCCTATTTGATAATTATGGTAAACATCGGAAGAAAAATTACAAACTACAATGCAATAATCTCCCTTCCTTTTTCCTTTTCTCATAAAAGTAATTACGCTTTGTCCTGCATTGTCCGCATCGATCCATTGAAAGCCTGCCTGCTCATGATCCAGGCGCCATAAAGCATTGGTTTCCAGATAAAATTTATTTAGCTCTTTATAGTATCGATAGAAATTGGAGTGAGCTTCAAAATCTAACAGCATCCAATCCATTTCTTGCTGGTATTTCCATTCGTCAAATTGCCCAAATTCGCTGCCCATAAATAAAAGTTTTTTTCCTGGATGCGTAAATAAATAGCCAAATAAGAGACGTAAATTTGCGAATTTTTGCCAGTAATCGCCAGGCATTTTATTTACTAAAGATCTTTTTCCATGGACCATTTCATCATGTGAAAATGGAAGGACAAAGTTTTCCGAAAATGCATAAAAAAATGAAAACGTCAGTAGGTGATGATGCTTTGATCGTTCATTAATATCAAGTTTCATATATTTAAGAACATCATTTGACCAGCCCATATTCCACTTATAATTGAATCCTAGTCCACCTGAACTAGTGGGACTTGTAACTAGTGGCCATTCGGTTGCTTCCTCAGCCATCATAAGGGCACCTGGATACTTTTGAAAAATGGTTTCATTTAACTTTTTTAGAAAATCGATTGCTTCAAGATTTTCTCCACCACCATACTGATTTTTCAATTTTACTGGAAGCGGATTATCATGATTAAGATAAATCATCGATGATACTGCATCAACCCGAATTCCATCAACATGATAAAAATCCATCCAAAACATTACATTTGAAATCAGAAAGCTGACGACTTCCGGCTTGCTATAGTCAAAGCTATATGTTCCCCAGATAGGTCTCTCAGCTCGCATGGGATCCGCCGATTCGAATAGAGGTGTTCCATCGAACCGTCCAAGGCCATGCACATCCTTACAAAAATGCGCAGGTACCCAATCCAGAATCACACCAAGGCCATTTTGATGACATTGATCAATAAAATACATTAATTGCTCAGGCGTACCGTATCTGCTTGTCGCTGAATAATATCCAGTTATTTGGTAACCCCATGAACCATCGTAAGGATGCTCCATAACAGGCATTAACTCAATATGTGTAAATCCATTATCAATTGCATAATCGACTAATTCGTCAGCAATTTCTTGATAACTATAAAACTCACCATCTTCTTTTTGTTTCCAGGATGCCAAGTGAACTTCGTAAATCATCATCGGTTTGTGGTAAATGTCTTTCTTTATTCGCTGTGCCATCCATTTTTGATCTTGCCACTCAAATGTATTTAAATTGTAGATAATAGAAGCTGTTGCCGGTCGTACCTCCGAATAAAAGGCATACGGATCTGCTTTTAGTTCCTTCTGTCCATCTGGTCCTGTAATCTCATACTTATAAATGTCTCCATGTACAAGCTCGGGAACAAATAATACCCAGATTCCAGAATGAGCCAAACGTTCCATTGGATGCTGTGTACCATTCCAATTATTAAAGTTACCCACAACGGATACTTGTCTTGCATTCGGCGCCCAAACTGCAAAACGCACACCTTGAATATCGTTCTCATACAGTATATGAGCTCCGAGCATCTTATAACTTTCAAACAGTGTTCCTTCATGAAAAAGATATACATCAAAATCACTTGGGTATTGCAGGTTATTCAACTTCATAGTTCCTACCATTTCAACACCACTTTCACTCTATGATTATTTCATCTTATATATCAGTTCTTATCCTAAATTATTCGCCATCTTTCTAAAAACACCTTTAAAATATTTGACTCTTTACAATAATTAATAATTTCAGACAAAACAAAAAATCCTCCAAGGAATGAAGGACTTTTATAACTTTCATTTAGATCGTGAAATGTTGAAAATAATAAAATTCTAAAATGCGATACCCGTAGACTATTTATCAGCTGTCCTCCCACATACCATACTTCTATACTTTAAATATGATCCATATGAATACATCTATATTTGAAGCTTCAGTCATTTCCAGTCAATTGCGCAGAAGACAGATTTATCATACGATTTAAAAATAAATAAGAAAGCGAGACGGACCAAGCTAGTGGAGTGTTACCATTTGGCTCATTTTTACCGCCAATATATAATTCAGGCACTTCCCAATTATTTGGTACGATTCTTTCAGTTTTATTTACATATTCATGCGCCTTCTCATGCATACCCAGTTCAAAATAGCACATTCCGAGCCAAGGTAATCCGAAGCACCATTCTGCTTCGCTGCCTTCGTTGTAATACTGATCGTTCTGATAACGAATTACGCCATTTGTCCGTTCAAGACGCTCAGAAACCATCTCGACAATCTTAAGTGCTGTTTTCCTTTCAACTATACGATACGGATAAATAAGTGAAAGCAGGGATAAGTCTGTTTCTTTCGTTTCACTTTCCCTAGGTAAAAGAAAACGCAGGGTCTCTTCACCTTTTTGTATCAGTTCATCCTTAACATTTACGAGCATTTTCACCGCACGCAAGCCTGCCACGCATGCACCTACGCTTGAAGCATGCAGTTCCATATTCTCTTCCCACATTCCATTATCCTTTGCCTGCCAGTACCCTAGACACTCTAAATAATCTACTAGCTTTTGAACAATAGCGAGATCTTTCTCATCACGGATAACCTTATGTCCGTGGCTAACACCAACCCCTACTCCCCATAAAAATGCTCCAATTGCATCATTTTGAGCATGCCCCCATTCTTGATTCATTTCTTTTAGATCTGTGGAATATCGTGAGTGAATATATTCAAAAAGATAAACCGGTTTTTGTTCTCGATGAATGTCGATTTTCCATTCATAAGTTGTAAATAGTTCAAATAAGGCATGATATGCTTTTTCGTACCGATCAGATTGGCTTTGCAAAAAAGGCAAAACTGTGTATACGACATCACGTATCCAAACAAAATGGTAATCCTTTGAAACACTTGCAGTGTAAGCGCCGTTCGGTAGGCGCATCCGATCTAATACTTCAATTGCATTATTGATGTTCATATATGAGACCTCCCTGAAATAATACCTTTACAGTGATTGTTAACCATTTGCATTTATTCTAGACAAACTATTTTGCGAAAGCGCTTCCTTTTTAAATTGAAGAAAGTTAAGTATATATATATTATGTAGGAAATTGTTATTTGGAAAAGCAATCAGACCCAATTCCCCAAAATGTTCATTGGCCAACATTTTATATTCAATATGGGAAATGATCACGATTTTTGTTTTAGTAACTAATGTTACTAATACCCGAAAGATAAAACTTCAAATCAACTTTTGACATTTGTAATGAGTTTACCTTTTCTTTAGTATTTTTTTAGAAAAAACATAAAGTTACTCTCCACTTACAAACAAATAAAAAACACCTCACGTTGAAAGGGACAGAACCCATTTTTACGTAAAGGTGTTTATATAATATCTAATTCTAGTTAAGCAGTAGCTTACTAAATACAGAATAGTAGAAGTGCTAACACAAAACCTTACAATTCTTCTGCTATTATTTTAACAATTTCATCAATCGTAGTGGAAGCCCCAGATTTATCTTGTACTAACACGCTAAAGATGTACGATCGGCCACTACCAGCTTCTAGATAACCACTCAAAGTACTAACACCGGTTAATGACCCGGTTTTTGCATAGACTTTTCCGGCTGTTAATGGATCTTTCAATCGATTTCTTAAAGTACCTCCTACCATTCGATCTGTATTTGCAGCTACTGGTAAACTAGTAAAATAGGTAGTAAACCAATCTTCTCCTTGCACTTGATATAACAACTCACTTACCAATAAACTCGAAACCCTATTTTCGTGAGACATTCCTGAACCATCTTCAAATTGCCAATCTTTCATATTTAAGTCTTTTGAGTTGCCATATTCTCTAATAGCTTGTAGACCAGCCTTTGTACTACCGTGATTATTTTTCACTTTACCCATCGTTTTCACTAAAATATCCGCAATACCATTATTACTTAGTTTCATATAGGGGATAAGCAGTTGCTCCAGTGTCATCGATTGCTTCATTGCAACGAGTTTTGCACTATTTGGTGTTGCAGCTTGAAATACTTTTTCTTTTGAATACTCAATTCCTGCTTCTGCTAAAACTGTCTGGAACATCGTCAATGTATGTGTCGTTGGATGTTTGACTGTCACCCATTCTCTCTTAGTTTTATCGACAGGAAGGTTACCACTAATGACAATCTTGTTTGTTTGATGTAATCTTTCGATCGTTATTGTATTGGCTTTTCCCTCTTCCACTGTCTGTGCTTCATTTACTATTTGTAAATCACCAATGTGAGGAGTTACTTTAATGGATGGTAAGTCTCCAACTATAGTCCCGACTGTTTCTACAATAATCGTACCAGAATCGTAGTCTGTATTTGGAGAAGTGGTTAAAGCTGAAATAGGTGCAGCGTAATAATAAGACTCGTCCCCAACCCAAATTCCCGGTGTTAATAAATCATCATCAAACCATTTGTCATCACCAACAATCCGACCATCGATTTCATGGATACCCTGTGCTTTTAATTCTTCTGCGAACTGTTGCAAGTCTTCTATGGATAAAGTTGGATCACCTTGCCCTTTTATAAATACATCCCCTTTTAAAATCCCGTTTGAAATTTTCCCAGAGGTATAAAGGCTTGTATTAAAGCGGTAATCCTTTCCCAATATGTCTAAAGCCGCTGCAGTAGTCAATAGTTTCATATTAGACGCTGGTTTTACAGGTGCAAGACCATTGTAGTCATAAATCGCTTCTCCGGAGAATCGGTCTCTTACAGTAATACTTACATTTGCTCCTGCTAATTTTTCTTCTACAACCCTAGTAATAGAATCATTTAACGTTTCCTTAACTAATCCTTCTGCTTGAGCAGCATTTTGAAAACTAAACATACCCATAACCAACACCCAAGTCATCACAATGGTAATCCATTTTTTCTTCATGTTTTTCCCCCTTGTTTGAATTTTACAATTATTACTTAAGTGTATATTCATCAAAAAGAAAATTTATCCTCTAAGACAATAAGAAACAGGCTTTTAGATTGAGCTTAAAGAACTTACTCTAAATATAAAAACCTATACTTTTTTCGAAAATTATATCTATTGCCCTGGAATATTCGGACAATAAATTATAATTATTAGATTCATTAAATTATGACTGTTAAGTCGTTTTAATTTATTCCGCTTCTGAACAACTAAAAAATAGATACTAAGTCGATAGAAAAGAATATTATAGAGTATAGTATAGTTAGTACTAACTTCTAAAAGAGAACTTTTAGCGAGCAATCTAGCAAAGATTTTCTACTATAAATAGAATCTGTTCAATTTATTTTGCATTGCTATTCTTATAAGGGTCATTCCCTAATTAGTGGATTTTTCTATAAGAAAAACCGGATATAGACGCCCGGTCCTTTAAAGTCTAAACCTGTTCACACTGCGGAGGCCAACAGGAAGTTGATCACTAAGCGTTGCCACACGACGTGGCGCACTTAGCCTTTGTACTCCACCTGAAACGGAAATCAGCTTATTATTCATTATTCCAAGTCCGATGAACCCAGTATTCACGGGACATTTTTATATACTTTCTTATCTTTCAAAAAAGACATTCCAAAAGGAATGTCTTTTTTATTAAACTATCCGTCCAACGCCATCTATTGGAAACACAAATCCTGAATTCTTTAATTGAACAGTAAAAATTCAATTTGGCAGAAAATGTTTTCCTTAAAGTTGATCAACGGCTTCCTTAAATATTTCATATGAACGTCTTCTCGCTTCCTGATCATAAATATAGGAAACAGCCATCAATTCATCAATATGTAATGTTCCCGAGAATGATTTTAATTGGTCAGAGATTACATTTGGGTCACCTTTAAAAGTATAAGATGACATCCTACGTACCGCATTTTCTTCTAAATGGTTCCATAGACCTTCCATTGTATCAACTGGAGGTTGCAACAAGTCCTTTTTACCAGTTACTACATTTAAATAAAATCGATCACTAGATGTAGCAAGCTTTTTAGCTTCCTCATTTGAATCTGCTGCTATTACATTTACACAAACTATCACATACGGTTCAGATAAATATTCAGAAGGTACAAACTTATTTCGGTAAATTTGAATCGCTAGTTCTAACTGCTGTGGGGCAAAATGTGCAGCGAATGCATAAGGTAGTCCTAAACGAGCAGCTAATTCCGCACTTGAAGTACTTGAGCCAAGAATGTAAATTGGTACATTAACACCTACACCTGGAAAGGCACGAACTCCACCTTGGGAATCTAGTGATTTAAAGTAATTTTGCAATTCCACCACATCCTGTGGAAAAGAAAAAGAAGTTTCCTGTGTCGTTCTGCGTAGAGCATGAGCAGTTTGCATGTCTGTTCCTGGAGCGCGGCCAAGTCCTAAATCTAATCTATCCGGATAGATGGTTTCAAGTGTCCCAAACTGCTCTGCAACGACAAGCGGAGCATGATTTGGCAACATAATCCCACCTGAACCTACTTTAATAGTTTCTGTTTTTTCCAACACTTGGCCGATTAAAATGGAAGTAGCAGAGCTAATAACGGTCGGTGAATTGTGATGTTCCGTTAGCCAAAATCGTTTGTAGCCGAGCTTTTCCGCATGTTGTGCAAGTTTAACCATATCCTTAAAAGCTTCTTTATTTGTCTGACCTTCTTTAACGGCTACTAAATCTAAGACCGATACATGGACGGACTGAGGTTTTTTATTCATATATTTACTTCCTTTCGTTATTCAAACATCTCCATATGATAATAGAACCAAGTAAAGGTTTCTTCAAGGTATCTGCTTTATAAATGAATCACCGAGTAAATTTTTACATTTCGAAAGGCCCATCCTCAAAGGATGAGCCTCCAAAACTTCCTATTTTTTAAGGTTTACTTATTCCCTGCATTGTCTTATTTCTTTTGCTTTCCGCTTTTAATAGGAAAGACCAAAACTATACTTATATGCATCTTTCCATAATGGATCATCTGATTTAACATACTTTCCATTTGTTGGATTCACAATTGGAGTTTGTGTGTCAATCAACATTAATCCTGCTTTTTCAGCAAGTGTCATCTTAGATACTAAATCATCTACCCGTTGTTTATCAGGTTTTCTCCAACCCTCGTATGAGTCTTGAATTTATTGATGCAACTGCGATATCCTCTACTTCTATTCTTTCATGAGTTCGAGTTGCACAATACGCAGGAACAACCTCTTGTTTTTTTTAAAGAAAGTCAGCATCCATCTCTCGGACACTGACTTTTTACTTTGCACTCCTACAGAAGATAAAAACCGATTCCCATGATTAAGTATGCGGCAAAAAGGGTCAATCCTTCAAACCAATTCGATTCCCCGTCATTTGAAAGGTTAATCACTAGAAGTGCGGCAGTAACCATTGCCACCAGTTCTGGCCATGTGAACACGAGCGACATTGGTTCTGGCATAAACAAAGAAACAATAACTAATATTGGTGCTACGAACATGGCAACTTGCAATGTTGAACCGACTGCAATTTCCACTGATACATCCATTTTGTTTTTTACGGCCATAGTAATGGCAGAAACATGTTCAGCTGCATTACCAACAATCGCTACGATAATAACCCCGATAAATAATTCTGTCCAACCAAACTTCTCGCCAAGCATTTCAAATGTATGGACTAATTGTTCCGACACAAAAGCGACCACTACAGTTGCTAATAGAAGTATTAAAATAGATTTACCTTTTGTCCATTCCGGCACTTCTTTCTCCTTTTCTGGTTGGTCCGAAGATGCGAAAACCCCTCGATGTGTTACCAGTTTGAAAAATAAGCCCGCAAGATATAGTGCTATTAAAATAACGGCAATTCCAATGCTCAAGTTCAACGTTTTTTGCGAATCCATCCCCATTGAAAATACTTCAGGAATTACAAACGCAATAATAACAGCAAAAATAAGCAACCCTGCATTATATCTGGAATCATGAACACTGAATTTTTGACGTTTAAACTTGATACCACCAGCAAAAAATGAAAGCCCAAGTACAAGTAGTAAGTTTCCAAGAACGGATCCCGTCAGAGAAGCTAAAACGATTCCAACCATACCTGCCTTTAACGTAAAAATAGAAATAATAAGTTCAACTGCGTTTCCAAAGGTAGCGTTTAACAATCCCCCAATTCTTGGTCCACTCACAATTGCAAGACTTTCTGTAGCACGCCCTATGTATCCTGAAAGACCAATAATGCTTGCACAACAAAGAATGAACATAACCATATCCGACCAATTGAGAAATGCACCTGCCAGAACTAATGGCACTCCCGCAAAAACAAGAATAGCAAAAAATTTATCCATAAAAAACACCTCTTCATTAAACGAGTTCCTACACTATCTTTCCCTTTTTTTATAAATAGAAACCTATTATAATCTGTAACTTATGAAGCAAATTATCTGAGGATCATCAAAGTCACAAATGGAAAAGGAGCACCTTTAAAAATGACATGAGCATAGTGAAGAGCTAGCTTTTTCGGCTAGCTTTTTCTGTGTATTAAATTTTTATAGAATCACTCCCCTCCCTTTATGGTTGACTCCTTTCATAAGTAAGAGTAAATTAAAGTAACCATTTAAGAACTGTTCATAAGCGAACTATTCTAATGAGAACGGAGTGATAAATAATGGATTTTAACAGTGTATCTGATAACAAATCATCGGAGTTTTTACATTCATTTTGGCGTGTGAACAGAAACCTAATGCGTTTTGTACATAATACTGCTCAAGAAAATGATCTATCGATTCCACAATATTCGGTATTAATGATTATTGCACCACGCAAAGAAATGACTCAAAAACAATTAGGGGAAATATTACAAATTCCGAAAAGTACTTTAAGTCAAGCCGTTGATGGCCTTGTTCAAACGGCATGGATCAATAGGCAGCCGGTTCAGGATAATCGAAGGGAGATGCATTTAATACTTAGCGAAAAAGGAAACGCATTGTTTGAAAAAATAAGTCTTCAAAAAGGAAGCATTCATCATACAATTGAAACCATTATAAACACCATTGACGACAAGAAATTTGAAGAGCTACAAAATACGCTCCTTCATATCGCTGATTTATTAGAAAATGAAATCATCACAAAGGAGAACATCCACAATGATTAAACTTTTAAAAAACTTATCAGTGTATAAGTGGATTGTTCTTTCCGTGCTAGGATTCGTTTTTATACAATCTATGGCTGACCTTTATTTACCAACGCTAATGGCAGATATTATTGATAAAGGCGTTGTGATTGGTGATACATCTTATATTTGGAAAATTGGTGGTCTAATGCTCTTGGTGGCTGCATTTGGTGCCATTGCATCAATCGCTGCAAGTTACTACTCCTCCAAAGCAGCAATAGGACTAGGAAGGGATATCCGCCGCAAGGTTTTTAAACATGTAGAGCAATTTTCACTACAAGAATTTGACGAGTTTGGTACTGCTTCACTTATTACTAGAACGACAAATGATATTACCCAAGTTCAGCAAGTGGTAATTATGATGCTTCGTATGGTTGTCAGCGCTCCAATTATGTTTGTTGGAGGAATAATTATGGCTGTATCTAAAGATGCTAAATTATCCCTTGTGATTGTTCTTACGATGCCTATGTTAGTAGCTTCCGTATTACTAATTTTGTATAAAGGTGTACCGCTTTTCAAAACTGTTCAGAAGCGGTTAGATCGCTTAAATCTAGTATTACGTGAAAATTTGACTGGAATTCGTGTTATCCGTGCGTTTAACCATGAAAAGCAGGAAAAGGTGCGCCTTCAAAAAGCAAATAAAGATTTGACGGATGTATCCATTAAAGTGAACAAAGTTATGGCATTCTTAATGCCAGTCATGATGCTCGTAATGAATATAACTGTAGTTTTAATCATTTGGTTCGGTGGAATTCGTATTGACGGGGGCTCCATGTTAATTGGTGATTTAATGGCGTTCATACAATATGTAATGCAAATTATGTTCGCGCTTGTTATGGCATCCATGATGTTCATCATGGTCCCCCGGGCTGCAGTTTCAGCAAATCGGATTAACGAAGTACTTAGTAAAAAACCGATCTACTTGACTGAGGGAACAAAATCGGCGGATAAAGAACGGGGAACACTTGAATTTGATCATGTATCTTTTAGTTATCCAGGAGCCGAAGAGTCAGCTTTATCGAATATTACCTTTCAAGCAAGGTCAGGAGAAATAACTGCAATTATCGGAGGTACAGGTGCTGGTAAGTCGACGCTTGTAAACTTGATACCTCGTTTTTATGATGTGACAAGTGGGACCATTCGTGTAAACGGTGTCGATATTCGCGAAGCTTCCCAAGATGAGGTACGTTCGAAAATTGGGTTTGTACCTCAAAAAGCACTTCTCTTTTCCGGTACCATTAAGGAAAATATACGGTACGGAAAACAAGATGCAACACAAGAGGAGATTGAGCATGCTGCTCGTATTGCACAAGCTGAAGATTTTATAAGCAAAATGGACGACGAATACGATGCAGTTATTACACAAGGTGGTTCGAATGTATCTGGAGGGCAAAAACAACGTCTATCGATTGCAAGGGCGCTCGTTCGTAAACCTGACATTTACGTTTTCGATGATAGTTTTTCGGCGCTCGATTTCAAAACAGATGCAAAACTTCGAGAAGCACTCAATGACGAAACTACCAATTCCACTGTGGTGATTGTTGCACAAAGAGTTAGCACTGTAGCCGATGCTGATCAAATTATCGTATTAGATAAAGGCGAAATTGTAGGAATTGGCACTCATCAAGATCTTCTTGAAAAGAATAATGTATATCGTGAAATAGTCGAATCACAGCTCTCAGAGGAGGAAATCGCATGAGCAAGCAAAAAAAATCGCAGTCTCAAGGCGGACATCCCACGGGAACTGGCGGAGGAAACATGATGATGATGGGCGGGCAGAAGGCGAAGAATTTTAAAGGTACATTACGTCGCCTTCTGTCTTACTTAAAACCTCGTCGCAATCAACTAATTGCAGTGTTTATCGCTGCTATTTTAAGTACTGTATTTGCGATTGTCGGTCCTAAAATTATGGGGAACGCAATTACAATATTATTTGAAGGCGCATATGGAAAACTTTCAGGAGTGCCAGGTGCAGGAATCGATTTTGATGCAATTGGTAAACTTCTTTTGCTACTAGCGGGTCTGTATGTCATAAGCAGTCTGTTTACCTATATTCAGCAATACATCATGTCAAGTGTTGCACAAAAAACGGTTTATGATTTACGCGAAGATGTAAATAACAAACTTGAAAAACTTCCACTTAAATATTATGACGGAAGGCCAAATGGAGAGACACTAAGTCGTGTGACGAATGATATCGATACAATTGGAAGTACACTTCAACAAAGTTTAACACAGTTTATTACCTCCATTGTTACAATAGTCGGTATAATTGTAATGATGCTTACAATAAGTCCAATACTAACTTTAATCACTATTATCAGCTTACCGTTATCGATGTTTGTGATTCAACCGATTTTGAAAAGATCGCAAAAGCATTTTGCCGACCAACAACGGACATTGGGGCAGTTGAATGGTCATATTGAAGAAATGTATACAGGACACCAAGTCGTTAAAGTATTTGGTCATGAGAAGGAAGCACTAGCCGAGTTCGACGAAGTGAATGAGCAATTGTATGACGCCGGTCGTAAAGCTCAATTTATCTCTGGGATTATCATGCCGATGATGTCTTTAATCGGAAATTTAAGCTATGTCGTGATAAGTGTTGTCGGTGGAATATTAGTTATACAACGTGCCATTTCAATTGGTGATATACAAGCTTTTATCACTTATTCTAAGCAATTTACACAACCGGTAATGCAAACAGCCAATATTGCTAACATCGTTCAGTCGACCGTAGCAGCTGCCGAACGTGTATTTGAATTACTGGATGAAGAAGAGGAAGAAAAAGAAATAACTACCGAAACGCTATTTAGAGCGGAAGGTGCCGTAACGTTTGAACAAGTAGACTTTGGTTATGGAGAAGAGCTATTAATAGAAAATATGAATATTAATGTGCTTCCAGGTCAAACGGTTGCGATAGTAGGTCCAACTGGCGCTGGGAAAACAACATTGATCAATTTATTAATGAGATTTTATGAGTTAAATAACGGAAAAATAACAATAGATGGCCATGATACTCGAATGATGTCACGTTCAGATTTGCGCACAACATTTGGAATGGTTCTTCAAGATACTTGGCTCTTTAATGGCACGATTAAAGACAATATTGCTTTCGGCAAAGACGGAGCGACAGACGAAGAAATATTTGCAGCTGCTAAAACAGCCCGTGCCGACCATTTCATACGCACTTTACCGGATGGCTACGATACAGTTTTGAACGAAGAAGCATCCAATATTTCGCAAGGTCAAAAACAACTATTAACAATCGCTCGCGCCGTTCTTGCAAATCCACCAATCATGATTTTAGATGAAGCCACTTCTAGTGTGGATACTCGTACAGAATTGCTAATTCAACAAGCGATGAATCGTTTAATGAAAGAACGAACTAGCTTCGTTATAGCCCATCGACTTTCTACTATTAGAGATGCAGACTTAATATTAGTAATGAATCAAGGGAAAGTAATTGAACAAGGAAGCCACGTAGAACTCATCGAAAAAAATGGCTTCTATGCGGATCTATATAACAGTCAATTTTCAACTAAAAAAGCGATTTAAACATATGAGAGAGAGTCATTCGCCTGACTCTCTTTTTTCTTACATACATTTATTCATCTTTTCTATCTATATGCTTATTACATAGGTTTGGTTTGCAGGTTAAAACGTATGTATTAATAGCTCTTTGAGGATCAATAGAATAAGTACATTAAGTAGAACAAGACTGAATTGTTCCAGTCTAAATCTACTTTTTGGTCTCCCAAGTTTCACTAATCTGCTCTTTTGTTAAGCAATTTATTAGACTCTGAGCTTTTTTAAATTTTCATGGGAGTTAAAAAAGTTTACCAAAAAGGTCTCTAGCAACAAATATACTCCTTCTTGCTCCACTCACTTACTTCTTTAGTTATCAAAATTTATTAAATTCGATATATTTTCCTGTAATCTATTTTCCCGTTTGTTTCCATTTCAATACCGGCGAACGGACTATCATCTCGAATGTATAAATTATGTGTACGGTGAGATAGAAACTTAATAGTTGCTGCTTGTTGCATGATCTTTTCAACCTCTATAAACAATTTAAACACTAGCTGGTCATCTGTATAATTCAATATCTGTTCCAATAATTCATCTACCTGTCCCTTTACATTACCATTAAGAAACGTCATATACGGAAATTGAACCGATTGAAAAATATGAAGTAACGATATAATTCGATCTTGCCCTAAGGCAACACCACCTATATAAATATCGTAATTGGATGCAAGTTGATCTGAAGGTGTACGGTAAGGTGCTAGCTCTATTTCATGCTCAATTTCGTAAGCCGTTAGACGCTCACTTAAGATGTTTGCCTCTCGTAAATGGTTTACATTCGCACGAATTTGCTGTACCCCGATTTTTAATTTTGGAAAATAATTTCCTGGAACTAGATCTTTTATTGGTACGACTACTTCATCTGCATTTAAGAAAAAGCTATGTGCCACCGTTTCACCGTATTCCTTTAAGCAGTATTCATTCGGGTTAATAAGTGAATAAACGGTCCTTCTAAGCTGCTCATCTTGTAGAACGCTATGTGAAGTAGTATTTAATAATATAAAGTCCCCACCTTCTTCATGAAAAGTTTTCTTTGTATGCGGAATCGTAACATCAATTGGGCTAGTTGATAGCCCAAACTTAACTATTGCCGGCGTATGGATAATTTCTACAACATCAATCCATGGGCGTTCTTTAAAGTAATTAGGAAAGGCAGTTAATTGCATATATTCCTCTTTAAAAATAGTTAACTGGAACGGTCCAGAGCCAACAGGAACTCCTATTTCTCCACCTTTTATCCACTCATAAGATACAATCGCCATTTTAGTACTGCACAAGAGACGTGGAAATAATGCATTCGGATTTTTAAGTGTAATTTCGATACTATACGAATTCAGTGAAATAATTTTCACAATCGTAAACAAATCAAATACTGTATTCATCGTTCTCTTTAATGATGCGACTACATCACGACTCGTTAGCTTTTCCCCATCATGGAACGTGACATCTTTACGAAGTGTAAATCTCCATACACGGTGATCTACAGTATGATAGGCAAATACTAAATTCGGTCGAGCTTGCTGTGTTTCAGTACAAAATTCAAATAATGTTCCAAATATTTGTTGTGCGATATGGCTGTCATGTCTTGATAATCCTTTAAGAGGATCTAAAATAAGTTCAACTTTTGGGTAGGGATAACGAAAAACATCTTGTTCATCGTCAGATTTGGTAAACCCGTATCTATCTATCAGCCATGTATTCACCTCTGGTTTCCCTAATAGCTGATATTTGTGTAGCAGCTTGTAAGCTTTGTCATACTGTGCTCCTTGCCACTGTTTATCAAACTCTATAAATATTGCCTGTAGTTTTGGTAGCTTGATTTTTAACTGTGGCTTTTTTCCACGACCTTGATAGGTCTCCCAGTCGACCCAACCTGACTCATAGCACTTTTTAATAATGGTTTTCGCATACCTTGTTGAGCAGTTCCAAGTATTTGATAGCTCCTCAATCGTCGTCTCATAATTTGTAAATGGCTCGAACTTTTCATATAAAGGCAATAAATATCGAATCATCCATATCCCCCTAAAAGGTGAACAAATTTATTTTATATTTCACTTTTTGTTCTTCTTTTATTATTTTATCATTTGTATAGGAGGGTTTATATGAATTTATATCGCAATAAAAACTTTACTATTCTCTATTCCATTACGATTTTATCCACATTTGGAAGTACCATTTACACATTCATTTTGCCTTTACTTATATATGATTTATCCCAATCAGCTTTAGCAATGAGTACAATGCGGATTGTTGATTTTTTGCCGAATGTTTTGTTAGGTATGCTTGCCGGAGCTATTGTTGACCGCGTGAATCGTAATATGATGATTACATATGGTGGATTCCTAAAGGTGCTCCTTTCCGCCTTCTTAACGTTTGTTATTTACTTAAATGCAGTGGAGCCATGGCATTTGTACCTTTTAGGCTTTCTCATTTCAACCGTTAGTTATACTGTTGGTAATGCTACTCACGCTATTATTCCGCAGCTGTTCTATAAAAAGTGGATGACCGATATTCAAGCGAAATTTTCTTTTGTAAATACATTTGTCTCAATTATTGGACCTTCCTTGGCTGGTGCGCTACTACTTATAATTGCCTACGATCATTTAATGATCGTATACACAGTATCGCTACTTACTATTTGGATCATTAGTCTTTTTATTGATCAGACAACAACTCCCGAACGCCTGAAGAAGCAGTCACTACTTGAAGATATGAAGGAAGGAATTCAAGAATTATTTGGTAATAAACTGCTTCTTACCCCAACACTTTCTATTTTATTAGTAAACTTAGCAACTAGTTTAATTATTGGGGTACTTATGTTTTATGTCGTTGATATATTAGGTGAAACGAAGGAGCAGCTTGGTCTTATGTATTCAATTGCTGCACTAGGAGGGCTTGTAGGGGCACGACTTATTAAGCCATTAAGAAAACGCTGGACTAGAGGTTCTATATATATTGGGCTACATGCCATAGATGCTTTCGTTCTTGTTTTCTTCTTCTTTGCAACAACTTGGTGGCAACTTGGGATTTTATTAGCTTTTCGTTCGTGTACGACGGTTATTACCAATATTATTTATCTAGCAATTCGTCAAGAATCCACACCGAATCATTTGCTTGGTCGTGTCGCGGGGACTTCTTCTATGTTCATGAAATTAGCGCTACCAATTGGATTATTTTTTGGGGGGATTTGGGCAGAAACATTTCCAATACCATATATTTTCATCATCTCAGCATCGATAGTACTTAGCATTTGTATACTGTTGCGAAAAAACAATTTCCAAAAGTTAGTGTAGGATCTTGTGAAATAAAAAATGAATATATAAAAGGTTATTCGAAATGAATTCTTTCCCGTTAAATTAAAAAGGCAGTAGAGAATTATGACTTGTATCCTTCTACATCCAGGTTAATCATGTTGATTGTTTTCTTTCTCGTTAGATTAGATGGAGGACGATTTAAAAGACTTGCCTTTTATAAAGGACAAGTCTTTTAAATTATCTACTTATTTACTCTTTAGATTTTATTTCATTGGCTACCTTATTAATCCTTTCTAGCATTGTCGGATGGGAATATCGAAACCATTTTACGAGGAATGGAGGATTCACTTCATTTAACCCGGCTCTTGTAAGTTCTTGAAAAGTGCTCACAGCAGCACTTGGGTCTGTGACTAACTCTATTGCATACTGATCAGCCCTTGTTTCTTGATATCTAGAAATATAATTTGAAAGTGGACTTGAAGCGAATAATAGAAAGGATGTAATTAGTAAAAACAATGGTAACGAGTGAATAGCATTTATCTGCTTTATTTTTAAACTACGCCCAAACCTATCGACGATCCAAGGCATTATTTTCGCTGTTAACCAGAGCCCCAGAAACATAGTTAAAATATATTCAGCTATTCCGAAATATATATGTTTCTCCACATAGTGTCCCATTTCATGGGCCATAATGAAGAGAATCTCATTTTCTGATAAACGGTTTAACGTCGTATCCCATAATACAATTCTGGAATTACTACCAATACCCGTAACATAAGCATTTAGCGCATTTGTCTTTTCCGCCATATTCACTTCATACACATGCTCGGTTGGAATATTTGCTTGTTCGGCTAACGTGAGTATTTTCGTCTCTAATTCTTTATTCGTTAATGGGTAAAAATCATTATACAATGGGTCGATTACTACCGGTTGGATAAACATAAGGAAAATGGAATATGGAATCATTAATAGCCAAGCTATTAGCCACCATTTTTTAGGACTTTTCTTAATCAGCCAATAGAGGACGGACACAATTACTACAGTCATTGCGAAGTCTATCCAAAAACCAATTACATTATCTCGCATCCAGGAAGCGAAAACTTGGGTACTGATCCCATAGCTCTTTCCTAAAGAATATCGGTAATAGTCTAAAGGAAAGAATACGATAAATATAAAAAGAGAAAGTAAAAATAAATATACTCCGTTTTGCACTATTCCCCATTTATTTCGAAAGGGATTCCATTTTTCAAACGCTTGAGAAAGTCCGGTAGTTAATACAAATATATAGACAAGCCACTCGAACGGTGTTGCTACAAAAAAGAGGAAATTCTTTATTTTTGAATACTCCTCACTAAGGTATAATTCTTGCTCAGACATAAAAACTTGTGGATCTGCAACCGTCCCTTTCAACGATTCCGGGATACCCCCACCATTACTATGAAAAATATATACATACATCAATAATGCATATACCCCAAATAACAAAAGAGCGGTAATTCCGTATTTTTTCGCCAAATGCACTTCAACTCCATTCACACTTTCTTACATTAAGTGTAATCAAAAAAAAGAAAGATAGAACCAATTATAGTGATAGGCTACTTTGAAGAAGTTGCAATTTTCTTTGTCATTGAGCCGGGTGACAAAAATATAATTAGAGTAATATATATGTCCCTATTCCGATTTCCATATTTCAGCGAAAAAGGAAGCCGATCCTTATATTGTTTGAGCACCAAGTACCTAAAGCTTATTCTTACTAATCCCCTGTCCTTCTTAGGTTAGTCACTATTAATTGGGGGCATACTAAAAATATCGAATACCTATCAACTTCAATTTTAGTAGGGTGGACTGGTTATGAAAAATAGTTGGAATATTTTCAAGACAGACATTCAAAATATAAGCAAGAATTGGGTGGCTGCAATTCTTATAGCTGGTTTGGTTTTCCTGCCTTCTTTATATGCATGGCTTAATATTTATGCATCTTGGGATCCCTATGCTAAAACTGATCAGCTCCCTGTAGCCATTGTGAACGAAGATGCAGGAGCGAAAGTTCGAGGAGAACAGCTAAACGTTGGTAATGACCTAACCAATACATTAAAAAATAGTCCAGATATGAAATGGTCTTTTACTTCTCGAAAAACGGCTATGGAAAAAGTTGAATACGGTGATTATTTTGCTGTCATAATTATTCCCGAAAACTTTTCCGAAAAGTTAGCTTCCGTCGTTTCGGATCATCCCGAGAAGGCGGAAATTGAATACTATGTAAATGAAAAAATAAACTCCATTGCGCCAAAAATAACAGAAAAAGGTGCAACGGTTATTGTTCAAAAAGTTAGCAGCCAGTTTATCTCAAGTGTGAATGGTGTCATTTTCGATCTTTTTAATGATTTAGGAATTGAAATTGAAAATGACCTACCGGATATTCAAAACTTCGAAAACTATGTTTTTAAATTGGAACAAGAATTGCCAATGATTCACAATTTGCTAACAGATGCTCAAAAAGATGCTTCTTCCGCACAGAAAATTATCACGCAATCACAATCAATGATGCCACTTGCAGAGCAAGTAACGACAGAAGGTTTGAGTTCCATTGAAAAAACAATCGATTTCTTGACTAAGGCACAAAATCGTTTAAATGAACTGGCTCCTGTAGTTGAGAATGATTTGGAAAAAGTATCAAAGATTTCAAAAAGTGCAAATGAACTTCTTCAAAACGTGCAAAACATCGAATTAGATAATACGGAGTTGGATGGGTTAAAAAAGGATCTCGACAACAAGATAACCTCCAATATTCAAACAGTGGACTCCATCGAGAAGGACCTCAATTGGCTAGAAGATTTGTCCAAAAGCACAAATGAATCTAATTTGGAAGAAAATAACTTAGAACAACAATCAAAATTGGCAAATGCAATTGATAAAACAAACGAACTGAAAACTTTTTTACAAGAAGTGCAAACAAATGCAAGAACAATCGATACAATAGTAAAAGATAAAGAGCAACAAATGCAAAAGACAGTGAATGATTTACAAAAAATAACCCTAAATACATCCGTCCAACTGGATACCTTTATTCTCGAATACAAAAACACGATTGAACCAACTGTTATTTCCGAAGTATCCAAAGCAAAAAAGACTCTAGAAAATGCCAAAGAAATGCTGAGCAATATACAGTCCACGTTACCAGAAGTCGCCCGTACACTAAATAGCACAAACACTCATCTTAAAGACGGAAAAACTACATTGGATCGGGCATTGGCGCAGTATCCATATATAAATGATAAAGTGAAGCAATTAGCAGAAAGGATTCGAAAAGTTCAGGGGGAAACGAATATCCTTGAAATAATCCAGTTACTACGCAATGATCCACAAGCGGAACGTAGTTTTTTTGAAGAACCAATTGTTTTAAATGAAAATAAACTTTTCCCTATCGCAAATTATGGGACAGGTATGACCCCTTTTTATACAGTTCTTGCTATATGGGTCGGTTGCTTGCTTCTTATCTCACTACTTGCTACAGATGCCAACCATGATAATAATGTAAGTGAACGCTCCGTATATTTCGGTAGGTTGTTTACATTTTCAGCAATTGGTCTACTACAAGCGTTGATTGTAACAGTAGGAGACATTGTTCTATTAGGTGTGGATGTCAAGGATTCCTATTGGTTTATACTATTTGGATTCCTTATTAGTTTCGTTTTCATGACTATTGTATACACCCTCGTTTCTCTATTTGGTGACATTGGAAAAGCCTTAGCAATTATTATGCTCGTCTTACAGATTGCCGGGGCAGGTGGAACCTATCCAGTCGTTCTATTACCTGAGTTTTTTCAAGCGATTAATCCTGCGCTTCCTTTTACGTATGCGGTAGATATTATGCGAGAAGCTGTAGGTGGCATTGTGTGGCAAAGAGCAATACGGGATGCATCCCACCTTCTACTCTTCAGTCTATCGTTTTTAATATTAGGCACCTTCCTAAAGAAAAAAATAAACCAAAAAACAAAACTAATGTTGAAAAAGTCACGTGAATCCGGATTATTTCATTAAAATTAATGTCAGGTACCTAGTTATCGGACCAGTCGAACAAAACCTTGAAAGGCATTGCCAATCAAGGTTTTTTAAGTAGAATGAAATCATACAAAATTTAATATGAAAACTAGAACTTGCCCCATCTAGCATATTCTCTAGTAATTTTGAGTTAAAACTACTCATTTAGGATTGGATATTATTCCTTCGATCAATTTCGCCTTTCGTCTCCGCTTCATGTTCTTTCAGTTCCGTTTTAAACATATTCCTAATCACTTCTTTGTCACCGAACATTAGGATGAAGTCTCCAGCTTGAAGTTCAGTATTAAGTCTTTCCTTTCGGATAATGATTTCACCACGCTTTATTAATAGAATATTTATGTCTTCCTCTGAATTTAGTTTTTCTATTAGCTCCCCTCCAATCATAGTGGAAGAGCTGTGGAGAGGAACTTCCACTAAGTAATCATTCTTTTCTTTTAGGAAGACATCCTTTATTGTCAAATCCTGAAGCTCAAAGTTGCTTTCCAGTTCATGCTCGAAAAAGACAGTTAGTCTGTTCTTTACTTTACCTACTTTCAAAACAAATAGAAACAAAACCAATACTCCTGCAACATAGCCTATTTTCATAGTGTGAAATTCATCAGAGAGTATGCTACTAATTGCAGAAATAATAACCGCTAAAGAAAATGCCCCAAAGAGAATTAAAAAAGCTCCAATTCTTCTGCGTATGGGGTGGTCAATGATTAGTTCTGATTCTCCTGTGGTAAATCCAGTACCTGTAAGCATGGAGATAACCTGAAATCTGGCAATATGCTTTTTTAACCCAGTAAAAGTAAACAGAACGGTATTAATTTCTATTACAACTAAAATAATGGTTAAATATATTAAAATAAATACAAACCCCATATGGTCCACCTCCGATTTAAACTGTGAGGAATATAAAAACCTCTAAGTTAATCTATTTTATCCAATAATTGATAAATATATATTACGGTAAACTTTTAACATCACTTTCCCATTTGCAGCAAGATTAAAACATAAATACCTTAACTTTTAGTGTTTCCTCCACTCTCTTCAACCGAAGCATTTTCAAATAAAAAAATTAGAAGAAATCAGAAACTCGACAAAGAAACGCTAGACAATCAACGAAAACAAATATTTAAAGAATATTGGAAAACTACTATTTCTATAAAAATTGAAAAAAACTTTAATAATAAAAAAAGCATTCAACAATATTAAATCGTCAAATACTTTTTAGCAATTATTCTAACTGCATGCTATGGGTTATTTCTGGTTTATCACAGTTTTGTTTGCCGTAAACCGACTCAGAATCATTTCACTTTCACTCGTATAAGTTATGTTAAAGTGTTTTATCCTTCTATTTTTAGATGTGAAATTATTGTCATTATCTATAAACTTACATCTGGCAAGTTAAACGTAAGGCTAATATTAGTATTCTGGTCCATGCGACATGCTCCTCCCACAGACTTCGATTATCATTTCATTAGATCCACTGCTGACTACTGCCAGATTAATTAATTCGTTTTGTCCTCATTTTGAATTGCTCTTTGTGAAACCGGGATGAAAATATATTTTTCCGATTTGTTTCTAGCACAGGAAGTATTCTCAACTATATAGTTCATGTTTTTTTATATAGTTATAGCATTGATTTGGCAATAAATATCTAGGTTCTCCTCCCATAGAAATTTCTTCTCTAATATACGTCGAACTAATTTCCATAGCTAATCCCTTATCTATTAAGTGGAATGTTGATCCATCGTCATTATTTCTTAAAATAGCCGAGCGACTAATCGTTGATAGCATATCTACTCCATTTCTTGCCATCACAATGAATTTATTTTCAGAAACTAACTCTCTCCCTTTGACCCATTCTCCTTTTCCTATATCTATTAACAAATCAGCTCCCATAATGAAGTACACTTCATCATTCGGATATTTCTTTTTAAAGTGTTCCATTGTATCATACGTATATATATTCCACGCTTCTTGTTTCATTTCATGATCATCTGCAATAAAACGACTGTCATCTTCTATAGCTATTTGAAGCATATTCCAACGATGGTCATCTTCCGTTTTCATCCGTTTATCTTTTCTTTTATTTGAACAGGGTAAGAAGATTACCTGATCTAATTTACAACGATGTGCAACAGTGCTTGCAGTCCATAAATGTACATTTGTGATTGGATCAAATGAAGATCCGTAAATACCAATTTTACCCATGGAATATTCCCTCCTTATCAGTTGTTTAATTCTCCACTATTTTTTCAAATGCCTTTTACAAAGTAATCTCATGATTCATCGATGAGTCATCTCTGTAACTTTTCTTTGTATATCTTTGATCAACACCATCTTGTTATCCCAACAAGCTTGACTCAAATCTACTGGGTATTCTTCTGGATTCATCGTACGTTTATACTCATCCCATAATAACCCAAGATTATCTTTTGCATATAATTGTACTTCTTGAATTGTTGGCATTTTATATACAACAGAACCATCTACAATCACATCTACATGCAACTCTTTAGCTGTAAAGTCTGTTACGAATTTGCTAATGTAGGTGTGTACGGGATGAAACATTTTCAATCGTTCCTCCTCTTGTGGATTTTCATGAGCTAACGCAATATAATCTCCCTCAGCATGACCATTGGCGTTATTGATGATACGATAAATTCGTTTGCGTCCAGGTGTTGTTACTTTCTCAGGATTAGCAGAGATTTTAATGGTATCAACCATTTCTCCGTTCGGATCCTCAATAGCAACTAATTTATATACAGCACCAAGAGCAGGCTGATCATAAGCAGTTATCAATTTTGTTCCTACACCCCATGTATCAATTCTAGCCCCTTGTGCTTTTAGGTTCATAATAGTGTATTCGTCTAAATCATTAGATGCTGATATTTGCGCTTTTGTAAAACCAGCTGCATCCAACATTTTTCTTGCTTCTTTTGAAAGGTAAGCCATATCTCCACTATCTAATCGAATGCCAATAAAATTAATCTTATCTCCAAATTCCTTTGCTACACGGATAGCATTTGGAACTCCGGAACGTAGCGTGTCATAAGTGTCTACTAAGAAAACACAATCTTTATGAGTACTTGCATATTTTGTAAATGCTACATATTCATCATGATAAGCTTGAACCATAGCATGTGCATGTGTTCCTGCCACAGGGATACCAAATAATTTCCCTGCTCTCACATTACTCGTAGCAGAGAATCCTCCTATATACGCAGCTCGAGTACCCCAAATAGCAGCATCGAATTCATGAGCTCGTCTTGTACCAAACTCCATTGCCGTCTCATCTTTAATCACTTGTTTGATTCGTGAAGCTTTTGTTGCAATCAATGTTTGGAAATTCACTATATTTAATAGTGCTGTTTCAATAAGTTGGGCTTCTGCTAGTGGTGCTTCTATTCGAATAATTGGTTCATTTGCAAATACCAATTCTCCTTCTTTCATAGAACTAATCGTTCCAGTGAATTTAAGGTTACTTAGGTATTCCAGGTATGACTCTGAATAACTCCCAATCTCGCTCAGATATGCGATATCACTCTCAGAAAACCTAAAACTCTCAATAAACTCCATAACACGTTGTAATCCTGCGTAGATTGAATATCCATTTCCAAAAGGAAGCTTACGGAAATACATTTCAAAAACCGCTTTTTGGTTATGAATCCCATCATTCCAATAGGTCTCCACCATATTAATTTGATAAAGGTCTGTGTGTAACATTAAACTATCGTCTACATATGTCATTCTATTTTCCTCCATTTTCTTTTTATTTTCTTACCAATTCGTATAAATGTGTCATTAAATCAAATCCATCAAAACTAGCCCCTACGCTTATCCCTTTCACTTTTAAATAACTCTAGCTCCAAGTGAATTTTCAAAATGTGCCAATGCCCATTCATGTCCTCCTTGGTTAAAGGAAGCTACAGCATCTTTATGGATGACAATATGAAAACCTTTGTTATATGCGTCGATTGCTGTATGGAGTACACAAATATCTGTACAAACTCCAACTAAGTGAATCTCAATAATTCCGCGCTCACGCAACTTTATTTCTAGATCCGTTCCAGCAAAAGCTGAATATCTTGTTTTATCCATATAGTAGACGTTATTCGCGTTATTATTTGCTTCGTATATATTTTTTAATGAGCCATATAAATTTCTACCTTCTGTATTTCTAATATTATGTGGGGGAAATAGTTTCTTCTCTGGATGATATTTATCCTCTAGTTCATGGACATCAACAGCAAACACCGTAAAATCTCCATTAACAATAAATTCCTCTGTTAACTTAGTGATTTTTGATTCCAATTTTTGTCCTGGTTCTCCACAAGTTAAAGAACCATTTGTAGCTACAAAGTCTTCCGTATAATCAATATTAATCAATGCTCGTTTGTTCATATTCACTTCTCCTCAAGTTAAATTTTAATTTATACTTTGTAATTATAAAATTACAAAGTACTAATTTTAAAAATATTTAGGAAAGAAAAATACTTTCCTAATGATATATGGACTCTATAATCTCAAAGTCATTAAATGAATATAATTGTGACGGTCTAAATGAATTTCTATTTGTTTTTTTCGGCTTTCCTTCTTTATCTGTTACCTTTTCTATAAAGGGAAGCTTTGGCACTTTGGTAAAGAATACCGAATCATTTGAAATACGTGGATCATCTCCAACGGTTAAGAGCACTCTTTGTAATTCGGACAATGTGAACTCTTTCGGTAGAAAGTTTTTAGCTACAGTTGATTGAATCATCTCTTTTTTTATGAACTTTAAAGCATCTTTAATAATTTTCCGGTGGTCAAAAGCTAAATCTAGCTTGAATACTTCGTCAATATCGAATAATTCTACTTCCGCAGCATCATCATTTGCTTCTCGCTGTCCTATATTTTCTTCGGGAACAATAGCATAAAAGGCATTTGAAATCATCCATCCACGAGGATCGCGTCCAAATTCGTCATAAACACCAAAATGTTTAACATGCAAGCCTTCTACATTTGTTTCTTCTTTCAATTCTCTCTTAGCTGCCGTATAAGCGGTTTCTCTTTTTGGAACATCCACGAAACCTCCAGGAAGTGCCCATTTCCCCCCTTCGATATTAGGGTTACCCTCGTTATCTATATCAGCTCGCTTGATCAGCATGATATTAAGCCTCATCTTTGGTGGTGCTTTTTCTAATACTTTTTCAGATACAATCGTGAAAATAGCGATATCCGAAGTATAACCATCTGGTGTGCGGTATTTAGAACTATCGTAATTCTCCAGTACTTCTTCTTCTGTCTTATACTTTGTCATAAATGGACCTCATCTCACTTAGTAATTTGTAATTGGCGAATTACTATTTATTTTTATTATATGCTTACTTCATTAATTATTCAACCTTTTTCATTAAATTCTCTCTGCATTGGATATAAACAAAGGGGTTTTTGTACTTCATCTATAAGTTGTAGGATACCAAATATAGATATATCTTCCACACAATAAGAACAAATTCTTGAAGCAAAGAGATCTTACATTTATTTACATTAATATTTAGAAGTAGTGCGATTTTGCTTATTTATATGCAAAATATGATTTCAAATAATGTAAAATAATAGTCAATCATTCTATTTTGGTTGTAGTAAGTTATTTGTGCATGGAAATTTTTTTTAGAATCGTCTTTTTGAACAGTAGAATCGTTTTCCTAATAGAGGGGGAAATTTCTTGATAGATGAAGATAAGTTAGAGAGGCTCATGCAGCTATATACAAAAGAAATGCTTCGAGTGAGTTATTATTACACACATAATATACATACTGCGCAAGATATTGTACAGGAAGTGTTTATTCGGTTTTATCATAAACAAGTTACATTAAGCGATGAGGAGATGAAGCCTTACTTGTTGAGGATGGTTATTAATCAATCCAAGGATTACTTAAAAAGCTGGCATTATCGGAAAACGAAATTAGTTGAAAAAATGTTTCCACAATCCGTTAGTAATCCTGATCGCCTTTTACGAAAAGAGGAAGTGGATGAAATAAGTGAAGCTATTTTCGCTTTACCACTAAAACAAAGGGAAACGATTACTTACTATTATTTTGAAGGATATACGACAAAAGAAATTTCCTCTTTGTTAAAAGTACCTGAAAGCACGATTAAATCTCGACTAAAAAAAGCGAGAGAACGTTTAAAGGAACAATTAAAAAAAGCAGATTGGGAGGTGCTATTAAATGACTAACTTTCGATTAAAGGAGCTTCAAAATTTAACAAACGAGGCTCAATCCGTAAAACAATATGTCCGTACAAACTTGCATCGTCCGAAGAAAACAAACCATCTTTTTTATAGATTAACTGTTACTGTTGTCACTATCGTAATGATTTTTATTGTTTTGCATGTAGTAAATCCTTCAGTACCTCCTACTAATTCCTCCCTTGCGGAAAGTTTGGTTGAAGTAGAGAGTCGAGGTGGTGCTACAAGTAGTGAAATGTTTGGACATTATGATGATCAAGCTAATCGTAAATTGACATATTTTCGACCGATAAGTTTAGTGGAATATGCATCACTATCCCCAATCAAAATTCCAGAAACTACTATACAACTAGAACAATATGATTCCAAGGTAATAGTTGTGGAAAGTGACAAAGGATTCGAAACGCAGTTAATGTTCGATCAACTTGATGAATATAAAAATATTACCGATTTTTTAGTTATTTCGGTGAGCAATAGTGATGTGAATCCATTTAAATCGAATGACTTCACAAAAATAACGGAGGATGGGGTTGGCAATACTGTTCAAATAGAATCACTAACTGAATCTGTCTACCTTATACATCAAATTCGCACAACCCCCTCTGCACTTGCATATCGTTATTATGATTATGATGAAGTGACTGATCTCATTTCTGTAAATGTCACGTCTGCAAATGAATTGTATACTTACTATAAAGGGAATATCTATCATATAGGCTATAACTTGGACCAACCAATAGATGATGTTGTGGCGTTTGTAAAAGAATTTATATTACTGAATGCAGATGATTTTTAACCTTAAGTAGCGAAAACCATTGTAGTGGTTTACGCTACTATATTATATAGTGAATGATAACTATTTTAATTAAGACGAGAAAATTCTAGATAAGCTACTAGTTAATTGAAATAACAATATTTCTTTCCCTTATTCGTATATATAATTCATTACATCCTGGATGTAACTTTCTAATGTTTGTCCAGTATCTACAGTAATACACTTATATCCTAATGGTTTTTTACTATTCTCAATCGTGGATTTAAAAGCTATTTCAGACTTTATTTCTTTTATTTGGCTTATCATTCTTTCACGATTTTTTAATCTAAAATTAATTTCATGAATATCGCTAAGGTAGCATTCTACATATTTATATTTCACATTATATTTTTTAGATAAATATGTTCCTTTATCAATCATTTCTTGGTATAAACAAGGACTGTCAAATATTACATCTTGTCCTTGTGATAAGTGAAATTCAATTAAAGACCAATCAATATTGTATGAAATCTTACCAGCAAGATTTGAATCAATTTCACCTTCCTCCATAGAATGTAATAAAGCTGATTTTACAATATCATGATCGACGATAACCGCCCCAGTTCTTTTCAGAATTTGACGGGCAAGCGTGGACTTACCAGAGCCTGGGAAGCCAGACATTTGAACAAAAAACATATGTATTACCTCACCTCAATATTTTCTTTTCTTTAGTGGAATTAATCCTTTTAAAGATGACTTCTTCTAAATATAAATTACATAATATTGCGATAGTAAAAATACGTTCTTATAAATCATAAGTTTCACTAATTGAAATTAAATAATTTCCCATGAACTTTATCATGTTTATACATTAGAAAAGCATTCAACAATATAAATGTCGAATGCTTTTTAAATGATTATTCTAACTGCATGCTAAGGTTTACTTCTTGGTTATTCAGCATAACAGTTATAGTCGAATCAGATGGCTCTGAAACAAATTGTATATGGTGGACTAAGACATTTGTTTTTATTAAGAATTCAAAACGCTGTATTAATGATTTAGAATCTTCGGTACAACTTATTGAAAGATTGATATATTTTTCAATTGGATAATTATACTTTTTGCGTGTGTCCTGAATAATTCGGATAAAATCACGAATCAGCCCTTCTTCTAATAACTCAGAAGTTAACTTCGTATCTATTAGTACCTTAAAGATACCATCTTCTACATATGCATAGCCTTCTTTTACATGGGTTTCTGTAATTACATGCTCCTTTAATAATTCATAGGATTCATTTGAAATAACTACTGGTATACTGCCTTCCGATAACAATAATTGTTTTTGGGTAGCTGTTAAATTCTCCACATACTTTTTGAGATTATTCACATTCTTACCAAATACAGCACCCGCTACTTTGAAATTTAACTTAAACGAAATTTCTTCTAATTCTTCTAAATCTGTTACCCAAGTTAATACTTTGATGTTTAATTCGTCTTGAATAATGGAGCCAAAGTCCTTCAAGCTTTTTTTGGATAAGTTTGTACAAATGACCATTTCGGCTAGTGGTTGTTTCACTTTCAAGTTATTTGAATTACGGATACTGCGACCTAACTCAACTATCTTCAATACAGCATTCATATCGTCCTCTAATTTTCCATCGATTAAACTACTTTGGTGTTTTGGGTAATCCTGTAGATGAACGCTATTATTGTGTAATTTTAAATGAATATCCTCGGCAATGTAGGGAGTGAACGGCGCAATTAATTCACTAACATTACTTAATACGTGGTGAAGCGTATTAAAAGCTGCACGCTTATCCTCGGAAAAACCTGCCGCCCAAAAACGCTGTCTCGATCTACGAACATACCAATTACTTACTTCCTCTACTAACTCTGCGATTTCACGTGTAGCTTGGGTAAACTGATAATCATCCATAAATACGGTTACCTTTTGAATCGTACTATTCAACCGTGAAAGAATCCACCGATCCATTTTTGTTGCGTTACCTGGTTTTGTTGTCTCAAAGGAAAACTGATCAATATTTGCATATAGTGCATAAAAATTAAATAAATTATCAAGCGTGTCAAGTAGCTTTGAACTGGCTTCCTGTACAATCTTTGTGGAAAAACGTTTTGGATTCCATGGAGAACTATCGACCAATAATGACCAGCGCAATGCATCAGCACCGTTCTGATGCATGAGGTCAAGTGGATCTAATGCATTTCCTCTACTTTTAGACATTTTTTGACCTTGCTCATCCAATACATGACCTAGTGACAATACATTTTTATAAGGTGCTTTTCCTGTAAAAAGTGTTGAAACTGCTAGTAGGCTATAAAAGAAACCTCGAGTTTGGTCAATTCCCTCTATCACGACATCCGCAGGGAATTGATCGCTTAATTGTTTATTATCGCCAAATGGATAATGGTGCTGTGCAAAAGGCATAGAGCCGCTATCAAACCATACATCGATTACTTCTGGGGTGCGTTGCATCTCCCCACTACATTTTGAACATGAACAGATGATGGTGTCTATATAAGGCTTATGCAACTCTAAATTTTCCGGTAGTGGCTGAGATGCAAGTTTTGCTAAAGATGCAACATTTGTCGGCGCTTCTTCATGTCCACAAGTTGTGCAAATCCACACGTTTAAAGGGGTTCCCCAGTACCGATTACGACTTATATTCCAATCCACTACATTTTCTAAGAAATTACCAAATCGCCCATTTTTAATGTGATCAGGGTACCAATTTACCGTTTGATTATTTTCTACTAGCTGCTCCTTTAAAGCTGTCATCTTTATGAACCAACTGTCCGTTGCATAATAAAGAAGTGGAGAGTCACAGCGCCAACAATGGGGATAGCTATGTTCATATTTCTCTTTATGAAATAATAAGCCCGTATTCGATAAAAGCTTTATAATTTCCACGTCACAGTCTTTCACAAATTTACCCGCTAAATCCGTTACTACTTCTGTATAACAACCTCGCTGATCCACTACATTAACAAAGGAAAGGCCATTTTGTTGTACTGTTCGATAATCATCCTCACCATATGCCGGGGCAATATGCACAATCCCTGTACCACTCGTTTCTGTTACATAATCTGCTAAAACGACAAAATGCCCTTTTGGTACGTCTACATAATGGAATGGAGGGAGGTAAGGAACACCATCAAATTCGTCTCCTGAATGTTCACTTAGGATGATAGCTTTTTCTCCTAATACAGCAGGAACTAATGATTTTGCAACTATATATATTTCATCTTCTACCTTAGCTCGGACATAAACAAGAGAAGGATTCATAGCAAGCGCTACGTTCGCTGGTAACGTCCAAGGCGTTGTAGTCCAACCGAGAAAAAACTCATTAACATTATTAGCAAGTTTAAATTTAACAGTTGCTGAAAGATCTTTTACATCTTTATAACCTTGCGCAACTTCATGTGAACTCAGGGATGTTTGGCAGCTAGGACAATAAGGTGACACACGGTGACCCTTGTAGAGTAATTTATCGCGATGCACTTTACTTAAAATATTCCACACACTTTCAATATAATCATTACTTAATGTTAAATACGGGTTATCCATGTCTACCCAATAACCTAGTTCCTCGGTAAAGGAACGCCATACTTTTTCATATGTGAATACACTTTCCTTGCATTTTTTTACAAAATTCTCGATACCATAATTTTCGATATCTTGCTTACCTGATATTCCTAGCTGTTTCTCCACCCCGAGTTCAACTGGTAAACCATGTGTGTCCCAACCTGCTTTTCGCTCTACCTTGTACCCCTTCATCGTTTTATATCGAGCTACCACATCTTTAATCGTTCTTCCGAGTGCATGACCGACATGTGGAAGTCCATTTGCTGTTGGTGGACCTTCATAAAAGACAAATGGTGTAGCCTCTTCCCGATTTTGTACAGACTTTTCAAAGGTTTTGTTGTTTTGCCAATACTCACGGATTCTTTGTTCTCGTTGTACTTTACTTTCTTTTACTTCACGCATATTCATAACTTTTCCTCCTATACATTTTGTATAAAAGGCATACAAAAAACCCCATCCCGAGTAAAGGGACGGGGTTAACCGCGATACCACCCTAATTCTATTGAGCCGATCCAATAGCACTTAGCAACGTACAAATCATACGTGTTCTTTTTAACGGTAGACACCCGGATAAGCTTACTAAAATCTTCAGCTTTCTTCTCAGAGAGGATATTCATATATCAATTGCACACTGACTTTCACCAATTTGTCAGCTCTCTGTAGAACAACAAGATACATTACTCTTTCTCTTCAACGAATTTATATGCTTTTATTGAATAGTACTATAACAAATTTAGAAAATAGTGTCAATTGCTTTTCCGAAACTTGATTGAGTATATATTTCACTGTACCGTGGACTCATTCAATATATTTCTTACTCGTTGTTTATATTCTTCCGTATCATAGGAAAAGTAAAGCTGACTTGCAAGTCGAACAGGATCACCAAAGAAAAAACGCTCGTATAGTGTTTGTCTAGAACCAAATGCGCTCATTGTTAAGTCCCATGCTAGACGGAAAAGTTTCACACGGTCCACTCCAATATCTTCACTGGTTTGTAAGTAGTAATTTAACTCTTTTTTAATAGGTGATTGGAATGCACTTTCGGTTGGGATGGACATTAATCCACTCGCGGCTAAGAGCTGAATGATTTCCGTAAACCTCGGATAGATCCGTGGAAATACATTCATTGCAATTTGTAATGTGTCGCGATCTGGTTGCATCCACCCACCTATGTCTATTTTGGCCTCTACTTCTGACTTTATCACTAATGCTTTCATCGTCTCCAGAGCGATAATTATTTCAGATGCTTTTTCTTGAACATGCTGGTATTCATCTATATTAATGGTATCTATAATTGACTGGACAATCCCCAGTATGAATTCGGTTTTTATAATTTGCCTAGATACTACTTGATGAAGTGTAAAGGGTAGGAACGAGTTCGACTTCATAAAATTATTTGAAATATAGATGTTGTCATAATAAAATACGCGATCCCAGGGAACTAAGACATTATCAAACACTACAACGCTATCCATTTCTTCATACTTCGAACTTAATGGATAGTTAAATGAGGAATCCCCTCCAACAAATGATTCTCTACATATGAACCTTAATCCTCTAGTATTACTTGGTATGGAAAATGCAAAACTATTATCCTCTTCTACTTTCCCTCCTGCCGCGATAACTAATAATTCATCCGTTATTCCGCCCTGTGTCGCAAGAAGTCGTGCACCTTTTACTATGATTCCATCTTCGTTCCTATCTATTATTTTTGCGGCAATCGGTTCATCCGAACGCTCCTCATACAGTAGTGTGCGATTTACTTGTGGTTCTATAAAAGTATGGGTCATAGAGATATCATTTTCTTTTGCGTATTCATAAAATGATAGTAGATTATCTGGAAAACAGTTCTTTTGTTCCTGCAACAAATGAACGGATGAAGCTAAAGCCATTAATGCAGTATTCATATAATCTGGACTTCTTCCCATTAATCCATTATTAGATTTAGCCCAGTGCTGCACCATTATACGTCTTGCCACTAAGTCCTCTTTTGTCTTCGGCTGCAAAAACGACATACCTATCCGGTTTTTGCTTGTTGGTGACAAATACGTTAGAACACCTTTTAAGTCTTTATGATGCTGCAGATCATACAATGCTGCTTGACTTTTGATAATTCCTTTAAACGCGGGATGCTCCGAAATATTCCCTGTGACAGGCTTTCCGTCTATCCAAACGTCCGTTTTCAACTGGTCAATCCGATCAATATACTGTTTCCCCGTTATAGCCGACATACTCTCACTCCTAATGCATTAGGCTGTTCTTAGCTTTATATTATTACAGTTTTAGTTGAGTTGTGACAATTCAAATGATCAATCCTAACATAACCCTCACTACTTTAGTCTTCTTAATATTTGTTAATAAGCTACTTAATATTGTAGCCAACCAATTTAAGAAATAAATTTCACTAATATAAGAAACCCGAATGGGACCGTTTATAGGTCATCCATTCGGGTTCGTTTTTTGTTTAAAGTGTTCCACCAGATCCACCGTCGATATTAACGGATGTTCCAGTGACATAAGACGCTGCATCTGATACTAAAAAAGTAATGACATTTGCTGCTTCTGCTGTATCACCAATTCGTTGGAGTGGAATAGAAGGACCTACTACATTTCTAGAATATTCATCCCATGAAAGTTCAGGAGCTTCATTTTTCCATTTTAGTTCGATTTGATTGCTTCTGATTAGACCAATGCAAACTGTATTGACACGAATATTGTCTTTTCCTAAATCTTTACTCATTGCTTTAGTCAATGCCATACCAGCTGCTCGACTAACTGTCGTTGGTAAAGAATTGGCAGGAGGTGTTTTTCCCAAAACTGCCGTTACATTCACAATCGCTCCCCCGCCTACTTCCCTCATATAGGGTAGTACTGCTTTTGAAGTATGTATTGCCCCAAATAATTTTAAGTCTAAATCGGTTTGCCATAAATCTGTATCAACTGATTCAAAAGCATTCGCTGACGAAGTACCGGCATTATTAACTAAAATATCTATACGGCCATAATGTTCTATTGTTTTTTGAACAATTTCTTTACACTCATCCTCTTTTGTAATATCAGCAGGAACAATTAACACCTCTGTTCCTGTTTCACTATTAATGAACGCCGCTGCCTCTTTTAATTTTTCTTCACCACGTGCGCAAAGGACTACACTCGCTCCTTCCTTCACTAATTGAAAAGCAGTTTGTAAACCTATTCCTTTACTCGAACCAGTTACTATCGCTACTTTTCCTGATAACCCTAAGTCCATAATATTCCCCTCCCAATTTTTAATACTTATACATCTATCATTATAAAACAAGCATATTATTTTTCAGTATTATTGCTCACACCATATTAAACCCAGTACAAAAAATTATGCACTGGGTTCATGTTTAAAAAATTGTAGTAAATAATTTATTAGTAAACATATTTTATATAGAATTATTTTCAGGCGAATGACTCATCCTAATTTAAAGGAGATGAGATTTATGCAAAAAATAGTTATTGCATTTGGAATTATTGCTTCTACCCAATCAGTTTCAACACATATACCAGCAATTGCTCCTGCACAACAAGAAATACCTGCCTATGCTAAGTGGGGACAGCTCGCTATAAAAGAAACTGCGTCCAAATATCCCAATGCGAGTATTATTGACTACCTCCATGAAGGAAGCGAATCTAAAGGAGATTCAACAATTGAAAAATTTAGGCTATGGTTAAAAGATAGTGACAAAGAATTTGGAGTCTCTGTAAAAATTGAATTTAAGACGGAGACTGATGAGCTAGTTAATATTAAAATCCAAGAAATTTAGGATAAATTTTTAAGTACTTTTAATTCATTGTTTATACTACAAGTATAAATAAGAAAGCAAATGACCTATCATGCTGCTCATTTGCTTTTCTACCGCATTATCATTTTTTTACATCATCTTCAAAAGATTTGCCATCTCAATTGCTGATATAGCAGCATCGTATCCTTTATTTCCTACTTTTGTACCCGCTCGTTCAATAGCCTGTTCAATTGATTCAGTTGTAACAATACCGAAAATAACTGGTACTCCAGTTTGTAAACCTACTTGAGCGATTCCTTTTGCAGCCTCATTACATACATAATCATAGTGTGTAGTAGCTCCACGAATTACTGTTCCAAGGCCAATGACAGCATTATAATTATGTGATTCAGCCATTTTTTTTGCAATAAACGGTACTTCGAATACACCTGGAACCCATGCGACTTCTATGTTTTCTTCCTTTACTCCGTGACGTTTCAATCCATCTATTGCGCCATCAACAAGCTTTGCATTTATAAAATCATTAAAACGCCCTACGACAATACCTATTTTCAAATCTGTTCCGATTAAATTTGCTTCTATTGTTTTTACCATTATATTCTCTCCTTAGCTAGCTTTAATATTTATCAAATAACTTGATAATTCTTCAATTGTTACAATTTTCAGCTGGAATTGTTGGGCAAATTCCAGTAAATCCGGTAAGCGTGCCATTGATCCATCATCTTTCATAATTTCACAAATTACACCTGCTTTTGCTGAAGCACAAAGTGTTCCGAAATCCACTGCAGCTTCTGTATGCCCACGTCTTTCTAATACTCCACCAGTCTTTGCTATTAGTGGAAATACATGTCCAGGTCGCTTAAATTGAATTGCAGTTGCTTTTGGATTAATGACTTGTAACATTGTTTCTGAACGATCGAAGGCACTAATACCTGTAGATGTGCTTTCATGATCAATCGACACAGTGAATGCAGTTTGATGAAAATCTGTGTTGTTAGAAACCATCGGATGTAATTGCAATTCCTCCGCGATTTCCTCATGAATTGGCATACAAATCAACCCTCGACCATACTTGGCCATGAAATTAATATTTTCTGGTGTTGCAAATTCTGCTAAGCAAAGGAAATCGCCTTCGTTTTCGCGGTTTTCATCATCTACTAAAATAATGAGCTTTCCTTGTTTTAAATCCGTAATTGCTTCTTCAATAGTATTTAGCATAATATTATCTCCTTAAAAACCGTTTTGCTTTAAAAAATCTTGTGTGATCGTTGATTCCTTTTTATTTGTGATATATTGATGCATATACTTTCCTAGCATGTCAGATTCAATATTGACTAGTTCACGCTCTTTTTTCATTCCTAGCACGGTTTCTTTATTTGTATGGGGAATCAGGGACACGGTTATCATCGATTTACTTATTTCAAAAATTGTTAGACTTGTGCCATCAATCGTTATGGAACCCTTTGGTATACAAAAGTGACTTAATTCTTCAGGCACTTTAATATCGATATAAACTGCATTTGCAGTAGGACGCTTCTTCAAAATTGTACCGACTCCGTCAACATGTCCTGAAACGAAATGACCACCAAAACGACCATTTGCTGCCATTGCTCTTTCTAAGTTTACAGCTGAACCACTGTTTAATAAATTGGTTGTAGTCGCATCAAACGTTTCTGGCATAACATCTACTGTAAACTCAGATTGTGAGAACTCGATTACTGTTAAACAAACACCATTCACTGCGATGCTATCGCCTAATTTGATGTCTTCTAAAATTCGTTCTGCACGGATAACAAGTTGCATACTGCTCCCACTTTTTTGAACGTTCTTTACTGTACCTAGCTCTTCAATAATTCCTGTAAACATTGCTTCCTCCTTTTACTATTTTAAGGCGAAAATCATAAACCTTATAAAAAGTGAAACTTCAATAAGTGGGGTTTTCTTCATCCACTGATTGAAAAATTGAACTCAGGCGAATAACACCGCGTCGTGCGGCAATGCCTGAGTGACCAACGTCCTGTTGGCCCGAACCATTCGGGCTTTTACTTGCAGTTATCTACCATAAGTTTTGTTGCTTGAGCCAAGTCTTGAAGTAGAAGTCTTACTTGCCCGTTAATCCGGGATAAACAAAAAACTCCGTACACAAAGGTGTCGGAGAAAAATTAGGTAGATTCAAATAAACCTTTTGCCATTATCTCTCAAAAAGCATTGAACTACTCCTTCTCCCATCCAGACTGTAACTGTCGGCTTTGGATTTACACCAAATCATGCGTTTTACGGCTCACAGGCTCTAAGATTACTCTCTTACTGTCGATTGGGACTTTCACCCGACCCCGAAGGATAATTATTCAATTTTGAAAAGAGTATGCGCCTATGCCAGCCCAGACAAGCGCTGGAAGAATTGCAATAAAGGCGATCTTTGCCTTTATTAGCAAGTCTGAAGCGACTCGAGGGGCTAGGCGCTGTAGCTAGACATTAAAAAACGCACCCAAAATTGATCGGATGCGAGAGAAGTCATACTCAATAAGCCCTTATTTTACGTTTTTTAGCAAAACTAAAAAACCTATTCAATAGGCGACTATTCCTTCTCCCATCCAGACTGTAACTGTCGGCTTTGGATTTACACCAAATCATGCGTTTTACGGCTCACAGGCTCTAAGATTACTCTCTTACTGTCGATTGGGACTTTCACCCGACCCCGAAGGATAATTATTCAATTTTGAAAAGCGCAAGCGCCTATGCCAGCCCAGACAAGCGCTGGAAGAATTGCAATAAAGGCGATCTTTGCCTTTATTCGCAAGTCTGAAGCGACTCGAGGGGCTAGGCGCTGTAGCTAGACATTAAAAAACGCACCCAAAATTGATCGGATGCGAGAGAAGTCATACTTTAATAAGCCCTTATTTTACGTTTTTTAGCAAAACTAAAAAACCTATTCAATAGGCGACTACTCCTTCTCCCATCCAGACTATAACTGTCGGCTTTGGATTCACACCAAATCATGCGTTTTACGGCTCACAGGCTCTAAAGATTTCTCTCTTTACTGTCGATTGGGACTTTCACCCGACCCCGAAGGATAAATTATTTAACTGATATTAGGATAACAAGATTAGAATTTATTTGCAAGGAAGTTAATTTATCTATTCCGAAGACTTTACTATTACCTAAACAATCATAGGATAAGATGTTTGTTTTGAATAAATCTTGATCAAAACACATCTACAAATGCTGATTCCAATAGAAAACCATAATCCCTATTTCGAACAAAAGTTGATCCAAAAGGGGATTTTTTTCATACCTACAAAGGCTTTTTATTTTAAAGATTAATTATTTCGGAAAGCGAATATCTAACTAAACACCCGTTAGCTTAACAAGTAAACACTAATATTCAACTATTTTGTTCTCTGTTCCATTTACAATTCTCATTATATTTTGTCGATGTAAAATGATTATCGATACGCTTACTAGTAGTGAGATTGCTATGATAACTTTATCTTCAAATATAAGACTGTAAATGAATAATGCTATACTAGCAAACATTGAACTTAGTGATACATACTTACTAAATATCAAAGTTGACACAAACACAATAAAACCAACAAAAACACCTAAAGGAGTAAAAAACAAGAAAACTCCAGTTGCTGTCGCAACAGCCTTTCCACCTTTAAAATTAGCAAAAACAGAAAATATGTGCCCTAGTATGGCTAATAACCCGCATACAATAGGGTTAACTGTAGAACCCAGTATTAGGGGAAGTAAACAAGCAAATATCCCTTTTAATATATCGGCAATTGCTACAATTACTCCTGCTTTTATGCCTAAAACTCTATAAGCATTAGTTGCACCAAGATTACCACTACCATAATCACGAATATCTTTCTTATAAAATATTTTACCGATTACTAAAGCAAATGAGATTGAGCCAATTAAATAACTTAGAACCAAAGTTATAATGTTCAAAGTATTATCTCCTTACATAGTTTGATAAGTAGGTATTTCTATTTATTGCACATGATTTCCTGCAATGCTTACATTAACCTGTCCCATTAGTTGAATAAGCACCTTCTCATTTATTACACATTATGCTCGAAATGTGTCCATAGTTTACTTCATCGTTTACTTTGTATCTTTTTATTTTTTCTAAATAAAAATGTAATTATTATACCAACAATAAGAATTATAATAGCCAATTTTTCGTCAACAATATTTTGTCCATACAAGAGAACTGGACTAGCCATTAAAAGTAAACCAAGAAATCTAAAAATACTACTGACCATCTATTTTTTCACTCCCATTTTCTTCGTACACTAACCTGCCTCGATTGTTCAATAAGAAAAGCCGTCCTTAAACATTTATTCTTTTCTTATGATAAATGTTTATGATAGCCCAAATAATAAAAAGCACTACAAAACAAGTAAAACCAAAGAACAATGTTAGAAATCCAATGCTTCGATAATCAAGAACTTCAATTTCTACAAAACTATTTCTATCACCACTTCCGTAATGTAAATTACTATACACTAATGAGAAGTCTTGATTTGTATTTTTATTTAATTCGTACACTGGTTTGTCTCTATCTTCATTAAGAAAAACATTCATTTTTTTAATATAACTTGCATCGTGTAACAACATTTCTATTTTCTCTTCTGTTGCTACTGATATTTCTGGGTCAAATTCAACCATATCTCCAATTTCATAAGCAATTTCTGATTGTTCACTTGTACGATGGTTTCCAATGTTTAAAAAATATCCAAATAGAACGGAGGAAAGAAGTAAAATTGTTAGACCAATATAAAGCACAGCTTTTCCAAATACTTTTTGCGTTTTAAACAACTCACTAATAACTGATCGTAATTCACTTTCTTTTCCAAATCGCTCTATGGCAATTTGGATTGCTTCATGCTCTGATTTTCCCTCATTTTTTAATTCATGAACAGCTTCCAACAAATGACTTTTCATTTCTGCTTTTAATTCTTGTATTTCTCTTTTATTTCCACCTACGTTTTGATAAACAGAATCAACAAATGCTTCAATTTGTTTCATATTTTTTCTCCCCCTTCCAAGAACGAATCAATCATTTTTTTAACAAATTGCCATTCCTTACGTTTTTCTTCAAAACCCTCATTACCTAAAGGTGTAGGTTTATAGTATTTTCTTCTTCCGCCTGGTCCCTGTTCATCACCCCAGTAAGATTCAATCCACTTATTTTTTTCTAATCTCTTTAGTGACAAATAAAGCGTACCTTCTTTTAATTCAAATTGTTCATCACTTTTTTCTCGAACCAATTTAGCTAACTCATATCCATACATATCCCTGCTATGTAGTAACGATAGAATGATCGTATCAATGTGACCTTTTAGAACTTCTTTATTCACTTCCAAATTCATCCACCTCCAATTATAGTTATAATATACATTACTATATAATACAAGGTATTACTTCAAAAAAATTTAAGTTCTTATTCAACTACACTGCTGCTTTAGTTCAACAAGAAAAAAGGCTTTACCCCATCTTGAAGTAAAGCACCTGTAAGTTGAAGAAGGACATCCAATTTATGATGTAACTTTCGCCTATAATATGTAACTTTTCAACTCATCTTTTTGACGCAAGTGATGACGAAAATGCATTCCAACCAATTCATACCATTCCCTTGCATTCAGCCAGCCGAAACCTCCATGTTCAACTTTATTATTTGGGTTAATATAATCCACTTTCGATTCACAATGACTTAACCTTTGAATTAACTGATCCATCCTGGTAATTAGATTTTCCTTGCTGTCTGAATTATTTGGTGGAGAATTTAGTTCATCAGGTAATCTTATTTTAATAGGTGGAAACCCTCTGTTCCTATATAATTGCTCCCCAAACTGGGTTTTCCCTAGGGGATGTTCCTCACTTAATGTAGCGCATGTTTCCATATTATCAAGATACTCGTGGGCAACTAGTATTAAATGGTCATACATCTGTCCAATAGACCAAACCCCTTCTTCCGAGATATATCTTAGCTGTTCCAATGAATAATTGTAAAGATCACTTTTGAAAGTAATAAGTAGTTTTTTGTCACTCATATAAATACTCCTTTGTAATCGTTGAATTAGATCAGAAATTTTCGAATTCATTGTATTTATAGCATTTATGATAACAAATACTCTCTAACATAAACCTGTGTCTTTAGCTCAATAAGAAAAAAGGCTTTACTCCTTCCTAAACTAAACATACGTTAGTTGAAGTAGGATTTTCTAATTAAAAAGCTTTTTTAACTGACCATCCTATATACTCACCTTTATACTTCTTTGAATATAAAGACAAGAGCTCAGTTTGATAATCAACAAGTGCCAAAGCCTCTGTTTTTATTGCTTTAATATTAGTTAACTCGTTATTTTTACTATCGATAGCGATAGTAAATCCTGTTTCACCTATCTCATTGATACATTCTTCTGCATATTCATTTGGTATGGCAAGAGCATGAGTAATGTGACATGTATTGTCCTGGGATAAGTTAATTTTAGTTTCTTTTACTTTTATACTGTTTTCTCTAAGCCTTTTTTCTTTTTCCCGGGTAGTTTCATAATAATTAAATAAACCTTCTTCAAAAGTGTCGTCTATTTCAATACGGTTATAGTCTAAAATCCACTTTCTAAACTTATGGTATAAGGGCACAAGAGTATCTTTATCTAAACCAAAAACATCACAACCACGGTCGTCATACATGTGAAATATTATGTCCTTTTCAGTGCTAATAAAGTATACAGATTCTCCAATAGAAGGAACTCTTCCTTGTTCATAATTTCCTATGCCTTCCAATATTTTCTTGTAGCTAATAGATTTTAATTGTACGCATACAAATTTCACTTTGAATTCATTTTTTATTTCTATTGTTTGACCCGTTAACTCATCATAATCCTCATCTATATCGTAAAAAGTTTCCTCTTCTATATTTTGTTTACTTAATAAATCATACAGGTATTCTGGAGTGTTATTTCCAAACATAATATCCTCTGTTACATTCCAATCTTTTATATAAAGATAAATAAAATCATCCGGCTTGAACACTTCTTCGAACAATGTGGTAACTCTTGTAACAACTTGATTAACTCTTTCTTCAGTTCCATTTTTATATGGGTGACCTTGTTCGAACCTTAGATGCAAATCACTTGTTAAGTTAGGGAAATTACTTTCTATGTACTTCAATATTTTTTCCTTCATTGAAATTCCTCCCTTAATTAAATTCTGAATAATCTCCAGTCTGCTTGTAAATTCGATATCTTTTTATAGGTTCCTTGTTCAACTACCCGCCCCGTTGTTCAATAAGAAAAAAGCTTTACTCCTTCTTGAAGTAAAGCACCTTTAAATGAACAATTTGAAACTTACTTTTTAGGCATAGCATATGTCACAGTAATACCATTGTTTTCTTCAATCTTCTTAAAAATTTCTTCAAGAATTTCTAATGCTCTTTCATTTGATTCGTATTTCCCCAAAACTTTACTCCAGTGATCCAAAGAAGTACTGCCGATAACACCGTCTATTTTTTTCCCGTCTACAGTAACCTCTTTTACATCTATCAAACTTTTATTATCTTGTGTAGCAATCCATAACATATAAAACCACCCTTTCGTTCATATATCCTTCTTAATTGTACCATTATCTGCCGATTTGTTTAGCGATCATAGATACCACTCTTCCACTAACCTGCCACGGATGTTCAATAAGAAAAAAAGGACTGCCTCAGCAACCCATGATCTTTAACTAAACCAGCACTCGTTAGTTGAATAATCACCTTCTTTTTTACTACACATTATAGTCGTGATGCGTATTAGATATTAATAGTATTTTTTCCACCCATTTGTCATACTTCAAACTTCATGTATCAAATTGAATTAGCCATAAATAATTTTCAATTCTTAATGAAACTTAAGAGGGATTTCTTAATTGAGTATAGAAAAATATAAATGCAAACAAAACAAAGGAGGCTACTATGACTAATTTAATATCACATATTGCTACACTGGAGATACCAGTTACTAATTTAGAAAAATCTATAGAGTTTTATATCGATATCCTGGGTGCCGAAGTCCACTTTCAAGGTAAAAAAAATGCTATGCTTACTATGAAATCAAAAGGAGTTCCAACTATTTTCTTGGTTGAAACTGAAGAAATTAATGGATTATCATTCAGAAATACAAATACTAATATCGTTCATAGTATAATTGACTTTTATACTCCTGCCTTAAAAGAATTATATGAGTGGCTTGAAGGAAAACAAGTTGAAGTTGGTCCTTTAAATTTACAAGGCGAATTTGGTGGTTTTGGATTTAAAGATCCTTCTGGAAATTGGTTAAGTGCCTGCAATATCCTTCACCCAGAACAGTAAATTTTTTTCTATTTAAGTTACAGGCGTAATTTTTTTGCGCCTTTCTTTCTATTAAACATAATGAGTATAATGCGAGATAAAAACTCCTATTCTCTTCTTCAACTAAACTGCTGCTTTAGTTTAAGTACATTAGTTCACAAAGACACTTTATAAGTAACAAGAAAAGGTGCCAACAAAGAACCAATTATAAAAATAAAAATAGCTATACCAAGTGTCACAAGACCATTGCTAAAAGGAGACAGGTAATAACCGAAGATGAGCATTGGAAGAATAGTAAAAGAGCTAAAAATTAACCTGCTTGGTATAGTTATCTTATGTGTTGTATTGCATTCGTTACATTTAATATGTTTATAACTCAGCCAGAAGGATTCATAGATTTTACTCCAGCTAAAATGTGCATTGCATTTCTCGCATTTTTGCAAAGCTAATAACCTCCATTATAAACTCTGAATTTTTAAGGGCATTTGTTTATTTTAACTTGCCGCGTTAGTTCAATAAGAAAAAAAGCTTTACCCCTTCTTGAAGTAAAGCACTCGTTAGTTTAAGTACACTACTCTACTTCACAAACTTTGTAATAAAGCGAGCTATTCTCCATTTGTATATCTATTATCTCCCATTATATAGTTAGAACTTTCTCCTGGTTTTGCATTTGAATTAATTGGATTCTGATTATTGTTATTAATTTTCTTATTTCTCCTGTCAACTAATAAAGCAAAGACGATAATAATAAAAAGAATAATAAGCACTATTAACCAAATCATATCTATCCCCCTTTTATTTACATTATATTCAAACCTTTAAAAACAACAATCATTTGTATTTTCTACTTCAACTAAACTGCTTCGTTTGTTGAAGTAGAAAAAAGCTCTACTCCTTATTGAAGTAAAGCCCCCGTTACTTTAATATCACTTTTCAAGATTTTTAGGATTCTCAACATATAAGCCTAATACATACCCACAATTTGAGCAGTAAAATGAGGATATTGGTGATGATTGATTTCTTAGATTGTTGTGGGAAAACATATGAACTACTGCATTCCCTGAACGAATAATACCCTTTTCAATCTGACTGTTATTACATTTAGGACACTCTTTTACTTCCATCTTTAAATCTCTCCATTCCCCCAAAAAATAGTAACCTTTTTGTTCTTCTATATTATTTACGAATTACCAATAATTTAGTTCCCTTTCCTTTTTCAACTATCCTGCCGCGTTAGTTCAATAAGAAAAAAGGCTTTACCCCTTCTTGAAGTAAAGCACCCGTTTGCTTGACAATATTTCTTTTGATTAATGTCGTTTTTAGATATTATGTCGTTTTTTTACATTTGGAAATTCACTGTTATTAATTTTGTTCCAAATTTTTAATGAGCTTGAATAACAATTATTAATCGAATGTTTTTCACTCACCGAAAACATTTTATCAAAGACCTCATGTATCACAACAGCTAATTTTTCAACAGATGTTGCCGTAGGTAATAGCAATACAATGCGACTTATTTCTGGGTCATATTCTTCCTCAGATGTGTAACGTAAAAGATTCTTCGGGTCCCAATCATTAATTATTTCTTTTACAATCTGGTAGTGGTTCATAATCTCCCTCTTTAAAATGTATTTTTAGAGATTTAAACTACATCCTTATTTAGCTAACCTGACCAGTTAGTTCAAAAAAAGTACTACCCCCAGACTTGAACTAAAGTACCTTTTTTATTTAATAATTTTCATATATTAACTTATTTACTTATTTCAACACTTTTACTTTTCATTATAGTCGTACGGTGCAGCACTTTATTTTGTTTTGTTAGTATTGCTTCTTAAACATAAGCACGGCGTCATCTCAATTTAAATTATAGATTTTAGAGACACTTAATATCTTTAATTATACGAAAATTTATCCTTTAATCCGTCTTCTGCGAAACGAGAATGTATAGAGATTTGGCTGGAAAAAATTTCTCTGTTACATGAAATCCGGCTTCTTTCATTTCCTGCTCCATTCCTTCCAATGTAATTCTCGGTGCTTTCTTGGAACTTCCTTTTGGTTGTAGTTCAAGACAGATTAAATAGCCTTCTTTTTTTAGTACTTTTTTCATTTGATGTAACAGCGGTGCCAGGGGCTGTATTTCATGCAATACCAGAGAAGCAATTATCAAATCGATAGAGCCATCAGGTAAAGGCAGTTCCTCCATACTTCCCTGAACCAGAACAATATTCGTGAGCTTTTCCTTCAAGGCTTTCTCATTTATTATTTCTAACATGGAAGGGTCGATATCCAGTGCGTATACATTGCCTTTGATCCTTTTCGCCACAGGAATGGATAAATAACCGGTACCAGCGCCAAAGTCCAATAAGTTGTCCGTTTCCTTTAAAGGAATAATATTTAAAAGCTGTTCCGGGGAGAATTCTTTTCTTCGTTCGGGACTTTCCAAGTACGATACTTTTTCTTTACTGTGCTTGCCATTCGGGTGATGCATTTATATCCTCCTCTTTTTTAAGCATGCTGTTTATCCTGGTTAAATTTCTCTTCTATCAGTGCTGCGTTCACAGACATGGCAGCCATAGAGCCCTCTGCTGCCGCAACAATTAATTGGGAGGGACCGGCAATTCGCGTATCTCCGCAAGCAAATACCCCTTCGGTATTCGTGCGTTGCCAGCTGTCGGTTTCAATTCCGCCATGCTCGTTTAATGTATATTTAAGTGTAGTATCAAAAGAAGCAGCCTGTTTCCATTCCGCAGTTATAAACCCTCCTTCACGGAGCACTGTCGTACCATCTTCAAGCTGGATTTTATTCAACATCCCGTCTTCCCCAATGAAAGTGGCAATCTTCTTTTCATTTATACTGATTCCGTAGCTTTTGAGCAATTCATGTTCTTCCAGCGAAAGTATCTTACTGCCATTGGTAAAAATAATTAAATCGTTCGTCCAATTGGATACCATTTTCGCCATATGAAGCGCCCTTTGATCATTTGCAATCACTGCCAGCGGCCGATCTCTTAATTCCCAGCCATCGCAGAAAGGACAGCTGAACAGGCTCTTGCCATAGAACTCTTTCACTCGTGGGATATCCGGAAGTACTTCTTTAAAACCAGTTGCGAGAATGACTTTTTTCGCGCTGTATACTTCCCCATTTTCTATCTCCACCTGGAACAAGTTGTTTTCTTTATTAATACGATACACCCGTTGCATTTCGATTCTCACATCTGGATACTTGCTTAATTCTTCATGGGCAACCCATTTAAATTCCTGAGGATCAATACCGTCCCTTGTGATAAACCCGTGAGATTCTGAAACAACCGCATTTCTCGGTTTGTTGTCATCGAACAGTATAGTTTTACGTCTTGATCTCCCAAGAACTAATGCAGCATTAAGTCCAGCTGGCCCTCCGCCAATCACAGCGCAGTCTAATATCATCTTGTCCACTCCTTCAATTATTCTTATTTCTGTTTGAATTCTGCCTCTTTAGCAATATTGATCAAAAGCTTTGATTTCAGTTCAGTTTTCATATTTTCCTCTGCCTGCCTCATTACGTTTTCAATCAAGCAGCCTTCATGATGAATGGAGCAGTCGAATAAGCTAGTATCTCCTTCAGTCGCATGAATAACATCTAAAAAGGATATTTCATTTTTTTTTCTGGAGATTTTATACCCCCCCTTCGCACCAGGCGTCGACTCGATCAAACCTGCTTTCGCAAGTTTGGTTAATATCTTAGAAAGGTAAGTCGGGGAAAGATGCTGCATTTCAGCTAATTCCTGCACTCCCACCGAGCTGTCCCGTGGCTGCAGCATTAAATGGACCATCGTATGCAAGGCGTAGTTTGTTGCGTTTGAATACCTCATACATAACCTCCTCGTGTTTATAACGGATATTAAAGACTCTCAATATCTTTAATAAAAATGAGTTTATCACTAGACTTGAAGGAAGTCAATATAATGGTTTTTAAACTTCTACTAACCAAAGATTATGTAATTTTTTTGCGCTTGTCTTAACGAAACAACATTTGCCCCACCCTCATAATCTGGGTCTCTAAATCGAACCCCATCATATTCCCAAAACATATTTTGCAAATTTCATATGTATCAGTTGGTTCTTCATCTAAAGTTTTATATCCACAGCAAGGACAAATATATTTCATAAAATCACCACTATTCCTATAATAAATTTTAGCATGCTTTCTTGTTAAACTGACATGCTGATTTAGTTGAATAGCTTTCTAGGCTGTCTCCTAATAGCCATATTCCTCTAAAACACCCGTTAGCCACCCATGCAGCAAAAAAAACGCTGCACCACAGAGGATGAAAATTGTTACAGAACGGATATAGTTCAGTATGGCTGGCGAAGAAGGTCGATGAACTATGGTGCCTTAGAGCCCTTCCGTTAGTCTGACTCCAACGACCACGGTGCATCACAGACTGTCGCACTCTATACGAGTAGCACTCATGGGAGATTAATCCTACTCTGGTTATTGCACCAGCCTGCCTTTATTCTAAGATGAATGGAGTTGGTATCTGATTTACTATTTAACTCCATATAAACGTTCTGAAGGCTCAGCCTTTTTTTAAAAAAGCTTATTCTGAGTCTCTTTTGTTATGCAATTTTATAGATTTTGAGCATTTTTTAATTTTCATGGGAGTTGAAGAAGGTTAGACATTAAAATTACTCGCTTCAATAAGTATCCCTTCCTTATCAAGCCTTTTGTAATTGTAAGGGATATGGCTTAATTTCCTATATTTTTCATTCCAAATTATACTTACGAAAGGAGATGGTTCTTTAAGAAAATGGTCAGGAGACACACTTTCATAACGATAACATTCGTTCGGATATGTTTTTTTGTATCCAAATAATTTCAGGACATCTTCTTCGAATGCAATTCCACCGATTTTAAAATCGTAAACGGAATACAACTCCTTGAGAAAACTTGTAAAGCCTGTAAATTCCTCTTTCATGATGCCAACTTGGTCACATTCTGGTTCATCATGTTCATCTCCATAAAACCAAAAAACAACCATTAGTGCATTTGAAGAAACCACTTCTAATTGTAATGTCGCCTTACGTTTCCTTAATAAATAAACATATAATCTTAATTTTAATGAGTGTAATTTAATTGTTTGCGGATTTTCTTCATCATAAGGATAACCTCTATCAAAAAAATCAATAACTTCATCAACCTTATCGTCAACAATTTCAACTTTATTAGTAACCCTTGTTAACCTATTTATAATATCCTGTGCTGTTTTCGTTTTCTTTTCTTTAAGTTCCAATAAGAAACTAACTTCAAGAAAAGGACCTCCTTGCAACCATTGGGACCACTCCATCTATAATTCCTCCTAAATCATTCATAATTAAATTATGCATTTATTTTCTTATAGAACTAACCTGCCCCGGATAGCCACGCATGCAGCAAATAAACGCTGCACCACAGAGTTTCATTTGATATGCAATTTTACAGACTTTAAACGTTTTTTAATTTTCATGAGAGTTGAATTAAGCAACTTCCTTTTAATTACCCATGTTGGTACTGTTATGTAGTTAAATTTAACAATCCATTGCTATTAAAACTATTAAATTTAATATATAATAAAAAAAATGAAATTAGGAAGGCGATGATTTATATGATGTTTTCTCCATTATTTGAACAAGATGTACCAACAATTCTTCTTCCTTAACGGTAGAAGAGCTTTTCTCCGTTAAGGACATAGATAACTATGAAAAACGGAGGAAAAAATATGAATAATAAAATAATAGGTGCTTTGTTTTTATCACTTGCTGCAAGTATTTGGGGTGGGATGTATGTTGTAGTAAAAGTAGTAGTTGATATTGTTCCACCATTTGAACTAGTCTGGATTCGTTATGTCATTGCGGTATTTGTACTTGTGATTATTGGCATTTGCATGAAGCAATCATGGAAAATAGCCAAACGAGACTGGGTTATTATTTTTCTTGTTGGTCTTATTGGTAATACAATATCGATTGTCACACAAGAAATAGGTACGATGTTATCAACGGCTCAAATGGGTGCCATTATTACATCAACAACACCTGCTTTTATGGTTATATTTGCACGTTTTATTTTAAAAGAAAAAATAACATTTAAAAAATGTTTATCTATAGTATTAGCTACAGTTGGCGTGTTCATTATTGTTGGTAATGGGCAAATAGATGGAACACAACAACTAGGCGGCTTCTACTTATTAATTGCTGCATTATCATGGGCATTGATGTCTGTATTAATTAAAAAAGTCCCTGCTCATTATTCACAAATTGTTTTTACAACTTATTCTTCTTTTATAGCTGTAATTTTGTTGACGCCATTCGTTATACCTAAGTTAAACGCTTTAGACCTATCGCTTATTTTACAGCCGACGATTTCAGGAGGGCTACTGTATTTGGGTGTCATTTCAACAGCTGGTGGTTTCTTATTATGGAACAAAGGTCTCCAATTAATGAATGCTTCGAGCGGTGGATTATTCTTTTTCTTCCAACCAATCGTCGGGACCTTTTTAGGCTGGCTATTGTTGGGCGAAACGATTGGAATTTCATTTTGGATAGGTACAATTTTAATTTTTTGCGGTGTGTTTATAGTTATAAAAGACGAGTAATATTTGGTAAGTGCGTTTCTTTTTTTATATAGAAACGCACTTTTTTTCATTTTCTTATGTGAATAATGTGTCAAATGCGAAATATAAACTCCTATTCTCTTCTTCAACTTAACTGATGCGTTAGTTCAATAAGAAAAAATACTTTACCCCTTCTTGAAGTAAAGCACCCGTTAGCCACCCATGTAGCGCAAAAACAGCGCTACACCACAGAGAATGAAAATGTGAAAACCCGGGTATAGGATACTACGGCTGGGAGAGGAAGGTCGATGAACTATGGTGCCATAGAGCCCATCCGTTAGTCTGACTCCAACGACCACGGTGCATCACAGACTGTCGCTCCCTTACGGGAAGCACTCATGGGAGATTAATCCTACTCTGGTTATTGCACCAGCCTCCAATACTATTTGCCGTAGAAAGGATGATTACCATGGAAGTAATCATTGAACGTGCTTGTGGGATGGATGTCCATAAGGATTCCATTACTGCTTGTATTATTACGCCAAAAGGAAAGGAGATTCAAACGTTCTCCACTAAAACTGTATTTCTATTACAGTTAATTGACTGGATTAAGGAGCATGGTTGTACTCACGTAGCAATGGAAAGCACAGGTGTATTTTGGAAGCCTATTGTTAACTTGCTTGAAGCCGAGAGCATTGAGTTTTTAGTAGTGAACGCTCAACATATGAAAGCAGTACCAGGTCGCAAGACCGATGTAAAGGATGCAGAATGGATTGCCAAACTTCTTCGTCATGGTCTACTTAAAGCAAGTTTTATTCCAGACCGAAATCAGCGGGAATTGCGAGAGTTAGTTCGTTACCGTCGAAGTATTATTGAAGAGCGTGCGAGACAACATAATCGGATTCAAAAGGTTTTAGAAGGAGCGAATATCAAACTCGGTTCCGTTGTCTCCGACATCATGGGTGTTTCGTCGCTTGATATGCTTCGTGCTATCGCCGATGGCGAAAATGATCCTGAGAAATTAGCCAGCTTTGCCCGCCGATCAATGAAGAAGAAAAAGAGTGAACTAGAACTAGCTCTTCGAGGGTATATCAATCCACATCAACGTCTCATGTTAAAAACCATTCTGGTTCATATAGAATTTCTAACTGAGCAGATTGAGCTATTAAACGAAGAGGTCGCTACAAGGTTATCCTCCCATCAAGAAGATATAGAACGATTGGATTCCATTCCTGGCATCGCCACTCGAATGGCCGAACAAATCTTAGCCGAAGTCGGTACAGATGTGGAGAAGCAATTTCCCAGTTCGGCGCACTTATGTTCCTGGGCAGGATTAGTACCTGGACATAATGAAAGTGCGGGCAAGAGGAAATCAACCAACATGAAAAAAGGAAACAAGTACTTGAAATCGGCATTAATTGAAGCGGCTCATTCTGTTAGAGGATCCAAAACCTACTTGGGAGCCTTGTATAGGCGCACTGCATCAAGAAAGGGTAAAAAGCGTGCCGGGATATCAGTGGCTCATGCCATTTTAAGAATCAGCTATTATCTCCTAACTCGCAAAGAAATGTACGTAGACTTAGGGGAAGATTACTTTGACAAACAAAAAGAACAATCAATTGTACGATATTCTGTCCGAAGACTTGAAAACTTAGGTTACAACGTTACAATCACTGAACCAAATGCCTCCTAATCCACTCACAATTTAATTCTGCTATAGGCGCTGCACTTTTTTAAAAAATTATTGAGCTGCGTCAGATTTCGTATTGCCTTTTTCCCTAAATCGAAGATTTTAATTTTCATGGGAGTTAATTTTCTTCTGGTTAACTTCTAGTATCTTCTTTAAAGTAGAATGAATATTTTGGAGGCTTATTAAAATAAATCCAAGCATAATAAATGTTACTATTTCTCCTGTAAACATTGAGACTATTGCTATTATAAGAGCATATACCCCATATAGATAACCTTTCATTTTATATCACCTCACCAGTTAAATATTTCCATTATTTTAACACTTTTTATTGAACTAACCTGCCACTTTAGTTCAATAAGAAAAAAGGCTTTACTCCTTCTTGAAGTAAAGCACCCGTTCTTTATAGGAGTGTTATTCTTCTGTTTCTTCTTCATCTATTTTAGCATTTGTAAATGCTGGTTTTATAAGTGAGGTTGAAGTTGAATCATTTACGGATGTCGCATTATTTTTTTGCTTAATCTCAAAATATTTATCGACAAGTCTCCGTGCTATTGGAGTAGAAAAATTTGTTTTATATGATGATTCCAACGAAGCATCTGGAATAACAAGTGCGTATGCTATTTCTGGATTGTCATAAGGTGCAAAACCGACATGGGTTAAGTTTACCGTATTAAATGTTCGCCACAATTCTGCATCAAAGTAACTAGCTTGAGCAGTGCCTGTTTTTCCTCCCCCAGTAAATGGAGCGTTTCCAAAGGCTTTATTCGCCGTTCCTCCTCTACTAAAATATACAAGTCTCATACCCTGACGAACACGTTCGATTTCCTCTCGTGTGTTATCTACTGTGTTTAATATAGTTGGCGTAATTTCTTTTACTACTTTACCGAGCTGGACTCCATCCTCAGAAGGCTCTCTAATTTCCTTGACTACATGAGGTTGAATTCTATTACCACCAATAGCAAGCGTAGAAACAAATTGGGCTAACTGCAATGTAGTGTACGTATCAAACTGTCCAATACTTAAATCTAGCAGCTTACCATCTTCAAATCCACCTGTACTTCCGTTCACTTCTCCAGGTAAATCTATACCTGTTAATGCTCCGAGTCCAAATTGAGCATAACCACTTCTCATTTTAAGAAAGGCATCTCTCCCAAAGTTAATAGATTGGTTAGGTCTATAAGTACTGCCGGCAACTCCATATGCTGTTTTAAACATATATACATTGGAAGAACGCTCTAGCGCTTGTAAGTCATTCATTCGTACACTTCCGAATCGGTTAAATACAGAACTTTTTGGTTGCGAATCCTTTATACGTATTGGTTCATCCACTAATGAGCCTCCGATGGGATATACTCCCTCGCGATAACCTGTAAGTATAGTACCTGGCTTAACAGTGGATCCAACTTCATATGCATTAGTAAATGCACCAAATGCATAGTCATTAATTTCTTTTGCACCTGTTTTTTCATTTTTTCCAATTCGTTTACCTACGAGTGATAGTACTTCTCCCGTGTAGGGATCCATCATGATAAAATAAGCATTTTGCAAATATTGACCACCACTATTTTTACTATATTTAAGTAGTTCCTCTGCTAAAATTTCTTCGTGTGCTAATTGAACTTCACTGTCCATTGTTAATACTAAATCTTTCCCCGGTTCTCCTTCAAAAACCGTCTGAATATCGATAACTCTTCCTTTTCCATCCGTTATATTTTGGACAACACTTTTTTGACCTTGAAGTACTTCCTCATACTGTTGTTCAATATAACTTGTGCCTACACGATCATTTCGAGAATAATCTCTAGATAGAAAATAATCTAACCGATCTTTTGGTATACCTACTTTTGGTAATGTTGTTGAACCTAAAATAGCTAATGAAGAAGTTTTTACTCTTCTCCAATCTGTTGTAGTATTTACACCCTCTAATTCACCAAGTCTTTCAGAGACACGTGCAAATTCTTCCACTGTAACCTCTTCTTTTACGTCATCCCCTTTAATAATTTGAGGAGATAATGCATATCCAGAGGCCATTTTTCGATAAATAGCAATGATTTCTAATTCTTCTGGAGTAAAGGAATTAAGCTGTTCTTCCGTAATTCTACTTCTAGTTAAACGGTCGATAGCTCTATTTTGTTCTTTTTTTTCTAATTTTTCATCTGCTTCTATTGCTTTACGCTCTTTGTCTGTCACTAATTCAAGTGCTTCCTCTGGATACTTTTTCAGCCAAAAATCTTGCAAATCACTCTTGGTAATATCGTTTGGTTCCTTTTCTATTAAAATACTTAATGTTTCTGCAATTTTATACATATCTTTTGATTTCGTTGTTTGCATTTTTGTATATGTTATAGCTCGTAGCGGAAGATTATCAACCATTATCCGTCCTTCACTATCGAAAATTCGTCCACGGGGTACACTAGTATTTACCGGGACTTCTTCACCTCGGGCTAATTCACGTGTATATTCTTCTCCTTTAACGATTTGTAAATAGCCTAATCTTAGTATTAGCATTGTAAAAAGTATAAATATCGAGAAAAACAATACGTTCATACGAAAAGTAATAGTTGATCGTTGTTTAGCTTTCATACTTTGTGCACGTTTATTGGGAATTTTTCGCATGGGAGCACCTTCTTTATTTAATAATTTTCTTATGTACAGTACCCCTAGAGAAGCAAGTACTGCAGTAATAGTTTTACCAATATTACCTTCAAAAAATAAAATGGAAGTGAACCTTGTAGCGAAAGAAGATTTTCCGCATAAAGACTTGTAGAATAGCTACAGTTGCACTTGAACTTTGAATCCTAGAATTGAAGATTTGACTACTAACATATCCCCACTAAAATATACAGTATATGGAAACCAAACGCAAATCCTATAATTTTGCTTCCTAAACTAACCTGCCCCTTTAGTTCAATAAGAAAAAAGAGTTGCCAAAAGCAACCCTATGATCTTTCCTAAAGCACAGTTAGTATAAAAACAAAATTATTATTTTATTTTTATAACCATTTTATAATTAGTCAATTTAACACCTTTACGTTCTACTGTTTGTGAACAAACAATATTGTAACCTCGATGTTCAAAAAAAGGCTTAGCTGTAATACTTGCATCCACATCAATTTCTAAAAGATTTAATTTCTTTGCCTCAGATTCAAGCATATCAACTAAAGCAGTAGCTATACCTTGTCCTTGATAATCTTTATGAACGAACAGTCTATCTAAGTACCCAGTTTGTGTTAAATCGCTAAAACCAACAACCTTATCATTAATTTTAGCGACAAACGTGATATTTTGACCCAATGATTCCTTCCAAGATTTCATTTTAGATTCTTTTTCATCTATTGGTGCCCAAGCATCCAATTCTGCTTGGGAATAATCTTTTGAATTTACGGAATGAACTGTTTCATAAAACAAGGTAACAATCTCTTCTGTATCAGTTTCCTTAAACTTAGTAATCTTCACTTTCTGTTTTGCCTCCCGTCATTAAGATAAGCATCCTAATATACTTTAAATTTTCCACCAAATTCTTCTTCCACTAAACTGCCTCGTTAGTTTAGTAAGAAAAAGCTCTATGACCTTTTGTTTTCTCAATATTTTTTATGGGACATGAGAAAAGTGAAACCACCAAGATCTATACTCAGCTAAGCGGAAGGTTAAGAAAAGAGTATTATCAGAAGTACTTTTAAATATAAAAGGAGCTACATCTTAAAAGACGTAGCTCTATTTGACTAAAGCACCCGTTAGCCATCCATGCAGCACAAAGAAATGCTGCACCACAGAGAATGAAAATGGTTAGGAAGTGGCAATACTGATACTGACCTTAATCCAGTCAACCGTAATCCATAGACTTATTTACGCTCTCCTCTTTTTTTAACGATTAAGTAGGGGTCTTTTTAAGTATTGTCATTTTTCATTTCTTGAAGTACTAATTTTCATGGGAGTTGAATAAAATAACTAAGTCTATTACTGCAAATCGGATGGTAACATTCCATATACAATACTATCCGTCCATTCATTTTTATTCCAAAAATCTTGTATGAAATGGGCTTCCTTTCTCATGCCAATTCGTTCACACAATTTTTGTGAAGCTTTATTCCGTGCATCAAGATTAGCTTGTATACGATGTACATTAAATTCATCAAATAATTTAAATACCAAACTACTCACTGCTTCTGTTGCCATACCTCTCCCGGCTACTTCATCTGAAAAACTATAACCAATCTCAACAGTATCTTTCATATCTGTATACCATACGGATATATCACCAATTACTTTATTCTTGTATATAACTGCCAAACTTAACAATGATTCTTTAGTGAGTACACCGTTTGCTAACTTCTTATTAAATCTTTTCTGCATATCTTCATGAGTCCACTTATTATGTAATAGGAACTTACAGGTATCATCATTATTATAAATAGCAAATACATCCTGTAAATCCGTACTCTTAAAAGGTCTAATTATTAATCTTTCTGTTGTAATTTCCAATTTAGCTCTCCTCCGATACATAAAATACGTAAAAATAGACCATCAAATTGAACTGACCCGTAAATGTTAGACACCAACTAACATTTACGGGGTGTTTTTATGTCTAAATAATCAGTTGACGTGAATATAATTTATACAGATATAGGATACGTGTCACCATACCATTATACTATAAATCACCTTTTATCTTTAACATAGCAAAAAAAGACACGATCCAATAATTTCGGATCGTATCTATAAAATAGCTTTTTGTATTTTTACGATTTTGTAATACAAGTATGCAATTACATTAAACAAATATTTTAATTAGAATAAATTGTTTTTTTGTTATACTCAATATATTTAGTGAAAAAAGTTCCCATATATCGAGTTGCTTTCATCGAGAATGGCACTAACTTAATACCTATAACCAATATAATACAACTTAGAATTGTTTGAATAATATTAAATTCTTGTATACCCATTTGGTTAACTACTACCAAAATAATTGGTGATAAAACAAACGAAACAACAACTGTCCACAAAGAAAACAATAGTGCAACTACCGCTATCGCAACTCCCGAAAATAGAACAAGATTAAAAAATATTACGCCAAACAATGCAAAATAATTAATTTTCCCCATAAATATCCCTCCAACCTGCTGAAAATTTTTCATTGTTAAAAAGTTTCTTTCTTCCCTTATTTTAATTATACTCAAATTTTTCCAGTATAAATCAGACTGTAGACCGATTTTATATTTCTTTCATAGTTGATAGCTGAAAATTCAATAGCAGTAACGAATTACGGATGCTTCAAAAAAATTAATTTACATTATAGTTAGTAACATTACCAATCTGGTCCATCATCAATATCAGTCTGTTTAAGACTAAATGCATTATTATTCTTTTTACCTTTCTCATAGAAAATTGATTTTACCTCTTCTTGTCTGTTTCAGTGGCATCTACTTACTTCCTTTAAAAATCTAAGTTTTATTCCATAATAGTCCCCGATAGTTGAACAAGGAAATCATTTTAATAGATATTATTCTAATAAATGTGCTTCAACTAAACCTATTCTCATACCACCAATTAATATCTATTATTTATTCTTTATTTCTATTCTGTAGTAAAAATAATGCTAGACCGATTAAGATAAGTACGATGCCTATACCTTGTTGTAAAGAAATGACTTCATCCAAAATGAAATACGCGAGTATACAAGTTCCAATTGTCTCTCCTAATATACTCATTGAAATAATGGAGGTACTTAGCCATTTCAACAACCAATTGAAAATTGTTTGCCCTAAAATTGTTGCAATAAACGCTAATCCAAAAAAGGACCACCATGTTTGTACAGAATAATTAAAGAAGGGTGTTTGCTGCCAAAAAGCAAAAACACCTAAAAGTAATGTACTGCTCCCGTAACTAATAACTGAATATGGGATAAGAGATAGCCTTTTACGAACATGCTGACCAATGAAGAAGTAAGCTGTTATGATGCCTGCCGCAATAAGAGCAAGTATATCGCCAAATAATGCTAGTCCACTAATTTGAAAATCTTGCCATCCAATGACAATACTTCCCGCAATCGCTACGAGAAAACCCATTATAGCCCCTTTACTGAAACGCTCTTTGAATAAAAAATAGCCGCCAATCATCGAAAAGAGTGGTTGTAATGTGACGATAACCGTCGAGCTTGCAACAGATGTGTAATTTAATGATTCAAACCACAATACATAATGTGCTGCTAGAAATGCCCCTGATAATAATCCGAGTCCCAATTGTTTTTTTGATAAAGAGCGTAATTCTTGTCGGTTCTTTTTATTTACTAATAAAAATGGCAAAAGTATTACAGTTGCAAAAAGCATCCGATAAAATGCTGTAATTGAAGCAGGTGCATCTGCTAATTTTACAAAGATAGCTGAAGTCGATAGTGCAAATACGCCAAAAAATAAGATTGCGTAAGAAATATGAGGGGATTTCAATTCTGTTCCTCCTAGATAATTATTTACAATAGTAAAATAAATTTATTATAATGTACAAAGGTAAGTATAGAATATTTACGTAATTGAAAAAAGTATTATTTTGCTATGTTTAGTATGTCAGCACAAAATTAGTTAAACATATATTATTGTAGAATGGGGTTTTACTATGAACGATCATCGTCTCGGACAAACCGTATTAAATTATCGTAAAAAGAGTGGGATGACAATTCGTGAGTTCGCTGATTATGCTGGGATTAGCACATCACTTATTAGCCAAATAGAGAGAGGACAAGCAAATCCATCGTTAAGTGTACTTAAACTGATTGCACAGGCATTAAATGTACCACTCTTTACCCTCTTCATTAATGAAATTGATACGGATTCGCTCATTTCGAGAAAACATGATCGAAAGAAAGTATATCGTGAGAATAGTGACCATATTGTCTATGATGTGTTAACACCAGATTTCATGAAAGCACATATTGAGCTCTTACTAATGGATTTAAATGCACACGCAAGCACTACGGAAAGTCACTATTCACACGACAACCAAGAAGAAATTGCTGTCGTCATGAAAGGACAAGCGTATGTCGAACTGGAAGGCACCGAATACTTTCTAAATGAAGGAGATGTCGTACGCATTCCACCAAATGTTAAACACCGGTTTTTGAACAAAAGTGATGAATCGAATCATATATTATTCGTACTAACTCCATCATTAGTTTAAATAGCCCCTCGCTATGTAAATATTAAAGAAAGAGTGACTTCAACCACTAAAAAGGGGACCGCCCAAAAATCAATCGACTTTTGGAACAGCCCCGTAAAACGGTTCGATTTTATATCAAACCTATGTTCACAACCTCTTCTAAACTTTAACATAAATATTCAATTTTCTTTAAAGGCGCTATTCAACAATCTGGCCCGATTGTTGAATTACATGACCTGCGATATCGCTACTAGTATCCGAATATTATATAATTTCTTCTTCAACTAAACGCCCCGTTACTTTCTTCACAATCTTTATTATCTTTATAATTACATTAACATAAATATCCAATTAAAAATCATCTAACTTCTAAGCAATCTACAGAGGGAAGATGATTTCAATCAAACTTTTTTACAAGTTATCGATCTTTATTATTAATAATCAATCTTTTTAAAAAAGCTACATAAGAAAGCGATAAAAAAAAATGCCAATTCCCTTATTTAAAGGGAATTGACGAATTTTAACTTTGCGTAAGTAGAAGATTATATTGACAGTCTTTTATTTTTCATACCATTTAGTATTTTCTTCTGTATGCTTAAATATTGGTCAAGCTCCTCCTCCGTTAATCCTTCAAACAACTCCACATATATTTCTTCTCCTAGTTTTTGTGCTTCGAATAGAGCTGATTGACCTTTAGCAGTTATCTTCAGATGAATCGTCCTACGATCTTCTTCATCATATAGTCGTTCAGCAAGCTCAAATTTCACAAGCTTTGATGATATATTGGTTATTGCTCCTTTTGAATATTGTAGAATATCAGCTAATTCACTTTGTTTTTTCGGTCCACTTGTACGTAGCTGAGCTAATACTAAAATTGCTGATATTCCAACTGGATATGTAAACTTTGAGGAAAATTTGACAATATTTTCGTTTGAGATTAATTCACTTGAATGAATAAGTTTAAATAAATTTGTTTTTTCCATACTAATTTCTCTTTAGCGAAGCATGATGGATCCGCCATCCACCATCATCGTTTGTCCTGTTATATACCTAGAGTCCTCACTTGCTAAAAACACAGCTACACGACCAATATCCTCTTCCACATCACCAAAGCGTCCCATTGGAATTTTACTTACTACGGATTGATAATATTCAGGTTGTGCTTGTGCCCATGCTTGGACACCTTCTGAGTTTGCCAGTGGACTAATGATATTTACGTTAATGCCAAAGCGACCCCACTCATTTGCTGCCACTCGAGATATTCCGCGAATTGCTTCTTTTGCAGCTGCATATGCCGCTTGTGTTTCATGCCCTGCAAGTCCTGCTCCAGAAGCAAAATTAATAATATTTCCTTTTGTTTCTTTTAGGTGAGGAAGTGCTGCCTGCATCAAATAGAATGTAGGATAAAATCCAGTACCGAATGATAGGTCTAGATCAGCTTGTGTAATGTTCTCAAACGTCAATTGTTTCGATGCATGTGCATTATTTACAAGAACATCTAACCTACCGTATTTTTCAACTACTGTTTTAATGATATTAGGTAAGTTTTCACGATCCATAAGATCAGCTTTTACAAACATAGATTTTGGAGAAGCTTCTTGCAATAATTTTTCACTTGCATGACCTGTCTCATCATTTACATCTACAATCGTAACGATTGCCCCTTCTTTCACCATTGCTTTTGCCATACCTAGCCCAATTCCACCTGCACCACCTGTAATAATTACAACTTTGTCTTGAAGTTTACTCATTCGTAACACTCCTTTAATAATTTTATATTTCTAATATAGTTTAACACTAAACTATTTATTGATAAACTAATATATTTTATAGCTTTTTGAAGTTCTATATTTTTTAGAAAATCATAAAATACATAGATTCTAAATTATAAAATAAGGGGAAATGGAAATGTATGCAGTTCATTTTATGGAGAAAAATATAATTGTTTTAACTCAAGTATTAAGAGTTATCCCTGCAGTAGATGATGAACTAAAGATCAAAGGACGAAAAGGGAAAGTGATTAGTGTTCAAGAAACCGAAGAAAAGGGTATCAATGTACAAGTAGAATTTGAAAAAATTGTAGATAAAAGTAAAGCTTCTATTAAGGATCTTGGAAAGAAAAAACGAAAATAATTTCTGTATAATAAATACCCGTTAAATGACTATAAATACTCATTTAACGGGTATGATGTATTAGTGAATATCTCGTTTTTTGAAGCTACCGCCTCTTACTTCTGCCACTTCTGTGATAACAACAAAAGCACTTGGATCCATTTCTTTAATAATCGTTATTAATTTGTTTTCTTCCATACGAGTAATTACACATGTGACAATATCCATCGTTTCATTAGAAAAACCCCCACGGCCACTGGAATATGTAACCCCCCGACCTAAACGATCCTGAATTGCAGAACCAATTTCCTCCGATTGTTTACTAACAATACGGACGGATTTTGAATTTTCTAGTCCAACTTGAATAACGTCTATAACAATTTTAGCTATGTAATAAGTTGTAGCTGAATACAGAGCACTTTCTAATCCATAAATAAAACCGGCACCTATGAAAATAAACGCATTTATAAATAAAATAATATCCCCTACTGAAAAAGGTACTTTACGGGAAACAAGGACGGCGAGAACTTCTGCCCCATCGAGTGCACCACCGTTACGTAGGACAACTCCAATACCAACACCTAGCATAACACCACCAGAAATTACTACTAATAAGGGATCTTGGGCACCTAAAATTGGCTCGATATGATGCATTAAAACTGTAGATATAGATAATGATGCTATCCCAATAATACTCATTATTGCGAAGGTTTTACCGACCTGTTTATAACCTAAGTATACAAACGGAATATTTAACACAAATAATAATACTCCAAGAGGAATGTTAAATAAGTACATACCCATGATACTAACACCTGTTACTCCACCATCAATAACTGAGTTCGGTATTAATACCGCTTCTAGTGCATAACCCGCAATTGCTGCACCTATTACAATCATAATTATTTTACGGATTGTATCCGCTGCTTTGTTCTTTTGCATAAGTTTGAAAAACTCCCTTTTAATAAAAAGATTGAACAAAGATTGTTCAATCTTTAATTTTAAAGAAAAAATAGCTTGGTTACAAGTCGGAATCTTACTAGCAATTACGATTTATACATATAATACAATAATGAATTTGAAACATATCTATGAGACAAGCCTGTAAACTTATAACGTTTACAGGCTTGTCTTTCGCTTTTATTAAGTACCACAAAATGTTTTGTATGGTCCTGAGGTCTCTGGAGGCAGGGAAATATAGTCGATATAATCCGAATTATAATCGTAAGGTTGAGAAATTACTTTAAGAAGACTCTCAAGTACACTATAGTCTTCTTTAACCACAGCTGCTTCAAGTGCTTCTTCTACCCGGTGATTACGGGGAATCACGACAGGGTTACTTTTTTGCATCAGTTGCTGGATGAAATCTTTAGAAACGTCCTGTTTTTCAAGTCTGGCTTGCCATTTTTCATGCCATTGATCGAAATCCTTTTTGCCAAACAAAACTGTTTCTTCTAACTTACCTAGAGTCAATAAACGGAATGTATTAGTATAGTCTGCTTCGTATTTCTCCAAAAGTTGAAGTAAGTTATCAATTAAAGAAATATCATCTTCCTCTATATTAAAAATCCCTAACTTATTTCCCATTCCTGTTAGCCAGTAGGTTTCATATTTTTCTGGATAGTTTGTCATCGCTTCTTGCGCTTGTTTCACAGCCTCATCCTGGTCTTCATGAATAAGAGGCAATAAGCATTCTGCCAATCTTGCTAAGTTCCAAGCGGCAATATTCGGTTGATTTTCATAAGCATAACGACCATGGGTATCGATTGAGCTAAATACTGTTTTAGGGTTATAGATGTCTATAAAAGCACATGGACCATAATCGATCGTCTCCCCACTTATCGTCATGTTATCTGTATTCATCACTCCATGTATAAAACCAACAAGTTGCCATTTAGCTATTAAAGCTGCCTGACGGTCAATCACTTCTTGAAGTAATAGAAGATAACGATTTTCTTTATCCATTAATATTGGATAATGTCTCTCTATTGCATAATCTGCAAGTGCTTTAAGATCGTCTATACTTCCCCATTTTGCAGCATATTGAAATGTCCCTACTCGTAGGTGACTAGCAGCTATACGCGTCATAACAGCACCGGGCCCTACAATTTCCCGCATAATATCTTCCCCAGTAGTGACTACGGCGAGGCTACGTGTTGTTGGAATACCAAGTGCGTACATAGATTCACTTATAATATATTCCCGTAGCATTGGTCCAAGTCCTGCTCGACCATCTCCTCCTCGTGAATATGGTGTCCTACCAGAGCCTTTCAACTGTATATCAAATAGTTCACCCGAGGGAGTAATTTGTTCACCAAGCAACAGAGCTCTTCCGTCTCCCAGCATTGTAAAATGACCAAATTGATGCCCAGCATATGCCTGTGCTAAAGGTATACCACCTTCTATTGCGCGATTACCAGCGAATTCTTCAACACTTTGTCTACTTTTTAGTCCGTTAGAATCTAGCCCTAACGAGGTTGCCAAAACATCATTTAAGATGACTAGTTTTGGATTGCTTACAGGATTTACATTAATGTCTGTAAACATTATATCGGGAAGACTGGTATAAGTATTTTCCAGGTTCCAACCTACTTTTATATTATCTTCTGTCAATAGTATCATCCTTTCTTTATAGTAATAAAAACAGACTTGTTACTTTTCTCTATATTATTATACCCTTACTTGTTGAAGATACGCTTTTCTTACTTCTATAATTATCTTTTACAAAACTGTACTAAGTACCATGAAAATAAGCATCTGAAGGTACCAAATCTATATACATTCACAAATGAAAGCGCAAGCCACATTAAGGGTCAAAACCTAATTTTTACCGCTTTCAGTGAGCCTTGGAAAGGACTCTTACTGCATCTTTACCATTGTATTTTTAAAAGGTCACGATCCACCTTTCCTAATTTGGTAATTTTGTAGCATTTGTCCGTCCGTCGCTCAACTTCAACTGTAAGAATATGGTTAAGGCATTTTTGTGCAATGAGTGAATAGATACTTTCCAATCCATACAGGTAGCTCTCGAAGATACAATTTCAGGAGCTATTTTGCTACTTTATTTGATGTTTGTTACCTATTTTCTTTATCCGCATTCCCTAAAGGAAATAGAGATATTTTTCATTGAAATTTGAACAATGCTATTTAACATAGCTTATCTATCAAAAAGAGAATGCCCCATGAAAGGCATTCCCTGGATTACTAAACAAATAATTTTTTATTCAAAAAAACAATTAAGGCTACAATAACCAAAAGTAGTCCTGAAATAACAAATACTGCTCTTATACCAACTAAATCAGCAGTAATTCCGATAGCTAGAGCTGAGACACCAAATATTCCACTGCCTACAGTTCCAAGCGAGGTATATACTGTTACAAGTTTTTCTATAGAAACACTTCGTTGAATAACTGTTTGCTGTGGGATGTTTTTTACTTGACTAAATAGACCAATACTTGCAGAAAGAAATAAAGCAATTACTGGATGACTAATAGAGCCGAATACTATCGTCAGCACTCCACTTAATAACGAACCAAAACAAATAAAGTAAAACTTATATTTTTCTACTATATGTGGATATTTTAAACAGTAAAGGCTTCCTACCAAAAACCCTATAAAAAAGGATCCATTTATAAAGCCCCACCATTGTTCTCCGGCTACAAGTACCAGTTCCACATATACGTAGACGATTGCCGCAATCCATACCGTCCCTGCTATTGTCTCTAAGATATCCATCTGTATTATCTTTCTTAATACTGGAGTAGAGCCTATGCTTCTCCATCCTTCAGTAAGTTGGGACCAAAAGCCAGTTACTTTTTCACCGAGATGATTTACGTTTTGAAGAAGACTTAAAGCTATACTTGATATTAGAAATAAAAAACTGACAATCATGATCAATTCCAAAGGACTAACAGTGAGGAGCAACAGACCTCCAAAAAGCCAAGCGACTATTTGGATCATTTGTGTAAGAGTTTCCACCATACTATTTGCTTTAACAAGTATTGCATCCTCTACGTAATAAGGTAGAAGGGTCCGCATGATAGGATTGGCACACCCATCTAAAAAGCCAATTAATCCGATAATGAGGTAAATGATCCAATAATTAAATTCATTTAAAAATACATACAAAAATATTAATAGTCCGGCTAACAATAAGGTTTTGAACCCTTGAGTCCAAACTAACAATGATTTTAAGCGATATTTCCCAAGCAATAATGGCGTTAATAAGCTGGAAAGAAACATTGCTGAGGTAATTGTAAACGGAACCATAGCTGAGGCTGCCGCTGATCCAGTTAAACTATATAAAATACTAATTACACTAACTATATAAAATACATCCCCAAGATTGGCGATAGATTGCCCTGATACTAATAACATAAAATTCTTATTTGATTTCATTATAATCCCCCATATTAAATTTCACGTTTTTTTAACATGAATTATGGGATCAAATTGGACAATTCATATACCAGTCTCCTTTATAAGCAAGTGGAAGGAACTAAGGGGGATTTGCAAAGTCCCTTCAATTCTCGCATCATTTTTCCAAATTATATCATTTTTTAAAGTTAATCTACCATTCGTTTTTTATATACGATAGCCGTCAATACATAGACCATCAATGCCCAAATCGCAATTATGGCTATGTTTGAAAATACATCACCGAATCCTGCTCCCTGCTCCACTTTTGTTGCAAGATCAATGAGCTGAATGTTTGGCAAATATTCAGCAACCTGCAATACTGGATACTTCTCAGCCCAAACAGTTACATATGATCCCATTGTAAAAAGAGCAATGACAGGTAGGACAATTACAGATGATTCCATAACTGATTTTGCAACTAGCCCCAATAAAGTTCCTAAACCAATGAAGAAAATAGATGAAATAATAATTGCAATTGCAACTATTGCGAAATTAGCTGGACGATATTCGGACAAATACGCACAGAAGAAAGCAATAACAATAGTTAACACAAATGACAACAAGCTTTTTCCACTGAGAATTTCTAAAATGCTAGCTGGGGATAGCATAAGTCCACGTAGAGTGTTTTTTTCTTTTTCTTCTGCTATCAAGCAGCATTGGACGTATGTACCAACCATGGCAAACGTCATATTGATATTCAAAAAATGAGCTTGTATTGTATCTAATCCCATACGTCCATATACAGCAGCTAAAATTAGTGGTAAGAATATCACGATTGAAACTGCTAAATTTCTTGAAAAATCCTTAAAATCTTTTTGAAAAATTGCATTTACTCTCTTCCATGAAAACGTCATACCAATTCTCCTCCAGTCACTTTTACAAATATATCTCCTAAAGTTGGTTCATTTGAATGTACTGTTTGAACTCGATTCTCTTTCATAAGCTGGAACATTTCTTCTGCTCCCTCTGAATCCTTTCGTAATACAACTTTCTCATTGTTCGATAATTCTACAGTTACTGTCTCATCTGCAAATTGTTTTTTAAGCTCTCCTGGTTTATCAAGAAGTTGAATTTTTCCCTTGTGAAGGAAAGCTACTCGGTTACATAAAAAATCAGCCTCTTGCATGTCATGAGTAGTTAGAAATATCGTTGTTCCTCTATTATTTAATGCACGTAAGCCATTATAGATATGTAGTGTATTTACTGGATCCAATGCAGAAGTTGGTTCATCTAAAAATAGCAGTTCAGGTTCATGTAATATTGCTCTAGCTAAATTGACTCGCTGCGTCATACCTTTAGATAAAGTGGAAATCTTCTTTTTCCCAGCTTCCTTTAAATTGACAAAATCCAATGCCTCATCAACTTTAGAATTGGGTAAGTCATAAAGTTTGCAGTAAAGCTGAAGATTTTCAATTATTGACAGCCTTCCATATAATCCACTATTATCTGTTAGAACACCAAATCGTTTTCGAGCTGTTGGATTTTTCAGGACAGAAACGCTCTCTCCAAAAACGAAAGCTTCTCCTTCTGTTGCATTCAATTGTCCCGTTAAGATTTTAATAGTTGTCGTCTTGCCAGACCCACTAGGTCCAAGAAACCCAAATATCTCTCCCTTTTTAACTTCAAATTGAACATCTTCAATTGCTTTAAAGTTTGAATAATATTTTGCTAGACCCTTCACTTCGATTGCGTTTTCCATTTAAAAACCTCCTAATTTTTTGGTTGAGCATTTTTGTATGAACAACCTAAGATTAAGAGATATTCTCATTAAAAACCTTATATTTCAGGTGAATGGAGTTAAATTTGGGGTGAACGGAGCTTATTTTAGGCCCAACATTCCTTTTAAATCAGTCATTTTCGTCTTTGAAAGTGGTATAGATGATTTTTCCGAATCATCCAGAACTAAACTGTAACTATTTCTAGTCCATGTAATTACTTCGCGCACTTTTTGTAAATTCACAATATAAGATCTGTGACAGCGAAAAAATCCAAAGGGTAATAATCTTTCTTCTAAATCATTTAACGTAAATGCACACTGAAAACTTTCACCCTTATTATGCAAAAAAGTTTGCCCCTCAATGCTCTCTATATAATCGATTTCTGGTGGATCAAATAATACAATTTTTTCATTTACTTTAGTTGGTATTTTTTCAAAACGAATAGGTTGAACAATCTTGTCTTTTTGTTCATTTCCTGTTTTCGTATTTGAATCATTTTGCGTTTCCACTTCTAATTGAATTGGATGAAGTCCTTTTTCATCCAAGCGGTATATTTGATCAGAATAAGCTAAAGCACTTTCTACTTGCCCCGTCAAAATAAGAATTGTTTTCTGTGACGAACTCAACATTTTAAGTATATTGATAAAGATTTTTTTCGATTCAATATCTAGATTTTGATCGGGTTCTTCCATTATGTATATGGCTGGATTTTGAATAAGAATATGTGCAAGTTGAACACGTTTCTTTTCAGAATATGAAAGTTCTTTTATTCTCTTATTTTTTTTGATTTCCAACTGCACAGTCTGTAAAACTTCTTCAATTGATTGATCGGATTGATGAATACGATGGAAAAATTGTAGAGATTCCTTCACTGTAAGTCTTTCATATTCCCCTTCACGTAAGAAATAAAATCCTAATTTTTGCTCGGCATTAAATTCTATCTTGCCTTTCGATAAGTTCGTTTTCCCTAGCAATATGAATAACAGTTGCTCGCGAACATTGACGTTTGAACAAAGTGAAACAATTTCACTTTCATTAATAGTTAAGTTAAACTCCGGAAAAAGTATTGCATCATTCATTTGCTTTTCAGCTAGTACAAATTTCATCGACATGTAAAAAACCCCAATTCTATCTATCTTATCTCTATTATATAAAAACACGAGCCAAAATAGGCTCGTGTTTTACTTTATATTTATATTCTTTCACTTAAGAAGAGATAAAATTTTAATGTGCTATTGCTTCTGGATTATTCTTACCCTTAGTAAACAATTGAATTGCTAATAGGATTGCAAAGATAATTAATCCGGCAATATCTGAAAAACTTTCTGGATAAATCAAAAGCAACCCAGCTCCAACTGCAAATATTCTTTCTATCCATGTTACCTTGCGATACCAATATCCAATCATTCCGGCACCGATTGCAATCATTCCGGTAATTGCGGTAAAAACAACCCAAATAACTTCAAGGAATGTCGTATCTATCATGAGTAATGCAGGCGAGAATATAACCATATAAGGAATGATAAATGCTGCAATTGCTAATTTAGCAGCCACAACTCCAGTTTTAATTGGATCTCCACCAGAAACCCCTGCTGCTGCAAATGCTGCAAGTGCAACGGGTGGTGTAATATCTGCAATAATACCAAAGTAAAATACGAACAAATGCGCAGATAAAGCGACAACTAATGGTACTGTAGCACCTGCAGGCATATCAAGCATCAAAAGTGTGATGATAGCCGGTGCAGCAATTGTTGACGTAATTACATAATTGGCAGTTGTTGGTGAGCCCATACCTAAAACAATAGAAGCCAACATCGTAAAGAACAGCGTTAAGAAAATATTTCCGCCCGAAGCAGAAATAAGACCATTTGCCAGGCTTAGTCCTAATCCAGTTTTTACAACTACTCCAACAATAATACCAGCAGCAGCGGTTGCCGCTGCAACTGCTAATGCAGTTCTTGCTCCATCAACTAGAGCATCTATTATATCTTTAAAATTCATTCTAGTTTCTTTATCAATTGCACTGAATACTACGGCAGCAACGATCCCCCATAATGCTGCTTGCATCGTTGGTACTCCTATAAACATTAGAACAATAATCGCTATAATTGGTATTAATAAATATAACTTTTTCAAAACTTCTTTGCGATCTGGCATTTCTTCTTTTGACATACCTTTTAGTCCAACACGTTTTGCCTCAAAATGTGTCATAATCCATATACCAGCAAAGTATAAAACTGCTGGTATCGCTGCTGCTTTTGCAATTTCCCAATAAGTAATACCACCGATAAACTCTACCATGAGGAAAGCTGCTGCTCCCATAATCGGAGGCATCAGCTGTCCACCTGTAGAGGCTGCGGCTTCTACTCCACCTGCAAATTCCTTTCGATATCCAAGCTTTTTCATCATTGGAATCGTATAGGAACCAGAAGTTACTACGTTAGCAACTGAGCTTCCTGAAATAGTACCCTGTAACGCACTGGAGAAAATCGCAACCTTTGCAGGTCCCCCAGTTAAACGACCTGCAAGTGTTACAGCTAAGTCATTGAAGTACTGTCCAACTCCGGTTTTCACTAGGAAAGATCCAAATAGCAGGAAAACAAATATAAATGTAGCGGATACACTAATTGGAGTACCTAAAATTCCATCTGTTGTAAAGAACATTAGATGCACTAAGCTGCTTAAATCTTGGCCACGGTGTGCTAAGAAACCTGGGAAATACGGTCCGAAAAACGCATACACTAAAAAAACAGTAGCGATAATCGTAATAGGTAACCCGACAGTTCGACGAGCAGCCTCTAGCGTTAATAGAATTGCTAAAGCACCTACTATAAAATCTAAATCAGTCATAGTTCCTACTCGAAAAACTAACTCCTGATATTGGATTGGCCAGTAGAGACCCACTCCAATCGATAGTAAGGAAAGAAGATAATCATAAATTGGAATCTTTCTTTTTCGAATTGATTTTTTCATTGCAGGGAACATTAGGAAAATAAGAGATAGCGCAAACCCTAAGTGTATTGACCGTTGAATATAAGCTGTAAATTGGCCTTGGATAGCTGTATAAAGTTGGAATAAAGAAAATGCTAATAATCCGAAGAAAATTACCTTTTTCATAATTCCATCTACTGATCTTGTATTAGATTCAGGGTCGTATTTCTGTAATATAGCTTGCTGCTCTTCTTCTGATAACTGTTGAAAAGATTCTGTTTCTGTGGAATCGCTAGTTGGCTTTACTTTTTTTTCAGTCATTCATCTTAACTCCTTTCCATTGTTCATATAGCGATATATTTTTCACTTCAAATTTATAAGATTTACTTCGCTCCAATAACTTTTTTAGATCATAATTCTTATTTTCATATCGAAATATTAAGTCCATATCAATGTTTGCAACTAAAAGTGTAAAGGAATTGATAACTTTATCATCATAAGAAAGTTTATATATACCGTCTTTTTCTTCAAAAGTTTGCCCTTCCTCCGCATATCCTGGCATTCCTATTGCTAAATCTTCATATTCCATTGATATAAGCTGAATTTTATTGGCGTTTGTAATTCTGTAAGATTCTAGTACATTACTTTTATGTATAGAATGTGTGTATATTACTTGGAACTTTATATCTTCTCTAATAGGCATATAAAAAAAAACAACATCCTCAGTTCTTGTTTCTGTAAAAACAAATGCTTTTTGAAAGGGAATGAAAAATGTAGGTCCAATTAGACAAATGAGGATTATTATAACCAACATATTTCGAAATCGCATTTCCTATCCACCATTCTTTCAATGAAAAAGGGGCATGTAAGCAACCGCAACATGCCCCCGAGCATTTAATTTTATTTATTTACTTCATCAAAATACTTTTGAGCTCCAGGGTGAATTTTAATCCCAATTCCTTCTAGCCCAGTTTCAGGTTTAATAAATTGACCTTTTGGATGTGTAATACTACCAGCGTTATCATAAATTGCTTTTGTCATTTCATAAACTAAGTCCTCTGGTAGCTCGTTTGTTACAGCTAGCATTGCTAATACAGATACTGTAGGTACTTCTTCAGTTAATCCATAAGTACCTGATGGCACTACATCTTTAGCGTAATATGGATATTTTTCGATTAGCTCATCAGCTTTTGCATCTTCTACAGGAACGATTACTACATTAGCAACTGCGTTTAATGCTTCTACAGCCCCAGTTGGAGTTCCCGCAGTAATAAATGCCGCATCAATTTGACCAGCTTGTAAACTATCTTGCGATTCACCGAAATCTAGGTTTTGTGGTTCAATATCATCCATAGTTAACCCATGAATCTCAAGTAATTGTTCTGCGTTTGCATATGTTCCTGATCCAGGAGCACCTACAGAAATTTTCTTTCCTTTTAGATCATCAAATGTCTTAATCCCAGTTTTGTCCGTAGTTACTAATTGGACTGTTTCTGGATAAAGTGCACCAAGTGCAGAGATCGTATCCACTTTGTTGTCCTCAAACATTAACTCACCTTCTGTTGCATAGTAAGCTATGTCTGTTTGAGTGAAAGCAATTTCTGCTGTACCTTCTTTTAAAGCTGTCATATTTGCCGCGGATGCTTGTGAAACCTCTGCAGTTGTTTTTATTCCAGTTTCATCACTGATTAACTCTGCAAATGTTCCCCCAAGTGGGTAATATGTTCCTTGAACCCCACCAGTTAATAAACTTAAAAACTTGTAGTCTTCCTTTTTCTTACCAGTATCTCCATCTGAAGATGAATCCCCATCATTTGAGCCACAAGCTGCAAGTATTAATAACACAAAAATACTTAGAATACTCAACAACTTAAATTGCTTTTTCTTCATACAATTTCCCCCTCTTATATATATTCCCAGTGTTCATACCAATTTTAACATAAAAGTTTATCAAATTGCCACTCTATTATGCATTTTCAGTGATTGACAATTAGATTTTACAAGAATCTTTCCTGTTCAAAGCTATAAATAAACCGTTCTTGGGAGGACATAGGACAAGCTAGTTAGTTTAAATTTTCTAGCCGGCTTCCGTCTCCAAACTACAGCTTTTATTACAATTAAAAAGCATCCATCTAATCCTTTCAGATTAAATGAATGCTTTTTATAATAATATATTAAGAACAGCTGTCGTATGTTGTGTTTTTGACTTTTGAACCTGTTTCGCCTCTAAGTAGGTCACCATCTGTTGCTTCAATAATTTGGTTTGTTACGTTATTAGAAATTGAATTTGCAACTAATTGTAGCAGACTGTTTACGTCACCTTGTGATTGTTTGAATTGTTGTACAATCGGTAGGCTATCAATTTCTTCTTCGATCGCCGAAATTTTACCTTCAATTAGTGTAAGTGCCTTTTCTTTTCCTAAATGCTGAAAGTTAACTGCTTGTTTTTGTAAGCTTTTAAGGCTTGCAATTTTTTCACGTACTTTTGTATTTTCATTGATTTGCTCTTCTGCACGTTTGAAGAATTCAACTTCCTCAGTATTTGCAATCATTGTTGCAATTTCTTTTGCTTTTTCAATAATATCGTCTCTAGTATATTTTGTAGTAGACATTATACTCCCACCTTTTGCTCGATTGTTTCATTTACTAGTTCCCCAGTAAGTGACCATGTTTTTGCATCTGTTATTTTTACTTTAACTATTTGTCCGATGATATCTTTTGGACCTACGAAATTAACTAGTTTACTTTTACTTGTGTAGCCTGCAAGTACATCAGGGTTATTTTTACTTTCCCCTTCGACTAAAACTTCCACAATTTGTCCAGCATGTTTTTTCATAGCTTCAGCAGACATATCATTTACTAGCTTATTTAAACGCTGAAGTCTTTCCTTTTTCACTTCCATCGGTACATTATCTACCATTTTTGCAGCTGGTGTACCTTCTCGTGGAGAGTAAATATACGTATAGGCAATTTCGAAACCTACTTCTTTATATAGTGACATTGTTTCTTCAAATTGTTCGTCTGTTTCATTTGGGAACCCAACAATTATGTCGGTTGTTAACGATACATTTGGGATAGCTGCTTTTATTTTATTTACTAGCTCTAAATAATGTTCTCTCGTGTATTTACGAGCCATTATTTTAAGGATATCCGATGATCCAGATTGAACCGGTAGATGAATATGATCGACTAAATTTCCACCTTTTGCAAGCACCTCGATTAAATGATCATCAAAGTCTCTAGGATGACTGGTCATGAAGCGTATGCGAGCTACGTCAATCTTCCGAAGGTCATCCATTAAATCACCAAAGCGATAATCTAGATCTTCAAAGTCTTTTCCGTATGCATTTACGTTTTGACCAAGCAATGTTACTTCTTTGTACCCTTGTGCAGCAAGATGTCTAATTTCTTGAATAATATCTTCCGGGCGACGACTACGTTCTTTCCCCCGCGTGTATGGAACGATACAATATGTACAGAATTTATCGCAGCCGTACATAATATTGACCCATGCTTTAATCGAACCTTTACGTACACGCGGCAGATTTTCTATAACGTCTCCTTCTTTAGACCAAACTTCCACAACCATTTCTTTTGAAAGGTATGCTTCGTTTAATATGTTAGGAAGACGGTGAATATTATGTGTGCCAAAAATCATATCTACTTGATTGTAAGTTTTTAATATTTTGTTGACAACTGATTCTTCCTGCGACATACATCCACAGACACCGATCAACACATCTGGATTTTTTTGTTTTAAATGCTTAAAATGACCAAGCTCACCAAATACTTTGTTTTCAGCATTTTCACGAATCGCACACGTATTTAGTAAAACAACGTTTGCGTCGTCTACAGTATCCGTAGGTTCATATCCTAGCTGCATGAAGATACCTGCCATTACCTCTGTATCATGCTCGTTCATTTGACAGCCATATGTGCGTATATAAAATTTTCTATTTTGACCCATGCCTTTAAATTGTTCTGCAATTGCAAAGTCATTATGGTATTCTACCTCTTCTTTGCCACGCTTTTTCGCATCTTTTAATGATGGCGGAGTATAGACTGCTTGAAAATATTTACTATAATCCTTCTCGGATTTTTTATCCAAAGAGCTAGCTTCCTTCACTTGAGTACTTTGTAAACGTGATTCCTCGTTCATAAGAACTCTCCTTTCCTTCATTCGTGAAAAGTACGAATATCCCTCCTATTATACTGAATAGTTCTCTGTTCCTACAAGGCATTCAGCTTAAAATTTCTTAATTAGACAAATTATGTTCATATTTTTAGTGTATTAAGGTGATTGGGAGCAGTTATCGGCTATTTCTTTATGTTTAAGGTCTATCCGAGCATATTTAAGAGCTATAATCTGTCTATTAAGGACTAGCATTGATTTTATGGGCTATCTTCTGCTTGTCATGGGATATTTTTTAATATTTATGGGCTTTCGTTCGTATAAAAATAGCCCATGAACATTAACGGTTCATGAGCTCAGTTATATCACATAAAGTCTTGAATTAAAGCGTTGAATTCCTGTTCACTCATCTTCAAATTTTGATCGACAAGTGGGGTTGGCGCGTAACCAGGAACTTGCTCTTGGTAGGATGGTGCGTTTTTATCTTGATAAATGATACCTGTTACAAGTCCTTTATTTTCCATTACTACTTTCATAGCTTCTTCTCTGCTTGTAGAGTCATATTCTTCAACATTAGAAAGCTTTGTTAAATGTTCTTTAAACCAATCATACGTGTTTACTTTGTTGTATGTTACACATGGGCTAAATACATTGATAAACGAGAAGCCTTTATGATTGATCCCTGCTTCGATAATAGCAGTTAGTTCTTTAATATCGGAAGAAAATCCTTGCGCTACAAATGTTGCTCCAGATGTAAGGGCAAGTTCTAATGGTTGAACGGATGGTTCAATAGCTCCACCAGGAGTTGACTTCGTTTTAAAGCCTTCTGCTGATCGTGGGGACGTTTGACCTTTAGTTAATCCGTAGATTTGGTTGTCCATCACAACATATGTTATATCAATATTACGACGAATAGAATGAATTGTATGACCCATCCCTATTGCAAATCCATCACCATCACCGCCAGAAGCGATAACGTGTAAATCTTTGTTTGCCATTTTCAATCCTTGAGCTATTGGAAGTGCACGACCATGAATGCCATGAAAACCATACGAATGAATGTATCCGGAAATTCGCCCAGAACAGCCGATACCAGAAATTACAGCTAAATCATGTGGTTGAATGCCAACATTTGCTGCAGCACGTTGAATTGCTGCCTGCACCGAGAAGTCACCACAACCTGGACACCAGTTAGGTTTTACGTTATTACGAAAATCTTTAAATGTTACCATCTGTTAGCAACTCCTTTACTTGTTTTGCAAGCTGTAATGGTAAAAATGGTGTGCCATCATATTTCGTAACACTGACCAATTTATCATGACCGCCAACATTCATTTTAATGATACTTGCTAATTGTCCTGTTGCATTATTTTCGACTACTACGACTTTTTTCGCTTTCGCAACTAGTGATTGTATTTCCTCCACTGGGAATGGATGAATTAAACGAATATGTGCATGATTTACTTTAACATCACTTTCAATAAGTGTTTGCTGTAATTCTTCTAGCACACCTCTAGTAGAGTTGAAGCCAACGAATAGTATATCTGCTTCTTCGTATGGTGCATTTACATATACTGGCTCATTAAAGTTAATATGCTTAAGCTTTCCTAAACGTTTATCCATTTGAGCTTTACGATTTGTAGACGCTTCAGATGGTTTACCCGTTTCATCATGCTCAACTCCAGTTACATGATGAATAGCATGCTCTGTACCCGGTAGAACGCGTGGTGATACGCCATCTTCCGTTACTTCAAAACGCTTGAAGTACGATTTATCTTCAGCTACAGGAATTTCATCACTTTCTACTAATTTACCACGACGGATTTCAACCTTTGAATAATCAAAAGGCTCCACTGTTTGTTTACCAAGTGACAATTGTAAATCTGATAAAATAATTACAGGAAGCTGCAATTCCTCTGCAATGTTAAATGCTTGAATCGTATCGTAGAATGCTTCTTCTCCAGTACTTGGAGCAATTACTACTTTAGGAATTTCTCCATGCGTTCCATAGATCATTTGCATAAGATCCGATTGTTCCTGTTTTGTTGGTAAACCTGTCGAAGGGCCTCCACGTTGTGTATCAACTATTACAAGTGGTTGTTCGGTCATGCCTGAAAGACCAATTGCTTCCATCATAAGTGATAGCCCTGGACCTGCAGAGGCAGTGAAAGCACGTACACCACCATAGTTAGAACCAATTGCCATTGTAGCAGCGGCAATTTCATCCTCTGTTTGAATAACAGCTCCACCAAATAGTGGTAGCTTTTTAATCATATACTCCATAATTTCCGATGCAGGAGTGATTGGATACGCTGCCATAAAGCGAACACCTGCTGCTAATGCACCAAATGCAATTGCATCATTGCCAATCATGAACATACGGTGTTTTCCATCTGCAGGAGCAATTTCCCATTCTCCAATACGATCTCCCAGCTGTTCAGCCATAGTATCGAAGCCTTGTTGAATAGCTTGCATATTTTTTTCTACTACTTCTTGTCCTTTTTTCCCAAAAATTTCATCTACAACACCTTGGAATACAGCTTTATCCAAATTAAGTAATGCGGCACTTGCCCCAATTGCTACCATATTTTTCATAAGAGATGTTCCAAGCTCTGCAGCTATCTCTGTGAAAGGAACAATATACATTGGTGCCTTACAATCTTCGAGTTCTACTGGGGAGAATTTTGCGTCTGCCAAAATAATACTTTTTTCAGTTAACTCTTTGTAATTGACATCGATTGTTTCTTGATCAAATGCTACTAAAATATCTAAATCATCTGGTATTGTACGAACTTGCGTCGGACGTACACAGATTTTATTGTTTGTATGGCCACCTTTAATTCGAGAAGAGAAATGACGGTATCCGTATAGATAATATCCTAGGCGGTTCATCGCCATAGAGAATATTTCTCCTGTACTTTCAATACCCTCTCCTTGCTGCCCTCCTACTTTCCAAGAAAGCTGTTGCAACATATAAACATCTCCTTACTATTCGATTAAATGCTAATTTCCTTCATAAGTTTATCATGAAGTAGCGTTTATCACTATGTATTCCCCGTATTTTTATAGAAATTCAGACCTTTGACGGAAACGTATCGTCACAAATTATTCTTAAAAATTATAAAAACTATAAATATCCTTCTTATCTAAAAAGAGAGGTCACTACTATAAAAGTAGCGACCCCCCGTCTATTTTGCCTTTTTTTCAACAAGTAACTTTAGAGCTGTTCGATCTTCACCAGATATGATAATATCGGTGAAAGCTGGAGAACAAGTTAAATCTGTTCCACTTGGGGCTACGAATCCTCTGGCAATTGCTATCGCTTTGATAGCCTGATTTAATGCTCCTGCTCCTACTGCTTGCATTTCTGCATACCCTTGTTCTCTAATTACTGCAACTAATGCCCCAGCAACTGAATTTGGGTTTGAACGGGAAGATACTTTTAAAGAATCCACTATCATTTCTCCTTTTGTCGCTATATTATGAACTTGCTTCTGGTCCATAATCTAACTTATGCGCAGGAGTAATCTTTTAGACTTTTTAGCCTTTAAACGGGTAATCCTCGTTTATATAAATTCGTTCTTGGTGTATTGCTTTCCCAGTGGAATTGTCTACTTCCACGAAGAAACCGCTAAGTACAGTACGTCCAGTCTTAGGTACTTCAAAACGAGTGGGCATATTCGTTTGAAAACGGTAGAGTACATCTTCTTTTTTCATGCCTAGGACACCATCGTATGGACCTGTCATACCAACGTCTGTTATATAAGCAGTTCCACCTGGTAATATGCGAGAATCTGCTGTTTGAACATGTGTATGTGTTCCTACGACAACAGAAGCATTTCCATCTAAATGCCAACCAAATGCGATCTTTTCACTTGTAGCTTCTGCATGAAAGTCTACAAAGACTATAGGTGATAGTTTTTTGGCTTCTTCAACCATTTTCGTAGCCATTTTAAATGGATCATCATGGGGTGGTAAAAATGTGCGGCCATGCATATTGATCACTGAAATGGTATGACCACCTTTAGAGATGGAAGTCATCCCTTTACCAGGAGCGTCCTCTGAAAAGTTCGCAGGACGGATTAAATAGTCCGTGTCATCAATAAAATCCATAATTTCTTTTTGATCCCAAGTATGGTTGCCCATTGTTACTACGTCGACTCCCATATGGAGCAATGACTGAAAAATACTTTTCGTAATCCCACGACCTGCAGCTGCATTCTCTCCATTAGCAATAACTACGTCCACATCATATTTTCTTTTTAGTCTTGGTAAATAATCTTCTAACGTATCGCGGCCGATAGATCCAACGATATCACCTATAAATAATATTTTCATTCCTACTTCATTCCTTTCACGAAAAAAAGGCTTCATTTCGAAGCCTTTTTGTTTATACTAACTTATGAAACAGCAGAACACCATCACTGTATGTTATTTAGCATATTCTACAGCTCTAGTTTCTCTAATAACAGTAACTTTTATATGACCTGGATAATCTAATTCTTCTTCAATTCGTTTACGGATATCTCTTGCCAAACGATGAGCAGTTAGGTCATCAATTTGATCTGGACGAACCATAATACGAATTTCTCGTCCTGCTTGAATAGCAAAAGATTTTTCTACGCCTTCATAGGACTCAGAAATTTCCTCAAGTTTTTCCAAACGACGAATGTAGTTTTCTAATGTTTCACTTCTCGCCCCTGGTCTTGCTGCAGATAATGCATCGGCAGCTGCCACTAATACGGCAATAACAGAAGTAGCTTCTGTATCCCCGTGATGGGAAGCAATACTATTAATAACTACTGGATGTTCTTTGTATTTTGTTGCTAGCTCGACACCAATTTCTACATGGCTACCTTCCACTTCATGGTCAATTGCTTTCCCAATGTCATGTAATAACCCTGCACGTCTTGCAAGTGTTACATCTTCACCAAGTTCCGCCGCTAATAGACCAGCTAAATAAGCAACTTCTGTTGAGTGTTTTAACACATTTTGACCATAGCTTGTACGATAACGGAGTCTACCTAGAATTTTCATAAGATCTGGATGTAAATTATGAACCCCAATATCGAATGTAGTTTGTTCACCAATTTCGCGAATTTGCTCATCTACTTCTCTTCTAGACTTTTCTACCATTTCTTCGATTCGTGCAGGATGAATCCGTCCATCCTGTACCAGTTTTTCAAGTGCTAAACGGGCAGTTTCTCTTCGAATTGGATCAAAGCCTGAAAGAATTACAGCTTCTGGCGTATCATCGATGATTAAATCAATACCAGTTAACGTTTCAAGTGTACGAATGTTTCGTCCTTCACGCCCAATAATGCGACCTTTCATCTCATCATTTGGTAAGTTGACTACAGAAACAGTTGTTTCAGCAACATGGTCTGCTGCAAAACGTTGTAACGCAAGGGAAAGAATCTCACGAGATTTTTTATCGGATTCTTCTTTAGCTCTAGTCTCCGATTCCTTTGTCATCACAGCAATATCCGTAGCAAGTTCATTTTCTACTTCTTGAAGAATAATTGTTTTCGCTTCTTCTCGAGTTAAAGTAGAAATTCTTTCTAGTTCAGTTTGTTGCTTTTTAACTAGTTCATCCACTTTGCTTTCTTTCTGTTCGATATGCTGTTGTCTTTCAGTTAGAGCATCTTCTTTACGCTCAAGACCTACTTCTCTCTTGTTTAGAGCATCATCTTTACGATCAAGATTCTCTTCTCTTTGTAATAACCGATTTTCCTGTTTTTGCAGTTCGCCTCGGCGTTCACGGATGTCAGATTCTGCTTCATTTCGTAATTTGTGAGTTTCATCTTTGGCTTCTAAAAGTGCTTCTTTCTTCAACGCTTCCGCTTCTCGCTTTGCTTCATCTATGATGATTGCTGAAGATTGTTTTGCACCAGTCACTTTTGAATCGTTCACGTTTTTCAGATAAATATAACCAACAACGGCACCGACAATCAGACCAAGCAAAGCGGAGATGATAATTTCTGTCATTCGAACACCCCCTATTGCTATACTTTTTAGTTTCAGTCGGCACGTATATACTAAAACATATACGTAATGCCTATAATCATTTAATAATAAAGAAATTATACAATTTTAATTGTATAGATGTAGAAATACTCTGTCAAGGAAGGGAAGTATAATATATGAAAAGTAGGACAAAATAAACATCTGTATATGGGTGTTTTCAATTAAACGAATAAAAATCAAGGTTTTTATTTGAAATTTATACCTAGGTTTGAGTAGGTCCATTTTTAGAAAAGTACAAGCTTCCTTTAAGGTCAAAACCTATTTCTATCGTTTTTGAAGTGCTTTGGGCAAACTTGTCGATATATCATTAATGCTTGATTTTTTTAGAGAGACTGATCGTGACTGGCATCACGATCAGTCTCTCTATTCTCGGTAATTTTATGGAGTTTATCTGTCCGTCGCCCTACTAAAACTTTCGGAATAGTTTTAGTACATTCTTGTGTAATGAGAGAAAAAATACTTTCTAATTTATAGAGTAAGCTTACGAAGATACAATTTCGTTCGCTATCTCGCTTCTTTTTTGGGTGAACGCTTATTATTTCTCCGTAGTCCACTATCAATTTAAGTGGCCGCCATTGAACAACGAATACAGGATATTATTATTACTACATTTACTTAAAAGAGTTCTATTGTCTTAGCGATGCGATGGGTGGTGCTAAATCTTCTAGTTGGGCACTACTATCTTCATTCATTGTAGTAAAAGGTGGCGACTCCGGTTAGACAGATGAACCATCATGTTAGTAGGAAAATACATACTTTCAAAAAAAAGTCTCTCAAATAATTGAGAGACTTTTTGGATTTTATTTTTCATCTAATAATAATTCAAATTCTTCGTCTTCTTCCTCTTCGATCTCATGACCGCCGATCGTTAAGGCACTTGCTGCCATTCCAAGTGATTCACGGATTTTCCCTGTAATTTCTGCTTTAATAGAAGGATTTTCTTTTAAGTATTGTTTTGCATTTTCTCTACCTTGACCTATGCGCTCTTCATTGTACGCATACCAAGAACCACTTTTTTGAATAATGTCAAACTCTGATCCTATGTCAACTACTTCTCCTTCTTGAGAAATCCCTTCACCATACATAATATCTACTTCTGCCGTTTTAAATGGTGGAGCTACTTTGTTCTTTACAACTTTAATCTTCGTTTTGTTCCCCATAATATCGGTGCCTTGTTTGATCGCTTCTGCACGTCTTACTTCTAAACGGACAGAACTATAGAATTTAAGCGCACGACCACCTGTTGTAGTTTCCGGATTTCCGAACATTACTCCAATTTTTTCACGAACTTGGTTGATGAAAATGGCGATTGTGTTTGACTTACTAATAACACCTGAAAGTTTACGTAATGCTTGAGACATTAGTCGAGCTTGAAGACCCATATGTGAATCTCCCATCTCTCCTTCAATTTCAGCTTTAGGTACTAAAGCTGCTACCGAGTCAATTACTAAAATTTCAATTGCTCCACTACGTACAAGTGCTTCCGCTATTTCAAGCGCTTGCTCCCCTGTATCTGGTTGAGATAAAAGTAATTCATCAATATTTACACCAAGTTTTTGCGCATAAACTGGATCTAATGCATGCTCAGCATCGATAAATGCTGCTTGACCACCAGTTTTTTGTATTTCTGCAATGGCGTGTAGAGCAACGGTTGTTTTACCTGAACTCTCTGGACCATATATTTCAATAATACGTCCTCTTGGATATCCGCCTATCCCTAGTGCAGCATCCAATGCTAAAGAACCACTAGAAGAAGTTGAAATTTCAAGATTTGTTTTTTCTCCTAATTTCATAACAGAACCTTTACCAAATTGTTTCTCTATTTGTTTTAACGCCATATCTAATGCTGCTTTGCGATCGTTATTAGCCAATTATATTTCCTCCTCAAAAGAAATGATGATGTTTTTTATTTCTATTCTTACTATACTCGGTCTTTGAGAAATTTACAAGAAAAAAGCGAACGTTCATTCGTTTATTTTTTGCGTCTTTTTTATTTTGAGAGTGAAAAACGACTCAAAATTAAATTTTGGGCCGTTTTTTTGAATCAAAATTAAATTCCTGCAATTTTTTGTTCTCGTAGTAAACGTATCAAATAATGGATCGTAAACTTCACTGCTCTAATTCTATTCGTGTTTCGTAAACCTGATAGATTAAGTTTATATGTTACAGACTTGGTATCACCTATTGCAATACCAATCCAAATTGTACCTGCAGGTTGGCCCCCATGACCATCTGGACCAGCTGCTCCAGTAATACCTACTCCTATATCGGTCTGAAATATTTCTTTTACTCGAAGCGCCATTTGCTCTGCACATTGACTAGAAACTACGCTATACTTCTCGATAATATCAGCATTAACACCTAATTGCTTAATCTTCACATCTTCTGTATAGGTAATCATCCCACCTACCAAAGCTTCTCCCATTCCCGGTACTGCAGCAAGCTCCGATTGAAATAGTCCTGCCGTCATGCTCTCTGCTGCTGAAATAGTGAGGTCATTTTCAATAAGAATTTCTCTCAGCTTTGATGGTAAAGAGTCATTATTATAGCCATAAACAAATTTGCCAACACGGTTGAGGATTTCAGCTTGTAATGTTTCAATTTTTTTCCAAGCTTCCTCTTCCGAATTACTTTTTGCCGTTAATCGTAGTGTAACCTCACCATCAGAGGCAAGTGGCGCAAGCGTTGGATTCGTTTGGTTGTCTAGCAGATCCTGAACTTCTGTTTCCAATTCCGCTTCTCCTATCCCATAGAACCGGATAACATGGGACATAATAACATTTTCATCCAAAAGGAGCTTAGGTAACAATGGCTTCGCTTCGAATTGGAACATAGGCTCCATCTCTTTTGGAGGTCCGGGAAGTAGTATATATGAATGACTTTCAGTAGAAAGTAACATTCCCGGCGCCATTCCATGTTTATTCTCAAGGACGGTGCACCCTTCTAAAACAAGTGCTTGTTTTTTGTTGTTTTCCGTCATTTTACGATTCATGCGCTTAAAGAAATCTTCAATATATATGATTGCATGATTATCTAGCACTAAGTTCATACCTAGATGCTTGGCTATAGTTTCCTTTGTTAAATCATCTTTAGTAGGACCTAATCCGCCTGTGAAAATAATTAGGTCTGCTCGTTTTTCTGCTATTTGAATCGATTCTAACAGCCTATCCGCATTATCTCCGACTACAGTATGATAATATACGTCCAGACCAATCTCTGCTAGTTGAGTGGATATAAAACGGGCATTTGTATTAGAAATCTGTCCTAGTAATAACTCTGAGCCCACTGCAATAATTTCTGCTTTCATGAAGCACTTCCTTCCTACTTAGAATCTAGTAACACCTTACGATTCAAATAAAAATAATCCCATCCAGACCAAACTGTAAAGAATAGACATACATATAGCATGATCATATCAAAAGGAATATGGAACATTTCAAAGAATATATTACCCAATAAAAGAGAACAAACCGCAACTATTTGTGTCCACATTTTAATTTTCCCTAATTGATTGGCAGCCACTACTTCTCCTTCATTCGCTAATATCAAACGAAGACCAGTCACTGCAAACTCGCGGCTAATAATTAATATAACTACCCAAGCTGGCGCCATTCCAAACTGAACTAAAATGATTAAAGCGGCAGAAACTAATAATTTGTCTGCTAGAGGGTCAAGAAATTTCCCCATATTCGTAACCAAGTTATATTTTCTAGCGTAATACCCATCGATAAAGTCAGTAATCGATGCAATTATGAAAATAATTGCTCCTACCAAATGTCCAACTGGAATAGTTGCCCCTAGTATTGTAATGTCTCCCCAATTGAAGTCAACTAGCATAAAAAACATAAAAATAGGGATTAAAAATATACGAAACAAAGATATTTGGTTTGGTATATTCATTTTCATGATAAAAACTCCTTTCAATATCAAATAAAATAGCCATCATTAAGATGACTATTTGTTGAACTGTATTACTACATTTTGAGTAACTTCCGTGCTTTTAAACTCTACCACTTCGTCATTTATTGTAACAGTATTCCCAGGCGCATGTCCAAGACGTATACGGATTTTAGAAAATGCATTTGCATCAAATTCGAAGGTTTCTCCAGCCTTCACTGATTGATCCACAAGAATTTTGTCATTTTCATCCCTAATATTCAACCATGTAGTATTTTCTGCGACCAATTTTACTAAATAGCTTTCCGCATTGGCTAAAGTATAATTTGAAGTTACACCTTGCAAATCGATGAAACTTAGCTGTTGAGTAGGCTTTGGTTCTTCTTCTACCTCTTCCATAGCTTCTTCCTCAACTGGCTCTTCTACATCATCAGGTTTTACATTTTCATTGTCCTCAAACGTCGGTTTTTGCTCTTGTAGTAACTCGTCGTTTGTAACAGCTTCTTCTGAATCATCCGGTCTATTTTGAAATAAAAACCAAGACATTACGATAATTGCAATTACAAATACCACTACCATAACCATTGGGAAAATCTCCATCAACTTACTAGTTGATCGTCCGCCCAAAGCTCTTCTAGACGGAGTTGTGGGAATACTCTTTGTAACTTCCTCATTGGATGGAGAGGGAATATCTGATTTATATGTTTCTAATAATTCGTCTCCGTTTAATCCAACAGCCTCTGCATACTGTTTAATAAATGCACGAACATAAAATGCACCTGGCATAGTTGCATAGTTACCTTCTTCAATACCTGCCAAGTATCGTTTTTGAATTTTTGTTATTTCTTGCAAATCCTCAATACTATAACCCTTTGCTGTTCTCGCTTCTTTTAAGCGAGCCCCAAGTTCAGTCAACTAAAACACCTGCCCGTTAAAAATTGAATCCACCAAATCCGCCAAAGCCTGTCATTCCTTTGTCAGACATTCCGTGGTTTTTTTCCATCATTTCATATGTGATTTGTTCGTCAGGAGTGTGACGAAGCTCGATAATATAGTCAAAATCATCAATAGAATACTCAGAATGTTGGATGAACATATCAGGATGTTCCACAACCTTGATAGTCGGCATCCGCATCATTTCTCTTACTAACTGAAGATGCTTTTCATCATTAGATTTTCTCGTTACAATACCATCTAATATAAAAATATTACGATCGCTAAACTCGTCTCCTGCCAATTGACTTCTAATTGTTTGCTTGATCATTGTAGAAGACAGGAATATCCACTTTTTGTTTGCACATACACTTGCTGCCACCACCGATTCCGTCTTGCCTACTCGGGGCATTCCTCTAATTCCAATAAGTTTATGACCTTCTTGTTTAAAAATTTCTGCCATAAAATCTACTAGAAGACCAAGTTCATTACGAACAAATCTAAATGTTTTTTTATCGTCTGCGTCACGTTGAATATATCTACCATGACGAACTGCAAGACGATCTCTAAGCTTAGGTTCCCTAAATTTAGTCAATTGAATCGTTTCCATAGTGGAAGCAATATGTTCAAAACGTTCAATGTTTTCTTTTTTCTCTGCTTTAATAAGCATACCCCGTCTGCCTTCATCTACACCATTGATCGTTACAATATTAACTCGAAGCATACCAAGTAAAGAAGAAATGTCACCTAAAAGTCCTGGACGATTAACTTGAATTTCATATTCAAAAAACCATTCACTAGCCATGTTATATCTTTCCCTTCTCTATAGATGACGTTTCACTTCATGATTAGTTCTATCATATATGATTTTGTAGTCGAATAAAAGAAAAAAAGAAAAGAGACTGTAATACTCTCTTTTCTTTTTCTATTGGATTTGACTATTAGCGACATGAAGTCGGATATCAAATATACCATCCACCGTTAACCCGAATAATTTGACCTGTTATATAATTCGCCTTATCACTCGTTAAAAATTCGACGGCATTCGCTATATCTTGAGTGGATCCCAAAATACCAACAGGAATTTCTGCAAGGATTAGCTGTCGATCTTCTTCTTCAATATGAGCGTTCATTTTTGTATCGACAAACCCTGGGGCAACCACATTTACTCTTGTTCGCTGTAAGGCAACCTCTTTCGCATAGGCCTTTACAAAGGCATGCTGGGCTCCTTTAGCAGCAGAGTAGGCCACTTCAAAAGAAGCACCTGTATCTCCCCATATACTTCCTACAAATATAACTGAACTACTAGCTTGTTTACGAAGCTTACTATTTAGTTTTCCCAATAAAGCCATAGGATGCTCCACATGCACTTGAAACAATAGACGGATATCATCTAAGCTAGTGTCCTCTAAAGCTTTGTATAGACTATGCCCTTGGGCAAATACGATTGCTTGAAGTGTAAAGACTGAATCGACTATTGTTTCTATACAATTCGGGTTACTCATATCCGCTTGAACAACGATAAACTCTTGTTCAGGATAGGACTCGTTAAATTCTGTTAACAACTTTTCTACGCTTTCTTTGTTATTAGCATAGTGCAGGTACATGGACCAACCGGCTTCTGCGAGATTACGACATATCGCCTGACCAATTTCACCAGATGCACCTAGCACCAATGCAAATTTTTTACTCATTATTTTTCTCTAAAGGTAAAATTGTAAATACTGTATGAGCATTTTCGTCTATTAACGATTGGAATGCCGCTCTCACCTGATCCATTGTTAGTATCTCCAAGGCAGGAACTACATCAAATAAATTCATGTCATTGAAAGAGTAACGTGTAAATTGATTTGCAATATATTCTATGGAATTTAATGCTCGTAAGAAAAAGCCAATTTTTTTACGGACAATACGTTGTAAATCCTCATCTTCTACATTCCAATTAGAGGCGTGTTTCTGAATAGTTTCTTTTATTTTCTTGGTCAGTTCAGTTGGGTTGACAGAATCTGAACCAATCATTGTAAAACCATAGCCCTGCTCCATCGAAAAATCTGCGGAATAAGATTCATCAATCCATCCGTTTTCGTATATTTCTTGATAAAATGCAGAACTTCTGCCAAATATCATTTCAATTGCAACTTGCATCGCTAGTTCGTAGTTTAACATTTCGTCACCAGAAATATCGGTATTACTTGCTTTAATACCAAATAATACTTTCGGTTTTTGAACATCCATTTGAAGAGTACGTTCTTTTATATCCACTGCCTTTTGTTCCTCAGGGTAGAAACGTTTAATCTCTTGAGGTTCCTCAAATGTCTTCTCAGCTTGATCTGCTTTGATGAAGTCCATCATCTCTTTAGGATCAACTGCTCCCACTACGAATAAAACCATATTTGATGGATGATAGAACGTGTTATAGCACTCATATAAATGATCGGCAGTAATATGGCTAATCGTTTCAATCGTTCCAGCAATATCAATCTTTACAGGGTGTTCTTTATACATATTTTCGATTGTTCCAAAGTATAAACGCCAATCTGGTTGGTCATCATACATCGTAATTTCTTGACCTATTATCCCTTTTTCCTTCTCTACTGTTTGTTCCGTAAAATAGGGCTGTTGAACGAAATCCAATAACGTTTTCGTATTATCTAATACATGATTAGTCGAAGAAAATAAGTACGCAGTTCTAGTAAAAGAAGTAAATGCATTGGCAGATGCCCCTTTCTCACTGAACTTCTGAAAAACATCTCCTTCTTCTTTTTCAAACATTTTATGCTCTAGAAAATGAGCAATTCCATCAGGAACAATAACGGGTTCTTCCTTACCTAAAGGTATAAACTCACGGTCGATCGAGCCATATTTTGTAGTAAAAGTAACAAACGTCTTCGAAAACCCTTTTTTAGGCAAGATATAGACATCTAAACCATTTGGAAGTGTTTCATTGTATAATGTTTCTTCTAATTGTTCAAAATACGTTTTATTCATTTGCTGCACCTTCCTTACCTGAAAGGAAATAAACAAATTCCTTTTCAATAGTTAATGCCATTTGTTGTATTTGTTCTTTCGTTACATGCTTCCACTTTTCTAGCCAGTCTTCTACGGTAAAGGATGCATTCAATTCTTTATACTGGTCGTATATTTCAATTTGAGCACGTGCTGAATCTAAAGCCTCTTTCAGCTGATTGGTAAGCATGGATTTCGTTTGGTTTAATTCTAAGTCAGAAATATCGCCGGCTTGCAATGCTTTTAGTTGTTCATCGATTAATGCAACTGCTTTTTCCTGTAAATTTGAATCTATTCCTGCAAGCACGAAGATTAATCCGTAAAGCGAAGAGTAGCTACTCGATGCATAATAAGCCATACTTTCTTTTTCCCGTACGTTCATGAATATTTTAGAATGTGAAAATCCACCTAAAATACCATTTGTCAGCTGCATAACTGGAAATTCTTCTGAGAAAAAAGTGATGGGTGTTTGATAGGCAATATGGAGTTTACCTTGTTTCATATCTTGTATTTCATGAAGAAATTTTTTGTTAGATGTTTCGTTTGGTACATCTTCTGCTTTATCAATCTTATCTGTACGATCAGCAAAGGAAAAATGACTCTGCATTTTTTCTTTCATCTCCTGCACATCTACATCCCCTACAATATAAATCGATAAATCATTTTTTGTTAGTAAATCTTGATGCATTTCGATTAGTTGATCATTTGTAATTGCTTTAACAGCTTCCACTGTACCATTAGATGTAATAGAAGCTGGACTATTTGGGCGAATATTTTCTAACAAACGTTGTTGTGCATATCTTGTTTTGTCATCATACATAGATTGAATACGTTCAATAACTTGTTCTTTTTCTCGTTTTACTATTGACTCATCAAATTTGCCATTCACTAAATTTGGTTTAAAAATAACCGTATGTAATAAAGAAAATACTTCATCGACAATTTTTTCATTTGATAAGTATGCGTCGTTTACAGTTTCCGCATTCAATGAAAAAATATGGTGACTTCCTTTTTTAGTCGTATCAAAGTATAGAACAGTTCCGTACAAATCATCTAAACGCTTTCTAAAAGCTGCATTTGTTGGATAAGCCTCATTGCTGAATTGTAATATATTTGCTAATACTGCTCGAGTAGAAGCTTTTTCTACTGTTAAAGGCTGTTTCCATTTAAACGAGATATTAATCGTTTTGAATTGTTCTGTAGGTCTCACAAAAAGCTTAACGCCACTTGCAAGTTCAAATTGTTGAAACATAAGTAATCCCCCTTTTTCTTTCTAGTGTATCTCAGATAGTGATTCACTATACATGTTCTAATTATATCAGTACATATAAAAAGGGACCAATTAATTGGTCCCACTTCCATTTTCTATTCAATTTAAGTCAATCAACAAGATCTACTCTATAAAAATTGAATAAACAATTGTGATATCACGTAAACACTCTTATTTTATATGAAATAAATAATTATGAAATTGACTCAACTACAAAACTTTAAATTATCGTTTCCCTTTGATATAAGGTATTCCGCTCGCTTTTGGTGCGTGTGCTTTCCCTATAAATCCGGCTACTGCCAATATAGTTAAAGCATAAGGTAAGATGTGCAAGAAATATGTTGGAACTTCTTTCACATATGGAATCTGTCCACCAACAATACTTAATGCTTGAGCAAATCCAAAGAACAACGCTGCTCCTAATGCTCCGAGTGGATGCCATTTACCAAAAATCATTGCAGCAAGAGCCATGAATCCTTGACCATTTATAGTAGTATGACTAAATTCACCAGAAATCGATTGAGAGTATACTGCTCCACCTAGCCCTGCAAGTGCACCAGACAAAATAACTGCAATATAACGCATTTTAGTCACATTTACACCCATTGTATCTGCTGCCATCGGATGTTCCCCAACAGCACGTAAACGCAATCCAAAAGGAGTTTTATAAATAACAAACCATGCCATCACAGCGATACCTATCGCTAAAATAGAAGTGCCGTATACATCTTTAAAAAGCATTGGTCCAATTACTGGAATATCACTTAATAAAGGTATATCAAAACGGATAAATCGCTCTTGAATATAATCTGTTTGTCCTTTATCATAAATCATTTTCACTGAGAAAAGAGCAATTGCAACCCCTAACATATTGATCGCAACCCCTGAAATTGTTTGGTCCGCACGGAAAGAAATCGATGCAACAGCATGCATAACAGAGAATAACCCTGAAACAACCATTGCTGCGATAAGCGCAACCCACGGAGTCATTGCTCCGAACGTATCTACAAACATTAAGTTAAATAGAATACCGATGAAAGCACCCATAACCATTAAACCTTCTAATCCGATGTTAATAACACCAGAACGCTCGGAGAAAACTCCACCGATTGCCGTGAATATTAGTGGAGCTGCATAGAAAATAGCTGCAGGGGTAATGAAATATAAAACATCTAAGAAGCTCATATTATTTCGCCTCCTTTTTCTTGTTCGCTTTTTCAAGGAAATAGCGAATAACGTAACCAGATGCTACGAAGAATATGATTATAGCTATTACAATAGAAACGATTTCTACTGGAATACCAGCTTCGTTTGGCATATTGAGAGCTCCATATTTTAATGATCCAAATAGTACTGCACCGAAAATTACGCCCAGAGGTGAATTTGCTCCTAATAAGGCAACTGCGATTCCATCAAAACCAATACCAGTGAATCCACCTTTAACATTTGCGTATTGGAATGTTCCTAACGCTTCCATTGCACCTGCTAGTCCAGCAAATGCTCCAGAAATAACCATAGAAAGAATTATATTTTTGTTTACATTCATACCTGCATACTCAGATGCATGCTTGTTAAAACCAACCGCTTTTAGCTCATAGCCAGTGGTCGTTTTTTCTAATATAAACCACATTATTAATACCATTGCAAGTGCTATGAAAATACCATAATGCAAACGTGAGTAATCTGTAATACTTTCGAAAAATGCAGATTTCAATGAAGCCGTTGCATTAATCGTACCTGTATTGTCCCCACCATCCGATACAACTCTTATCAATGCATTTGTTGTATGTAAAGCAATATAGTTCATCATAATTGTTACAATTACTTCATGGACCTGTAATTTTGCCTTTAAAAGACCTGGAATGAAAGCCCATAATGCTCCAGCTAAAGCTGCTGCGATAATAGCAAATGGTAAATGAATATACATAGGTAGATCAAATGCAATCCCTACATAAGCTGCAGCAAACCATCCTACTAATAATTGTCCTTCAACCCCGATGTTAAATAATCCCGTACGGAAAGCAAATGCTACGGATAAGCCTGCAAGTAAATATGGAGTGATTTGACGAATAGTCTCTCCAATCGCATAAGTATCTCCAAAGATCCCATTCCAAAGTGCTACATACCCTTGTACCGGATCATATCCACTTACTAGCATGACGATGGCTCCTACGAGCAATCCTAAAATAACAGAAATTACAGGGACAAGTATATTGACTACTCTATTCGACATGAGTTGTTTCCCCCTGTTTACCTATGTTTGAATTCTTTTTTTGACCTGCCATCAATAACCCAAGCTCTTGTTCAGAGGTTTCTTTAGGTAATAACGTATCTACAATTTGTCCATCGTAAATAACTGCAATACGGTCAGATACATTCATAACTTCATCTAATTCAAAAGAAAGCAGAAGTACCGCTTTTCCATTGTCTCGTTGTTCAATAAGACGTTGGTGAATAAATTCAATAGCTCCTACATCAAGTCCACGTGTTGGTAATGCCGCAATCAGCAATTCTGGATCACGTATAACTTCTCGTCCAATAATTGCTTTTTGTTGGTTTCCTCCAGAAAGTGCACGAGCAGGTGTGTGCTCCCCTTGGGTACGCACATCAAAATCGTTAATAATTTTTTGCGCTAGCTTAGAAACTTTAGAATAATTCATAATTCCATTTTTCGAGATAGGATCTTGATAATATGTTTGTAATGCAATATTATGACCGATAGAAAAGTCTAGAACTAAACCATGCTTATGACGATCCTGTGGTATATGTCCTACACCAGACTCTGTAATTTTACGCGGTTTTTTATTGGTCATGTTTGCTCCATTTATCGTTACAGAACCAGATTTAGATTTTCGTAGGCCAGTGATTGCCTCAATTAACTCGCTTTGACCATTTCCATCAATTCCAGCAATCCCTAAAATTTCACCTTTACGGACCGTTAAGTTTAGTCCTTTAACTTTATCGATTCCCCGGTAATCTGCTACGACTAGATCTTTTATAACAAGTGTATCATCGGTAGGGTTCGCTTCACTCTTCACTGTTTTGAATTCTACTTGTCTACCAACCATTAATGATGCTAATTCATTTGGATTTGTTTCTGCGGTAACTACAGTACCAATTCCTTCACCTTTACGGATAACAGTTACTCGGTCAGATACATCCATAATTTCTTTTAACTTATGCGTGATCAAGATAATTGATTTACCCTCTTGTATTAAGCGCTTCATAATTTGTATAAGTTCACTAATCTCTTGAGGAGTAAGCGAAGCAGTCGGCTCATCAAAAATTAGTATATCAGCACCGCGATAAAGCGTTTTCAATATTTCAACTCGCTGCTGCATCCCAACAGAAATATCTTCAATCTTTGCATTAGGATCTACATCTAACCCATACATTTCTGAAAGCTTTTGAATTTTTTTTGCCGCATCTTTAATATTGACGATACCTGCTTTTGTTAACTCATTACCTAATATTATATTTTCTGTTACTGTAAAGTTCTCAACGAGCATGAAATGCTGATGGACCATTCCAATACCTAAATCATTTGCAACATTCGGGTCTGTAACTTTAACAGTTTTCCCTTTTACTTTTATCTCGCCGGCTTCTGGTTGATATAACCCGAACAAAACGTTCATAAGCGTGGATTTACCAGCACCATTTTCCCCTAAAAGAGCATGTATTTCTCCCTTTTTCAACTGAAGGGTAATGTTATCATTTGCAACAAACGATCCAAACTCTTTCCGTATGCCAAGCATCTCTATTACATAATCCAATGAATTCACTCCCCACTATAATACTAGTACTAAATTAATACAGGAAAGACTTTAAGAAAAGCGCAAGCGCCTATGTTAGCCCCGACATTCTGAAACGACTCGAGGGGCTAGGCGCTGGAGCTAGACAAATACTAAATAAAAAGCCTATACTTCTTCACTTCTGAATAGTTAAAATCTTTCGTCTATTAATTTAAAATATCATAAAGACCGAGAAAAATCGGTCTTTATGATGTTAGATAATAATATTATTCTACTGTTTCGGGAACAACGATTTCTCCACTAACAATTTTGTCTGAGTACTCTTGAATTTGATCTAAAATTTCTTGTGGAATTGCTCCGCGAGAATCAGCAAGCTGTACTCCCTCTTCTGCTAAACCATAAGTAGTAGTTTTTCCGCCAGGGAAGTTTCCAGCCATAGCTTCTTTAGCAATGCTTTGAACTGCAACGTCAACACGTTTTTGCATAGATGTAAGCGTTACGTTTGTATCGCCAACAGCACCTTCTTCGTATTGGTCAGAGTCAACTCCGATTACCCATACGTTTGCATTAGCATCTTTTGTTTTACGTTCTTTTGCTTCTGCGAATACACCGTTACCAGTACCACCAGCAGCGTGGAAAATAATATCTACGCCTGAAGAATACATACGGTTAGCAGTTGTTTTACCAAGTGCAGCATCATCAAATTTACCAGTGTATTGTACATCTACTTTAATTGATGGATCTACAGCTTTAACACCTTCTAAAAATCCAGCTTCAAAACGTTCAATTACTGGAATTTCAATTCCACCAACGAAACCGATTTGTTTGGATTCAGACATTAGAGCAGCAGCAACACCCGCAAGGAAAGATCCTTCTTGTTCTTTGAACATTACAGAAGCAACGTTTGGTTTATCCACGATAGCATCGATAATAGCAAGTTGTGCTTCTGGTTGTTGGTCAGCAATAGTACCAATTGGTTTTTCCATTAGGAAACCAATACCATAAACTACATCAAAGTCACGACGTATTAAGTTATTTAGATTTGTGATATAGTCAGCGTCACCTGTAGATTGAAGGTAGTCATATCCACCAGTGCCTTTTTCAAGACCATTTTCTTGACCGAAAGCTTCAATACCTTCCCAAGCTAGTTGGTTGAATGATTTGTCATCAACTCCACCAACGTCAGTTACCATTGCTAAAGAAAAATCTACTGCTTCCGTACCTTCAGAACCTGTTCCCTCTGAATCTTTTGGTTTAGTTGTTTCTTCATCTTTAGATCCACATGCTCCTAGAATTGTTCCAGCAGCTAGTACTAGTGACAGTCCTAATCCAAATTTACGTTTTGTCAATTTGAAAACCCCCATTTTCTTTTTTTCTTATTAGCAGGAATTAGTACATTTTACACCCTTTTCCGAACAACGTGAAAGCTAAATTTATCAGCTCGAAAATAGTTTTTCGAGTACAAAACCACACGATCATTTTCATCGTAATGGAGTTGTTTTAAAACAAGCAAGGAAGTTTCTGGCTCACAATTCAAAGTTGGTGATGCGATCTCGTGATAACCCGTAGGATCAATAAACGTCACCGCATAAGAAATACGTATTTCCCCAGACTCTTCTAATGCAGTAAAAATAGAGCCTTCTTCTCTAATGAGAAAATCATTAGGTAAATAATTTTTCGGAACCTTATCGACACAATATACAACTGGTTCGCCATTCGCAGTACGGACACGCTCCATCGTAACGATCGATTGGTCATCCCCACATTGAAATCTTAAAATATCATCCTCAGATGGAATCGCTTGCATGGAACTCAAGTAGATTGTTCCTGGCTCCATTCCAGCTTTACGAATCATAGAAGAAACACTGGACAGCTGTTCAATACCAGACGTAAAAATGGGCTTAGAATTTACAAATGTACCCACACCATGTCTTCTGACTATTATATTTTCTTCTTCCAATAAGCGAAGCGCCTCTCTTAAAGTTGCACGACTCACTCCTAGCGACTTGGCTAATTCAAATTCAGAAGGAAGCTTTTCCTTTTCTTTAAATATGCCCTTATCGATGTCTTGTTTAAGACGATCAATCACTTGTAAATATAAATGACGATGGTCTACTTTTATTGTCATCTAAAACACCACCATTTTGAGGAGATCAGACCTCTGATGTAAAACTTTCCTACTAATCAGTCATACTATACCATTTTTAAAACGTGAAATAAATACTTTTATTTATATTAGGTTAAAAGTCGTTGCAAAAAACATATGAATTTGTAATGATTTTGTCATACTTTTATAAAAAAGTGTTACACTATTTAACCTTTTGGCCTAAATTATATCATCATCTACCGGATGTTTGGAGACCAAAACCTGTCTTGGCTTACTTCCTTCATAAGGTCCGACAACTCCACTAAGTTCTAGCTGATCAATGATTCGTGCTGCTCTAGAATAGCCAATTCTAAATCGTCTTTGAAGTAAAGATACAGAAGCGGTTTGCATTTCTGTTACTAACTGAACAACATCATCATATAATTCATCTCTATCTATCTGTTCTGCAGATTCTTCCACTTCATCCGGAATCATTTCATCCTGATAATTTGCCTTTTGTTGTTCAATAACAAAATCTACAATTCTTTCAACTTCTGCATCTGATAAAAATGCCCCCTGCACTCGGACTGGTTTCGAGCTACCTGCTGGAAGAAATAACATATCCCCTCTACCAAGTAATTTTTCTGCTCCTCCCATATCTAAAATTGTTCTAGAGTCGATTGCTGAAGATACTGCAAATGCAATTCTAGAAGGAATATTAGCTTTAATAATCCCTGTTATTACGTCTACGCTTGGTCTTTGTGTAGCAATAATCAAATGAATACCAGCAGCACGAGCCATCTGGGCTAAACGAGTAATAGAATCCTCTACATCATTTGAAGCCACCATCATCAAGTCAGCTAACTCATCGACTATTACGACAATAAATGGTAATTTTGGATGTTTTTCTTCATTCTCTTCATTCCATCTATCAATATGCTCATTATAGCCTTCCATATTACGTGTGCCCGTATGAGAAAACAATTCATATCTTCTTTCCATTTCAGATACGATTTTCTTCAAAGCCTGTGATGCTTTTCTTGGGTCAGTTACTACTGGTGCAAGTAAATGTGGAATACCATTATACATATTAAGCTCTACCATTTTTGGATCGATCATCATCATTTTTACTTCATGAGGTTTTGCACGCATCATTATACTTGTAATTATCCCATTAATACATACACTCTTCCCACTACCAGTGGAACCAGCTACTAGTAAATGTGGCATTTTATTTAATTGGGCAAGAACAGCTTGTCCCGTAACATCTCGCCCAAAACCTATTAGTAGCTTCAGATTTGGTTTATCATTTTCTTCAGATTCTAGAACTTCTCGTAAGCTTACAATGGCTACTTCCCTATTCGGTACTTCAATACCTATCGCAGATTTACCAGGAATAGGTGCCTCGATCCGAATATCTCTCGCAGCTAACGCTAGGGCAAGGTCGTCGTGTAGACTAACAATTCTGCTAACCTTCACACCAACATCAGGTAGAACTTCATATTTTGTTACTGCTGGTCCTAAGTGAACTTGCGTAACCTTTGCTTTTACTCCGAAACTTAAAAATGTTTGTTCTAGCTTTTTAGCATTTGCTTGAATAGCATTTAGTTCTCCACTTTGGTCACTATGAGCAGGTGCATCTAATAAGTTAATAGAAGGTAATTGATAATCTTCGTTTTCAACTGTTCCACTTTCCATATTAATCTCTAATGGTTCAACAGGCTCAGAAGGCTCTTCTACGACTTCTTTTCTAGCTATTCGTTCAGTGAATGCAGATATAATAGGTGACGAGGATTGCTCTACTTCTTCTGTCTCTATAGGAACTGCCTCTATTACTGTAACCGCTTCTTCCTGAGCAGCTTGTTTTTTGTTTCGACGGGACTGACCCCTAGATGGAGTGGGTGTTGGTGTCGGTGTTGGTTTTACTTTCTTTTTCTTCGGTCTATTTAGAAAGCTTTCTTTTAGTTTCGGAAATGACTCTACTAAGTACGGAACTAGTGCTTTTCCAGTCAGTAATACGATCCCTATAAATAACATAAGCCAGCCAGCTACTTTTGCTCCAGCCGAATCAAAGAGAACATGGAATGTCGCAAAGAATATTGCGCCTATCATTCCACCACCTAACGAACTATTTCTATCGACGATACCTCCACTTTCAACTAGAACACGATAGCTTTCTCTTAAAACGGAATTTGTTACTAATGCTTTTCCTTCAAATAATTGTTGAAATAAAGCGATGTGACTAAACAATAGTAAACTGCCCAGTATAAATGCACAGCCTAATAGTAGTCGATGATTCCATGCCGGAACTGATTGTTTGATCATGATTATAAGTGCATAAACGATGAGCATAAACGGAACAGCAATATGCCAATTCCCAAATAGGAAATAACTTATATAAGCCAAAAATTCTCCTACAAGCCCATATTCAAAAAACGAAATGATAGATAATCCAATAATTAGAAGACCAATAATTTCATAAAGGAGCGGATGCATTGTTTTTTTTGCTGGCTTTTTTGTTGGTCTTTTTTTCTTCCTTGCCAAAGTGTCACCTACTTTCTAAATTGTTATTAATATCACTTTTTAAAACTGGACAAATAGGCGCCCGGTCCTTTTAAGAAGTGGGACTTAGTAACACTATTGATTTACGCTCCAGGCGGACGCTTTTCGTGGGCGTTGCCTCAGCCTACTCGCTTCGCTGCGGGGTCTTCGCCTACGCTGTTCACTGGAGTCGCCACCCTGTGCTCCAATCAATAAAATTCTCTTTATGAAACTGATAATTGAATACAAATATCACTTAAATATTCATGCATTACTTAGAAATAAGCAATGATAAGGATGTTTCTTTCCTACATTAACTTTGGCTAGTCTTATCATTTAAGCGATATTCCATGCTAAATCTTACAATGAAGTACTACACCCTATATTGATTGTAGTGAAAGGTGGCGACTCCGGCGGAATGAGGGAGACAGATGAACCATCACATCGACGCGCAAGCGACGGTGATGGTTCATCTCTCCCCTCGTGGAAAGCGTCCACCTGTTTCTTCATTGCTGCGCTAACTTCGAAACATTAAAGTACGATGTAACGGAAATCAGCAGGATTATTCATTCTCGAAAGTCGGATGAATCCCGTGTTCATACTACATTGTTTAAAGGCTTCCTATTTTTTAAGATAAAAAGGATTTCCCTCCGTATTCGGAAAGGAAATCCTTTATTCACATTAATATTCCATAATAATCGGGATGATCATCGGACGTCTTTTTGTTTGTTGGAATAAGTATGAATTTAGCGTATCACGGATTTCTTGTTTAATGTTTGTCCATTCAAACGTTTCTTTATTCACATATTTTTCAACAACTGTTCGAACTAGCTTAGCAGACTCGTCCATTAGCTCCTCTGACTCACGAACATAGACAAATCCTCTCGAAAGAATTTCTGGACCAGAAGCAATCTTCTTCTGTGCTCGATTTAACGTGACCACTACAATAAATATACCATCTTGTGAAAGTAGCTTACGATCGCGTAGAACAATATTGCCCACATCGCCAACACCAATTCCATCGATTAGTACGTTTCCTGCTTGAACTCGACCACTCATTCTCATTTTACCGCTCTTATACTCTACAATATCCCCTTTATCGGCAATGAAGATTTCCGATTTGGACATTCCAGTTGCTTGAGCCAATTTTGAATGGGCCATCAACATGCGATATTCCCCTTGAATTGGTATAAAGAACTTGGGTTTTGTTAAGTTCAACATCATTTTCAAATCTTCTTGACTTCCGTGGCCGGATACATGGACATTTTTTTCGGAAGTTAATACTTTCGCTCCAACTTTTGCAATTTGGTTCATCGTATTATACATTCCTACTTCCATACCAGGAGAAGGAGTAAAAGTGATTAAGACAGTATCTGTATCTTTGATTTTAATATCTTTATGGTGTTTACGAATCATTTTTTCTAGTGCTTCTAACGGCTCACCTTGCGTACCAGATACAATAACGACAATTTTCTCATCATCGTGTTTTGAGATTTCTTTGATAGAAATAATTGTATCCTCTTCTACATTGAAATAACCTAGGTCTAAACCAATTTCAAAGATATTTTCTAAGCTTTTACCTGCAATCGCAACTTTTTTACCTGTTTCAATCGCTTTGTCAATCACTTGTTGAATACGGATGAAGTTTGATGCATATAGAGCAACTAGAATACGACCTTTAGAAGCGTGGAATGTTTCTGACAATTGGTTTTCAATTACTGCTTCTGAAGTTGTATAACCTGGTCTTTCTGCTTCAGTTGAATCGGATAAAAGAATAAATACACCATCTTCTCCAAGTCCTGCAATTTTCGCTATATCTGGACGATATTTTCCTTTAGCCGATTGATCAAACTTAAATTCCCCGGTATGGACAATTGCACCTTCAGACGTATGGAACACGATACCAAGCGAATCTGGTATACTATGTGTCGTATGGAAAAAGGTTACATATGTTCCTTGGAAATTCATACGGCTTTTATTTGTTACTTCAAAAAATTTGACTGGTTGCTTAGTCGGCAACGCTTTTAAATGGGTCTTTGCCAAAGCTATTGTCAATTTAGAACCATATACTGGTGCTTGTACTTTTTGAAGTAAATAAGAAATTGATCCAATCGCATCTTCGTGACCATGCGTTAAAAAGATTCCTTTTACTCGATCTTTATTTTCCACTAAATACGTAATGTCCGGAATAACAATATCTATTCCTAGCATTTCGTTTTCTGGGAACATTAACCCACTATCTACGACAAATATTTCTTCATCTATTTCTACTACATACATTGCTTTTCCGATTTCCCCAACTCCACCGAGCGGTATAATTCGAATAAGTTCATTTTTTACTTTTACCAAATCTTTTCCTCCTATAAATCAATTGCTCCTCGGCGTTGTGCCCAGATTTTGAATTGTGCTTAGGCCTGCTTGATGCAGGTCAGTTAACCAACGTCATGTATACGACATTTTTTAAGCTAACAACATTCTAAGATCCGTTCAAAATCTGTGACATCCTCCGGAGGCTTAACCTTTCAGCTAGTGCTAGTACTCACTGAATTGTTATTACATATTAGTATTAATCTCTCCGCTTTTGTCAGTAGTGAGAGATATCTATTCCTACGTTAACTTGCTCATTTTTTTGCTGAAGAAGTTAACCCGACCAACATCCACTAATTTTCATTATATCGGACGTCAACGATTCACACAAATAAAAAAAAGGCTGAAATAGGAAATCTTCAGCCTTTCCGCCAAAATTATTTAGTATTCAAGTATTGTTCCCAAATTATATCAAATTCCCGTTTTTCATTTTCGGCCATTTCAACAAGAGGTAGTCGTAAGTTACCCGCTTCAATTCCCACCTTAGAAAGTGCATATTTTACAACGATCGGATTGGGATGTTTAAATAACGCCTGTATTATCGGCAATAATGATTGATGAATTCGTGCAGCCTCCGAATGATTACCATTCTGAAAAGCTACAATCATTTTCTTCATATCATTTCCAACAATATGAGAAGCAACCGAAACTATACCGGAGCCTCCAATTGCTAGTAATGGAAGAGTGAGTGAATCATCTCCACTATATACTTCTAAATCACCTTTTGTTTTAGTCATAATTCTAGTCATCTGATCTAAATTGCCACTAGCTTCTTTTAGAAATTTAATAGTTGGAATTTGACTTAACGTTACAACTGTTTCCAACTCCATATTTATTACTGAACGACTTGGAATATTGTAAACGATAATTGGTAAAGTTGTTGCATTTGCAATAGTTGCAAAGTGGGCAATCAACCCTCGTTGATTTGGTTTATTGTAATATGGTGTGACGATCATTAGTCCATTTACTCCTAAAGCCTCAGCCTTTAGAGATAAGTCAACAGATGCTGCTGTATTATTACTTCCTGTACCTGCAATAACAGGAACTCTATTATTCACTTTTTCAACAACGAATTTCAGCAAATTTAGTTTTTCTTCTGTTGATAGAGTAGGAGATTCTCCTGTTGTTCCGCTAATGACAAGGGAATCAGTCCCTGTCGCAAGTAAATGTTCGATTAATAATTCTACCTGTGCATAATTGATAGAACCGTCTGTTTGAAATGGGGTAACCATTGCCGTAGCAATAGAACCTATATTCATTTTTACACCTCTTTTAATATACCTTCAGAAATAAGCGCTTCTGCAATTTGTATAGAGTTAAGTGCTGCACCCTTCAATAAATTATCTGAAACAATCCACATATGAAAACCTTTATCATTCGAAGGATCTTTTCTTAAACGTCCTACAAATACATCGTCCTTATCCTCAGCGTAATATGGCATAGGGTACAGTTGTTGATCAGGAGCATCCTGCAAGGTAATACCTTTAGTATCTGAAAGAAGTTGTTTTACCTGTTCAAGAGTGACGTTCTCTTGTTCTACTTCGATATATACAGATTCAGAATGTCCCGTCACAACCGGTACCCTTACACATGTAGCTGCGATTGCAAGATTTGGTAATGACATAATTTTTTTCGTTTCATTCATCATTTTATGTTCCTCAAATGTAAAACCATCTTCGGTGAATATATCAATTTGAGGGATTACATTTCCTGCAATAGGATAATGTTTTTCAGCACTTTTCACTGGTAAAATTTCTGGTTTTGGCTGTTTGTTTTTTATACCTTCGCTTTGAGTTATCAATTCACTAATTGCGGCTGCTCCAGCACCCGATACTGCTTGATAGGTAGAAACGATAACTTTGTTTAAACCAAATTTCTGTCTAATAGGTTCAAGTGCGCAAACCATCTGAATAGTAGAACAATTCGGATTAGCAATAATCCCAGTTTGTTCATGCAACGCTTGTTTATTTACTTCTGGAACGATTAGCGGCGTATCTTTATCCATTCGGAAGGCACTTGTATTATCAATAACTATTGCACCTCTATTACTAGCTTCTTTTGCTAAAGCTTTAGATATAGAACCACCAGCTGAGAAAAATGCTATGTCAACACCTTCAAAAGCCTCAGGTGTCGCTTCTTCAATTGTATAAGAGTTCTTATTTACTTCTACTTGTTTACCTGCTGATTTTTTGGAAGCTAATAATTTTAATGTTGTATAAGGAAAACTTCTTTCTACCAATTTTTCGATAATTTTTTGACCGACTGCACCTGTCGCTCCTACTATTGCTACTGTATAACCCTGTGACATGAAAAGCTCTCCTCCTAGACCTATGCTATTTTTTGATATTGTATTATATTATACATGAAAATACATCTTCATCAATATTTATAATTTATGAGTAATAAGTAGAGGCTGTAATTGTTGGAATTGAATTGCGTGTTCTACCGTTGGAACTATTTTCGCAAAGTCAGCGATGAGTGAGTTTGGTTTGTTATGAGGATTATCTTGGCCGAAGGGGATAAAGTATATATTTTTAGTAGAAAGTAGTTTCATAATGTTCATGCCATTCAATCCTAATGCATCATTCGTGGATATTCCGAGCACTACCGGTTTACCATTTCGCAATGTAGCTTTTGCTGCCATTAGCACTGGCGAATCTGTTTGGGCGTTGGCCAGCTTACTGATAGAATTTCCAGTCATCGGAGCAATCACCATACAATCCAATGGATTGGTAGGACCAAATGGTTCTGCCTCTACAATTTTTGATACTACTTTACTACCACTTGCCTCTTCTATTTTCTGTATCCATTCCTCACCTGTTCCAAAACGAGTTGCTGCAGTTAATACAGAATACGTAATAATAGGAACTACAGTTGCTCCTAGTTCCGTAAACTGTTTAATCATTGGGATAACTTCTTCATAGGTACAATGAGAAGCAGTTATTCCTAATCCTATTCGAAGATCTTTTAACACTATTTTTCCCCCTCCAGTAAAGCCAGTTGAGATTGCACAGCCTTTGCTATTAAATATCCCGCATCTTTAGGGAAATACAAGCCTGGTAAGCTAGTAGAATGTTTATAATTTGTAGGGATCGAATCGGCTGACTCGAGTAGACATCCTGGATTTGAAGCTAGATCATACACTTTTTTAAATCTAGTCGTATCGGAAGGACTAAGCCATCTATATGGAATGGTATTAATCAGATAGGTCGAGAGTGAATCTTGATTTTTAACTACATGCTCAAATTGCTCTATCTGATACCCATAGCTTTTTGCTTCAAATAACTGGTGATCAGAACGAACCGAGATAACTACCTCGGCACCTAAATGATGCAGAGCAAAAGCCAGTCTTTTTCCTACTCTTCCGTAGCCTGTAATGATGAATTTTTTGTTATAAATTGATTCGTTTTCGCTTCTATAAAAGTTATTGATGAATCCCTCTGCTGTAAGATTTGCATTTTCCCAAATCCACTGTTCATCCTCTAAATAATAAAAAGCATGGACCTGGCTATTTTGTATTTCTTGTTCAATTTGCATATTCTTTTTTCCAACGAAAAGGAGAAGACATGACTCTGGCAAAACGAAAGAACTTTCTATTTGTAATGGTGGTATAGGTAAAAAGATAATGGTAGGCTGAAAATCGATTATTGCAGCTTTAAGTTCTTCCGTCCAAATCATCGTTGGAAATATTTTCACATCTAGTAAGTTATCTAATGTTTCCTTTAAAAACGGTAGACGGGCATCTGTACCTATAATTGCACATTTTTTTTTCACGAATATTCACTATTTCCAATTTCATTGTTTGCTTCATTAAACAGGATTCTATCTTTTCCAATAAGAATAATTTCTTCCCATGCAATAAATTCCTTTTTCTTGCCAGACTTATTGCCTTGAAAAAAAGATCCTGTTTTTTGAAAAACCTCGAACCCTTCAATCTTCCCATTCTCAGGATTGAAGAGTAATTCAGTGTCTGCTAGTTTGCCATATCTTGCCCCGTCCTTAACTTGGATAAGTTCTTTTTCTGCAAGTTCCGAAAGTAACAATCATTCTCCCCCTTATTGATTTCTATTTATATATATGCCATTTCACCGTACAAAGTGAATTTTAAAAAATACAGATGCCCTTTAAGGTCAAAACCTGTATCTATTGTTTCCGGAGAGCTTTTGACAGAACTTATTGCTATATTATTAACGAGTTGTTTTTTAGGAAAAACCGGGCAAAAGACTCCAGATCCTTAAAGTTCAAAACCTGTTTCTATCGTTTTCGAAGGGCTTTGGACAGACCTTTTGCTATATGATTACCGAGTGAAATTTTAGGGATGCTAGTTGGTTGTGACCTCCGTCACAACCAACTAGCATCCCTTTTTTCGGTAATCTTATGGCGTTTGTCTATCTGTCGCCCTCCTACAACTCTTAGAAACAGGTAAGTGCATTTTTGGATAACTAGAGAAAAGATACTATACTATTTATAGTAGAAGCTCTCGAAGATGCAATTTCGTTCGCTATTTCGCTTCTTCATTAGGTAAACACTTACTATTTCTCTATACTTCCACTTGTATAATAGAAATTCTACTTCCATCATCTCTTATCAAATAATGGCATCTCTAATTCAACAGCGATTACAAATGGTTTTATCACACTCTAAAATTTGACCAACCTTATCATCTAAGTGATAAGCTATGCTAAATCTTCCAGTTGGGTACTACACACTGAATTATTGTAGTGAAAGGTGGCGACTCCAGCAGGATGAGTGAGACAGATAAGCCATCACATGCGAACGCGCAAGCGGCGGTGATGGCTTATCGCTCACCCCACGGAGACCAACAGGATGTTGGTCACGAAGGCGTTGCCACATGATGTGGCGCACTTAGCCTTTGTACCCCACCTGAAACGGAAATCAGCTGTTTTATTCATTCTTTAAAGTCCCATGAAACCAGTGTTCATATTACCATTTTATATAGTTATTTCATTAAAAAAAGACGATCATTTTTGATCGACTTTTGGTTTGATGATGGATACGGCAGGTTTGTGAGAAAATGTCTCTGCAGCAAGATCCATTACTGATTGTAATGTGACTTCATCAATTGATTCACTTACTTCATCTAATGAACGATGTTCTCCGTAGAGTAATTCATTTTTACCGTTACGGCTCATCCGAGCATTGGAACTTTCTAAACCAAGGAGTAAATTACCTTTTAGTTGCTCTTTTGCATTGGAAACTTCTGTTTCTGTAAACCCTTTTTCAAGGACTGATTGTATCGTTTGCTGAATAGACTCTGATAATTCCTCTAATTGATTGCTTGAGGTACCACCATAAATAGCAAGTGCCCCTGTATCTTCATAGGAAGAATGATAAGAATAGATAGAGTAAGCAAGACCTTTTTCTTCTCTGATTTCTTGGAAAAGCCTAGATGACATACTACCGCCCAAAATATTGTTCATCACTACTAGGCTATAAATATTATCAGCTTTTACACTTAAACTTGGATAAGCTATACAAAGATGTGCTTGCTCTGTCTCTCGAAAGTTTTCCACATGCACTGCTTTCAATTTTGGAGTTGCCACATGTATATTTTCATTATTTTTTTGGTCTAATCGACTAAATAATGTTTCGATATGCTGAATTAATCCTTCAGGAATATTACCTGCAACTGAAATGACAACATTTTCTGGAGTATAATGTTTTTTCATGTAAGCAAGAATTGTTTCTTTTGTGAAACTATTCAATGTTTCCTCTGTTCCTAAAATAGGTGACCCTAGAGGATCATTTTCATACATCGCTTGCCATAAATATTCGTGAACGATATCATCTGGTGTGTCTTCTACCATATTTATCTCTTCTAGAACAACCTGTCTTTCTTTCTCTATTTCATTTGCATCAAATTGAGAATGGAAAAACATATCTGCCAGTATTTCTACTGCATGTTCTGCATGATGATCCAATACTTTTGCATAGTAGCACGTATTTTCTTTAGATGTGAAGGCATTTATATTTCCACCAATGCGATCGAATTCTTCTGCAATTTGCTTTGCTGTTCTAGTTTCAGTTCCTTTAAATAGCATATGTTCAATGAAATGAGTTAAGCCATTTTCTTCTGGCAGCTCATATCTTGACCCAGCTTGCACCCAAATCCCCACAGCTACAGAACGTACATATGGGATATGCTCAGACACAATTCGAAGTCCATTATTACATGTAATTTTGTTTATCAAATTAACACCTCTGTCTATTCTATTCGACTATTTAAAAAGGTTGCCGTAGCTACATGGCTACGGTCAACCTTTTATGTCGTGCTGATGTAATTGCTTATTTGTTTTCTTGTTGTTCAGCGCGTTCTTTTTCTTCTTTAATTACAACTTTACGAGATAAATTTACTCGACCTTGATTGTCGATTTCGATTACCTTCACTAGTAGCTCATCACCTAATTTAAGGACATCTTCGACATTTTTCGTACGTTCTTCTTGAATTTCCGAAATATGCAATAAGCCATCCTTGCCAGTGAATATTTCTACGAAGGCACCGAATTTTTCAATTCGTTTTACTTTTCCTAGGTAGTATTCGCCAACTTGGGCAACTCGTACAATGTTTTCGATAATTTCTTTAGCGCGTGCAATCATATCTTCATCGGCTGAAGCAATATAAATTGTACCGTCTTGCTCTGTATCAATTTTTACGCCGGTTTCATCAATGATTTTATTAATTTGTTTACCACCTGGTCCAATTACATCACGGATTTTATCCGGATTAATCTTAATAACGACAATCTTAGGAGCATATTTTGACAACTTCTCACGTGGGTCAGAAATTGTTGCAAGCATGCTTTCTAAAATTTGCATACGTCCAATTTTTGCTTGTTCAAGCGCTTCTTCCAGAATTGATCTTGATAGTCCATCAATTTTAATATCCATTTGAAGTGCTGTAATTCCTTTAGACGTACCAGCTACTTTAAAGTCCATATCTCCAAGATGATCTTCCATTCCTTGAATATCCGTTAAAATAGTATAGTTTTCGCCTTTTTTCACAAGTCCCATTGCAATACCTGCAACTGGTGCTTTTAGAGGAACACCTGCATCCATCATAGCTAGCGTAGACGCACAAATACTAGCTTGTGATGTAGAACCATTCGATTCTAATACTTCTGCTACTAAGCGAAGTGTATATGGGAAATCGGCTTCATCCGGAATAACTGCTTCTAAAGCACGTTCTCCTAATGCACCATGTCCAATTTCACGACGACCCGGAGCACGAATAGGACCAGTTTCTCCAACACTAAATTGTGGGAAGTTATAATGATGCATAAAGCGTTTCGTTTCTTCTAGACCAATACCGTCGATGATTTGAACATCACCTAAAGGTCCTAAAGTACATACACTTAAAGCTTGTGTTTGACCACGTGTAAACAATCCAGAACCATGTGTTCTAGGTAATACTCCAACTTCTGAAGATAATGGGCGGATTTCTGCAACTCCACGACCATCAGGACGGATTTTGTCTTCTGTAATCAAACGACGAACTTCGTCTTTTACCATTGCGTCTAAAATTTCACGCACTTGCTTCAACGTTTCGTCCGTTGCTTCTTTTTCTGTATATTGTTCTAAAACTTCTGTTTTTACTTCCGTAATAGCATCTTCGCGAGCATGTTTTTCTTGAACTTGAATTGCTTGTACAAGTTTTGCTTCACAAATGCCCTTCACTTCTTCGAAAAGTACTTTATCTAACTCAAATAGAGGAATATCTTTTTTCGCTTTACCAACTTCAGCTACCACTTTTTCTTGGAATTCAATTAACTTGATAATTTCATTATGACCGAACATAATCGCTTCAAGCACTGTTTCCTCTGAAACTTCTTTTGCTCCAGCTTCAACCATGTTGATAGCGTCTTTTGTTCCAGCAACAGTAAGGTCTAGAGTACTCTTCTCCATTTGCTCAACTGTAGGATTAATAATTAGTTCTTCACCAATTAAGCCTACTTGTGCTCCCGCAATTGGGCCATCAAATGGGATATCTGAAACACTAAGCGCTAAAGATGAACCTAACATTGCAGCCATTTCAGATGAACAGTTTTGATCAACGGACATAACGATTGAAATAACTTGCACCTCGTTACGGAATCCATCTGGGAATAAGGGACGAATAGGACGGTCAATCAAACGACTAGTTAAGATTGCTCGTTCCGAAGGACGTCCTTCACGTTTAATAAATCCACCTGGAATTTTACCTACAGCATATAATTTTTCCTCATAGTTCACTGTTAATGGGAAGAAATCTAAATTCTTAGGATTTTTAGATGCAGTTGCTACAGATAATACAGTTGTATCACCATATCTTACTAATACTGCTCCGTTCGCTTGTTTTGCAAGTTGTCCTATCTCTACTTGCAACGGGCGTCCTGCCCATTCGTACGTAAATACTTTCTTTTCACTCATGTAATCTGGACTCCTCTCGACTTCAAAAACTCCTTAAAAAAAGGGTATATATTGGTTATATGTATCATAAGTAGTGTATCAAAAATCTTTAAACTATGCGAAGTTTTTTATGCAAAAGAAAAAGCGGGATAAATCCCGCTTTCCTAAATCGAAGCTTATCGACGTAAACCAAGTTTTGCGATTAGATCACGGTAACGTGATACTTCGTTTTCACGTAAGTATTTTAACAAGTTACGACGACGTCCAACCATTTTGAATAGACCACGACGTGAGTGATGATCTTTCTTATGAGTACGTAAATGTTCGTTTAAAGAGTTAATCTCTTCTGTAAGAATTGCGATTTGAATATCAGCAGATCCAGTATCACTTTCGTGAGTTCTGTACTCAGCGATTAATTCATTTTTGCGTTCTTGTGTAATTGCCATGTTGTTTTCCTCCTAAAATTCTAGTTATCCCCTAATCCTGAGCAATCGTTGGAGAATCGAAAAAGCCAAGGAAAGGTTAAGTACGGTATTGTACTTATAAAGATTATCATAAATAGATTGTTGAAGCAACTAATTAGTAAGTGACGAGATCGAATTATTCTTTTAAAAACAAAGTAAAAACGATCCTCTAAAAATACAAATGTAGATAGGCCATTGATTTCCGCTCCGAGCGGACACTTTCCGTGAGCACGACTTCAACCGCTTCCCTTGCTCCTGCGCAAAGCTCGTCGCAAAAAAAGATTTTCGCTATGCTCAGTCCAGGGTCTTCAGCTCGCGCTGTTCCCACAGTAGTCGCCGCTCTGCGCTCCAATTAACTAGGTTCACTTTATATAAAAAATAATTGGATATAAAACCACCTACATATACGTGTTCTATCTTTAAATAAGTAAGGATGAAATGGACTCAGATAAAAGAAAAACCACTTACTTTGTTCATTATAAAATTGTATACCTAATCAAGCGGGCGGTTTAATCCCTATAATAATTCTGATTACTTTTATTATCTTAGGGATATGCTTTGACCTATCTCAGAGTGTAGAACTACACTTTATTTTGATTGGAGTGCAAGGTGGCGACTCCAGCGGGATAAGCGAGTAAGTCGAGACCCCGCAGGGAGCGTAGCGAACGAGGAGGCTCGGCCTCGCCCACGGAAAGCGCCCACCTGAAACGGAAATCAGTAGTATGAATCATTCTTTTAAGAACCAGAACACAGTGTACATGGGGCACTTTTTTTATTTCTTTTAAAAAGCTACCGAAATTAATCTCCGGTAGCCATCTATAATTATTCATTTTCATTTTTAAAGAACTCGATTGCAACTTGCTTGTCTTTTCCGATTTGTTCTTTTAATTCTTCAATTCCATTGAACTTTTGTTCTGATCTAATGCGCTTATGCCAAAGGACCGTTACTTCTTCACCATAAATAGATTGATCAAAGTTAAAAATATGTACTTCAATTGAAAGTTTTTTCTCTTCGGGATTATTAAATGTTGGTTTATAGCCTACATTACATACACCTTCATGCCAAGTCTCCTGAACGCAAATTTTAACTGCATACACCCCAATTGCAGGTGTAAATTGTCCTTCGGTTGGTTCGACATTTGCCGTGGGAAAGTTTATAGTTCTGCCTCTTTTGTCTCCATGGATAACTACTCCTGTTAACTTAAAGGGTCTACCTAATAATTCTCTTACTCGCTCCATATTACCGACAGTTAGCTCTGCTCTAATACGAGTGGAGCTAATCTTATCACCAACGAGCTCTTTTTTATCTACGACTGATACGGAATATTTCCCTTCTGAAAGAAGTTCCATATCCTTCATCGTTCCTTTTCCAAAAGCACCAAATGAGAAGTCAAAGCCGGCAGTGACATGTTTCACATTTGTTTGGTTTATAAAGAATTCTATAAACTTTTCTGGAGTTAGCTTTGCAAAATCGGATGTAAACCGAACAACAAAAACGGCATCTACACCTAAGCTTTTCAATATTTCAATTTTTTCTTGAATGGGTGTAATATAAAATACTTTTTCTTTTCTTCCACCAAGCACTAATGAAGGATGAGGATCAAATGTCATTACCGCTGTTTTGATATTCAACTCTTTTCCTTTATCTGCAGCTTCCTTAATGACTGCTTGATGCCCTATATGAACACCGTCAAAAAAACCAATTGCTAAGGAATATGATTCATTTGTATGATTGGTATATAAATGGTTTGGATAGGATAAGTGATATACGTTCATATTAATCTCCTTTTTCAGATGAAAACATTTTTTCTGGTTTCATCATACCACTTTTTGTTGGATGTTTAATATAAACTGCAATTGGATTCTCCAGTAGTTCATATACAATTTTCTCATTCTCAGCCAACAATGGGTGGATTTCCACTACTTGCCCGTTCGTAATACTTTTTTTGTTTTCATCATTGACTTCAAGTGTTGGCCAAGCGGATAATGCTTCTCTTAAGGGGAGTAGCGTATCTGACAAAGCATGTTCATCTACAGCTTCCTGTACATCGGCTAAAGTTAAACATTGAGCTTGAGTAAAGCTTCCGGAAGCAGTTCTGACCAAAGAAGACATATGTGCCGGATATCCAAGAAGTTCTCCAATTTGAACTGCGAGGGTACGGATATAGGTTCCTTTTCCACAGTCAATTTCTATATTGAACGCAACTTCCTGTCCTGAAAAAATAGCTTTATCGTCCAGTAAATCAATATTGTGAATCGTCACTTTTCTACTTGGACGTTCCACTTCTTTTCCTTCACGGGCATATTCATATAGTTTTTTCCCATTCACCTTGACTGCAGAATACATCGGGGGTATTTGAGTAATTTCTCCTGTCAGCTCAGCTAATACTTCTAAAATCTTTGCTCGGGAAAAAGATTTTGGAGTTAAGTCATTTTCTACAATATCACCATCTGCATCTTCAGTGGTCGTTGATGTACCAATAGATATAGTAGCTACATACGTTTTCCCTTGATCCATTATGTATTCAGACACCTTTGTCGCTTGTCCTAAACAAATGGGTAAAACTCCTTCAACGCTAGGATCCAGTGTTCCTGTATGACCAATTCGTTTCATTTTAAGGATTTTTCTAAGTTTAAATACACAATCATGTGAGGTCATTCCTTTTTCTTTCCATAAAGGCAATATTCCTTCGTACATGCATTTCACCTCCGGTATACATAACAAAGAAGTCTGCTTCAATAAATAAGCAGACTTCTTTGTTTGTTTTATTACTCAGATGGTTTATTAATTTGTCTTAATAAATCATCTATACGATTACCATAAGCTGCAGATTCATCATATTCAAAGATTAGTTCAGGCGTGATACGTAAGCGAATACGCTGTCCTATTTCAGAACGAATAAACCCTTTCGCTTTTTCTAAAGCTTTTAAAGTATCAGCTCGGTTTCCATCAAGCACAGTAATGTAAATCGTCGCTTGTTGTAAATCACCAGTTACAGCTACATCTGTGACAGTGATAAAACCAATACGTGGATCCTTTAACTTTCGTCCGATGATTTCGCCCAACTCTTTTTTCATTTGTTCAGCAACTCGGTTAGCACGCATTGACATGATCGCTACACCTCATTTTCTTTTATAAATATTCCTTATTTATATTAATGCATTCCCATTCAGGATTAGATTCTAAGAAACGGATCGCGTTCATAAGTTCTCGTTCAGCTGCATCTTTTTGGGATGCAATTGCAACAATTCCAATAGTTGTATGCTGCCACGTATTTTGATGGTCTAATTCTGAAATAGAAACATTATACTTTTGTTTTGTTCTCGTGAGCATTCGTTGAAGAACTGCTCGTTTTTCTTTCAAAGAATGTGCAGTGGGAATGAGAAATTCGCAGTCTGCATATACAATCATTATCGTTTAATTTCTTCCATTATAAACGCTTCTACGATATCGCCTTCTTTGATATCATTGAAGTTTTTAATCGTGATACCACATTCATATCCTTTAGCAACTTCTTTTGCATCATCTTTGAAGCGTTTTAGCGTATCAAGTTCCCCTTCAAAAATAACAATTCCGTCACGAATCACACGAACACCACTATCTCTTGAAATCTTACCTTCCGTTACGTAAGAACCAGCAATCGTACCAACTTTAGATACTTTGAAAGTTTCACGAACCTCCGCTTGACCGATAATTTTCTCTTGGAATTCAGGGTCTAGTAGTCCCTTCATAGCAAATTCGATTTCTTCGATTACTTTATAAATAATACGGTGTAAACGAATATCTACGCCTTCTTGATCGGCCATACGTTTAGCATTTGTATCCGGTCGAACGTTGAATCCGATAACAATTGCATTTGATGCAGCTGCTAAGCTAATATCTGATTCCGTAATAGCACCTGCTCCAGTATGAATGATGCGAACATTTACGCCTTCTACATCTATTTTCATTAAGGAAGCAGCCATCGCTTCAACAGTTCCTTGAACGTCTGCTTTTACGATTAAGTTTAACTCTTTCATTTCCCCTTGTTTCATTTGATCAAATAAATTGTCCAATGTTACACGAGTTTTTTCTGAGCGCTGAGTAACTTGTGCTTCTGATGCACGAGATTCTCCAACTTGACGAGCTGTTTTTTCATCTTCAAATACAACAAAGCGATCTCCAGCTTGTGGCACTTCGTTTAAGCCTGTTATTTCAACTGGTGTAGATGGACCTGCCTCTTTCACACGACGACCAAGGTCATTAACCATTGCTCTTACGCGTCCGAATGCATGACCAACAACGATAGGATCTCCAACTTTTAACGTACCATCTTGAACTAGTAATGTGGCAACAGAACCTCTACCTTTATCAAGTTGAGCTTCAATTACAGTTCCTAATGCAAGGCGTTTTGGATTTGCTTTTAACTCTCCAACTTCAGAAACAAGTAATACCATTTCTAATAAATTGTCGATTCCTTCACCTTTTAATGCTGAAATTGGTACGAAGATAGTTTCTCCACCCCATGCTTCAGGAACTAAACCATGCTCTGTTAACTCTTGCATAACACGATCTGGGTTAGCCGACGGTTTATCCATTTTGTTTACTGCAACGATAATAGGCACCTCAGCTGCTTTAGCGTGGTTAATAGCTTCTACCGTTTGAGGCATAACACCATCATCTGCTGCAACTACAAGAATCGTGATATCCGTAATTTTCGCACCACGTGCACGCATTGTAGTAAATGCAGCATGTCCTGGTGTATCTAAGAACGTAATCTTTTTGTCATTATCTACTATCTGGTAGGCACCGATATGTTGCGTAATACCGCCTGCTTCCCCAGCAGTTACTTTTGTATGACGAATGGAGTCAAGAAGCGTTGTTTTACCATGGTCAACGTGCCCCATAATTGTAACTACTGGTGGACGCTCCGATTGATTAGTACTGTCTTCTGGAGTAGGATCGAAGTGAACCTCCAAATCAGTAATATCGATTCGAATTTCTTCTTCCACTTCTACACCATAGTCTGCACAAATAAGTTCGATTGCATCCTTATCTAACACTTGGTTTATTGTTGCCATAACGCCAAGTAGGAATAGTTTTTTGATAATCTCTGCCGGTTCACGACCGATTTTTTTCGAAAGTTCTAGAACCGTTAAAGAATCGGTAAACGTAATTTTCGCTGGAAGTTCGCGTTCTTTTCTTGGCACTGGTGGCTGAACTGGTGTAGTAGGGCCTTTTCTACGCTTTTGGAATTTTTGACCTGGTCTATTACCACCTGGACGATTTTGCCCACCCGGACGATAAGCACCACCTGGAGCTTTGTTATTAGTGAATGTTTTTTTAGGTTGGTTATTTGTACCTTGTGTACTACTACCTTGAGTATTGCTTCCTGAAGTAGCAGGTTTTGTATTCGATTGGTTAGACGGTCTTGATTGTCCTTGTGACGCAGATCTTTGTTGACCTTGATTGGATGGTCTAGACTGTCCTTGTGAAGTTGATCTTTGTTGACCTTGGCTTGCAGGTCTTGATTGATTTTGTTGACCTTGACTTGCAGGTCTTGATTGATTTTGTTGACCTTGACTTGCAGGTCTTGATTGATTTTGTTGTGCTGGTTTTGCAGATGTTTGAGCAGGTTTGTTTGTTTGTTGCGATGACTTTTTATAGATACCATCAAGTTTGCTGATAGCATCTCCTTCAAGTGTAGACATATGATTCGTTACTTGAATATTCATCTTTCCTAGTTGCTCAATAACTTCTTTACTCGATTTATCTATTTGTTTCGCGTATTCATGAACTCTGATTTTAGTCATTAGCTCACCCCCGGTTATATTCGTTGAGAAGGCCGGACAGTTTTTTAGCGAAACCGTCATCCATAATGGCTATTGCCACCCTGGCCTCTTTTCCCGTCGCATGTCCGAGATCGTGCCGGTCTCCAAAGACATGCAGCTCAACGTTAAAAGATGCACATTTATCATTAATTTTTTTTGCCGTATTCTTAGAAGCATCATTCGATAAAACAACTAGTTTTGCCTTTTTGCTTCTTATTTCTTTTACTACTAATTCTTCACCAGTTATTGTTTTTCTTGCTCGAGTCGCTAAACCCAATAGATTAGATATTTGTTCTTCTAATGTCATTTGAGTTTTTCTCTTTCAATAATAACGATTAACTGATCATATATTTCATTTGGAATTGGTGCTTCTAAATGAGTGCCTAATGAATTTTTCTTTTTCGCTTGGTTTACCGCTTCGATAGATTTAGATACATAAGCACCACGACCTGATTTTTTTCCTGTTAGGTCCACGGAAACTTCTCCTTCTTTCGAACGGACTATACGAATCATTTCTTTTTTCGGAAACATTTCACCAGTAGCAACACATTTACGTAACGGTATTTTCTTTTGAACCGCCATACATAATCACCATCCTTGCTTATTCTTCTTCTTTGTAAAAATCGAAATCATCCAATTCCTCTTCATCCAAGTTTTCTATTATAAGCTGTGGAGAATTTTCATTTGGATAAATGCCAAGTTCTCTAGCATCTGTTTCACTTTTAATATCAATCTTCCAACCAGTCAGTTTTGCAGCAAGACGAGCATTTTGACCTCTCTTACCAATTGCAAGAGACAACTGATAATCCGGAACTACAACGGTTGTGGATTTTTCTTCTTCATTTACTTGAACGTCGATTACTTTAGAAGGACTTAGCGCATTTGCGACAAACACTACAGGATCTTCAGACCATTCAACTATGTCAATTTTCTCTCCACTTAACTCATTCACAATTGTTTGAACTCGAGCTCCTTTTGCACCAACACATGAACCGACTGGATCAATTTCATCATTATGTGCAAAAACGGAAATCTTAGAGCGGTCCCCTGCTTCACGAGCAATTGACTTAATCTCGACAATACCTTCAAAGATTTCTGGTACTTCCATTTCAAACAAGCGACGAAGTAAGCCAGGATGTGTTCTAGAAACGAATACTTGTGGACCACGTGTTGTGCGTTCTACTTTCGTAATATACACTTTGATACGTTCATGCGGTCGGTATGTCTCTGTTTGAATTTGCTCATTTGCAGGTAATACTGCCTCAACTTTTCCTAATCCCACGTATATATTCCGTGCATCTAAACGTTCAACGATACCATTTACGATATCATCTTCACGATCCACATATTCTTCGTAAATCAGACCACGTTCAGCTTCACGTACACGTTGAGTTACAACTTGTTTAGCTGTTTGAGCTGCAATACGTCCAAAATTACGTGGAGTTACTTCCTCTTCCACTACATCACCAATTGCGTAGTGTGGGTTTATAACGCGCGCATCTTCTAAAGAAATTTGCAAACGATCGTCCGCTACTTCTTCTACTACATCTTTTCTTGAATAAACCAGCATAGTACCAGTAGCTAAGTTAATATCCACTCGAACATTTTGGGCTTGGTTAAAATTTCTTTTGTATGCTGTCACTAAAGCAGCTTCAATTGCTTCTATTAAAACATCTCTTGAAATTCCCTTTTGTTGCTCGAGCGCAGTTAACGCATCTAATAATTCACTACTCACTGCTTTCACTCCTCCATATACGTTATGCAGAGAAATCAATTGCTAAACGAGCAAGTGCAATTTTCTCTTTTTCAATTTGAATTTTTACTCTTCTAGTTTTAACTCGTACTTCGATTAATGCGCCTTCTTCTATTGAATAAGAAAGTAATGTCCCTTCAAATTCCTTTGCCCCGTTCACTGGTTCGTATGTTTTGATATAAACATACTTGCCAATCGCTTTTGTGAAGTCATCATCTTTTTTCAAAGGTCGTTCTGCTCCAGGAGAAGAAACCTCTAAGAAGTAATTTTCCGATATTGGATCCTCTACATCTAGCTTTTCACTTAACTTTTCACTAACTTGAGCGCATTGTTCAATATCAATACCGCCAGCTGGGGTATCAATATAAATACGTAAAAACCAATCTCGGCCTTCTTTTACATATTCTATATCTACAAGATCTAAATTTAACTCTTGTAGAATAGGCGATACAAGTTCTTCAATTTTACTTGTAATATTACTCATATAAGCCTCCTACACAACAATGATTTTCTATATAACAACAGAAAAGAGCGGGAAATCCCACTCTTTCGTCACAGAACTATGAAACATTGGTAGTTTTATATTACCATACATCATGTAGCCTTGCAAATTTCCTACTAAAACAGAGATAGCTGATTGGCATCAGGTAAGCCTTCTAAACAGCCCATCGCATCCATATATTCGATGATTGTTTTCGATACTTTACCTCTTTGCTGAAGGTCTTCCTTCGATAAAAATTCGCCATCAATTCTTGCTTTAGCAATTTGAAAAGCAACATTTGTACCTAATCCTGGTATCGAATTAAAAGGAGGAATTAACGTATTTCCTTCAATTATAAATTCATTGGCATGTGATTTGTATAAATCTACTTTTTGTATTTTTATACCTCTTTCGGTCATTTCAAGCGCAATCTCTAGGACTGTCAATAAACTCTTTTCTTTTGGAGAGGCTTCCAAACCTTTCGCGTTTATTTCATCTAATTTAGCACGAATTGTTTGAGAACCATTTACCATAGAGATTAAGTCAAAATCTGATGCCCTTACTGTCAAATACGCTGCATAATATAGTATGGGGTAATGAACTTTAAAATATGCAATACGAACTGCCATTAAAACATACGCGGCAGCATGGGCTTTCGGGAACATGTATTTAATCTTTTTGCAGGATTCAATATACCAATTGGCAACTCCCTGCTTCTTCATCTCCGCTTCAAATTCCGGAGTTAACCCTTTACCTTTACGAACTGATTCCATTATTTTAAATGCCAAGGAAGGATCTAACCCTTGATAGATCAAATAAACCATAATATCATCACGACATCCAATTACATCAGAAAGCTGACAGGTGCCTGCTTGGATAAGCTCCTGTGCATTTCCAAGCCATACATCCGTTCCATGCGATAACCCAGATATTTGGACTAACTCAGAAAATGTAGATGGCTTTGTTTCTTCTAGCATTTGACGAACAAATCTAGTTCCGAATTCCGGAATTCCTAATGTACCTGTTTTACAGTCAATTTGCTCTTCCGTTACACCTAACGATGCCGTTCCACTGAAAATCTTCATAACTTCTGGATCATCTGTAGGAATCGTTTTAGGATCAATTCCTGATAAATCTTGAAGCATGCGAATAACAGTAGGATCATCATGCCCCAGAATATCTAGTTTTAGTAAATTATCATGGATGGAATGGAAATCAAAATGGGTCGTTTTCCATTCGGAGTCCTGTGCATCTGCCGGAAACTGAATCGGTGTGAAGTCATATATATCCATGTAGTCTGGTACAACAATTATACCACCTGGATGCTGACCAGTGTTTCGCTTAACCCCAGTACAGCCCTGTACTAAACGATCGATTTCCGCACCACGAAGAGCTATATTATTATCATTCATATAGCCTCTGACATATCCATAGGCTGTTTTTTCAGCTACGGTTCCAATTGTACCAGCACGAAATACATAATCCTCACCGAATAATTCCTTCGTATAGTTATGTGCAATAGGTTGATACTCACCGCTAAAGTTTAAATCTATATCGGGTACTTTATCTCCTTTGAATCCTAGGAAAGTTTCAAACGGAATATCTTGTCCATCTTTTACATAAGGAGTATCACATTTAATACAATTTTTGTTTGGTAAGTCGAAGCCAGAACCAACTGACCCGTCCTGGAAAAACTCTGAATGTTGACAACTAGGACATACATAATGAGGTGGTAACGGGTTTACTTCTGTAATTTCAGTCATTGTTGCTACAAGAGAAGAACCTACCGACCCCCTTGAACCAACCAAATAACCATCATTTAATGATTTTTTTACTAATTTATGAGATATCAAATAAATAACAGCAAAACCATGACCAATAATGGATTTTAACTCTTTCTCAATTCGTGCTTCAACTATTTCAGGCAATTCTTCCCCATAGATTTCTTTAGCTTTAGAATAAGTAAGAGTTCTTACTTCCTCATCTGCTCCTTCAATCTTAGGTGTATATAAATCATCTTTTATCGGTTTAATGTCTTCAAGTGAATCTGCAATTTTTTGAGGATTAGTAATTACAATCTCTTTTGCCAGGTCTTCTCCAAGAAACGCAAAGGCATCCAACATTTCATTGGTCGTACGGAAATGTACTTTAGGTAGCCCATGACGATTTAGTGGATTGGCCCCACCTTGTGAGTTTACTAGTATTTTTCTAAAAATAGCGTCATTTTCATGTAAGTAATGCACATTACCGGTCGCTGCAACTGGTAAATTTAATTTTTTACCTAGTTTAATCATTTTACGGATGATATCTTCTAAATTCCATTCATCTCTAACTAATTCTGCCTCGATTAAATGCGCATATACCTCTTTTGGATGTATTTCTAAGTAATCGTAAAACTGAGCAATCTCTTCTACTTGCTCTAATGGTTTTTGCATAAGACCTTCAAAAACCTCCCCTTTATCGCATCCTGATCCAATAATTAGTCCTTCTCTATGCTTTTGCAGCACTGATCTTTTTAATCTTGGTACACGATAGAAGGTAGTAGTATGAGCAAGTGACACTAATTTGAATAGATTTTTTAACCCTGTTTCATTTTTAGCTAAGATTGTGCAATGGGTAGGTCTAGCCCGTTTAAAGGAATCACCTTGTCCAATATGCTTGTTAAAATCATCGTGATACTCTATTTTATGTTCCTCTGCTTCTTTTAATAAATGAAGCAATAAATAACCTGTTGCCTCACAGTCAAAGATTGCTCGATGGGCTTGTGTCAGCTCAATATTGAATTTTTTAGTTAGCGTGCCAAGACGATGAGATTTCATCTCTGGATGCAAAAACCGAGCAAGCTCCAAAGTATCAATAACAGGGTGATTAAAATGATCTATACCCGTTCTGCGATATCCCTCGTATAAGAAGCCCATATCAAATGATGCATTATGCGCAACAATTATGCCATCTCCAATAAACTCGTAAAAGTCTTTAATAACCTGTTCTATCTCAGGTGCATTTCGAACCATATCGTCTGTAATTCCAGTTAACTCGATAGTTGTTGCTGAAAGTGCATGGTGCGGATTTACAAAACGTTCAAATTTATCGATTATATTACCATTTTGCATTTTTACAGCTGCCAATTCGATTATTTTATCGTAGGTGGCAGATAAACCTGTAGTTTCGACGTCAAATACTATATATATTGCATCTTCTAACGCAGTATGCTGCTCATCATAAGCAATAGGAACCCCGTCATGTACAAGATTCGCTTCTAAACCATACAAAATTTTTATACCATTCTTTTTCCCAGCAGCATATGCCTCTGGAAAAGACTGCAAATTAGCATGATCTGTAATGGCAATCGCTTTATGTCCCCATTTAGCCGCTTGCGAAACTAAGGATGAAACAGAGGAAACAGCGTCCATTTGACTCATCGGCGTATGAAGATGTAGCTCCACTCGTTTTTCTTTCGCTGTATCCATACGGACCATCGGGTTTATCTCGTTCATATCTTGTGCCATGATGATTAAATCCCGTACAAATGTATCGTTTTGCACCGAACCTCTAACCTTTATCCACATACCCTTTTGCAGTCGTTCCATCATTTGAGCGTCTTCTTTATCTCTAGAGAACATCTTCACTAATATGGAATCTGTATAATCGGTAACTTTCGCAGTCAGAAGAGAACGACCGCTTCGCAATTCTTTAACCTCTACATCGAATACAAAGCCTTCAATCGTTACTCTACGTTCTTCATCTTGGATTGTTTTTATGTCAATAATAGGCTCATCTTTTTTAAGCGGCACCCCAAGTTGGAAAGGTCCATCTGCAATTTGGTCACCATTTTCCTGTCTATTTTGATCACGTTTTTGCATGTCTTCTAACGCTTTTTGACCAAGTTTTTCTTCCTCTAAACGGCGCTGTTCTAAAAATTCTAATTGCGCTTTAGCTATTGCTTCCGTATCTTCTACTAAACGGAAGTCAAATGCTATTTTCGGAAACCCAAACCCGACATAAACATCTGATAATTGTTCGATATATTTCTTTTTAAACGTTCGTAATTCAATTTCCTGACCACAGGTTAAATGAATCATCTGACCGTTCCATTCAGGCTGTTGTTTCAACAAGCGCTCTTTTAAAGGCGGAGCCATATCACTTAATTCTTTAAGAACCAACGGCCAATATTGGTTGATCAACTCCTGTGAAACATCTTTTCCCTCAGATTGAATAGTGAGCAATATATTAGCTATACCAGAGAACTTTTCAATTAGTCTTGTTTGAAAAATCGTAAATACATCTATTGGTAATATAGCCTGTAACTGAATTTGAAAATCCCATTGTCTATTTTTCTTATGTACCGTTAGTCGATCAATGGATGCATGTTCAAAGTGTTTAACGTAAGAATCCTCTGTTAGTTCAAGTTGTTGCAACAACAGGTGCATTCTCATTTTCCCGTCATCCATAGCTCGTATCCCTCCTTTTTATGTGTCCAGCTCCTGCGCCAAGCCCCTCGAGTCGTTTCAGAATGTCTGGGCTGAAATAAGCGCTTGCGCTTTTCTATATTTGCAGAAAAAGAAAGGAAGTTCAGTTAATTGAACTTCCCCTCTAAATTTTTTATCCATTGAAGAAAAATCTTTGTATATCATTCCATGTAACGACTACCATTAATACCATGAGCAGCATAATTCCAACAAAGTGGACCATACCTTCTTTTTGTTTGTCTATCGGTTTCCCACGTAAAGCTTCAAACAAGAAGAATAATAATCTCCCTCCGTCTAATGCTGGTAATGGCAATAAATTCATAATACCGAGATTTATACTTAATATTGCAGCCCAGTGCATTAGATTGTATACACCATATTGCGCAACTTCTTCCGTCGCTTTATATATTCCAACAGGTCCTGATAAATCATCTATGGAAAAATTACCAGTAATTAGTGTGCCGAGTATAGTAAATATACGCTTAGTCCATTCATATGTCTGTTCTGCCCCGTAGACAACTGCCTTAGCAGGATTTTTCTCTAATGGACTAGAGTATTGTACACCAATTTGTCCCACTTTTTCTTTCCCAGCTACAACTTCATTTGGCGTCATCGATAGATCTATTTCTTGCCCATCACGTTCTACTGTAAATTCCATTAGCTCGTTTGAACTTACCTTCACTTTTTCTGATAGTTCGTCCCATGAAGTAATAGAATCTCCATCAATCTTCGTTACCAAATCACCATCTTGCATCCCAGCTTGTGCCGCAGGACTGTCTTTAACTACCGTTGTAATGACAGGTTCATATGTTGGTACTCCTTGAAACAATCCAAGTGCTAAGAAAATGAAAAAGGAAAGGATAAAGTTAAAAAGAGGTCCTGCAAAAATAGTCATTGTTCGCTGGCCAACTGACTTCGAACCGAATTGACGATCAGCAGGTGCAATGATTGTTTCATTGCCTTTTTCATTTATGACAGCATTTCGCGCCACTTTGTATCGCACTAACTTTTCTTCTTCATTGTATCCTTCAATAAACATTTGGTCGGTTAAATTTGATCTTTCAACTTCTAAAAATAACATATCTGGAAACTGTTTGTTTTGATTTAATAAAATTTGGTCTATTTCGTCTAAATTATTTAAATGTATTCCTAAACGATAGCCAGGCTGTAGCTCAACAGAGTCCAAATCTTCACCGGCCATACGCACATATCCACCGATTGGCAGCAACCTCAGCGTATAAAGAGTTTCACCCTTTGTATATCCAAAGATTTTAGGTCCCATACCTATCGCAAACTCACGCACCATTATTCCTGCTCTTTTAGCAAAGATAAAATGCCCAAGCTCATGGAAAAATACAATACTTCCAAATATAATTATAAACGCAATGGCTGTCTCCATTATACCCCACCTTTAGTTTCTAGCTAATTATGCTTTCACATCTCATCATTTTACCATGTTCTGAACGGATTTTCTCGTTTTTGCATCTACATGAAGAATTGTTTCCAAATCTGGATTCGAAATATTCACATGCTCGTCCATTGCTCGCTCGATTAACTCATCAATTGTTAAGAAGCCAATCTTTTCTTGTAAAAATAAAGCAACAGCCGCTTCGTTAGCAGCATTTAGCACCGTCGTCATTGTTCCACCAGCTCGTCCTGCATCAATGGCCAATTTCAATGCATGATAACGTGTATAATCCATCTCTTCAAAATGCAATTTGCCTATTTGAGCCAAATTAAGACGCGGGGCTGTTTGTCTTGTCAATCTTTCCGGATAAGACAATGCATATTGAATTGGTACACGCATATCTGGAGTCCCTAGCTGAGCAATAACACTAGTATCTTGAAATTCAACCATGGAATGTATAATACTCTCTCGGTGAAGCAACACTTCGATATCATCGTAAGCAATATCAAATAGAACCCTGGCTTCAATTACTTCTAAACCTTTGTTCATCATCGTGGCAGAATCAATCGTAATTTTCGAACCCATAGACCAGTTCGGATGGTTAAGTGCATCCTGTACAGTTACATATTTTAACTCTTCCCGAGTACGATTTCGAAAGCTTCCACCCGATGCAGTAATTATTAGCTTTGCAATTTCCGAACGTTTTTCTCCGTTCATTGCTTGGAATAATGCCGAATGCTCGCTGTCCACAGGAAGAATTGGTACATTATGTTCTTTAGCAGCTTCCATTACTAAATGTCCTGCAGTCACAAGCGTCTCTTTATTTGCGATGGCAATTGTTATTCCTTGTTTAATCGCTTCTAATGTTGGTCTTAAACCTACACTACCTAGTACTGCATTCACTAAAACATCCGCATCTGCATGAGCAGCAACTTGTATTAGTCCATGGTCACCAAAAACTATTTCGATTTGAGGAAACTCTTTTCCTAATTGAATGGCGTCCTCCTCAGATAAAACAGAAACTAGAGGAACAGTAAAATCTCGAATTATTTGCTTTGTAGCTTCTATGTTTTTCCCCGCTGAAAATGCTACTAGTTGAAATTGGTCTGGATGTTCTTTTATTATATCCAGTGTTTGTATCCCGATAGAACCAGTGGCTCCTAATAAGCTTATTCTTTTCGCCATGAAATAATGTCGTCTCCTTATATAAAATGTAAAAAGTGAAGAAGCGGTAAGACAAATAAGATACTGTCAAAACGATCCAAAATTCCACCGTGACCTGGCAACAAATTACCAGAATCTTTTACATTATAATGTCTTTTTATCGCTGATTCTACTAGGTCTCCTAATTGCCCAAATATTGAAGCCGCAATGGTAATTCCTATTAAAACTAGCATTGATGAAGTAAGTGGGCTTATCCATTGAATGATAAAAGCAGTGATTAACGCCCATATAATTCCTCCAACAAATCCTTCTACTGTCTTATTTGGAGAGATTTCTGGCCATAATTTCCTTTTTCCGATTTTTCGACCAGTAAAGTAAGCACCAGAATCTGTTGTCCATACGATAAGCAATGCAAAAATAACGTATGCCAAACCTTCATTTCTTGTTTCTATAAAATAATAGAAACCAATTCCAACGTAAAGTGTACTCAAAATTAGAAATGCCGCATCATCAAAAGTAAAACGATTTTTTACTAATACTGTATAGATTAACACTAAGAAAACTCCAACAAACAACCATTCTAATTTCGTATGCCCTGTATATGGTAGTACCTCTTCCGCAAAGGAAGACGGCAATAATAATAGAAACAGGAGTAGAAACGAAATTACACTGGCGAATGAAAATAATTTTATACCCTTCATACGAAGCATCTCATGCAACCCAACTGCTGCTATTATGTATACTAATATAGTGAAAACAGGCCCGCCTAATAAAACAATTGGGAGAAATAGTGCTAATGCTATAGCACCAGTTATAATACGCTGTTTCAATTCACTTCTTCCCCCTTAAGTCCACCGTATCTTCTATTCCTTTTTTGATAGCCTTCAATAGCTTCTAGCAAACAAGCTTCATCAAAGTCTGGCCACAGTGTATCCGTAAACCAAAACTCGGTATAAGCTAGCTGCCAAAGCATAAAATTGCTCAGTCGAACTTCGCCACTCGTTCGAATAAGAAGATCAGGTTCAGACAAGTCCTTAGTCATTAAATGACTCGTTAGTAATTCTTCCGTAATTTCTTCCTTTGAAATTACATCTTGCTGTATTTGCTCTGCAATACCTTTAACAGCCTGTACAATCTCATCTCTACTTCCGTAATTCAATGCAAAATTAAGTATAAGACCATCATTTTTTGCGGTTTGATCCATCGCTTTGTGAATAGCTCTTTTTGTATGCTCAGGCAGCATCTCTAAATTTCCCATCATACGTACTTGAACATTTTGCTCGATTAACTCTGGTAAATACGTCCCTAAAAATTCTTCGGGGAGTCTCATTAGAAATTCTACTTCCATTTTTGGTCGCTTCCAATTTTCTGTGGAAAAAGCGTACAAAGTTAACGTATCTATTCCGATTTCATTTGCAAATCGAGTTATTTTCTTAACAGTCTTCATGCCTTCATGATGACCAGCAATACGGGGAAGCGACCTTTTTTTAGCCCATCTACCGTTCCCATCCATAATAATTGCAATATGGCTGGGCAATTGTTCTTTTTGGGCATTTTTTTTTCGTTCATCTAAATGAATATTGATTCTTTTATCATTTTTACGAATAAGTTTTTTAAACATTTAGAAACCCCCAATCTACCAAGTCGAACGTCTATACCTATCATATCAAATAAACGCACATATAAAAAGACGTCCCCTTCAAAGGACGCCTTTTTTAAATAAAAGTTCAGAAGTACTTAACCTAGACTAATCATTTGAAGAAGATTTTGGTATTATTTAAAACTTTAACCCTAATCACATCTTCTAAAAGGTTAAACATCTAAAATTTCTTTTTCTTTTTCTTTTGTAATTGCATCGATTTTTTCAATATTAGCATCTGTAAGTTTTTGAATTTCATCTGTATAATTTCTTAACTCGTCTTCTGTAATTTCACCAGATTTTTCAAGTTTTTTCAGATCATCATTGCCGTCACGACGAACGTTACGAACATTTACTTTTGCTTCTTCCGCTTCTTTTTTCACTTGTTTAACTAATTCTTTACGGCGCTCTTCCGTTAAAGCTGGAATTGCAAGACGAATTAATGTTCCATCATTAGTTGGAGTGATACCTAAATCAGATTTCATAATCGCTTTTTCAATATCCCCTAGAATTGTTTTATCATAAGGAAGGATTGTTATTAAACGAGCTTCAGGTACAGAAATACCAGCCATTTGATTGATTGGTGTTGGTGCGCCATAATAATCTACAGAAATTTTATCAAGTAAAGAAGCACTAGCACGCCCAGCACGGATAGTAGATAATTCTCTACTATAAACTGATATCGTTTTTGCCATTTTGTCAGTTGTTTGCTCTATCACTTTTTTCGGCATTATGAATTCCTCCTAACGACTGTACCTATGGTCTCCCCTAGCACAGCCTTTTTAATATTACCTTTTTCCATTATCGAGAATACAATAAGAGCTATATCATTGTCCATACATAAAGTAGATGCTGTAGAATCCATAACTTGGAGTCCTTGCTGAATTACTTCAATAAATGAAAGATTATCATATTTAACTGCTGTACTATCCATTTTAGGATCAGCAGAGTATACACCATCTACATTATTTTTGGCCATCAATATAACATCCGCTTCTATTTCTGCTGCTCTTAAAGCTGCTGTTGTATCTGTTGAGAAGTATGGATTTCCTGTTCCTGCTGCAAAAATAACTACTCGTTTTTTTTCTAAATGACGAATGGCTCTTCTACGTATGTAAGGCTCTGCAACTTGTCGCATTTCGATAGATGTCTGAACGCGTGTTTCGACACCTGCTTTTTCAAGAGAATCTTGTAGTGCCAGTGAATTCATAACTGTAGCAAGCATACCCATGTAGTCAGCTGTAGCACGATCCATGCCCATTTCGCTTCCTACTTTGCCTCGCCAAATATTTCCTCCACCAACAACTACTGCAACCTCTACGCCAAGATCTACAACTTCTTTCACTTGTTCAGCTACAGATTTAATAATGTCAGGAGATAAACCGAAACCCTGTTCTCCAGCTAATGCCTCGCCACTTAATTTTAAAACGATTCTTTCGTATTGTGGTTTGCTCATAGGTATCCTCCATCTCTATCTTGAAAAATAGGGAACACAAATTACGTGTTCCCCGGTTGTTATTGTATATTATTTCAAGCAAAAATGCTTATAAGGCGTCTTCTGCTTTCTATATTGTCCAGCTCCAGACGCCAGCTGCTCGAACGCTTCAAACTTGCAAATAAAGGCAAAAAACGCCTTTATTGAAAGTTTTCTAGCACTGATCCCAGCTAAACGGCGTCTACCGCTTTTCTTGTATTGTCTAGCCCCAGCGCCTAGCCCCTCGAGTCGTTTCAGAATGGCGGATAAAGGCAGGACGCCTTTACCGTCATTCTTCCAACGCTAGTCGGGGCTTGAGTAGGCGCCTGCGCTTTTCTTATTGTCCAGCTCCAGACGCCAGCTGCTCGAACGCTTCAGACTTGCAGAAAAGGCAAAGTGCGCCTTTTCCTTCAAGTCTTCCAGCGCTTTTCACAGCTACACGGCGTCTTCCGCTTTTCGTATTAGTTACCTTTAACCTGGCTCATTACTTCTTCAGCAAAGTTGTCTTCACGTTTTTCGATTCCTTCACCAACAGCATAGCGAGTGAATGAAATTAGTTTACCACCAGTTGATTCAACAAATACTTTTACTTTTTGGTCTGGATTTTTAACGAATGATTGGTCTAAAACACAAACTTCTTCAAAATATTTTCCAAGTCGACCCTCTACCATTTTAGCAACGATATTTTCAGGTTTTCCTTCGTTTAAAGCTTGCTCAGTTAAAATTTTGCGTTCACGTTCTACTTCATCAGCAGAAACTTCATCGCGTGAGATATAAGCAGGGTTTAATGCTGCGATATGCATAGCAACATCTTTAGCCGCTTGCTCATCTGTTGAACCTTCTAATACTGTAAGAACCCCGATACGTCCTCCCATGTGTAGGTATGGACCAAATGCATCTGCATCCGTTTTCGTTTCGATTACGAAACGACGAAGATTAATTTTTTCTCCAATTTTAGCAACTGCGTTAGAGATTAAGTTTTCAACTGTTACTCCTTCTTCAACTGTTGAAGCTAAAGCTTCTTCTACTGAAGCTGGCTCTGTAGCTAATAAATGAGAAGCAACTGTTTGAACTAATTGTTGGAAAGATTCATTTTTAGAAACGAAATCAGTTTCAGCATTCATTTCTAATAATACAGCTTTGTTTCCTTCAACTTGAATGAAAGTAGTACCTTCAGCTGCGATACGATCCGCTTTTTTAGCTGCAGAAGATAGACCTTTTTCACGTAAAAAGTCGATTGCCGCTTCTAAATTACCGTCTGTTTCTACTAAAGCTTTTTTACAGTCCATCATACCTGCACCAGTTTTTTCACGCAATTCTTTTACCATTTGTGCTGTAACTGCCATTATAAATTCCTCCTAGTACAATTAATGTCATTTTCTCAAAAAAAGGTGATAAGAGGTTTGGCCGCTTATCACCTGTTAATTACAATTTGTATTACTCAGGTATTACTCAGCTGCAACTTCAGCAGAAGTTACTTCTTCGTCTTCACCTTGTCTTGCTTCAAGTAATGCATCCGCCATTTTAGCAGTCAATAATTTAACCGCGCGAATTGCATCATCATTTGCAGGAATTACATAGTCGATTTCATCTGGATCACAGTTTGTATCAACAATTCCTACTAACGGAATGTTTAGTTTGCGAGCTTCTGCAACAGCAATACGCTCTTTACGTGGATCTACAACGAACATTACATCTGGAACAGCTTTCATATCACGGATACCGCCTAAGAATTTAACAAGACGTTCGTGTTGTTTTTTAAGTTGAACAACTTCTTTTTTAGGAAGCACTTCAAAAGTACCGTCTTCTTCCATTTTTTCAATCGCTTTTAGACGAGCTACACGTTTTTGAATAGTACCGAAGTTTGTTAAAGTACCACCTAACCAACGTTGGTTAATGTAGTAGTTACCTGAACGTTCAGCTTCTTCTTTAATAGCTTCTTGAGCTTGTTTTTTAGTTCCTACGAAAAGAACTTTCCCACCGTCTTGACCTACTTGACGCATGAAATCATAAGCTTCTTCTAATTTTTTCACCGTTTTTTGAAGATCGATGATGTAGATTCCGTTACGTTCAACAAAAATGTATTTTTTCATTTTTGGATTCCAACGGCGAGTTTGGTGACCGAAGTGTACACCAGCCTCTAATAATTGCTTCATTGAGATTACTGACATGATTTGTTTCCTCCTGGTTTGGTTTAGTCTTCCGCATTCTTCATTTTTCATTAGCTACTCTAGTAAATAGAGCACCTGCTAATTCCATCAGAAATGCGTGTGTATTCATACCGTTTTCTAATATAACATATGATTTTTAGACTTTCAACTATTTAGTCATTAAATTTCAGAAAAAGTTCCACTTCTGTCTTCCCTATTTGCAGCATTTTTGCTATTTCGTCAGCATTTTTTCCTTCTTCATAGTGAAATAACACTTTTTCTCTTACAGTTTCAGGAACTTTTTTTGCAGTCGTTTGAGCAGTTTTCATATAACTGCTTGCTGCTATTTGTTTAGATACAAGAGAAATTGGAGGTTCAAACAATGTAGCTTCTTTCATGAACGGCTTTTCTGAATTTTCTAGATTTGTAGTTTTAAGTACTTCTGTATTATTTAGTTCCTGTAAAAGTCGATTATTTTCATCTGTAATTTCTGCGATATAAGCACTAAAAGAGTCTTCAATGTCGCTTAAGACTTGTTGTTGCTTTTGTTCCATATTATTAAACCTTGAAATCTTAGCATTTAATAGGGCAATAAAGTAAAAACTTATAACTTGCATTAAGAATAATATTATTAAAATAGTCGTTATCATAACTGCTCCTAACCACTAAAGTCTACAAAATTCCCTTTGAAAGGATGCTTTGTCTCTGTTATCTCCCGTTCTTTCTTTTCTCTCTTTTGACGCTCTTGCTCCACTCGTTCTCTTTCTTCATTCTGAGAGCTTGTCTCCGTGGCTTCATTAGACTTTGTGACGGTTTCTCTATTTTTTTCTAACTGTCTTTCCGAAGCTGCTTGCGCATTGGATTGATTGATAGCGCTTTGTTGTTGGATTTGATCGGCTACTTTACCAGCATCAAACGTCTTAGGAATAGCTATTTGAAGTTCCGCTAATTTTAAGCTCATGGTAGTATCCCCTTTTTACTATAACTATATATTCATCATTTCGCTCATTAATAGTTTTCTAAGTTTAAAGAGTGCTTTCGAATGGATTTGAGATATTCTAGAAGTAGATAAGCCTAGCATCTCTCCAATAACCGTGAGCGTCAATTCCTCTGTATAAAACAAACTTAACACTAATTGCTCATTTTCATTTAATTGTTGAATTTGATCGGCTAAATCATCGATTAACTCTCGTTTAACCATTTGTTGTTCAGGAGTTTTCTGAGAGTCATCTCGAATGACATATGATTTGTTTTCAGGTTCTTCACTTTCTTGTAGCTGTTCATCGATTGACAGTACATTGGAGAAAAAATGTTCCTGCACTGTATGGTACACATCTTCTACAGGCATTTCGACAAATTCCGCTATTTCTTCGGCAGATGCATGTCTCATTAACTTTTGCTCGAGTTCTTCAATTTTAGTTTCTAATTTCTTCGCTTTTTCCCGCGAAGAGCGTGGAAGCCAATCTTCTTTCCTCAATCCATCAATGATAGCCCCTCTAACTCGAAACGAAGCATACGTATCAAATTTTAGCTCTCTACTATAATCAAATTTATTGAGAGCATCAAATAATCCCATCATTCCTAAACTTTTAAGCTCTTCTCTAGATATATTTTTAGGGATACCTGCACCGATTCTTTGCACATGATAGTTAACTAGCGGTATATATTTTCTCATGAGTAAATCTCCGGCCTGAGGATCTTTGCTTTCAGTCCAACTCTTCCATAGAAGCTGCTCATCTGTCGAATCTTGATTTGCCACAATTATCCCCCTTTCCAATATATCTGATCCTTATCGTTATTATAACAAAATTCTCACTAAAAAGGGGAGTCGAAACTATCGACTCCCCTTGTTTTTTCATTCATCATGACCTATTAAGCCTGTGAATTTGGCTGTTCATCTTCCTTTAACATTGTCTTTACTAACTCTGCATAATCTTCTGGAGAAATTTCGGATTTTAAAATTTCGACATCCTTCTCTGTAAAGACATCTTCAATCTCTTCCCGCGGATTACTTATTATAAAACTAATAATTGCTCTAGCCAAAAATGTTAGAAGAAAGAATACAAAAGCAACAATACACGCATCAAGAATAATTTCCATCCCTTCTATAAAGGGAAAAGAATATAAAAAATATACACTAAAAGCAATAAGCGCTACCCAAAAGTTAGAGAGAATAGTTCCTACCATTATATATTTCTCACTCCTTGGTTCACTGTTCGAATATTTAATAGTTTGGTAGTGGGATCAAACTCGATCGTTCTGCCACTATTACCACCTGTATCTTCTGCAACAATTGGAATAGAATATTTTTTTAAATACTCTTTTACCGCCTCGACATTGCGTGGCCCAATTCGCATTGTATCTCTAGTAGATGAGAACTGAAACATTTGAGCTCCTCCAGCTATTTTAGCTTTTAACTTATAAGGTTGAATACCTTCTATTTTTAACTGCTCTACCATTGCTGGAATTCCAGTATCTGCAAACTTTGCTATATTTATTACTTCCGTTCTACCAAGACTAGAATCTGGTAGCATAACATGTACCATACCTACTGTCGTGGACCTCTCGTCATATAGAACAACTCCTACACACGAACCAAGACCCGAAGTACGTATTTTATCCGGAGCTTTTGCAATATTCATATCTGCAATACCGACTTTTACTATTTGACCTTGTTCGTTCATATTAGTTAACTCCTAAAGCTTTAAAAATAGCATCAAATGATTCTGGATCTGGTAATAAAAAGAAATGTCCTTTCACACTTTCTTCGTTTGGTACGTCCTCTTCATTAATAGCTGTATCTATTACAATGACATAATCACTTACATGAGATAGCTCTACCAATCCAAAACTAATGATAGCACCAACCATATCTACGCTCAGGGCAGGTACAGTAGGGTATATTTTTAAATGTGTAAAATCTGATAATGCAGATAGATATGAACCAGAAAGTATATTACCAAGTTCTTGCATTGCAGAGGCTCCTAATTCAGATACTTCACCTGTTTGAAAATCGAAGTTTTCATCTTGTACCAATCTACGTATGAATCTATTTGCTTGCTCTACTGGTAGGACAAAAAACATACTGCCAGTTACATCACCTTCTATACGAAGATAAATACCAGCAACTACACTTTCTGGACCACCAGCTAAATCCATCATATCGTCAAATGATACCATTTCCACCTTTGGTACCTTCATATCAATTTTTTTATTTAATAATGTCGACAATGCTGTTGCGGCATGTGCGGCACCAATATTCCCTATTTCCTTTAAGACATCTAAATGCATGGAGGTTATTTTACTGTCATACATCATTTAAACTCCTGACTTAATAGGATTTAATACATGATTTAAGTGAAGAAGGATTAAAAGACGGCTATCGATTTTAGCAACTCCAGCTATAAAGTCTTGTTCCATACCTCCAACTACCTCAGGCTGTGGTTCAATTGAATTAACCGGTATGTCCAATACATCATTAGCCGAGTCAACAATTACCCCAACATTCATATCATCCAAAGTTATTATAATAATACGAGTAGATTCACTTAAACTACTCTCTCCTAGTCCAAAGCGATTTTTCAAATCAATAATAGGAGTAACTACCCCTCGTAAGTTGATAACTCCCTTCACAAATGAAGGAGTTTTAGGGACACGTGTAATATATATAAGTTTTTCAATACCTTGAACCTGACTAACAGGTATAACATATTCTTTGTCTGCCAATTGAAAAACTACTACTTTTAAATTTCCAAAATTTACTGCTTCTGTCATAATGCTCTCTCATCCTTTCTAGTAGATGCTATTTAACCGATTAATGCATTACAATCTACAATTAGTGCTACTTTACCATTACCTAAAATAGTTGCACCAGAGATTGCGAATACACTTGATAAATATGCACCAAGTGATTTTAAAACGATCTCCTGCTGACCGATAAACGAATCTACTACTAGGCCAGCCATTTTATCTCCTTTTCGGACAAGAACAACAGAGTGAAATTCATCATCAGTACTTTCTCTTGGAACATCAAATACATTTTCTAAGAATACTAGTGGAACAACTTTTCCTCTGAAATCTATCACTTTTTGGTTATGAGCATTTAATATATCTGAAGAGCGAATAATCGCTGTCTCGATAATAGAAGAGAGAGGTATAGCGTAAATTTCCTCACCAAGTTCTACAAGCATTACTGAAATAATAGAAAGCGTTAATGGTAATTGGATGGAAAATAATGACCCTTTCCCTTCGGTAGATGAAATATCAATAGAGCCACCCAGAGATTCAATCGTCGTTTTTACCACATCTAATCCAACGCCTCTACCCGAAACGTCTGAAATGACATCTGCAGTAGAGAAACCTGAAGAAAGAATAAGCTCCGCTACTTGTTTATCACTTAACGTTTGGGCCACTTCATTTGAAACAATTCCTTTTGATATAGCTTTTTTCAAGACTTTCTCACGGTTAATACCTGCACCATCATCTTCAATCTCGATAAATACATGATTTCCGCTATGGTATGCACGAAGCACAACAGTGCCTTCCTCTGGTTTACCTTTAGCTATACGTATTTCAGGGCTTTCTACCCCATGGTCTAAAGAATTTCTTATTAAATGTACAAGAGGGTCCCCAATTTCATCAATTACTGTTCGATCTAATTCAGTTTCAGCACCAATTACTTCTAAGTTGATTTTTTTGTTTAAATCACGTGCTAACTGGCGTACCATTCTTGGGAATCTATTAAATACTGTTTCAACAGGAACCATACGCATATTTAATATAATATTTTGTAGGTCTCCAGTTATTCGAGACATACGTTCTACCGTTTCATCTAACTCGCTATTATGTAAATCTTCGGAGATTGACTGTAGACGACCGCGGTCAATTACTAATTCCTCAAATAAATTCATCAATATATCTAATCGTTCAATATTCACACGAATAGTTTTACTAGATTGAACTTGATTATTTTTAGATGTCGTCGATTTTTCAGGAGACTTTATTTTCTCTATTTGTTGCTTATCTTCTATGACATCCGTAATTTCCATAACTGAATTCTCTTCAACTTTGTCTAACTCAAAATTATTCCGTTTTTTAAGTTGTTCTAATGTTACTGGGTTAACTAGTACTTCTGTCACTTCGGAAACTTTCATCAATTTCTTTTGTACATCTTCTGATAGTTCAGTTGTAACTAGAGCTACATAGAATATTTCATCAAAATCTTCTCCTTCTAACTTCTCAACAGATGGAGAAGATTTTATGACGTCTCCCATTTTCTCTAGCAATTCAAAAACCATATATACTCTTGCAGCCTTTAGTAAGCAATCTTCACGCAGTTTGACAGAAATTTCATACGTAAAGAAATCCTGTTCAACTGACTGTTGAATGACTGTCATTTCATAATCGTCATAAGTTAACCAGTTCTCTTGAGGAATATTACTTACAACAGTAGATTCTACTGTTGTAGCGGCAACTGGAATTTCTTCCCCAGTTTCTATTTTATGTAGCTTTTGTACAGTATCTGTTACATCTAGCTTTCCTTTTCCACCTGCTGCGATATCCAATACCATTTCTTCCAATTGATCGACTGCAACAAAAACAACATCTAATAATTCAGCAGTTACATGCAGACGGCTATTTCTAATTTCATCTAAAACATTTTCCATCTTATGCGTTAAATTTGCGATATCTTCATAACCCATTGTTGCTGACATACCTTTTAAAGTATGTGCGGAGCGAAATACTTCGTTGACTATTGCTATGTTTTCAGGATTCTTTTCTAATTCTAATAAATGTTCATTACAAGCTTGTAAATGTTCCTTACTTTCTTCTATAAACATTTCCATATATTGATTTGTATCCATTGATTAACACCCCTTTAAGGTAGATATTGTATAATAGTTTTTGCTATTTGATCTAAATCCACTACTTCATTTACTAAATTTGTTTCTACGGCAGCCTTTGGCATTCCATAAACAATGCATGTCCCCGCTGCTTCAGCAATGGCAACGACATTTCCGCTCTTTTTCAACTGTTTAAGACCGAGAGATCCATCAGATCCCATTCCCGTCATAATAACGGCAATCTTATCAAAATCATTAAACTGACTATTATCTTCAAAAAGTATATCTACAGCTGGCCTATGTCCGGATCGTGGCGCTTCTTTGTCATTTAGAACGACATAGTAAGAAGATCCTCTCTTCTGAATGCGCATATGAAAGCCGCCAGGAGCAATATACGCATGTCCATTTTGAAGCAAGTCACCATCTTCTGCTTCTTTTACCTCAATTGCAGATAATTGATTGAGCCTTTGTGCCAAAGACTTTGTAAATCCAGCAGGCATATGTTGAACAATTAAAACTGGAGCTTTCATATTGCTTGGTAGTTTTGTAATCACTTCTTGAAGAGCTCTTGGTCCTCCAGTTGAAGTTCCAATTAAGACCATTTTCTTGTTCGTCTTGTCCCACTTGAAAACATTTGGAGAGGTGGATATTTTCTTTACTTCTACATCTCCAGTTGCCTTAATATTTATAGGCAGTGGTGAACGTTTTTTCATTTTACTGATGGATACTTGAGCTGCATATTCTACTTTTTCTACTAATTCTTCTTTAATTTTATGTAAATCTAATGAAATAGTGCCACTTGGCTTTGCGACAAAATCAACGGCACCATAGTCCATCGCTTGCATCGTACTTTCCGTTCCACTTTTTGTCGTACTAGATAGCATGACCACAGGAACTGGCATTTCCGTCATTATTCTGCGCAGTGCCTCCAAACCATTCATTACCGGCATTTCAACATCCATTGTGAGGACATCTGGCTGTAGAGTTTTTATTTTTTCAATTGCATCTTTTCCATTCCTAGCGATACCTATTACTTCTATTGATTTGTTATCTACAAAGAAATCACTAATAAGTTTTCGCATGAATGCAGAATCATCTACTATTAACAGCTTCTTTTTGGTTCTAACTTCCATCATCTCACGCCCTTCTGCGAAAAAAGACTCTTTAATCGAGATATGAATTTATTGTGCTTAGGAACAACTTCTTCCGTATCTTCAAAATCAGTAAATGCAGATGCAATTTTTTTTAATTTTTTCGTTATTTCTGCTTGGGGATATAAAATAGAAAATGGTATTTGTTCTCTTACTGCTTTCCGAACAACTGAATCCTCAGGCAATACACCTAATACCGTAATCTCTTTGGAAAGAAACTTGGACATTGCTAGCTTTAATCTACCAGTCGTTTCTGCCCCTTCTTCATCGGTATACGCCCTGTTGCAAATGAGGAAGAAGTTTTTATCAGAATCCTTATAGTAAATATATTTCATCATAGAATAGGCATCTGTTATGGATGTAGGCTCTGCTGTTGTTATGACAATAATATCATCTACTGAGACTAACAAATCCAGTGTCTGACTCGTAGCACCAGCTCCCATATCAAACACAATATAATCAAAGTTTTTTTGTAAATATTCGAAAGCCTCGATCAGCCGATTGAACATATCGTCAGTCCATTCCATTACGCCACTTAACCCTGAACCACCAGATATATATTGTAAGTCATTTGGACCTTCAAACATCACTGATTCTAATGACTGATCTCCGACTAAGTAATCCTTTAAATTATAGGGTACTGATTTACCAAGTAAAATATGAATGTTGCCCATTCCAATATCCATATCAATTAGCACAACTTTTTTACCTTGTCCACTTAAAGTTGTGGTGAAATTTATAGAAAAATTGCTTTTTCCAACTCCACCTTTACCACTAACTACTGCTATTGATCGCCCTAGCCTATTTTGGTTCTGAAGCATTTTCATTCTTAGTTCTTCAGCTTGATCTCTCATAGCGAATCCCCTTTAAAAATAATTTGAGTAATTCTTCAAGACTAGCTTCCATAATATCTTCCGGGACTTCTTGACCATCCGTATAGTAAGCAAGTCCCTTATTATATTTAACCATTAAATTGATAATTGAGCCAATAGTATTTGTTTCATCTACCTTAGTGAAGATATACTTTTCAATAGGAAATTCACTAAATTGTTCTATTATCACTTCCATGTCCTTTTGCTTAGACGTAGAAGAGAGGACTAGGAATGTTTCCGTATTCACTTCGAATTCAATTAGTTTTTGCAAATCTCTTACAAATTTAGTTTCTTTATAGTTTCTCCCCGCCGTATCTATGAATACAATATCTAACTTTTCAAACTTTGCCATTGCTTCTTGCAAATCTTTTTCATTGTAGATAATTTCGATAGGAGCTTGAAGTAAACCTGCATATGTTTTTAGTTGTTCAATTGCCGCAATACGATATGTATCAGTCGTTATAAAGCCTACTTTTTTCTTTTTTTCTAAAACGGCTCGTGCAGCCATCTTAGCTATCGTGGTCGTTTTACCAACACCTGTAGGACCGAGAACATTTATATATTTCTTTGTATACGAAACCCCACCGAACGGAAGATGCTCCATTTGTGTTTTGAGTAGATTTTTCGTTATAGTAATTTGATCTTCTATTTCAAAATCTTCCGTATTACTTTTTATATGCACAAAAAGCTCATCACTAACAGTTGTGATAAGCTCCTCTGACAATTCTTGCTCTTGTAAATAGTCCATAAGAGTTTTCATTTCTGTTGGATATGAACTTAACATTTCTGGACGCTGAATGTTCTTTACCATTTGTTTTAAATCTTCTAATTCTTTTTTTATCTCAACAGAAACATTTTGATGTTCTTGAGGTACCATATTTGGCACCTCAAATGTTTTACTTGATTGCTCGAATGTGTCCATCCCAGCTAGCACCTCAATAGATTTTTTCTTAAACAATCCTAAAAAACCCTTTGAGTAAACTACCTTTGAACTTAAAATAACTGCGTCGTCACCAAGTTCTTTACGTATTAATCCCATAGCTTCTGGCATAGTACTAGCCGTATATTTTTTCATCTTCAATCTACATTCACCACCCCGACACTTTGTACCTCAATTGAGGATTCTAGTTCATTATAAGAAAGAATTGGTACATGAGGGAAATATCTTTCTGTCATTTGTCTAACATACATCCTTACTGCAGGCGAACAAAGAATAATTGGTGATTGTTCCATCATGGAAGCACGCTCTACTTCTTTTGCCATGGACTCTAATATTGCTTGGGATTCACTTGGGTCTATAGATAAGTAATTACCATGTTCTGTTTGTTGAATACTGTCTGCAATTAGTTTTTCCACTTTACCAGAGACTGTTAACACTTTTAGAACATTACTATTACCAGCATATTGTGTTGTAATTTGCTTCGCTAAAGATTGTCTGGAGTACTCAGTTAATACATCGGCATCCGACGTCATTTTTGAATAGTCTGCAAGGGTTTCAAAAATGATCGGCAAATTCCGAATAGATACATGCTCTCTTAATAGATTGCTCAATATTTTTTGAATTTCTCCTACTGAGAGTGGCGTAGGTGTCAATTCGTCTACTAGAATAGGGTAAGTCTCTCTAATATGATCGATTAATTGTTTCGTTTCTTGGCGACCTAATAATTCATGTGCATTATTTCTGATGATTTCAGTCATATGCGTGGAAACAACACTTGGCGGATCGACAACGGTATACCCTAGTATTTCTGCTTCTTCCTTCACAGATTCCGTAATCCATTTTGCAGGTAAACCAAAGGAAGGTTCAACTGTATCAATACCTTCAATCGAATCATCGTCACCAGGACTCATTGATAAATAATGATCTAAAAGAAGCTCTCCCCTAGCCATTTCATTGCCTTTTATCTTGATACGATATTCGTTTGGCTGAAGTTGAATATTATCTCGTATTCGCACTACAGGAATAACTACACCTAATTCAAGTGCAAGTTGTCTACGAATCATAACGACGCGATCAAGTAAATCTCCACCCTGTGCAGCATCCACTAACGGAATCAATCCATATCCAAACTCAAATTCGATCGGATCAACATTTAGCAGATTAATAACATTTTCGGGACTTTTCATATTATCTGTTGTTACTTCCTCTTCAAATTCTTCCATTTCTTCTGGATCTTCTTTACTAGCCTTACTTATCATATAAGCTCCGATAGCAAGTGCAATTGCAATTGGCAAGGTTAACACTAAACCAATTGGTGTAACAATTCCTAGCAGTGTTATGGTCACTGCGGCAACATAAAGTAGTTTTGGCTGATTGAACAGTTGTCCAGTAATATCGCCACCAAGATTACCTTTAGATGCAGCTCTTGTTACAACAATACCAGTTGCAGTAGATATTAATAAAGCTGGAATTTGAGAAACAAGGCCATCCCCGACAGTCATTGTGGAAAACAGAACCGCAGCTTCCCCAAACGGAAGTCCAAATTGGACAACACCAATAATAATTCCAAATAATAAGTTGATAATAACGATGATGATACCTGCAATAGCATCACCTTTTACGAATTTTGTTGCCCCGTCCATAGCACCGTAAAAGTCTGCTTCACCACTAACCTTTTCACGTCTTTCTCGTGCTTCTTTTTCCGAAATCATCCCGGCATTTAAATCCGCATCGATACTCATTTGTTTACCCGGCATTGCATCTAGTGTAAAACGAGCGGCAACCTCAGAAACTCGCTCTGCACCTTTTGTAATTACGATAAAGTTTATAATAACTAAAATAGCAAATACAACTAAACCAACAAGCATATTTCCGCCTGTAACAAATGTACCAAAGGTTTCTACTACTTTACCCGCGTCACCCTCAGCTAAGATTGCTCTTGTCGTGGAAATATTTAAAGCAAGTCTAAATAATGTAACGAGTAAAACAATTGTTGGGAATACAGAGAACTCTAAAGCCTCTTTCATATTCATAGCGGTCATCAATATTAATAATGCTATCGTAATATTTATAATAATAAGAAAACTTATCAACCAGTGAGGGAGAGGTATTACGAGCATTGCCACAATAGATATTACAGCTGCCAATACGGTTATATCGCGCACTTGCATATACTTCCACCTCTAACTTTAACTTTAAATTTTTTGTTTAATACGATATACATAAGCTAATACTTCGGCAACTGCTTTGAAAAATTCGTCTGGAATTCGTTGACCAACTTCTACTTGGTCAAACATAGATCTGGCAAGTGGTCTATTTTCTACCATGACAACATTATTTTCTTTGGCAATTAACTTTATCTTTTGTGCAACAAAATCTGCACCTTTTGCTACTACTGTTGGAGCATCCATCGATTCATCATCGTATTTTAAAGCAATTGCAAAGTGTGTAGGATTCGTAATGACGACATCAGCAGTAGGGATTTCCTGCATCATGCGACGCATCGCCATTTCCCGTTGTCTTTGCCTTATACGAGACTTAATAATTGGATCCCCTTCTGAGTTTTTATGTTCATCTTTTATATCTTGTTTAGACATTTTAAGATTTTTTTCATAGTCGAACTTTTGATAAAAGAAATCCAAAATTGATATAAATAATAGTACGCAGGAAGCAGCTATCCCCATCATTCCAGTTAACCATCCAACAGTGGAGAGTGTATCCCAGGCAGTTTTGAATGATAGAGATAAAACTTGTTCTAAATTCATCCACAATATTAAAGTAGTTACAGAGCCAATAAATGATATTTTCAAAATAGATTTTAATAGCTCTATAATTGCTTTAAGCGAAAAGATCCTTTTGAGACCTTTTATAGGATCGATCTTTTTCAGATCAAACTTTAATGGCTCCGTCGTAAACAGTAAACCAAACTGAAAAAAGTTTGCTGCTACAGCCGCAACTACAGCAACTAGCATAATTGGCAATAAAATCATTGCCATTTCAAGTAGCATATCTTTATAAATGATTATAGCTGTCTCAATTGTCAAAGTTTCTATTAACATATACTTAGTAAACGTCATACTGAAGAACGAAAAAATTTCGGTTCTTAAAAAACTAGCAAAGAAAAATAGAAATACAAAAACAGAAAGTAATACAATCGCACTTGTCACATCTGGACTCTTTAATACTTGTCCTTTTTTACGAGAATCTTGTCTCTTTTTAGGAGTAGCTTTTTCTGTTTTTTCCCCCGCAAAATACTGTAGATCTAAGCGTAGAGCAATCATACTAGCCACCACCTAAAATTATCATTAAGTCACGCATTGCCACAACCAAAATTTCAAACAGCTGCTGTACGACAGCCATTAGTACACCCATCATCACGAGAAGAACTAAAAAACCTACTGCAATTTTAATTGGAAACCCTATAACAAAAATATTTAACTGAGGTACAGTCCTTGCAGTAATACCAAGGGCTATATCCACAAGAAATATTGTAGCGACTATCGGTATAGACATTTGAAATGCTACAGCAAAAACGCCTGCAAAAGTTTTCATGATAAACTCCACATAATTTTCTTGCCCAAAAGCTGGCCACACCATTTCCATCGGCATAAATTGATAGCTATAGAAAATACCATCCAACAACAAATGATGTCCATTTAAAGCTAATAACAACAGCAATGCTAAAGTATTTAAAAATTGTCCTATTAACGGACTTTGAGCACCTGTCTGCGGATCAATAACATTGGCCATTGCAAATCCCATTTGAAAGTCGATAAATCCGCCTGCAATTTGAATTGCAGACATAATGATATACGCAAGTAAACCTATAAATAATCCAAATATGACTTCTTTAATAATTAAAAGAATATAATCTCCATTTATTTCAAATGGTTCAACATCTAGGGTATAATATATCATCCAGGAAAGCACTACAGCAAAAGCAATTCGGTGAGTTGCAGGTATTGTCCGATGCGAAAATAGTGGCAACACTACAAAAAACGCAGAAACACGAGCAATAATTAGTAGTAATACAGTTAAACTTGGTAAAATTGCATCCATTGAATCAACCAATGTATCTAATTAAATTCTCAAAAATATCTGCTGCATAAGAGGTAACTTGTGAAAGCATCCAAGGACCAAAGAAAACAATAGCAACTAACACTGCAACAATTTTTGGAACAAATGCAAGTGTTTGTTCTTGGATTTGTGTAGTTGCCTGAAAAATACTTACTGCAAGACCCGTTATTAAAGCAACTAAAAGAAGAGGACCTGATGCAAGAAGAATGACCCAAATTGCTCGTTCTGCAATTGAAATTACCATTTCATTATTCAATACAATCAGCTCCTAAAAACTTTGTAATATAGACTTCATAACTAAATACCATCCATCTACTAATACAAATAATAATATTTTAAATGGTAGTGAGATCATTACTGGCGGTAACATCATCATACCCATAGACATCAGTACGCTCGCTACTATCATATCAATCACTAAAAAAGGGATAAAAATCATAAATCCAATTTGGAATGCTGTTTTAATTTCACTAAGTGCAAAAGCAGGTACCATAACCGTTAAAGGGATATCCTCGATTGTTTCAGGTCTTTCTGCCTCTGAATATCTTAAGAAAAGTTCCAAATCTTTTTGCCTTGTATGCTTACTCATGAACTCTTTGAAGGGTCCACTCGCATTTTCATACGCTTGCTCTAAAGTAATATCTTCATTGAACAATGGTGTTAAAGCTTCTTCATTTACTTGCTGTAATGTTGGTGCCATGATAAAAAATGTTAAAAATAATGCTAAACCAACTATCACTTGGTTCGGCGGCATTTGATTAGTTGCAAGTGCCGTACGAACAAATGATAATATAATTACTATTCTAGCAAATGACGTCATCAATATTAATATACTAGGAGCTAAAGATAAGACCGTAAGCAATAGCATTAATTTTATAGATGTGGAGAGATTTGATGGATCGCTGTCCGAGAAAAACTGGACAAATTCATTCATTGTTATCGCGCTCCTTCGTCTTCCAATCCTTTAATACTTTACTACGGTCTTTTTGAATTTCTTGTAATCTTTTCTGAAAGGTCTCATTAAACGAAGGTTCTTTACCTTCACTCTTCTTTCTTGAAGTTCCTTTCGCTCCCAAGCGACCAATTAGCTCAGATATGTACGGAATATTTTTTCCAATGTCTACTTTTTCTTCATATATCTTAGTTAGGTTTTCTATTTCTGCTGGATCAGTTATTTCTTTTAACAAAGTAATGTCTTCTCCAATACCAACTAAAAATATGGAATTACCTACTTGCATTAGCTGTAACGATTTTCCTTGTCCAACTCCGACCCCACCTAGATTTTGAATAAGCTGATTAGTTTGAAAGGTTTTGTTTCTGCTATTTACAAAACGAAGTAATCCATAAAGTAGGGCAATAACAAATAAAAGTGCAAAAATCATTTTAATATAATCCCAAGCAGTAACAGAAACACCCTCAGAAACGGGTTCTTCAGTCGTTTCTGGAGTTTCTTCTATATTAGCCTCTGACTCTTTTTTGCTATTCACATCATTGTTTTGCTTCTTTAAGTAATCGTCTACACTTTCATTCGAATCCGATTCTGCTCTTACATCTAGCTGAATTCCAAAAGTTAATAATAAAATTACACTTAATACGAGGGGGAATTTCCTCATAATATCATTACCCTAATGCTTTGGAGATTGCTTCAATTACACGGTCAGCTTGGAATGGTTTTACGATGAAATCTTTTGCTCCCGCTTGGATTGCATCAATTACCATAGCTTGTTGACCCATAGCAGAGCACATAATAATAGTAGCAGTTGGATCTTTTGCTTTAATCTCTTTTAAAGCAGCAATACCATCCATCTCTGGCATTGTAATATCCATCGTTACTAAATCCGGTTTAAGCTCATTATACTTTTCAATTGCTTGAACGCCATCTCCAGCTTCTCCTACTACTTCAAAACCATTTTTACTTAAAATATCCTTAATCATCATTCTCATAAATGCTGCATCGTCTACTATTAAAATTCTTTTCGACATAGTATATCTCCTCCAGTGCTTATCTTAAATTATTTATACGTTCTGCTTGACTTAAAATATCTGTAATTCGAACACCAAAATTCTCATCAATAACAACTACTTCACCTTTGGCTATATGTCGATTGTTGACAAGAATATCTACAGGCTCTCCAGCCAGTTTGTCGAGTTCAATAATGGAGCCACTTGTTAGTTCCAAAATCTCTTTTACAGTTCTCTTAGTACGACCTAATTCTACTGTTACTTGGAGGGGAATATCAAGTAGTAAATTTAAATTTCTTGACTCATTTTGCGACAAACTTGGTGACTCGAAACTCGCAAATTGAGCTTGCTGAACTTCCACAGGTGGTGGTTGTGGTCGTGAATGTTGCTGACTATACTGCACCTGTGGTGGTGCTTCAGGTGTTTGTTGTGTTTGCATAGTTGGCTGCTGTTGAACCGGCGCCTGATATACTTTTTCTTCTGTAATAGTAGCAGCTACTTCTGGTTCCTCTTCACCTATTAATGACTTCACTAAGTTCAACCCAAATTCTAATGGCAATAATTGCATTATATTAGAATCTATTAACTCTCCAATTTTAAGACGGAAAGATATTTTAATAAGTAATTCATCTTCAGGAATGGCGTCTGTTCCTTCACCCTGTATCAAATTCATAAGATCGATGGTAGGTGGTGAAATATCTACTTTTTTATTGAAGACAGTAGACATAGACGTAGCGGCTGAACCCATCATTTGGTTCATTGCTTCTTGAACTGCGCTTAACTGAATCTCGCTAAGCTCTGGCTTTGGATCTAAACCATCTCCACCAAGCATTAAGTCCGCGATAATGGCAGCATCTGACTGTTTTATAACGAGAAGATTCATACCTATAAGTCCAGCGGTATATTGTACCTGTATAGCTACATACGGATGAGGGAACTCTTCATTTAGTTTACTGCGGTTAATCATACTAATATTCGGTGTAGTAATATCTACTTTTTGTCCTAAAAGGGAAGAAAGGGCTGTAGCTGAACTACCAAATGAAATGTTACCGATTTCCCCAAGAGTATCCTGAGCAAAGGAATCCAAATAGTCTTCTACATTTATGATATCCGTAACATCCTCTTTCGTACTTTCCTCATTTATATTCGTTCCTCTAAGGAGGGCCTCAATTTCTTCTTGGGAGAGCATATCATCACTCATCATCATCCTCTCCTCCTTTCACTGTTTCAATGACTTGGACAGCCATTCGTTTTTTTAGTTTACCAGGTTGACCTATAAATTTAGGAATACCTCCAACTTTAACTGTTAGTGGGTCATCAATTTTAGTATTTAACTGAATGACGTCTCCTAACTGTAAATACAAGAGATCTTCCATCGATATATCCGTTGTCCCAATCTCTGCAACAATAGGAATTTCTGCTGCTTTTACACGTTTTTTTAGAACTGCTAGCTGTTCTGGTGATACTTCTTTTTTATTTGTTTGCATCCAGTAACGTACAGATAAGTTAGGAACAATTGGTTCCAACACTACATGTGGGATACAAATATTGATCATTCCACTTGTTTCACCAATAATAGTATTAAAAGATATAACAACTACAGTTTCATTTGGAGAAATCATTTGTAAAAATTGCGGGTTTACTTCTAGCTCTGTAAGTATCGGATCAATATCCGCAATATTTACCCATGCTTCTCGTAAATTATCAAAAGAACGTTCAAATAAATTTGTCATTATCTTCGTTTCAATTTCTGTTAGATTAGTCGCTTTTGTATGTGCTTGTCCTTTGCCTCCCATCATTAAATCTAGCATGGAATATGCAATATTCGGATTTATCTCCATCAGAATATTCCCTTCTAGTGGTGGAACTTCAAACACATTGATCAATGTCATATGTGGTACCGAACGAACAAACTCTTCAAACGGTATTTGATCGACTGATACGACCGAAATTTGTACATATGTTCTTAACTGGGCAGAAAAAAATGTAGTTAATAGACGAGCAAAGTTCTCATGGATTCTCGTTAAACTTCGAATCTGATCTTTGGAAAAGCGAAGTGCTCTTTTAAAGTCATACGTCCTTACTTTTCTAGCCTCTTGTTCACTTTTCATCTCGTCTGCTGTCATTTCTCCTGTTGAAAGTGCACTTAACAAAGCATCTATTTCTGATTGAGATAATATATCTCCTGCCAATCTGCCCACCTCCATTTTAAAAGAATAACTTTATTGTATAATATAAGAAGTAATATAAACTTGTTGAATTTCTCCATTATCCATTAGCTCGCCAATTTTTGTTTTTAATGCTGATTCAAACATTGCTTTACCATCTTTACCCTCTAATTCTTCAGGAGTCAATTCAGATAGTTCAGTAATCACAATATTATTCACTTGAAAATCCCGTTTAGTTAACTCTTCCGCAGCCTTTTTACTATCTGTTTGAACCTTTAAAGAAATGCGGATAAATTTATTCGACGCAAGATTGGTAGTGATTTCTGGTATATCTACAGAGGATTCGATAATTTGATCAATTGTCGGCCCCTTATTTTCGTCTGATTTGTTTAATTGCATAACTAATAGCAAAACGACTACCCCTACTAACGTAATCGAAACTAAAATTATAAGCATAATGGTTAATAGTTTATTTTTACTCTTCATCTTGTTCACCTCTTATATGCGGGTTCGATAATATATGTACTTCTTTGTAATACTGAGAAATTTTGAAGTGTACCTCTTCCCTAGATTCCAACGCTACATATTTATGACCATTTGTGAGTGTAATCGTTGTGTCTGGGAAAGACTCCACTGTCTCTATGTACAGAGCATTTAACGAAAACTCCTTACCGTTTAATCGAGTTAGATTAATCATAATGAAGGGCCGGGACACATAGGAACGGCCCAACCCTCCCTTTCAAATAAATTTAAGATTTATAGATTAACGTTTTAAATTGATTAACTCTTCTAAAATAGAATCCGAAGTTGTGATAATACGAGTATTCGCTTGGAAACCACGTTGTGCAACGATCATGTCTGTGAACTCTTCAGATAAATCTACGTTGGACATTTCTAGGAAACCAGAGTTGACTGATCCAACACCTTCTTTAGTTGCAACTTGATTTAAAGGTGTTCCAGAGTTCGGTGACTCTTGAAAATAATTTGAACCCGCTTTGGTTAGTCCACCTGCATTTGGAAACTTCGCCATTACTAGTTGCCCAGCCCATTTTAGCGTGCCTCCTGCATCAACAAATGTTACTGTTCCATCTTGAGCAATACTCATGCTTTGAGCATTTGTCGGAATCCGAATTGGAGTATACTCAATACCTGTTCCATTAACAGGAACGGTGTCATCACTAAAACCATCTACATCAGGAACTACTAGATTACCAGTCGCATCTGGGTTTGCAACAACATCTTTTGCGTTTGGATAATCCGTCGCAACATTGGCTGGATCCCCGTCCCATCCAGAAACTGCAGCACCAACCACAAACTTCCCATCAGAGTTAATTAAGTATCCATTACCATCCATATAAAAATTTCCTGCTCTTGTATAAAGAGGATTAGTAAATTCACCCTCACCTGTTGTTGGATCTACTCCTACTCCATCTGCCACAATGAAGAATCCGTCTCCAGAAATCGCCAAGTCTAAAGTGTTCCCTGTAGATTGCATAGAACCACCAGAGTGAATTGTGTCAATAGCAGATAACTGTGCTCCCAATCCAACTTGCTTGGCATTTACTCCTCCTCGACTATCAGTACCAGCTGATGCCCCAGCTGTTGTTTGTGAAATCAAATCTTTAAAAATAGTACGTCCCTTTTTAAACCCATAAGTGTTTACATTGGAGATATTGTTACCTATTACGTCTAATTTCGTTTGGAAATTTTTCATGCCAGAAATACCTGAATACAATGAGCGAATCATTTAATTTTTCTCCCTTCAATTTGCGTGCTAGCTTCAATCAGTCGGCTGCACATAGCATCCTTTACAGGTCCTGCTATAATTTATTTGTTAGTTCAGTACGATTGTACCGTCAATATTTGTGAATAATTGGTTTTTCGCTTCCGTGCGATTCATTGCAGTAATGACAGTGGAATTTTTTGCACTGACGATTAATGCTGCTTGATCCATCAATACAAGTGAGTCGTTCACACCTTTAGAGCGTGCTTCTGATACCTTTTCACTTACTATTTGCCATTCTGCATCTGAAATATAAATATTTCTTTCTTGTAAACGTTGGTTTGCATGTTTACTTACCTTTAGTTCTGTTTTTACAGATGCTTCCTGTAAATGCTGTAAGAAAGATTGTTTAGTTGAAGCTACTTTGCTTGATGTGATTGGTTGACGGATAGTAGTTTGCAGCGGAACACGATTTATCGATATGTTATCCATTGCAATTCTCCGTTCTTATTTACTTATTGAAGTAATTTGATCTGCCGTAATGGAAGTACCATCACTTAAGTTATACACGATATTTCCATCTTTTTTGCTAACTGATTCAACTGTAGCTGTAGTTTCAGTTGGCTTTTCAGTTTCCTCTTCAGTAGCTTCTGTTTCAGTATTATCTGTTTCCGGTTTGACAGGAATATAACTAACTGTCTTACCTATTAACATACTTGCCTCTACTAAACTATTAGAATTAGAACTTGAACTATCTGATAGAACTTCTGAAATATTACCTGGTGAAATTACCTTACCATCTGCTAAAGTGAATTCTACGCTACCTCCTACAAACTTTATCCCTGTAATAGTACCAGTACCTTCGTTTATAATTGGATTACCTTTGTCATCTTTTTCGTCTGTCACTTCATGCCATTTTACGTCTTTACCAACAAAGTTACTAAATTCAATCATTTGACTTTGCTCTTGAACTGCAGCAAATTCTTGAAATGCTGTAGTTAAATTTGTCATTTGCTCTAAAGAAGAGAATTGCGCCATCTGTGCGATAAATTGTGAGTCATCCATCGGTTTTGTCGGGTCCTGGTTTTGAAGTTGTGTCATTAGAATTTTTAAAAATGCATCTTTACCTAATGTACTATTCCCAGTTGTAGTAGTTTTTTTTGCCTGATTTGATAAATACATACTGTCTGAAATTTTAGACATTTCAGCCATAGCTTAGACCTCCATTTCCTCCAAATAATCTTGAAATGTAAACGGTTCTTCCAACTCTTCATTATTATTTTCTTGTTGTTGCTGCTGCTGTTCTTGTTGTTTAAATGACTGTTGGAAGTCCTGGTTCTTTTCTTGTCTAATATCTTGCAAAGCTTGTGTTATTTCTAGCTTCTCCAGCTGAATATTTTGACTTGCAAAACCTTGCCTCAATTGACTTGAGTTAGAATCTAACATTTCTTTTCCTAATGCTGTTGATGCTAATATTTTTGCTGTCAGCATACCATCTTTTTGAATCAATTCAATTCGAATTGTACCAAGTTGCTCAGGAAATAGTTTTAGCACAAGTCTGTTTGCTCCACCTGCTTGTCCAAACTGTACACGGTTCATCACTTTTTGCAATTCTTTAATGAATTCTTCTGATTGCGCAGCCTTCTCTGTTGGTAATGTCATAGAAACTGATTCTACTTTAGTTTGAATCACTGTAGTAGTACCGCCTTGTACATTTGTTGTGATTTCTTTCGTTTCAGTAACTATCTCTGGTTGAACAGAGTGAGCAGTTTGTTTGACTACCATTTGAGTTTGAATAATCGGTTGTTTTAAGACTTGCGGTGACGCAGATGTATCATTTGTAGAGATTTTACCTACAGTTCCCTTCACATTTTCAAGCAACTGTTTTATATCAAATAGTGTGGATTCTTCTTTAATCGTTAAATCCGATTTGTTTCCGATTAACTGCACCGTTTTTAGTAGCTCCATAGCTTGTTTGGCATCAACAGGATTGCTCGGTCCATGTCCGTTAAGTGAAGAAATGATTGCATCTATAATCTTAGTTGCTTGTTCATTTATACCGGCAAGTAAATCCCAAACATTCGACTCTAGTAGTTCTTCATTGAGTTCTGATTCACTCTCAGTACCTAATAGTTTTTCTAAAAGACCTTTTAATTCCTTAGGATTAACTGCTACTTCCTCTGACCCAAGTATTGATTCAAGTTCTTCTAAAGAATTTACATTAAGAATTGCTAGCAAATCTTGCAGTACATTTCCTTCAGCTCTTGCTTGTGGTACAGCAGTTGGTTGTATTTGTGAATTAGATAAAATTTGTCCAAATACCGAACCGAATTTTTGACTATTATTCAATGTTGTTTGTATTTTACCGCTTGTTTGAATAGCAGCCTTTACATTTGCATTGACGGGCATTGCGATATTCACGTTTAAATTCACCTCCCTTCAAATAGAAATAATTACTTCGTCATCAATTCTGTATACTTTGCAGCATCCTCTGGTGTCATTTTTTCATAAATGCTCGCCACTGTATCTGGCTTAAGGCTTGTTAAGATACGTAAAGCCTCTGCATCACTCATTTTAGTTATTACTGGAGCTGCTGTTTTTGCAGACATTTTTTCAAAGGTAGAAACGATTTCTGCATAATCACGTTTGGCACTCTCTTGGTCTCTTGTTAATGTTGCAATTTCATCTAATAATCGTTCTTGTTCTATTAGGAGTGCTTCTTTTTCCGTTGCTGAATTATCTAGTTCTGTTTGAACTTTGTCGATTTGTGCTTCTTTTTCTTGTATTTCCGCTTGTAAAGATACAACTCTTTCTTCTAATACATCCGTTTTTTTGTCTTCTGTAAAAACCTGTTCCTCAGTAAAACCAGCTAACTCTTTAGCTTTTTCAAAAACATTTATATTTGCTATTTGGGCAATTACTAGTATGAGAAGTAAAGCAAATAAAAAAGGAATAATAAACAAATAAAAAAACATTTTTATTTTACTTATACTTTTTGTTTCATTACTATTTTGTTCAATGCTTTTATTTGATTTGTTCCGTTTAGCCACGCTTCTACTCACCTAATCTCTTTGTTTTGAAACTTCAAAGAAGATATTTCATCTAATTGAATTGTTTCTAGTCTTTGTTGCTCTTGTTGAAACTGCTCAAATCCTTTTTCTTTTATCTTTTCGAACTTCTTTACCTCTAATGACTTATCGAGAAGTTTTTCCTCCATCCAATTCATTTTAGATCTTGCTTGGATAACTTCTTTTTGAACTACATCTATTCTTTTTTGAAGTCCTTCGATATAGCTTGAATAATGATGGATGTTGTCTATGGAAAGACCAGAAACAAGTAGATTGTTTTGAGTGTCCACTGTATCTTCCTTTTTTTTCAACAAATTATAAAGTTCCGTTGCAACTTTTTCGAAAATAGACACGGATTCTTTGTAAGCTAATTCTGTTTCCGACTTTTCTTGCTCACGAATCGTTAAAACTTTAGCAAATTTAAATTGATAAGCAACCATTTTATGAAACACCACCTGATAATTTCACTAATTCATCTACCGAGGAATCCAAAGATACTTTATCTAAATATCCTTGTTTTAAAAATGAAGTAATTAAAGGCTCATACTGTATAGCTTCATCAATATCACGAGATGTACCACGCTTATACGCTCCGATATTAATCAGATCTTCTGATTTATTGTAAGTAAAGTATAAATCCCTCAATCTTTCCGCTGCTTTTACATGTTTTTTGTCTGAAATATGATTCATCAATCGACTAATGCTTTTCAAAACATTAATAGCTGGATACTGCCCCTTGTTAGCAAGTGCACGATCCAACACAATATGACCATCTAAAATACCACGAACAGTATCGGCAATTGGTTCATTCATATCGTCACCATCTACTAGTACTGTATAAAATGCTGTGATCGTTCCAAACTCGTTTGTACCTGTACGTTCTAACAGCTTAGGTAAAATAGAAAATACGGACGGAGTATATCCTCTTGTAGCTGGAGGCTCTCCTACAGCAAGACCCACTTCACGTTGCGCCATCGCCACACGAGTTACAGAGTCCATCATGAGCATAACATTTAACCCTTTGTCCCGGAAGTACTCAGCAATAGCTGTAGCTGTAAAAGCGCCTTTAATGCGCATTAAAGCAGGTTGGTCAGAGGTAGCTGCAACTACGATCGATTTTTCTAGTCCTTCTTTTCCTAAATCTCTTTCGATAAACTCACGTACTTCTCTGCCACGTTCCCCAATTAGTGCGATTACATTTAAATCTGCGTTAGTATTTCTAGCAATCATTCCAAGTAATGTACTTTTTCCTACACCAGATCCAGCGAAAATACCTACCCTTTGCCCTTTTCCTACTGTTAGCATTCCGTCAATCGCCTTTACACCAACTTCGATTTGCTCTTCTATAGGAGGTCTCGTCAAAGGATTTGGGGAATCTTTTTCTGTCCCAACTGTCATTAAACCTTTTGGCAAGACAGATCCATCAATTGGATTTCCCATTGAATCTAATACTTTCCCTATTAATTCCGGACCAACTTTAATCTCTAATGGACTATTCGTCCCTTCGACTAAACAGCCTGTAGATATTTCTCTAATATTCGTGTAGGGCATTAATACGACAATTTCTTCCTTAAAACCAACTACTTCAGCAAGAATAACGGAAGCTCCTGTTTTGGCTGAGTTTATATGGATTTTACAAACGTCTCCAACTGAACTTTCAGGGCCTTGTGACTCAATCATTAATCCAACCACTCGACTAACTCGACCATATTTTTTAAAGGTAGGTATATTCGAAATTTGTTGAATTAAATCTACTGCTTTCATCACGTTCACTCCATACTATCTAGAATATCTACTAGCTTGCGTCGCAACTCCTGAACTTGATCATCAATGCTGACAACGATTCTTCCATGATTGGTTTCTATATAACAATCTGTTTCATTCATATCTTCATCAACAAAAATCATAAATGGTACATCTATTGGAAAAATGGAGGAGAGTTCTTCTCTATTATTAGATACAAGTTCAAAATAGGCGGGAGAAACATATAGTTTAATCTCTTTCATTTCCCTTGCTTCTTTTAAACCTCTTTTTACAATTGATAAAAATAATTCCTCATTCTCTTCTAGCTTTGTTGCAATAATGCGCTCTGCAGTTCGTATAGCTAATTCTAAAATAACCTGTTCCTGTTGCTGTAAATAATTTGCAGCATTCTCATGAGCAGTTTTCATTGCATCGTTAGCTAATTTTAGTGAATTTTGCATATCGGCTTGTGCTTTTAAGCGACCTTCTTCTAATCCTTGCACAAAGCCTTCATCATATGCTTGTTGCTGATAAGCTATCTTCTCTTCTTCCCAAGTATTTAACTGGTCTTCAATATATTGTTTTGTTTCTTCAATATCTTTTGTTAGTATGGATCGTTTCTCTGCTATCTCTTGGTTTACTTCTTCTATCATTTTACTTCGCTCTTGTGTGAGTACATCTAAAGTCAACGGCTCGTCTGTGTTCATCATTTCTTGAACATGTAAATTCCTTATTTGAATGGGCTTGGAATTTTCCCTTGTTTCATCCAAATATACATTTCGGAAAATTTTAGACAATGATGTCATCTCCTCCGCCACGAGCAATTATTATTTCCCCTGCGTCTTCCAATCTTCTAATAACAGTTACAATTCTAGATTGAGCTTCTTCTACGTCACGCAAACGAACTGGACCCATAATTTCCATTTCTTCTTTAAATGTTTCGGCCATACGTACGGACATATTGCGGAAAATAACATCTTTAACTTCTTCACTAGAAACCTTCATAGAAAGTAGTAAATCTTCATTTTCACAATCCCGAATAACTCGTTGGATAGAACGATTATCAAGCGTAACAATATCTTCGAATACGAACATTCTTTTCTTGATCTCTTCCGCAAGCTCTGGATCTTGTATTTCTAAAGCATCCAAAATTGTTTTCTCCGTTGTTCTGTCAACACCATTTAACACTTCTACGACTGCATCGATACCGCCAGTCTCCGTGTAATCCTGCGTTACAGTCGAAGATAGCTTACGTTCTAGTACAGATTCAATTTCACTAATTACTTCAGGTGAAGTAGAATCCATTGTAGCTATTCTTTTTGCAATATCTGCTTGTACTTCCTGTGGTAATGACGAAAGAATGATTCCAGCTTGCTGTGCCTCTAAATAAGAAAGGATTAATGCAATTGTTTGTGGGTGTTCATTTTGGATAAAGTTAAACAGTTGTGCAGGCTCTGCCCGTCTAGCAAAATCAAAAGGTCTCACTTGCAATGAAGAAGTAAGTCGATTAATAATTGCTTGAGCATGATCTGTGCCTAATGCTTTTTCTAAAACTGTTTTTGCGTATCCAATACCCCCCTGCGAAATATAGTCTTGTGCTAAAGCTATATTGTGAAATTCTTCTATTATATCTTCTTTAATCTCAGGCTCTACTTTTTTAACACCTGAAATTTCTAGAGTTAAACGCTCAATTTCTTCTTCATTTAAATGTTTATAAATTGAAGCAGACACTTCAGGTCCGAGAGAAATTAATAAGAGCGCGGCTTTTTGTTTACCACTTAAATCTTTTTCTTTCTTGTTCATAGCCGTCCCCCCAATCAATTACGCCTCGGCATAACTGCGTCCAGATTTTGAACCCGACAAGCCGAGTTTACTCCTTTTAAAATCTGTGACATCCGCCTGAGGCTATAACTTTATTCTTCGAAAGTAAAGTTAATCCTCTGCTATCCAAGTACGTAATAACTTCGCAAATTCTTCTGGCTTATCTTTCGCCATTTTTTCTAGTTGTTTTCGTCTTAGAGTTGATTCGGTTTCTTTTTCTGTGTTTATATCATCTACATTAAGCTCTTCTCGCTGTTCCTCTAGAATAATCATTTCTTCCTCATCGGTTTTTCTAGAGCGTAGTAAGGATATAACTAGCAGTATTATTGCAACAAGTAAAATTCCACCGATCACATATACCCACCAAGGAATGGACGATTGTGTACTCGCCACTGCGGCAGCTTTACCGTTAAACGGTTGTACAGAAACGACAATCTTTTCCTGTAGTAATTCCTCTGTCAATTCTCCGCCTGCTTCTTCATCGATCGAAGTGCGGATAATTGTCGCAAGAATTTGTTCTATATCTTGTTCTACACCGTCTGGCATAGAAGCAACATCCTCAGGATCTGGAGGTTCTACCATCACTTGGATACCTATATCCCTAATTTTATACGGGCTTTCTACTATTTCTTTTCGGATACGATTTACTTCACTATTAATCGTGTCTTCAATTCGCTCATAATCACCATTTGATGTTGAACCTTCTACATAGTTGGTAAAGTTATCAGTTGCATCCTCTGTTGCCGGTGTACCACCTGCAACCGGATTCTCACCAGTAAAGGTTTCAGAAATACGTTGCGCACTAATTTCAATTCCAGCCATATTTTCTTCATCAACTGGCTCTACTAAATTTTCTTCACGATTTTCCTGTTTGAAGTCAATGTCAGTTGTAACAGAGACAACTACTTTATCTTGTCCCATTAAAGTACCTAACATTGTTTGTACCTGGCGCTGTAAATCACGTTCAACAGTTTTCTTAATCGACATTTGATCATTTACATTCGCACCAGCTGTATTTGCATTTGCTTGATCTAAGTCAAAATACTCTAAGTACTGATTTCTGATGCTAATATCTTCTGCGGCTAGATTAGGAATTGACTTGGATACTAAGTTATATAAGGACAAAATCTGTGAATCTGTGAATTTGTACCCAGCCTCTGTATTCAAAACTATTGCTGCACTCGCCGTTTCATTGCTTTGAGATAGGAATACTCCTTCTTCTGGTAAGGTAATCATTACCTGAGCATCTTTTACCCCTTTTACCCCTTTAATCAATTTCGCAAGTTCGGTTTGCATGGAAGCTAATTTCAAGACATTAAACTCATTATCTGTCATACCAAATCCAGCGTTTTGGGAAAAGAAGTTATAGTCGATCATACCTGATTCCGGAAATCCTTCCGCAGCTAATTGGACTAACAATGAATCTACTTGCTCTTCTGGTACTAATATGGACGTTCCACCTGGAGCAATTTCATTTGGTACTCCTTGTGCATCTAATGTCTCTTTTATACGTCCAACTTCAGATGGAGATACATCTGTATAAAGTGGAACAAAGTTAGTTTTATTCATCATAAAAGTAATAACGGTAGCTAAAATAATAATTCCTAACACACTACCGATCATTGTTCCTTTTTGCATTTTGGTGCGACTTTTCCAAAACGTGGTTACATCGCTAGTCATTTTTTTTATACGTTCATTCATTATTATCCTCCGGTTATGGTGAATATTTTTGCTCGATATTTAGCGATAACCGAGAGAGGTTACACTTGCATACGCATTATTTCTTGATATGCTTCCACTACTTTATTCCTAATTTCTAATGTCGCATTTAATGTAATACTTGCTTTTTGAGAAGCAATCATTACATCGTGTAACTCGATATCCCCACCATTTATTAGCTTTTCGGTAGCTACATCGGAAGCTTTTTGATTTTCATTAACAGATTGAATAGCCGTCTTTAAAAAATCACCAAAATCAGCTTGTGCCTCTGCAGGACTTAACTTCGAAGTTGTCGAAACTGGATTTATTTGTGAAGGATTAAATAATGAAATGGATTCTATTGGCAATTTAAACTATACCTTCTTTCTTATTTTCCTATTTCTAATGCCTTAGACAACATTGCTTTGTTCGCATTAAAAACTGTTACGTTCGCCTCATAGGATCTAGTAGCTGATATCAAATCAACCATTTCTCTTAATGGGTCGACATTCGGCATTTCCACGTATCCATTTTCATCTGCATCAATATGTGTCGGATCATATACTAATTTAAAAGGGGTTTCTGTATCTTCTTTTACATCACTTACTTTTACTCCGTTTCCGACACTTTTATTGTCCGTGGAACCCATGGCCACATTTAAAAAATTCGAAAAATTACCTTCTAATGGCTTCAATGTCACAGACTTTCTTCTATATGCCTGCCACTCACCATCTACGAGCTTAGCTCTTGTTGTATCTACATTTGCCATATTAGAGGAAATTACATCCATTCTAAGCCTCCCGGCAGTTAATGCTGACGCTGTTGTATTCATACCATGAAATATGGACATAATTAGCTTCCTCCTCTAATAACAGTTTGTAATGTATTTAACTTGCCACTCATCCGATCTATTAACGCATTATAATAGATTTGATTGGTCGCTAGATTTGCTTGTTCTTTATCCATATCTACGCCGTTGCCATTGTGGTTATAACTATAATTGGCATAATCGAACACACCTAATGCACTAGATTTTGTTTGAAAATCTATATGTTTTTCTTGTGTTCTATGTGCAGAAATAGTGGATTGTTTAGCATTAGATAAATATTCACTAAAGCTAACACTTTTCGCTTTATAGTTTGGAGTGTCGACATTTGCTATATTTTGCGCGATTGTCTTTTGTTTTGTCGCTGAGAAATCCAATCCTTGTTCCAAACTTGAAATTGCACCACTAAATATACTCATTTTTTTCACCTCACCATAAAATAATTCGACATATTTTTTTAGTAATTATCTTTGAATATCATAATAATTTAATTGTAATGATTATGTAACATTGTGTCTATTGAATTTTCAGTATTTTAATAGGTCTTTATTCCTTTTTATTTGATAATAGTCGACATTTTGTGTCAATCCTAGTCAATTGTTAATTTTTACACATGTTACTAGTAAAAATCAACTAATTTCGTTCACTATTTTTCTCCTATCAAAAAAACTCTTCCACTTAAAGTGGAAGAGTTGGAATATTATTCACTTATTTCATTTTAAGTTGCGCTAACTCTGCAAGAAACTTATCATTTAATACTTTGATATATGTTCCTTTCATTCCTAGTGATCTTGACTCAATTACTCCAGCACTTTCTAGTTTACGAAGTGCGTTTACGATAACAGATCTTGTAATTCCTACGCGATCAGCAATTTTAGATGCTACTAAGAGACCTTCACTGCCATCTAACTCTTCAAAGATATGTTCAATCGCTTCTAATTCACTGTAAGACAATGAATTGATAGCCATTTGAACAACCGCTTTACTACGAGCTTCTTCTTCAATTTCTTCTGATTTTTCACGTAGGATTTCCATACCAACAACTGTTGCGCCATATTCACCAAGTATTAAATCATCATCTTCAAATTCTTGTTTTAAACGTCCTAAGATTAATGTACCTAAACGTTCACCGCCACCAATGATCGGAACAATTGTTGTTAGACCGTCTTTAAATAACTCACGGTTTTCTTCTGGGAACACAGAGTGCTCGCTAAAGACATCTAAATTTGATGATGTTTCATCTACGTGAAAAAGATTTTTTGTATATTGTTCAGGGAATTGACGCTCTTCCATCATTTTAATCATACGTTCATTTTCAATTTGTTGATGAACTTCAAATCCTAATAATTTCCCTTTTCTAGATACGATGAATGCGTTACTTTCGATTACTTCACTTAATGTAGCAGCCATCTCCTTAAAGTTTACTGGCTTACCTGCAGATGCTTGTAACATCGAGTTAATCTTTCTTGTTTTAGTTAATAAATTCATAAATAATTTCCTCCATTTAATTTTCTTATTTATTTTAATATTCTAAAGGTTTTTAATTGTTTTAGATACTAATTCGAATTGATATTATAAAATAAATTGCGATAAATCTCTGTTTTTCACAATATTGTCAAGTTTTCCGTCAATATACGCTGGCGTAATTTGGATATGCGCTGGCGAAATGTCAGATGCTTCAAAAGAAAGCTCCTCTAAAATCTTCTCTAAAATAGTGTGTAAACGTCTCGCTCCTATATTATCGGTCTCCTGATTGACTTCATAAGCGATTTCACCAATTCTTTCAATAGATTCCTCAGAGAACGTGATTGTTACTCCTTCAGTTTCTAACAGAGCCTCATATTGCTTAATCAGGGATTGGCGCGGCTCTTTTAAAATACGAACAAAATCTTCTTTTGTCAATTTTTCTAATTCCACACGAATTGGAAAACGACCTTGTAGTTCAGGGATTAAATCTGATGGCTTTGCCATATGGAATGCTCCCGCTGCTATAAACAAAATATAGTCTGTTTTTACTGCACCATACTTTGTAGTAACTGTAGATCCTTCTACAATTGGTAAAATATCTCGTTGAACACCTTCTCGTGATACATCTGCAGAAGAACCAGCACCGTTTTTACTTGCTATTTTGTCCATTTCATCGATAAATATGATACCTGTTTGTTCGGTCTTTTCAATTGCAATTTGAGAAATCTCATCATTGTCTATCAACTTGTTCGCTTCTTCTTGCATTAATACTTTACGTGCGTCTTTTACTTTCATTTTGCGTTTTTTCTTTTTCTTTGGCATCAGATTAGATAAGGCGTCTTGCATATTCATCCCCATGCTCTCCATACCACCTGGCTGTAGGGCATCAAATAATGAGGGAGTTTGTTCAACAACCTCCACAGTTATAAGCTCCTCTTCCAATTTTCCATCTCTTAAATCCTCGGCAATTTGCGAGCGTTTTAAACGTACATCTGTATCTTCTACATCAGCAGTATCTTCTTCTTTCCCCCCGAATAATGCTTCGAATGGATTTGAATTTGCGTTCTTTTTCTTCAAGGAAGGAACAAGCAGTTTTACGATCGCATCGTTTGCCAAACGAATTGCTTGGTCTTTTACTTCTTCCATCTTTTCCTCACGAACAATTCGGATAGCTGCTTCTACTAAATCTCTTACCATCGATTCAACATCTCTACCGACGTAACCTACTTCAGTGAACTTTGTTGCTTCTACTTTTACAAATGGAGCCTTCGTTAATTTAGCAATCCTTCTAGCAATTTCTGTTTTTCCTACTCCTGTAGGTCCAATCATTAGTATATTCTTTGGGATTACCTCGTTTTTCATCTCTTCATCCAATAATTGCCGACGATAGCGATTTCGAAGTGCAACAGCCACTGCTTTTTTTGCTGCTTCTTGACCAACGATGTATTTATTTAAATGCTCTGTAATTTGTTTTGGGGTTAAGTTTGTTTCCTTCATTCACCTAATACCTCCACAATAATTTGATGGTTTGTAAATACACATATATCTGCAGCTGTAGTAAGAGCCGCTTTAGCAATTTCTTGTGCTGTCATATTATCCCCTGCATATTGCTTTAAAGCTCTTCCAGCAGCTAATGCATAGTTCCCACCAGAACCGATAGCTAGTATACCATCATCTGGCTCAATTACTTCTCCTGTTCCGGAAACAAGTAATAGACTAGTTTTATCCATCACTAGAAGCATGGCCTCTAATTGACGTAGCATTTTGTCCCCACGCCATTGTTTGGCAAGCTCGACTGCTGCTCTTTGTAAATTTCCGTTATATTCTAACAACTTTCCTTCAAACATTTCAAATAGTGTAAAAGCATCTGCTACGGAGCCTGCAAAACCTGCTACAACTTGACCGTTAAAAAGCCTTCTTACTTTTTTCGCAGTATGTTTCATCACTACTTGGTTGCCTAAAGTCACTTGACCGTCTCCTGCCATTGCCTGACTACCATTGTGACTAACTGCAAATATCGTGGTTGCATGAATATTACCCAATTTTATTTACCTCCAATATTTACGCACGCGGATGCGCATTCATATAAGTTTTACGTAAATGCTCTTTTGTTACATGTGTATATATTTGTGTGGAAGATAAGCTGGAATGTCCTAATAGTTCCTGTACACTTCTAAGATCTGCTCCATTATTCAATAGATGCGTAGCAAATGTATGTCTAAGCATATGTGGATAAATAGTTGAATTTATAGCGGCTTTTTTCAACATTTGGTTTAAAATATATCTTACGCCATCTGTTGTTAGGTGCTCTCCTCGACTATTAACGAATAAAAATGTATGGGATGTTCTTTTCATTAGTTTTGGTCTACTATTCACCAAATAATCATCTATTGCTGCTAATGCATAATCACCAACAGGAACATACCGCTCTTTTCTACCTTTTCCCATCACTCGCACGACACCATAGCTACTATCTATATGACGCAGTTCAATCGAAGTAAGTTCACTCACACGTATTCCAGTCGCATACAACAATTCTAATATAGCAATATTTCGGATAGATAAAGAATCAGTTCCTCTATTCCCTTCAAACAACTGCCCGATTTCCTCTTCATAAAAAAAATGTGGGAGTTTCTTTTCTTTTTTGGGATGGAACAAAGATTGAAATGCGTCATCTCGAATATTATATTCTTTATGTAGAAATTTATAATAAGAGCGAATAGAGGATATCTTTCTAGAAATAGAAGTTCTTGCTAGTTTCTCCTCATATAATTTCGTCACATACAATCTCGCATGAATATACTCAACCTCATTTAAATCAGTAACGCCCTCGATGTTTAAAAAAGACAAAAATTGCTTTATATCTTTATCGTACTCCTGAACTGTAAGATTCGAATAATTTCTTTCTAATTGTATGTATTCCATAAAAGCATGAAGTTCTTCTAACCCTATAATGATTATCAACTCCACTCCAATATATCTCCATTGTAAAAGCCTCTAAAAGTATACAACTTTTAAGAGGCTTTTAGCAATTATAACGCAGTACTTTTCATAAAATTTTGAATTGTTGTCAATGCTCGATTTGCTAATTGTTCGATTTTCACTTTTTTATCTCTAACTTTTGGCTGTAATTCAGGGAATAAGCCAAAGTTGATGTTCATAGGTTGGAAGTTTTTTGGATTCGCTTCTGTAATATATCTTGCCATGCTACCAAGAGCTGTTTCAGCTGGTAATACTACTAATTCTTCGCCTTTAGCCAACTTCGCTGCATTTATTCCCGCCAATAAACCACTTCCAGCTGACTCCACATATCCTTCGACACCTGTCATTTGACCGGCAAAGAAAATTTGGTTATTTGCTTTTAGCTGATAAGTTGGTTCTAATACATATGGCGAATTAATGAACGTATTCCGATGCATGACACCGTAGCGTACGATTTCCACATTTTCAAGACCAGGTATTAGCTTCAATACTTCTTTTTGTGGACCCCATTTTAAATGTGTCTGGAAACCAACAATATTATAAAGCGTCCCTGCACCATCATCTTGTCTAAGCTGAACTACTGCATATGGACGTTTACCTGTTTTCGGATCTTCTAAGCCTACAGGTTTCATCGGACCAAATAATAATGTTTTCCGTCCACGCTCAGCCATTACTTCAACAGGCATGCAGCCTTCAAAGTAAATTTCTTTTTCAAATTCTTTTAACGGAACAACTTCAGCCGCTATCAATGCATCATAAAAGCGATTAAACTCATCCTCAGTCATTGGACAATTTAGATAAGCCGCTTCCCCTTTATCATATCTGGATTTCAAATAAACTTTATCCATGTCAATGCTGTCTTTTTCTACTATCGGTGCCGCAGCATCATAGAAATACAAGTAATCTTGACCAGTCATTTCTTTTACTTTTTCTGCAAGCGCTGGAGATGTTAATGGGCCAGTTGCTATTACGGTAATACCTTCTGGGATTTCTGTCACTTCTTCATTGACAATTTCTATTAACGGATGATTACGTATTGCATCTGTAACTCTTCCTGAGAAATCATGTCTGTCTACAGCAAGTGCACCTCCAGCAGGTACACTACTATTATCTGCTGATTGTATAATAATTGAATCCAACATACGCATTTCTTCTTTAATAACGCCTACAGCATTAGTTAAGTTATTAGCTCTTAGTGAATTGGAGCAAACCAGTTCAGCAAATTTGTCCGTATGATGCGCTGGAGTTTGTTTAACGGGTCTCATTTCATAAAGACGTACTTTTATACCTCTTTTAGCTATTTGCCATGCAGCCTCGCTTCCTGCTAGTCCTGCACCAATAACGTTTACTACTTCAGTCATGTCGTATCCTTCTTTCTAACTTTGCGGATCTTCTTTATAATCACACGCAACACATTGTATTTGTATACCTTTTTTCAATTTCTTCTCTACTAACATTTCATTACATTTTGGACATGGTCTATTTATTGGTTTGTCCCAAGAAACGAATTCACATGTTGGATATTGGTTACACCCATAAAATACTCGCTTCGTTTTACTCTTACGCTCCACAATCTGTCCTTCTCCACATACTCGACAAGGGACACCTATTTCCTTAATGATAGCCTTTGTATTGCGGCATTCTGGGAAATTACTACATGCCATAAATTTACCATATCGCCCTAATTTATATACCATTGGTGAACCACAGTTTTCGCAATCTTCTCCTGTCGGTTCATCTTTAATAACGATTTTCTCCATCTCAGCGTCTGCATAAACGACACGCTTTTCGAAATCCTGATAGAAGCCATCTATTACTTCCACCCATTTTACTTGTCCCTCTTCTACACTATCCAAATCTCTTTCCATCTGGGCAGTAAATTCAATATCTAAAATTTGAGGGAAAAACTCCAATACAAGCTGATGGACGATTGTTCCAAGCTCCGTAGGAACAAAACGCTTCGTCTCTAAAGCTACATATCCACGTTTTTGAATCGTATCTAAAGTTGGAGCATAAGTAGAAGGTCTACCAATCCCTAACTCTTCCAACGTTTTCACAAGTCTTGCCTCCGAGTATCTTGGAGGAGGCTGAGTAAAATGTTGCTTCGGATCAATAGACAAGGCATTTACCTTATCCCCGACTTCTAAAACAGGTAATAGTTTATCCTTGTCATCCGTTTGATCATCCGAACCTTCCACGTACACCTTCATAAATCCAGGGAATTTAACTTGTGAACCATTTGCTCTAAAGTAAACTTCCCCGTTTTTAAGGTCAACAGCTACTGTATCTAATATTGCAGATGCCATTTGACTAGCTATAAAACGTTCCCATATTAGCTTGTATAATTTTAGTTGGTCACGAGACAAAATCGCTTTTAGTTCATTCGGAGTTCTTAGTACACTAGTAGGTCGAACTGCTTCGTGGGCATCTTGTGCTTTTTTCGATTGCTTTTCTACCTTTTTCGTAGAAATGTATTCAGCACCAAATTCAGTTTTTATATATTCCTGTGCATCTGCTTTCGCACTATCCGAGATTCTTGTAGAGTCCGTACGCATATAAGTAATCAACCCGACCGTTCCTTGTTTTTTACCTAGGTCGATTCCCTCATACAATTGCTGTGCAAGCATCATTGTTTTTCTAGCTCTGAAATTTAGTTTTCTTGCTGCTTCCTGTTGAAGGGATGATGTAGTAAAAGAAGGGGCTGGATTACGTTTTCTTTCTTTTTTCACAACGTTAGCAACTTCAAACTTTTTGCCCTTCATTAAATTTAGTACTTCTTTTACTTCTTCTTCGTTAGAAAGTTTTCTTTTTTCTTTCTCACTTCCATAATAAAGTGCATCAAAGGCTTTCTTATTCTTATCGAATTGTCCTTCAATTGTCCAGTACTCTTCTGGAGTGAAATTATTAATTTCATTTTCCCGATCAATGATCAAACGAAGAGCTACAGATTGCACACGACCTGCAGACAGACCTTTTTTTACTTTTTTCCATAAAATCGGACTAATATTATATCCTACAAGTCGGTCTAAAATTCTTCTAGCTTGTTGTGCATCAACTAAATCCATATTAATTGGTCTAGGGTGCTTAAAGGATTCTAGGATAGCTTCTTTTGTAATTTCATTAAATACTACTCGGCAATCCGATTCAATATCTACATTTAAAGAGTTCGCCAAGTGCCATGCTATTGCTTCCCCTTCTCTGTCGGGGTCAGCCGCGAGATAAATTTTCTTTGCTTTTTTTGCTGCTGTTTTTAGTTCTTGTAGTACCGGGCCTTTACCCCTGATTGTTATATACTTTGGTTCGTAATTATTTTCCGTATCGACACCCATTTGACTTCTAGGAAGGTCACGTACATGACCAATCGATGCTTTGACTTTATATTTTTTTCCAAGATATTTTTCTATTGTTTTTGCCTTTGCTGGCGATTCAACAATTACCAAATAATCCGACATAAATCTGCCTCCTTATAGAAGGTAACTCGCTTTAATCTTCAAAACAAATACCTGTTGCAAAATGTATACCAGTTTTCTTATAAAAGCAAGACTTTTCATTTTTTTGTTTTTTATTTATTTAACTCTTCCAGTATTTGATGCCCGCTCCATACTGGTTTTGCACCTTCTAATATAAGCAAATGCGGACCTATAGAAAGCGGAGAGTGTATAGAGCCCGGGATTGCAAAAATCTCCTTACCATTTTCTAACGCATGCTCCATTGTGGAAACTGTACCACTCTTTTTTGTCGCTTCTGTAATAACTACACCTCTGGAAAGCCCACTAATAATTCGATTTCTCATAGGAAAATTCCACTTTTGTGGTGTTATATATGGAGGGTACTCTGTTAATAATAACTGATTTTTCTCCATTTCGTTAGCTAATTTAAGATTTTGTTTGGGGTACACATGAAATAATCCTGTTCCTAGGACTGCAATAGTTTTTCCACCTAGCCTCATCGTTATTTCATGTGCCCATGTATCAGCTCCCTTAGCAAGACCGCTAATAATTACGTACTCTTCGTTTATTAAGGGAGGGAGGATTGTTTTAATACTTTCGGCGGAATAATCCGTCGCTTCTCTAGAACCAATAATTGCTAGTTTTTTAGGGTTGGCAAGTAATTCTATATTACCTTTTACGTATATTACAGCGGGAGGATCATATAAATTTAATAGACTTTTAGGATAATTGGGATTGGAAAAAAGAATGGGGATAATCGAGTGCTTTTCATACATTTGACACATCGGAATTTCGACAAATTCTTGAAACATTTTTTGGAGTTTATTAGCGCGTTCGAGGGAGATTTTACATAACTTCGACAATAAATGTGGGGATATTTTCTCAAATTGAGCTAGATTCGGATCATATTCAAGTAAAGGGTGTAGCTTATTTAAAGGTACTGGATAAACATAATGTAAAGCTAAAAAGCGGTTAGTAAATTGACTCTTATTCATTGGTTTCCTCCTCTATTCAAATGACTAGTTTAGTATTTTTTGTTCTTTCATGCGTAGAATTATTTAAGAAAAACCGAGCAAAGAAACCCGGTCTTTTAGTTCAAAACCTGTTTCTAGCGTTTTCGAAGTGCTTTGGACAGACTTGTTGCTATATTATAACCGATTATTTTAGTGAGATATTGGTCATGACTGACGTCATGACCAATATCTCTTTTCACGGTAATTTTATGGCGGTTGTCTATCCGTCGCCCTTCTACAACTTTAGGAACTGGTTTAGTACACTTTTGTTGTAACGAAAGAAAAGTTACTTTCTAATTCATAGAGTAAGCTCACGAAGATACAATTTCGTTCGCTATTTCGCTTCTTTATTTGGTAAACACTAACTATTTCTTTGATTTTCCACTACCTATTTATCTAATCCTATCGACTTAGCGATAAGCTCTGCCAAATCTTCTTGTTGGGTTCTACTCATGTCATTGATTGTAGCGGAAGGCGGCGACTCCAGCGGGAAAAGCGCGAGCTGAAAGCCCCGCAGGAACGTAGTGACGAGGAGATTGAAGCCGTGCCCGCGGAAAGCGTCCGCCTGAAGCGAAAATCAGTAGTATTATTATTTTCCCTTTAAGTACCACGAATACAGTGTTCACGTGACATTTTTATATACTTTTTCATTTTAAAAAAATACGGCAACATCAGTTGATGTGCCGTACTTCTATATTAATGTGTTTTACAAGAATCGTAAATACCTGCTTCTTTAATCGCTTCGATTAAAGTTTCACCAATTACAGATGGAGTTGCTGCAACTTTCATGCCAGCTGCTTCCATTGCTTTGATTTTTCCTTCTGCAGTACCTTGTCCACCGGAAATAATAGCTCCAGCATGACCCATACGTTTACCAGGAGGTGCAGTTTGTCCACCGATGAATCCAATGACAGGTTTTGTCATATTAGCTTTAATCCATTCAGCTGCTTCCTCTTCTGCAGTTCCACCAATTTCCCCGATCATAACTGCTGCGTATGTGTCAGGGTCATCATTGAATTCTTTTAGAACATCGATGAAGTTTGTTCCGTTAACTGGATCTCCACCAATACCTACAGAAGTAGATTGACCAATACCTGCATCAGTTAATTGTAGAACAGCCTCATAAGTTAGAGTTCCTGAACGAGATACTACTCCTACATGACCTTTAGTGTTGATGTAGCCTGGCATAATACCAATTTTACATTCATCCGCAGTAATAACACCTGGGCAGTTCGGTCCAACTAGACGAGTTTTCTTACCTTCCATGTAACGTTTTACGTTAACCATGTCTAATACTGGGATATGCTCTGTAATACAAATAGTCATATCTAATTCAGCGTCAACAGCTTCTAAAATTGCATCTGCAGCAAATGGTGCTGGAACATAAATTACTGAAACGTTAGCGCCAGTAGCTTTAACAGCATCTTCAACTGTATTGAAAACTGGAACTCCTTCTACTTCTGTTCCACCTTTACCAGGTGTTACCCCAGCAACGATTTTAGTTCCATATTCTAACATTTGTTTTGTATGGAAAAGAGCAGTTGAGCCCGTAATTCCTTGTACAATTACTTTAGTATCTTTATTAATATATACGCTCACTTTTTGTCCCTGCCTTTCTTATCCTACAAGATTAACGATTTTTTGAGCACCGTCTGCCATTGAATCAGCAGCAACGATATTTAAGCCTGATTCATTTAATAATTTTTTACCTAAATCTACGTTAGTACCTTCTAAACGAACTACAAGTGGTACTTCTAATCCTAATTCTTTCGCTGCAATAATAACACCCTCAGCGATGATGTCACACTTCATAATTCCACCAAAGATATTAACAAAAATACCTTTTACGTTTTTATCAGAAAGAATGATTTTGAATGCTTCTGTAACTTTTTCAGCAGTCGCGCCGCCCCCAACGTCAAGGAAGTTTGCGGGTGATCCGCCGTAATAGCTAATCGTATCCATTGTTGCCATAGCTAGTCCTGCTCCATTAACCATACAACCGATATTTCCGTCTAAAGAAATATAGCTTAGGTCATATTTTGAAGCTTCGATTTCTTTTGGATCCTCTTCATCATAATCACGCATTTCTAAAATGTCTTTATGACGATATAATGCGTTACCATCGAAGTTGAATTTTGCATCAAGCGCTAAAACATTGTCATCAGCAGTTACTACTAATGGGTTAATCTCAACGATTGAAGCATCTTTTTCTTTATAAACTTGATATAAACCAAGCATGAATTTAGCTGCTTTGTTCACAAGTTTAGCTGGGATATTCATGTTAAATGCCATGCGACGTGCTTGGAAGCCTGTTAAGCCTACAACTGGATCGATTTCTTCATAGAAAAGTTTTTCAGGTGTATTTTCAGCCACTTCTTCAATGTCCATACCGCCCTCTTCAGAGCCCATTAATGTTACACGTGAAGTTGAACGGTCTAAAACTAGTCCTACATAATATTCTTTCTTGATGTCGCTTCCTTCTTCGATCAGTAAACGTTTAATTTCTTTACCTTCAGGACCCGTTTGGTGAGTAACAAGAACTTTACCTAATAGTTCCTTCGCGTATTCACGTACCTCATCTAGATTTTTAGCGATTTTTACTCCACCAGCTTTACCACGCCCACCAGCGTGAATTTGAGCTTTAACAACAATAACGCTTGATCCTAATTCTTTTGCTGCTTTCACTGCCTCTTCAGGTGAGAAAGCTACAATTCCGTTAGAAACTGCTACGCCATATTGTCTCAGGAGTTGTTTACCTTGATATTCATGGATATTCATCTTACATCCTCCAATCAAACTTATGTCAAGTAATTTACTACCTTTCTAATTGTATTAAAAGTGTCACATCTTGTCCACAAAAGTATGATATTTACCTAAAACAGCTAATATTCAGACTACGTGTCGAAAGATTTAACTCTAGATCCTTTTTCTTTATCAATTTTATAAATATAAGCAAATACCTCTGCAACCGCTTGATATAACTCTTCTGGAATCGATTGATTGATATCTAATTGTCCAAGAAGTTCAACTAAACTTGCATCCTCCTGAACCGGTACATTAAATTCTTCTGCTTTTGCCAATATATTTTCTGCTATTTTACCTTTTCCTTTGGCAACTATCTTTGGGGCATCGTTAAACCCTGGATTATACGTTATGGCTACAGCTTCTTTTCGAGCATATCTTTCCTCTTTCATATACGAATGTCTACTCCTTGTGCGTCATACATGTTTGGTTTTGACTTCAAAATAGATGCCATTTTTTGTTCCTCAAAAGTTTTTACGAATACTCCTGATAATTGATAGCCTACCGAAGATAGACCAACCTTTAATGTTTCCTTAAACTTTTCAGCAAATTGACTCAACTGCTGATCGTTGTTAAATAAAGTAATCGATACTACTCTATTTTGCACTTGCATATCTACCACAGTTTCTTCTAAAGTATCCAATTGCAAATAAAACATTATCCTTGCAAAATCGGAGTCGATTTTACCGTCCTCTTTCATCCGCCCATTCCACTCAAGTGTTGCATCCATTTTTTTACCTAAAAACTCCAATGGAACTTGCATCAACAGCTGGTGTTGTGGTCCATTTTCATTGGATAATATTTGCAATCCATTCATGCGCCCAAGTACTATTTCTGCGCTTTCTCTAACCGCAGAGGAAATGGTCTGGTTTTGCAATAACTCTACAATCTGCGGCTTTAATTGGGAAGCTAATTGTCTTATTTCTTCACTATTACCTCCGAGCTTCGCTTCATAACCGAATCCTAGAGATTTCAATACTTCTTTCATAGCATGTTCGAATGCTTTTCCATCTAGTTGTTGCATAACTTGTTGTTCTGCCGAAACTATTGTTTGAGTTACTAGATTACTGCTTGCAGGATTTTTACTTATATCTGTCACTTGCTGCAAAGCCTGAGCTATTGAGTCTATGGTACCCCCTTTGCCTAGCAATGACACTAAATGATCCTTAGGTGTTAATCCATTCATATCCTTTAAGAAAATTGCTTGTTGGCTTTGCTCAGCAAATACTTTTGTCAGTGCATTATTTACTAATTGCATTTGGTTGGTCTGATTATCATTTTTTAGTAATGCAATCACTTCACTTTTTTGGCTTGTCGTTAAAGCAGGATGCTGACTAACCCAATTACGTAATTGTTCTAATACTTGGGCTTTTTCCCCAGGAGCAGCCTGGCCAAGCTTGAGCAATTGGTCTCCAGCAGAATTCACAATTGCTTCCTTTCCAGTATCCGGAGTTGGATTGGTAAGACTTGCAGTTGGCAGTAAAATATTGGATTCTTTTAGTACTTGTAGAATTGGTAATCGTGAAGCTAAGGGCAGTTGCTGATTTTGAAGGATTTCTACTTGTTTACCAAGCATTGCTCCAGCAGCTGGTGCATTAAATGGTTCTGCTATCTTTTGTAGATTCAGAAGGATATTATTTTTCAGTGCCGGTGTTACCGTTTGATCTTGTTGTAATTGAGCTTGCAAATTTTGAAGGATTGTATGCAATCCTTCGGTAGATTTACCGCTCAATACTGTCTGTAGCATGGAAGTCGTTAAAGGTAATTTCATCTCTATTATCTTTTGAATCGTCTCGAGCGCTGTTTTCATCGTTATATCCTTTGGCAGTTGTTTTAATAATTGTTCAACTTGCATTAATGTATCTTTAGAAACGGGTAATTGTTGTTTTATAAAAAACTGTGCGGCAGCTTGCATTTCAGTGGTTTTTGGTAAATTCATTGCTTGCAATAATTGTTGGCCTTGTTGCGCCATTGTATTTCCCTGTGTGAGAGGTCCTGTAACTACTTTTAACTGTAATTCAGGTGCCGATTTTTCTACTTGAAAAAAATGAGAATCCCCAGCTTTTAGTGGGGTCTCTAATTTAGCTATTACTTTTTGGTTACCAATTTGGACTTCTGCCGTTTGGTTTGGGTACAGTTTTTTTATCGTCCCGTGAACCACTTGTCCTTCCTTCATAGGAGTTTGAAACTGAGAAGTAATCCCAGCAGTTATTTGTGATTGAATAGTTGAAAAAGATGTCGAAGCCACGTTATCACCTCATTCTTAATATAGATTTAATCGGTTCGAAAGTCTTTCGATGATGCAGGGTTGGACCATACTGTTCAATCATTTCGATATGCAGCTTTGTGCCATAGCCTGCGTGTTTGTTAAATAAATACATTGGAAATTGCTCGTGCAATTGGTCCATGTATTCGTCCCGTGCCGTTTTTGCCAATATGGACGCCGCTGCAATTGCTAAGCTTTGTGCGTCACCTTTTACAATGGAATGGGTTTCGATATCGATCGGCAAATTCATTGCATCTACTAATACAACATTTGGTCTTGTTTCTAAGCTTAATACAGCTTCTGTCATGGATTGTTTAGTTGCTTCATAAATATTGAGTTGATCTATTTTTTCAACTGATTGAAAGTGAATGAAATATGCAATTGCATTTCGCTTAATACGTTCAGCTAATTCATTTCGCTTTTTTCGTGACAATTGTTTAGAATCATCAAGACCTATTAAACTCTCTGTATTATTTTGAAGTATTACAGCCGCAGTCACTACTGGTCCAGCTAAAGGTCCTCTACCGGCTTCATCTACTCCTGCCACTAAATCATTTGTATGAGAACAATAACTTCTATCGAAGACGACTTTTTCTTCATGCGATTGACGTTCTAGGAGAAGTAGCTGTTGTTTTCTTTTCCAGCTTGTCCATAGTTTTCTGGCACCAATTCGTTCATCCTGCTCTAATTCAATTATCCAAGCCTCCGAGCCCGTTGATTGTTCCAATTTGTCTTTGATCTCTTTTAAACTTAACAATTCTCTCACATTCTTTCTATTTCTTAATCTATGTATCGACAATTATGTATTATATTGAATAATTTCACAAACAGAGAATGCTTCTTTTGAAAAGAAAAAACCCTTTTTACCATTTGGCAAAAAGGGTAGTATGTTTGCTTAATATTCTTCCACAAAATCAAATGTTAATCTACCTAGATGAAGATTACGAACGTCTCGAACAATTAGTTCCGCTACTTGGTCGTAATCTATTTCTCCACCATTTGAAAAACATCTTCTTAACTTACCAATCTGGTCAAATGTTTCTACCAAATCTGCGCTGACTTCTTTCACCTGGTAGCGGTCTTCCATCCTTTTTGGATAGTGTTCCTGCAAAAAGTTTAAGCCATAAACCGCCAAATCCTCCATATTGATCACTGCATCTTTAATAGCACCAGTAAGTGCAAGCTTATACCCGACCTGCTGATCCTCAAATTTCGGCCATAAGATACCAGGAGTATCAAGTAATTCAATTTCTTTTTCTACTTTGATCCATTGTTGCTTTTTCGTTACACCCGGTGTATTACCCGTTCTTGCGATATTTTTCTTTGCAAATCGGTTAATTAGAGTCGATTTACCTACATTAGGTATACCAACAATCATTGCGCGTATCGCTCTAGGTTTTATACCTCTGTCCTTCATACGGTCCCATTTAGGCTTTAAAAGCTCTTTTGCTGCCTTAAATACAGTTTGGAGTCCTTTTCCTTCCAAAGAGTTAATCGCCACTGCAGGGTGGCCTTTTTCCTCAAAATAGGCAATCCATTTTTTAGTTTGCGTTTCATCTGCCATATCCATTTTATTTAATATGAGTAATCTTGTTTTCTGATGTATAACTTCATCTATCATTGGATTTCTAGACGATAGCGGTAAACGTGCATCTATTAATTCGAAAACGATATCCACTAATTTTAAGTTTTCGGTTACTTCTCTTCTTGCTTTGGCCATATGACCAGGAAACCATTGAATTGTCATTTCGTACCACCTTCTTTACTTCACAAAGCCAATTTCATTCATAGGCCAGAAAACTAAGTTTGTATTTCCTATCACTTCGTCAATAGCCACGAGACCAATATGTCGGCTATCCTTACTGTATCTACGATTATCTCCCATTACGAATATGTAGCCTTCCGGGATTTCATTCACTTGTGCAGCAGTCTCTTCTAAAGTGAAATCATCTGTAAGGGTTCCTTCACTAATTTCACTTTTATACTGTTCTAAATATGGTTCTGGTAACTCCTTGCCATTGATAAATAATTGATCATTTTTAAACTCTACACTATCTCCTGGAAGTCCAATAACACGTTTAATATAGTTTTTTTGCTCTGGAGCATGGAATACTACTATGTCATAACGATCTGGTTCTCCAACCATATAGCCGATTTTGTTAACTACCATACGATCCCCATTTTTTAAAGTAGGCATCATTGATTCTCCGTCTACTACGATAGGTGTAAATAAAAAGAAGCGAATTATTGCCGCTAGCCCAAAAGCAATTAATAGAGCTTTTGACCACTCCCATAATTCATTCTTTTCTTTTTTTACTTGTTCCATCAACTTGCCCCCTTTGGTTATTGTCTTTATTGTACAAGGAAAACTCTTTTCAAGCAAAAACAATTGACCATTTTTCTATATGTTTGATTGATTTGTTTATATGAGACATATTTGGTTATTATGCGTGATTTATAGTTGTACACTATCCACGTGCCAAGTATGGCCACTATGTCTTCTGCGAAAAGCTCGTCACCGATAACTATCTCAATTTATGGATAAATTTCCCGTTTCGTAAGTAAATCAGTATTACGAGCAAGTAAACGAACTAAGAGTGCAAGTTCCACAGAAAGTAAAGCAAGTAAAGTCCTAATGTACGCAAGTAATTGCCTCATCGAAGCAAGTAAACAGTCATGAGTGAATTACACTCTTAGATACAAACCAGGGACTGTATATGAATTGTCTTAAACTACCCTTTTAAAGTATCTATTATGTGCAGTTGATATAAATTCCATTATTTTAAAACGTTTGAAGACATAGTCAAAATAAAAAATGTTGTAGCAAAAGTGAAATCACCTTTACTACAACATTTACTTTTGCTATTAACGACGCTCTTTAATACGAGCTGCTTTACCACGTAGGTCACGTAAGTAGTACAATTTAGCACGACGAACTTTACCACGACGGATAACTTCTAAGTTTGCAATTTTTGGTGTGTGTACAGGGAATGTACGTTCAACACCAACACCAGATGAAATTTTACGAACTGTAAAAGTTTCGCTAATTCCGCCACCACGACGTTTAATTACAACACCTTCGTACATTTGGATACGTTCGCGAGTTCCCTCAACAACCTTAACGTGAACACGAACTGTGTCCCCAGGACGGAATGTTGGAAGGTCTGAACGTAATTGTTCTTTAGTGATTTCTGAAATAATGTTTTGCATCATTTTCTCTCCTTCTGTAGAATGCTCTTACACACAGTTGCTGTTGCAGCGGAACACCCAAAATCAGTACTTTTCATAAAAGCACATAGTAAAATATAACACAACTAATTATTGGATGCAATAATTATTAGAAATTTACTATCCTTTTATTTCTTTTAATAAACGCTCCTCGTCAAAAGTTAGTTCAATCCGCTCCAATAAATCTGGTCTGCGCATGAATGTTCTTTTTAATGATTCTTCTTTGCGCCACTTTTCAATTGCTGCATGGTTTCCAGACATTAAAACATCTGGAACTGTATGACCTCTGAATTCGACTGGACGAGTATAATGGGGATGCTCTAGCAAACCAGTGGAAAAGGAATCTTTCTCATGCGATTCTGCATTACCTAAGACATTAGGCAATAATCTCACAACACTATCCACCACCGTCATGGCTGCAAGCTCGCCACCTGTTAAAACAAAATCTCCAATAGAAATTTCGTCTGTCACTAAGTGCTCTCGAATTCGTTCATCATAGCCTTCGTAGTGACCACAAATAAAAACAAGCTCTTCTTCCCGTGCTAGTTCTTCCGCTTTTTTCTGCGTAAAACGTTCTCCCTGAGGACACAATAGGATAATGCGTCTACTTGGTCCTTTACTTGGAGGAAGAGCCTCTATGGCATTAAAAATAGGTTCTGGCTTTAACACCATCCCTGCACCACCGCCATATGGATAGTCGTCCACTTGATGATGTTTATTACCTGAGTAATCCCTAAAATTTACTACATTTATCGTTGCTTCACTCTTTTCTTGGGCCTTTTTCAAAATCGATGAATTAAATACACCAGTAAACATTTCTGGAAAAAGAGAAAGAATGTGAATGTTCATCATGATAACAGACCATCCAATACTTCTATTTTGATTTTTTTATTTTCAATATCAATTGATTTCACTACGTCTTCAATATAAGGAATATAGTGGTCTTTTTTTCCTTTTTCGGGTCTCACAGTCCAAACATCGTTGGCGCCAGTTTGAATAATTTCTGTTATAGTTCCAATAATTTCACCTTCAGTAGATTCTACTGTACAACCTATAATTTCGTGAAAATAGAACTCATTTTCTTCTAACTCTGAAAGGTATTTCTCAGAAACCTTTAAAATTGCGTTTCTAAATGCTTCTACATCCTTCAACAATGAGTATCCTTCAAAAGTTAATAAATCAAAATTCTTATGTTGACGATGACTTGCTACTTTAACAATAATTGGTTTAGAACCATCTGCTTTATGTAACGCTAGTTCGCTTCCAACTTCATAGCGTTCGTCAGCAAAGTCTGTCGTAGAGATTACTCGAACCTCTCCCCAAATACCATGTGTATTTACTATCTTACCTACATTAAACCATTCCATTAAGATTACCTCCTAGTAAGAAAAACCGGGTAAAAAAAGACGCCCGGACCTTTAAAAATAAAAATGTAGATATGTCATTGATTTCCGCTCCGAGCGGACGCTTTCCGTGGGCACGGCTTCAGCCGCTTCCTTCGCTTTCGCTCAGTCTAGGGTCTTCAGCTCGCGCTGTTCCCACTGGAGTCGCCGCTCTGCGCTCCAATCAATTAAATCCACTTAATATGATTGGCTGACTGGTATAAAATCACCTAAGTACACATGTTTTATTTTAAAACAAGTAAAGAAAAAAGGGACTTAGGAAAAAAAGATCCACTTTCTACATTCTTCGTTACAAAATAGTAAAAACCCTGAAGCGACTCAGTTGGACTAGGCGCTAGAGCTAAACATCTGAGTATAATGTTTTCATACCTATCAAAAAAGGAAGAACAAATTGTTCTTCCTTTAATCTAATATGTCGACATATGTTTTTTTCTTTTGGTGACTGCCTGCTGCTGAGTAAACAATTGTACGAATTGCTTTCGCGACACGCCCTTGTTTGCCAATTACTTTTCCCATATCTTCAGGATGAACAGAAAGTTTATAAACTATACGGTTTACACTTTCATCTTTTTCAACCTTCACATTTTCTGGATAATCAACTATCGGTTTAACGATTGCTTCGATCAGCTGCTTCACATTGTCCCCTCCGATTATTTGCCGAGTTTTGCGTTATGGAATTTTTCCATAATTCCTTGTTCTGAGAACAAGTTACGTACTGTATCAGATGGTTTCGCACCGTCTTGAAGCCATTTTAACGCTAATTCTTCGTTAATTTTAACTTCAGCTGGTTTAGTAAGTGGGTTGTAAGTACCTACTGTTTCAATTTGACGACCATCACGTGGTGAGCGAGAGTCTGCTACTACAATACGATAGAAAGGAGATTTTTTTGCTCCCATACGTTTTAAACGAATTTTAACTGCCATTTTCATTGCACCTCCGAATAGTTTCACACAAGATAGTATATTATCAAGCTTTTATTTGTTTGTAAAGTGTTTTTTCTTAACACCCTATATTTTTTACTTAAACAATGAGTCTAGACCAGGCATTTTCATCTTTTTCTTGCCTTTTTGTTGCATGTTGGTCATTTGTTTCATCATTTTTTTCATGTCTTCAAATTGTTTCAGTAATCTGTTTATATCTTGAATAGATGTACCAGATCCTTTAGCAATTCTCTTTTTTCTTGGTCCATTAATAATCTCGGGAGTTGTTTTTTCTTGCGTAGTCATCGAATAAATGATGGCTTCTACACGATCCATCTGTTTTTCATCCACTTTCGCATTTTCCAATCCTTTGATTTTACCTGCACCTGGAAGCATTTTTAGAATTTCGTCTAAAGGTCCCATTTGTTTCACTTGGCCGATTTGCTCTAAGAAGTCATCAAATGTAAAACTCTGCGTACGGAATTTTTCTTCTAATTCCTTCGCTCGTTCCTCATCGACATTTGCCTGGGCTTTTTCGATTAGTGACATCATATCGCCCATACCTAAAATTCGAGAAGCCATTCGTTCCGGGTGGAAAGGCTCTAACGCATCCATTTTTTCACCCATCCCGACAAATTTAATCGGTTTTTGAGTAACGGAGCGAATAGATAGTGCAGCACCACCTCGTGTATCTCCATCTAACTTCGTTAAAACAACACCAGTTATGCCTATAGCTTCATTAAAATTATTCGCTACATTGACTGCATCCTGACCAGTCATTGCATCTACAACTAAAAACACCTCATCAGGCTCTTTGATCGCACGGATATCTTTTAGTTCCTGCATAAGTGTCTCATCAATATGAAGACGCCCTGCAGTATCTATAATAACTACATCGTGATGTTCTTCTTTTGCTTGCTCCATAGCCTGTTTGACTATTTCAACAGGAGAAATATCTGTTCCTAATGCAAACACAGGTAATGAGAGCTGTTTTCCAATGGTTTGCAGCTGTTGAACAGCCGCCGGTCTATAGATATCCGCAGCAACCAATAATGGCTTTTTGTTATACTTTTTACGCAGAACATTGGCCAATTTACCTGTAGTGGTTGTTTTCCCTGCGCCTTGCAAACCGACCATCATAATAACTGTTGGAGGTCTAGTAGAGAAAGAAATTTGACTTTGTTCTCCACCCATCAGCTCCGTCAATTCATCTTTAACAATTTTAACGACCTGTTGACCTGGCGTTAAACTTTTCATCACGTCTTGCCCAACGGCACGATCCGATACATTTTTGACGAATTCTTTTACTACTTTTAAGTTAACGTCTGCCTCAAGAAGTGCATACCTGACTTCTCTCATCATTTCCTTTACATCGGCTTCAGAAATTTTCCCTTTACCTTTAATCTTCTGAAGTGTACCTTGGAGTCGCTCAGCTAATCCTTCAAATGCCATGCTCGTTCGCCTCCTAATCCCATTCTTTTAATTGATTAATGAGTTGAATCAGTTCTTTTTCGGATGATTCATCTTTTACAAGAGATAGCAGTTGTTCCACTGTTTCTTGTCTACGTTGAAATTTAGAAAACAGACTAAGTTTTTCCTCATACTCTTCTAACATAGCTTCAGTTCGACGAATATTGTCATATACTGCCTGCCTAGAAATAGTATACTCTTCCGCAATTTCTCCAAGGGATAAATCATCTAAATAATAAAGTTGCATATAGCTTCTTTGTTTATCTGTTAATAATGCCTGGTAAAAATCGAAGAGAAAATTCATTCGAGTTGTTTTTTCAATCATTCCCATCTCTCCTTACCATCAATTACGCCTAAACATAATCATATCATACTATATTTTAGTTAGAGAAGAGGTGTCTGTCAAGTAAAATTACTTGTCTGTCTCTATTTCTTTCTCTTCCTCTAAATCTAATCCTTCAGCAAACAGTCCGTATACATACTTCTCAGCATCAAATGGCTGTAAATCATCCATCTGTTCTCCAAGACCCACAAATTTAACGGGAATATGAAGTTTATTGCGTATTGCAAGCACGATACCACCTTTTGCAGTACCGTCAAGCTTTGTTAAAACAATTCCAGTTACATTTGTTACTTCTTTAAATGTTTGTGCTTGAACAAGCGCATTTTGCCCAGTAGTAGCATCTAGAGCAAGTAGCACTTCATGCGGAGCGTTAGGTATTTCACGTGAAATTACACGATGAATTTTTTCAAGCTCATTCATTAAGTTTACTTTGTTTTGCAATCTACCTGCAGTATCACAGATTAACACATCGACGCCACGAGATTTAGCGGCTCTTACAGCGTCATACATAACTGCTGCAGGATCGGAGCCTTCAGACTGCTTTATAACTTCGACTCCTACTCTATCTCCCCATACTTGAAGCTGTTCGATTGCACCAGCACGGAAAGTATCTCCCGCTGCAAGCATAACGTTTTTCCCTTCCCCTTTTAAACGATGGGCAAGTTTTCCGATAGTTGTTGTTTTACCAACACCATTTACTCCGACAAACAAAATAACAGACAATCCACTTTCTTCTAGTTGAAGTTCCGTTATATCGTCTTCACCAGCATTATAAATTTCCACTAATTTTTCAGAAATAACCGATTGAATTCCGGAAGTATCTTTAATATTTTTGCGCTGAACTTCGAACCGCAAAGAATCCATCAATTCTGTAACTGTTTCGAAACCTACATCTGCTTGAAGTAAAATTTCCTCCAGTTCCTCAAAAAAGTCTTCGTCCACTTTACGATATTTGGCAACTAAATCATTGACTTTTGAGGTAAATTGGTTTCTTGTCTTGGAAAGACCTTCCTTGAACTTATTCGTAATTGACACTGTTTTTTCCGCTTCTGGCGTAGAACCTAACATTTTCTCTTTGAATTTTTTAAAAAAGCTCATATATAAACTCCTTTTAAGTTACTAGTTCCGCTTCTAATTTAACAGAAACTAATTTAGATATACCAGATTCCTGCATTGTAATACCATACAGGACATCTGCACCCTCCATTGTACCCTTACGATGTGTAATAACGATAAACTGCGTATCATGACTGAATTTCTTTAAATAGTCGCTATAACGAGTTACGTTTGCCTCATCCAGCGCTGCTTCCACTTCATCCAAAATACAAAATGGAACTGGGCGTGTACGTAAGATAGAGAATAGTAACGCAATGGCTGTAAGTGCACGTTCCCCACCAGATAATAAAGAAAGATTTTGTAGTTTTTTTCCTGGAGGTTGAGCCAATATATCAATACCCGTATCAAGTAATGAAGTAGGATCTGTTAATACTAAATCTGCCTGACCACCACCAAATAATTCTCGGAATACCACTTTAAAATGTCGCTGAATTTCATTGAAGGTTGTTTCAAAACGAATTGTCATCTCTTCATCCATTTCTTTAATAACCTCATGTAATGTTTCTTGCGCAGATAATAGATCTTCTCTTTGTTCCGTCAAGAATGAATGACGTTCATTTACTTGTTCATATTCCTGAATGGAACTAATATTTATCGGCCCTAATTCCTCAATAGAGCGTTTCAATAATTTAACCTTTTTACGGGCTAGATCTTCTTCCATCTCAAATGGATAATCCCGCTCAGCTTCTAGCAATGTCATTTCATATGTTTCTTCTAGATGATTTTGTAATGTTTTCATTTCTACTTCTATTTTACTTTGTTTTATATCTAATGTTCGTTCTTCCGTAAGCTGTATATTAGCTTGTTGTTGCAGTTGCTTCAATGTAATTTCAGCTTGTGAAATTGTTTGCGCAAGTTCTGTTCTCTTCGTTTTACCTGTTTGAATTTGGACAACCAAATGTTCTTTTTTCAGTTTATGTTGATCTATTAGTTTCATCAATTCTTCAGGAGATGTTCCACCCTGGTCATCATTTTCATACCAGGCGATTTCCCTCTGCAAGGTTGCCACTTTTTGCATACTCGTCACGTTAGTTTGATCCAAAAGAACATTCTCCTTCTCTAATTGAGAAATTTGTTCATTGACCACCGCGATCTGAGATAGTAATTCACCTAATTCATTTTGGAATTTATCTTTTTCCTGTAGAGATTGTTGTTTCAATGTTTGCAATTCGTCGATTGTTTTTTGAATAGAAGTCAATGATTTGTTAATCTCTGCACTTCTGAAAGCAGTTTGTTCTTTTTTTCGAACTAAGCCTTCATGTAGATGATTTTTTTCTGTTTTTTCTTCATCATATTCCAATAACTGACTCGTCAATCTAGAAATTATTGCTGCACATTCTCTAGATTCTGAGAGCAGTTTGTGCTCTAGTTCTCTTAGTTGTTCTCCAGAAAGTCGAGTTTCTTCAAGATCTTTTTTCAATTCTTGTACTTCTTGCTTTCTTTTAGAAACAGAAACTTCCGCTTCCAATACGGATTTTTCTAATTCCACCAATTTAATATTTAGTTGTTCTAGCTCTGCTTTACGTGTAAATAAAGAAGATTGTTGTTTAACAGAACCCCCTGTTAAAGAACCTCCTGCATTTACTACATCTCCGTCTAAAGTAACGAAACGGAATTTATATTGCAGACGGGCAGCCATTTCATTGGCTCCTTTTAAATCTTTGGCAACAATAATATTACCAAGTAGATTTTCTACAATAATTTGATAACCATCTAAATAATTTACAAGTTTATCCGCTGTATCTACGAAAGATGGATGTTCCTTGATAGAATTTAATGTGAATTCGTTAACTTTACGAGATTTCATAACCTGCAGAGGTAGGAATGTTGCACGACCCACTCTTTTTTTCTTTAACCAATCTATGGCAATCCTTGCATCCTGGCTACTATCCGTAATTATATGCTGAGATTGAGGTCCAATAGCGGTATCAATTGCCGTCATGTAAGATTCCGGTATTTGTATCAACTCGGCAACTGCTCCGTGGATTCCTTTTAGTTCCTTTTTATCTCGCGCAATAAGAACCTCTTTAACTCCTTGGAAAAACCCTGAGAACTCAGACTCTAGCTCTTCCAATGAATCTCTTCTTGCTTGCATTTGATGTTTCATTTGATAGGCTTTTTGAAGCATTGTTTGCTGCTCTTCAAATGAGCCTTCCATACGTTCTGAAACTTCTCGTTTGTTTTTATAATCTGTAAGTTTTTGTTGTAACTCCTTTTGACAATTCGCCAATAATGGATCTAGTTCATTCTTGCGTATCGTTAGTTTTTCTAATTCATCTTTGATTTCCTGATAATCTGCAATCATTTTTTCAGAAGAAACTAATTCAAAGTGAAGTTGCTGCTCCATATGCTTCATTTCGTTTTTCATCGTCGCTTCTTCATTTAACAAATCGATATACGCACTTTTCAAATCTTCAATTTCTTCTTCCATTTCAGAAGCCGATTTACTTAACACATGATCAATTTGGACTTTCTTAGCACGAAGTTCTTTGAGTTGAGCTAGTTTTTCTGATTTGGCTAGGCTATTAGTTTTCAATTGCTCTACTAGTGTTTGGACTTTATGTCGCTCTTCCTCTAGCGCTTTTTTTAGTTGCGATATTTGCTGACTAGCATTTTGCTGTTTCTCTGCCAAAAGCAGTTTTCTGCCTTCTAATCGTTCTAGTTCAGAACTTGACTCAACTAGTTCGCTTTGCTCTGTATCTAACTTTTCATCGATATCAGACATTACTTTTCTATGTTGTTGAATATTTTTTTCCAATTCATCAATTTGTAATAGCAAAGACTGTTTGATTTGTTGAAGTTCTTCTAGTTTTTTTTGTAACTCTATATTTTCTTGAACAAATAGTCTTAGATCATGGGCAATTACTGCAATTTCAATATCCTTAAGTTCCGCTGACATCATTAAATAATCGGACGCCAAAGAAGACTGGATTTGCAAAGGCTCCATACGACCATCTAATTCATGCAATATATCAAGCACACGGTTTAGGTTGTCATCTGTTTCTATCAGCTTGAATTCAGCTTTCTTTTTACGTTGCTTATACCTGAGGACACCCGCAGTTTCTTCAAAAATTGTACGACGATCCTCTGGTCGACTATTTAATATTTCATCTACTCGTCCTTGAGAAATAATAGAAAAAGCTTCTTTTCCAAGTCCCGAATCCATAAATAAATCGGTAATATCCTTTAGTCTACATGTTTGTTTGTTTAACAGATATTCGCTGTCTCCCGAACGAAATACTCTTCTAGTCACACTAATTTCCGCAAAATCAAGAGCAACTCGTTGATCTGCGTTATCTAATACCAAGGTCACTTCCGCAAAGTTCAAGGCTTTTCTAGAATCACTTCCAGCAAAAATGACATCTTCCATTTTTGCACCTCGTAGGGATTTAGCAGATTGCTCACCTAGCACCCATCTAATTGCGTCTGTAACATTACTTTTTCCACTACCATTTGGTCCTACTACTGCAGTTACTCCAGGAACAAAATCAATTCCTATTCGGTCTGCAAATGACTTAAATCCAACTATTTCTAATCTTTTAAGGAACAATGATTATTCCCCCTGTTCTGAATCCCGCAAATAGAGTATAGCAAGTCTTGCAGCTTGTTGTTCTGCCTCTTTTTTGGAACGACCGTTTCCGATACCCAGTTCTTTAGTGTTTAAAATAACTCGAGAAACAAAAGTTCGATTATGAGCCGGACCTTTTTCCTCTACAATTTCATAGCTTAACGTACCATTATTTTGTTGCTGAATAATTTCTTGTAATTGACTTTTATAATCCATCACATGCGAAAAAGCACCGAGTTCAATTTTAGGGAAAACAACTTTTTCTAAAAACACTATAACTGTTTCTAATCCCTGATCTAAGTATAAAGCACCGATAAATGCTTCAAAAACGTCAGCTAGAAGCGCTGGTCTTTCACGACCACCCGTTAGTTCCTCCCCTTTTCCTAACAATACATATTTGCCAAAGTTTAACTCATTTGCAAATAAGACAAGTGAAGGCTCACAAACGATTGCTGCTCGAAGTTTAGTTAACTCACCTTCACTCATACCTGTATACTGTTGAAATAAATATTGAGAAACAGACAATTCCAATACTGCGTCTCCAAGGAACTCTAAACGTTCGTTATCGGTAAAAAATTTCCGTCGATGCTCATTCACATAAGATGAATGGGTAAAGGCTTGATACAATAATGTTGCGTTTTGAAACCTAATCTGAAAATGCTCCTGAAACTGTTCAAATTGTTCTTTTACAGTTTCTGAAAAAATGGCCTTGCGTGTACTATTTTTTTTATGATTTACTTTCATGAATTATCTGCCTTTCTCACTTATCATATGTCCTTCTAAGTTTACCCGTTTCTAAACTAATGTGCAAAAAGAAATAGAGACGTTCTATACTATTCGCACGGAATAAGTAGAACGTCTCTGCTACTATTAGATTTTATGTAGCTTTCTTGCTAAAAGCGCAAGTGCCTATGTTAGCCCTGAAAAGCGCTAGAAGGATTTCGCTTAAAGGCGCTCTTTACCTATATCGAAAGCCTGAAGCAACTCGAAGGGCTAGGCACTGGAGTCTGGACAATTCAGCTAAATAAAATTTAACCTTGTTTGCTTTCAATATACTTAACTGCACTACCTACAGTTGAAATTTGCTCAGCATCTTCATCTGAAATTTCCATATCGAATTCATCTTCTAATTCCATTACTAATTCTACTACATCTAGAGAATCAGCACCTAAATCTTCACGAAAAGATGCTTCTAATTTCACTTCGCTCTCATCTACTCCTAGACGATCAATGATTACTTTAGTTACGCGTTCTAAAACAGTTGACACATTAGTCACCTCCCCTCAATGATTATACGTAAAACTACTTTCTAATGAAAGAGCAATTGCAATATATACATAAAACTGTTGAATTCTGCAAGTGAAATCAGCTTTTTAAATCTTCAAGGACCAGGAGTCTATTTGCCCGGTAGCTACATTTTTTATACTTAATCTTTAAAATAGATTAAAGCCTTACATATACATTCCGCCGTTTACATGAATCGTTTGACCAGTTATATAATTTGCGTCTTCTGAGGCTAAAAATGCAACAGCCTTTGCAATGTCCTCCGGATTTCCAAACTTAGCAAGAGGAATCTGGCTAAGCATTTGAGACTTAATATCCTCTGGAAGGGCGTCTGTCATATCTGTTGTTATAAAACCTGGTGCAACCGAGTTCACTGTAATATTACGACTTGCGAGTTCTTTTGCGGATGATTTGGTTAAACCAATAACTCCTGCTTTAGCAGCGACATAATTGGCCTGACCTGCATTACCAGATACGCCGACAATGGAGGTAATATTTATAATTCTTCCAGCACGCTGTTTCATCATTTGTCTTGTTACAGCTTTTGTACAAAGGAAGACACCTTTTAAATTCGTATTAAGCACATCATCCCACTCTGTCTCCTTCATACGCATAAGAAGATTATCTCGAGTAATTCCTGCATTGTTTACTAAAATATCAATGGATCCAAATTGTTCCATCGTTGCGCTTATTAGATTTTGAACATCATCGGCTTTGTCTACATTCGCTTGAATTGCAAATGCCTCTCCACCAGTTGCCTTAATTTCTTCTACAACTGCGTCTGCTCTATCTTTACTACCACTGTAGTTGACGGCAACCTTTGCTCCTTCTTTTGCTAGGTATAGAGCGATATCTCTCCCAATTCCTCGAGAAGCACCTGTTACAATTGCAGATTTCCCATCTAATTTACCCATTTCTCGCATCTCCTAACTCTGTAATAACTTGCTGTAACGTCACTTCATCGTATACACAATAAGTAGTTACAGAACGATCGATTTTTTTCACTAAACCACTTAATACTTTTCCTGGTCCACATTCTATAAAAATAGTCGTTCCCTGCTCAATCATCTGTTGAATTGACTCCTCCCAGCGAACTGGCGAGTATAATTGTTCAACAAGTAAATTTTTAATATGGCTAGCATCTGTAACCGGTTCAGCAGTTACATTTGAAATTACAGGTATAGAAGCTTGCTGTAATTCGATAGCTGAAATAGCAGCATCTAATTGCTGTGCTGCAGGTCTCATTAATTCGGAGTGGAATGGTCCACTAACTACTAGAGGAATTGCTCTTTTAGCACCAGCTTCTTTTGCTTTACTCGAAGCCTCTTCCACTCCAGCCGCGGTTCCAGAAATAACAATTTGTCCTGGACAATTTAAGTTAGCTACTTGAACTGTCTCACCGGTTGCTGTAACAGCAGCTGTGACAGCTAACAATTCGTCTCTGCCTAATCCTAGTATCGCAGCCATTGCCCCTTCTCCAGCAGGCACTGCTTCGTTCATATACAAACCTCTTTGATGGACCAATAAAACAGCTTCCTCAAAACTTAGAACATTTGAAGCAACAAGTGCAGAATATTCACCTAAGCTATGACCTGCAGTGAAATGCGGAATGATTCCAGCTTGTTTTAGTTTGTATGCAACCATTGAACTCGTAGTGAGCAATGCTGGCTGTGCATTATAAGTTTTAGTAAGTTCCTCAGCAGGTCCATTTAACATAAGATTACTTAAAGAAAATCCTAATACCTCATTTGCCTGCTCATAAAAAGTAAGGCAATCTGCGTTATTCTCTACTAATTGTTGACCCATCCCTACCGATTGAGATCCTTGTCCAGGAAATATAAAAGCAATTTTAGTCATTGGATGATTCCTTTCGTAATGTAGTTGAAATGATGTCTGCAACATTATGCTCCACCATTGTTCTAGCCTGTCTGATCGCATGATAAATTGCACGACCATTCGAGGAACCATGTGCTTTAATAACAGGAGCCTTCAATCCGAAAAGTCCTGCACCGCCATATTCGGAGTAATCTAGTGTATTTTTTAATCCTTTAAGCTCATTTTTTACTAATAGAGCAGAAAGTTTCGTTTTAGCGGATGTATTAAAAGCTTCCTTCAATAAGGTAAATATACCTGAAGCTGTACCTTCAATCGTTTTAAGAACCATATTACCAGTAAAACCATCAGTTACAACAACGTCAGCTACTCCAGTAAGTAAATCTCTGGATTCCACATTGCCTACAAAATTAATCGGTGCGTCTTGTAACAGAGTAAATGCTGCTTTAGTTAGCTCGTTGCCTTTAATATCTTCCGTCCCAATGTTCAATAGCCCAACACGAGGTTTCGAAATACCTCGAACTTTCTCAGCATATATACTACCCATAACCGCAAACTGCTCTAGATGCTCTGGTTTTGCATCGGCATTAGCTCCTAAATCCAGCATAACAAACCCTTTACCATCAAGCGTAGGTAAGGTCGGTGCTAGAGCAGGACGATCCACTTGATCGATACGACCAACTATAAATAACCCCGCAGCCATTAAAGCACCAGTATTCCCTGCAGACACACACGCATCAGAATCTCCACTTTTCACGGATTCCGCCATTTTAACTAGGGAGGAGTTTTTCTTTCTTCTAATTGCTCGAACGGGCTCATCCGTTCCTTCAATTACTTCATCTGTATGTATAACCGTTAAACGTTCATGTTGCTTAACTAATGAAGCAAGCTTTTCCTGATCACCGTATAATTGAATTTCTATATCGGTGAATGCTTCTAAAGCCTCATAAACACCTTTTACGATTTCATGAGGTGCATTGTCGCCGCCCATTGCATCTATTGAAATTTTCATTTTAATCACCTTTTTTATGACATCGTTACTCTGTACATGCTAAATTGACCAACGAAAACCGTCTCATTTCCAACTTTGCTAGTCACTTCTATTAACGTACTATTCTTTTGTGTATCACTGTTTGTTACAACCGCTTTTGCAATTACCCGATCTCCTGCTTTCACAGGTTTGACAAATGTAAGGTTAGATTTTCGAGTAAGTGCTAAATCATCATTAATAACCGCAACAGCCAATGAATTAGCTTGGGCAAATAAATGGTGTCCCCTCGCGATACCATTTCTAGCAAATACATGATCCTTTGTAATATCCAATATCGAAATGGCTTGCTTATCAAGATCTATATCAATAATCTCTCCAATTACTTCATCGATTGGAAGAGATTTGACCTCTTCATCAAAGTTATGAGCAGCTACTGATTTAATACGCTCACGTAGTTCTGGAATAGATAATTCCATTCTATCCAACCGGATAGTTTGAACACTCACATGAAAATTAGATGCTAAATTTTCATCTGTAATAAACGGATTTTTCTCTAGCGTCTCAAAAAGTAATTTCTGCCTATCCTTTTTGGAGTATTTCATTTCTTCACCACCATTTTAGCACTTGGTACTAATATCAGTATATAAATATTAAAAAAAGAATGCAAGAATAGATTCAAAATCATTCTTACATTCTCTTTAATCAATTCGTTCACCATCCATAGCTTTTGAATTTATTAGCATTTCCCGAAGTACGGCCAGTTCATCCGAATCCCAAAATTCTTTAGACTCTAATAACCTTTCAGCATCTACCTTAGCAGTATTCAGTGCACGATAATCGTGAACAAGATCTGCTACTTTAAATTCCGGAAGTCCACTTTGTTTCTTTCCAAAAAAGTCGCCAGGACCTCGAAGCTCTAAATCTTTTTCGGCTAGAATAAATCCATCATTTGTCTCGGTCATGGAAGTCATTCGCTCTTTTCCTTCTTCGGACTTCGGATCAGCTAACAATATACAATACGATTGATGCTCTCCTCGACCAACTCGACCACGTAATTGATGTAGTTGAGCTAATCCAAAACGTTCTGCATCGAAGATAATCATAAATGTTGCATTCGGAACATTCACGCCAACCTCAACAACCGTAGTAGAAACTAATACTTGTATGTTTCCTTCCGAGAAATCTCTCATCACTTGCTCTTTCTCATCCGAATGGAGTCTTCCATGCATTAAACCAACTGTGGAATTGCCCCCCAGTTCCTCTGCCATCATGTTATACACATCTACTGCATTTTGCACATCGAGCTTTTCAGACTCCTCGATTAAAGGGCAAATTATATATGCTTGTCTTCCAGTGGCTAGTTCATTTTTTAATCGAGCTATCAATTTATGTAGCTGATCAGGTTTCATCCAATGAGTTTCAATTTTCTTACGACCAGCAGGCATTTCATCAATAATGGAAACATCCATTTCACCAAAAGCTGTGATTGCTAAAGTTCGAGGGATTGGAGTCGCAGTCATAAATAGTACATCCGGATTTTCACCTTTATCTTTTAGTACCCTACGTTGCTCTACACCAAATCGATGCTGCTCATCTGTGATAACTAGTCCAAGTTTTTTAAATGCAACATCTGGTTGTATTAATGCATGTGTTCCTATCAAAAGATCTATAGTTCCGGCTTCAAGATTTTCTAACACTGCTCTTCTTGCTTTAGCTTTTGTAGAACCTGTCAGCAAAGCAATTCTGACTCCTATAGGAGCTAACCATTCGTCAAGCGAGCTAGCGTGCTGCTCAGCCAATATTTCGGTAGGAGCCATTAATGCTCCTTGATACCCCGCTGTAATTACAGCATATAAGCAAATAGCGGCAACTATAGTTTTCCCAGAACCAACATCTCCTTGTAGTAGACGATTCATGCGGTGAGGTTCACGTAAGTCTCTACAAATTTCATTGACAACTCTTTTTTGAGCATTTGTCAGTTCATAGGGTAAGGTTTCGATTAGCTTTTTAACTAAATCATTATGAAAGATAATCCCATTCCCAACGTTTTGTTCTTTTCGAACCTTTTTAATAGCTTGCATTTTTAGTTGAAAAACGAGTAACTCCTCATAAACAAAGCGTCTTCTAGCGTCTTTGGAATGCTCCGCGTCTTGCGGAAAATGAATACCTTCTAGAGCATCAGATATACCTGGCAAACGATATGGCACTCGAATTGAAGCAGGTAATGCATCTATTAGGGTTTCCTTCATTAGATCCAAGGCCTGTCTCATAAATTTGCGAAATGTTTTTTGATTGATCGAACCTTTTAGAGAATATACTGGTTCAAAATCCTGTAAGTCTGTTTTTGGACCAATTGAAAAAGTGGAGACATTTATGACCTGTCTGCCTCGATCCCATTTACCTGATACTGTAACGATAGAACCAGGAATAATCTTGTCTTTTAAATATCCTTGGTTAAAAAATACCGCTTTTATTAAATGCTGTCCTGCAAGTATACGAACTTGCATTCTGGATTTGTTCTTCCCTAAAAAAAGAAGTGAAGGCTCGCTTTCGACCCTTCCTTCTACTGTGACACGTTCATTATGAGCTGTTTCTGCTAGGTTTTTCAGCCGGAAATCCTCATGTCTATATGGGAATGTCAAGACTAAATCTTCTAATGTAATAATACCCAGGTCCTGTAAAGCGTTAGCTGTCCCACTTCCCACTCCCTTTAAGGAAGTAACTAAATCATTTCTACTAGTTTCCACTTCCTACTACTGCTCCACCAAAAATTTTAGCTTCTAACCACTTGCCAGTAGGAGTTGCTGCAAGACCACCTTGACCTGTTTCTCTTAGGGAAGCTGGCATCGTTTGCCCAATTTTATACATAGCATCAATTACTTCATCACAAGGAATTCGACTCGTCACTCCCGCAAGTGCCATATCTGCTGCCACTAAAGAATTGGAAGCGCCCATCGCATTTCTTTTCACGCAAGGCACTTCTACTAGCCCAGCTACAGGGTCACAAACTAAGCCAAGCATGTTTTTTAAGGTTATCGCAAAAGCTTCAGCACATTGAGCAGGAGATCCTCCAGCCATTTCAACGATTGCTGCAGCAGCCATTCCAGAGGCAGATCCAACTTCTGCCTGACAACCACCCGCTGCTCCTGAAATAGAAGCATTATTTGCCACCACAAATCCAAAAGCCCCAGATGTAAACAAATAGCGTATCATCTGTTCTCTTGTAGGATTCAATTTGTTTTTCACTGCAAATAAAGTACCAGGAACTACTCCTGCCGAACCCGCTGTCGGAGTTGCACATATTGTGCCCATGGCAGCATTCACTTCGTTCGTTGCAACTGCCTTACTTACTGCATCTAACATAAGCTCTCCAGTTAACGTATTCCCTTTTTTAAGATAGTTTTGTAAAAGAACGGCGTCTCCACCAGTTAATCCTGAAGTAGAATGAACGCCTCGTAATCCTTTTTCTACAGCCTCTTCCATGACCGTCAAATTGCGATCCATTTGAGCCATTATTTCTTCTCTGGAACGATCTGTAATCATTATTTCTTGTTCTATCATTATTTCAGAGATAAGTTTATTTTCCTGGGTTGCTCGCTCCACTAATTCACGAACATTACGAAATAGAACTTCCATTTGTATTCCCCCTTAATCGGCGATTCTTGTTACTTGCGTAATATTAGGTAATTCGCCAATTTCTTTTAATATTTGTGCATTCACATTTTGATCGACTTCAATAACCATTAATGCCATATTTCCTTTTTCTCGACGCGAAACTTCCATATGCCCAATATTAATATCGTATTTTGCTAAACAGTTTGACACACTTGCAATGCAACCCGAACGATCCTCATGAACTACTAAAATAGCAGCCATATCTCCAGAAAGACGTAGTGGAAAACCATTTAACTCCGTAATTTCTGTCTTTCCTCCACCAATTGAAATTCCGACCATAGACATTTCTGAGCTTTCATCACCAATGATGATGCGAGCGGTATTAGGATGCTCAGTATGTGCAGTTTCTGGAATAAATTCATATGTTAACCCTGCTTGTTCTGCATCCTTAAACGCCGTCTTTATACGTTCATCAAATGTATCGTAATCTAGCAATCCGCCAATAATTGCTATGTCTGTTCCATGTCCTTTATATGTTTCTGCAAAAGATCCATATAAATGTATTTTAGCCCAAGTAGGCTGTTTTCCAAATAAGTCTCTAGCCACTCTTCCAATACGAGCCGCTCCAGCAGTATGAGAGGAGGATGGACCAATCATGACTGGTCCGATAATATCAAAAACAGATTTAAATTTCACTGATTAAACCTCCATAAGATGTTTTGTACTCCCATTTTACACTCAAAATCCAAAATAAACAAAGTATTGTCTATTGTCTAGAGTGAATGGAGTAAGAGGATATATTATCAATTATATGTTTTAGGATATGACTCAAGACGATATATGCCGTGGATCAGAAGCTAAAATCTAAAAAAAGCATACTCCTAAATGGATAAATCTACCGTTTAGCAAGTAAATCCTCATATAACACATTTAACTGACATACAAAATAGTTTAGCTGGTCTATTTGACAAAAAAACCATGTAGAAGAAATAAATGTCTCCACATGGTTTTTGAATTATTCTACAGATAAAATATATGGGTACAACGGCTGTTTGCCATTATACACTTCTACTTCTACATCTTCATATTGAGCTTCGATAAAAGCAGCGAATTCATTTGCTTCCTCTTCACTTACGTCTTCTCCGTAAATGACAGTAACTATTTCAGCTTCTTCATCCATTAATGTTTGGATTAGGCTAGTAGTTACTTCTTTTAAAGAAGGATTTGAAAGAACAATTTTACCTTCTGCAAGCGCCATGAAATCATCTTTTTTAATTTCGACTCCATCTATTGATGTATCACGAACAGCAAATGTTACTTGTCCAGTTTTGACATGTGCATACGCTTCGCTCATATTGTTTTTATTTTCTTCCACAGTTGCTTGTGGGTTAAAGGCTAATATTGCAGCCATACCTTGCGGGATAGTTTTAGTAGGAACTACAGCAGCTTCAATCCCTAGTATTTCCGCAGCTTGCTCTGCAGCCATTACAATATTTTTGTTGTTTGGTAAGATCAAGACACGCTCTGCTCCAACAGCTTCAACAGCTTTCACGATATCCTCTGTGGATGGATTCATCGTTTGTCCACCTTCGATAACTGCTGATGCGCCTAAGCTTTTTAATAGTTCCGAAACACCAGTACCCATAGCTACAGTAACAATTGCATATGGATGAACTTCTGCTTTTTTCTTTGTTGCTTCAGTTGAATATCCTTCTCCAACGATTTCAGTATGTTGTTGACGCATATTTTCAATTTTAATCTTGATGAGGTCACCATATTGTTGACCGTATGTTAAAACCTCACCAGGTGTTTCTGAATGAATATGAATTTTCGCAATTTCATCGTCAGAAATCACTAGCAAAGAATCACCATACTCGCTTAAGTCATTCCGGAAAGCCGTTTCATCAAATGCTTTTTTACCATCCTCGAAACGAACCATAAATTCTGTACAAAAGCCGAATTCAATATCTGCAGTATCCATAAAACCTTGAACATTCTTATGGTGCTCCGCACTTACAAGGTCATCCATTGAAGAACCTACCGTCTTACTTGGTAACGCTTCCCCTTTTAGACTTGCTAAAAATCCTTCGTATACAAATACTAATCCTTGCCCACCACTATCAACTACTCCAACCTCTTTTAAAACTGGCAGAAGATCTGGTGTTCTGTCCAAAGATTTTTTTGCTTCTTCTACTATTGCTTGCATCAGTTCACGAATATCTTCCACATCTTCGCTAACCTCTACAGCTTTTCTTGCAGAATCCTTCGCGACTGTTAAGATAGTTCCTTCTACTGGCTTCATCACTGCTTTGTATGCAGTTTCAACACCGTAATTAAGTGCGTCTGCAAATTGTTTTGCATTTAACACATCCATTTGTTCAATCGATTTACCGAAACCACGGAACAATTGTGATAAAATAACGCCTGAATTTCCACGAGCCCCCATAAGTAAACCTTTTGAGAGTGCTTGCGCTGTTTTCCCAATATGTTCATTTGTATGCGCAGCTGTTTCTTTTGCACCTGAGGTCATGGATAGATTCATATTAGTACCTGTGTCACCATCTGGAACAGGAAATACATTTAATGCATCTACATAATCCGCATTCTGGAAAAGGTGATGTGCTCCCATCTGAACCATGTCTGCAAATTGGATACCATTGATTGATTTCATTATTTTCTCTCCTTATTTCACACGTTTGCCACGCGAACTCCTTGAACATACACATTAACGGATTTCACTGACATACCAAGAGATTTGTTTAGTGTGTATTTTACTTTTGACTGTACTTGATAGGCTATTTCTGAAATTTTCGTACCGTAGCTAACAATTATATACATGTCAATATGTAGATTTTCTTTTTCTTGTCTCACTAAAACACCTTTAGTGAAATTTTCTTTTCTTAATATGTCTGTTAATCCATCTCGAATTTGATGCTTTGATGCCATACCAACTATCCCATAGCATTCAATTGCGGCTCCACCGGCAATTTGAGCAACTGTATCTTGTGATATATCAATTAGTCCGAATTCATTTTTCAATTCAATTGACATGTTAAGACCTCCCAAGTCTTTTTGACTATCCTTTATTGTACTACACCCATTAAAATTATAAAAGAGACGTTTACTTTCGTCCACTTTTTCAATGTTTTGGAATTATATGCAAGTAAATTTAAAGAAAAACCAGAAAAAAAGAGGGTGACCGCTTGGATTTTCGCTGCAGTCGTACGCTTTCCGCAGGGTGAGCGATGAGCCATCCCCGCCGCTTTGGCGTACGTTGGGATGTCTCATTTGCCCACTCATCCGGCAGGAGTCGACGCCTGCAGCGAAAATCCAAAGAAATTGCTTGCTTATTTAGTATCAGCTTGCTAAAAACAAAATCCTATCCAGTTTTTCGACTGTGTGAGTCTAACAAATGGCTTAGGGCAATAGATCGTTCATTGAAAGCAATCAATTCAACACGAAAGCAACTAGATTCCTGGTAAAAGCAACCGATTATTTAAATAGTATGTTTATTACTTGATGTGATACGACTTTGATTTCGAGCTATTCTGGGAACAATATGTCTTAAAGCTATGAACTCGCTAGCTAGCATCTGCTAGACCCTTTTGTAGCGTTCGAGATGTGCTTTATCACATTCGTAGTGGATATTATATCGCTCAACCATTTTTGTTAATATTTAATTTCGATAAATTAGTATTTTTCCATTGATTTTCGCTACAGGCGGCGACTCCAGTGGGATCAAGTGAGTAAGATGAGACTTCACAACGTACGTGCAAGCGGCGGTGAAGGCTCATCACTCACCCCACGGAAAGCGTCCGTCCTGCAGCGAAAATCTTAGCGGACACTTCATTCAACACACTACGAGGCAGTATCCCTAAACGGCGTCTTGCGCTTTTCTATGCTGGCCAGCTCCAGACGCCAGTAGCTCGATCGCTTCAGAATTGTAGAAAAGGCAAAATACGCCTTTTACTACAAGTCTTCCAGCGATTTTCGCTGCTAAACGGCGTCTTACGCTTTTCTATGCTGTAAAGGTTTTTTTCTTGATAAGTCTTGCACTTCATGAAGGTCTGTGGTAAATTATTAAAGTATGTGAAATATCGAACTGAAAAATCTTTCAGCTTCTTTTTTAAAGGAGGAAATATAATGCCAAAAGTATGTGCAATCACTGGGCGTAAAGCTCGTTCGGGTAATGCTCGTTCTCACGCAATGAACTCTACTAAACGTACATGGGGAGCTAACCTTCAAAAAGTACGTATTCTTGTAGACGGTAAACCAAAACGTGTATGGGTTTCTGCGAGAGCTTTAAAATCAGGAAAAATTGAGCGCGTTTAATCGCCCTCATAATTAATGCCAGACCGACTATAGTCGATCTGGCATTTTTTCATTTCTTCTTCTCTTCTTTTTTAAATAGCCGTATACAAACCTTCACAAAACTACTTACGGATTTAGGCAATCTAAATGTGTAGACCTTCACACAATTCCTCCCTTTTAGTCGCTGCTTCTTATCATTAAACATATGCCCGCGGTAAAAGAGATAGTACCTGTTCGATCTTTAAGTTCATTACTTGTAAATTTAGCATTCCCAACATTAATATACTCATCTTCTACATCGTACATAAATCCATTTAGAATCATATTCTCCACTTGTTTTCCAAAAGAGAAAAAGGAAACATACTTGTAATGGCTATCAAAATCAATAGCATGGGTTCCTGATGATAAAAATTGAATGATATTTTGATTGTTTTGGATGGCAAAGGTAATAGTTGGATTTTCTAATTGAAAACGACAAATATCGTGTAAAGCGGCCTCGTAATGGTCTAGGCGGCCACCAGTTACCCCTGTTACGATTATTTCATCAGGTTTGTACTCTAAAGCAAGAAGTATAGCAATATGAGTATCGGTTTCATCTTTTTCCATCTGTAGTTCTGTTACTTTTTGTATTTTCTTCTTCATGAAACTTTGCTCTTCCTGTGTAAGTGAATCAAAGTCACCAATAGCTTCATTTGGCAGTATACCCTGTTCTATTAGATGCAATGCCCCGCGATCAGCACCTATAAAAATAACTTCATCTGTATGAAAAGGAAGTTGTTTAAAATCAACAACTTCCTTAGATGGTCCACCTGAACAAACTACTACTCGCTTCATTTTGGAACTACACTTAAACCAGCTTCTTTAATCGCTTGTAAAGCTTTTGCTTTGTCAGGAGCGTTATAAATTGCAGATCCAGCAACTAATATAGTAGCTCCTGCTTCTACACAAGGTTTAATCGTTTCTTCATTGATCCCACCATCAATTTCAATTTCAATGGATAAATTTCGCTCTTTAATAATATTTGATAACTGTTTTACTTTAGGGACTACAGAGTGAATAAACTTCTGTCCTCCAAATCCCGGGTTAACTGTCATGAAAAGAACCATATCAATATCCTCTAATACATGTTGAATTGTTTCAATCGGCGTATGAGGATTTAATACAACACCCGGTTTTACGCCAAATGAACGAATTAATTGAATCGTTCTATGCAGATGAGGACATGCCTCTACGTGAACTGTAAGATAATCTGCTCCTGCTTTGGCAAAAGATTCAATATATTGATCCGCATTTTCAATCATTAAATGAACATCTAAAGGTAGTTTTGTAAGCGGACGTAGTGCTTCAACAACAATTGGCCCCATTGTAATATTCGGAACAAAATGCCCGTCCATTACATCGATATGAATTAGTTCTGCTCCCGCTTTTTCTACTTCTAATACTTCTTCACCTAGCTTAGAAAAGTTTGCTGCTAGTATTGAAGGTGCTATTTTCACCATAATTTAGTACCTCGGCTTTCTATCTATAATTTCTTCTAAGAATTGTAAGTAATGTTTGTATCGATACGCTTTTATCTCACCGGTATCTACTGCTTCTTTTACTGCACATTTTGGTTCTTTCACATGCATACATTCTCGAAACTTACAGTCATTTTGTTTTACCACAAACTCTGGGAAACAACGGTAAAGTTCCTCTTTTTCCATTAAATCAAACTCAAATGAACTGAAACCCGGCGTATCCGCAAGTAGTCCCCCGCAAACCTCAATAAGTTCTACATGCCTTGTAGTGTGTTTACCTCTACCCAATGCATTAGAAATTATACCTGTTTTTAAATCTAGGGAAGGTAATATCGTATTTAATAAAGTTGATTTACCTACCCCGGATTGACCAGCTAAAACAGTTGTCTTCCCTTCTAAAAAAGGAGTAATTTTCTCATCGAATGCTGGATCATCTTTATATGTCATAAATAACTGATAACCTATTTTTTCGTAATCATTCATATATTCCCTAATCTGAGTTTCTAGCTCATTATCCATTAAGTCACTTTTCGTCAAACAAATAATTGGTTCAATATGAAATGATTCTAATACTACTAGAAAACGATCCAATAAGATTGTATTGAAATCTGGTTCCTTAATGGAAAAAACCAATATTGCTTGATCAATATTTGCAATAGGTGGACGAACTAAATTATTTTTTCGTTCATGGATGACTGTAATTGTTCCGTCATTATTTCCTTCCACTGTATAATCGACAAAGTCCCCTACTAAAGGTGATTCACCTCTGTTTCTAAATACACCTCTTCCACGACATTGAACAACTTTACCATTATCATAAACATAATAAAACCCACTTAACGCTTTTCTAATTTGACCTGTTGGCATCCGAAACCTCCCTATTCTGAATCTTCATACGCAATTGTTTCTTTTAAGATTGTTTTTGAATTTACCTCAATTCGATATGCTGCTTTTTCGCCTTCACTAATTTCTAATTTCAATTGCCTTACAACTGTTTCAGTTAAGACAAATTCTTCGACGGGCTCCAACATTGAACGAGTTTTATCTTCAATATAAATTCGAACTACTTGCTCCTCTGCAACTGGTTTTTCCTTATTTTCTTCCTCATCACTACCATCTTCTTCATCCTCTTCTTCTACTACAGGTTGTTCATATGGAATCGTAACAGTTTTCACTACAAATTTAGGAGGCTTGGCCTTTGGACCATCAGAAAGAATTACTTCTATCGTGCTTCCAGGACTAACTTTTGTATTTGGTTTCGGTGTTTGATCTATCACATTTCCTTTTGGAATAGAGTCGGAATTTTTTCTGTTCGCATATTCTATTTTAAATCCAGATGATTTTTCATAATCACTTAAAGCTTTCTCATTCCAATCAGTCAAATCACTAACCGTGCGTAATTCAGGACCATTACTTACAGTGAATAGAAGATCGGTTTCATCTGGGATAATCTCTTCTCCTTCAGCAGGTGTTTGCTTAAGTATAGTTCCTTTTGCCTTATTATCAAATACTTCTTTTACATCTATTTTTAGATTCTGATTTTGCAACAATACTTTTACTTGATCTATATCTTTACCAATATAATTTTCAAGGACAAAGGTTTCTTTACCCGAAGATACAAATAAATGGATTTCACTATTTTTTTCACGAAGCTTGCCTGCTTCAGGTGTCGTTCGAATTATCTTATTTTCTTCTACTTCATCTGACACTTCTAATGTTTCATCGCCGATCGTAAATCCTTCTGACTCTAATTGTTCAATAGCCTCTTCCAGTTCTAAGTTCGATACATCTGGAACTTGTATCTTATCTGCTTTAAAAAGACCTGGAAATACGATGAAAATTAGCAATAATAATAGGATAGCTCCTGCTAATACCCCACCAATTACTTTCCGTTTCTTGTTCTTAGTTTTTGGTTTTACCGGTTTGGTAACCTTGTTTGATGCCGACATTTTTTTGGTGTCAGAAACCTCATTAAATGATACAGGTTCTTTAATAACAGGTAACACCTTCGTTGCATCATCATCAATTGCTACTACAAACTTCTCTTCTCCTGCTCGTTCAGGAGATAAGGCCGTTGCTAAATCTGCTTCCATTTCTTCTGAGGAAAGATATCTATCTTTCGGGTCCTTTGCAGTAGCCTTCAAAACGACATTTTCAATACTTTGCGGTATAGTAGGAATAATTTTTCGAATAGATGGCGTTTCAGTTTGTAAATGCTTTAATGCGATGGATACCGCGGACTCTCCTGAAAATGGGAGTTGTCCAGTTAATAGTTCAAATAACACAATACCTAATGCGTATATGTCTGACTGCTTCGTTGCTGTACCACCTCGTGCTTGTTCAGGTGATAGATAATGTACTGTACCTAATACGGAATTTGTCTGCGTGTAAGAGGTTGCGCTGAGTGCCATTGCAATACCAAAATCAGTTACCTTTACATTTTCCTCTTCATCCAACAAAATGTTCTGTGGCTTAATGTCACGATGGATAATATGATTATTATGCGCAGTAGAAATAGCCGATGTAAGTTGTTTCATAATCTTTACAGATTTCGTTGGAGAAACCGGTGCATTCAGCAGTATGTATTCTTTTAATGTTTCGCCCTTCACATATTCCATGACAATATAGTGAATATCTTCATCTTCCCCAACATCATAAATATTGACAATATGGGGGTGAGTAAGGCTAGTTGCAGAAAGGGCCTCACGCTGAAATCGACGGTGTAATTCTTCCTCATTAGAAAAATCGTAACGTAATACTTTAATAGCTACATCACGGTCTAAAATCATATCATGTGCCAAATAAACATTGGACATGCCGCCTCCACCAATCATTTCAAGTAACTTGTATCTGCCACTTATTCGTTTACCTATCAGCATCCTTACACCTCCTCGTCATTGTTAGATAATAGGATTAAAGAAATATTATCTTCTCCGCCTGACTTATTTGCTTCATCTACTAAATCTTGCCCTTTTTCTTCAAGCGTCCTATTGGAATATAAAATGGATTGCATAAGTCGTTCACTTATCTTATTGCTTAAACCGTCTGTACAAAAAAGTAAATAAGAGTTTGGATGGAAAGCGATATCATAAAAGTCAGGTTGAATTGTACGTTCAGTACCAATCGCTTTCATCAATACATTTTTATTGGGATGGGTCTTCGCTTGTTCCTCACTTATTTCACCTGAATCGATGAGGACGTTAACATACGAATGGTCTCGTGTAATTTGAAGTACTTGCTCGTGTGATATCAAATAGACACGACTATCACCAACATGAGCAACAATCCCTTGATGTTTCTCAAATAAGCCTGCGATTAATGTTGTTCCCATACCAGCACATTCTGCACTCATTTTAGAATGTCTACTAACTGTTTGATTGATCGATTGAAATGTATAGGTTAACCAATCTCTTGCCTTTACGATAAACGGATTGAATGCAGCAAAATACTTTTTAAACTCTGAAACAGCTAACTCACTCGCAACGTCACCCGCTTTATGACCACCCATACCATCAGCAACAACAGCCAATAACCGACCGTCCTCACGCATAAAAACTTCTACTCTATCTTCATTTACAGTTCTTTTCATGCCTACATCCGTCTTCACAACAAACTTCATCTTATCATTCACCTCTTTTGAATTTGGCAAAGAGTGGTCTCTATATCTTTTTTTGAAATAGAGCTACATAAAATCCATCACTACGTAAATCTTGCGGGAAGATCTGAAGCGTTCCTTCTTTTTCCTGTTTCTTTATACGTTTAATAACGTCTGGGAAATGCTGAAGTTCCATATCTGGATGTGCATCTAGAAATTGCTGAGTCGTTCCTTCGTTTTCCTCCAAATCGACTGTACAAGTACTATATACCATTAATCCATCCGGTTTTAAAAGTTTATATGCTTCTTCTAATAAATTCATCTGAATTGGTTTAAGGGAAGCAAAATCCTTTTCTTTTTTTGTATATTTAATATCAGGCTTACGTTTCATAACGCCAAGTCCACTGCATGGTGCATCCACAAGTATGCGATCAAATGATTGTGGTGCATAATTTTCACTAGCTTTTCTTCCATCCATTTCCACTGTTTCGATAAAACTAAAACCTAAACGCTCTGCATTTTCTTTCACTAGCTTTAATTTATGCTGATGAATATCCATTGCCACAAGTTTCCCTGTATTTTTCATTTTTTCGGCAATATGAGTAGTTTTACCACCAGGTGCTGAACACATATCTAATACGGTCATCCCGGGTTCTGGCTGAAGAACATAAGCAGGAATCATAGAACTTTCATCTTGAATTGTTACAAAGCCCTCTTGATAAGCAGTTGTTCTAGCTGCTTGTCCGTTAAATAAGTAAATACACTCGGGAATGATTTCACTTTTAGCCACTACATGTCCCTCTTGTGTCATTAGATGAAGTACTTGATCAACCGTACGCTTAAATAAGTTTACACGAAGCGTCGTAACAGGCGGTTCATTATTTTCCTTCAACATCTTATCCGTCGTTTCAAAACCATATTGTGATATGAAACGCTTAACCATCCATAGTGGATGGCTTGTCTCGATGGACAATCGCTCTTCTCTATCTTTAATATCTTCAGTTGAACGAACGCCTTCTCTTAAAATAGACCGCAATATTCCATTAACTGCTGAGGCAATTCCTTTATGACCTCTTCTTTTCGCGATTTCGACCGCCTCATTCACCGCCGCATGATCGGGAATACGCGATAGGTAATGGATTTGATATAGGGATAGGCGGAGTAATTGTTTAACCCAGTCATCTAATTTCCCTTTAATGAACGGCTGTAAGTAGTAATCGAGTGTCATTTTATATTGAAGGGTGCCATATGTTAGTTCCGTAAGTAATGCTCGATCTTTCGCGTCAATCGTATACTTTTCTATCGTTTGGTGTAACAGTAAATTACTATACGCTTGTTGCTTTTCAACAGCCATTAAAATAGTAAGTGCAGCATCTCGAACATTACCTGTCCAAATCTTTTCGCTTTTTTTCGTCATTCAAATATATCTCCTATTCGCAATTTCGAACCTACGCCACGCAAATAATCTTCTGCTGACATTTTCTTTTTACCAGCTGGTTGTAACTCATTAATGCGAATTGCTTCCGACTTTCCAGTTTGTATAACAAAATAATCTGACTCAATTTTCACAACAGTTCCAGGTTTTTCATTTGTTTGAACGGAAATAGTATCCGCCTTCCAGATCTTCACAACTTGTCCATCTAATGTTGTATAAGCTACTGGCCAAGGGTGAAGTCCCCGAATTTGATTGTGTAATTGTAATGAAGAGTTATTCCAATCTATTCTTTCTTGTTCACGTGAAATATTTTTAGCAAAAGTTACTTTTGTGTCATCCTGCTTAGTACGATTATTCGTTTTTGCAATAATTGAAGGCAGTGTCTCTTTGAGTAGCTCGGAACCTACTGCACTTAGTTTTTCAAATAACAGACCAGTATCGTCCGTATGTTCAATAGGTATTTCGCTTTGCGATATTATATCTCCAGCGTCTAACTTTTCTTCCATATACATTATCGTTACGCCTGTTTTACTTTGACCATCTATAATTGCCTGATGAATTGGGGCACCACCACGGTAAGCAGGAAGCAACGATGCATGGACATTAATGCAACCAAGCTCTGGAACTTCTAACAGTTCTTTTGGGAGAATCTGACCGAAAGCGGCGGTAACGATTAAATCTGGCTTTAGGGCGATAATTTGATCTAGTTCATCCGATCCCTTTAATTTATTCGGCTGAATGACAGGCAAACCAAGTTGAACGGCTTCTTCTTTTACAGGAGGTGCGGTCAATACTTTTTTTCTACCAACTGGTCGATCTGGTTGAGTCACGACAGCCTTTACATTATAGCCTTCTTCCACTAACATTCTCAAAATAGGCGCTGAGAAAGTTGGGGTACCCATGAAGATAATAGATGTCATACTTCTTCCACCTCATTTTCAAGTTCTTCCAATTCTACATAACGAATAACCTTTGTTGTAAATAAAACACCATGTAAATGATCTATTTCATGTAAAATGGCTCTTGCTTCATAATCCTCTGCTTGTAACTCGTATAAAGCCCCTGTGCGATCCTGAGCTTCTACTTTTACATAAAATGGACGTTCTACTTCTCCATAAACTTCAGGGAAACTTAAGCATCCTTCCACTTCTATTTCTGATCCTCCGATTTCCACTACCTCTGGATTGATCATTTCGATAATATCTTGACCTTCGCCTAGGTCAACGATTGCTGCTTGAATAGCCTCTCCGACCTGTGGCGCTGCTATTCCGATTCCATCAGAAGCGACCATCGTGTCGTACATATCATCTAAAAGCCCTGCTAGTTTGTTATCAAATACAGTAATTTCTTCACATTTCTTTAATAGTACATCATTTGGATGTGTAATAATTGGACGTATTGCCATTTCTTTTCCTCATTTCAAACACCTTATAAAATAGTAGATGGGTCCAAATCAATTGTTAAATTGATTCCTTTTTTTATCCACTCGGTTCGGTATATTTTTATTAATTGTTGAAGCTTTTCCACTAATATTGGTTCTTTTTTGTATTTTATCAAACATTGGTAACGATATCTATTTTGTATTTTACTGATTGCACTTGAAGTTGGTCCAATTACCATTGTGGTGGTAGATAAATTCGCACGTAACCAATCGGTAGCTAATTTTGCATATTCCGAGGCTAAGAGGACATTTTCATGCGTTACCTGAACAAGAGTTAAATAGTAGAAAGGTGGATATTCAAACTGTTTTCGCACCAGCATTTCTTTATGATAAAACGGCTCATACAACTGTGATTTTGAATATTCTATTGCATAATGCTCCGGTGTATACGTTTGGATATACACTTGCCCTTCTTTATCATGTCTGCCAGCTCGGCCGCTAACCTGTGTCATTAGCTGAAATGTTTTTTCTGCTGCTCTAAAATCGGCTAAGTGCAAAGTTGTATCTGCATTTAATACACCAACAAGCGTAATATTGGGAAAATCTAGCCCTTTTGCAATCATTTGAGTTCCTAGTAAGATATCCGCTTCGCCATCTCCGAATTGTTTCAAAATCCGTTCATGTGAACCTTTCGTTCTAGTTGTATCTACATCCATTCGAAGAACTCTTGCATAAGGGAACAGCTTTGTAATCTCTTCTTCCACCTTTTGAGTTCCTGTTCCGAAGAAGCGAATATGCTCACTAGAACATTCTGGACATTGCTTCGGTACTGGTTCTTCATGTCCACAATAATGACATTTAAGCTGCTCACCCTCTCGGTGATAGGTAAGCGAAATATCACAATTGTCGCATTCTACCACAGTCCCACAATCTCGACATAATACAAAGGAAGAAAATCCTCTTTTATTTAAAAATAAAACGATTTGCTCTTTCTTCTCTAACTTTTCTCTTACAGCATCCGCAAGGTCTATACTAAACATAGAACGATTTCCGCTTTTTAACTCTGCACGCATGTCCACTATATTTACAATTGGTAAAGATTGTTCTTTCGCACGCATCTTTAAGGTTAACAAACTGTACACTCCCTTTGAAGCACGTGCATAGGATTCAAGTGAAGGAGTTGCGCTTCCTAAAATAACTGGACATCTGTGAAAATTACTTCTCCAAATAGCTACATCTCTCGCATGATACCTTGGTGTATCTTCTTGCTTATAAGTAGACTCGTGCTCCTCGTCTAAAATGATCAAGCCTAGATTTTTAAAAGGTGCGAATATTGCAGATCTAGCTCCAACAACAACCTTTACTTCACCACGCCGGATTTTACGCCATTCATCAAATTTTTCTCCGACTGATAACCCACTATGCATTACAGCTACTTGATCGTCGAAACGCAATTTAAATCTTCTAGTCATTTGAGGCGTCAATGATATTTCCGGTACAAGCATAATTGCCTGTTTGCCTTCATTGATTGACTTTTCAATTGCATTTAAATAAATCTCCGTTTTGCCACTACCAGTAATGCCGTGTAGAAGAAAAGTAGTATCCTGGTCATTATTTTGTGCATCATTAATCTGAGCTAGAGCATCTTGTTGTTCATCCGTCAATTTAAATCTAAGGTCCTGGTCGTTATACTCTAGGCTGCTTATCTCACGGTATATTTCTCTATTTTCTTTTTCTAGTATTCCTTTATCGATTAATGCTTTAACCGTATGATTATTTGTTTGTGCAGAATCTTTAAGTTCTGTCATTGTATAGGAAGTTTGCTTTTGCATTAAAAGCCATTCGATTAGCTCTTTTTGTTTAATCGCATTTTTGGGAAGTTCACTTAGTAGGGTATGTACTAATTTCTTGTTTTCCACCATACGATATTTGGCGATTGTTTTTACCTTTCCATGTTGCTTAATAACAGTCTCCAACTGGAAGTTTCCTTGATCTAAATACTTTTTCATCTGTCGTAATAGCCCAGCTTTTTCAAATACTTCATAAGAAATCGTTTCTTTTGACCCAAATAATGCTAGGGTTTCTATATCTACTTCATCTGGTTTCACAAGTCGTATCTCTTTTTTATATGTAGCACGAAGAGCAGCTGGTAGCATTACTTGAAGTGCATCTATTTCATAACATAATGTTTTATTGGTCATCCATTTGGAAAGTTGTAATAATTCTTCGGTTATTACGGGTTCCACATCGATAATTGAAATAATCTCTTTTAGCTTGGACACATCCAAATCAGAATGCTCTTTAATATTCGTTATAAATCCTTGTACTTTTCTATTTCCAAAAGGAACATGTACACGACTTCCACATTCTACAACTGTTTCTAATTCGTCAGGAACAGTATAGTCAAAAGGCCGATCAATAGGATAAGCTGATACATCGACGATAACTTCTACTATCATTTGGAATCATCTTTCTCCAATTGAATAATGGTTTGCAGTAATTGTAACGCAAGCTCTTTCTTGCTTTGATGAGGAAAATACTGTTCCATATTTTTACCGACTAACGTAACAGCATTCGTATCTGTTCCAAATCCTGAACCTGCTTCGGTCACGTCATTGGCAATAATATAATCTGCATTTTTCTTTACCAGCTTGCCTTTAGCATAATGGATCACATCGTTTGTTTCTGCAGCAAAACCTATCAACAATTGGTCTTTTTTTCGTTTACCCAGTTCCATAAGAATATCGGTAGTTCTTTCTAACACAATAGTAGAGTCACCAACTTGCTTTTTCATCTTTTGGGAATATACTTCTTTTGGTTTATAATCTGCCACGGCAGCAGTTTTAATAACTATAGTAGCCGTCTCAAAATGGAGCAACACTGCATCAAGCATTTCCTGTGCACTTTCCACGGAAACAAGCTTTACATTTGCTGGTGCACTCAAACTGACAGGACCAGAAATTAAAATAGTTTCTGCTCCTAGATTTGCAGCAGCCTCGGCCATAGCATAGCCCATTTTCCCACTAGAAAAATTAGTCAAAAATCGGACAGGATCAATTCTCTCTCTAGTTGGACCTGCTGTTACAACAACCTTGGTTCCTTTTAAAGGTAGTTGTTTCGGTACAAAATGCGCCTCTACCAGTTGTACTATTTTCTCCGGTTCTTCTAATCGACCTTTTCCTACATATCCACATGCTAAAAAACCTTCAGAAGGCTCGATAAAATGATAACCATCTCTTGAAAGTTGAGTAATATTCCGAATAACAGCAGCATGTTCATACATATGTACATTCATTGCAGGTGCTATCCATACATCCGCAGTTGTTGCCAATAATGTAGTAGTCACCATATCATCTGCGATGCCATTTGCTAGCTTCCCGATTACATTGGCAGTCGCAGGAGCCACAATCACTAAATCTGCCCAGTCTGCTAAATCGATATGCGCAATAACGCTAGAGTCTTTTTCATCAAATGTATCAAAATACACATCATTTCTTGACATAGCCTGAAAACTTAATGGTTGAACAAATTCCATCGCTGATTTTGTCATCATTACTTTTACATTTGCCCCTGCTTGAGCCAATTTACTAACCAATGCAACCGTTTTATAAACGGCAATACCACCGGTGACACAAACAAGAACTTTTTTAGATGTTAACACCATAAATTCTCCCCTCTAAACAACAACCTCCCAAAGAAACATACATTCTTTGGGAGGTTGTTGTTAATCCGTAGCTTGTTGAGACATCTACTTGCGTATTGTTAAATATTATACTTCGTCTTCATAAACTACAGAATCATTAGATGATTGTATAGCAAGTTCACCAGCTGCAACTTCTTCTAACGCTCTCCCAACTTGCTTATGAGATACATAAGAAGTTAGGCGTTCTCCGCCTTCTTCTTGTAGTTGACGTGCTCTTTTAGAAGCAACACTCACTAAAGAATATTTTGAATCAATTTGGGTTTTTAATGAATCTACAGATGGATATAACATTTAAATTTCTCCTTCCAGCATAGCTGAATATCTTTTTTCTACACGTTCGCGTCGACAATGTTCGGCTACTACTATCGCATTAATCTTTGCGCAAGCTTTAGCCACTTCATCGTTTTCCACAACATAATCATATAAATGCATCATTTCAAGCTCTTGTCGTGCAGCTTTAATCCTTGAACTAATGACATCTTCTGTTTCCGTTCCTCTACCAATTAGCCTTTGTTCAAGCTCAGACAGGCTAGGTGGTGCAAGGAAAATAAATAGAGCTTCTGGAGCTTTTTCTCGAACAAGCGCTGCTCCTTGGACTTCAATTTCTAAAAACACATCTCGTCCAGAATCTAACGTAGCATTTACATAGTCGATAGGTGTCCCATAGTAATTTCCAACATAGGATGCATATTCTAACAATTTACCTTCTTCAATCAGTTGTTCAAACTCGGACTTTTGTTTAAAGAAATAATCTACTCCATCTACTTCCCCTTCACGAGGGCTTCTTGTAGTCATGGATATAGAATACTCATAGTTTGTACCTGGTTCCGAAAATAATTCTTTTCTCACTGTCCCTTTACCTACTCCTGACGGACCTGATAAAACGATCAATATACCTTTTTCTCTTCGCATAACGTCTCCTTCAAATACAGTCATACTACGTCGACTTCTACAATTACATACTTTACTGATTATAACACAAGTACGGTGGAAAATGATAAGATATATAAGAAAAGTGCAAGCACCCATGCAAGCCCCGACAACGTTCTTCCGCGAGAAGCTTTGCGCAGGAGCAAACGCACTTTCTGCGACGAGCTTTGCGCAGGAGTAAAAGCACTGGGAGAATTTTGCAGAAAGACGCCTTTTACTTTGAGGGCAGCATCGGTCGCTAAATACAAAATAACTTTTTGAAAGAGGATTACTTATGGCTTTTGATGGTTTATTTACAATATCAATGACAACTGAATTACAGCAACTCGTAACAGGTCGTATTTCTAAAATACACCAACCAAATGCTCAGGAAATATTAATGCATATAAGAGCTCAAGGCAAAAATTATAAACTGTTGTTCTCTGTTCATTCATCCTATTCACGGGTACAAATCACCAATGAAACAATAGACAACCCAGCCCAACCACCGCTTTTTTGCATGGTGTTACGAAAACATTTAGAAGGTGGAATTATTACTGGTATTCACCAATATGAAAGCGATCGAATTATTATTTTCCAAATACAGAGCAAAAATGAAATTGGTGATGATATCACACGTGAAATTCATATGGAAATTATGGGACGTCATAGCAATTTGCTTTTAGTTGACCCTTCTCGTAATCTAATTTTGGAGAGTATTAAGCATTTATCCCCTTCCATGAATAGTTATCGTACTATTTTACCTGGTCAACCGTATATCGCGCCTCCTTCCCAAAATAAGCTTAATCCACTGGAAATTTCGGAAGCACTTGAAGGAGTACTTCAATCAGCCAGTGATCCTAAAGAAATTATGGACCAAATTTCTGGATTTTCTCCACTGCACGCTAAAGAATTAATGTTTAGATTCCAAAATTCTAAAGATAGAGTTGAAATTTATAAGGAATTTATTCAGGAGATTAAGCAAGGTGGCTCTACAAAGCAAATTATAGAAGTAAAAGGGAAAACCTTCTATTCACCTAATGCTTTGACACATTTAAATGGCGACAAATTTAATGAAGAAAGTCTAGGTAATTTACTAGACCGCGTCTATTTTGCGAAGGCAGAACGCGACCGTGTAAAACAACAGGCTGGCGATTTAGAAAAATGGCTTCAAAACGAATTAAACAAATTGAAGTTAAAAATGAAAAAACTCCAAAAAGATTTTGAACAAGCTGAGAACTTAGATACGTATCAGCTCTTTGGTGAGCTATTAATGGCAAATGCCTACGCAATTGATAAAGGATTGAAGGAAATAGAGCTTGTTAATTATTATGACGAAAATGAAAAAACAGTTGTTATTCCGTTAGATACTAGAAAAACAGCTACACAAAATGCACAAAGGTATTATAGCCGCTATACAAAAGCTAAAACTGCATTACTAAAAATTGAACAGCAATTTGAAATAACCAAAGAAGATATAGCTTATTTCGAATTGTTACTTCAACAAGTAATGCAAGCATCTCCAACTGACATAGAAGAAATTCGAGAAGAACTTATGGAGCAGGGCTTATTAAAAGCAAGGGCCTCGAAAAAGAAGAAAAAACCAACGAAACCGATACCTGAAAAATTCATTGCATCGGACGGCACCGAGATTTCAGTCGGTAAAAACAATAAACAGAATGATTTCGTTACATTTAAGTTAGCTCGTAAAACCGATACATGGCTTCATACGAAGGATATTCCTGGATCACATGTAGTAATACATTCTGATAACCCTTCGGAAACTGCACTATTAGAAGCAGCGAACCTGGCAGCGTATTTTAGTAAGGCTCGTGAATCTGCTTCGGTACCGGTAGATTATACAGTGATTAAACAGGTGAAGAAGCCAAGTGGAGCAAAACCTGGTTTTGTTATTTATTTTGAGCAGACAACATTATTCGTAACTCCGGATGAAGAGAAAATTAGACATATGAAGAAATAGAAATTTAGACTGAACATCTAATACACATTTACTTATAGAACGACCGGTCTGTTGGAAGTAACATCATCACTTCTATCAGACCTGGTCTTTTTTTACGTCCACTAATTTCATAGCTTTTCGTAAAACCATAAAGCCTTTCCTAAATATTTCTGTGTTTTCTACAATATCAATGATGACCGCTTCTAACAAAGCAATACTAAATACAATAAGAAGTATAATAATTGCAATCATATCAGTAATTCTTTCGAAAGAATTTGTGTAATTAGAAATAAAGCTGAGTTTGATATAAAAAAAGAGTATACCTACTCCAAAAGAAAATACCGGAATGTATTTCATGAAGTTTTTAGATACCTTTTTCCCCAGGAAATAAGTAGTACAAGCAACTAGACACATTAAAGTAAAACAAACAAGAATGGCAATCTTAAAACTCATTGAGCACCTCTTTCATAATAAGGTAAAATATTTTTAATTTGTTAGACTTCCAATAAGCATTACACTAATCTATTCGTAAAATTTTGTAGATAACACTTCATCATACAAAAACTAAACATGGGCAAGATCCGAATCACTGTGCATCATCCGGTGAAAATATTATTTCCTATACTTCAAGTCAATAAAAGTTTACCCAAACCCAGAAAAGTTTATGCTGAATTTACATGGTTAAACGTATTCTATTACCTTTGAGGTTAAAGTAGCTTTTGCAGTAATAGGGATTATGTTTTTTAATCATAAGAAAAAACCGGGAAAAAAAACGCCCGATCCTTTAAGTACAAAACCTATTTCTAGAGTTTCCGAAGTGCTTTGGACAGAATTGTCGCTATATTATTACCGAGTGAATTTTTAGAGATGCTGGTTGGTTGTGACGGACGTCACAACCAACCAGCATCCTTTTTTTCGGAAATCTTATGGCGTTTGTCTGTCCGTCGCCCTCCTACAACTCTTAGAAACAGGTAAATGCGTTTTTGGATAACTAGAGAAAAGCTACTTTCCTATTTATAGAGGGGATGACAGTCTAAGTACGCGACATCGTGGTGCTCCTGCGCAAAGCTTGTCGCAAAATAAAGAAACATTTCGCAACGACTGCCTGACCCGCATCGTGCGGGCCCCGAAGATGCAATTTCGTTCGCTATTTCTCTTCTTTATGAGTCAAACACTTACTACTTTTTTTCCACTAGTATAAAAGAAAATCTACTTTCTTCTACTAACATTGGATAATCGCATTTCTAATTCAAAAGATATTGCAAATAATTTGATCACTCTCTATAATTTGACCCATCTTATTTTCTAAGTAATAAGCTACGCTAAATCTACTAGTGGAGTACTAATTGATTGCAGTGGAAGGTGGCGACTCCGACAGGATGAGTGAGACAGATGAAACATCTCAAGGGAACGCGGAGCGTCGGTGATGGTTCATCACTCACCCTGCGGAGGTCAACAGGATGTTGGTCACGAAGGCGTCGCCACATGACGTGGCGCACTTAGCCTTTGTACCCCAACTGAAACGGAAATCAGTAGTATTATTCATTTTTAAAAGTGATACAAACCCAGTGTTCCCAGGTCATTTTTATCTACTTTCCTATCTTTTAAGAAAAACCGGGCAAAAACGCCCGGTTCTTTACACTCAAAACCTGTTTCTATTGTTTTCGTAGGTCTTTAACAGACTTGCTATATTTTTAAAGCTATTAATATGAAAGGATGGTCGTGACTGACGTCGTCACAACCACCCTTTCTTTTTTTTGATAAAATTATAGGATTTATCTAGCTGACACTAAAACCACTACCCAATACATCGCGGACTTCATGGACGACAACAAATGCCTGCTCATCTACGCTGCTAACCGTTTGTTTTAATTGCATTAGTTCCTGTTGATTGATGACAATATAGAGAACTTCTTTTTGGTTCTGACTATAGCCTCCACGACCTTCTAGAATTGTTACCCCGCGCGACATATTAGCTACGATAAATTGGCGTATTGCGTCGGAATGATCCGAAATTATTGTCACTGCAGTCCGATTATTCAGTCCCTCAATTACATAATCAATTACTTTGGAACCTAAAAACACCGCAACAAGCGTGTACATTGCTTTTTCTTGTCCAATAATGAATACAGAACCGGCAATAACGACAATATCAATGATGAGAACACCCTTCCCCAGACTCCAGCCTAAGTATTGGTTGGCTAAACGCGCTATAATAGCAGACCCTCCAGAGGTTCCCCCCGCTCTAAACATCATGCCTAGACCAAGGCCAACAAATACCCCTGAGAAAAGTGCAGCTAGTAAGGTGTCACCATTCAATTGATGTCCTACGTCTTCTGTTATGAACAGAAAAAAGGAGGAGAAAATAATCCCAAGCACCGTATAAATCATTGTCTTTCTATCAAAGAACTTATAGCCTATTACCAAAAGAATTGCATTGATAATTAAGTTTACAACACCCGGCGACCATTCAAATAAATAGTAAGTAATTACGGTGACCCCGATTACTCCTCCTTCGGATAAACGGTATGGTATTGCAAAAAAGTTGATACCTACTGCGAATAATAGTGATCCAATTATGATTAATAATATTTCTTTGATACGTTGCTGTGCCATATTATGTAGTTCCTCCTGCTGATTGAATCAGCCAAAATAGACATTTAGTTAAAATAAATCTAAAATGTCACTTTATGTAATTTACTGTATGTCTTCCGACTCCCATTTCTTCGCATGTTTCTCGATTATTTCAATTAATTTATTCATAGCTGGAGTTAGCCACTTATCTTTGTGATATGCAAGTTGAGTAGTGACGTATTCTTCGCTATGCTCCCAGGGTAAAGCAACTAAACTGCCTCGCTCCAGTTCTTCTCTCACCGTCATCAATGGTAAGTAAGAAAGACCTAAACCACATTTCACGGATTGTTTAATAGCTTCGATATTCCAAAAAGCAATGCGTGAACATCCAATGCCTTCTTCTTTAATCCATCTTTCTAGCAAATCGCGATAGCTCCCCGTTTCAGTAAGAAGTAATACTTCACCTTCCAAATCTTTTGGAGATATAACGGTTTTATCACATAAACGGTGACCTGCCGGCGCAATCATTACTAGCGTCTCTTTAACTAAATCACTCGTGACAACATCAGATCCTAGCTTCTCAGGATTTGTAAATAATGCCAAGTCAAATTTTCCTGATTTCAATTCATTATTTAACTCTTGGCTTTCGGACGGTTGCAAAATAAGTTGAACATTTGGATACATCCTTTTAAATTCAAACAAAATAGATGGTAACCTATATACCATTAAAGATTCATTTGCTCCGATTAATACTGTACCAGAAGGCTCATTGCTTAACCTGGAGGAGTCGACCGCTTCTTGATAGAGTTGTAAGATTTCCTTTGCATACGAGGCTAAATGTATTCCGGCATCCGTCAAAACGACTGTTTTTCCTAATCGGTCAAAAAGACGATTCCCAACTGCCTCCTCCAAAGTTCTAACATGATTAGTCACTGTTGACTGTGTATAGCCCAACTGTTCACCAGCTCTCGTAAATCCACCACAATCAGCCACAACCAAAAAGGTTTTTAAATTGCGAAGTTCCATAGTTATTCCCCCACACCAATAATATTCCTCATATTGTATAGGAATCATATTTGAAAGACTATACTTTTTACCGCCAAGTGATATTATAGTATCTATTCCAACATTAATAAAATGAATTATTTTAATCAAAATCATTTAAAATATTGGAGTCTTTACATCTTTTGATGAATAATTTTCAACATAGTAGAAAGCGCAATGAGAAAAGAAAGAAGCGCCAGCTTAGATCCTACAAAAAGCGAGACAGTCAAGAACCTACAGGAACATAGAGAAAGTACCGAAAAATGATTTTTGAATATAAATAATCTTTTAAATAAAAAATAGAACACTTTGGATGCAAAAGTGCATCGAAAGTGTTCTGTTCCTTTAGTAGTACAGCTCTTTTTTGAATTCAGCTGGGATTGGAGTGACAGCAAAAATTGTTGTCGCACCTTGAAATTTGTAAGCCAATAGACTCTCTGTATTCATTCATTTTTGGGTTACACATTTTAAACATATTCTTTTACTCTAATTTGAACTTTAAAGCATCTCACCCGAATAGAAAGAACTAGCTAGTTGGTCAAAATCATAGTCTTTAAGTTCTTCTAAAGTGATATTTGCGTGTGCACCTTCATGTACCATTAGATTACTGTTTTCACCAATATGTACTAAAATAACAGGCTTGTCGGTAGCGTAAGCATAACCAAGTTCCCAAGCCGTTCCACTATCTGAATAATTGCCATGATAGATACCTACAACGATTTCTGACCACTTAATGTATTTAATATCATTCATAAATGTCTCGATTGACCATTGACGTGAACCAATTTGAATTTGTTTGTCCATAGGATTTCTCATTGGGGAGAAAACCTTCAAACTCTTTTCTTCTAAAATTTTCTCAACCTGTTCCAAAACTTCAACCTCTTTATCATTAAAAAAAGGGCTAGCTAAATAAACTCTTTTCAATTTCTGTTTTCCTCCTCGACAATTTGTAAAGTAAGTTCTTGAACTTATTACAAAATAAATTAATTGAACAAGTAATGTTCATATCTTCGTTTCCTATGTAAGGAAATCCCTTGTATCATATTATGTTCTCCATGATAATGATTTCTTAATCCTCCTAAATCTATAATTTCGACTTTCTCCGTCCACCTTGCCTAATTTTTGCATACATATCTACTATAAAACAATATAAAGTAAGTCAAAAAAACTAAAAAGGACTATTTTATAGATTTGTTACACTCAACGAGAATTTGGAAAAACAGATTCAATAAAAAAACTGAATTAATTCTCTTTTTGTTTTTTTACTTGCATTTCATCACTTCAGCAACTGATCAATCCACCCTTGTACCTTCAACCCCTCTTCAAACGGCACAATAAGAGACTCTTGACCATTTATCAAGCCATGACATGCGTCCAGGAGGCTCTCGGGTTGACTAGTTGGAAAGACTTGAATAGCTTCCTGTTCCGTTTCGCTTACCCAAAGTTCTGACCAATTTTTAATTGTCATCACTTTTTTTGTTCCAAAAACCTTAAATTCGAGATATTCTTCCTGTCCAATTCCTGACAAACTATTTAATAAAATTGGAATTCCACTTTTTGTTCTCCCTAAGGCAGTTACTCCTGTCTCACAAAGTTCCTTATTTTCTGGATAGGTCGTTTCGTGAGAACTAATCGTCAAATCTCCGAATAAATGATACATGACTTGCAAATAATGTGGGAATATTTCTCTTATGAAACCGCCTTGTTCTCTTGAGGCAATCCACGGATTTTGTTGCCATTTTCTTGGCCAGTTTGGGAAGTATGTATGTAATTCTATGCGCATAATATCTCCTAGTGAAGCGGTAGATAGCGCTGTTTTGAGACTGTGTATAGTAGGACTATACATTAATGGAAAATGCATCGCTGTATGGATATTTGCAGTAACTGCTGACTTTACCATTTTCATACCATCCTTATAATTATGTGCAAGAGGCTTTTCGGAAAGAATATTTAAACCATGCTTAGCTATTTGTTCAGCCAAAGGAGCATGGCTTACCGGTGGCGTTCCTATATAGACCCAGTTTGGTTCTGTTTGTAAAAGATCGTGCAGCGTTTCGGAAACTGGAAGTTGATACTTTGCTGAAATTTCCATTAGCCTTTTTTTATTTTCATCGAATACAGAGACAATTTCACACTTAGCATGAGCTAAAATTTGATTGATGATTCGTTCTCCTACAATTCCTGTACCAATTAATGCAAATTTAGTTTTTGACATATATGTATACTCCTTATCATTTAAAAATTTTCTTTGCTATGTCAATAGTTAATCATAGCAAAAGAAGAAATGAAAGATAAACAGTGACCTTTTATAGAGTAATGTTTCATTTTTCGGAAAGACTAAACAAGAAGGAGTGAAGAAAAAAATGGCCAATAAAAATAAAATATTAGTACCTTCTGCTCGTGAAGAATTAGATAAGTTAAAAGTCCGAGTTATGAAGGAGCAAGGTTATGAGGTGAAAAGTAAAAATCCGGATGACGTAAAGTACGAAATAGCAGATGAATTAAGTATTCCATTAAATAAGGAATACAACGGCAAACTCACCTCAGAACAAGCAGGAAAAATAGGCGGACCGATTGGCGGTAGTATGGTGAAAGAAATGATCAGAATGGCTCAAGAACAAATGATTAAAAAATAAATGTCCCAAAACCCTAAGACACATAAAAAACGAAAGAATGGGGATTATAAAGCTGAAATGGATGAGCAGGAGGTTCATTCTGTTTCCTTACTTTTACTATGTTGTTCATTCTATTTGTAGTATTTGCCATTGCAAGAACAAATTAATCGGGAATTTAAAGATAGGAGGTCTACACAGATGGCACATAACCAACAAAATTTAAGTCCTGGAACTGCATACGTTCGCTTCATGTTAGGCTCGGTAATGACTGCTTACGGTACCATACGACTTTTGCGCGAACCAAAAAGTAGAAGTGGGAGGATGCTTGTCTTATTTGGTTCCATGAAAGCTGCAGAAGGTGCAACAAAGTTTTGCCCAACTAAAGCGATGAGTACAATTATGGAAAAAATGATGAGTGAAAATGCTACTCAAAGTACACAGGCCAATGCCGGTACTAAGATGAATAGCGGAACTCAATCCGTACAAAATGCTTCAGGTAGCAGTGCTGGTCAAATGAACGGTAACATCATGCAGATGGTTGGAAATATTGCACAAACATTAACTGGTGGTAATTCTGCAAGTACTACTAGCTCCCAAAGTACGGTAGGTAACCAAAACAGTAGTGGTGCTGGACAAAATACTTCGGGTACCAATGCTCAAACAATCGGTAGCATCGCTCAAACTGTCGCACCTCAAGTTAGCCAAATAGTCAAAAATGTCTCGGGTATGGCCAGTTCACAAAATTCCTCTGGGTCGAATAATGGAGGAAAACAAGCCTCTACTTCTACCGGAGCACCCAACAAGAATGCAGAAGTAAATGGAAATGCTAACAAGAAAAATGCTTCTGCAAATGCCGGCAATACCAAATCAGCCTCTAGTCCCCATAATAAGCAAGCTGCTTCTCCAAAAAAATCTCAGCTAGACGGTGCAGCTAATAATTCAAATTTAGATCCATCTGTAATAGATGCAATTTCGAAATCTGGTCAAAAAACCACATCTACACCTAATATTCTTCAATAAACCTCAAAACATGCCACTGTAATTAAATAAAACAAAAGACATCCTTCACTTGAGGATGTCTTTTGTTTAGAAAACCTAAAATTATTTTGCATCAGTTGAAATAGAATCATCGAAATCTTGCTCAAGTCGTTTCACAAATTCTTCTGCCGCACTATATCCCTGCTGCTTTAAATACCAGTTATTTGCAGCTGCTTCTATTAATCCAGCAACATCTCGACCTGGCTGTAATTGTATTTGGATATGCGGAATTTGCACACCCATATATTCCGTGAATTTCGTCTCTAATTCCAGCTCATTATTCAACGCATTATGCTCCCATTTCGTCAATTCAATATCGAGCGCTATGCGTGTTTCATCCTGAAAAGCAGCCCTTCCATATAAACGCACCACATTTAATAATCCAATGCTACGCAGGGCAAGAAATTCCTTGTTTTTCTCGTTATGCGATCCAAGAAGCGTTTGCGGGCTTAACTTCTTCAACACGACGATATCATCCGCCACTAGACGATGCCCTCTTCCGATTAACGTATGAGCGGTTTCACTTTTTCCAACGCCAGACTTACCACGTAACAAAATCCCAATCCCCGAAACATTAACGCAAACACCATGAATGGAAATCTCCTCTGCCATTGCCTTTACAACGTAAGCATCTAGTTTCGCACTTACCACACTTGTCGAGTCATGTGTTCGCAATACTGGAATTTTCTTCTCCACGCAATAATGGATGAGTCCTAGAGGTTCTTCTTGATTGGATGTAATAATAATGCACGGTGGATCATATTGCACAATATTACCAATGCGTAGCTTACACTCCTCCTCAGAAAGGGTATGTAAATAATTTATTTCATTCTTTCCCAATATTTGTACATGCTCTGTCGCAATGAAATCAAATTTATCCATAAATTCTAGCCCTGGACGACGTACTTTTGACTTTTTTAATACTCGATTTAATTGATCATGTCCTATTAACACATCAAATGAAAATCTGCGGACAATATTTTTTATTGTAATTGTTTTCATTTTTCTTCCACTCGCCTTCTAGATTGCACCTTGAAACATTAATATACTTTCATTTATTACCATTAAATTATTAGTAATAATACCTTAATAACTCATACATCACAAGTACATTATTAAAAGACACATAATATTTACAATGATAAAAGAAATTTCCAACTAGTGGATGCGATATGAAACATATCCAATGCTTATATTCACGATTAAAGGGGTATATTTTTGTATCATATTAAATCGGGGGGATCACCATTGTATCTTGATACATTACTAAAACTTAGCGTGGGACTTGCCGCTTTGTTAACTATCATTCGACTTCTTGGTAAAAAAGAGCTCGCTCAACTAACACCTTATGATTTTATTTACACCCTTGTGCTAGGGGGTATTTTAGAAGAAAGTTTGTTTGACGAGAAAGTGAAAATTACCCACTTCTTATTTGCAATTGTGGTTTGGGGATTATTAATCTATTTAATCGAAAAAGCGACCAAGAAATGGAATCCTATTCGTGTACTTTTAAAAGGAGAACCGGTTAAACTGATCAGTGACGGGAAACTTGATATGCAAAAGTTTAACAAACATCAGTTAGAAATGGAACAGCTTCGTTCTGCCCTACGAAAACAAGGGATATTTTCACTTCAGGAAGTACGAGATTTGTTTTTAGAGCCTGGCGGAGATATAACTATCAATAAATATGTACTCTATGAACCAGTGAAAAATAAAGATTTTCCAACAAAGGCAAGTGATCAAGAGCCGACCGTCCTTTTAATAGACGAGGGGAAAATAAAAGAAGATGTATTAGCTTTTATAAAAAAAGATCATCCATGGTTAATGATGAAACTCTCGGAAAATGGTTATCACGATCCGAAAACTATCGCTTATTGTGAATGGTCCGAAACAGAAGGTTTTTTTATAAGAAGCTATTAAGAAAAGAACTCACATAACCAAAATCTTCTGGAGACGATTATATTGAGTATTATGAATCATTATCGGAAGATTTCAGTGTGGAATGTGAAGTAATTTTCTCTAATAATTCAAATATCATTTTAGACTTACAAAAATGCTCTTATTTAAGATATTGATACAAGATTCAGAGCGAAAAGAAGTATACAAATTAATAAACTAAATATGCATTACTAGTTTTCGATAGCATTGCTTTTTTCTTCCTTTATAGGTTTTGTCGTAAATATTCTCCGTTCCCTAAGCTTGCTTTGAATAGAAACGTTACTATTATGCATATCAATAATTGTTTTCACAATGGATAGTCCTAAGCCACTCCCCACATTCAGTATACCGACTAATGCAATCAACTGAAAAACGTCCATAGATAATGATTCCTTTATCTGTGGACGTTTTAAATTTTATTTCAACAATCCTTCTTTTAAATCATTATGCCATTTTGAAAGCGATGGTAGATCCTCATCTTTAATCGTTCCGGCTTCACGAGCTGCATTTGTTAACGCATCATAATTTGTTAAGCTTACAAACGAAATGTCAGCTTCTTCAAATGCTTGTTCAGCCTTAGATAGTCCGTATGTAAAAATGCTTACTACTCCAAGTACTACAAAGCCCGCTTTTCGAAGAGCCTCTACCGCTACTAAGCTGCTGTTGCCTGTGGAGATTAAATCCTCAATAACCACTACTTTTTGTCCAGCTACTATTTTACCTTCGATTTGATTGCCACGGCCATGCTCTTTTGCTTTTGAGCGAACATATAACATTGGAAGTTCCAATACATCACTCACCCATGCAGCATGAGGAATACCCGCAGTTGCCGTACCTGCTATTGCTTCAGTTCCTGGGAAGTTCTTCTCGATTGCTTGCGCTAAGCCTTGTGCAATTTCTTTTCTAATCGTCGGTGACGACATAGTAATTCGGTTATCACAGTAGATTGGGGATTTAATACCAGAAGCCCATGTGAATAGGTCGTTAGGTTTTAATGCAACTGCACCAACCTCAAGAAGTGACTTGGCAATTTTGTTTTCTAAGCTCATGCGTTTTCCTCCCACATTTTCAAAATAGTTTGGTAAGCTTCAACTGGATTTTTCGCTTTTGTTATTGCTCGTCCCACAACAATATGGGAGGAGCCTAATATTCTTGCATTAGTTGGAGTTGCTACACGAACCTGATCATGTGCTTCTCCCTCTGTTAATCGGATACCAGGGGTAACACGGAGAAATTCCTGACCACAAGCAGCTGCAATTTTCTTGGCTTCCAATACAGAGCATACGACTCCATCCAGCGCTGCTATTTTAGCTAGCCCCGCATAATGAACAACCGATTCGTCAATTGTCGTTTGAATCAGCTGTTCCTGTTTCATTTGCTGTTCAGATGTAGAAGTTAGTTGAGTTACTGCAATAATGGAAGGTCTATTATTACCCGCTGCCGTACCTGCCTCTAACCCTTCACGTGCTGCAATCATCATAGCCGCTCCACCCGCTGCATGTACATTTACTAAATCTGCCCCTAAACGAGCAAGACCTTTCATCGCTTGGCCAATAGTATTAGGAATATCATGCAATTTCAAATCTAGAAATACATCATGACCCATTTCTTTCAATTTATAAACAATGGATGGTCCTTCCTGTAAATATAATTCCATCCCTACTTTTACAAATAATGACTGCTCAAACGGAGTTAGAAATTTATATGCATCACTCGCTGAGGAAAAGTCTAGTGCAATAATTGGACTGTTTTTCATAGTCGATGACTCCTTCCAACTAAATCTGTTACTGTCTCAAATCCTAGTTCATCTAATTTTTCTGGAAGCTGTTCGATTAACTTCGGACAAACAAACGGATCTACAAAATTTGCTGTTCCCACGGCAACCGCACTCGCACCAGCTGATAAGAAATCAATCACATCATCGATTGTTGCAACTCCACCCATTCCGATAATTGGAATGGACACTTGTTTTGCTACATCATATACCATGCGAAGTGCCACTGGCTTAATAGCTGGACCTGATAATCCACCTGTTACGTTTGCAATTACTGGACGACCAGTTTTAGTATCTAAGCGCATGCCAAGTAATGTATTAATCATTGTAATACCATCAGCTCCACCTGATTCTACCGCTTTTGCAATCTCTCCAATATCAGTTACATTTGGAGATAGCTTCACGTATACAGGGACAGATGATACTGCTTTTACCGCCTTGGTTAACTCTTCTGCAATAAGGGGGTCTGTTCCAAATGTAATACCACCTTGTTTGACATTTGGACAAGAGATATTTAGTTCAAGTGCGTGCACATTCGGTGCCTTTGAAATCGCTTCTGCAACAGTGACATAATCTTCAGTTGTATAGCCAGCTACATTTGCAATAATTGGTACTTCGTATTGTTCAAGCCATGTAAGTTCGTTTTCCATCACTTTTTTTAATCCAGGATTTTGTAGACCAATGGCATTTAACATTCCTGCTGGTGTTTCTGCCACGCGTGGTGTTGGATTACCAAGTCTTGTTTCAGGAGTTGTTGCCTTAATCATAATGGCACCTAACTTAGACAAATCGTATAATTTTGCATATTCCTTTCCAAACCCAAAACAACCTGACGCCGGCATGATTGGGTTTTTCAAAGAAAGACCTGGTAATTGGGTAGCTAATCTATTCATACTCGAACCACTCCTGACGGGAACACTGGACCATCTGAACAAACCTTCACATAATCAGCATCTATTTTCTCAGTTGTATCACAAACACATGCAAAGCATGCACCAATTCCACAACCCATTCGTTGTTCAAAAGATAAGTACCCTTCTTTTTCTGGGTACATTTTTTCAAGTGCAGCAAGCATTGGAGTTGGTCCACAGCTATAGTAAACCTCAAAATCATCCTTTAATGTCTCCAATACATTTGTTACAAATCCGGTATGACCATAACTACCATCCACTGTTACGATATGAGTTTCTCCAAGTTCTTGAAATTGTTTTTCATAAAAAACAACATCCTCGGATTGAAATCCTAGCACATGGATAGGCTGTACACCTTTTTCCACGAGTCTTTTGGATAATTCATATAGAGGAGGCACACCAATTCCTCCACCAACTAGCAAAGCCTTTTGACCAGTTTCTACCTTATCAATCGGAAAACCATTTCCAAGAGGTCCTAGTACATCTACTAGATCCCCTTGTTTTTTCTCTGAAAGAAGAGTAGTTCCACTTCCATCTGCTCGGTAAATCATTGTAAATTCTAATGATTCCTTATCTATTGTAGAAATGCTTATTGGTCTTCTTAGCAAAGGCTCCATTTGATTAGACACTCGTAGATGGACAAATTGACCTGGCTGTTTCATATCCAGTACAAGACGCCCAGTCAATGTGAGTTCAAAAATGTTCGTCGCAATTGATCTTTGTTGTACGACTTGCATTTGTTCTTGTCTAATCATGCTTTAACCTCCTGATGTTTCATAGTCTCGGTTGAGAATGTCATCGATTCAATAACACGTAGCATTGCTTCTGCAGTATCTAATGATGTTAAACAAGGTATGCCATTTTCTACAGACTCTCTACGAATACGGAATCCATCACGTTCAGGTTGCATTCCTTTAGTTAGCGTGTTGATAATAAATTGTGCTTCCCCTTTTTGAATTACATCTAGTAAGGTAGTTCCTTTTGCACCGATTTTATCTACGATATCTACCGGAATTCCAGCATTTTTAATTGCTTCTGCAGTTCCTTGAGTAGCCATAATTCGGAATCCAATTGCGTAAAATCTTTTCGCAATTTCTGTGCCTTCAGCCTTGTCTTTATCCGAAATGGTCATAAGTACTGTACCATGATCTTTGATTTCCATTCCTGCTGCCGCTAGTCCTTTATATAACGCTTTTTCTAGTGTAATGTCTTTCCCCATTACTTCCCCAGTAGATTTCATCTCAGGTCCGAGCGTAATGTCTACTCTGCGAAGTTTTGCAAAACTGAACACTGGTACTTTTACATATACTCCTGGGCTAGTTGGGGCAAGTCCTGGTGTGTATCCTTGTTCAACGATTGAGTGACCTAAAATCGCTTTTGTAGCAATATTCGCCATTGGAATAGATGTGATTTTACTTAAGAATGGTACCGTTCGACTTGAACGTGGATTTACTTCAATTACGTAAACCTCATCCTTGGAAATGACATATTGGATATTCATCAATCCAACAATTTTCAATCCTTTTGCAAGTCTTGTTGTATAATCTACCAGTGTATCAATCTGTTGTGGTGATAGTTTTTGTGGCGGATATACAGCTATTGAGTCACCTGAGTGAACACCTGCACGTTCTATATGTTCCATAATCCCTGGTATTAATACATTTTCCCCGTCACAAATTGCATCTACTTCAATTTCTGTTCCTGTCAAGTAACGATCGATTAGAACTGGTTTTTCAGGGCTCGCTTCTACCGCATGCTCCATATAGTGTTTAATCTCATCTTCGGTATATACAATCTGCATTGCACGACCACCAAGTACGTAAGAGGGTCTAACTAATACTGGATACCCTATTTCGTTGGCAATTTGAGTTGCTTCTTCCACAGATACTGCAGTTTTTCCGAGTGGCTGTGGAATATCTATTTCATGAAGAGCAGCTTCAAACTTGTTACGGTTTTCGGCACGGTCAATGTCTTCTAGCGTTGTGCCTAGAATTTTAACGCCTCTTTCTTCAAGTCCAGCAGCTAAGTTGATAGCTGTTTGTCCTCCAAATTGTACAACTACTCCCTTTGGCTGCTCTAAATCGACAATATGCATAACATCTTCAAGTGTTAGTGGTTCAAAGTATAATTTATCCGAAATAGAGAAGTCGGTTGAAACTGTTTCAGGGTTATTATTTATAATGATTGCCTCATAACCTGCTTCTTTAATAGCCCATACAGAATGTACTGTTGCGTAGTCAAACTCAACACCTTGACCAATACGAATCGGACCAGAACCTAGTACAATTACGCTTTCTTTTTCCGTACGAATAGATTCATTTTCCTCTTCGTACGTTCCGTAGAAGTATGGTGTTTCAGATTCAAACTCTCCCGCACAAGTATCGACCATTTTGTAAACAGGTACAATTCCATTTTCTTTTTTAAAGTTATAAACTTCTAATTCAGTCACGTTCCAATATTTCGCAATAGTTTTATCAGCGAAGCCCATACGTTTTGCTTTGTATAATACGTCTTGATCGAAAGGATTTTCTTGGATGACTTGTTCAAACTTCACGATATTTTGAAGTTTGTTTAAGAAAAATAAATCAATTTGGCTCCACTCATGAATTGTTTCAACCGATACTCCACGACGTAGCGCTTCTCCTATGAAGAATAGTCTCTCATCTCCTGCACGACGAATACGTTTTTCCATCCATGCATCTGTAATCGACTCACTGTTTTTCATTTCGATATGGAAATGACCTGTTTCAAGTGAACGAACTGATTTAAGTATTGCTTCCTCAAATGTACGTCCTAGTGACATTACTTCCCCAGTAGCCTTCATTTGAGTTCCAAGATTACGTTTAGCTGATTCAAATTTATCGAATGGCCATCTTGGAATTTTCGCTACAATATAATCCAATGCCGGCTCGAAGCAAGCATATGTTTTTTGTGTAACTGGATTCATCATCTCATCCAATGTAAGACCTACTGCAATTTTAGCTGCAAGTTTTGCAATTGGATAACCAGTTGCTTTTGAAGCTAGCGCAGAAGAACGGCTTACTCGCGGGTTAACCTCGATAATATAGTAATTGAAGCTATGCGGATCAAGTGCTAATTGTACGTTACATCCACCTTCAATTTTAAGTGCACGAATAATTTTTAAAGATACATTGCGAAGCATTTGGTTTTCACGATCAGATAATGTTTGTGTTGGAGCAACTACGATTGAGTCCCCTGTATGAATCCCAACAGCATCGAAGTTTTCCATATTACATACAACAATTGCGTTATCGGCAGAGTCACGCATTACTTCGTACTCTATCTCTTTATATCCTGCAATTGATTTTTCAAGTAAACATTGAGTAACAGGGCTGTATTTTAAACCGCTTGTTACAATTTCAACTAGGTCTGCATCATTGTAACAAATACCACCACCTGTTCCACCCATTGTAAATGCGGGACGGACGATAACTGGGTAGCCAATACGTTCTACGAATGCCTTCGCTTCTTCAAGATTATGGATAATATCACTATCTGGAACCGGTTCATTTAATTCATTCATCAGCGTACGGAATAGATCCCGATCTTCTGCTTTGTGAATTGCTTCTAATTTTGTACCTAATATTTCTATTCCTAGCTCATCTAAAATACCAGATTCATCGAGCTCAATAGCCATATTCAACCCAGTTTGTCCACCAAGTGTAGGTAAAATCGCATCTGGACGCTCTTTACGTATGATTTTACTCACAAATGGTAAGGTAAGGGGTTCAATATAAACCTTATCTGCAATTTCTGTATCCGTCATAATAGTTGCGGGATTAGAATTCACTAAAATAACACTATAGCCTTCTTCTCTTAGGGAAATACATGCTTGTGTACCAGCATAGTCGAATTCTGCAGCTTGACCGATGACAATTGGACCGGAACCTATTACTAATATTGTTTTTATATCTTTACGTTTAGGCATGTGAATTCTCCTTTTTGCTCTCTAGATTCATTAATTCGATAAACTCGTCAAATAAATGTTTTGAATCTTCTGGTCCTGATGAACCTTCTGGGTGGAACTGAACACAAAATACTGGGAATTTAGTATGTCTTACCCCTTCGACTGTGCCGTCATTTAACGCAATATGTGTTATTTCTAAATCTGTTTGTGCGATGGAATCTGCATCAATTGCATAACCATGGTTTTGAGAAGTTAACTCTGTTCTTCCAGTTCTTAAATCTTTTACTGGATGATTTCCTCCACGATGTCCAAATTTCAATTTAAAGGATGTGGCACCACTTGCAAGTGAAATAAGTTGATGTCCTAGACATACTCCGAAAATCGGTACTTTCCCGATAATTCCTTTTACCATTTCGATTGCTTCTGGAATATCAGTTGGATCTCCAGGTCCATTGGATAACATAACACCATCTGGGAACATTCCTAAAATTTCAGTTGCAGATGTGTTATAAGGGACTACAATAATATCGCAATCACGTTTGTTTAGTTCTCTTAATATGCCGTGTTTCATACCAAAGTCCACTAGTACTACTCTTTTTCCACGTCCAGGACTTGGATATGGTCTAGTTATCGAAACTTGTTCTACTACGTTTTTAGGGATTTCAGTTGCTTGAAGTTCTTTTACTACTTGCTCCACGTTCACTTCTTCGTCAGCATTTGTAAGTCTTCCTTTTAAAGAACCATGCATACGAATAATACGAGTTAGCTTTCTTGTATCAATTCCTTCAATTCCAGGAACGTTTTTCGCATTTAAAAATTCACTTAAAGTACCAGTATTTCTGAAATTCGATGGTTGTTCAGCAAGCTCTCTTATTACTACTCCGGAAAGTCCAATTGTTATAGCTTCAAAATCATCTGGATTTATACCATAGTTACCAACCATTGGATACGTAAACGTTAATATTTGCCCACAGTTAGAAGGATCTGAAATCGATTCCTGATAGCCTGTCATTGCAGTTGTAAAAATTACTTCCCCAATTGTCCCCGTTTCACTTCCAAATGCATTTCCTTTAAATACCGTACCGTCTTCTAATATTAAGTATCTTGTTTTCATGCTTGTTCCTCCTGCCATACGATTTCTCCGTTATACATTGTAAGTTGCGGCCAACCAGTGCACGGCCATCCATTAAATGGTGTATTCTTTCCTTTGGATACAAATGCTTCTTTATCAATATTTTGTTCTTTTTCTAAATCTAATAAAACTAAATCGGCAGGTGCCCCTACTTCAAGCTTTCCGAATTCAAATCCGAATACCTTCGCTGGTTTGATCGTTAAGTAATCCAAAAGTTGCTTAAGAGTCCAATCGCCATTTTTTACAAAGTGAGTATATAAAAGTGGGAATGCTGTTTCTAATCCGACAATTCCGAATGGAGCTTTTTCAAACCCATATGACTTCTCTTCTTCTGTATGTGGAGCATGATCCGTCGCTATAAAATCTAAAGTTCCATCTTCTAATCCTTCTCGAAGTGCCATCATATCTTCTTTAGCTCTTAGTGGAGGGTTCATCTTCCAAGCTGCTTCATTGGAAGGAATATCATCCTCACAAAGCAACAAATGATGCGGACTTACTTCTGCTGTCACATGGATACCCGCTTTTTTAGCATCTCTTATTACCCGAACAGATTCTTTTGTACTAACATGACATACGTGATAATGAGCTCCTGTTGCTTCCGCGAGTAAAATATCACGTGCAATATGTACTGATTCAGAAACAGAGGGAATACCTTTTAACCCAAGTTCTTCGCTGCGTTTTCCTTTATGCATAACGCCACCGTAAATAAGTGAATTATCTTCACAGTGAGCGACAATTGGAATATTAAATTTTGCTGCCTCCTCCATTGCTTCTAGCATTGTTCCTGCGGTTTGAACACCAACACCATCATCTGTTAAAGCAAAGGCTCCAAGAGTTTTCAATGCTTCGATATCTGTTCTTTCTTTACCCGCTTGTCGTATTGTAATAGAACCATAAGGAAGGACACGAACAAGTGCATTTTTCTCCACTAAACCTAAAACATGTGAGAAGTTTTCTACCGTGTCAGGTACTGGTCTTGTATTCGGCATAGCACAAATGGTTGTATACCCACCTTTAGCCGCTGCCTTCGTTCCCGTTTCAATTGTTTCCTTCTGCTCTCCACCCGGTTCACGTAAATGAACATGTACATCGATGAAACCTGCAGAAAGCAAACGTCCTTTGCCATCTATTTGTTGTGCATCATTTGATGTTATATTTGCTCCGATTGCAGCAATTCTGCCTTCTTGAACTAAAACAGCAGTCGTTTCTAATTCCCCTTCATTGTTAACTATTTGAACGTTTTGAATAATTTTTGTCATGTTATTCTCTCCCTTTCAAAATCATTTCAATGACAGCCATGCGAACATAAACACCATTTTCCATTTGCTTAAAAATCCTTGACCGTTCACATTCTACTAATTCACTAGCAATTTCCACGCCTCTATTGAAAGGGGCAGGGTGCATGATAATTGCATGCTCTTTCATTTTTCGCTCTCGCTCTATTGTTAGACCATACAATTGATGATATTGCTCTTTAGAAAATGTCGTCTTCCCATCATGTCTTTCATGCTGAACACGAAGCATCATGAGCACATCACTATCTTGTATTACATCATCGAATTCATTAAACGCTTTGAACTCACCTTGCCATTCGGGTGGGCAAACAAACCGGACTTGTGCGCCTAATCTTGTAAGTGCGTCTGCATTAGACCTAGCAACACGACTATGAGTGATATCTCCTACAATCGTAATTACCTTATCTTGTAAAGTACCAAACTCCTGCCAAATTGTATAAATATCTAAAAGGCTTTGCGTTGGATGATTTCCTGTACCGTCCCCACCGTTGATAATCGCAGGTTTAACTTTTCCAACTAGCTCTTCAAAATAATTATTTTGCTCATGCCTAATTACTAATAAATCCAGCCCAATGGATTCTAGAACTTTAACGGTGTCATAAAGTGTTTCGCCTTTTAACGTACTCGAGAAGCCAGCATCAAAAGGAAGGATTTCTAAATTCAATTTTCTTTCAGCCATTTCAAAGCTCATCTTAGTTCTAGTGCTAGGCTCAAAAAACAGGTTCGATACCATATATTTATTCTTCAGAGTTGAGGTGGTACCATCACGAAACGCTTGTGTTTGTTTTAATATCTGATGTATTTGATCTGCCGATAAGTCTTTCATTGATACTAAATTTTCCATGAATATCCACCTTTCTGTTTAAATCAAATTCTCCTTGGTTGATTTGCGTCCAGACTTTTATCGAGAAGCACGATAAAGTCTGTGACATCCGCTGGAGGCTTGTTTAGTAAATGTTAAAACCTCCTCGAAAAAGTCTCGAGAAGGTTCGTTTTTGCATAGACAAGTAGCAGGATCATGTTACATGTCCCAACTTGCTATTCGAACCTTTTGCTGACTCACTGTTCAACTTCTTAAAAGGTCTATTATTAAGTTTGATGTAAATCTGTGCTTTCTGCTTGTTTTCTTCCAGGTAGAATGAGGTTTAGTATAACCCCAATTATTGCCGCTAAAGCCATACCCTCAATACTAAGGGCCTCTGTAACGATGAATTTTGCTCCTCCGATTCCTATTACTAGAATTACAGAAGCAATAACTAAATTTCGACTATTGCCGAAATCTACTTTTGCATCCACTAGCATACGTAACCCACTTGCTGCGATAATCCCGAATAATAGGATAGATACGCCACCAAGAACTGCTGTTGGTATCGTTGAAATAACTGCCATTGCTTTTCCAAAGAACGAAAGTAGGATAGCCACTATAGCTGCACCTAAAATGACATAAACACTATAAATACGAGTTATTGCTAAAACTCCGATATTTTCACCGTAAGTCGTTTTTGGTGGACCACCTATAAGTGCACTTACTAAGGTTCCTAAACCATCACCTAGTAATGATCTATGTAGTCCTGGTTCTTTTATATAATCTCTTTCTACAACTTTTCCTAGCACGAGCTGATGTCCAATATGCTCGGATATTGTTACGATTACAATTGGAACCATCACTAGCAAAATATTAGTAGTTATAACAAAATCATAATGTACTCCTGGTATTAAAAAGTCAGGCAAAGCGAATATTTTTGCTTCTTTTATCGGGGTAAAGTCAACAATTCCAATCACGATAGAATATATGTAACCTACTACTAATCCAACTAAGATTGGCATTGTACTAATAATATTTTTGAAGTATACCGTACAAATTATCGCTGTAAACAAAGTAACTAAAGCTGCTGAGAAATGCAAGAAGCTATATTCTTTTAAGCCTGTATCTGCATTTGTTATATTCATTGCCATATCGACTGCAACACCAGACAGTCCCAGTCCAATAACCATGATGACTGGTCCAACAACAATCGCTGGTAAAAGCTTCATGATCCATTTGTAACCACTTTTCCAAATAATAAGGGAAACGATACCATAAACCAATCCTACGAAAACGGCACCGATCATTGCATTCCCTGGATTGATAGCTTTTCCAGTTGTTTCATCTAACCCATTTACTGCTATAATTATCGGCGCGATGAATGCGAACGACGATCCTAAATATGCTGGTACTTGAAATTTAGTTACGAGCAAGAAAATTATTGTTGCAATTCCACTAGTTAACAATGCAATGGCAGGACTCAAACCTACAAGCTGTGGTACTAATATAGTAGATCCGAACATTGCAAACATATGTTGAAAACTTAAAGTGATGAGTTGTCCCCCTGATGGCTTATCATTTACATCTAAAACGGCGTTTGACATGGATTTTTCCTACCTTTTGAATAGATTTTTATTCGTAAATGGTTACTGCGTCTACTTCGTCTGTTTCCGTCACTTTTACTACGATTCTTTCACTGCTAGAGGTGGGTATATTTTTTCCAACATAATCTGCTCGAATCGGTAGCTCGCGATGCCCTCTATCAATTAAAACTGCTAACTGAATTTGAGATGGTCTTCCTAAATCCATTACTGCATCCATTGCAGCTCGGACAGTTCTTCCGGTAAATAAAACATCGTCAACCAAAATAACTTTTTTATCCTTCACATCATGGGTTATATCAACTTGTTGCACTAGCGGTTCAGCTGTATCATTCTTCAAGGAAAGATCATCTCTATATAGCGTTATATCAAGCTCTCCTGTTTTTATCGGTTTGCCCTCAATACGTTCGATTCTACCCGCCAGACGCTGAGCTAAAAATGCTCCTCTAGTTTTGATGCCTACTAGAATACATTCATCAATCCCCTTGTTACGTTCAATAATTTCATGTGCAATTCTTGTGAGTGCTCGATTTATCGCTTGCTCATCTAGAATATTCGCTTTTTCTCCCATCAACTTTCATCTCCTTTGAAAAATAAAAAACCTTCTAAGCTCGAGAGCCCAGAAGGTTGTAAATGCGTAATAAATTAGAGTGATTCCTAAAAATCCGCAGATTGATAGTGAGTCACGTTCACAAGTACCTTCTCAGCCTCTCTGGACTGTTATTAAAGGTGAAGCTATATAATTTTTTATTATTTCTTTCACTAGTATAGAGTACTATTCCTCATTAATCAATGATTGATTTTTTAAATCTTGTATCAAATTAGTGAAATCCTCTGGAAGTGGGTAAGAGAACTCTAAGTATTCTCCCGTTTTTGGGTGAATAAAGCCTAGTAATCCCGCATGTAAAACTTGGCCATCAAAACTAATCGTTTTTTTCGGACCATATTTTGGATCTCCAGCTAGTGGGTAACCAATATATTTCATATGCACACGAATTTGATGCGTACGTCCAGTTTCCAATTGGCATTCAACTAACGAAAATTTATCAAATCTCTCTATAACACGAAAATGTGTAACAGCATGCTTACCATTATCTACTACCGCCATACTTTGTCTTTCTTTTTTATCACGAGCAATAGGAGCATCAATCGTACCCTTATCGTGCGCAATGCGACCGTGCACAAGTGCTGTGTATTTACGAGTAACTGTTTTCTTTACGAGTTGATCCACTAATGAGACATGCGCTACGTCATTCTTTGCTACCATTAATAGACCTGTCGTATCTTTATCGATACGATGCACAATTCCCGGACGCATAACCCCATTAATACCAGACAAATCTTTAATCTGATACATCAGACCATTAACTAGCGTTCCAGTAGTGTGACCAGGTGCAGGATGTACAACCATTCCGCGAGGTTTATAGACAACTACTACGTCCTCATCCTCATAGATGATTTCTAAATTCAAATTCTCTGCAACAATATCGAGTGGTACAGCATCTGGAGGTGTAACGACAATAACATCTCCTGCTTTCACTTTATAGCTAGTTTTGGCCGGTTCATTGTTCACAGTTACAAATCCATCTTTTATAAAGTTTTGAATTTGTGTGCGGGACCAATCAGACTCAAAAGATGCGATTGCTTTATCGATACGCTCTTTTGCTTGTTCATTTTCAATGATAAATGTTAAATCTTCCATTACTTCACCTTTTTCTTTTCAGCTCGTTCTTCTTGAAATACAAATAATATTATAATTATAACCCCAAGAGTTAGTGCAGCATCCGCCACGTTAAAGATTGGAAAATCATAATTAATAATAGGTATTAATACATCGACGAAATCTACTACTTCGCCTCTCCAAAGTCGGTCAATAAAATTCCCTATTGCTCCTCCAAGTAACATCATCAAGCCAGCCTGAAATATTGGCTTTCCTTTTGCTTCTTTATGAAAATAATAGATAATTCCAATGATGACGATGATTGTAACAATGGTAAAGAATCCTATTTTTCCTTGTAGAATGCCCCAGGCTGCTCCTCTATTTCTATGAGAAAGTAGCGCTAAGTAAGGGTCCCACATAATAATTCGTTCACCAAGTATCATATTTTTAACGACTAGCCATTTTGTCCATTGATCTAACGCAATGACAAAAGCCGCCAGTCCATAAAATTTCCACACATTATTTCCCCCACATAACAAATTCTTTTCAGCAAAATTGAACACTCTCCTATTAGTTTAACACAGAACCCTATCATTCGTAAAAGAGACAGTTATGAGATATCAGAAATACTATAGATTTCCGTTACGAGCGGAAGCTTTCCGTGGGAGAGCGATGAACCATCACCGCCTAGCATTTAAATATTCTTACACTAACTTTTGTGGTTGGACGAAGTTGGTGAGTCTATTATTGAAGTTTTTTATAAAGTATCACAGAAATAATAAAATGAGAATTTGATCTTAACCTTCATTTACTTTGAATACTTATATTCTTTAGCCATAAGAATTTGTTTTATTTTCCTAATGAGTACTACTTATCCGATTGACTGGAGTGCAAGTCGAAGACCCCACAGCGAAGCGAGGAGGCTGAGGCAACGCTCACGGAAAGCGTTCGCCTGAAACGGAAATCATTAGCCTCATTTTCATACCAATATCTAATATTCTTATCCCTGACCGAAAAAAATGTGATCCAACTAAAAGTCGGATCACATTTTCTATACTTGTTTACAATGTCACTACAACCTCTGCGCAACGTGCACATAAAGTTGGATGTGCTTCGCTTGTTCCAACTGTTTCGGAAATTGTCCAGCAACGTTCACATTTTTCACCGTCTGCTTTTTCTACTACAACAGAAGCATGCTCTAATGCCAAGCTGTCTGCTGGTGCTTCAGAAGTGGAACCACCTAATTCAAACTTAGAAACGATAAACAATTGTGCAAAGTCAATCGCATCCGTTTCAAATAATGCTCTATAATCATCATTTACATACAAAGCTACTTTTGCTTCTAATGATTTACCGATTGTTTTTGCATTACGTGCTTCTTCTAATGCTTTTAATACATCATCACGTAGTTCCATAATTTTATCCCACTTAGCTGCTAACTCTTTGAATTCTGGATAATCTACTGCTTCTGGCATATCTGTTAACTGAATGCTTTCCGCTGTTTCATGCTCTAAATAAGCCCAAAGTTCATCTGTAGTATGCGGTAGGATCGGCGTTACTAATTTTAATAACGCTAATAATGTATCGTACATAACTGTTTGCATAGCACGACGATCTGGATGGTCTTCTCCATAAATATATACAACATCTTTTGCAATATCTAAGTAGAATGAACTTAGTTCACTTGATACAAAATTATTCACTGTATGGTATACACTTGCAAAATCATAGCGATCATATGCAGCGTTTACACTAGTAATAACTTCTTGAAGCTTCATGTACATATATTGATCTACTTCACGAAGATCTTTAAATTCCACACGATTATTAACAGGATGGAAATCACTGATATTACCATGTAAGAATCGGAATGTGTTACGGATTTTACGATATACTTCGGAAACTTGTTTGAAGATCGCATCAGAAACACGTACATCAGCTGTATAATCCACGGAAGCTACCCATAAACGTACAATATCTGCACCTAACTGATTTATCACTTTAGCAGGAACAATAACGTTTCCTAATGATTTACTCATTTTACGACCATTTCCATCCAACGTGAAACCATGGCTTAACAAACCTTTATAAGGAGCGTGACCAAACATAGCCGTACTAGTGATTAGAGAAGAGTTAAACCATCCACGATACTGATCGGACCCCTCTAGGTATAAGTCAGCTGGGAATACTAAATCCTCACGTTCTTCTAGAACACCTTGATGAGATGAACCCGAATCAAACCAAACATCCATGATATCTGTTTCTTTTGTAAAGATACCGTTAGGACTTCCAATATGTGTAAATCCTTCTGGTAATAATTCCTTCGCTTCTTTTTCAAACCAAATATTTGAACCATGTTCACGGAATAATTTAGAAACATGAGAAATGGTTTCTTCTGTCAGAATTGGTTCTCCATCTTCTCCATAAAACACTGGAATTGGAACTCCCCAAACACGTTGGCGTGAAATACACCAGTCTCCACGATCACGAATCATATTAAATAGACGAGTCTCTCCCCATGCAGGTGTGAATTTTGTATCTCGAATTGCTTGTAGCAATTCATCTCTAAACGCTTCAATAGAAGCAAACCATTGCGCTGTAGCACGATAAATAACTGGTTTTTTCGTACGCCAGTCATGCGGATATGAATGTGTAAAGAATGTAAGTTTTTCAAGTGCACCAGCAGCCTCTAACGCCTCTGTAATTGCTTTGTTGGCTGTGTCATAAAATAACCCTTCAAAACCAGGTGCTTCATCAGTCATTACACCACGATCATCAACTGGACAAAGAACATCTAATCCGTAAGCTTTACCTACGTAAAAGTCATCTTCCCCGTGACCAGGAGCTGTATGAACACATCCAGTACCAGACTCAGTTGTTACATGTTCTCCTAAAATGATAAGTGAATCACGATCGTATAATGGATGCTTAGCAACCAGACGGTCCATTTCTTTCCCTTCAATCGTACGTTCTACTGTATATTCTTCCCAGCCTAATTCTTCCGCTACAGATTTTACTAAATCTAATGCAACAACAAAATTAGAGCCTTTCGTATTAACAACAGCGTACTCCACTTTAGGATGTAGAGAAATAGCTTGGTTTGCAGGAATTGTCCAAGGTGTTGTAGTCCAAATGATAAATTTCGTTCCTTCTTCAAGCACACCTTTACCCTCTGTCACCTCAAAGCTTACATAAATAGATGGCGATTTTTTATCTTGATATTCAATTTCAGCCTCAGCCAATGCGGATTCACTTGATGGTGACCAGTAAACTGGCTTTAATCCTTTATAAATATATCCTTTTTTAGCCATAGCACCGAATACTTCTATTTGGCGTGATTCAAACGCGGGAGTCAATGTAACATATGGATTATCCCAGTCACCACGAACACCTAGACGTTTAAATTGTGAGCGTTGATTGTCAATTTGTTGATAGGCATATTCTTCACAAAGCTTTCTAAACTCAGCTAAAGACATTTCCTTACGTTTTACGCCTTTATTCGTTAGTGCTTGCTCGATTGGAAGACCATGTGTATCCCAGCCTGGAACATACGGGGCATGAAAACCTGCCATAGACTTGTGACGGACAATCATATCTTTTAGTACTTTGTTTAATGCGTGACCCATATGTAGATCGCCGTTCGCATATGGTGGTCCATCATGCAATACAAAAAATGGTCGACCTTTTGTATGATCCTGTACCTTTTTATAAATATCCTGCTCTGCCCATTTTGCTTGAATATCTAATTCTTTCACTGGTAAGTTTCCGCGCATAGGGAATTCTGTCTTTGGCATTAATAATGTGTCTTTGTATTCCATCTTATTACCTCCTGATTAATAAAAGCATGAGTACTGTCTAAGGTGTGCCGAAAACAAAAAAACTCCACATCCCAAAAAGGGACGAGGAGTTATGCTCGCGGTACCACCCTACTTGCGATTTAACTTAAAAATCGCCGCTTAGAATGCCATAACGGGGCATTAACCGAAGACACTTACTAAAGTTCAGTGCCCTTGCTCCAAAGTGATATCCTAAATAAGTTTCTCTTCCTGAGCTCTCACCACCCTCAAGTCGCTATGTCGAAAACAAATTTAGACGTCTTTTTCTACGCATATTATATGATATGAAATTATTATAGGTAAAGTATGCCTATGAGTCAAGAGATGTTAATCTTCCGTGGCTGATATACGATCAATCGCTTCTGTATCCACATCATATTCCATTAAATGGTTCCAGTCATCTGTGTTGATCAAGTCTAGTTGGGCTTCGACTAACATTTTAAAACGATTTCGGAAAACCTTTGACTGTTTTTTCAAGTCCTCGATTTCCAATGCAATCCTTCTAGCTTTTGTTAGTGCTTCATTAACAATTCGGTCAGCATTTTTCTCTGCCTCTTTCACAATCAGCTTCGCTTCTTTTTGTGAATTGCGACGGACTTCCTCTGCAGCCTCTTGAGCAACGACAATTGACTTATGTAATGTTTCTTCAATCGAAGTAAAATGACCAACCTTTTCGCTTGAAGTTTTAAGCTTTGTCTCTAATTCCTTTTTTTCTTTCATCAAAATTTCAAGGTCTTTCATAATTTGATCTAGGAATTCATTTACTTCGTCTTCATTGTATCCTCTAAATCCTTTACTAAATTCCTTGTTATGTATATCAAGTGGTGTTAGTGGCATTTTAACATCTCCTTTACTACTATTCTTTCTATCATTATACATTTCTAAGAAGGTGAATACATCTAAATTTGAAATATTCTTATAAAAATTAACTTTTTAGTTCTAACCTACCTATTTGTAGTCGGATTTTATCTTTTTTTGTTCTTCCCTCAATCATGATTAATTTTACTCTTCCATGCCCTCTTATAGAAAGTAAATCCAGTTCTTGTAATTCAAGAGATACCTGATCTTTTTCTGACCAGTTCACTTTAACCTTTCCACTTTGAATAAGGGTTGCTGATTTTTGACGAGAAATATTAAAAACCGAGGCAATCACCGTGTCTAATCGCAGGGAACTAACCGTTAAAGTCTCAGTTATCCATTCCTCCTGCTGGACAAAGTAATCGATTGGATCTTCTATTTCGTCTATATGAACTTTCACTTTCCCAATGGATGTAAAGTTAGCACGAACATAGTCCAACACCTCTAATGCAACAACGAATTGAATGGAACCATCCTGTACTCGTATATCACCAAACTTGCTACGATCAATTCCAAGTGACATCATCGAACCAAGAACATCCTTATGCTTTAATGTTACGAATTTAGTAGGATAATGGACTTCTACTACTCTCATAGAGAAATCGTTATCTGATGGAGTATAATAAGAAGGGAACAGCAGAACTCTTTTTCTCTCCGCATCTTCTAGAGCACCTGTTGCTGTAGATCCAATATCTTCATATTGCCTACGAATCGAATCAACGATAAATTGCTGTCTGGGATCGAGAAAGTCCGTTATCTTAGGAGCATATCTATCTTCTACTTCCCGCATCATACTCACAACCTGTTCAATAAAAGGCTGCTCCTCTTTTCTAAAATGTTGCAATACATTTTCCATTATAATATTCCCTTTCTAGTATAGTAAAAAACCCCACGTAAGTGAGGTTAGAGAATTGTATACGCTATAAAATATATACCCTTCATTGCTAGGTTTAATACAAAAATTGCTACAATAGGTGAGATATCAATCATACCTAGTGGAGGAATAATCTTTCTAAACGGTTCCAAATATGGTTCACATATTCTTCCTAAAAACTTACCAAAACTCGATTGTTGAATGCTCGGTACCCACGACATTAAAATATATGCTATTAATGCATACGTATAAATTTGAACACCCCAACTTATTAAATATAAAACTAATCCCATAAGTTAATTACTCCTCTGTTAATCTAGGTCGTTATAATAATAATCCGATATTGCACCATCGACTTCAACTGAGTCTGGTGCACAAAGGAATATATCCGTACCTATTCTTTGTATGTCTCCACCTAAAGCGTACACTGTTCCACTTAAAAAGTCGATTATTCTAATTCCTTGCTCTTTATCTATACGTTGCAGATTTACAATTACAGCTTTTTTACTTTTTAAGTGTTCAGATATATCTTGTGCCTCTGCATACACTCTTGGTTCTATCAATATTACTTTGGATGACTTTTGTACATTTTGAATACTAACAAGATTAGGAGTATTCACTTCTTTAGGAATCGTATTGAATTTACGCTCTTGAGGTGCAGATTTAACAGATTGCTGTTTTATATTATTATCTACAGGTTTTTGATGCTGAGGTCTTGATTGCTGCGCTTCTGATGCTTCCTCATCCTCGTCTAAGTAGAAGAAATTTTTCATCCAGTTTTTCATGCTCATACAACTCCCTCCCTCTCTTTTCCAACCAATGCTGTTCCGATTCTTATAAAAGTAGCACCTTCTTCTATCGCTATTTCATAATCCCCAGACATTCCCATGGAAAGTTCTGTACAAGGTGCGTTGACAATCTTTTTAGCTGCAATTTTACTTTGGAGCTGTTTCAATCTCCGAAAAACATCGCGTATGATTGCGTCATCTTCGGTATTTGGAGCCATTGTCATCAATCCAATGATACGAATACGTTTATGCTTTTTAAGCTGATCTACGAATGCTTCCACTTCAGCAAAAGAAAGCCCATGTTTTGACTCTTCTTGCGAAACGTTTACTTGTACAAAACAATCTTTCGTGGAGGTAGCTCTTTTCTCAATTTCATCCGCTAAACTCATCCGGTCCAATGAATGCAGGAAATTAATATCGTTAATAACCGATTTAACTTTTCTTGTTTGTAAAGTACCTATGTAATGCCACTTGACATCATTAGAAATGGCATCTAACTTTTTCTTTAAACCCTCTGGTCTATTTTCTCCTAAATGCAGAACACCATTCTCAATTACCTCGTTAGTTCGATTAACTGAGACTTCTTTTGTTACAGCTATTAATGTAACATCTTCTAATTTTCTATTAGCTCTTTCACTTGCGCTTTGCATTCGTTGTTGAATTTGTTCTAAATTTTGTTGTACGTTTGTCATTCGAAACCCAACTTTTCATCATTTGTTTTTTTGTTTATTGTATCAATGAAAAGCCGTTTTATCAATGATGAACATTATTAGTCTAAGTTTTTGATACAATTATAACATCTTTTCCAATTATCGCTATATTTTGTACTGCTATTTTCTTCGTCTCTCTTTTTTTATTAAAAAAAGTTGGATAAGCGCCATTTTCCTCTACTAGAAATGAAATAATATAACCAGTGTCTTTATCAATTTCCGCATCCACAATATAGCCTAGTAATTGTCCACTTTTCGCTTCTATCACTTCTTTTTGCTGTGCATCTGAAAATTTCATCATTAACCCCCTTTTATTCATTATATGACTGAAAATGAAAAAAACGCTTTTTTCTTAAAAGAAAATAACGGAGGTTATTGAATCGTTCACATCAATTAATAAACGAGTAGAAGTAACCAAGGAACTGAACAGTACACTTGGAAAGATTAACCTCTTGGTAGCCATTTACTTGCGGTGACCAACCGTTTACTTGATTCTACAAACATTTACTTGCTTTGCGCTGTGGTCTACTTGCTCTGGGCGGTAGCTCACTTGCTAAATGGAAGTTTATCCGCTTTTGAATTTTTAGCAACAAAAAAACGCTTTTTTCTTGAAAGAAAAAAGCGCTTGTGTTAATAGAATACACTTATGGATTCAATTGGCTTTGAATAGTTGATAAAGCACTCTTCTCTAATCGGGAAATTTGTGCCTGTGATAAACCTAGGTCCATCGCTATTTCTGTTTGTGTAGCTCCATAGTAAATTCTTTTCGTTAATATTTTCTTTTGTCTTGTATCTAGCTTCTGAAAACTTTCTTTCACTGTAAAATAAGTGACCCATTGATCTTCGGATACATCATTATCGCATAATTGGTCCATCATATAAATAGCGTCGCCACCATCACTGAATATTGGCTCTTGTAAAGATACTGGATCCTGAATGGCATCTAAAGCAATTAATATATCTTCCACCGAAATATCAAGCTCTTTAGACAGATCATCCAAGGTTGGCTCTTGTAAATGCTCGTTTATAAACTGTTCCTTTGCTTTCATAGCTTTATATGCAATATCTCTTAACGATCTTGATACTCTTACTGAATGGTGATCACGTAAATGTCTTTTTATTTCTCCAATAATCATAGGAACTGCATACGTAGAAAAACGGACGTTATGCTTTAGATCGAAATTCTCAATTGACTTGATGAGCCCAATGCAACCAACTTGAAACAAGTCATCTGCTTGCTCTCCCCGATAAGCAAACCTTTGAACCAGGCTTAAAACTAACCTTAAATTACACATTACTAGCTCATCTTTAACAGAGTCTTCACCAGCTTGTAATCGAATAAACAATTCTTTCATTTCTTCATGCTTAAGTAAAGGAAGCTTAGATGTATCAATGCCGCATAATTCAACTTTTGTTCTCGTCATAGATCTTCCTCCGGACTTTTTAATTGTTCTAAGTCAGTTTGTCCGGGAAAGAAAAGATTATTCTTTATGATTCTATCCAATTTCACCCATTAGGCAATTGGTTCGTTTAATAGCTCCTTTAAGTCTAAAATGATTTTCTTTTCTAAACGAGATATATATGATTGCGAAATACCTAAATGATCAGCTACTTCTTTTTGGGTCATTTCTTCTTTACCATTTAGCCCAAATCGACATTGCATAATATACTTTTCCCTATTGCCGAGTAGATTTATCGCTTCAAATACATGTTGGCGCTCTAATTTTTTCTCCACATCTTCAATGATTAAGTCTTCACTAGTACCTAAAATATCTGATAGTAATAGTTCATTTCCATCAGAATCAGAATTTAAAGGTTCATCAAAAGAGACTTCTGACTTCATACGATTTGTCTTTCGTAAATGCATTAAAATTTCGTTCTCTATACATCTGGAAGCGTAAGTTGCAAGCTTGATACCTTTTTCAAGATTAAATGTCTCTACGGCCTTTATTAGACCAATAGAACCTATACTTATTAGATCCTCTATATTCGTATTTGTCTGATCAAATCTTCTCGCAATATAAACAACTAATCTTAAGTTGCGTTCGATTAATACATCTCTGGCATGTTCATCCCCATCCATAAACGCCAGTAGCATCTCTCGTTCCTCTTCTCTCGATAATGGCTTAGGTAATGATTCATTACCACCAATATAATGTACACTTTTTCTTCTAAAGGAAAGTACCCAATAGTAAATCTTACGCAACCATTTCATCAGCATTACCCTACACTCCTTTTCTTCAAATGAAAATATGAGGAACTATGCAAAATTCCATCTGCCTCATGTGGAAACTTTTCTTTTGCTTTCGTCATTACAATATATCCTTTAGGTAATGTCTGATCGCCAATTGTCCACTGATCATACTTAATACCAACAACCCATGTTTTATGCTTTTGAATCGTTGCAATTGGGATTAATCGTAATTTACTTGAATATTCTTTTGGAATCTTGTCCAATCCGTTCCTTCCATTAAACTCCCAATCACTAATAGCTTTAAATAACGCATTTGGCAATACCTCCTGTAGCATTTCTGCTGCCACAAAGTGGACAGGATCATTGGATAACGGTTCTGTACACACATTTCCTGAGTCTATAAAAAGTGTCAGCTCTTTAGAAACACCAAATAACGTAACATTAGATGAATATAAGAGCTCCCTTTCACCGTGTGCTATATTCAAATGAAGGACATGTTTGGTCAACAAATATAAACCACCAGTAGCAATCAAAGCAAAGTTAATAATCATAAACAAATTACTACTTTTGTCATACAAAGGAGCAATAGCTGTGAGTAATCCACCAGCAAAAACACTAGCTAATAACGTTAATATAATTGCTTTAACTATTTGTGAACGTTTTTTCCAAAAAGCGATAGCAATCATTACAAAAAAAGATAAAAATATTGTACTCATAGAATGAGAGAAAACAACTGTGATTACTCCAGCAGTTAAAGCAGATAGGAATAAATACCTTTTCTGATTTTCAATCCACCCAATTTTATTGGCAAATGCCAATACGGTATAATTGAAAAAAGTATTGGTTACAATCATTACTTCCGCGTACATAATTTCCCTCCTTTTGATTAAAGCTTAGCATCCAAAGTGTAAGAAATTTGTCAAAAGAACGCTCGAAAACGTTCTTTTTTTACGACAAATAATAATTTAAGTTAAATTGTTATTTTCACAACAAGTTAAATAAAACATATTTGCTCCAACTATTTAATGCATAAGAAAAAGCAGGCAAAAATACGCCAGGTCCTTTAAGGCAAAACCTATTTCTAGCCTTTCCGAAGTGCTTTGGACAGACTTGTTGCGATATTATTACCGTGTGAGGTTTTTAAAGATACTGGTCGGTTGTGACCTCCGTCACAACCAACCAGTATCTTATTTTCGGTAATCTTATGGCGTTAGTCTGTCCGTCGCCCTCCCAACACTTAAAAACAGGTAAGTACGTTTTTGGATAACTAGAGAAATGATACTTTCTTATTTATAGAGAAAGCTCACGAAGATGCAATTTCGTTCGCTCTTCCGCTTCTATATTTAACAAACAATTACTATTTCTCTTTATTTCCACTAGTAAAAAAGTAAATCTACTTGCTTCATTCTCCATTACAGAAATATCCCAAATTCAACAGACCGTTTTATCCCTATACTAACTTTGACTACTCTTGTCATCTAAGCGATAAGTTATCTTATAGTGGAGTACTAGTCACTTAATTGATTGTAGTGAAAGGCGGCGACTCCAGCGAGATGAGTGATGCTGATAAGACATCACAACGAACGCGTCGCCTGAAACGGAAAGCAGTAGTATTATTCATTTTCAAGTTCCATGTACCCAGTGTTCATCTACGATTTTATTAACAAAAAAAAAACAACCACCGAAGTGATTGCTTTTTTTGCATATTAGTTTCTACGCTGACGATTTCTTAAGAATGTTGGGATATCTAATGCATCCTCTTGTTGATTGTGAGATACATGTCTATCCTGTTGAGGTGCTTGTTGTTGTACTTCTTCTTTACGTTGTTCCCTGATAGGTGGTGCAGTTGGTTGTGGCGCTCTGTTTCCACCGAAGCCAGTGTTTCGTGGCTGTTTTTGTGTTAGAAGCTCTTCATTGAATCCAGTTGCGATTACTGTTACAACTATTTCATCTTTCAAGTTATCATTAATAACCGAACCAAAGATCATGTTAACTTCTTCATCTGAAGCAGAGGCAACAATATCAGCTGCTTCTTGAACTTCAAACAAACTTAAGTTAGAACCACCAGTAATATTCATCAACACACCAGTCGCACCATCGATTGATGTTTCAAGAAGTGGACTTGAAATTGCTTTTTTCGCAGCTTCTGCAGCACGATTTTCTCCTGCCGAAATACCAATCCCCATTAGTGCAGCACCTTTATTGGACATAATTGTTTTTACATCTGCAAAGTCAAGATTGATAAGACCCGGTACTGCTATCAAATCAGAAATACCTTGAACCCCTTGGCGTAAAACATTATCCGCTTCTCTGAATGCTTCTAGCATTGGCGTGTTTTTATCTACGATTTCTAATAAACGGTCATTTGGAATGACGATTAACGTGTCTACAGATTCTTTCATCATACTAATTCCACCAACGGCTTGTGTAGAACGTTTACGACCTTCAAAAGTAAATGGACGTGTTACTACACCTACTGTTAATGCCCCTAAATCACGTGCAATTTGAGCAATAACCGGTGCTGCACCAGTTCCTGTACCGCCACCCATACCCGCAGTGACGAATACCATATCTGCTCCTCTTAGAGCTTCCTCGATCAATTCTTTACTTTCTTCTGCCGCTTTTTTCCCTACCTCAGGGTTTGCTCCTGCACCCAGACCGCGAGTTAGTTTTCCACCAATTTGTAACTTCACTTCGGCTTTTGACATATTGAGAGCTTGTGCATCTGTATTAACAGCGATAAAATCTACTCCTTGAACACCGTGTTCAATCATACGATTTACAGCGTTATTACCGCCACCACCTACTCCAATAACTTTAATGATCGCTAATTGATCTTCATTTGTTTCAAATTCTAACATGCTATTGCCTCCTATGCTCTCTCTGCTATGATAAAGGGTTTGTTATTCAAAAAACTTGTCAAAAAATCTCTTCGCTTTTGTCATTGCGCTATCTTTTTGTTCATTTGTCGTTTGAGCAGATTGTTTTTGTTTTTTAGATACGGCAACTGCTTCATTTGGGACCGAATGCGCTAACGCATGGCTATTACCAATTTTACCATAGAAAAGATCTTCTTTATAGGCATATCTTATAAGACCAACAGCTGTTGTATATTGTGGCTCACGAACCCCAATATAGTCTGGAGTATATAGTCTTACTCTTGTTTGAAGAATATGTCTGGCCAACTGCCCCAAGCCTTCCAGTTTTGAAACCCCACCAGTAATTACTACTCCTCCCGGTAAGTCCTGTAAACCAAGTCGATAAAATTCTTCCAGAACCAATTCAAATAGTTCTTCTAGTCGAACTCCAATGATTTCAGCAATATACCGTTGTGAGTATTGTTCTTTCATATCTGCCCCTATTACTGGTACTTCAAATAGTTCATCATCTGAAGCATCATCATAGAAAGCATGTCCATACTTTAGTTTAATCATTTCAGCTTGTTCCGTCGGTGTTTTCAATACAATCGATAAATCTTTTGTAATATGATCTCCGCCAACTGGAATAACAGAAGTATTGATTAAATGACCTTCATTGAAAATGGCAATCGTTGTAGAACCACCGCCTATGTCAATATAAGCTGTGCCATGATTTTTTTCATCTTCAGTTAATGCAAAATGACCACCAGCTAAAGGCTGTAAATAAATCTCTCTTATTTGGAGACCAGCTCTTTCCACACATCTTAACACGTTATGTAAAATTGTTTTGGATGTAGTCATCATAATACCGTCTAATTCTAAACGGGTGCCAATCATCCCGCGTGGATCTTTGATTTCCTCTAAGTGATCTACGATGAACTGTTTTGGTGCTATATTAATAAGCTCTCTCTCGGGAGGAATAGACATCACTTGAGCAGACTCGATCACACGTTCTAAGTCTCCATCTGTAATTTCCCTATCTTCACGATTTACAGCTACCACGCCTTTAACATTTTGTATATTTGCCATATTTGCTGGAATGCCTAATACAATTTCATTAATAGACATGCCAATCATTCTTTCGGCTTCACTAACGGCTTTTTTTATAGATTGTACAGTTGCGTCTATATCCACAATGGTGCCTTTTCTTATTCCATTTGATTTTACATTTCCTACACCAATTACATGCAGCGAGTCATCATTCATTTCGCCGATTAAGACCTTAATTGATGACGACCCAATATCTAGTGATACGTATAATTCTGATTGATTCAACCCGTGGCACCTCCTATAAACTCTTTATTTATTATTCTAGTGTAAAAATAGTATAAAGTCTAAAATTTTCTAAAGAAATAGTCAATTTGTATATAAAAACTTATTGATTTTTTCTTTCGGACCATTTAGTCAGCATTATTCGACGAATAACTGCAATATTTTGAAATAGTCGTACCCCAAAAGCAAAAATTGCAGCTAAGTATAAATCTATTCCTAAGTGTACACCTAAAAACGCTAAAGCTGCTGCAAGTCCAATGTTGAAGAAAAACCCTGAAACAAATACTTTGTCATCATAGACACGCTGAAGATGAGCACGTATCCCTCCAAATAGAGTATCGAGCGCTGCCAATACAGCTATCGATAAATAGCTTTCATATATTTCAGGAATCTGGATTTCAGTTAATAAGCCGAGGGAAATCCCAAGTATCAGCCCTAATAATGGCAACCACATTTCATGACTCCCCTTCTGGCACTTCTTTTAAAAATTGGTTATTTACTGTTTGGTCATAAGCTGAGATCGTTATATTTTGCTCTGGCTCACCAATCTTTAGTTTTAAATTGTCGATATAGAAGTCATCGCCAATTGTAGAGGCCTCTAACTGATTGTACATTTTTTGTGCATCCTCATAAGTGGAGGTTCCGATTCTAATCGTAAATGGAGCATTTCTTACGGGTATATTATTCACTGTAGTTTTACCATTAACATCTCTTATTGGTGAAGAATATATAATACGTTTACCGTCCACTTCTACATCTTTTGCTTTAAAACGATTGATTTCATTGATTAGACGAATGAGTAAATCTGGTGAAATACCTTCTACAGGTTGTCCAAATGCAATGCTTTCTAAAGAAGGTTCCACTTTTATAGTGAGTCCTGGACCTGTATATTCAACAAGACCAATATCTTCTTTTAATTGCCCCACTGTATCTTCTAAAGCAAACGCAGCGCTTTCACTCACCATGTTCTCATATTTAAGGATTGTCTGATCTAGCATATAAACTTCCGATAGTAATTCTGAATGTGTTTCAGTTTCTTTGGACAGCTCTTGGCGGATAGCCCATATGTCACGTGTGTCTCTAGTTTCTGGATTTTGAACAGTGTTATATTGTACTGCTAACATAAAACCAATTATTAACAAAATTATGGTGAACCGAATATAGACGGTTTTTTTCATTATTCGGCCTCCTTTATTAATTAGCTATAATCATCATCCCGTAGAGCAGGCATCGTTATTAAATCTTTTTCTCCAACAGTTACCACTATATTATCACTAGTAAGTTGGTCTACAACGCCTCCACCTAAATTCACAGAAGCAAGTAATACCTTTGGATCTCCTACCGCTTCAATTGTAAATGGAGCAGGAAAGGTTTTCCCATCTACCACAATTACAGGGCCTGTACATCTTATATAGGAGTTTGCATGAAGTCGCTGACCATTAATGGATATAGCTTCTGCACCTGAGATTTTCAATTCATTTATCACTTTAAAAACATGACTCTCATGTACAATATAATCATTCGGGTTTTCTTGAGAAGGATTATAAGCCCCGTCTTCCAATGCAACAGTAATTCCTTTTCCTTGTGATGGAATATCACCAATTAATAAACGAAGTAATTCTGCTTCTTCAACTAGATCTTCCACGCTTTCTTCGCTCTCTACAAAGGAGTGTTCATAATCCCGAACTTTTTGCTGCTTAACGATAATTTCTTCCGTTAGCTCTTTATTTCGTTCTTTTTGTTCCACTAATTTTTCTCGATACTTTTCTTGTTCTTGGAACCCCGAGACATCTGAAGCGTTTTCTTTGGCGTCATCTGAGGAGATGCTATACGAATATGCAAGTATAAATCCTAACACTAAACTTACCATCGATATAGTAATAAGTCCTCTGGATGGCACTTTAAGGAGTTTGGTCTTCCTCATTTTCCACAACTTCCTCCTCTACTGGTACATTGTACACATCTACATATGGTTGAAAAAATGTTCCTACTTCTAAATCTACAATCCCTTTCACCTCTGGGTTCAGCTGAGAAACAATCGAAGGATAATAATTCATTTTCTCTCCGAACGATGGAATGATTGCTTGAACCTCATTGCCATCATTCATATATACTAGTATGGAATAGGCATCATTTTCCGTTGGTGTATATTTAATCTGCGAAATACCCGTTAACACTTCACTATCCAATAGTTTTAATTCCTTAATCATTCTTTGACGAATTTTCTCATCTTCAAACCCAGTAAAAATGGGACCATCCTTAGGTATAACTTGTCCATCGGTCTTAATAATCTGTCCATTTTCTAAAACAATATGAAGAAAATCTCCATCCTCTAGGTATCCTATTTGTTTAAATTCATTTACCTGTATATGAACGGTTGTTAACCATTCACGCTTTACTCGCACTGATTCTACCCAAGCATTCTGAGCCAATAGGTTTTCAATTTTACTTTCATTAAAACTCCACATCGATTCGCCGGTAACTAATGTACTTTCTTCTATGTACAATTGTTCAGGAACAAGCTTTGCACCATCTAGTGAGATCGTTTGAATTTGACTATAGGAAGATTGAAAATATAAAACAATCAATAGCGTAGTAACAAAGAGAAAAAGTAGAATGGAAAATTTTTTATTTGTTCTACGTCTTCTGCGCTCTTTTAGTGTAGGTATACGATCTTCAATATCGATGATTTTTTCCATTCTACCGCCTCCCTTCTATATCAGTTTCTTTGGCTAAATTTAAAATTATTCCAATTATCCCCCATGTCATCACTAACGAAGATCCCCCATAACTGATGAATGGCAAAGTTACTCCCGTCACTGGCAAAAGGCCCGTAACTACCCCCATATTTAAAAATGTTTGGACCGCTAATAGGGAGGTAAATCCAATAATCATTAACTGACGTTCACGTGTTTTTGCACGTGCAGCCATCGTGAAACTAGTCGTAAAGAAAATCACAAATGCAAGTACTACTATGAATCCCCCGATGAAACCCGACTCTTCTAGCAGAATAGAAAAGATGAAATCATTTTGGGGTTCCGGTAAATATAAAAACTTTTGGCGGCTATTTCCATAACCAAATCCGAATAATCCGGCTGGTCCTATTGCCAGCAAAGATTGTATAGCCTGAAACCCGGAGCCAAGTGGATCGTTCCAAGGGTCTAAAAAGGCTTGAATTCGTACAAGTCTGTATGGTGCTGAAACGATTAATAACACAAAAGCAATAATTCCACTTAAGCCTATCCAAAGGAAGAACTTAAAAGGAAGACCTGCTGCAAACAATAAAAAGAATACAGCAACGACCAATACAAATGCTGAGCCAAAATCTGGTTGAACCATGATAAAGCCAATTGGCAATAATAGCAGGACTGCACTCTGAATATACATTTTCATTCTAGATTTTTTTTCATCTGCTAGAGAGATAGCTAAAACTCCTAAAACAGCTATTTTAGCTAACTCAGCTGGCTGAAAATTCATAAATCCAAGTGAGATCCAGCTTTGAGATCCATTTCGAACTACTCCAATACCTGGGATCAAAACGCCAATTAGCATAAGGATGGCAACTATATATAAGCCTTTCCAAAATCCATCAGACAGTATGAAATTCGATCTTTGAATAATATATGCTCCAACGATCCCTACAACTAAATAAGCAGCTTGTTTCAACGCAAAAGGCATTTGCCCTTTATAATGGACTTCGCTCCAATAGGATCCCGCTGAATGGACAAACAATATACCAATGAGGGATAAAAACAGTACAGAAGATAGGAAAATAAATTTTCTTGTATCTTTCGTTTAGGTCATCCTTTCATTACTCTTCTAAAGAAATAACTCGGTCGATAAATTCTTCTCCACGTATCTCAAAGCTTTCGTATTGGTCCCAACTTGCACAAGCTGGGGATAATAATACGATATCCCCTTCCGAAGATGATTCTATTGCCGTTTCAAATGCTTCTCCTAATGTTTGGACACTAACTACTGAAGATATTCCTTGCACTTCCCCAAACTTTTGCAGTCGATCCCTAGTTGCCCCGTAGTGGACCAATGCTTTCACACGGTATAAGTATGGTATTAGTTCATCAAATGAATGTCCCCGATCCACACCGCCTGCTATTAAAATAACTGGCTCCGTAAATCCCTCCAAAGCACTTTTAGTGGCAAGTGCATTTGTAGCCTTTGAATCATTATAAAACTTACGCCCCTTCCATTCCCTGATGAACTGAGTACGATGCTTAACTCCGTGGAATGTCGATAACACATTAATAATAGCTTCAACTGAACAATTCATCATTAATGCAGTAGCCGTAGCAGCCAGTACATTTTCTAAATTATGTTTACCTCGTAGGGCAATAATCGATCGTTTAAATAATATTTCGCCATTCCAGTAAACGTATTGATCATCCGCACTAATACCTTCCTTTGTTTTACTGCTTACATAGAAAGGTATTTTGGATGCCATACTCTTTTGGGCATAGTCTTTAACAATTTGCTGCTCCCCATTAAAAACAAGCCAATCGGAAGCATCTTGTTTTTCAGTAATTTTAAATTTAGCATTTGTGTATTCTTGAAAATCCTTATGATAATCTAAATGCGCTTCATACAGATTGAGTAATACGGAAACTTTAGGCTTTAACTCTTCGGTACCCATGAGCTGGAACGAAGATAATTCGGTTACGATAATATTGTCTGCTGTCGCTTCTTTTGCAACACTAGTTGCCACCGTCCCAATATTCCCAGCTATTTTTGGCTTTTGATTTGCTGCGGTAAGCATTTCAAATATTAATGTAGTAGTTGTAGTCTTTCCGTTTGAGCCTGTAATTCCTATCATTGGGGCATCGCTAATACGATAAGCAAGCTCTACTTCCGTCCAAACAGGAATACCTCTTTTCTTTGCCTCCGCAATGACTGGGTTCGTATAAGGTATCCCAGGATTCTTCACAATAAGGCTAAATCCTTCGTCCAAAAGATCCTCCGGATGACTTCCACATATAACAGTTAGCCCTTTGGATAACAAATATTGAGCATTTTCATTTTGCTCGAATGGCTTTGAATCATTTACAGTAACGAAAGCTCCTAAATCATGAAGTATTTCTGCAGCTGCAGTACCACTTTTTGCTAATCCCAAAACGAGTATTTTTTTATGAAATACAATTGGTAATTTCTTCATCTCACAAAACCTCCAAGCAGACTACAATCATTGCAGCTATAAAACCTATTGCCCAAAATACGGTAACTATTTTACGCTCATTCCATCCTGATAATTCAAAATGATGGTGAATCGGGCTCATTTTGAATATACGTTTACCGGTTGTTTTAAAACTAATTACTTGCAATATTACCGACAGCGTTTCAATTACAAAAATAATCCCAACTAGTAGTAATAACAATTCATGTTTAACTAGAATGGATACCATGGCTAATGCCCCACCTAAGGCTAAAGAACCCGTATCTCCCATAAACACTTTTGCTGGATTTTTGTTGAACAATAAAAAACCTAAAAGCGCACCTGAAACACTAAATGTAAATATAGCTATATCTGTTTGTTCATATGCAAGTGCTAGAACACCGAATGTTGCAAAGGCAACCGTTGCAGTTCCTGCTACTAAACCATCTAAGCCATCTGTTAAGTTGACGGCATTTGAAAATCCAACTAGCCAGAATATTAGGAACGCAATATACAATTGACCTAAAGGCAGGTCCATTTGTGTAAACGGTATTTCAATTGTTGTATCAAATGGACCTTGCTTTAGTAAGAAGTATGCGATGACTGCAATAAGAATTTGACCAATTAGCTTCTGAATAGATGTTAGACCTAGATTTCTTTTCAATACAACTTTTATAAAATCGTCTAAAAATCCAATGACACCGAATCCTACCAAAATAACTAATAAAACAATGGATTGAGTCGTTAACTTATCAAAATAAAATGAAAGACCAAGTGTAGAAATAATAATGGAAGCTAAGAAGATTAGCCCTCCCATTGTAGGAGTACCCGCCTTTTTCTGGTGCGACTGAGGTCCTTCTTCTCTTATACTTTGACCAAACTTCATTCTTCTTAAATATGGAATAACGATTGGAGCAAGAATAACAGAAAGTAAAAAACTAACAATAAGTGTAATTACCGTTGTAGATAATGTCATGAAAAAATCTCCTTAAATACGATCAACTATTAATGAATGTACTATTATTTATTTGTGTAAACATGTATCGTTCCATCTAATGGGATGAGCCCATTTTCTTTTGGTAGCTGGGATATTATTTCGTCTCCCTCACCATGCCAAACAATAGTGAAAGGATACATATAGGACGTGATTTCTTTTCTTTTCGTTCCCACTAGGTTTGGTGTACGGACTTGTTCCACATCTCCCCATCTATATTCTTTTTCCAGTTGGGTACCACTACCTTTTGTCTTCAGGGAGTCTTCCAAAATTTGGCCTACAATTGGTGCTGCTATGACTCCTCCAAATTGACTGCTATGCTTTGGGTTATCAATTGCCACGTATACAATAAGTTCTGGATCATCTGCAGGTGCAAAACCGATAAAGGAAACGATGTATTCCCCTTCCATATAACGGCCATCTTGAACCTTTTGCGCTGTACCTGTTTTTCCGCCAATCCGAAGCTGGTCACGATATGCATTTCTACCTGATCCTTCCGCAACTACGTGTTCCAAAGCATCTCGTACGATAGCTGACGTTTCCTCACTAATAACTTGACGCTTCATCTCCGGCTCGCTACTTGACAATATTTCGTTTGTTTCACCGTCGATTGTATTTTTTACAATATATGGCTTATATAGATAACCACCATTAACCGCTGCAGCTACAGCTTGCACTTGTTGAATAGGGGTAACAGATATTCCTTGGCCGAAGGATGTTGTAGCATGTTCAACTGGTCCAAAGTTTTCTTTACTAAATAGAATACCCGTGGATTCCCCAGCCATCCCTGACCCTGTTGATTCTCCAAAGCCAAAGCTACGTATGTATTCTGATAGCTTTTCTGCACCAACTCTATTTCCTAGTTCAATAAAACCCGGGTTACAAGAATTTTCAACAACCTCTAAGAATGTTTGATCTCCATGACCTTCACGTTTCCAACAACGGAGCCTAGACCCTTCAACCATGGTATACCCAATATCATGAAAGTGATCCTCCTCCAAGTCTACTACTTTCTCTTCTAATGCCGCACTTAATGTAATAATCTTAAAAGTTGAACCTGGTTCAAAGGTCATCCAAACTGGTAAGTTTCGGTTATAAATAGTTGAATCCACCTCTTGGTAATTAGATGGGTCAAAATTGGGAGCAGAAGCAAGAGCTAAAATTTCACCGTTTTTAGGGTTCATAACGATTGCAATCGCTTGGGTTGCCTCATACTTTTGCATAGCCTGAGTAAGCTCACGTTCAACTACTTTTTGAATATCTAAATCTACTGTAAGTTGAACATGATTACCTTTTACCCCATTTTTCCAGCCGTCGTCCACATGAGGAAGCGGTACTCCTTTTGCGTCAGTAAACATTCGAACAGCGGAGGACTTTCCTTTTAAAATTGAATCGTATTGATACTCGATTCCAGCAAGTCCTTGTGCATCATATCCTGTGAATCCTACTAATCTAGATAACATATTACCATAAGGATAGTCTCTTATATAATCTACTCCAGCATACAATCCTTTAATATTCTTATCTTGTATGTCCATTGCTAGTTCACTAGAAATATTTTTTCCTTTTGGTGCGATTTTTACCAAGTAACTTCTCTTGTTTATTTGCTCCAAAAGCTCACCTTTGTCCATACCAATTAAAGGTCCAATTTCATTTGCTACCTGCTCAGGATCCTCATTTTGAGATGGCATATAAAATAAGGTAGGTGCAAGCTGATTTCCAACGATTACTTCTCCATTACGATCCAAGATGTTTCCTCGAAGTGATGCATAAGGTAGCTCTCTATCCCAGCTTTCTTTCGCTTTCGTCGTAAGCTCATCAAATTGAAAGAATTGAAGTTGAACTAATTTGAAAAGTACCAACAAGAATAATAAAATAATCATAATCCAAATCATTCGTAGACGCATAATTTGTTTTATTTTAGAAATTGCCAAATCCCCTTTAGTCCGTTTTAGATAACTTATGAGAAAAAGACTCTAACTATTCTCTCCCTCTTTTAATCCTGAGGTAGATCTGTTTTTATTTCTTCTGTGTTTGTCTCCATATTCGTAACTTCCTCTGGAGTTGCAAATTGGACGACGATTGGAGTATCAGCCGTTACAATCGATCCGCCAGTCAAGCTCTGGTCTGTTACAAATCCTTCTCCAACAATATCAATCTGTAAATTGGATAATGATTTATAGATCATGACATTTCTTTTTGACCACCCCTTAAAATTAGGCAACCTGCTATCTCCCTGTCCCTTTATAAAGACTGTGCCATTAGAAATAGTTGATGTATTAGCATCTGGATACTGCTCTACTACCTTGTCGCCCTGACCAATAACTACAGTTTTCAACCCAAGTGCTTCCAGTTTGCTTTGACTTTCTATCATATTTTCTCCGATTACATTAGGCATTTCAATTGGATTTGCAAGTTCCAAATTCTCAGGCTCGATGTTCAAATATTTTAAACTTCTCTCCGTCACTGTATTGAAAATTTCAGATGTCGTATCAGAACCAAATTCTGTTAATTCCAGATTAGGTCGATGAACCATGATATACACGATTAACTGTGGATCCTCTACCGGAGCCATCCCTAAGAATGAGTATAGGAAGTCATTTTTCCCCCAATAGTAACCACCACCGGGTTTAGCTATTTGGGCAGTTCCAGTTTTACCAGCTGATGTATATCCATTTAACTTAAACTTCTTGGCAGTACCTTTTTCTGATGTTACGGTACTCGCCAGGATTTCTTTTACCTGTTGTGCAGTTGCTTCAGAAATAGGAGATTCTTTTTCAGTCGGTTTATGATTTTGTACTACTTCATTTGTATTTGGATCGACAATTTCATCTATAATATAGGGTTGCATCATCTTGCCTTCATTTGCTATAGCAGTCATAGCTTGCACCATTTGTATAGGTGTAACAGTTGTCCCCTGACCATATGTTGTAGTAATACGTTCAACTGGACCAGAATCCGCTATAATTCCAGTTGCTTCATGTGGAAGGTCGATTCCAGTCTTTTGTCCAAATCCAAAAAGTTTAATGTACTCATTGAATGTTTTCTCTCCAATTTGGTTGAGTAAGTAAGCCATAGATACGTTAGATGAACGTTGAAAACCTTCTAAATACGTTATATTCCCCCACCCTACAACGTTATGATCACGAATTGTTGTATCATATATTGTATAGGAACCAGATTTAAACGTAGCATTAGGTGCCCATACTCCCTCTTCAATTGCAGAGGCTAGCGTGAATATCTTAAAGGTAGATCCTGGCTCAATCGTCTGCTCTGTCACTTCATTTAGCCAGTTGGTAGATAATCCATCTCTTGTATTCGGTTCAAAGGTAGGCCGCTGGGACATAGCCAATATCTCACCCGTTTTCGGATCTGCTACAATAGCAGTCATTCGTTCTGGCTCATATTTTTCTTGAGCATTATTCATCGCATCTTCTAGAAAATTTTGAATGGTTTTGTCTAGTGTGAGATGGATATCCAAGCCGTCCTGTGCCTCTGTCACCATTTTTTCAGCATTCGGAAGTAAAAAACCTTTTGTATCACTCTTGAATTCTACTTTTCCTGGCGTACCTGTCAGCTCTTCATCATAAATATATTCAAGCCCCATTTTTCCAACTGCTTCAGCTGTCCCATCTTCCTTTTCTTCTTTAAGAGCAAAACCTATTAAATGAGAAGCAAACTGCCCATTTGGGTATAATCTTTTCAAATCCTCTATAAAAATAATTCCTGGCAGCTTGTTACTTTTAATCTCTTCCATTACCTGGTTACTTATATCTCTACCCGCTTTTCCAAATTCCACTTGGTATTTCTCTGCTTTTATATTCTTATCTAGTAAATCCTTAATCTCTTGTTCTGTCATATCTATATAATTCGATAATACTTTAGCAGTTTTTGCTGTATCACTAACATGTCTTTGTATACTACTATTACTAGTGGCACTTGGACTAATCACAGCAATCATTTTGTAGCTAAGTGTATCTTGCGCAATAACTTCACCATTACGATCAATTATTTTGCCTCTACTCGCTTGAAGAGTTTGTTCTCTACTATATTTGTTCTCTGCTTTCGTTGATAATTCCTGTCCTTCTGCAGTACCTGTATACTGTATAAACACAAAGCGACTAAGTAATAAAAAAAAGAGCCCTCCATATAGTAAAAACATTAGAAAGGCTCCCCATTGAAAACGAAATTTCTTATTCATTGTCCTGGCACTACCTTTACGTTTTGCTCATTCAGTTTCAAACCGAGCTCTTCCGCCTTTTTCCAAATGCGATCATAGGTAGATAATTCATTTACTTGTAAAGTTAAGTCAGTATTCTTTTTCACTGTTGAGTCAATTTCCTTTTCTAGCAGAGAAATCTCGGTAGTTGTAGCCCGTACAGCGGTTTGAGTTTGAATAATCATTAAAGACAGAATGGTAACTACAGCTAATAATCCAACAAAAAGGATTTTTTCTCCTCGAGAAATCAGCTTATTACGTTGTTTTGCCGCCTTTTCTATATGTGGTTGTTCAGGGTAAGAAGGCCGCGTTATGTATGTTTGTGATTGCTGTTTGCGTATAGCCATTTAGATACTCCCCTTTTCGATTAATTTTTCCACAATGCGTAACTTAGCTGAACGGGAACGATTATTTACCGCTAATTCTTCCTCCGACGGGACAATCGGTTTCCTAGTAACTAGTTTTAACATTGGCTCCATTCCTGCTGGAATCATTGGTAGATTTGGTGGTAAATCAGGTATAGAGGATGCTTCTTTAAAAATTGTTTTAGTTAGTCTATCTTCTAAAGAATGGAAGGTAATAACACTTACTCTTCCTCCTACTTTTATAAGCTTAATCGCATCTTCTAGAGAGTCTTCTGCTGCTCCTAATTCATCATTTACAGCAATTCGGATTGCCTGGAAAATTCGTTTCGCAGGATGTCCACCAGTTCTTCTAGCTGCTGCTGGAATACCTTCTTTTATTAGTTCAACGAGTTGGAAAGTCGTAGCAATTGGTTCTATTTCTCTCGCCTTTTCAATTTTGCGTGCTATTTGTTTAGAAAACTTCTCTTCTCCATAACGGAAAAATATTTTGAGTAGTTTTTCATATGACCATTCATTGACTACATGGTAAGCAGTTAACTCACTGGTTTGATCCATCCTCATATCTAGCGGGGCATCATAGTTGTAACTAAATCCACGCTCTGGTGTATCTAATTGTGGAGAAGATACACCTAAGTCATACAAAATCCCATCGACTTTTTCGATACCAATTTGGTAAAGCTCGTCTTTTAAATAACGAAAGTTAGCATGTACAAATGTGACTTTATCTAAAAAGGGTGCTAGTTTTAACTTTGCATTTTCAATAGCCGTCATATCTTGATCGAAGCAAATAAGTCTACCATTTTCATTTAATTGTTGTACTAAATATTCACTGTGTCCTGCTCCGCCTAGCGTGCAATCCACATAGACCCCATCAGGACGAATAGCTAGTCCATCTACTGTCTCTTTTAGTAATACGGTTGTGTGATGAAACAAGCTGTCTCCTCCTCTTAATCAAATTCGCCTTGACGTAAATGCGTTCACATTTTACCGAGTTTGCTCAGTAAAAATCTGTGACATCCGCCAGAGGCTTCAACTATATTTAGCGGGCGATGAAAGCCCGGCTGAGTTTAGTTATATATCAAAGCCAATCATATTTTCTGCAATATCATTGAAAGAATCCTCAGATTCCACAAAATAATTTTCCCAAGCATCTTTAGCCCAAATTTCAAGCCGATTCGATACTCCAAGTACGATGCATTCCTTGTCCATTTTTGCATAGCTCCGTAGATTATTCGGGATGTTGATACGCCCTTGTTTGTCTATTTCTACTTCGGTTGCACCGGAGAAGAAAAAACGAGTAAATGCACGAGCGTCTTTCTTCGTAACAGGGAGTTCTTTTAGTTTTTCTTCGAGTTTTCGCCATTCATTCATAGGATAACCAAATAAGCAATTATCAAGACCACGTGTTAGAACAAAACTGTCTTCTAAGTGCTCTCGGAATTTGGAAGGAATTATTAACCGTCCCTTTGCATCAACGTTATGTTGATATTCGCCCATGAACATGCTACTCACCCCACTTTATGTCATTAACATACCACATCGCCCCACTTTCCTCCACCGTTTTTTTGAAAACGGGACAATATTTCTTTAAAATGCGTAAATAGTACTTGTTGAGACGTTTTTTCTAGCAAATTCAACAAAGTAATCATAGAACTTTTAGCCGTGTAAAAGCTGGAATATTGGTGGGTTGTTATATATTTATTGCAACTTTTCAAAAATTACAGAAAAGATTTTAGTAAGTGGGGTTAAGTATTTATTAAATAGGCACCAGAGGATAAATGAAGGACTTAGTTGGAAAAGGGTGATTACTATACACAAATTGTAAAAAACCTAAGTTCATCTTGTATACTTCCATAAGAAAATCGCAAGCACCCTTTTAGAAATCGTTTTCGGAGTACTGCGGCTGACATTGCTACATCATTACCATGGGATATCGAGATGCTGGTAATCTTGTGGTGTATGCATGTCCATCCCCCCTACAACTGTTGGAAAATTAAGTACTTTTTGAATAACTAGAGAAAAAGATGCTTTCTTATTCAATTGAGAAGTACCCGAAGTACAAGTTCGGGCGCCCGACATTAAAATCCACTGAACACTAGTTAGCTGGCTATATTATATACTGTAAAAAAGGCAAAAAAATCAACCAAAACCTGGAAAATCAATATCACCACAAATTTAATAACAATTACAGAATGGTTTTATCACTCAATAACTTAATACCCTATCGACTAAGTGATAGGTTGTGCCTAATCTTATTGTTGAACACTAATCACTTAATTGATTGCAGCGAAAGGTGGCGACACCGGTAGGATTAGGGAGGCTGATGAACCATCACATGCGAACGTGCACGTGGCGATGATGGTTCATCGATCATCCTGCGGGACGCATCCACCTGTTTTTTGCATCGCTACGCTAGCTTCGAAACATGTAAGTGCGTTGTAACGGAGATCACAAATAATATTTATTCTTTTAAATACCATAAGCCCTGTTATCAAGGGATATTTTTATATACTTTTTTACTCCATAAAAAAACCCCACTTTTTAATAGTGGGGACGGAGGACTATATATAAATCACATGATGTTTACCATTAAATTCATAAGGAACCTCTAATAATTTTTGGATTAGAGTTGGACCATATTCATTCAATAATTGAATCGGTGTATATGTTCGTTCTTGTAGCCCACTGTTTGGTACAAGGCTCATACTAATACGATCATAGCGATTAATAGTTGCATCCAACTTACTTAGGAATGTATCTTCAATTGCATTATGAATAAATTTCAGCTGTTTTTCATGGTTTTGCAAATTCTTTTGTACTAAAGGAGAGAGCTTCATACCATTCGTCATTAAAATTTTCTCCAGCTTGTCATACTTTTCTATAAGATCCTCTTTAATTTCTTCAATCAAATGAGGAATTTCTTCGTTACGATTATTATTAATATAATTCAATTTAGCTTCTTGTAACGTTCCATCCCATACATCTTCAATTGTAAAGGATAACTTTTCTAATAATGATTGCGTTTTTGCATTGACAATCGAAATACTAATTCGAGGCATGAGAACAGGCATTTTCATATCAAAAATCTCAAATGCTGTTTTTAGTGTACCCCAATAGGCAATTTCACCAGGTCCAGCTATGAAGCTTAACACCGGAAAGACCATTTCCTGCATTATCGGTCTAGTCACAACATTATTACTCAGCTTTTCAGGATGTTCTCTTGCAATTTCCATCATTTCATCCAATGTAAATGAGAGTCCCTTTGCCTCATGGATAAATTGGTCGTTCACTCTTTCCAATAAGAAGCGTTCGCCCTCTTCGATGTAAAATAAGTGAGCTGCTGATTCTTTTGCTTGGATGGGAGTGCCAAACCCTTCTTGTTCCATTTTGCCCTCATGCTCCAATACAACCTTCGCTATTTCTGACGCATGTAATATTTGTAATTGGAAATAATCACTTTCCAGTTTTCTTAATGGCTCATATGCAGCGTCTAATAACAGCAACCCTTCCTCTTGAAAAAGTTCATTCATCAAGGCCGTAAAAAAGCTTGTATACGTTAAGTTATTTTCTAAAAGCTCCATAACCTTGGATTTAAGGTTTTTCGTGTATAAGGTTTCTGGTAAGCTTTTGAAAATTTCATCCAAATAGCCATCCATTAACTGCTGTTCAAAAGAGGATTCGGAAGCAATTTTTTTAGTTCTAGATTTTTCTGGATAAACAAGCTTTTGAAGTGTTCGGCTTCTTTCTATGTATACATGATTAATTTCATCAATATCATGATCCTCTCCAGCAATCCAAAAAACAGGTATAACGGGTTTTCCGAGTATTTCTCTTTGTTGTTTTGCCAAGGCAATAACAGAAATTGCTTTATGGATTGAATACAAAGGTCCAGAAAGAATCCCCGCCTGCTGCCCCCCAATAACTACAATTCCATTTTCTCTAAGTTCATCTATATGCTGGCTACTCTTTGCTGATATACCATATTTGCTCATATACGAAGTTATGACTTCAGCAAGTTCAGTTCTTTTATGTTTGCTAAAATCAGCTTCCTGAACTCTTTTGTTTAGTGCCTTTTGATTCCATTCATAATGAAAGAAAGAAGATAAGTCAGTTATATCTTCTAAATATTTCTTGTAAAATGAGGAAGCGAATGGTTGTGTGTACTGCTCTAATCGCACGTGTTTTCCACCTCTATTATTTTTAAATTAATTTGGTGAAAATTCACCAAAGCTATCATTTTAAATACTTTAAGAGTATATCACTTACTATTTATGTGTGAAAATTATCAGCTTATATATGATAAAACATATCGGATAACTCCGAATAGCCACAAAAACGCATATAGACAACATAATAGTAGAAATAATAATCTCCAAATTTTCCTTAATAACGGGATTACTTCTATCTCTTTTTTAGATCGCCATTCTAGATACGTCATAATTGTCGCTAAAATTATGGAAAAAATAACAAGATACCAACCAATCTCTTTTATGAAAATGAAAGAAAACATATTAGTAATGGAAAAATATAAAAAGAAAGTCGATACATCAGATGCTATTCCAATTGAATTTTTTCTTTTTTGTAAGATAAATATACAAAATAGAAAAACAACTAAAAAAACGACTATTGGATATATGACAAAAACGGAAAGAACATTAACCATAATAATCACCCTCTTTATTTATTTCACTTAATAATAAATAAAATGTTTGTAAGATCGGCAATGTTTGCTTTCTTTGTTTGGCTCTTTCTAATATAGCCCCCACTATTGTATCTAACTCCATCATTCGACCATTCTCAAAGTCCTTAAGCATGGAAGAACGATTTAATCTAGTATTCTCACACAATGCAACAACTTCATCCCAAGGAAGTCTTTCTTTCCATTCCTCAAATGCTTCCATCATTTCGTCGTACATACTTCTCAATATAGATTTGTATGAATGCTTTTCAATTAGTTCACCATTGGTTACACAAGCAATAGTAGTCAATGGATTGATCAAACAATTTAGCATCGCTTTTTTAACAAGCATTTGCTCAATATCCGGTGTTAAAATTAATGGAAATAGATCATTAATATTTTCCGCAAAATTATGAATGGAATTCCATTCACCTTTATAAAACCCAATATAAGTTGGACCTATCCCTAAGTGCTGAACTGTGGAGTTATTTTTTTTTGCAGCACCATGTAACACTGAACCGATTATAATAGTTTCTTGTTTTAAATGCTTTAGAAAAGCTATATGTGATAATCCGTTTTGTATAAATAGAAGAGGGATATGCAGCGGTAAAGAATTTAACTGGCCTTCTATTTGTGTAAGATGATGGTACTTTACGGCAATAATAATTAGATCCATCTTTTTTAATTCAGCTATGTCTGAAACAATTTCACAAGGAATTTGTTTAGTTTTTTCAGTGTCATTTTCTATGTAGAATTGCTTGGTTATATTAGTTTCTCGGACTAAAAAAGTAATGCGATGACTAGACTCCGATAAATAAGCGCCAAATAGTAGTCCTACTGCTCCTGCACCAATTATACCAATATTCATAAATTCACCCCGATTTCTTTAATATAGCGGATACTTTCTAATCTTTTAAGAAAAACCCGGTAAAAAGGCCCGGTCCTTTAAAAATAATAATATAGATATGCCGTTGATTTCCGCTGCGAGCGGACGCTTTCCGTGGGCACGGCTTCATCCGCTTCCCTCGCGCTGCTCAGTCCAGGGTCTTCAGCTCGTGCTATTCCCACTGGAGTCGCCGCTCTATGCTCCACTCAACTAGATCCACTTTAAATAATCGGATATCTGGGTATAAAACCACCTAAATCTACGTGTTTTATCATAATATAAGTAATGGTGAAATGGTCTCAGATAAAAGAAAATCCACTTTCTTCTTTCATGATTAAATAGTATACCTATCCAAGCAGACGGTTTTATCCATATAGTAAATTTAATTACTCTTAATATCTCAGCGATATGCTTTGCTTTATCTCAGAGTTGAGAACTACACTTTATATTGATTGGAGTGTAAGGTGGCGACTCCGGCGGGATGAGTGAGACAGATGAAACATCACAACGTACCCGTAGGGGCGGTGATGGTTCATCGCTCACCCCGCGGAGGCCAACAGGATGTTGGTCACGAAGGCGTTGCCACATGAGGTGGCGCTTTTAGCCTTCGATCCTTTGTCCCCACCTGAAACGGAAATCAGTAGTATTATTCTTTCTTAAAAGTTCTGTAAAACCAATGTTCACGTTACATTTTTATATACTTTCTTATGTTTTAAAAAAGGCCTACCTCTGAGGTAGACCTTAGCATGAACAATATTATACAGGAAGCACTGGATGTTTTCGAGGTGCATTAACTATTTGTTTATCTTCATAAAAACGCAGACGATTTGCAAGCTCCAAGCGTAGATTACTTGGCGCAACAATCTCATCGATGATCATTTCAGAAGCAAGTTTATAAATGTCAATTTCCTCTTTATATTCCGCGTGCTTTTCTTGAACGAATTTCAAACGTTCTTTTGGATCTTCGATTGCTTCGATTTTGTTTGAATATACAGCATTAACCGCAGCTTCTGGACCCATTACAGCAATTTGAGCTGTAGGTAAAGCTATGCACACATCTGGTTCAAACGCCGGACCAGCCATTGCATATAAACCAGCTCCATATGCTTTACGTACAATAACAGAGATCTTTGGCACTGTTGCAGAGCTCATCGCTGCAATCAGCTTAGCTCCATGTCTAATAATACCAGCTCTCTCTACTTTCGTTCCTATCATAAATCCAGGAACGTCAGCTAGGAATATTAATGGAATAGAAAATGCATCACAAAGTGAGATGAATTTCGTCGCTTTATCGGCAGAATCCACAAAGAGCACTCCACCTTTAGCTTTCGGCTGATTGGCAATAATACCTACTGCTCTGCCATCAATTCGCGCTAATCCTGTAATTAGCTCTGGTGCGAATAGCTTCTTCACATCAAAGAAGGTCCCTTCATCGATAATCGCATCAATTGCTTCGTACATATCAAATGGTGCATTTTGATTTTCTGGAATGATTTCTTCCAGCGTTCTTCCTTCTTTAATTGCCTTTGGTTCGACTTGTTTTGGTTTCTCTGTGTAGTTTGACGGGAAGAAGCTTAAGTAGCGTTTAGCCTCTAAAATCGCTTCTTCTTCTGTAGAAACAAGTACATCCCCTACACCACTGACCGTACAATGCATACGGGCTCCACCCATTTCTTCCAGTGTCACCTTTTCTCCGATAACCTTCTCAGCCATTCGAGGCGAACCTAAATACATAGAAGCATTACCCTCAACCATAAAGACAACATCACAAAACGCAGGGATATATGCTCCTCCAGCAGCAGAAGGACCAAATAATAAGCAAACCTGTGGTATAAAACCAGATAGTCTTACTTGGTTATGAAATATCCTTCCTGCTCCACGACGATTTGGAAACATGTCTAATTGGTCGGTAATACGCGCTCCAGCCGAGTCTACTAGGTACAACATTGGCACTCTATTTTTTTCCGCTATTTCTTGAATACGAATAATTTTTTCAACAGTACGTGATCCCCAGGATCCGGCTTTCACAGTGGAATCATTGGCCATAACACATACAGTTTGCCCATTTACTTTACCAGTTGCAGTTACAACCCCATCTGCCGGTAAATCCCCTGCTTCGACATTTGCAAAGCGACCATCCTCGATATATTCCCCATTATCGAAAAGTAATGCTAAACGATCACGTACAAATAATTTATTTTGTTCTTTCATTTTTTCATGATACTTTTCATGTCCACCCGAATAAACGGATGCCAGCTTTTCTTCTAATCTATCATTATACCCTTTTGTTTCTCCCACGGTTTAAAGCCCCCTTTATTCAAACGTCACTAAAACATCGCCTTCATTTACAAAATCACCTTCACCTGCATTAATTGTTGCAACTTTACCTGCTGTTTCCGCTTCTATTGGAATCTCCATTTTCATCGATTCCAATACCATGACAACCTGTCCAGCTGACACTTCTTCTCCAACTGCTACATTTACTGTAAATACTGTTCCTGCCATAGTCGATTCTAAATTTTTCATTTTGAAATTTCCTCCCTTTGTTTGTTCATCCATTCCCCTAAAACAGATGTTGAATACTCACCACTTGTAAAACTCTCATCTTCCAGAAACTGATGGAATAGTGGAATATTTGTTTTCACACCTTCTATTTTAGCAGAAGAAAACACTTTTTGTGCAGACTCTATTGCTAATTTTCTATTTTCAGCATGAACAATTACTTTAGAAATCATTGGATCATAGAACGGCGTGACTTTATCACCTTCCGCGTAACCTGCATCTATTCTAATCTTTTCTTCTGTTTCAAAACTTTGTGAAGTAATAATTCCAGGTGATGGGAAAAATGTTTTTGGATCTTCCGCATATATTCTAAATTCTATAGCATGTCCATTAGATTTTATCGAAGATTGATCTTTCACTGGTAGTTCTTCCCCAGCGGCAACTTTTAACTGCCATTCCACTAAATCGAACCCCGTGATAGCTTCCGTAATTGGATGTTCCACTTGTAATCTAGTATTCATCTCTAAGAAATAAAACTGATGATTATGATCCACGATAAATTCCACAGTTCCCGCATTTATATAATTTACAGCTTTCGCTGCATTAACAGCTGCCTCCCATAATTTTTCCCTAGCTTCCTGAGGGAAATTTGGGGAAGGTGCCTCTTCCATAACTTTTTGATTTCTCCGCTGAACAGAACAATTTCGTTCGAATAAATGAACGATATTCCCATAGGTGTCCCCAAAAATTTGTACTTCTATATGTCTAGAAAAATCAATGAATTTCTCTAAAAAAACTACATCGCTACCAAAATAGGATTTCGCTCGTGTTTTAATCGATTCAAAATTTTTAAGAAGCGTTGCCTCATCATCACAACGAATCATTCCTATACCACCACCGCCAGCACTCGCTTTAAGCATGATCGGATATCCAATCGAAGAAGCAGCTACTATTGCATCTTCTACAGAAGCAAGTCCTTCTTCTGTTCCTGGAACAACTGGAACGTTTGCATTTATCATCGTAAGTCTTGAGCCAATTTTATCCCCCATTTTTTCAATTGTTTCTGGCTTTGGACCTATAAAGATAATACCTGCAGCCTCTGCCTTTCGAGCAAATTCAGCATTCTCTGATAAAAATCCATATCCCGGATGGATCGCATCAACTTTTTCCCTTTTCGCAAGTGCAATAATATCGTCTACTTTTAAGTAGGATTGTTGAACTTGATTAGGTCCTATTAAAAAAGCATAATCAGCCTCTTTTGCATAAGGTAGATCTTTGTCTGCTTCTGAATAGATTGCTACTGTTTCAATATTTAATCTCTTACATGTTTTAATAATACGTCTTGCTATTTCTCCCCTATTTGCGATTAAAACTTTCTTCATATTACTTCCCCCTCGATTTGAACATTTACCCCATCTATATTAGTCTATACGAATCATGAAAGCGATTTCAACTAAATTCTAGTTTACAATATGTTAAACAACAAAAAAAAAGCCCTAAATAAGGCTTTTTTACTTGCGCTCGATATGAGTAATACCTTGTTTAACCCAGTTTAATAGCTGTTCATAATCATTTTTCAATAAATTATATGCGCTTGAAATTTCGTCATAAGAGTGCCTCATCTCATCATAACTTTCCATTGCCAATTGCAAATGGTTTTGAAGAGAGGAAGAATCCGCTAATTCTTTCGTAGAATAAGAGGTTGGTTTATGTTCCTTTTTCATAATTTGAGGGCGTAGATTTTTGTTCCATCGGAATGCACATGCCTGTTTGGATCGTCCTAGCAGTACACTCGCTTCTTGAAAACCTGAAATCTGCGTGTGACCTTCATTAATTTTATTCAAAATTATTTCTTTTAGAAGATTATCTTCTTCCTCAGTCCAACTATCTTTTCTCAATTTTACATTCATCTGGATCACCCTTTGCTTTTTTATTAATATATGCAAAGTGGGTACAAATAGACTCTCATATTATTTCTTTTTAGATAAAAATGAATCGACCGCTTGATGATGCGTTTCTTGCTCCCATAGAACGGAACAAGTTCTAACTTCTTCTATAATTCGTTCGAATAATTTCGTCTGTTGCCATTTTCGAATTAATTGCATTTTGTATGCTTTTAACACAGTCTCATGTGGCATAATCATTTTTTGTATAAATTCCTCTAGAGCAATGTATTTATTTCCTTCAAAAACTTCTGTTGCCCAGCCAATAGCTTGGAGTTTGTCAGATGAATAGGGAACCGCTTCTGTTAACATTTGGAGCGTATGATCTTGTCGCATCCCTTTTTCCCACAAATAGGTTCCTCCACCCCATCCAGAAGTAATTGCCAATTGACCTTGAATGAAACCACATCTTGCCTCTTTCTTTACTAATCGATAATCGCATAAAGTTGCAATCTCACAGCCTCCGCCTACTGCGGTGCCGTTAACTAATGCTATAGTCGGAATGGTTAGTGTAGCAACATCATATAAAATAGTTGCTGTGTCACTTAACATTTCATACGATTCTTTCTCTGTTTTCAACTTATGTAGAACAGATAAATCACCGCCTGAGCAAAAAGACTTATCTCCTGCTCCTGTAATTACTGCTAGTTTAATAGAATTATCATTTTTTACTGTATGTACTAACTCTTTAAATCCCTCTAAGACTTCCATGTTTATTGCATTATGTATTGCAGGTCTATCTATTTCCAATATGATTAATTGTTCTCTTTTTGCTAACGTATAAGCCATTTCCATGCACCCCTTTTAGAAAATGTATATAGAGAAAAAGACTACCGAAGAGCCATGGTCTCTTTGGTAGTCTTTTAAGGAACAAATACTGAATTATTTGCTCAATACTTCTTTCCCTTTGTATTGACCGCAAGATTTACAAATACGGTGAGCCAATTTCATTTCACCACAATTTGAACAAGCAACCATACCAGGTACGGATAATTTAAAATGTGTACGACGCTTTCTTTTTACAGTTTTAGAAGTTCTTCTAGCTGGTACTGCCATAGGTGGCACCTCCTTACAGATCTATTATTCGTCTGTTTGATCAAAATACTTAGCTAAATCAGCAAGTCTTGGATCTACTTTTGGTTGTTCATCTTCCTGCATTTCTTTAAGTTCTTCATCTGTTGTATAACTCCAACCATTTCCACCCTCATGTCTAAATTGGTCTGCACCTTCTTTATACACTTGCATTGGAATTTCTAAAAGAATTAACTCCTCTAGAACAGGGTCTACGTTTATAACATCACCTTCTACAACATGAAAATTATCATATGCTCTTGCAGAAGAGAGTGCTGTTTCAGACCAGTTGAAGATTTCATCAGATTCAATCTCAAATGGAAATTCTACATCTTCCCACGTGCGAGCACATGGTAAAATAAGAGTTCCTGAAAGCTGAAAGTGACAAGTCATTTGCGCTGCACCAAATGTACAGTGCCCTTTTACGTGAACGGGTGAAATCCTTCGAACGTCCTGGTTCCGCTTCTTCACGTTTTCGAGTTCCACGAATTCATCTAAAGTTAGTCCGTTCTCACGATATTTAGATAGCTGATGAATTGCCCATTTCATACGATTATCACCTCAAGACAACAAAGTTGATTATATAATGACTGATTTTAGATGTCAAGATATTTTCTTGTCACTCCATTATTTTAACATTATACTTGCATTAAGGAAAGGATTTGATTTAAAGATGAAAGCAACTGGAATTGTTGTAGAATATAATCCATTTCATAACGGTCATTTGCATCACTTACAGCAAACTCGTTTAAAAACGAATAGCGATATTGTCATTGCCGTCATGTCTGGTAACTTTCTTCAGCGAGGGGAACCAGCCCTTGTTGATAAATGGACTCGCTCAAAAATGGCCATTGCTGCGGGTGTTGACTTAGTAATTGAACTTCCTTATGCATTTGCTACAGCCCAAGCGAGTGATTTTGCAAAAGGCGCTATTTTCCTATTAGATGCTTTAAAATGCCATTCCTTTTGTTTCGGAAGTGAAGAAGGATCATTAGAAGCATTTCAACAAACCTATAATCTATTATCAACCAAAAAAGACGAATATAATACAGCCATTGCAAATTATATGAAAAAAGGCATCAGTTATCCTAAAGCATTAAACGAAGCGTACAATGAAATTTCTAAAGCAACTACTGTGCCATTAGTAAATCTTTCCAAACCAAATAATATATTAGGATACCATTACATCCAGGCAGCAAACCTTTTAAACAGTAATATTAAACCAGAAACAATTCAACGTGTCATTGCGAATTATCATGATGACGCTAGCAATACCGAAACTATAGCAAGTGCAACCGGTATTCGAAAATTACTATTTGAAGGTCATAAGCTCACAGAAGTAAAGACTTACATGCCTAATACGAGCTTAAAAGGGCTAAAGGAATGGGAAAGTACTAACTTTTCTTTTGGTAGCTGGGAGCAGTTTTATCCAACATTAAGATTGCTTATACTTCGCTCATCTAAGGAAAACTTAGGTCAAATTGCTGAAATTACAGAGGGGATGGAAAATGCCATTTGGAAAGCAGCAAAAACACATACGAACTTTGATTCATTTATGCACCAAATAAAATCAAAGCGCTTTACTTGGACAAGGATCCAACGAATGTTAACACATATTTATACAGATTTTACATGGGACCAATTACGCGAGAACGATCTTCCTGCGTATATTAGACCTTTAGCAATGAACAAGAAGGGACAAGCTTATTTACAGAGCATGAAAAAAGACTTGCAGCTCCCACTTATTAGTAGAGTTGCCGCAAGTAAACATGATAAACAGTTGCAATTAGATATTAAAGCTGCCGACCTATATTACTTAGGGTTGCAGTCTTCGTATGGTCAAAGCATGGTTGGCAGTGATTTTCGTATTGCTCCTATTATTCAGGGATAGACTATTTGGGCTCTAATTGATCTAAATAAGCAAGAGCATCATCAATCGTTTTCACAGGTACGATTTTCATCTTCGTACCTATTTTTCTTGCAGATTTTAAGGCTTCTTCATAATTAGATGTTAGTCCAGGATTATTGGCCAAAACAGTAGGATCAATATCATCGTCAGGAGCAAACATTATTTCCATGTCTTTATTGTCCGCAGCTATTACTTTTAAATCTATCCCACCAATTCTACCAACTGTTCCATCTGGTCCCATTTCACCAGTTCCTGCTATTTGATAGCCCTTGGTTATATCTTCTGGTAATAACTGATTCAAAATTTCTAAAGTGAACATAAGACCCGCAGACGGTCCGCCAATATCTTCGGAGTTTATATGCACTTCTGGAGTCGTTTCAACTTTTTTATCCGCAGTATAGCTAATACCGATTCCTGGCTTTTCAAGCACTCCAGGGATTGTTTTAAGGGAAACTTCTTTATCCATCTGTTCCCCATCACGCTCAACCTTTAAGCGAATAACATCCCCTTCTACTTTGTCAGCTAGATAGGCTCTAATAGACTCTTCAGTTAAATCATCAATATCATCCATTTGTAAAATTTTATCTCCAGCATCTAATATCCCATCAGCTGCACTTCCATCCACCACATTAAAAATAAAAATTCCGTTATTTGATATAGTGTAAGGCATTTTCGCTCGGTTAAATGCAACTGAAATAGCATTAAATTGAGAATTAGACATAAGCTTTAATTGACGAACATTATATTCCTTTTCATCTTCATCTTCCTGACGAATTTCATTTGCTTTGTAAATTTTTTGACTATCCGTAATTTTGGCATAAGCATATGTAAGCGGCGTAGCTTTTGCTAGGGCAATCGTTAGGAGACTCAATGTACCTTCGTCATCCTGATCCCCACCATCGACTTCTACAAAAGGATCCAGCTCGTAAGCACCACCTGGTTTCGAAATATAAGATTCCATTGGATAGAAACCTAATGCTAAAACTATCACTACTATGAAAAGAAGGATTATAGGATTTCTCTTCTTCATCAAACTATCCCTCTCTTTCTAAAACACATTTGAATATTAGTTTATCACTTCCCTTTTTTTCTGACAAAATATATGTGAACAAAGGATGAATTTTACTTGCATAGACTGATAACGATTGGAAGTTGGGCACTTATTATCCTTTTATTTTTACAGCCCGGTATTGCACATAAAGGTGCAGTTGAAGGAATGAGGATTTTCACAACTGCTCTACTACCTTATTTACTACCCTATTTAGTAATAACACAGCTGTTTATACGTTCTCAAAACTCATTTTTAAATACGACAAATAAATTTAAAATGTATTTTAATGTCTATGTATTAAGTGCTATAGGTGGGTTTCCTAGTGGTGCTGCAGTTATAACGTCTTTAAAGGATATGGGTACTTTAAATAAGCGTAATGCAAGTTGGCTGCTTGCAATATGCCATGCCCCTAGTCCAATGTTTGTTATAGGGTTTGTAGGGATTGAGATCTTTCACGCTGAAATTGCGGGTATTAAACTTTTACTTATTATTCATGCGGTGAATTTAATATTTTTATTAGTATTTATCATTTTATCTCCAGCTATCCAGGAAAATATGCATGTTCAAAAGGCTTCGGATTCACCGTTCCAGGAAAGTATTAAAGAGACCTATCAAATATTATTGCTAATTGGTACTACTGTCATATTTTTTACAACCGTAAGTTTTATCGTGTTTGAATCCGTCAAAGAAATTCTACCTAATATTTCACCTATCCTACTTGTTTTTGTAGCGTCTCTTTTTGAAATGACTGGCGGGATTAGTTTAGCCGGGGAAATGTTATCAGGCTCCACGTTTTTACCCTTTGTAGTTGCTATTATTATTGCTTTTAGCGGCATAAGTATTCATATGCAAATAATCGTACTTGCTCAGAAATCAAATATTCCCATTCGCAAATATATTCTTTTCCGCATTCTTCACATTCTTATCATTCCGATATTGTTTTTTTGGTTATGATACTTCCATAGCTAAAGAATAAAAAAAACTTACAAATAGACGACCAATGCTTTAAGGTCAAAACCTGTTTCTATAGTTTTCAAAGTGCTTTGGAAAGCTATTTCGCTATAAGATTTTCGAATGAATTTTTAGTGAGTATTGGTTGTGTCAGTCGTCACAACCAATACTCACTATTTCCGGTAATATTATGGCTGTTGGCTGTCCGTCGCCCTCCTACAACGTTTAGAAACAGGTTAGTGCGTATTTGATAACTAGAGAATAGATAACTTCCCTATTCATAGAGGGAGCTCACAAAGATACAATTTCGTTCGCTATTCCGCTTCTTTATCAGGCAAACACTTCCTACTTTTCCTTTATTTCCACTAGTAAAAGAAAATTGTCTGCATTCCTCTATATGGAATAATAGTATTCCTACTTCATCAGCGATTAAAATCAATCATAGGATTATTCATTCTATTAAGTCCTATGAACACAGTATTCATGAGACTTCTTTATACTTTCTTAATTTTTAAAAAAAGAACCTTGCGTATATGGCAAGGTTCTCTGGTTTGATCAGTATGTATTATATTTTTCTTTTAATGCTCTTTCCACATGAGACGGTACAAGTTCTTCTATTTTACCACCATACCTAGCTACTTCTTTCACGATACTCGAACTTAGGAAAGAGTATTGATTTTTGGTCATGATAAAAAATGTTTCTATTTTATCATTTAGTACACGATTCATAGAGGTGATTTGCATTTCATACTCAAAGTCAGAGACAGCACGTAAACCACGAATAATAACACTGGCATTTACACTTTCAACATAATCTATCAATAAGCCGGAAAATGTTTGAACCTTGACATTCGGTAAATGTGAAGTAGCATCTATGATTAATTGCATTCTTTCCTCAACGGAGAAAAGGGGATTTTTGGAAGAGTTATTCAAAACAACGACAAAAACCTCTCCAAAAATGGATGCCCCTCGATTAATAATATCTAGATGACCATTAGTTATTGGATCAAAAGAACCTGGAACTACAGCTATTTTTCCCAATTTAATTCCCCTCTTCTTTAAGGCAACGATAAATAGAGATAACCGTACCGCCATATATCTCTTTTTTCACTAATTCAAAGTCACCATAGGTTTTTTCAAGTGTGACATTTTTCTCGTGCTCACAAACAATAATCGCAGTATCACTCATACATCCTTTATCAACTAATGATTGTACTAAATCATAATACATTAATTTGTTATATGGAGGATCTACAAATAATAGATCAATTTTAAGCTCTCTTTTCTCAATAGCTTTCACTGCTCTTATCGCATCAGCTTTAAAAATTTCACCTGATTCTTCTAAACGACATTTAGTCAAATTATCTTTAATGGTTTGTATAGCTTTTGGATCTTTTTCGATAAAGATACATGTATCAATACCTCTACTCAAGGATTCGATCCCCAAATTTCCACTGCCTGCAAATAGGTCAACGGCAATACCACCATCAAAGTAAGGACCAATCATATTAAATATGGACTCTTTTACTTTATCTGTTGTAGGTCTTGTATTCATCCCAGGGACTGCTTTTAATGGCAGTCCTTTTCTCGAACCTGATATAACTCTCATTTCTACACTCCAATCCTAAAATAGTGCGGATTGTGTAATATTAATACGTTTGTCTTGTTTTTCAATATTCAATAAAAACAAACGTATCATCCACGCTTCTTCAATATATAATTGTGATCCAATAACCTCAAATGGTTCTGATAATGCATCATATCTTTTTTTATTCAATACATAGAACGGTTCTTGAATCGGAAAACGAAATGCTCTCGTTGCATTTTGAACATATAAGCCCTTGTCAGTGTCATTAAGAGTATATCCTAAAGTAGTTAATAATGGTGCAGCCGCATATAAAACTTTACCATCCTTGAATAGAACTTTCATCTCTTCATACTGGAGCTCATTAATATAAACAGTTCTAAAATCTTCAAATAATAATGGAAAGTTTTCTGCTCCTGCTTGTACATTTAACACAAAGAAGGATGTTTTTAAATCGATAATATCTGTCAATATCTCATCAAATTTCGCTGCGGTTATTTGTTTATTGTTTATTAAAGCATTTTGAAACTCTACTCGTTGTTCGGATGTTAAATAATTATTTACCGTTTCATACATCCAAATGGACTTCGCTGAACCGACAGGTATTTCTAGCAAAAAGCTACTTAAAACCTCTGCAATAAGCTGATCTTCTTGAGATAACCCATACCTTGCTTGTATATTCTTGATGATTAGCTCCTGTTGTATAGAAGCGATATCCTCATTTTGTATAAATACGATACGAGAAGTATCAATATTATTCCTATTCCCCTCAAAAAGTACAGCTAAATGTTCGTTATTAGTAAAATCTAACTCATCAAGTAAGTTAGTGACTTCATCTGGTAAAGTGTTAGAAGCGTATATAGTGAAGTAATCATCTTCATATTGAATTGGTAATACCTCTTGCTGCCAATATAATTCTTGAACATCTCCGGCACCAAGAGAAAGTGAATAATCAATTAACTCAAGTGAAGTTTTACCGATTACAGGTAATCCAGATACCCACATACCTCCTCTTTTCATTTCATCCGTAATATGAAGTGAAGTTAGCGAGACACCTCCTGTTTCTAGTTTAGCTAAGAAGTTTTGGATTAATTGACCATCTATTAAACCATCTACTAAAGGTATTTCATAGGAAATACTCTGCTTAGAATTCTCTCCTGCTTTAAACGTCGTCATATCTTCAGTTAGGCGGTTGCAGCTTTCACTAGTATCCAAATCACAGCTTCTATTCTCACTTACAATCGGCCATGATACAGTAACATCTTCCTTTGGCATATCGTAAAAATGTTGTTTAATAACAATCTTATCCTTCTTTACTTTCATTTCCACTTCTTGTTCATAAAAGAATACTTGTCCATCCTCTTCTAATCCAGAAGAGTAAGCATCATATTGAAACAAAAGTAGTACACTATTAGCCACAACAAGGAATAGGCATAAAAAACTTAAAACAAATTTCATAGAATTGTCCTCCAACAAAGTGGTAAGATATATGAGAAAGGAAGTGTTTTCAATTGATCCAACGTTTTATAGAACTAGGCGAAGGTTATGGAGATATTTACGAACTTTGTGAACTTGCAAGGGTAAACAGAGAACGTATACACCAAGCATTTATTTTTTCTTCAACTAAAGACAATATAACCTATTTTTCCATCGCAATCGCACTTAAACCAGTAAATACTGCAAATTTTTTTCCCATATATATATGCCGAGAGGGTATAGTCGAAACTGGGCATGAATCAAAAAGACTCACAATATTTAAAGAAGCATTAGACGAGTTAGCAATCCAACCCATTAAAGTCGACATAAAACATTCTTCCGTCTATGTGGATGTAAATTTATATTATCAGTATATAATTGGTATATTACGTTTAAACCATTTAATACCACCGTTACAATAGGCTTAGTTATAGTCCAATTTTATAATCGTATTCTTTTGCTTTATCTGGCTTACTATTTTCAAATTCAGTTTTCAAAAATGGTCTATAGGACTCTAAAATTTCCTTGACATAAGGCAATTTGTTCATCTTTTGCTTGGCAGCGTCGATTTGATCTTGATCACAATATAATACGACATATTTTTGTCTTTTAGAAATATAATGAACGTGACCAAACTTCCTCAAAGATTTAGCTTGTTTTAAATGATGCACATAGACAATTAGTCCTTGTCTTTCTGTCATACTTTTCCCCTCATTTCTTACTCTCAAGAATACCATATGGGGGAATTTGATAGCAACAACAACTAGCTGACAGTTTTGTGTAGTTTAGATATAATAAGAAAATACCTTTTGCGAATGAAATTCATACTGGATAACTAATAGAAAATAAGTAATATATTTTTAATATAATACATTCACTCTAAAAAGGAGGAATTGATTGATGGGTAAAAAATCAAATGTTGCTTTCGCATTTGCAGCCGCAGCAGGTGCGGCATGGGCTAGTACTAAAGCACTTTCCAAACCGCAAAGTCGACCGACTAAAAAAGCATTGGAATACGAACAGCCTATTATATTGGCTCATCGCGGAGGATCAGCACTTGCTCCAGAATGTTCTCCTTCTGCGTTCGAACAGGCTGCCAAACTTGGAGTACATGGTTTTGAAATCGATATAAGACTAACAAAAGATGAAGAGATAATAGTATTTCATGATGAAGAACTAAACAGAGTTACTAACTTTACTGGTAAGGTATCCGATTATACATTATCGGAATTAAAAGAAGCAGACCTTGGACATCATTTTTTGGATATAGATGGAGCTCCAACTTATAAAAACTGTGGTGAAAAGATTATTACTTTAGGGGAATTACTAAATTCATATCCACAGATGCTCATCAACATGGATATGAAGGATGCACCTCAAACTTATGAAGGTAGTTTAATGCCTTCCAAACTTTGGAGACTTTTAGAGGAGCATCAAGCGTTTGATCGTGTAGTGGTTGCTAGTTTTTATGATGATCAAATCGATCGTTTTAACTTATATGCACAAAACTCTGTTGCATTAGGTGCAAGTGAAAAGGAAGTTAGAAAAGCGTATGCAGCATATACAAGTCAATTTAAACATCTATATCATCCAAAGGCAGATGTTTTTCAGATTCCTGTAAGATCAAATGTATTCCCACTTGATAATCCAGGTTTTATAAAATTTTTAAATTCATTAAATATTCCTGTTCACTATTGGACAATTAATGATCCAGAAGTGATGAAAAAACTTATCAGCAATGGCGCTAAAGGAATAATTACCGACAGACCCGACTTAGCAATGGAAGTTTTGAAATTAGATTAGTGTCTAATTAAGAAGAAGCAAAGTACAGCTATATAAGTCAATTAATAAACCGAATAGCAATAGTATCCAAACAACGTTGATTTCCGCTCCGAGCAGACCCTTTCCGTGGGCACGGCTTCAGCCGCTTCCTTCGCTTACGCTCTGTCCAGGGTCTTCAGCTCGCGCTGTTCCCACCGGAGTCGCTGCTCTGCGCTAAACTAGGGATGAAATGGACTCCGATAAAAGAGAATTTATTTACTTTCTTCTTCCATAATAAATTATTTACCTAATCATGCAGACAGTTTATCCCCATAATAATTTGAATTACTATTATTGTCTCGGCTATTTACTTTGCTTTATCTCAGAGTTGAGAACTACCTTTTATATTGATTGGAGTGGAGGGTGGCGACTCCAGCGGGATAAGCGTTAGGCGAAGACCCGCAACGAAGTGAGGAGGCTGAGGCAACGCCCGCGGAAAGCGTCCACCTGAAACGGAAATCAGTAGCATTATTCAATAAAAGTTCTGTAAAAAAAAGATGTATGCATTTTATGCACACATCTAATCTTTTTGAAACTTTAGGCAGAACATGAACAAGAACCACCGGTACCGCATCCACTTCCACAGCTAGAACCAGCAGAAGCAAAAAATGGGTTACTAACTGGAACTTTAACACCTTCTGAAACAGATTTACCAATTAACAAACTCACTTCGTCTAGTAAGTCCTGCAAGTCGTTCTCAGCAACCTTTAAGTGCGCCACTGCATCTACCATATCCAATTTTCGTTTAGTTACTCGGATGTCTTTCATAACCTTCGAATAATCAGGATGGTATTTCCCGAAACGTTGAACTTCTTCGTATTGATCCTTTAGCCTAGTGAAGCTATTAACCTCACCTACTAAAGTTGTATCTGTATATACAGCACGATGTGCATCTAAGTATTGGTAAAATTGTTCAGAGGAAAGAATCATAGTACATAATATATCCGATTGATCCATTATATCGACCCATTCGTTTGTCATAATCATTTGATTAACCTCCAATCTGAGTTAATCATACCAGAAAAGTAAAAATAAATGCCAAACTATTAACTTTTTGTTAGGAGAAAATAATGAACAAACTACAAAATTTATTTGAAAAAGTAGCAGAACAGTCATCTGAACAAGAACTAGACTTAATAAATGATTTTCTAAATGCGATTCAACAAAAGCAACAAAACCAGTCACCTACATACTTAAATGCCGTATTTCAAATGGATACTCAGTATGAGCAAGATCAATGTATCGTCACAATGCCAATAACTCCAATCTCATATAATAGTTTTAATATGCCTCATGGCGGTATTATCGCTACACTTTCTGATAATGCAATGGGATTTTTAATTAACAAGGATTTACACCCGGAAGGAAAGGGTGCAGTTACAACGAATATGACAATTCACTATGTTAAATCTTCAACGGAAAAAACGTTGATTGCAACTGCTAAATATTTACATAAAGGTCGTCAAACAATAGTAATGGAATGCACAGTAACACAACCTGACGGAAGAAAAATAGCTTATGCTACGGGATCATTCTTTGTGATTAATCCCCTCTCTTCTTCAAAATAAGCATTGACTACATCACGATCAGAAAAAGGGACTACAGAGTCATGTAAAATTTGCTCTTGCTCATGTCCCTTTCCTGCTATTAATACAATATCCCCCGCTTCTGCCATTTGTAGTGCATACGTAATGGCCTGTTTACGATCGGGTTCTATTCGAAACTTCTTGTTATCCAGTCCTCTTATAATCTCTTTAATAATATCTGATGGGTTCTCATTTCGTGGATTATCGGAGGTGATTATAGCTTGTGTTGCAAAAGCTGTAGCTACCTTTCCCATCTCGTTTCGTTTTTTCTTATCTCTATTTCCTCCACAACCAAATACAACGTATATATTATTTTTTGCAAAGGATTTAATAGTTGAAAGGCAGGCTTCCAGAGCATCTGGCGTATGTGCGTAGTCGATTAGCACCTTAATCCCTTTATTATTATCCACATGTTGAAATCTTCCAGTTGGAAGGGTAAGAGGTTTTATGTTTTGAAGTGGGATATTCAAGGCCCATAAAGAAGCAAGTGCAGCAGCAAGATTCATCCCATTATAAAATCCACTGTTCCTCATTTGCACTTCTATTTCTTCATTCTTTACTTTAAATTTATACATTATTTCATCTTCTTTGTCGTTTTTCTGTTGAAACACAACCGTATTACGAGCATCCAAACCGAAGCTTATAATAGGTAAAAAAGAATTTTCAGCCACTGTTCTACACCATTCATCATCCGCATTTACTACTATTTTGGTACATAGTGGAACTAGTAATTCCTTTGATTTTTTGTATGGGACCATCCCACCATGAAACTCAAGATGATCTTTTCCAATATTCAAAAACACTCCAATATCTATCGGATAGTTACCCAAGCGATTGTCCAATAATCCTTGCGAAGATGCCTCCAAAATGATGAACTCAATAGAATGCTCATAACAATAATGTACTATTTGTATAAAATCATAGAATGGTAATGTCGTATTATTGCGGAAATTTTGTTCCAATTGCTTTCCGTTGATAAACACGCCTAATGTCCCTATTACACAAACCGACTTCCTTTGTTGCATAAGTAATTGACCTATGAAAAAAGCAACTGTTGTTTTGCCATTTGTACCAGTTATCGCAACTGTTTTCACTTTTTTTCCATATAATTCATAGGTTTTTTTACCAATCCTCTCCTTTAATCGTTCCATTTCGGAAGGAATAATAACTTGGGGAACGCTACAATCAGCTATAAAAACTTCTGATATTACCGCAATTGCCCCTAGATGAATAGCTTCATCTATAATGGAACGATTATTTTTCTCGGAGATAAATATATCCCCTTCTTTAATCTGTTTTGAAAAATTTACGATTCTGCTCATACGACATAGTGAAAAGTTGCCAATTACACTATATGTTAATCCTTTTAAAAGTTCATTTAACGGATAAATAGTACCACACTCCCTACACCATTCTTGTAAAATCGCATACAGTAAAATGAATTCCCTGTATCGTATGAACGGAGTGTTTGAAATGTCACGAATAGAGTGGTTGAGATTATGATTGTTCAGAAATTTGGCGGAATCGCCATGCAAAATCATCAGAACAGGCAACTAGTAATGAAACGAATTCAGCAAGCTATTAAAACCCATCAAAAAGTGCTTGTCGTTGTTTCCGCAATGGGAAGAAGGGGTAAACCCTATGCAACTGATACGTTATTAGATTTACTTCCTTTCACCGACAATAGCACTGAAACCGATTTGCTCTCTGCATGTGGAGAGTTAATCTCAAGTTCTGTATTAACAACAGAACTAAAGAATGAAGGAGTATCTACTACTCTTCTTTATGGCAAAAACGCCGGCATTATTACAAATGATACGTATGGAAATGCCCTTATTAAAAAAGTAGATCCTAGTGCTATATACCAAGCATTTGAAAATTTCCAATGCGTCATCGTTCCAGGTTTTCAAGGTGTCTCAGAAAGTACACACAATTTTACTACATTAGGGAGAGGTGGCAGTGATTTAACCGCCGTAGTCTATGGCTATTATTTAAATGCTGAAGTAGTTGAGTTTTACAAAGATGTACCTGGTATCATGACTTCTGATCCTTTTACTAACAAGCATGTAAAGCTCATTCCTTTTATGACTTATGAAGAACTCCAAGAAAAGATTGAGGAGCCTGTCGAAGTCATACAAAAAAGAGCAGCCACATTTGCTGCTCTTCATCAAGTCCCTTTGCATATTCGCTCTTTGTATCATGAAAGTGAGGGCACCTATGTGTCCAACTAATTATTGTGGAATATCTTTGGGAGTATTTATAGCTTTTCGATCGATAAAATTTTGCGTATAATAGCTACCATATACTCCAATACCAGTATGTGTATAATCTTTACCTAATAAGATCTCTCGATGATCTTTAGAATTCAACCAACCATTTACAGCTTCCCCAGCATCGAAATAAAAAGCGGCTGTATTTCCAGCTGCACTTGAAAATTCAATTGAGGACTCTTTTAATTGATCACTAAACTTTGAAACTTCAAATTTTTCATTGACAACAATATTATTTTTGGCCATTTCTTCACTATTATCCATCGCGATATTTTGCAATTCATTATCAGACATAAGTAAACGAAGGTTGTTACGATAACGATATACATTCGTGAGTTCAAATATCTGTCTCTCGTTGGCACGGTCTATTGCAGACTGAAAAAGAGAATCTGGTGTCTTAGGTTCTACCATAATACCGTTATATAAAATGTCATAAGGTTTATGCAATAAAATAGTCTTAGGATCTGTAAACCTAACTGCCTCCAGCTGTCGACTTTCTGAATCTATATATAACATTGCAAATAAATTATCAAACTGAACTAATATTCTATTGTCTATATCTTCATCCGTAAGAGAAAAGGTATAAGTATTTGAATCTATAGAAAATGTAATTTCAGATTGCACTATCGTAAATCGATAAATTTCATCTACGTCCTGTCCAATTTTATAAGGAGTGACCTCTACGTTTGCTCCTGCAGCAAAGACCTGTGTAACTTTATCTCCTACTACTCCAACTAGCAAATAAGTCGTGAGAGATTGATTGTAGACCCACCACTCATATCCAAATGCCGATGGTTCGATCCGAGAGGGCTTCCCTAACAACCCAATAACTTCTTGGGTCGAACCTCCTACTAATGTTGAGATTCCTACCTTAGGGCGTGTAAATACCGTCTCAACTTCCACAACTTCTGAAGAAGTATCTGGAATTACCTGTCCTGTATTATTTGAACCAGTAATAAGTTCATTTTCATGTACAGGATTATCAAAATATATTAAAATCACTAGTACTATAGCTATAGCAATAACAATTCGGATTATATTATTCATCATAGCTTTATCTCCTTATTCTTCCACCATTTATCCTAGTATACCAAGGTTAGCTAGAAAGACACAATGTTACCATTGCAACATTATCAAATTTGAATTAATATTAATAGGAACAGATTCTATTTGGGATATGAACGTGAAGGAGGACAATTCAATGTATTTCGAAAACACTGGTATAGAAAACACTGTCATTGATCTAAATATATTAGATGATCTTATGAAAAAACAAGGTTTAGTTCGTGCAGGTCAATGGGATTATGAACGCGTAACTTATGATAAGAAGTATGTGATAAAAGAAGGTACATTTTATCTTCGTGTATTTGGCTTTACAAAAGATGGTGATGTAGGTGCACACGATGCAAACATTACTCTTTTAAAACCGGTTATAGGGAAACACTATTACCCACATGGTGTTGAATATGGTGAAAATGAAGTTTTCCCAAAACATCTTCTAAAATCAAGTGAACAAACATTAGCTGCTGTAAAAGCTGATTTAGCTGCTTTTGAAATTCACGCATAATAGGAATATCCTAAAACGCAGGAGTTTCTTTCTCTTGCGTTTTTTTCTGTTCAAAAATTACAAACTTGTCTATACTATTAATAAGCGTGAAGAAAGGAGCATACAATGGTCTTAAATTTTTTTAAAAAGGAATATATAAAATATTTTGTTCTAGCCGTTATGCTCTTATTATTAGCTATCTTCATACTTCCAGTATCTATTCCTATTATACTCGCACTACTTACAGCAATTATTATGGAGCCAGTCGTCAAGTTCACTCAAAAAACGTTTAAATGGAAGCGTAAACCTGCTGTCATAACTAACTTTGTTCTTTTTCTTAGCGTCATTTCCGGACTATTATACCTAGTGATTACAAAACTTTTTAGCCAACTCATTTATATATCACAGACCATTCCCACATATATAAATAGCTGGACCGGGTTATGGATCGATATGCAAAATAGTTTGTTTAAATACACGGAAGGTCTCCCTAAAGAAGTAGTCGAATCGATTCAAAATAAATTTGATGCCACTTTAGAAAGTATGAGAGATGCCCTCTTAGATATACTTAGTTACAATAATATTTCTGCACTTTTGACGAATATACCGAACTTTTTAGTTAGTTTTATAGTATTTATTATTGCTCTTTTTTTATTTATGTTAGACTTGCAGAATTTACAAGTGAAATTTTTTCATTATCTGTCTGATAATACTGCGGGTAAGGTACGTTTTATGTTTGCTAGTATAAAAAAAGTGGCTATTGGATTTATGAAAGCTCAGATTATTGCAAGTTTCATTATTTTGGGTGCATCATTCATCGGTCTTTTGCTAATTATCACGCCAAAATACGCTTTAATAATGGCTATTGTCATTTGGATTATCGATATTATTCCAATATTGGGTTCTATTGCTGTTTTAGCACCTTGGGCTGTTTATCATTATTTAACAGGTGATATGGTAATGGGAACCAAGTTAACTATATTAGCAGTAATATTATTAGTAATACGTAGAGCTGTAGAACCTAAGTTGATGGGTTCTCAAATGGGGGTATCTCCCCTAGCAATCTTAATAGCCATGTTTATCGGAGCAAAGCTTTTCGGTTTCATCGGATTTATGATAGGCCCTCTTGTAGTGATTATTTTTATAACTGCTAAAGAATCGGGAATGTTAAAACTTAACTTTAAGATTTAACCATGTTCTATATGAGAAACACAACAAAAAGCCAATCCTCTTTTGGAATAAGTTCCTTTAGAGTATTGGCTTTTGATTTGTTTTATCCACCTATTATTGCTTTTATTACAGATGTGGTTTCTCCACCTGTATAAAATACATATAACAGTAAATAGACTGCAACACCTGTTATTGCTACAAAAAACCATATAACACTTGTAATTGGTCCAATTTTACGATGCTTTTGAATATTATTTTTATATCCTAAATACAGAGTTACCAATCCAAAAATAGCACCAGTCGTTGCTAATGTAATATGGAATATTAAAAAGACTGTATAGTAAACTTTAATATCTGCTGGTCCACCAAAAGCTGTATTCCCGATAAAAATAGTTCGCGATGCATAGATGATGAAAAATATTAAAGCCGATATTGCAGCTGCAGTCATTGTTTTTTTATGGGCTTCAATTTTCTTTTGTTTTATGAGTGCCCAACCAATCGCTACTAAAACAGCACTTAATACGATAAAAAATGTACTTATAGTTGGTAGAACGGGTAAATTCATCAATCATTCTCCTCGAATTACTTTATTAAGTTTAAAGATTAGCTTGTACTTTTAAATCATCTAGAGCTTTTTGTGTAATTTCTTCCGCGTTGTCCTGCTCATTTTTATACCATTTGAAGAAAATTGACATTAGGAATACTGCATATATAATCTCTTGTACAATTTTCATCAGTATCCCACCTAGTTGCTGATCTGCGAGAGGTGTCATATTAGAAAATAATTCAGGTCCACTTAATGATAGTCCAGCTAGTGTACTTGCTGGAACACATAGCTCCATCGCTTTTAGCCATGTATCTGAATTTGTGTACGTATCATACAAAGGTGTTCCAGTGAAGATAATTAGCGCACATGCTGGTGTTATTAAAACTGCACTTCCAATAATGAAGCCGATCTTTTTTAACCCATGCAAACGTTGACTAACTCCCTCTATATCAACTATAGACCACCACATGAAAAGCGCAGACAGGAATAAAACAAACGTGTACGTTCCATGTAATCCTTCATCCAATTTGATATAATCGAAAAATAAAGGGATATGATAAAAGGAAAACAATCCTGAGAAGACAATTAGAGAAAGTAATGGCTTTGTTAGTACTGGAAAAACCTTACGAACAGCTGGTAATTCTAATACAGCTTTCCATACCCACCACGGTATGCCCTTCATTAGTAGCGGCGGAACTAATAACAATAAAAGAGCCATCTGGACCATGTGAAATGAAAACATAATATGTGCCATTAAATCCACAGGGGAACCCTTTACAATATATAAAAGAACTATGCTGACTAGAAAGTAAGCTACCTCTTTCTTTTTCAGTGGCTCCGATACTTTAAAGTCATTTCGCCATTTGACTGTTATTAAAAAATATAAAATAGTTAAAAACACTAATACTCCAATCATAACAGGGCTCCATAATGCTTGGAATCCAAATATACTTATAGGCATAAGTATCATCGCTCCTTTTTGGTAACTTTCTTTATTATATAGGTCGAGCCCAATAACTTCAATGAACGAACTATGACAATTAAGTATTTCGAGAATTCCTCTTCTAAATGATTCTTTCTAACATTTTAAAAGCATAAACTTACTTTTCTTTAAAGAAAAACTGACCAAAAAGACGCCTGATCCTTCTGAACAGAAACATAGATATGCCGTTGATTTCCGCTCCGGTCAGACGCTTTCCGCCGGCATGGCTTCAGACGATTCTCTCGCTAGGTTCAGTCCATGGTCTTCAGCTCATGCATCTGCCGCTTCGCTTTCGGTGCAGAAAAACATTTGCGCCCTAAGCCCCAATCAACAATGTCCACTTATAGTAAACAGATATTGAATACAATATCACCTATATTCATAGTAATTATGGAAATAAGTAGTGTTGAAAAGGACCCTAGCATAAAAAAATTATTGTCTTCATCTATCTTTGAATAATAGCATTTCTAATTCATAAGCGATTATTAACGATTTTATCACTTTCTAAAATATGATCAATCTTATCTTCTAAGCGATATACTTTGTCAAAACCTTTATTGTAGTACTAAGCTATAATTGATTGTAGTGCAATGTGGCGACTCCGGCAGGATCAGTGAGATAGAAGACAGATGAACCATACATCGACGCTTAAGCATCGGTGATGGTTCATAGCTCCCCCTGCTGTGGCCAACAGGATGTTGGTCACGAAGGCGTTTCCACACGAGGTGGCAATCTTAGCCTTTGTTCCTTTGTGCGAAACGGAAATCATAGGATTATTCGTTCTTTAAAGCCCCATGAATCCAGTGATCACGAGACAATTTTATATACTTTCTAAAAAAAGCCGAGACAAAGTGATTAACTTTGTCTCGGCTTTAAGTTGTTTAACCCCACCAAATAATTGTAAGGAAAGTTAAGATGAAAGTAAAAGCTATCAAACAAGCGCTGTATAAGAAAAATGCAGCTACCTGATGATTTTTTTCACTCATATGCATGAAGTAGTAAAGCTGTAATACTACTTGAACTCCAGCAAGCAATAAAATAACTGGAACTATTAAATATACGGAAAAATCAGCAGCTACAGCAGTAAAAGCAATTAATGTTAAGAATATCATAATCGCAAAAGTTGTAACCTGGTGACGCATATCTTTTTTACGTTTTTGCTTAATATATTCAAATTCTGTTTGTGATCTCACATAAACTTGAGCGTCGTGTGACATATTAACCAACAACTCCCATCAAGTATACTACTGTAAAGATGAATACCCACACTACATCAATAAAATGCCAGTATAGAGAAGCAGTATAATATTTTGGTGCATTATACAAACTAAATCCACGTTTTGCATTACGTAACATTAATAGAATAATCCATCCTAGTCCAATTACTACGTGCAATCCATGAGTACCTACAAGCGTAAAGAATGCAGATGAGAAAGCACTTTGTCCATAAGTAAAACCTAAATGTACATAATGATTAAACTCATAAATTTCTAAACCTAAGAAAGCTAATCCTAAAAGAACTGTTATAGCTAACCAAGTTTGCATACCTCTGAAATTGTGATTTTTCATGTGATACATTGCGTAGACACTTGTTAATGAAGAAGTTAATAATAGCATCGTCATAACAAATACTAACGGTAATTCAAAAAGTGTATCAGTTGAGAACGTCATACCACTTGGACCTTTGTTTTTTAATGCTAAATACGTAGCAAACAAACTTGCAAATAGTACAGTTTCTCCACCTAGAAATAACCAAAAACCTAAAAATTTATTCTTACCTTCTAAAGTAACTTGCTCAGGATGATCTGGCCACGTTTGTGGGGAGTACTTTTTATTAAAGTCCATAATTATTTACCCCCTTCATCATTCATTAAATCTTCTTTGTGAATATGAAATCCATGATCGTCTTTAATCGAACGTACAGCCATAGACCCAACTGTAATTGCTAAACCTAAAACAATGACTGGAACTGCCCAATCTTTTTCACCATTGTATAGTGCTCCAAAGGCTGCGATAAACAAACCAATTGTCATAACAAAAGGAATGAAAGAATTGTTTGGCATATGGATATCAGAAAGTGGTTCTGCATATGTCATACCTTCTTTGTTACCTTCTTGTTTTTCAATCCAGAAAGTATCTAAACCACGAACAAGTGGCGTTTGTTTAAAATTATAGAACGGAATCGGTTGTGGAATAGCCCACTCCAATGTACGTCCATCTTCCCAAGGGTCATTTCCAACTTTTTCGTTCTTAACGGCTGTAATTATGATGTTAATTACTAGTATTATTACACCAATTGCCATCAATGCAGCACCTACAGAACTGATTAAGTTGAAAGTATCCCAACCTTGGTCTGCTCCGAAAGTAAATACGCGACGAGGCATACCCATAAGTCCTAAGAAATGCTGTATAAAGAACGTACAGTGGAAACCAATAAAGAAGAACCAGAACGTCCATTTACCTAATGTTTCATTTAACATTTGATTGAACATTAACGGCCAATATAAGTGTACTCCTGCTAAAATTGCTAGCACTACCCCTCCAACGATTACATAGTGGAAATGGGCAACGATAAAGTACGAATCATGTAATTGGTAATCAAGCGGAGCTGCTGCTTGCATAATACCAGTTACCCCACCAGCTACGAATGAAGGGATGAAACCTAACGCGTATAGCATTGGGGTCGTAACTTTAATACTTCCTCCCCAAATTGTAAGCAGCCAGTTAAAGATTTTCATACCCGTTGGAACTGCGATTGCCATAGTAGCAACTGCGAAAATTGCATTAGCTGTTGGTCCTAAACCAACTGTAAACATATGGTGAGCCCAAACCATGAATCCTAAGAAACCGATTAATACAGTTGCAAAGACCATAGACGAGTATCCAAATAAACGTTTACGTGAGAATAAGGCGAATATTTCAGAGAATATACCAAAAGCAGGTAATATTAATATATATACTTCAGGATGCCCGAAAATCCAGAATAAATGCTCCCAAATAATCGTATTACCACCCATTGTATGGTCAAAGAAGTTACCACCGAACATACGGTCAAAGATTAAGAAGAATAATCCAATAGTAAGTGGTGGGAATGCAAATAAAATCAATGCACTAGCTACAAATGTAGTCCAGGTAAACAATGGCATACGCATATACGTCATACCTGGAGCGCGCATATTAATAATTGTTACAAGGAAGTTAATACCTCCTATATAAGTACCAGCACCGGCTATCTGTAGCCCAAGAGCATAAAAGTCAATACCATGACCAGGTGATGCTAATGATAATGATGCATAAGAAGTCCATCCTGCATCAGGTGCTCCTCCCATAAACCAAGATAGGTTAAGGAAAATACCACCAAACAAGAATAACCAAAAACCAAGCGCATTCAGAAATGGGAATGCTACGTCACGTGCTCCAATTTGAAGTGGCATAACAGCATTCATAAATCCAAATAATATAGGCATGGCTGCAAGGAATATCATAGTTGTACCATGCATTGTAATAATTTCGTTAAATAGACCCGCACTAACAAAATCATTATCTGGTTTTGCTAATTGAATTCGAATAAGCATTGCTTCGATACCACCGATTACGAAGAACAAACCGCCGGCAGCAAGGTACATGACTGCAATTTTTTTATGGTCTACTGTTGTTAAATAGTCCCATAGAGTTGCGCCAAAGCCTTTTTTCTTTGCGATAGAACTCACAACTTTAACCTCCCTCATAATTTATCTGTGGAACTTATTTTTCTACAGATAGTCCCATTAGATATGCTGCAAGAGCATCTAATTGATCTTCACTGAACTCTTTGCCGTCGTTAATAGTTTTTGGCTGAGGCATTAAGTTACCTGGTTTGTATTTTTGAGGATCACTGATCCAATTTTTCAAGCTTTCTTCATCATGAGACATAAATCCAGCAACACGATTGCGATCTCCAAAAGTTGCTAAGTTTGGTCCCATTCCGCCAGTTGAACCAGCACCTGAAGTTGCGTGACAAGCGATACAGCTAGTATTGAAAATTTCTTCACCTTGAGATGCAAGTTCACCTTCAGCTACATGCTCTTTAGTTTTCATTGTTTCAACCCAAGCGTTAAAATCTTCACGTTCTAAGGTTTTTACTTTGAAATCCATAAGCGCATGTGACGGTCCACATAGTTCAGCACATTTACCATAGAATACACCTTGCTCTAAACTAGCAGATGCATCATCGAATTCTAAATAGAATTGGTTAACGTTTTCTACGTTTGTATCCATTTTACCGCCAGCTGTAGGAATCCAGAAGGAGTGTTTCACATCAGCAGCTTTTAAATTGAAATAAACTTTTTCATCCGTAGGCACTACTAACTCTTGAGCAGTAACAATTCCTAAATCCGGATATTCAAATTCCCACCAATAAAGACTTGCTTTAACATTTACAGTTACATTTGTTTTGTTTCCATCTTCATCGACTTGATCCATTGCAGCTACATCCGCATGTTTATATGTATAGTAAACAGTTGGAACAGCAAGAACGATTAATAGTAAAATTGGAATAACTGTCCATATTATCTCAAGCGTATGACTTCCTTCTACTTGTTTAGGAATAACATCTTCCCCAACTTTTTTACGACGGAATTTCACTAGAGCAACAACATAAATAATTACTACTACAATAATAACTAAAGCCATAATAGCAGAAGATAGTAATAACAAGTTAAATTGATCTCTTCCGACTTGTCCTGCAGGTGTAAGCGTCGATAAGTATTCTTCGCCACAACCCGATAAGAAAATCGTTAGAGCTGCTAACAGTGAAAAAAGTCGCCATTTTTTAAGCCCTCTCATCATAGCTAAATCAAACCCCTCTTTCATAGTTGTTTTCATGTTTCTTTGGACTGTGGTTCTGTTTATATGAATTCTTGTTGACTAAAGAAAGAATTCCAGCAATTAGATAAAGATAGAAAAAATAATTATAGCTACGAATAATATCGTCATATAGTTTAAGGAATATATGAACATTCCTGTTGCCCATTTGATATCATCCTTCACACGGAAACCTTTAATGGAAAAGTATAACCATCCCAGATTAAGTACCGTTGCCAAAACAACAAATATTACGCCCAATTCCATTAGTAAAAATGGTAATGGGAATAATAGTAGAATCCATAAGAGTATGGACACTTTTGTACGTTTAAAACCTTTTACAACTGGTAGCATTGGAATATTTGCAGCACGATATTCTTCCGTACGCTTCATCGCCAATGCATAAAAATGTGGAGGCTGCCATGCAAACATGATCAAGAATAAAGCAAGTGCTCCAATACCTAAACTTGGTTCAACAGCTGCCCATCCAATCACGGGCGGTATTGCACCGGATATACTACCAACTATTGTGTTACTCACATGTTTTCGTTTTGACCACATCGAGTATAACACAACGTAACTGATGATTCCTGCTAGTCCCCAAACTCCTGCTGAAGTAGAGGCCAAAAATAATAATATTTCACCTACAATCATTAGTGAAAAAGAAGTTATAAGCACGGCTGATGGACTAAACCGTCCAGTAACTGTTGGTCTTCCTTTTTTGCTCTTCATGACAGGATCTATATCACGATCGATAAAATTATTCATAGCTGCAGAACCCGCGATAATCAATCCAGACCCTATAAGCGTATAGAATAATATGTCTAACTCTCTAAGAAAGTTTCGATCAGTAAATTGAAATGCTAGCCACATACCAGCAAATGTTGTAAATAAGTTAGAATTGACTATACCTATTTTAATGAGTGAAAGAAAATCTTGAAAAAATGTAGTGTTTACCTGTTCAGTTTCAGTCTCATTAGTTGCGGTTATTGAATGACCATTTGACATGCTGCCCCTCCTTTCAAAGTTGTAAGCATATTCCGCTACCTTTTACTATAACGAAAATCTTTAGTAATTTCTACAGTTAATGATAATTTTCGCATAAATAGTTAAGATACTCATTTATATACTTAGAACATATCAATAGTAAAGCATTTACGCAGATTGTTTGTGAATGTTCGAGTACGAATTTATGAACAATTTGTGAAAAACAATTACTCTACCTATTAGTTTAAAGGTTATACATTGTATTTTCCTTCGTGATTCGATATCATCAAAAAGCAGATACCGTCTTTTAAGACGAGCAAGATACATAAAGTAGGTGGCGTATTGCATATTCATAAAAATTTAAAATGGTTAGCTGTTGCATCTACAGTTGGTATGCTGCTCATTCTTTTAGGAGGAGCATTAGTTACTAAAACCGATAGTGGGATGGGATGCGGTAGACACTGGCCTGGCTGTAACGGACAACTTATACCCGATGTAATAACAGCTGAAGTATTGATTGAATTCTCACACCGTTTAGTTACAGGGGCTGTTGGTATATTAATTGTCGCTCTAGCTGTTTGGGCATGGAAGGCTCTTGGACATGTTCGAGAAACAAAGTTCTTATCGGCAATGGCGGTATTTTTCTTAGTCGCTCAAGCATTGATAGGAGCGGCACAGGTAAAATGGGGACAAGGTGATTTTATATTGGCCCTGCATTTTGGGATATCTCTCATTTCCTTTGCGTCCGTTTTATTACTGACCTTATTAGTTTTTGAGATTGACCGAAAGTTTGATACAGATAAAATCAGAATCGGCAAAACATTAAAGTTCCATACCATAGGTGTAACACTTTATTCTTATATTGTCGTTTACACCGGCGCGTTAGTCCGACATACAGAATCTAGTCTTATATGTAATGACTGGCCATTATGTAATAATAACCAGTTTGCTCTTCCCACTAATTTATATGAGTGGGTACAAATGGGGCATAGAGCTGCTGCTGGATTAATATTTATTTGGATTTTAATTATTGCAATTCATGTAATGCGAAATTATAAAGATCAACGGGCAATTTACTGGGGATGGATCATTTCCTTAATATTAGTATCCTGCCAAGTAATTACCGGAATGTTAGTCGTGTTGACTAAACTTAATCTTTACGTAGCTTTACTCCATTCCTTATTTATATCTCTATTATTCGGTTTGTTATGTTATATGATTCTATTACTATCAAGAAGTAAGATGAACAATTAAATAAGAAAAACCTGGCAATAATACTTCCGTTACTTTAAGTTTATAACCTGTTTCTATCATTTTTGGACGGGCTTTAGACAGACTTGATAGCTATATTATTTCCGATTGAATTTTTAGAGGCTGGTTGTGACGTCCTTCACAACCAGCCTCTCTTTTTCGGTAATTTTATGGAGTTAGTCTATCCCTCACCCTCCTTCAACTCTTAGAAGCAGGTAAGTGCGTTTTTGCATAAGTATAGATAAGCTACTTTCTTATTCAATGAGTAAGCTCTCGTAGATGCAATTTCGTTCGCTATTTCGCTTCTTTAGTTGTACGCAGGACACTTTATTTGCTTTCTTAATCTTCAAAAAAGGCTGTTAGATAAGAATATCTAACAGCCTTTGGTTTATTCTTTTTCCATCTCGATCAATAAATCACCGGTTGCGATAGCTTCTCCTGCAATTACATGAATTTCTTTAACAACTCCATTAAACGGTGCTTGTACAGTAGTTTCCATTTTCATGGCCTCCGTAATAAGGAGATGTTGACCTCTTTTTACTTTGCTACCTGTAGAGATTGCCACCTTTAGAACGGTACCTGGCATTGTTGCTCCAATATGACCTTCTTTCGTCAAATCAGCCTTCGGTTTAGATAGATGACTCACTTCTACATTTATATCTTGAATAGAAATTTCACGTGGTTGACCGTTTAATTCGAAGTAAATAATACGGTTTCCATCATGAGTTGGCTCGCTTATAGATACAAGCTTGATGATTAGCGTTTTTCCGACTTCGATTTCTACTTCAATTTCTTCCCCTAATCTCAATCCGTAAAGAAAAGTTGGTGTATCTAATACAGATACATCACCAAAGTTTTTATCCGTTTCACTATATTCTTCAAAAACCTTTGGATATAGAGTGTAAGCAAGAATCTCTTGACTAGTTACAGGTCGATCTAATTTACGGAATAGCATTTCTTTAATTTCCTCGAAGTCCACAGGCTCCAATAATTCACCTGGACGAATTGTAATTGCTTGACGATCCTTTAGGATTACTTTTTGTAATTCTTGTGGGAATCCTCCGTAAGGTTGTCCAATATATCCTTCAAAAAACTCTATAACAGAATCTGGAAAATCGATTGTTTTCCCTCTCGTAATGACAGAAACTTCATCTAGATTATTTTGTACCATGAATAAAGCCATATCCCCAACTACTTTAGATGAAGGTGTAACTTTCACCACATCACCGAACAATAGGTTTACACGAGAATACATCTCTTTTACTTCTTCCCAACGTTCTCCAAGTCCAACCGCTTTTGATTGCTGCTGAAGATTACTGTATTGTCCACCAGGCATCTCATGAACATAGATTTCAGTATGAGGACTCATCATGCCACTTTCAAAGTCTTGATAATATTTACGAACATCTTCCCAATAATAAGAGATTTTTTCGAATGCCTCGATATTTCCAATAACCTCTCTATTTGAACCTTTTAGTGCATAACTTAAACTACTTGCGCTTGGTTGCGAAGTTAAGCCCGCCATCGCACCTAATGCAGTATCCACAATATCTACTCCTGCTTCAATTGCTTTTGCATACGTAAATACACCGTTACCACTAGTATCATGTGTATGAAGATGAATTGGGATATCAACCGTACTTTTCAACTCGCTTACTAAACGATAAGCTGCTTCTGGTTTTAATAGCCCAGCCATATCCTTAATCGCTAAAATATGCGCCCCAGCGCTTTCTAATTCTTTTGCCATTTCTTTGTAGTACTGTACCGTGTATTTGTCTCTAGAGTCATCTAAAATGTCTCCAGTGTAACATAGAGCCGCTTCTGCGATTTTACCGGATTGTCTAGTTGCATCTATTGCAACTTCCATTCCTTTTATCCAATTTAGGCTATCAAAAATTCGGAATACATCAATACCAGCTTCAGCAGACTTTTGTATAAACTCTTTTATAACATTGTCCGGATAATTTTTGTATCCTACTGCATTGGCACCACGGAATAACATTTGGAATAATACGTTTGGAATCATTTGTCTCATTTTCAACAAACGATCCCACGGGTTTTCTTTTAAGAAACGGTATGCAACGTCAAAAGTTGCCCCACCCCACATTTCATAAGAGAACAAATCATGCATACCTTGCGCAGATTCTTTCGCAATTCCAAACATATCGTAAGAACGGACCCTTGTTGCTAATAATGATTGGTGAGCGTCTCGGAAAGTTGTGTCAGTAAGCAAGACACCTTGTTGTTCTTTCACCCATTTAACCACGCCATCGGCACCTTGCTCATCTAGAATTTGCTTTGTACCTGCTGGAGGTACAACACTCAGATCAAATTTAGGTGTTCTAGTTGCGCCAAAAATAGGTTTAGACTTTTTCTCAATACCTGGGAAACCATTAACTGTAACATTTCCTATATAATTTAATAGTTTAGTACCTCGGTCTTTACGATTTGGGAACAAAAATAATTCAGGAGTTGTATCGATGAAGCTCGTATTGAATTGACCAGAGATAAAGCTTTGATGTTTTACAACATTTTCTAAAAACGGGATGTTCGTTTTAATCCCTCTGATTCGGAATTCCTGTAAGTTTCTGTCCATTTTAGCAGCAGCTTCTTTAAAAGACATACCCCAAGTAGAAACCTTCACCAATAAAGAATCATAGTAAGGTGTAATGATAGCCCCTTGGAAACCGTTACCTGCATCTAAGCGTACGCCGAATCCACCACCAGAGCGATAAACCATCAATTTACCTGTGTCAGGCATAAAGTTATTCAATGGATCCTCCGTTGTTACACGGGATTGAATCGCAAAGCCAAATAACGGTATGTTATCCTGACTTGGAATTCCCATTTCTTCGCTATTAAGTGCTATACCATCAGCTATTTTAATCTGTGCATGTACGATATCTACACCGGTGATCATCTCTGTAATCGTATGCTCCACTTGAATACGTGGATTTACTTCAATAAAAAAGAATTCATCATCTGTCACTAAAAATTCTACTGTTCCAGCATTTATGTAGGATACATTTTTCATTAATTGGACAGCTGCTCCACATATTTTGTCGCGCAATTCTGAATTTAGAGAATTGGAAGGTGCTATCTCCACAACCTTTTGATGTCTTCTTTGAATAGAACAATCACGTTCATATAAATGGATTAAATTCCCTTGCGTATCTCCAAGGATTTGAACTTCAATATGTTTAGGTTTGAAAATACAACGCTCAACATATACTTCATCTGAACCAAAAGCAGCTTTCGCCTCTGATTTAGCACGTTCATATGCACTTTCAAGCTCATCTTCAGATTGAACGACGCGCATTCCACGACCGCCACCGCCTAAGGAAGCTTTAATCATTAAAGGATACCCGTGAGCTTTCCCAAATGCACGTACCTCTTCAACAGTATCTAATGGACCATCACTCCCCGGAATAACGGGTATACCTGCAAGTACTGCTTGTTCACGAGCTTTCACTTTATCACCAAACATGTCTAAATGCACAGAGGTAGGACCGATGAAGATAATTCCTTCCTCTTCACATCTTTTCGCAAAATCTACATTTTCCGAAAGAAAACCATACCCAGGATGGATTGCATCGGCTTTGCTTTCTTTTGCAATTCGAATAATATCCTCAATATCTAAGTAAGCATCAATTGGTTTCTTACCTTCTCCAACTAAATAGGACTCGTCGGATTTAAATCGGTGAAACGAACCACTATCCTCTCTAGAGTATATCGCTACTGTTCGAAGGTTTAACTCTGTACATGCTCGAAAAATTCGTATTGCTATTTCCCCTCTGTTCGCAACTACTATCTTTTTAATCTTTCTCATCTCATGCACCCCTTATTGTCTATTTTTTTCATGCTTCACGAACATAGAAACGTTCATCAATATCCCAATGGCTGCCGATAAAATAATAATAGAAGTACCCCCGTAGCTTATAAATGGAAGTGGTACCCCGGTCAGCGGGATAATTCCAAGCATTCCTCCTAAGTTTATAAATGTTTGAAACCCTATAATACTACCAATACCCGCAGCAATCATACGGGCTTGGGGATCCTTTGTAGATAAAGCAATATTAATAGCCTTAAATACTATAAAGAACAATCCACATAAAACAATTAATACACCGATAAGACCTAGTTCTTCTGCTATGATAGCCATTATGAAATCAGTATGTGGTTCGGGCAAATATCCATATTTCTGATTGGAATTCCCTAAACCTAAGCCTGTTAAACCACCTGATCCAATAGCAATATAACCATTTACAATTTGATATCCATATCCTTGTTCGTAATCAAAAGGATTGAAAAATGCTTCTAATCTTCCTCTTCGATGGGGAGTCAATAATGCATCTTTCATCATATAGATAGCAAATAGTCCCGCAATTATAACTATACCAATTAATCCGATTATTTTGGAAAATGATTTAAATTTAATTCCGCTAGCTGCAATTACTGAAATAGCTACGAAACTAATAATCATTGTATTCCCAACATCTGTTTCCATCATGATTGATACGAAAACAAAAAATAGTACGAGTAAAGGTGGACCAACGGATTCATTTAATTTATCTAATGTACCATTTTCAGATTTTTTTGCAAATATTCCGGCGAAATATAAAACTATTACTAGTTTTGCAACTTCCGATGGTTGTAAGTTAAAACCTAAGTCGATCCAACTTTGGGAACCACTTTCTCCACCGACTCCGATAATATGTACTAAAAACAAAAGTGTAAACATAACAAGAAGCATCAGTTGCATCATTGCTTTATTTTTATAATGCTTATAAGGAAAAAAGGCGGTTACGAAGAATACTGGAATACAAAGTAATAAATTTGATTTTTGCTTGTTGAAAAAATGATCTGGCTCCCATCCGTAATTCATTACTGCCCAGCCCATACTTGCGCTATAAATCATTACCAAACCAAAAAAGCATAAAGCTAAGTAGACAAAAAATAATGGGTAGTCAAAGTTTCTTGCATAACGTTTTAAATATGAAATCATGTATTTTACCTCTGTTTCTTTATATAGAAAAAAAACTCAAACAGATAGTTTGTTTGAGTTTTATAATTATTTTTCTGTATGAATCTCATGTAAAACGGATAATTCTTTTTCAAGAGAAGCGATAATCTCTTTTCCTTCACTTTTCTCTAAAAGACCAAGTTTAACCGCAAAATCTATTTCACGTGATAATCCAAACATTTGTGTGTCTAAAACCTCTTCATAAAGAGGGCATTGAGGCATCGTTAAGTTATCCATCTGCACTTTTATAAGCTGCGCAATCTTTTCTGCATCTTTTTTCAAAAGCTCTAATGCCTTTTCTTGATACGAAATTTGTATATTAGTATCCATGAGGACGCCCCCATTTTTATTATTTCTAATTATTTATCTCCCTAAAGTGTATCTTTTGAACAGGAAAATTGCAAGTGTTCTCTCATTTAACTTATGGAAATAGTTAAATATTCTTTAGAACTTATCAATTTAAAGGTATACTTATTAAGATTAGATAGTTTAGAGGAGGCAATTTTGTTGGAACTTATCATACCAGTTAAAGGTGCAGTTAAATTTAATATTACGTTAGACCCTACCGTTTGGATTTTCGATGATCGTAAAATCGATTTGGATGAGTTTTTTTCTGGTGAATATGAGTACAAAGATGAGCTAGAAGAGTATACAAAAGTCACATCAGCTCATTGGTCACGTGAAATCATTGAAGGATCTACAAATCCACCAACTTTACAAACAGAAAAAAAATATGAACGAACAAAAGCACTTACAAGTACTTTCGGAATTGACATGAAACCATTTATCCTAAATTCTGAGCCTCTGCCAAACGCAACAAGAGTAGTGGTTGAAACAACAGAGGGTGAACATATATTTTCTTTAGAAGATTTAGAAACACTATTATTGAAGTTTAGTCATAAAGGTAAACCACTCCGCGCAGATGGTCCTGTACATGTATTGAAAAAAGATGGATCAAATATTAATACTCCGGTAAAATTTGTCACAGCGTTCCGTGTAGAATAGGAGATGTATAGATGAAAGTACAATGTGCTATTTGTGATAGAATTGATGAACTCCCAGATGATCTCCCACTGGCTAAGAAGCTCAGAAATCGCCCAATTCACACGTATATGTGCCCAGAGTGTCACGATCGTATTGAAGAAAGAACCAATAGCCGACTTGCAACCGGGAAGTTCATTTTTTATAAGAGTTCACGATTGATTGAAAACGAATTTTAGTATGTAGCTTTTTTAGGAGAAAAAGTGAACTTTAAACAGTGGGGATTTTCTTTATCCCCCACTAATTGAAAATGGAATTTAGGCAAACTTTTCAGCAAATTGATGTTTTATACACAAAAAACCTCCACGATTCGTGAGGTTTTTTTATTTTTATATGTTTTTTTAAGACACTAGCTCTATCTTTCTTAAATAGTATGTTTCTTCCCTAGTCATGTGGTCAGCCATAAGCGGTGTAAAGGTTCCTAATACTTCTTTTTTGAGCTTCATTTCTTCCAGTTCCCTTAGGAACTCTTTAAAAATAGTCATTTCTAATTCTATATCATCATGGAATTTGTCTAATGCCGGGAATTTATCAACATTTGCTCTTAAAAAGCCTGCTAATTCTACTGCTTTTAAATAAAAGTCCTCCCACTCTTTCATAAATTGCTGCCCTTTTTCTTTCAGTTGCTTCTCGACTCTGTCCAGGTCTGCATCAATTGCACCAGCATGGCCTGCAGCATCAATTAGCCATAGTAAATCATGATGCAAAGGATGTACATCTGGAATGTCTTGACCTTTCTCTAAATAAGAGAACACCCTGATGGCTTCCTCTACTTCATTTACCATATGATTGATGAACGAAGGTGGCAGGGAAATCTTTATTTCCCCAACTAAATGGTCTTTTATTATCCATAATTTAAAAGCTCGAATCTTTTCACTAGCTACTTTGGATTTTTGGACTAACGTAATAATATCCTCATTAGTTAAATTGTTTTTTGAAATTTTTAGCAATTGGTCAAACCGTTTAATAAAAGAACTTGCTGCCTCAATTTTCTCTCTCTCACTTGGAGCCAATGAATCATGGATAAATCTAGCGTGGTCTCCCAATATTTGTAACCAAAAATGAAGTTCGTACAATGCGGATTCTTGGAACGTTTTCGCCAGTTAAAATCCCCCTTTTTACATTATTAAAGTATATGCAAGGTACAAAGGATTATATGTAAAAAGCCCGACTACATTTAAGTAGTCGAGCTTTGTCTTTTCTCAAGTCGTAAGCGTATTTTGTAAATAATTAAAATCAATGCTGCCACGATTAACCCTTCCACAACAGGAAGGAAAAATGCGAGGAACGTCAACATCAAACAACCTAATAACAAAAATACGTAAATAACAACATTTTGACTAAAACGCAATTTCTTTGCAAATCCAAGCTTGTACACAAGCACAGAAAGCAAGAAAATTAAAACAAATAGCACATAACCAGCTATATCGAAATTTGGCATAACCTCATAAATATATCTCGCTATACTAGACATTCTACCAAATACGAATTGCTTTTCCTCCAAGGTTATTCACCCTTTCAGTTTCTATTCAAGTTCTGCATTTTTCTTTTTCTTCGTAACACGTTCACGTTCATTCTTCTCTAGAATTTGTTTACGTAAACGAATAGACTCAGGTGTAATTTCTAGATACTCATCATCACCTAAATACTCAATAGCTTCCTCAAGTGTCAAAATACGAGGTCTTTTAATAACATTAGTTTGGTCTTTATTAGCTGAACGGATGTTAGTTTTTTGTTTCATTTTCGTTATATTAACAGTGATATCAGCATCACGAGTATTTTCCCCAACGATCATACCTTCGTAAATCTCAGTACCTGGTTCAAGGAATAATGTCCCGCGATCTTCCACTTGCATCATACCATAAGTTGTTGCTTTACCAGTTTCCATTGATACAAGAACACCTTGGTGACGTCCTCCAACACGACCGGAAACTACTGGTTGATAGCTATCAAACGTATGGTTAATGATACCGAAACCTTTAGTTAAGGACATGAATTCTGTAGTATATCCAATCAATCCACGAGCTGGCACCATGAAAATTAGACGAACCTGGCCATTACCATTGTTGACCATGTCAATCATTTCACCTTTACGTGTACCCATTGATTCAATAATAGAGCCTACAGCGTCTTCTGGCACGTCAATTTGCACTCTTTCGATTGGCTCGCATTTTTTACCATCAATTTCACGGATAATAACTTTTGGTTTAGAAACCTGTAACTCGTAACCTTCACGACGCATGTTTTCGATTAAAATCGACAAATGAAGCTCTCCACGACCAGAAACAGTCCATGCATCTGGAGATTCTGTATCTTCAACACGTAGTGAAACATCCGTTTCTAGTTGAGAACGTAGGCGCTCTTCAATTTTACGTGAAGTAACCCATTTACCTTCGCGTCCAGCAAAAGGAGAATTATTCACTAAGAATGTCATTTGTAGAGTTGGCTCATCAATACGTAACGGAGTTAACGCATCAGGGTGATCTGTAGGACATACTGTTTCACCAACGTTGATTTGTTCCATACCTGACACCGCGATCAAATCTCCAGCTTTAGCCGATTGAATTTCTTCGCGTTTTAAACCGAAGAAACCGAATAATTTTGTAACACGATAGTTCTTAACAGAACCGTCTAATTTCATTAATGAAATTTGTTGCCCAACTTCGATTGTCCCACGGAATACACGACCAATACCGATACGCCCAACATAGTCATTGTAATCTAGTAGTGCTACTTGGAATTGTAATGGCTCATCAGAGTTATCAATTGGTGCTGGAATCGCTGAGATAATCATTTCGAATAGACATTTCATATCTTCTTCTTGTTTAGAAGGATCATCATTTAAAGAAGCAGTCCCATTTACACCTGAAGCATAAACAACTGGGAATTCTAGCTGGTCTTCATCTGCACCTAATTCAATAAACAATTCTAGAACTTCATCTACTACCTCTAATGGACGAGCTGAATCTTTATCTACTTTGTTTACTACTACGATTGGTGTTAATTTTTGTTCTAACGCTTTTTTCAATACAAAACGTGTTTGTGGCATACACCCTTCATAGGCATCGACAACAAGTAAAACGCCATCTACCATTTTTAAAATACGTTCTACTTCTCCACCGAAGTCAGCATGTCCAGGCGTATCAAGGATGTTAATACGTGTCCCATTATAATTGACTGCAGTGTTTTTTGCTAAAATTGTAATACCGCGTTCACGCTCTATATCATTCGAGTCCATGGCTCTCTCATCAACATGTTCATTAGTACGAAAAGTACCTGACTGTTTTAATAATTGGTCGACTAATGTCGTTTTCCCATGGTCAACGTGTGCTATAATTGCAATGTTTCTTAAATCTTGACGTATATTTGTCATATTTCCACTCCATATTCTTTTTTCGAGTCCATAACTGTGTTATTATATCACAAGTGAAACTAAAGTAATATTATTTTTTATCATTTATTTTTGGAGGTAATCATTTTGGCTAATATTAAATGGATTTTCGCACTATATTCCCTAGGTGCGATTTTATCAATGGCACTTATCGGAATTGCTATTGCACTGCGGAATATTCCACTTATTTTTGTATTCCTTATTTTATTGTTCGTTATTATGGGATTTGGTTTCAAAACAAAGAAAAAAATGCGTGACGCAGGTTTGCTATAAATACCTAATCCTCTCCAGCAAAGTTTATTTTGCTGGAGTTTGTTTTAATTGAATATAATCTGTCAATAATTGTTCATGTAATCCTGGTTTAGAAACGATAAAGCTATCAGCATCTAGTAAATCTAGATGTTCAAATGCTAAATTCGTAACAATTGCCCCGACCTCTTTTGCTAATACCATTCCACCAGCTACATCCCAGGGTGATAACCGCATAGAAATATAGGCATCTAACCTTCCAGTGACTACATACGATATTTCGATTGCTGCTGACCCAAGTGATCTAGTACCTCTGACGGTTTTAAGTAATTTCACCATCCCTTCATCCTGTACATATCTATTTGGCACTACCCATCTTGCATTTATGCCAACGACTGCCTCCTCAACTGAGGAAGCGTGTAACTTCGGCAAACGCTTATCATTAAGGTAAGCACCACCATTTAAGGAACCACTTAGCAGAGTATCCTCCATCACATTATATATATACCCTAGGATACCAACCCCATCCTTATATATTCCCAATGATATAGCAAAATTTTGTTTTTGGTGAATGAAATTTGTTGTACCATCTATCGGATCAAGTAACCATACATAGCCGTCTAAATCCTTTATGTCATCACCAAATCCTTCTTCTCCAAATATTCGGTGCCCTGCAAAATCTGCTTTTATATGCTTGATAAAAAATTGTTCCGTCTCTTTATCAATATTAGTAACTAGGTCATTTGCCTCTGACTTCGATTCAATAATGAGTTCAGAAGACAATGAAGTTTTTATGTTATATGCCGCTTCCTTTATTAACGACTTTGCGTATGTATCAAGTTTGTGTATATCCAATCGTCCCACCCCTTCTTAACAACTATGCTTTTAGTATAAAGAAAAAAACACCGGCTGTCTTATCATTAGCAGGTGTTTTTTAAGGTACTCCTATAATTGGAACATTAATCGAGAGCATTGAGTTCCTCCAAAAGCTGGTGAATTTCAGCTAACCGGGTTTTAGAAGCACTTATTTCTTTTTCATTTTTACTCGTCATTGCGTCAAATAAAGTTGCCAACTCATAATCTAACTCCATTTTTAATGTTTGAATTTTTCCTTTTTCCAAGTCTTCTTTACGAATAATATGCACTACCTGTCTCATCACTACCACCCCTTCTTTTTTTATATCGTAATATTCAGAAGATTCTTTATAATAAAATATGCTACCATATAAATAATGTCTACTGAAAAATACTACTTACAAGATTTTTACCCAAAATTCCTATAAAATAAACATAGAAGTTGAAAGGAGTTTACATATGAGCAAAACATTTTGGACTGAAGAAGATTTTAATGTCTTTCAAATAGATGGACTTGAAAACAGAATGGCTGGATTGATCGAAAAAGTTAGACCTAAATTCGAGGAGCTAGGCAATCATTATAGTCAGTATTTTTCTACACTACTTGGACAAGAATATTATCCCCATGTAGCAAAGCATGCAAGACGGTCGGTTAATCCCCCAAAGGATAGCTGGGTCGCATTTGCACCTTATAAGAGGGGATACAAAGCCCTACCTCACTTCCAAATAGGATTATGGGGTAGCCATGCTTTTATCATATTAGCGGTTATTTATGAGGCACCCGATAAAGTAGCCATTGCTGAGCGATTATTAAAGAAAAAAGCATTATTTAACAAATTACCTGCCGACTTTATCATTTCTGGAGATCATATGAAGCCAGAAGCCTCGCTGTTAAAAAAGGAAAAGAAAGTAGGTCTTGAGCACTTACTCGTGCGTTTAAAAGATGTAAAAAAAGCAGAATTTTTAGTAGGTCGTCATATTAACAAAGAAGAAGCTGTACAGCTTTCCGAGGAAGAGTTCTTAAAACTTGTAGAAGAGACATTTGATAATTTATTGCCAATATATAAAACAATGATCAAAATGAAATAAAATTTTTTCCTCCTATACACATTATGGTATAGGAGGTATTTTTTAACCCTTGATAATGGCACTATCCGATTGTTCTTTCATCTTTTTAATAATAGGGAAACTTACATAACCACTTTCTTTTTCAAATTCACGAAAATAAGATTTTTCTTCTGCAATAGAAGGTACTATTTCTTTAAATCTCCGGTATCTTTTCATTAGTTCTTCTCGTTTGATACCATTTTCATATGCTTTTTCTATCGCTTCAAAAAATTGCACTACATCCACTATTTCTTCTGTCGACCAATCCAATGAAAAAGGGTATGTGTATTCCATCTGATACTGCCTCCTTTTATTTCCACTTATTTCGTATGTCTATTGCTTCCATTTCCATGCGATCGAATAATTCTTGTACGGTAGGTATATCCTTTATGAACCCTACTGACTGACCTGCCCAACCAAATCCCTTTTCTTCGTTACCTTCGTAAATGAACTGCTTATTCGCTTCACCACTAATATAGTCCTTAAGAGCATCATATGTTGGATTATCACTTTCAATACTTAAAATTGAATCTGTCCAACTATTTTTTATAGCTCTTGCAGGAGCACCAATAGTTTTCTTTATAATTACAGTGTCCATTTCTCCGCTATTTATTAATGAAGTTTTATAAGCAGGTGAAGCATGCACACATTCTTTTGTAGCGATGAATCTTGTACCCATTTCAACCCCTTCTGCTCCAAGTGCATGAGCAGCCATCCATCCCCGTCCATCTGCGATACCACCAGAAGCAATGACAGGTATAGACACAGCATCCACTACTTGAGGGATTAAAACGATAGATCCGACATCATCTCTTCCAAGATGCCCTCCACCTTCATGTCCCACTACCATAACTGCATCAGCTCCAAGCTGCTCTGCCTTTTGAGCTTGTCGTTTAGCAGCAACAAGCACTAGCTTTTTAATCGAGGTATTAGCGAGTTTTTCTAATATAGGAGCTGGATTTCCTCCAGTCATTGATATTACCGGAACCTCTTCTTCTATAGCCACTTGTAACATATGTTCATAAGGTCTCCCAGTCTGACCAATTGCAAAATTTACACCAAAAGGTTTGTCCGTTAACTTTCTTACTTTATATATTTCTTGCCGTAATTCTTCTGGTGTCTTTAAACTCATGGCAGTTACCTGTCCTAAACCTCCTGCGTTTGAAACAGCTGCACATAAATCAGAATAAGCTAAATAAGCAAGCCCTCCTTGAACAATTGGAAGCTTCGTCCCTAATAATTCTGTAACCCTTGTATGAAAAGACATTCTTTCCCCCTCCTTTTATAATAGTTTAATGATTTTAATCTAATGATACAAATTACAATGATTTTGATAGTATTACGGCTATTGAAGTGCTATAATTTCTTTTGTTTTATAAATTTTAACTAGAGGTGGTATGAACGTTGTCACAATTAGAAACTCCATTATTCGATGCATTATTAAAGCATCGAAATCGTCATCCAATCCAGTTTCACATTCCTGGACATAAAAAAGGGAAAGGGATGGACCCTGCATTTCGAGAGTTCGTTGGAGATAATGTACTTTCTATAGACTTGATCAATATTGCTCCTTTAGATGATTTACATTCACCTAAAGGTGTTATTAAACAAGCACAGCAATTGGCAGCTGAAGCATTTGGTGCTGATGAAACATTTTTCTCTGTACAAGGGACAAGTGGTGCAATAATGACTATGATACTTACTATTTGTGGACCTGGAGATAAGATTCTTGTTCCACGAAATGTTCATAAATCGATAATGTCTGCAATTGTGTTTGCTGGCGCGATTCCAGTTTTTATCCATCCAGAGGTAGATAAAGAATTAGGAATCTCTCACGGTATATCTGTAGAATCTGTAGAAAAGGCTTTAGAGGCACATCCAGATGCAAAAGGATTACTAGTTATTAATCCGACCTATTTTGGTTTAGCAGCGGATCTTAAAAGAATCGTAGAGCTTTCGCATAAGAAAGGGATTCCTGTTGTTGTAGACGAGGCACACGGAGTTCATATTCATTTTCACGATTCACTTCCCGTTTCTGCAATGCAAGCTGGGGCTGATATGGCTGCAACATCTGTTCATAAATTAGGTGGATCCATGACTCAAAGTTCTATTCTTAATGTAAAAGAGGGCCTAGTTTCTACTAAGCGTGTGCAGTCTATTTTGTCCATGTTAACAACAACTTCCACTTCCTATCCATTGCTAGCATCATTAGATACTGCAAGACGACAACTAGCTATTCATGGCGAGGATTTAATAGGGGATGCTATCCGACTTGCAAAAGACACACGTAAACGTATTAATGCAATTCCCCATATTCGTTGTGTAGGGGAAGAAATATTACAAACATCTGCTACGTATGATATGGACCCAACAAAACTATTAATAAGTGTTAAAGACTTAGGTATGACAGGGTATGATGCGGAAATCTGGTTAAGAGAAAAAGCAAATATAGAAGTAGAGCTTTCAGACTTATATAATATTCTATGTTTGATTACTCTTGGAGATACAAAAAAAGAAGTTAATTTACTTGTTAATGCTCTTTCACGAATGGTGGCTGCCCACGAATCTGATGCAGTCGTCGTAGAACCATCTGTTACTCTGCCAGATATACCAGGACTTGCTATGTCACCTAGAGATGCTTTTTACGCAGCTACAGAATCTATTCCTCTAAAAGACGCAAGTGGACGTATCTCTGCTGAGTTCGTAATGGTTTATCCACCAGGTATTCCAATTTTTATTCCCGGGGAAATAATTACCCAAGGTAATATAGATTATATAACGATGAACATTGAAGCAGGGCTACCTGTCCAAGGTCCAGAAGACGACACCCTTGAGATGATTCACGTCATTAAAGAACATCAAGCGATATTTTAAAAAAGGTGAAACTTCAATCAGTGGAGGGCATCATCCCACCCTGAATGTTAGTTGAACCATTCAGGCATTTATGGGCGGTTGGTCTCCCCCTTATACTTTTGCTCTTTGGTCAATCGAAGAAGCGGCTAGGCCAGAACCCAAAACAGCATTTTTCTTTGTGAGAAAAATGCTGTTTTTTTGCTGTGCACAAAGTTGATTTCCATTCCAGGGACGCTTTCCACGGGCGTGGTCTGAGCCTGTAGTCTCAGGCGTCACGCTATTCCCGTAGGAGTCGCCCCTCCATTCCAATCAATTTTATTAAATATCCATTATTTAGTAAAGTTTCTCCTTTTCCAATAAAATTTCTACTTCTGTTCCGGCCTCTTTATAATTTCCATAAAATGTTACATTCTATTAGTGTATTTGTTTGTTAAACAAATGCAAAATTATTCTTTTATAATGGGGGCTATTTTATCAATACGATTAGTCCATATGCCTCCTGAGTAATTTTTAGGAAGACGTTCTAAGTCTTGTTTTTTATCAAAGCCTTCTGACCAACCACCATCGCCTGCAACGAGGATTACTCTTGTGTTAACATCTTCCATTCTGTTTAGAAATTTGTTTGAAAATCCCCAAATATACGGAACATATTTTTCTGGAATATGCAATTGAGTGTGTTCGCACGTTGATGGAACATAACCTGTCCAACCAACTGCTATATAAGGAAGCAAACAACTTTTTAATGTATCCAAGGACATAACACGCATATTAGGTAGGTTTTCTTTCAAAGTAGCAATCGGCTTGTCTCCACCATAAACAGAAATTTTTTTTAGCCTACTATCTGGAAATTGGGAGAGATAATCAGACAAATACTCCCCATCATTCGAGTCATTACTTTTAATATGAATCAAAACATTTTGTTTTGGAAAATGCGATAATACTTCATCAAGTGTAGGCATAAGACCTAGTCCTTTACCACGAAAAGGATAGGTTTCTCCGTTATTTGCCGTATAGCCATAACCTATATCTAATTGTTTTAGTTCTTGCATTGTGTAATCCTTTATTTGTCCTTCGGCATCAGTTCTGCACTCGAGTCCCCAATCATGAAAAACAGCGAACTCTCCGTCTTTTGTAAGTTGAATATCAAATTCTACAATGTCAGCACCAGCCTCGAAGGCTGCTTCCATTGAAGATATAGTATTTTCCAAAAATGGATGATCTGGTTCATAAATCCTCTCTGCTGTACATGTTTCACCAGTAATTCCTTCCATATAAAAATTTTGTGACAATCCGCGATGAGCTAGTAATAAAGGTTCTCTATTCCTATCTTGTGAGAATAATGATGTGTTATTTAAATACACGAAACCAACCAAAATAAATAAAAATATAAAAAACCTTTTAATATTTCGTTTAAATCTCTTCATACTTCTCCTCCAAATAAAAATTTAAACCGTTCGCTTCAATATCTTAGCAAAGAAACTCAACTTTTTAATTATCCTTTTTTCGGCTATTATGTATTAGATTAACAACAATTCTCCACAATCTATATATGTATTTATACAATTACTTTTTCCCTTATTTTTTTATTTTAACATATATAATCACACTGTAATTAACGTAGCAAAAAGACCGTTGACAACATCTTTTATCATTATGACATTTTGATTGCGATATCATATGATATTTTATATGTTAAATCCCAACAACCTTTGTTTCATAAGGTTAAAAAGAGACCAAATCATATGTGATTTGGTCCCCTTATTAGTATGATATTTTGTATTTTTCTCCATAGAAACGGAGCTTCCAATATATGAGGTTCCTTTTTATGTTTTGGCGCATAAGTTATACATTCCATGAAATGAAATTAAATTAATAGCGCAAACAATGGGCAAACAAAAGATCCAAATATTGCACTTAAAGTCATCGAGACGGAACCCATTGTTAAGGTTTCTTCCCCATACTCTCCAAGTTTGGAAAGGCCAATACCATGGGAAGCACTTCCCATTGATATACCTCGACTTATCGCTTTTTCGACACGACAAATCCTAAAGATAAAGGGTCCAAATATAGCTCCTATTATTCCCGCAAAAATAACGAAAGCTGCCGTTAATGTTGGAATACCCCCTATCGCCTCGCTAATGGGGATAGACACCGGTGAAGTAATCGATTTTGGTAATAATGATAATAGAATATGATCATCGAATGACAATAATTTAGATAATATAGTAATACTTATTAATCCCGAAAACAGAGCACTCAATACACTTAATAGAATTGGGACTTTATATTTGAAAATTTTCTCTCGGTGAATATATAGAGGATAGGCCATACTAACAACAGCTGGTCCTAATAGTTCATTTATCCACTTTCCACCAGACATATATGTGTCATAAGATATATTACTCATAACTAAAATAATCACAAGCAATACCGTTGTTGAGAAAATAGGAATTAATAACGGGTATGTAAATTTTTTATATACAGAAGTCATTACATAAAAAAGCATAATTGTTCCGATTATCATCACAAATGCAATCATTCAATTTGCTCCTTTTCTTTTTCTAATAGTTTTCTCTCAAGGAACTCACAAAATTTCCCGGTTACAATAATAGTTATTAGCGTACTTATGAAAATTGATAAAATCATTCCTAAACCGGTCCAAGATAGGAGTTCTGGATAGTCCATAATTCCAACAGTTGCTGGTATAAAAAACAAGGCAAGAAAGGTCAATAAAAACCCAACTCCATCTTTAATAAGCTCGACAGGGATTATTTTAAAATATAAACAACCAAAAAGTAATAACAACCCAATAATACTTCCAGGAAATTGAAGTGATAGACTTTGTACGATCCAAGATCCAATAAACGAGAAAATATATAAAATAATTACTTGGAAAACAATACGAATAATTTTAACCATTTTACGCTTCAAAAGAAATTTCTTTTAAAGCTTACACCTCCTAATACTGATAGATATATAGGGAATAATTTTAAGGTGAATAAGATTCACTGTCTATATAAGAAAAACCGGGCACGCCCGGTCCTTTAAGTTCAAAACCTGTTTCTAGCGTTTCTGAAGTGCTTCAGACAGAATTGCTTCTATATCATTACCGAGTGATTTTTTAGTGATGCTGGTTGGTTGTGACGTCCGCCACAACCAACTAGCATCCCTTATGGCGTCTGTCTATCTGTCGCCCTCCTACAACTCTTAGAAACAGGTAAGTACATGTTTGGATAACTAAAGAAAAGATACTTGCCTATTTATAAAATAAGCGCCAGAAGATACAATTTCTCGCGCTATTCGCTTCTTTATTGGGTAAAAACTTACTATTTCTCTTTAATTTCACTAGTATAAAAAAAGTCTACTTCTTCCACCATCATAAAATAATAGCATTTCTGAATTAACAGCGATTTCAGGAAAGTTTTATTCCTACATTAACTTATAATTATCGAATCGTCTTATCGGTAAGCTATGCTAAATCTTCTTGTTGAGTACTACACCCTATATTAATTAGTGAAAAGTGGTGATTACATCAGGATGAGTGAGACAGATAAGACATCACAACCGAAAGCGCAAGCAGTGGTGATAGCTTACCGCTCACCCTGCGGAGGCCAACATGATATTGGTCACGAAGGCATTGCGATCGCGAAGTGAAGCACTTAGCCTTTGTACTCCACCTAAAACGGAAATCAGCTGTTTTATTCATTCGTTAAAGTCCCATGAACCTAGTATTCACGGGACATTTTTATATACTTTCATATTCTTCAAAAACACCTTTGGATGATTGATCCAAAGGTGTATAGATTATTATTGAATTCCTTTAATCGTTTTTGGATCTATTAAATCATAACCTTTAGCACGCAGACCCTCTACAATACCTCGTAAAGCCTCAGCAGTCCATTCACGATCATGCATTAATAAATTTGCACCATTTGTCAAATACTCGGTGTTCACCATAATATCTGTCAAACTTTCAGCATCCCGATATTGTTTCTCCCAATCATATCCGTATGTCCAATTCATTAAAAGCATGCCTTCTTGTAGGACAAGAGACTTACTAAAATCTGTATTAACTCCAAAAGGTGCTCGGAAGAATTTAGGTTTTTCCCCAATTACTGCTTCTACTGTTTCATTTACTTTTAAAATTTCTTCCATTTGCTGTTCTTCTGAGCTTTCCTTTAAATTAGCATGTGTTTGTGTGTGGTTACCAATAGAAAATCCCATATCGTATATAGCTTTTAAGTTAGTCTTTTCTTCATCCGTATCTATAAAATGTCCATTGACGAAAAAGATAGCCGGTGCATTTAACTCTTTCAACGTTTTTGCCATTTCTACTGCATATTTTTCAGGAGCATCATCGATTGTAAGTAAAACTGCTTTTGGATTTGCATCTTCAATAGGTTGGAATGTCCAGTTTGCCTCGTTTAATTCGTATAGGGTTTCAGCTTCCCGAGTAGCAACTTCCTCAACTACCTCATCCACCTCCTCTACTACAGGCTCTTGAGATACCGGGGTCGTCTCTTCCGTTTCTTTTTCCACTTCAGGCTTCTCATCTGCAACGCCGCAAGCAGAAAGTCCGATTAACATGACTGCTGATATTGTCCAAGTTGTAAGTTTCAATCTAATCACCCTTTCCTTCCTCTATATTTTAACAGGAGAAAGAGATGGATAGTAGGGTATATATTCTTACCGTTTTTATCTCCGTCTAACAAACTACTACTCTTAGTAAAGAGATACAATTTACTATCCTTGTCCTTGGGTGACCCAACTAAACTTTTCGACTCATGTTTATCGAATTCAAGTGATTTTCCTGTACATTCTAGTGATTCTGTTGTGGATTCTAGTGATTCTTCGCCACATTCTAGTGATTCTGTTGTGGATTCTAGTGATTCTTCGCCAGATTCTAGTGATTCTGTTGTGGATTCTAGAAAATATCTCCCAAAAACTTCGGCTTCAGTAACACTAATGTTTTGCTATTACCAACAACAAAAATGTCATAGTAAATCACCCAAAAGAAAATAAGGTTTAATAAAATCCAATAAATCTTAGGCTATTTTCATCATGTCGCATAAATTAGATATAGATTCCTATAATTCCTCCCTGAACTAAGGCAGGTTAGTTTGAAATATAGGCGTTATGAGGATTCCAGTACACAATTTCACTAGAAAAAATCCTGTACATCAAAAATAGACTTGTCGCAAAAAGCGAACAAGTCTATTTTTTAAACCCAAAAGGGAAATTATTTAGAAAGAATATGAATCGGGTGACCCATAACTACTTCTGCAGCTTCCATAGCAATTTCACCTAATGTTGGATGAGCATGAATAGTCATTGCAATATCTTCTACAGTCATACCTGCTTCGATAGCTAAACCAAGTTCAGCGATCATATCTGAAGCACCTTGACCAACGATTTGAGCTCCAAGTAATAAACCATCTTCTTTACGAGAAACAAGTTTAACAAAACCATCTGTAGCATTTAGAGCAAGTGCACGACCGTTAGCTCCGAATGGGAATTTCCCAGCAGCAACATCATACCCTTGTTCTTTTGCTTGCGCTTCGTTAAGACCAACTGTAGCCATTTCTGGATCAGTAAAGCAAACAGCAGGAATTGCTAAGTAATCCACAACAGATGTTTGACCAGCTATTGCTTCTGCAGCTACTTTTCCTTCATAAGATGCTTTATGAGCAAGTTGAGGACCAGCAACAATATCACCAATTGCATAAATATTAGAAACGTTTGTACGACACTGTTTGTCAACTTCTAATAATCCGCGCTCAGCAAATTTAAGACCAATTTCTTCTAGACCCATTTCATCCGTATTTGGACGACGACCTACAGTAACTAAAACGTAATCAGCTTCGACTTTTTTCTCTTCTCCGCCAACTTCATAAGTTACTACTACGCCAGTATCTGACTCTTCCACACCTTTTGCAGATGCTTTAACTGCTATTTCAACGCCTTTTTTCTTCAAGCCTTTTTTAACAATTGTTGTCATTTGTTTTTCGAAGCCAGCTAGAATATCATCGCCACCTTCAACAATAGTAACTTTTGAGCCTAAGTTAGCAAATGCTGAACCAAGTTCCGTACCAATATATCCTCCACCAATTACAACTAAGTTCTCTGGAATTTCAGGTAGGCTTAGTGCACCAGTCGAGTTTAAAACGCGTTTAGTATATTTAAAAGTTGGGATTTCTACAGGACGAGATCCTGTTGCAATAATTGCGTTTTTAAATGTATATGTTTGCGCAGATTTTTCATCCATTACACGAACAGTATTAGCATCAACGAAATAAGCTTCGCCCATAACTACTTCCACATTGTTTCCTTTTAACAATCCAGAAACTCCGCTAGTTAGTTTTTTAACTACACTGTCTTTAAAAGCTTGTGATTTAGAAAAATCGATTTTTACATCTGTAGCTGTAATTCCCATATCATCAGCGTGTTTTGCTTGTTCAAAACGGTGACCAACAGAGATTAATGCTTTGGAAGGAATACATCCTACGTTTAAGCAAACTCCTCCGATATGTTCTTTTTCCACAACTACCACTTTTTGTCCTGTTTGTGCTGCGCGAATAGCTGCAACATATCCTCCAGGGCCTGAACCTATTACAAGTGTATCTGTTTCGATTGGGAAATCTCCTACTACCATTTTTTACGCCTCCATTAATAATAATTCTGGACTGCTTAACAAACGTTTCATATGATTCAACGCATGTTGTGCAGTCGCACCATCGATCATTCGATGATCAAAGCTCAATGATAATGCTAACACAGGTGCAGCCACAATTTCACTATTTTTTATTACAGGTTTCTCTGAAATTCGACCAATACCTAAAATAGCAACTTCTGGATGATTGATAACTGGAGTGAACCATTGTCCGCCCGCTGATCCAATATTGGTGATAGAACAAGAAGCGCCTTTCATCTCAGAAGCAGCAAGTTTACCATCACGTGCTTTTCCAGCAAGTGCATTAATTTCATCTGATATTGCAAAAACAGATTTACGATCCGCATTTTTGATAACTGGAACTAATAAACCTTTATCAGTATCTGCTGCGATACCAATATTGAAGTAATGTTTTTGGATTACTTCGTTTGTTTCATCATCATAAGATGTATTTAACGCAGGGAATTCTCTAAGTGTACTTACTAAAGCTTTTACTACATAAGGTAAGTAAGTTAACTTGATATTTTTTTCAGCTGCAATTTCTTTGAATTTTTTACGGTGTGCAACAAGTTCTGTTACATCCACTTCATCCATTAATGTTACATGTGGAGCAGTATGTTTGGAATGTACCATCGCTTTTGCAATTGCTTTACGCATCGGTGAAAGTTTTTCTCTCGTTTCAGGGAATTCGCCTTCAAAAGTTACAGGTGCTGAAGTTTTAGCTGATTCCTTAACTTCTGCATTTGTAGTTTCTACTTTTTCTTCGTTAGCTGAAGTTTGATCTCCTGATAAGAAAGCTTCTATATCTTCTTTTAACACACGACCATTTTTACCTGATCCAGTTACATCTGCAATGCTTACTTCGTTTTCACGTGCAAACTTGCGAACAGAAGGCATAGCAATAACACGTGTATCACCTTTTGGTTGTTCTTTTGGTGCTGTTTCAGTATTTTTAGTAGATTCTACTTTTTGGTCAGGAGTGTCTACTTTTTCTTTTTCTACTGCTTGACCATTTTCTGCAGTTGCTTGAACTTGTGCTTCTGTCTTTTCTTCTGCTTTTTCTTCATCACTATGATCGCCTTTAAATTTAAGGTCTTCATAACCAGGTGCATCAAGCTTAACAAGCACATCTCCTACAATTGCCACTGTTCCTTCACTTACAAGAACTTCTGTAACTTTTCCTTTTACAGGAGAAGGAATTTCAACAACGGCCTTATCATTTTGCACTTCACATAAAATATCGTCCTCTTGTACCTCATCGCCTACTTTTACAAACCACTTAACAATTTCACCTTCATGTATACCCTCACCGATATCTGGTAATCGAAATTCAAATGACAATGTATTCACCCTTTCTATAACAGATTTTATATTAGAACGTTAGAACTTTTTTAGCTGTTTCTACTATATCCTTAGAACTTGGTAACCAAACTGTTTCTGCTTGAGAGAATGGGAAAACAGTATCAGGAGCAGTTACACGTAATACAGGAGCCTCTAAACTTAAAATAGCACGCTCTGTAATTTCTGCTACAACGTTCGCTGCAATACCAGCTTGTTTCTGTGCTTCTTGAACAACCATTGCACGATTTGTTTTTTCTACTGAAGCAATAATTGTTTCAATATCTAATGGTTGCACTGTACGTAAATCGATTACTTCTACAGAATGTCCTTCTTTTTCAAGCTCTTCTGCAGCTTTTAAACTTTCATGTACCATCGCACCGTAAGCGATAATTGTTAAATCCGTTCCTTCACGTTTTACATCAGCTTTACCAAGTGGAATTGTATATTCTTCTTCTGGTACTTCGCCACGGAATGAACGATATAACTTCATATGCTCTAAATAAATAACCGGATCATTATCACGAATTGCAGAGATTAATAATCCTTTAGCATCATATGGAGTGGAAGGAATAACAACTTTTACACCAGGTGTTGATGTCATAAGAAGCTCTAAGCTATCTGCGTGCATTTCTGGTGTATGAACCCCACCACCGAATGGAGAACGAATAGTGACAGGAGCGTTAAATGCCCCACCAGTACGGAAACGCATGCGAGCTAGCTGACCAGCTATAGAATCCATTACCTCAAAAACGAATCCAAAGAATTGGATTTCTGGAACCGGACGGAATCCTTGTAGTGATAGACCTACTGCAAGACCACCAATACCTGACTCTGCAAGTGGTGTATCAAACACACGATCTTCGCCAAATTCTTTTTGTAATCCTTCTGTTGCGCGGAATACTCCACCGTTAACGCCTACGTCTTCACCGAAGACTAGAACGTTTTCATCATTTTTAAGCTCAGTACGGAGTGCGTCCGTAATTGCTTGAATCATCGTCATTTGTGCCATCGGTTACTTCGACTCCTTCTCTGTGTAGTAAGCTAATTGCTCATCTAAATTATATGGATTTTCTTCATACATAATATTGATAAGGTCAGTTACTTTTTGTTTTGGTGCTGCATCTGCTTTTTTAACTGCTTCTTTTATTTCTTCTTTAGCTTTTTCAATTACTTCTGCTTCTTTTTCTTCATTCCAAATACCTTTTGTTTCTAGGTATTTGCGGAAACGAACTAATGGATCTTTCTTTTCCCATTCAGAATCAGTTTCAGAAGTACGGTAACGTGTCGGGTCATCCCCTGCCATCGTATGTGGACCGTAACGGTAACACATCGTTTCAATTAGAGTTGGTCCTTCTCCGTTAATTGCACGTTCTCTAGCATCTTTTGTTACAGCATAAACAGCTAATGGATCCATACCATCAACAAGTACACTAGGAATACCAGCAGCAATACCTTTTTGAGCTATTGTTTTTGCGGATGTTTGTAGTTCACGAGGTGTAGAAATCGCATATTGATTGTTCTGTACGATAAACACTGCTGGCACACGGTAAGCTCCGGCAAAGTTAATACCTTCATAGAAGTCACCTTGTGATGAACCACCATCACCTGTATATGAGATAGCAATTGCTTTTTTTCCACGTTTTTGCATTCCTAGTGCTACTCCAGTTGCTTGGATAAATTGTGCTCCAATAATGATTTGTGGAGGGAATACATTCACACCTTCAGGAATTTGGTTACCCATAAAATGCCCACGTGAGAATAAGAATGCTTGCCATAAAGGTAGGCCATGCCAAACTATTTGTGGTACATCACGATAACCAGGTAAGATAAAATCTTCTTTTTCTAGTGCAAACTGAGATGCTAGTTGTGAAGCTTCTTGACCTGCAGTTGGTGCATAGAAGCCTAAACGTCCTTGTCTGTTTAAAGAAATTGAACGTTGATCTAAAATACGTGTATATACCATACGACTCATCAACTCAACTAATTCCTCATCTGATAAGTTAGGATTTGCTTGCTCGTTAACAATTTCCCCATCTTCGTTTAAAATTTGAAACATTTCAAACTTCTCTTCAATTTCGTGAAGCGTTTTCATAGGGTCTAACTGCGTTGGATTTTTTGCAGCCATTATTACATCTCTCCTTTTCTTCTGTATTAAAATTTTCATTTGAATCTAGTAGTACAACAATACTTCCTTTTCAGTATACTCAAGAATAAATCTGGGGTCAATCATATGAAATAAACGTATTTAATTGTCGAAATTTTTAAATTCCTACAATCTGTATCACTCTATAATTATGTCTGTACTATATCAGATTGCTATAATTATATAAAAAAGCAGCTCTATGGAGAGCTGCTTTTTTATTTTTCATCCTTCTGCAAAGAAGTTAAAACTTCTTCTTTTACTTCATTTACCCTATTAGTTGCATCATTAAACTTTTGGACAGATTGTTGAACTAATTCATTATGCATATTTACTTCTTGAACTTGTTCTTGTATTGCAGTAACATCTGCCGATTCATCAATTAACATATTATATAAATCTTGTTGCATAGTAGCCAACTCATTATAGTTATTTGTTACTTCTTCATATGTTGTAATACGTTCTTTTAATGAAGTTTCCATTTTTTTTAGACTTTCTTTTTCAGTAGCATCTTTTGTATCGGTAATAAGTGTACTAATTTGTTTGATGCCATCTGAAGTAGAGTTTAAGGAGGCAGCTTCCTTCTCTACTAAAGCTAATCTATTTTCTAATAGGGTTGCGGTATCTTCTACCATTGTAGTAAGTTCTTCTTTTTGATCCTTCGTCAGTTCCATCATCTGTTGAAAGTTCGCTTGTTCTTTTGATTCTGTTTCAGCTAACTCTTCTTGTACATCTCTATAATCAGCTTCCAGATCATAAATTTCTGTTAAGATGTTTGATAGCTTTTGTTCTGTCGACTCTCCAAAATTACAGCCAGCAAGTAGTAATATACTGCTGAAGATGAGTATATATTTGCTTATTTTCATCATGTAACCCCCTATACCCATTCAACTATAATTGTATTAACTATTAAATTCAACTGACCAAAAGGCTGTTTTTTGTTTAGTAAATGGTCAAATTTCGCTATAATAGATATATGAACATTGAAAGGACGATTAAAATGATTTTAATGAATGATATTGTCAGAGATGGACATCCATCTTTACGAAAAAAAACCGAGGAATTGACTTTCCCATTATCAGAGGTAGATTTAACTCTAGCAAACGATTTACTGGAATATGTCATTAACAGTCAAGATGATGAAATGGTAGAGAAATATAAAATACGTCCAGGAATTGGTATTGCTGCTCCCCAAGTAAATGCTAACAAAAGAATGTTCGCCCTTCATTTAGAGGATGAAAATAACGAAGAAGTAAGCTTTGTAGCTGTCAATCCCAAAATAATAAGTCACTCTGTAGAAAAAACGTATATTTCCGCTGGAGAGGGTTGCTTGTCTGTAGATGAAGTAATTGAAGGATATGTACCAAGATACGCACGTATTACTGCAACAGGATTTTTCCCAGATGGAACTCCCTTCAAAAAACGCTTAAAAGGATTAGCAGCTATTGCTTTTCAGCATGAGCTAGATCATTTAAATGGCATCATGTTTTACGATCATATTAATAATGAGAATCCGTATGCCCCTATTCCGGATTCCGTTCCATATGAACGAGCTTAAGTTAGTACATAAAACGCCAGTTCTACAATTGTAGACTGGCGTTTTGTCTGTTATATTGCGATTCAGAGTCTCGAACTTGCGATTCGAACAGGTTATGTTGCGGTTCTCTTCCTCGAACTTGCTATTTGTTTTGTTACCTCATTGTTGTAAATCTATCAATCTTGGCATGGCAGATAACGCACCGGACTTAGTAGCGCAGATTCCACCTAGTTTATTGCCAAACGCGATATATCTGATCCAGGCTTCTTTTGTAGAGGGGTGCCCATCCAAATAAATTTTAGAAAGAATTCCTGCAACAAAAGCATCTCCAGCTCCAGTTGTATCAATCGGAATTACTTTTTCTACAGGAATATGTACCTCTTCTCCGTTAATTACTGCGTGCGTGCCTTCAGCACCAATTGTAATAAGTAATGCCTCCAAATTGTATGGCTGTAAGCATGTGATTCCCTCTTCTATTGTAGTCGTTTTCGTTAAAAAGAATAACTCTTCCTCGGTTAACTTCAATATATCTACAAATTCAAAAAAAGAACATATCGTTTCCCTACAAATCTCTTCACTCTTCCAGCGTAACGGTCTAATATTAGCATCGAAGGAAATAAGAACATTCGATTTTTTCATGCTTTCCACTATTTTTCTAGTTGTCACAAGAGCTGTCGGATGAAAAAGCGTTCCGGAACAAAAATGAAATACAGATGTCTGATGAATTACCTCGCTCTTAATAGTTGAAAAATCTACTTGGATGTTAGGTGTTGCATCTACATAACGTTCAAAATGCCGTTCATTATTTTCCAAAAGATGCACGTAAACTCCGCTTACCTCTTTTTCTGGCACTATTTGTGAAAAGGATAAATCTACCCCTTCAGCAATCAATTCATTTCTAACAAATTCAGAGGTTTCATTTTCTCCAGTTACAGTTATAAACGAAGATGCTGCACCTAGACGAGCAACACCTGCAGCAACATTAACGGTAGCCCCTCCTAAAAACTTTAAAAATCGACTATTGCTCTGATCTTCCGCAATATAATCGACAAACGCATCCCCATATATGAGGACAAACTTTTTGGACATCAAGTAAACTCCTTTAGATTAACCCTAATTTTTTCATTGCGTTGGATAATCCGCTCTCTGATACATGATCAGTAACAAAGGTTGCGTGTTCTTTCAACTCTTCGACGCAGTTCCCCATAGCGACACTTGTCCCAGCGAATTGAAGCATTTCTATATCATTTAAACCATCTCCGAAAGCAACTGCATCTTCCGGATTTCTTCCAATATGCTTTAATAATAAATCCATCCCTTTGGCTTTTGAAATACCTTTCGGAAGAACATCACAGGAAACACGATGCCAACGGACAAATTTCAAATTAGGAAAAGCCTTTTCATATTCCTTTTGCTCTTCCGCACTGCAAAAGATTAGTGCTTGATGGATATCATTTGTTAGAAAGAAATCTTCTGCATAACGTGGAAAATCTATCTTCAATGTTGAAATACTTTCAAATACATCTTCGTGATCAGGGAAGCTAGAAACCATCTCATCACTATCCATATAAACTATTGGTTGCTTCCTTACATTCGCAAAATCCGTTAAAGGCTTCAACTCTTCCTTCGCAATAATTCCCTTATGTAGTATTTGACCTTTAAACTGAACAATTTGTCCGTTGTAACAAACAAATGAATCTATCTTCAAACGTTCTAACACAGATTTTGCAGTAAAAGGGGAACGCCCAGTGGATATGACAATTTCATGCCCATTATCTCTAGCTTTTTGAAGCGATTCTTCCACTCCATTTGGAATATTTTTATCATTATCTAAAATAGTTCCATCAATATCAAAAAATAAAATTTTGTTTGTCATTAAAATTCTCCATTCTTAGATACAAATTATTTGACTTTTCTGTCTTAATCCTTTACACATTTCTTCCTATAGTATATAATACTCTATAAGGAGTGAATAGCCATGTTGAAACGCCTGAAAAGGAAATTGTTGAGACGGCTCGGTGGAATGCTCAGAAACAAAACGATCGCTTAAAATACTTTTGCCCTCTTAAAATGGAGGGCTTTTCTTTATTTTAAATAAGTGTCGTGATAATATAAAGAGAATTGATTTATTTTGAACGTGAAAAAGGAGAGTATAAAATGATTTTTAAAGTTTATTATCAAGAGAATGCACTAGAAGTGCCAGTTCGCGAAAACACACAATGTTTATATGTAGAGGCTGAAAGTGAGCGCGAAGTTCGTGCCCTTTTAATAGACCGCAAATACAATATCGAATTAATTCAGTTGCTTGAAGGTAATCATTTAGAGTACGAACAAGCTAGCGAAAATTACAAAGTAGAGAAGATTTAATATATGAAATTTGTAAAAAATGACCAAACTGCAGTTTTCGCCCTCGGCGGACTAGGCGAAATCGGCAAAAACACGTATGGAGTTCAATTTCAGGATGAAATTATTTTAATCGATGCTGGTATTAAATTTCCAGAGGATGATTTACTAGGTATTGATTATGTAATTCCTGATTACACTTATTTAGTAAAAAATGTTGATAAGATTAAAGGTTTATTTATTACACATGGTCATGAAGATCATATTGGTGGTATTCCTTATCTATTGAAACAGCTTAATGTACCAGTTTACGGTGGAAAGCTTGCACTAGGTTTATTACGAAATAAATTAGAAGAGCACGGCTTACTACGTCAAACAAAAATGATTGTTATTCAAGAAGAAGATGTTATTAAATTTAGAAAAACTTCTGTAAGTTTCTACCGTACAACTCATAGTATTCCTGATGCGTTTGGAATTGTTGTGAAAACGCCACCAGGTAATATTGTACACACTGGTGACTTTAAGTTTGACTTTACTCCTGTAGGAGAACCTGCAAACTTAACAAAAATGGCTGAGATTGGTAAAGACGGAGTTTTATGCTTGCTATCAGATAGTACAAATGCCGAAATCCCTAACTTTACAATGTCTGAACGTAAAGTTGGAGAAAGCATGGATTCTATTTTCCGTAAAGTAGACGGTCGTATTATCTTTGCTACTTTCGCTTCTAATATTCATAGACTTCAACAAGTAACGGATGCAGCTGTTCTTCATGGTCGTAAAATTGCTGTATTTGGTCGAAGTATGGACAATGCTATGACGATTGGTCGTGAACTTGGCTATATTACTGCTCCTAAAGAGACGTTTGTGGATGCAAGTGCATTGAATCGATTACCGGCAAATGAAGTACTGATCCTTTGTACAGGTAGTCAAGGTGAACCGATGGCAGCATTATCACGTATTGCTAACGGTACACACCGACAAATTCAAATTCAACCTGGAGATACAGTAGTATTTTCTTCTTCTCCTATCCCTGGAAATAGAGCAAGTGTCAATCGTACGATTAACCTTCTATTCAGAGCTGGAGCAGAAGTAATCCACGGTTCATTAAATAATATTCATACTTCTGGGCATGGCTCACAAGAAGAAAATAAGCTAATGCTACGCCTTATGAAGCCGAAGTTCTTTATGCCGATCCACGGAGAATATCGTATGTTGAAAATTCATACAGAGTTAGCCGTAGATTGTGATGTAGATCCGGATAATACATTTATAATGGAAAACGGTGAAGTACTTGCACTAAGTGCCAATGAAGCACATGTCGCTGGTCGCATCCCTTCTGGTGATATTTATATCGACGGAAGTGGAATTGGTGATATTGGTAATATCGTCCTTCGTGATCGTCGTATTTTATCAGAAGAAGGTTTGGTCATTGTTGTTGTAAGTGCTGATATGGAGAAGAAGAAAATCGTATCAGGTCCAGATATTATTTCTCGAGGATTCGTCTATATGCGTGAATCAGGAACAATGATTAATGAGGCACAACAAATGTTAAATAAGCATTTAAGATACACTATTCAAGGTAAAGATACAGAGTGGGCAGAATTGAAAAATGAAATTACGGATGTACTAAGTCCATATTTGTATGAAAAGACAAAACGACGTCCTATGATACTTCCAATCATTATGGAAGTATAAAATTGAACTTAAGTAATGCCTGATCGACCAACATCCTTTTAATTGGATAAATGTTAACCTCAGAATCCTTGGATTCTGAGGTTATTTTATTTATCCCAACTTTAGTTGTACGAGTACTTTCTTATGAATATCATACAAAAGATATGATTTTATTGGAGGACTCTATAATGAATTCAATATTTACTTATGTTTTTTTAGGTATATCTTTGGCAGCCCCAGTTGGACCTGTCAATGCAGCACAATTAAATACTGGTATTAAAAATGGATTCTTCCATGCATGGATTTTTGGATTTGGTGCTTTACTAGCTGATATTTTATATATGGTGTTGGTGTATTTCGGTGTTGGTCAGTTTATTGATTCCCCGTATACCAAAGTATTTTTATGGTCATTTGGCTGTTTTGTACTGACTTATACTGGGATAGAAAGTATATTCACACTCCATAAAATTAAGCTAAGTCGACATAAAGAGAACAGAACAAAACTGAGACAATCATTATCGTCAGGGTTCCTTCTGTCTCTATTAAATCCATTAACAATCCTTTTTTGGTTAGGTATATTTGGCTCAGTTCTAGCAGAAGCCTCTCAAAAACTTACGGATAGTCAACTATGGTTGTACAGCTTCGCAATTATTGCAGGTATTATTTTATGGGATACTATTATGGCATTCCTATCAAGCGGGGCACGTAAATTTCTATCCAATAAATTTTTAGTCATAATCTCCATCATCTCATCTTTTTCAATGCTAGCTTTTGGGATTTATTTTGGAATTCAAGCTTATCAATTACTTTTTTAAGCCTCTTCTTTTTTCCATCTTTTACGCAAAAATAACACTATAGTAGCGATAACTAAAAGGAAACCAAGACTGATAAAGAAGCCAGGCCGACTAGTTGTATGAAAAAGTGCACCACTAACAGCTGCTGATACAAGAATAATGCCGATTACTCTTTTTATCTTATCTGCTTTTGTTGCTTCCACTAGCCTTTGATACATAGATAAGATAAACAGCCAATTATAAAGTAACATCAATGCGGCTGCAGTAGTTATATACTGATAGACTTTATCCGGTAATAATAAAGAAGTAACTATCGAAAGAATAAGACCTACTGAAGTTAGAGCTATTGCTGGTAAGGGCATCTTAAATTTCTTTTTTGTTTGCTTGCTGAATATGGCAGGTGCATCCCCCTCCTCAGATAGGGTTGTAAGGATTGTCGTTACTGAAAATAGGGATGCAGACATGGTTGAAAAACCTGCAATGATTATTGCGGCTGTAAACACGTGAGGGAAAAAGTCCAGGTTAAAACCAGATAAAGCTGTAACAAACGGGCTCTTGTCATCTTTAAACTTAGTATAAGACATTAGTAATAAAGCCAAAGTAAGAGAGGTAGCATAAATTAAACCAAGCAATCCCAGCATGACTTTTCCCGATTTTGGCGCATCCTCTTTCTTTTTAAGATGAATAGCCATAACTCCCATTACTTCAATTCCACCATGGGCATAAAAAGCAAATAACAGAGCACTCCAAAAACCTAAAATTCCTTTAGGAAAAAAACCTTCTAAAGTACTTGGGACATTTTCATTTGGTTTGCCGTCCAGTACCCCAGTTAATGCCAAAACCGCAATCACGATAAACATAAAAATAGCAGCAATCTTCATTACTGCGAATACACTTTCTAATTTCCCAAACGCTTTTGCTCCAATAAATAGAACAAGTAATCCACAAACTGCGTATATTAATGCAAAAATCCATAAAGCTACTTTTGGAAACCAAAGCTTAGTTAAAAGAGAAATGGCCGTCAATTGACTACCAATGATTAAAATTTCAGAACACCAGTAAACCCACCCACTACTAAAGCCTGCCCATCGCCCATAAGCTTTTTTAGCATATGTTCGAAATGACCCCTTTTGTGGATCATTTGCTGACATTTTAGCAAGTGCTTCGAACACGATATAGGTAGCACAAGCAGCCAGGATGAAAGCCAATATAACCGATGTACCAGTCATCTGGATCGCTATGCTAGATGCTAAGAAAAAACCTGTACCTATTATGCAGCCTACACCGATAAGAGATAGTTGCCACCAAGATAGATTGGCATCTTCTTTATTGTCACCGGCTTGTTTATTTGGCATATTGCACCTCCTCGTAAACTTAGTCTTTCACGAGAAATTATAATTATGTGTTTTTAGATGATTGTAAAAGAATGGTTACTTTTATTTATATCTTGCTTTCAGTATAGATTTACCTACGCACAAAATCTGTTCACTTGAATAACGATAATTCCTTCATTATCATTTTAAAAATAGAAGCAACACATTAAGAAAAACCGGGCAAAAAATGCCCGGTTCCCTACGTTCAAAACCTGTTTCTATCTTTTTTGAAGGACTTTGGACAGACAGGTCGCTACATTATCACCAAGTGAATTTTTAAAAAGGCTGTTCGTGACATTGGCCACGAACAACCTCTTTAAGAACACCTGTAATTTTCTTAAGATAAAACTTTCTTTTCAAAACGGTTGATATCCACATCTGCTCCAATAATGATTAGCACATCATTTAGTATTAGTTTTTCATCCGCTTGTGGAGAAACAATGATATTATTCCCACGTTTGACTGCTACAATATTAATGCCATATCGTGCTCGGATATCTAAATCTATAAGCGATTTACTCGCAATTTTCTCATTCACTCTTATTTCCATAATAGAATGTTCATCCGAAAGCTCAAGGTAGTCTAATACGTTATTGGACAAGATATTGTTGGCGATTCGAATACCCATATCTCTTTCAGGATGCACTACCTGGTCTGCCCCGATCTTTCGAAGTACTTTTTCGTGGTAGTCATTTTGTGCTTTCACTGTGATTTTCTTAACGCCTATTTCTTTTAGCATTAAGGTTGTTAAAATACTAGATTGAATATCGTCACCAATAGCAACAATAACATGTTCGAAATTACGAATACCTAGTGATTTCAGCACAGCTTCGTCTGTTGTATCAGCTACTACTGCTTGAGTTGCGATAGTCGCATACTCATCCACTCGCTCTGATGCTATATCTATTGCCATAACATCCGCTCCTTGATCAATAAGCTCTCTTACAATACTACCGCCGAACCTTCCTAAACCGACTACAACAAATTCTTTGTGCATTTTAATGCCTCCTACATATCTAGTGCATTAAGTTTACCACATCCATTCCGTTTTTTGATACGAAATCAGTATGATATTATTTGTTCTCTTTCATCAGTAAAAGTAGTCTTTTTTCTAGCATCATCATTCCTGTCTCCCCTGATTGTATATGACGTAATAATCCCTTTTTATCAAACAAATAAAAAGAAGGAACTATTCGATTTTGAAATTGTTTAGTCACAATCAATTCGTGGTCTAAATAAATGGAATCTTCCATCCTCCCCTTTTGAATTGCCTCATGAATACGTTTCTCCTGTAAATCCTCTTTAGATCTTGGCATATGAATACCGACGAGGTGAAAAGTTTCCCCGTACTTGGCCTTCCACTGCCTAATGTAATTGTAAGCTCCTCCACATAATGAACAGCTTACTGACCAAAAGTAAACGAGAACAGGCTTTTCCCCTATTAACTTTTCATTGTTTATATGTCCATTTATCCATTTCGCATCGGTTGGAAATGATGGTATTTTGGTACGTAACTTCACTACCTATATCCCTTCTTTCTTTAAGCATTCATTAGTATATGCGTTCGCTAAAAATAGCGTTTATCCTTGTTTAACAGGCTGTAATACCGCCAGCTCAATTTTTGGGGGAAAATCGAGAAAAATAGATGTGGATAAAGAAAATCCCCACTGTTGAAAGTTTTACTTTATTCCACTACTTAAAAAAATTTTGAAATTCATCAAATAAATTGTTAAAGTAAACTTTAAGTTGTGTTAAAATAAACTTTGCTTGAAAATATGTTATTTTATTTCCGAAGGAGCCTAAAAATATGCAAATTGGGAAAAAAATAAAAAGGTTACGATTAGAGAAAGGCCTTACACAAGAAGAATTAGGCGAAAGAACAGACTTAAGCAAGGGATTTATCTCTCAATTAGAAAGAGATATTAACTCTCCTTCTATAGAAACACTATTTTCGATTCTGAATGTTCTTGGCTCCAAGCCGAAAGACTTTTTTGATGATGAGCAATTTCGCACGAAAGTGGTTTACCCAATAGAAGAACAGACCATTTATTTGGATGAAGAAAAAAAGTACAAGCTTAACTGGCTGATTTCAGAATCCAATGAAAATGAAATGGAACCAGTGTTAGTTTCACTAGATATAGGGGGACAATTTAAACAATTTGAGCCTTCTCTTTCACAAACTTTCATCTACGTGCTACAAGGAAAAGTGACTCTAACACTAGGTAAGCAAAAATATATTGCAACGGCTGGTGAATCCCTTTATTTTGAAGCATCTGACAATCATCTTCTTCAAAATGCAGCAGAAGAAATCGCTAAGGTAATCTACGTCGTTACTAATTCTTATTTGTAAGTTACATATATAACATTGGAGGTATATTATGTCTGAAAACACTATTATTCGGTTTGAAAATGTTACAAAATCATATGACGCAGAAACGACCGTATTAAATAACATCAACTTGGAACTAGAGCGTGGAAAATTTTACACATTGCTTGGGCCATCGGGTTGTGGAAAAACAACTATTTTACGTTTAATTGCCGGATTTATGCAGCCTACAAGTGGGAGCATTTACTTTAATGGTAAACTTATAAACAATGTCCCTGCCAACGAACGACAAGTAAATACAGTGTTTCAAGACTATGCTTTGTTTCCGCATTTAAATGTATTTGAAAATGTAGCATTCGGTCTTCGAATAAAAAAACTTGGCAAAAAAGAAATCGAACAAAAAGTTATAGAAGCATTGAAATTCGTTAACTTAGTAGGTTACGAAAAAAGAGAGATTGCTGAAATGTCAGGTGGACAAAGACAACGTGTAGCAATCGCACGTGCAATTGTAAATGACCCTGAAATCATTCTATTGGATGAGCCTCTTTCTGCATTAGACTTAAAATTACGCTCTGAGATGCAATATGAGCTTCGTGAGCTTCAGCAAAGACTTGGCAAAACATTTATCTTTGTAACACATGACCAAGAAGAAGCATTGGCAATGTCTGATGAAATCTTCGTATTAAATGAAGGCGAGATTGAGCAAAGTGGTACCCCAATGGATATTTACGATGAGCCGATTAATCGCTATGTAGCTGACTTTATCGGGGAGTCTAATATTGTTTCTGGCACAATGGTCGCAGATTTCCGAGTAAAAATTGGTGGAAAAGAGTTTGAATGTGTGGACCAAGGACTTAATCAAAATGAAAAAGTAGATATCGTCATTCGTCCTGAGGATTTAGAAATAACAGCTGTCGAAAAAGGGAAAATGAAGGTAAAAGTAGATACTCAATTATTCAGAGGCGTTCACTATGAACTTTCTACTTATGATGACGAAGGAAATGAGTGGCTAGTACACTCAACGAAAAAGGCAGACGTAGGAGAGTTTATTGGCTTAGATTTCGATCCGGAGGCTATTCACGTTATGCGTTTAAATGAAACAGAAGAAGAATTTGATAAACGTCTCGAGTCTTATGGAGAAGACGCATATGCAAAATAAAACTACAAAAACGTTTTACTTAATACCATATTATGTATGGATCGTATTATTTGTTGTTGCTCCAATTGCGTTAATTGGGTATTATTCCTTCTTCGATTTAAGTGGAAATTTCACTCTAGAGAATTACTTAAACTTCTTTACGTCTGTTTACTTAAAGCTAACACTTAGTTCCTTTTGGTATGCTTTTCTAATAACATTTTTCACTTTACTTATTGCATATCCGACTGCATATTTACTTACAAAAACGAGACATAAGCAATTATGGTTGTTATTGATCATCATTCCCTCTTGGATCAATTTGTTATTAAAGACTTACGCTTTTATCGGCATTTTCGGATTGTATGGTCCAGTGAATGCATTTTTAAATATATTTGGGTTTGGGGAAACACAAATTTTATTCACAGATTTTAGTTTCGTCTTTGTAGCGGTCTATATATTTATACCATTTATGATTTTACCTATTTTTAACTCTTTGGATAAATTAAATCCATCCTTAATAGATGCTAGTCGAGATTTAGGTGCATCAAGTTGGACTACTTTTTCAAAGGTTATTTTACCTTTAACAATCAATGGTGTTAAAGCCGGGATTCAAGCTGTATTTATCCCTTCCCTATCATTGTTCATGATTACTCGCTTAATCGCGGGGAATAAAGTAATTACTTTAGGTACAGCTATTGAACAGCAATTCTTAGTTACGCAAAACTGGGGAATGGGATCCACTATCGCAGTTTTCTTAATCATATTTATGGTAATTATTATGATCATTACTGGTCAACGTGATAAGGGGGCTACTGCAAATGGAAAAAACAAGTAAATCAGCGAAGTTTTACTTAGCCCTTGTGTTTATCGTATTATATACGCCAATTCTATACTTGATTTTTTATTCTTTTAATAGTGGTGGCAGCATGAATAGCTTTGAATCATTCACTTGGGAACATTACGCTGCTGTATTTTCAGACACCCGCCTAATTATGATTCTTCTAAATACAGTAATTGTAGCCCTACTTTCAGCGTTAATTGCAACAATTATTGGTGTTTTCGGTTCGGTCGGTATTGTATTTATGCGAAATAAATCACTACGTAGATCTATTCTTTCTTTAAATAACGTTTTAATCGTAAGTCCAGACGTTGTCATTGGTGCATCTTTCTTAATCCTGTTTACTGCCATAGGTGTAAAACTTGGATTTGCATCCGTCCTAATATCACATATTGCATTTAGTATTCCGATTGTCGTATTGATGGTATTACCAAAGCTACAAGAGATGAATAGCACGCTAATAGATGCAGCAGCAGATCTTGGAGCAACAAGACGTGATATTCTGACAAGAGTTATTATTCCTTTTATTAAGCCAGGTATTTTCGCAGGATTTTTTATGGCTTTAACATATTCTTTAGACGATTTTGCAGTAACATTCTTTGTAACTGGAAATGGTTTTAGCACACTTTCTGTCGAAATTTATTCGATGGCAAGAACCGGTATTACGTTAACTATTAATGCATTATCTGGAATTGTCTTTATCGTGACACTTCTCCTCGTTGTTGGTTATTATTTTGTCAGCCAGCGTGGCAAAAACCCTGTCGGAATGGGGGTTCGAAAATGAAAGAAATAACAAGAGCAGCTTTAGCAATCGTTATAGTTTGTATTATTTTGTTTGGTGTTAACAAATATTTAAATCAAAGCTCTGGTAATGCAAGTAGTGATACATTGACTATCTTTAACTGGGGAGAATATATTGATCCAGAGTTAATCACTCAATTTGAGGAAGAATCGGGCTACCGAGTCGTATATGAAACGTTTGACTCCAATGAAGCAATGATGACGAAAATTGAACAGGGTGGCACATCTTATGATATTGCAGTACCTTCAGAGTATGCGATTGAAAAGATGAAAGAAAATGATTTATTGTTAGAAATTGATCATTCGAAGATTCCGAACTTGAGCAATATAGATCCATACTTTTTAGATTTAGCATTCGATCCAAAAAATAAATACTCTATTCCTTATTTCTGGGGTACAGTTGGTATTGTGTTCAATCCTTCCCTACTAGACGGGCAAACTTTTGAAAGCTGGGAAACACTTTGGGATCCTTCTTTAAAAGGTAAAGTGCTACTAGTAGATGGAGCCCGCGAAATCATCGGAATGGGATTAAACAGCCTAGGCTATTCCCTTAACTCTACAGATGAAAAAGAATTAGAGGAAGCTACTGCAAAACTGAAAGAATTAACCCCAAATGTAAAAGCAATTATTGGGGATGAAGTAACGCCATTAATGATTAATGAAGAGGCTTCTGTAGCTATAACCTTCTCTGGGCAAGCAGCCGATATGATGTGGGAAAACGAAGATTTAGATTATGCAGTTCCTCAAGAAGGATCTAATTTATGGTTTGATAATATGGTTATTCCTAAAACAGCTGCGAATGTAGACGGAGCTCATGCGTTTATCAACTTTATGTTAGATGCGGAAGTTGCTGCACAAAATGCAGATTATGTTGGATATTCGATACCAAACGCTGCAGCAGTTGAATTGATGGATGAAGAAGTTACCTCTGATGAACGATTTTATCCTCCTGAAGAGGCTAGAGAAAATCTAGAGGTGTACAAAAATTTAGGTCTGGAAATGCTCGGTAAATATAACGAGCTGTTTTTAGAGTTTAAAATGAGTGCCAACTAAACTGAGAGTCGTCGCTACGACGACTCTTTTTTTCGTTTTTCAAAAATCATATAATTCGTTACACGAAAGTTTTTATTCTTTGAAGAATATGGTAGAATCGATAGACGTGTAATAAGTATTTATAGAAAGCAGGAATTTTATGGCGAAGAAAACAAACAACTCTGCATTATATATTTTAATGTTTAATATGTTTATTGCAATGTCTGGTATAGGATTAGTAATCCCAGTTATGCCTCAATATTTAGAAACATTTGGAGTAGCAGGTCAGGCACTCGGTTTTATCGTTGCTTCCTTTGCATTTGGACAATTTTTATTTTCTCCATTAGCTGGTGATCTATCTGATACATTAGGACGAAAGAAACTAATCATTGTAGGACTAATCATCTTCTCAGCCTCTCAATTATGGTTTGGTCTAGCTACTCATGAATGGATGCTGTACGCCGCACGATTTATTAGTGGTATAGGAGGGGCTTTTCTAATTCCAGCGACTATGGCATTTGTTGCGGATATAACCACACTAGAAGAACGTGGAAAAGGAATGGGCTTCTTAGGGGCATCCATGTCTTTAGGATTTATGATTGGACCAGCAATAGGAGGATTCTTGGCAAAAGTAAGTTTAACATTCCCGTTTTATATGGCTTCTGTAGCAGCAGTAATTGCAGCTATAATTTCAATCATTATCCTACCTGATATTAAAAATGCTGTTTCGGAAATTCCGCCAGAACCTAAAAAACGTGAGAATATATTAACACAAATGAAAAATTCAGTGAAGACACCTTACTTTATGATGTTAATTATTATATTTGTTTTCACTTTTGGTATTGCAAATTTCCAAACGACATTTTCATTGTATGTAGATCATAAGTATAATTACACTCCGCAAGATATAGCCGTTGTATTAACCGTTGGAGGATTTATCGGTGTCATCGTGCAAACGTTAGTAGTTGAGAAACTATTTAAACGTTTTGGTGAATTAAATGTTATCCTAGTTAATCTAGTTGTCGCTGCTTTAGCTTTTCTACTATTCTTCATCGTAGACGGTTTCGCACTAGTATTACTTGTTGCATCGATATTTTCTACTGCTACTACGCTCATTCGTCCAGCAGTTAATACAGTTATATCTAAATTGGCAGGAAATGAGCAAGGTTTTGCTGCCGGTATGAATAATGCCTACATGAGTTTAGGAAGTATGATTGGACCAGCACTTGCAGGAATGTTTTTTGATATTAATATTAATTATCCATTCATCGTGGGATCAATCATTTTATTAGGTTCTTGGGCAATCACACTTGTTTGGATAAAAAGAAAAAAACCAGTTGTTTAAACCTCGGCCATGAAATAATTACTATATCTATCTATTAACGAGTATTTGAACGAAAAATCGTTCAAGTACTCGTTTTTTCTTTGATACTGTTTACTTCCCCGAAAGCATTCCAAAAGGTGAGTGACAAGCCCTCACCACAGCTCACGCATTCTTATCGTGTGAGCAAAAAAACAATTATTAAAATAATTAACCAAAGTACAATACCAGTCACTCTACAGGGAAAGTTAAGTCTAAGAAGAATACTATTGACTTTATATTATCAACTTGATAATGTAATCATATCGATAACATTAGGAGGTGATTATCCAAGTGGATATTAGCATTAAGGAAATAATGGACTGTATGGTCAACCCGGTTAAAAGTCAAATCATTTTTTCTATTCAAGAAAAAGGAGAGTGTACAGCAAAAGATTTATTATCATCACAATACGATATCCCACAAGCCACGCTCTATCGCACATTAAATCGTTTGGTAGATAGTGGGATTTTAAAGATTGTTGCAGAAAATAAAGTCCGAGCCGTAACGGAGAAAGTTTACGCATTGAATGAGAGTTTTTTGAATGTCAATCAATCTATCGTTGAGCAGAATGATGGTGAAGCATACTTTAAATTGTTTATGAACTTTATCATTGAATTGATGAAAAATTTTCAAAGTTACGCTGAAAAACCCTCTATAAATATAGTTGAGGATGGGTCAGGTTTCAGCGCAGTACCTATCTATGCAACTGTTGAAGAACTGTTAGATATCGGAAAGAATTTTAAAGAAATAATTGCTCCTTATCAAACAAGAAACACATCGGTCGAGGAACAAAGAATGCGTATTCTCGCAACTATTATTACCCCACCAAACGATAAATAAATATGAGGTGACTATTATAAAAACAAAGAATAAAAGGAGAAATCTTCGTATGATACTCATTAGTATTATTGGAATATTGATACTTTGTATAGGAATTATAGCCCTACGATTGGTATATTTGTCGAGTGCCACAAACGGGGATGCAATAGCAAAATATGATAGCTCCAAAAGCGCACTTCTGGTATTAGATATCCAAAATGACACCTTGGGTATATCCGAATACGGCAACACGGAACCGTTAATGGATAACATCAATACAGCTATCGAATACGCCAATGACTCTAATATGGAGATTATTTACACCAAGCAAGAGTTTACGGGAAACCCTTTGGATACAATGCTTTCTAGTGGTATGTATCAGGCCGATAGTGATGGAGCGGACTTATATAATGAATTATCCATTCAATCAGATAACATTTTTAGCAAGCTCCGCACTGATGCTTTTTCTGTAGACCATTTTGAAAATTACCTCATAGAAAATGAAATTGATACCCTTTATATTGTTGGCGCAGATGCCAGTAGCTGTGTTTACAAGACGGCTTTGGGCGGTAAAAACAGAGGTTATCGAGTTATTGTTTTGGAAGATTCTTTATTTTCTGTGAAAAAAGATATGCTGAATACAATACTTGAGAAATATCAGAAAAAAGGTATTGAGGTAACTAATACGAAGGATTTTATCCAAACCCAAGCAATAGATCTGTGATAGTGCTAGGAAAAGGAGATACTAAAAACTATAGTCTAATACCCTAAAAGTAAAAATGATGATCCTTCCATTTTTGTTAGACGAGTGCCCCCTTATAAAATGAGTACCATAAATGAAATACATCATTAAAAGATTTCAAGTTGTGAAAGATAAATAAAGAGATTAAACAACATAGACACAACTATGCAGCTCATTTATTGAATAATGGAGCTTCTATTGAAGCATACAAAGTCTTATTGGACATGAGAAAAGTGAAACTAAACTCATTTAAGTAGAAGGTTGAGAAAAGAGTATTATCTTAAGTGCTTTTAAATGTAGGAGGAGCAACCTCTTAGAAGAAGTTGCTCTATTTGCCAAATTATCTGCTAGTTGAAGTGGGGTCTCTTATGGTCTTTAATGTTCATTAAATTTCTCTACAAAATTATTTTTTTACAGTATAAAATTTTCCTCCTAACTTTTTTTAATGTACCTTTCCTGCACCGTTAACTTATTTCGATAAAACCTCGACATATTTCTCTTATTGAACTAAACGAACCGTTAGTTTAAGTGAACACTAATACAAATATTAGTTTTAATATAAATTTCCAGTTATTAATATACAGGGAAAACCACTCTCCATATTAATTAACGATTAATCACCTTTTTTCTTTAACAAAGCATTCTATAAAAACGATGTGTAAATTCAGACAAAAAAATAACCGTTAGGAGCAAATACTCTCTAACGGTTATTTTATACTACCTATCTTTTTTTCTTTTCTCTAACTAATTTCCCTACATTAGTAGTGGTAGTTGAATTTACTGGCTCCACTTTTTTTCCTGCTCCTTTGAACGGAGCAAGTAATAGATTGAAACCGAATCTTCTTATTGTTATATCGATGAAAAACAAAAAGATAGCAACTATTAGTAGAAATTGTTGGATAGATTGTTTCTCCGAGCTAGAGAGCTCCATTTCACGGAAAGCTTCAGAAGCTTCCGTTAGTAGCTTTCCATTTGTTCTACTAGTAATCATATCTAAAATTGCGCTATTAGGCTTTTGTATTTTGTATTCCTCGCTATAAGGAATTGAAATACCTGCTTGATATACAGCATCCTGTTCATTGGAAATACGGAAGAACACAAGTCCCGGTTCACTGTCTACTGTCACTCTTGCTTTACCTGGTGCAAGTGCTTCAGATGTAACCGAAAGCTCCTCCCCTTTTTCGTTGACAGCAGCTATTTCTAAAAATGACGACTTGCCAGTTGGATCTGTAACGGTAAATGATTCATCCGATGACTTTTGGATAGAAAAAGGTACCTCACTATAGGCTGGTAGTAACCTTGAAACTGCCGTATTCCAAAAGTCTCCCCAATTACTCCATCTTGCAAAGTCTCCGCTCCATTCACCGGTAGAATCCGATGTAAATGCAATTGTGCGACCGAGTCCATACATCCATTCAGCTAATACGGGGTCTTCTTTTTCACTTTCTGCAATAACGGATGCAGTTTGTTTCGAAGTTGTAGCGATATAAGCATTCATTTGCGGAATTCCTTCTGCAAATAAGCTCGTCCATGCTGCGTCCCCATAAATAGTTGGATAAAATGGATTGTCCTCAATATAAGTTCTGGAAATCATTGCTGTCTCGGTAGACATTATCGCAGGAATGGTGGATTCATCTTGGACATCGTAAAACGTGCCCCCTCCCATTTCTGCTAAACTTTCTAATAATGCTCTATCTGCATCTTGACCAACAGCAACAGTGGAAACGGTTATCAAATTATTCTTCCCGTCCTCTAACAGCGTTTGATAGTCATTGCTTGTACCTGACTGACCATCCGTCAATAATATAATATGCTTTCGCTGTAATTTTAGAGGAGATAATTTTTCATATGCTAAAGCTAAACTCGTATATATTTCTGTTCCACCGCCTGCTCCTACTGAAAGTATACTTTCGACAGCGGGTTCTTTATCGTTTAATGGAGTGGCTTCAATAATTTCCCATGGTCGATCATCAAATGCGATAAACCCGAGTGTGTCTCCTTCTCGAAGCATTTCCACAGAACGTGCCGCTGCTTCCTTCGCATATTCTAATTTAGTTCCACTCATACTACCCGACCGGTCCATTACGATGATTAACCCTAGTGAAGGTAGTTGCTGTTTTCCTTTTATCTCCATCTCAACTGGTAACAATCGCTCGATTGGACTCTTAAAATATCCTCCTAAACCGAAACTATTATTCCCACCAACCATCATAAAGCCGACACCAAAGTTTTTCACCGCCTGTTCAATAACCGTCATCTTTTGTTCACCGACGACGTGACCTGGTACATTATCAAATATAATCGCATCGTATGCTAAGTAATTCGATAAATCGAAAGGCAGTACACTTGCATCAATAACGTCCGTTGCAATGGCCTGCTGATCAATCACAGTCGCAATATTAGAAGAATTACCATCATGAGTGACTACTAATAGCTGAGGTGAGCTCTCCACATTTGTGACACTTGTCAGCTTGTTATTCTCAATTAGTCCATCCTCTGCTAGAACTACTTGAGCTTCATATTTAAGTAATCCTTCCCCCTTGGAAGCATTTCGAAATGTATACGTATTAGTGCCAGGTTCTACATTAATTTGTTCTCGTGTGATTAGCTGATCATTTTGATAAAGAAGTAACTCTGCCGCTGCATTACTCGTTGCCTCTAATGTGACGTTCAATTGTTGCTGCTCCCCTTCAAAAGCTACAGGTGGCGTCTCAAAGGAAGTGATTGCGACATCCTCTGACGATAGTCTTGCCATTTGAACCACATCTATTGTGACATTCCCACCAGCAATTTTCACTATTTCATCACTAACAGATCCAGTCGTTTCAAGTCCGTCCGTAAAGAGAACAATTCTTGTTGCTTTATTAGGCTCTACAACGCCTGTAGAAAGCTGTAAAGCCTTTGCTAAATCAGTATTTCCGGCTTCTAACATTGGGGTGAAAACAGGTAAATTTACCTCTCCATCTGTCATTGCAATTTCCGTTTGAAAATCCTCTGCAAACGTATAAACTCCTACTAGATGGGAAGCTTTTTTAGATTTTAAACTTTCGTCTATCCACTCTGTTATTTGCTGATCAGTCCCTTGTAGGGAAGCAGAGCGATCTACTAAAAATAAAACCTGTTCTTCTTTAATAGGTAACAATAAATATGGATTAGTAACACCTAATATCAAACACAGAATAGTTATAATTCGTATACAAAATACGATTTTCCCCTCTCTGTTTAAGTTTTTCTTATCTTTTCTCCAAGCCCAAACAAAATAAATACTAATAGGAATTAATAACAATAACCATAGCGGTTGGTCAACTCGTAAATCCACGTCGTCTTTGCACCTCCCACTCTATAACAAATAGCAATACTAATAAGATTAATATATAAGGAACAAAGGAATGTGCTTGATGGTCATCAGCAGCATTTACCTGTTGTCCAGTTACTTTATATGAAGTCCCTTTATCAATCACTTTTTCCTCTTGTGGCAATATAACAGAAAGATTCTGCACGATATCGTTCGAACGCAGAACATATAAGCCTGGTTCACTTGGTGCAACGAATTTCCCACCATTTTCAATGGCATATTCATACTCATCATCCATCGTATAAATTTCCCACTCCTCCGTAGCTCCAAGGGATAGGGGCTTTCGCTCATTTGGAGTGAATGTTCCTAAATAATCACTTCCTGCTGAAAGATGCTCCTTCACACTCCACATGAAAAGTGGAAACGTTGGACTCAAAGGCCAATCCGTCATTTGAATATCTGCAAGAATAATTATATTTCCGGTTGGTGAGGTTTGGATGAAAGGATCCTCTCCAACAGTAGCAATAGTAGTATAGCCGTCTATAGGAGGATATACTGAGCTCACATATATATCCGATAAATCAGCAAAAGCGAATAACGGAGATTCAGTAGTCTGTACTATTCCATTAACTTCTTTAGGAGATGCATCATTCCTCCCTATATATAAGGTTGGTTTCTGATTTTCAACTTCAATTCCAAATTGATTGGTGACAATTATACCCTCTTCCTTTAACAAACCTATTTGTTCTGGAGGTACACTGCTCACATTAATATCTAATGACTGAAAGGCAGTTCGAACTAGCGAATGAATGGAGCTATCTATGAAAACATTAGACAATTGATCCTGCATGAAAACAATATTCTCGTTATCTAAAAGGTAAGAATCTCGGGTATCTATATTTGCTTTCAAATAGCTTGAAGTCACTAGTTCTTCAAAAGATAATGTAATCGTTTCTTTTGGTGGCAATTTAACTACTTCAGAAATTAATTTCTTCTCTTCATTGGAAATCGTCAGCTCTGTTACAAACTCTTTATCTGACTGATTTTCCAGTTGAACTAGCGTGGAGATTCCATTTGCAGTTTTTGTTGCACCAAAACGTTTAATAGATGCATTTGTAATATCTGTAGTTAAAGCCTCTACATTCCAGCTTACTTTTTCATGTTGTAAAGGAAGAGATTGTCTTTCTAATTCATCAGTAAAAATATAAACAGAGGTCGCTTTGTTTTGAAAAAAGGATTGAGCAAAATCCAATGATTTTGACATATTTTCGGCTTCATAGCTTATTTCTAGTTTATTAATCTCTTTTATCATTTGTTCTGTATTCATTTCTTGCCTTAATAGGACTGTAGGTTCGTTTCCAGTTGTGATTAAAGTAAGTGGTTTGCCTGATAATTGCTCGACTAGCTCCAGCATTTTTTCCCTATGCTGTTCAAAAAGAGAGGTCGAATTATTTGAACTTACATTCATCGTTGCAGAAGTATCTACGATAAATACAATCTGTTCCCCAGCAATGGCTTTCGTTTTCCAATATGGTTGGAGTAATGCTAGAACAAGCAAAAGCATGGCAAGCATTTGTAGATAAAACAAAGCATTTCTTTGCAAATGCTGCAAATACGGAGAGGCTTTCGTTTCCTTCATCGCCTCTTGCCAAAATAGTGTAGAGGAGACAGACTTTTTGACATATTTTTTTCGAAAAAAATAATACAGTAGCACAGCGATTGGGAAAATGGCTGTCCAAGCATATATTAACTGATTAATCCCCAAACCTTTTCACCTCATTGCACCCAATTTGCTCGTAGTAATTGATGAAACATCGTATGTGAAATACCTTCTTCCACATTTACTTGGAGTATTTTTATACCAAATTTATGGCAAAGTAATTCTATTCGTTGTTGATGCTCTTTTCTTTCCTGATGATAGGCTGCTAATACTCTAGAGGATACCGATACATTCACTTGTTCCGATGTTTCGATGTCCACCAATTGCATATCTCCTCCATATGGTGGATCTATCTCTTCACCGGTAACGACTTGTAAAATACGTATATCACCAGCGAATTTTGGTAGCTTCTGAAGGAGTCGCTCCCATGATTCGATACTTTCTAAGCAATCCGTTATGACAAATAAAACCGTACTATCTTTCGGCAGAAAAGAAAGTGCATTATCTGTAAAAGAAGAACTCATGGCTGGCTCTTCTATGTCAGAAATAGTTTGGATAAAGGCTTTTCGGTAAGTTGCTCCTTTTCTTCTAAATGGAGGCTTTTTCCCTTCACTAACTGCTGAAAAAGATAATCGATCATCTCTTTGTAATACGAGAATTCCCAAAGATACTGCCAATTGCTTAGCAAAGGTCCATTTAATCGGATCTCCCATTGACTTAGTCGTATCAAGTAAAATATGTACCCGCATTTCTTGTTCGTCTAGAAATCGTTTGATAAAATATTTATCTGTACGCGCATATACATTCCAATCTATTTGCCGCACATCGTCACCTGGCGAGTACTCCCGAAAGTCTGAAAAGTCTAAAGAGGCACCAAAACGTTGAGAGCGATGGGAACCTTTATGCTGACCTCTTAGTTTTGATTTGGTTGTTATGGATAATCTACTTAGCTTCCCTGCCCAATCCTTTGGAACTAATTGTTCGATACTCATACTGCTTGTCCTTGCTTAACTGCTTGGAGAATAAGGTCGATGAGTTCATCAGCCGTTTTACCTTCTGCTTCTCCTTCATAATTGAGTAATAAACGATGTCTCAATACAGGTTTAGCAACTGTTTTAATATCTGCAATCGATACATGGTAACGTCCCGCTACTAAAGCTCTTGCTTTGGCAAGCTTGATCAGACTCTGTAATCCGCGTGGACCACTTCCGTATTGAATATACTGAGCAATTTCAGGGATACTCGCTTCTTCAGGATGTGTAGCCGCAATTATATCCACTGCGTATTCCAGCATATCATCTGCTATAAGTACTTCCTTAACCATCTGCTGAGCATGCACTATTTCTTCGGCATTCATTATTTTATTCAATTGAATCGTTTGTCCACCAGTCGTACGTTTAGTTATTTCCATTAACTCGGCTTTGGAAGGATAGGAAACGAGTATCTTACATAAGAATCGGTCCATTTGAGCTTCTGGCAAAGGATAGGTACCTTCCATTTCAATTGGATTTTGCGTAGCAAGCACAAAGAATGGTCGATCCATTTGTTTAGTTTCGCCAAGAACGGTAACTGTTTTTTCACCCATAGCTTCTAGAAGCGCACTTTGTGTTTTCGGTGTTGCTCGATTTATCTCATCTGCTAACACCATTTGGCTAAAAATTGGTCCTTTTTGAAAAGTAAATTGTTGTTTTCCATTTTCTAATCGCTCTATCATACTCGTACCAGTGATATCTGAAGGCATTAAATCTGGGGTAAACTGAATACGTGAAAAGGATAAATCTAACACTTCCGAAACTGTTCGTATGAGCATGGTTTTACCTAATCCAGGTAATCCCTCTAAAAGGGCATGCCCATCCGCTAACACACAATAGATAGAAAACTCAACAGCCTCCTTTTGACCAACGATAAATTGACCTATCTCTGTTCTTACCTCATCTAAACGCTTACTCATATTCATGTAGTCCTCTGTTGTAAAAGTCATAGTTCCCTCCGTTATTCACTATTTTCAACTGACGAAAAGTAATCTTGGACAATTCTTTGTAAATCGGATGGTAACTGCATACGCTCGGAGCTTTTTATATAAGACTCCGAATATTCGTTGACCACTTCTTCATATGGTCTTGCGGATCCTCGAGTAATAGGTATATCTGCTGGTTCCTCACTAGCGGAATCTCCTTCTCCAAGTCCCCCTGAATCGACAGAAGTTTCTCCAAATCCTCCAATTCTTGAAGGAATCGAAAGTAAATCCCTACCTCCTGAACCTAAACCAGCACCAGATCCTGTTCCTTGCCCTTGTCCCTGCCCTTGTCCTTGTCCCTGCCCTTGTCCTTGTCCTTGCCCTTGACCTTGACCTTGACCTTGACCTTGACCTTGTCCTTGCCCTTGCCCTTGACCTTGACCTTGACCCTGACCTTGCCCTTGACCTTGACCCTGACCTTGTCCTTGACCCTGACCTTGTCCTTGTCCTTGTCCTTGTCCTTGTCCTTGTCCTTGTCCTTGTCCTTGTCCTTGTCCTTGTCCCTGCCCTTGTCCTTGACTCGATTGGTTTTGTCCCTGTTGACCTTTGGAACTACTTGAAGTTTGTGCATTGTTGTTTCCTTGGGCTATCCCGCTGGAACTGAACGGTAATGATTTACCCATCTTACTTAAAGTAGTTTGAGAATTAGATGCACTTTTTGCTAGTGAATTACTAATATCCTCTAAAGAAGCTAGCTCTTTTTGCTCCTCGGCGGTTAAAGAAGATTCAGTTGCACCTAGCCCCTCAGCCACCTCTTTTTTTTGTTCTAGCTTCTGTTCTTTAAGTGCTAGTTCCTTTTGCTTTTTCACTACTTCTCGTAAAGCTTTTTCTGCTGTATCTGCTTCTTTTAATTTTTCTTTTAGATCATTTAATTCTTTTTTGACTGGCTTTGATAACTCTTTTTTCTCGAGCTTACTTACTTCTTTCTTTAGTTCCTTTACAATTTCCTTCTCTTTTTCCAAATCCTTAGCCTCTAATTGCGTAGCAGCCGGGAATGCATACAAAAAAAGTACTACTGCAAGTGCTAAAACAAATCCTGTAATCCACTTAGGCTGAAAGTACTTTTTATCACGTTTCTTGAACAGCTGGAATGCATTTTCACTGTTTTTTTCTGCTTTATCTATTAAGCCTTTAGCGAGTATAGATTTTTCCTGAAGGAAAGCTAAAGCACTTACCAATAAATTATCCAAATAGAAGGAATCCAACTTCTGTACTGCTTCGTTTTTTGTAGGTCTTTTCCAAAAAGCATACAAAAACGTGCCTATAAAAACAGAACTTCCAACAAGAATGGAAGTTCTTAAAAAATATGGAAATACAAACAAACGAGATACTAAAAGAATGATCGCAGTAGCACTAAAACCATAAAATAAGGCTGCTTGGAGCATTCTAATATAATGCTCCACCGCCAGACTGTTTTTAGCTCTAGTAACGTACCGGATTAACTTTTTTGGACTATTCATCTATTGTCCTCCTCATTTTGTCCGCTTCATATTTACCCGCAGTTTTTTCACAGATATAAAAATAGTAAATGCTGTAATACAAATATAAAAGATAGCATAGCCTGCCCAAATTGGGAAATCGACTTTAGTTGTATCTGTTATAAAAGTATCTGACCCTGGTGATACAAGCGTCAGAACTAACACAACCGGGTTAATACTCGCAAAGAAATGACCTACTGGTGAAGATGCTAAAGAACCTGATACCATAGTATTCATACCTGTAATAACTAAGTAGATAAACCCGGTTACCGCACTTAAAAAGATCATAGTCCCGTATGTCGCTATCATAGAAACAATTGTTTTACGAATGATGGTCGAGTACATAATTCCAATGCTTCCAATAGCTAGCATCGTTAAAAAGAAAAATAAGAAAATAATGCCTAATTGACCTGGTGATACCCCGCCGAATAAGAAAACCATGCTATAAATAGGCAATCCTGCTATTAATAACAATAGTAAAAACGCAATGGAGGATGTTAATTTGCCAATAATAATTTGAAATGATGACTGAGCTGTCGTTAATAATATATTCAATGTTTGTTTTTCTCGTTCTGAGCTAATAGCACCTGCTGTTAAGCCTGGAGTGATGAAAAGTATTAGCCCAAGTTGAATATAGGTGAGCATCGTAAACATAAAAAAGCTTTCCTCTGGTCGGAAATAACCAGTCCCTGAAAATTGAGTAGTTAGCATGATAAACCCAAAGACAAAAATACACATAGCAATTAAATAAAATAGAATTCCTATGAAACTTTTTGGGGAACGAAAGCGCAACTTTATTTCTTTTACCAATACTGGATTAGAAAACACCTGCTTCATATTATTTCGCTCCTTTCGTGATTTCCATAAAGACGTCCTCTAAATCTGTTTCTGTCTCGGAGAAGGAAATAATTTTGAACGAATGATCCATCGCTTTTTTAAGTAAATTGATTTGATCATCCTCAGTCCCTCGATAATGGAAGGAAACTGAATTTTTCTCTGTGTGTAATTCTACTGAAGATACAAAAGGATCCTCCTCAAAAAAGGTCGCAACATTTTCTAATAATCCTTTTACCTTCACTGTAATATGTCTTTCTCCTGCAAGCTGTGCTTGAATATCTGCAACTGAGCCATGTGCAATAAGTCTTCCTCCATCAATCACACCTATTTCATCACACATTTCAGCTAACTCAGGTAATATATGTGAGGAAATGAGAATCGTTTTCCCCATTCCTTTTAGCTGTTTTAAAATATCTCTCATCTCTACACGAGCCCGTGGATCAAGTCCTGAAGCCGGTTCATCCAATATAAGAATCTTTGGATCATGTATTAATGAACGAGCCAAGCATAATCGCTGTTTCATTCCTCGTGAAAGTAAATCGACATATTCATAACGTTTATGAGTCAGGTTAACAAGTTCGAGCAATTGAGGAATTAATACCTTTCTTTCCGCTTCGGGAATTCCGTAACTTGCCCCATAAAAATCTAAATACTCATTCGCTTTTAATTGATCATACACTCCAAAAAAATCTGGCATATAACCAATTTGTTTACGTACCTCACTTGCATCTGTCCTTACACTTTTTCCATTTACAATGGCATCACCGGAGGTCGGCTGAAGCAATGTAGCTAGTATTGAAAAGGTTGTAGACTTACCTGCTCCATTCGCCCCAACGAAACCAAATACCGTGCCTTCTTGTAATGTTAAATTTAGATCATTTAATGCATAAAACGAGCCGTACTTTTTAGTTAACCCTTTAATCTCTATCATTACTTCACTTCCCCCTTCATACGCACTTCTGGAAGTCGTGTATATGGATCACCTTGTACTGATTTTTTGATTAATTTGTAATGTATTATTCCTGTTTCATTGATATACGTATCAATATTTTCAGTTAATGTAAAACGGCTTTCAGTAATTTCTTCAAAAGATTCTGTTTTTAAGTTCCAAATCTCAATTGCATGGGAATTACGATCTGTATTCGCAATTTGTAGCTGTGTCCAATTGACCTTGTCTAAAGGTAGTGTTTCTGGTACTGCCCAAAACACATTATATTCCCCTTCATCTAAATACCACTCAAGGTTACTATTTTGAACAGGTTCCATATATTTGCCGTATTGGTCGGTATTCACATTGACTGTGAACATATTAGCTGGAAGAGTAAACTCTCCAGAGAAAATAGTAGTAGCTGTGAAAGGCTGAATAACTAAATGTAAAGCAGAAAGCTCGACTTTTTTGTCCTTCAATTCTATCGGAAGAATATTGTCCTCTGCAAAGCCAGTAATAGCTGGAGTCGAATTAGTGTTTTTAAAAATAATGCTAGATGAATATAGGGATTGTTTACGTTGGGTCATTAAATCGATTTGGTTGTTCGCAAATGCTCCGTAATTTGTATTAACATATGGGTTCGAAGTTGGCATAAGCATAACTGTACCAAGTTCTTTATCAACCTCTAGCTTTTCTCCAGCGGCTAAATCACCTAATTTATACAGTTTACTACCTGACCAAATAGCGACATCTTTTAAGCCAAAAGGAAAATTATTTTGAATTGTCCCAAGAATTTTACTAGAATCGACTCTTAAATCTACCTCGAAATTACCTACATCCTGGACTTGTGTCTCCCCAAACAATGAAGATACAGACCAATATCCAACATCACGGAATGTTAGCTCACTATTCGTTGCATGTTTTTCCATAATTGCATTTTCATACACATTAGCAGATTGTCCCGTAAGAGAGTTTGTACCTCTCTTTGCAACCATCGTAGTGGTAATTGGGGCCTCAAAAGTGAAGTCTCCGCTTTTATTACTTAAAATTGATTCTGCAAAATATCCATTCAGGCTCTTATCCTCATTTACTTGAAGGAACGAGGATTGCTGTATTTGAGGTCTTGCAATTCGATCCTTTGCACCGTAGCCAAAAATCGCTAGAGATGCAATTATCGCAGTAAGAGGAATGATACCCCAGGCGTACTCTCGTTTATCTTTTCTTTTCAATATAATATATAACAATGGAACTATAATGATCATATAAACAATGACAATTCCAATCATTAATGGCGTAGATACTTTAAAGGAACTAAATAACGAATTCGTTTCACCTAAACTATAAACAAGCTCGTCTTTTCGATTATTATAACCATTCATACTATGTGTATTTTTCACTTGTACTGCCTGCAATATTGTTGACATTAGATCACTATATACAGGATCATTTGCCAGAGGTGCATCTCCTAGAGAAAAAGTAGTTTGAATAATCGTTCCGCTACCAATTTGTTTCTTACCAGCTATTATTGTCCCATCCAGTTGTATTAACGGTGAAGCTCCACTAGATAAAGATGCATCATATATCTTTAAATCATTTGTTAATAGGTTGTTCGCTGTTAATGCGCTTGCTTGCTGAGCAGTTATACTTTGAGTTGATGTATGTAAATTTAATGGTAAATAGCTGCTTAGATTCCCAAGCTCTGCTTCTAAATTATCAGAAGCACCAACTACAATTATTCCACCAGTAGAGACATAATCGATAAGCGCTTGCTGTTGCTGTTCAGTTAAATCAGCAATCACGAACTCATCTATAATAATGTAATCTGCCATTTCCCAAGCAACTGCCTCTTCTGGTAATGCAAAGTTACTCTGTTGTGCTACATGTATAATTTCATCGTTCACTTGATTTGGTTGCTTAAGCTGACCCAGAGCCTTTAAGCGATCCGCACTTTCCGTTAATGTTAAATAGTAGATGGTTGCTGGATCTTGAAAGTTTGTTCTGAACGTTTTATTTCCTTTGAAGTCGATGGACTTACCTTTTTCCCATCCTCCTTCGAAAAAGTGAATCATTTGAACATTAGTTCCTTGATACATATAATCTTCCGCTAACCCACTTGCTGCAATTTGTATGGTCTTTGTTTCACCTGCTCCAATCTCGAACGGAATAGACTGAGCATTCCCTAAATTATAGGACTCAGCTAGATCGAGGACGATGTCACCTGAAAATGCATCTCCTTTGTTTTCCACTGTTAGTGAAATTGGCAAGCCTTCACCATATTTTGCTTTTCCATTAAATCCAGTTGTCACTTTTACATTTAGTTCAGGCGCTGCTAATGCTTCTATTGATGGCGATAATATAAAATAAATCATAAATGCTGAAATAACCATCAAAAACTTTTTTATATGCATCTTTTTCCCCCCTTTGTCTTTATATGTATTAGTACGATAATGGCGTAGTTAGGTTCCTTCATTGAAAGTTTTTTGCATGTTTTTTGACAATTTCGACAAACGCATCAACCTGAGGTAGATTGAATGCCGCATCATAGCCGATAAGCCATGTATCTCTCGTCAATTCAAATTGTTCTTCATTATTCGTTAAGGGTATTTTGTTCACTTCCTCATGTCCTGTTAATGTAATAGAAGGTAAAATCGCATAACCAATACCATTTAACGCCATTTGCTTACATGTTTCAATCTGATCTACAATAATTTGCCTTTTAGGATTAATCGCAAAATGTTTCTGCCACCATTGTTGAATTTCCTGATAGTAGTTAGAATCACTTTTGAATTGGATAAAAGGCTTTTCCGTCGTCAACACTTCATCAATGGACGTCATCTCCTTGTCCACCAAATATAAAGTATCTCTAAATAAATGAATTTTGTTTCCCTTCCAATCAGATTGGCCACGCACTATGCCAATTTGAGCCTCTCCATCATAAATCGATTTCACAATTTCCGAGCTCCATCCAGTCAACAGGGAAATTTTCGCCTCTGGATAAGTTTGCACGAAGTCTTTTAAAACTTTTGGTAACCAGTTTTGACCTACAATTGAAGCACAAGCAATTTTCAAAGTCCCATGTACTTTCGAAGATAATGATTGAATCGTTTCAAATACTTCTTCCCTTTGCTGAAGTATCTGAATAGCGAACTCAATGACTAGCTCACCTTCTGGGGTTGCAGTTAAGCCTTTTTGTGATCTCAAAAACAGCTTCGCATTCCATTCTTTTTCAATTGTTTGAAGTCTTAGAGATAATGCTGGCTGAGATAGAAACAATCTTTCTGCTGCTTTTCGCATATTTTGTTCCTCGGCTAGTGTTCTAATAATTAGAAAATCTGTTACCATTGGCTTTCCTCTTTTCGGATGGGATTGTAGTGGCATTCATACGCATTCTAAAAGGATATGCACATAAATGATTGTATAAGGAAAACCGAGCAAGACGCCCGTATCTTTTAGGTCAATACCTGTTTCTATCGTTTTCGAAGAGCTTTAAACAGCCTTTTACTATATGATTCCCGAGTGAATTTTTAGAGATGCTGGTTGGTTGTGACGTACGTCACAACCAACCAGCACCCCTTTTTTTCGGTAATCTTATAGCATTTGTCTGTCCGTCGCCCTTCTAAGACTCTTAGAAACAGGTAAGTGCGTTTTTGGTTAACTAGAGAAAAGCTACTTTCCTATTCATTGTGGAAGCTCTCGAAGATGCAATTTCGTTCGCTATTAGCTTCTTTATGGGACAAACACTTACTACCTCTCTTTATTTCCACTAGTATAAAAGAAAATCTGTTGTCTTCCACTATCATTGGATAATCGCATTTCTAATTCAAAAGCAATTACAAATAACTTTATCACTTTCTTAAATTTGACCAATTTTATTATCTAAGTGATAAGCTATGCTAAATCTTAAAGTGGAGTACTACACACTAGTTGATTGAAGTGAAAGGTGGCGACTCCAGCGGGAACAGCGAGAAAGTCGAGACCCCGCAGGGAGCCTAGCGAACGAGGAGGCTCGGCCTCGCCCGCGGAAAGCGTCCAGCTGAAACGGAAATCACAGTATTATTCATTTTTAAAGTCTTATGAATCCAGTGTTCACGGCACATCTTTTTATACTTTCTTTACTTTTGAAAAAAAGAAGGCCATCTGAGATTGGCCTTCCATGCTTAAAAAAATTTAGGATTCTATTGTGCTTGATAAAGGTACTTTTTCATTTGTTTTAAAATGACTCTTCTTGTTAAAATCCCTAAAAAGGTTTGCTCGTCGTCTACTACACATATATATGGATTATTTACTAATAAATCTAATCCTTTTTGAAATTTTTCATCCACATGAATGACAGCTATGTCTTTTTTCATAATATCATCTACTTTTAAATCTGGTAAACGTTCATATTCAATATGTTCTAATCCTAAAATTTCGTCTGTGATTTGTTGAGAGCTTATTAACCCTTGAAGTCTATATTTTACATCTAATACTGGAATAGAAGAATACCCAGTTTTTGTGAGTACAAGTAAAGCATGCTCCGCGTTATTTCCTAATTGTACATGTGCAACCTTCTCTGCAGAAATAATGTACTCCAAAATTGGAATTTGTAAAAAATCTTTGCTGCTCACAGTTATCATTGCATCCTACTCCTTTGTTTGCTTTCATCATAAGAAAACACCCTATGTAACTATCATAGCATATTAAAGGAATAAAAAAACCATGTAATCGCTTACTTATATTTTTAGAAAGGATTAGGATTCAACCATTGTCCACCATCTAACGTTACAATCTCACCATTCATATATGAAGCTTTGTCGGATAATATGAATGTTGCGAGTTCTGCAATTTCCTCTGGTTTTCCAAGGCGTCCAAGTGGGACAGATTGAAGAGTTCGTTTTGCAGCTTCTTCTGATTCCCACAGCTTTCCTGCTCCCCCAGTACGTTCAATAGGACCTGGTGCTATTCCGTTTACACGAATTCCATATTTGCTACCCCATTCAACTGCTAAAGTTCTTGTTAACGACATCACACCAGCTTTTGCGGCAGCTGAATGGACTACCCCGGCTCCCGCTCCCCATGCGTATGTGGCAAGCATATTTAAAATAGACCCCTTACTTCCTTTGCTAATCCAATAGTTTCCAACCGCACTTGAACAATAAAAAGAACCATTCAAAACGATGTCAATTACTGCTTTCCACCCATTAGGAGAAAGTTTTTCTGCTTCTACTATAAAATTACCCGCAGCATTATTAACTAAACCATCAATATGACCGTATGTTTTGTCTGTAAATTGAATCATTGCCTCAACATGCTCAGGATTGCGAACATCCATTTGAAAGAACGATATAGTATTACCATATGCTTCGATTTCCTTTTTAGCTCTCTCTAGCCTTTCTAAATCACGCCCGGTTATGACTACGTTTGCACCTTCTGAGACAAACTTCATCGCCATGTATTTTCCCATCCCGTTTGAACCACCAGTAACTATTATTGTCTTCTGTTTCAACAATATAAACACCCCTTTTAAATTGAATGAACATTCACTCAATATTTTATCATATATGAACAATAAAAACCGAAAATTCTAAGTGCAGTATAAGAAAACTTTAAGGTCATCAAAACCTGTTTCTATCGTTTCCAAGGTGCTTTGGAAAGACTTCTCGCTATACTATTACCGCTAATTTTTTTTAGATATTGTTCGTGACCTACGTCACGAACTAAAATCAACAGTGTCAATCGCTCTTCAAGACAAAAAATTTATATTTTCATTCATTTAAAAAAGCCGTAAATTCTAAAAAAGAATTTACGGTTTTACATGCTGCATATAAGACTCATTGATATGTTCAATTGGAATGGGTTTACTAAACAAATAGCCTTGAGCTTTTTGGCAATTAGCAGATTTAAGTATTTCTACTTGACGATCCTTTTCGACTCCTTCAGCAATAACTTCCATACCTAAGCTGTGAGCAAGTTGGATAATCGTTGTAGCAATAGCTGCATTTTTATCATCTAATTCCATATCTTTAATAAATGATTGATCTATTTTAATAATATCGATAGGATACTTCTTTAAATAGCTTAGAGAAGAATAACCAGTACCGAAATCATCAATCGAAATAAAAACTCCTATATCCTTCAATTCTTTTAGAGTAGTAAAAGTGTCCTGCATATCAGTCATAGCACTCTCCGTGATTTCCACTTCTAGTGAGCTTGGACTGATATTATACTTTTGAATTTTTTCGTGTATCTTCATAGCAAAATTGTCTTGTATAAATTGTTTTGGGGATATATTTACAGCTATTCTAACTGGTCGATACCCTTTTTCTTGCCAATACTTTAGCTGTATACAAACCTCTTCTAATACCCAATCTCCTATTTGCATAATCATTCCAGACTCTTCAGCAATTGGTATAAAGTTCATAGGTGATACATATCCAAATTTCCTATTATTCCATCGAAGTAACGCTTCAAATGAATTTATTTCACCCGTTACTAGATTCACTTGCGGCTGATAATGAATAGAAAACTCTTCTTTCTCAATCGCTCTTCGTAAATGTGATTCCATTAAGGCATCATTTGGAAAGGCTAAATTCATTTGTTCTTGATAATAGCGATAATGAGCTCTTCCTCTATCCTTAGCTATATATAATGCTTGGTCCGCTTTTATAAGTAGCTCATCCATCTTTTTTCCGTCGTATGGATACATAGAGATACCTATCGAAGCTGTAACGAAATATTCTTGATGATCTAAATATAGTGGCTTAGAAAGTTCTATTAATATATTTTCTGCAAACTCACTAGTTTCATCTCTAGATTTGTCTGTAATTATAAAAACAAATTCATCCCCACTTTGACGGTATAAATTACTTGATTTATCTATGTACAACCCAAGTCGATCTGCAATTTTTTTCAGGAGCTCGTCACCGTAATTGTAGCCAAGTGATTCATTTATCATTTTAAATCGATCTAAATCAATTCGTACTACCGATAATTCACTACCCGGTTCCGCATTCACTAAAGTATCCCGTAAATGCTCCTTTAGAGCACGTCTATTCCATAAACCTGTGAGATGATCATGATAAGCAAGATAATACAATTGTTCTTGTTCATCTGATATGGTTGCTGTTTCTCGAAGAACCAAATAGAAACCACTTACATTATTATTTGTTTCCATCGGTATTGCTTTTATATACATAGGTAAATAATGCCCTTTAACATGCCTTATTAAGCAATTTTGTATTTCTGTAGCATAGCCAGTTAATGTTTGCTTCATCATCAATTGAAAATTTCTCATCGAATTTTCTTCAATCAGCTGTTCAATTGATTGGCCAACTAAAATTTTTGGGTCATAGTCTAAAATTTTGGATGTTATAGCGTTTAGGTCGAGGATATTTCCATTCTCACAAACCAAAATAATGGGATCCAAATTATTATTAAAAAGGGAAAGATACTTTTCTTTATATCCCTTTAATATACTTTTTTCATTCTCATCCTTCGTCCTATCGTACATAGTCACACCGTAAATCGTTTCTATCCCATCTTCTATCAATATAATAGTAACATCATATGTATACTGTTTTTTTTGAATAGTAAAAGGAATATTTTGATGGATTCCACACTTTTCATCGCTAACAATTAGTGTTTGTAGTTGGTTCGACACTGCTTCTAGAGAGCTTTGTTCAAATGGTTGAAAAATAGAAATAGCAGCATCATTTACATAAATAACAGAAAATCCATTTTGTTCATCTCTTTTCAACATATATGTTGGGATTGAGGGATTTTCCTTGACGACATTTAATAAATAATCACTGATAGCTAATTTTTTATTTGATGAATTATGCATATAGTCCTCCAATGATTACGTAAAAGTACTTGTTATATAAATAACTTTACTTCATTTTATCGGTTTATTCACTATATTCTTTAGAAATGTTATCCAAATATATTTATTTTCAATATTTTTTTGATTTGTGTACACAATTTAAGGTGGAATTGGTATGATATACTTATGGAGCAGCTTTCGAAGGGGGATTATATGTCAGTTATTTTAGATGAAAAAAACATAGCAACAGCAATCTATACAGTAAACCGTCATGCGAAAACAGCAATAGATAACAAACCACTTTACGAATTAAAAAAGTTAACAATTGATAAACTATTAGCTGAAAACAAAGCCAAAAAAGTTGGTCTTCATTTCGTTCGAAACCCAAAACATAGTCAACAACAATCCTCTGTCTTGATCCAGTATGCCGACTATTATTTTCATATGATTCCGGTAAAAGAAGATTTTAAAATCCTCCCTCATCTTGGACACTTAGACGATTCCTATCGAAACCCAATTCGAAAGATGAATTTAAAGATGGCTAAGCAGTTACTTACTGAATATATTGGTCCTCAGCTTATTGTGAAAAAGTCCCCAAAACAACCTGTTGTTTGTACTAAGTCTTACATGAGAGAGCAACGAAAAAAGCGTACGATGAAATCCTATTTAGATAGGTAAGTAATTTTGAATTATTTTATGTTGAGTTCTGAGTAAGCAAAATATAAAAAAGGCTAGCAGGAAGAGATTAATCTTCCTGCTAGTTTTTTAAAAAGAAAAGAAAGTAAATAAAAATGTCCCATGAACACTGGGCTCTTAGGACTTTCTTGAAGGAATAGTAATGTTGATCTTCGTTTCAGGTGGAGACAAAGGAACGATGGCTAAGAACGCCACCTCGCGATCGCAACGCCTTCGTGACCAACATCCGTGGACTCCGCAGGGTGAGGAACCATCACCGACGCTTCGCGTTCGCCTGAGGTTAAACTTTAGATAGTGAAAATCATCTGTAATAGCAGTCGAATTAGAAATACTATTATCCAATAATAGAAGGAGAAAGTAGATTTTCTTTTATTTTAGTGGAAATAAAAAAAAGTAATAAGTGATTGACCCATAAAGAAGCGAAATAGCGAACGAAATTGCATCTTCGTGGCCCACACGATGTGGGTCAGGCAGTCGTTGTGAAATGTTTTTTTATTTTGCGACGAGCTTTGCGCAGGAGCACCACGATGTCGCGTAATTAGACTGTCCTTATCTGAATATTTAATTGAAAATGCTGGACATTTATTTTTTCTATCCTTATTAAAAGTATACTTGAATTCAAATTTCCAATTGGTCATCATTCTTTAACTGTTTTTTTTGAATCACTTTACTAAATAATGAAGCAAGTACTTGCTGGAATAACATACCAAAGACTACAGGCATAGCAACTTTCGCAGGGAAGTAAGTAGTAGCTACAATAACACCGACAGCAATATTTCTCATGCCACCAATGAAAACAAACGTAGTTAGAATACTTGTATCCTTCCAGATAAATCTACCTAGTAGCATAGCAAAAGTATAGCCAGAGATAGATAGAATGAGTACAAAGAAAATTACACCAAATAATTCCCAGTTAATATCTTTTAGAAAGGGTGCTACAGCACTGCTGTTAATCATTATCACTCCAAAAAGACTTAATTTTGAAAACGGTGCTAAATATTTCCCTAAAGTGTTTTGGATAGAACCTTTGGACAGTTCATTAAGTGCAATCCCTACAATGGAAGGCAGTACTATCATCCATACTAAATCTATGATTATAGATGTTGTATCAATAGCAATACTTTCACCAACAATTATATGCAATAAATAAGGCATAATTATTGGAGATAATAATGTATCAATTAAGACGATAGATAAACTAAGTGGAATATGTCCTTTACACATATTAACCCAAATGACACTGGTAACCCCAGTTGGGACAGCAACAGAAAGAACGTATCCAATCGTTAACAAATGATCATCAAAAACAATTATAGATAAAAAATAAGCCCAGATAGGCATCAAAATATGTAAAAATGCGATACTAAATAAAATTGTTTTGTGATATTTGGTAAACACCTTGATATCGCTAAGCTTCATACTCAGACTACTGGAAAAAGTCATGAATGCAAATAACCATGGAACTAGGAATAATAGACACCCTCCCACATCTTCCAGAAATACACCTAGAACTAAACTTAAAGGAGTTAAAACAGCCATCCATTTTTGGATAAAGAAATTGAACTTTTGTAGCAAGGTACTTCCTTCCTTCTAACATGATACGTGCTCGTTAAACATTCAGTTTTTGTATAAAAGGGTTCCTTTTATAGTCAAAGACGGACTGATTTATTAATTGCCAGTCAATAACGCCGCAAGACCACCGAAAAAAGGAGAGCGCGATGCTTGTCGCGACCCTCCATATATATGCTAAGGTAATGGTACAATTCAGTGTTACATACAACTATTATTCCGTTTAAAATTTCATACTAGCCACGCTTATAATATAAACTTATCTATTTTTAAAACTAGTTCTGCTATTTCTGGTTTACTAATTTGGTCCTCTGCGCCGACTTGATCTCCTTTATGACGAAGATCATCCGTAATCAAACTAGAGAATATAAGCACAGGTAGCTTCGATAAATTATTATGCTCTTTTATCTTTTTAGTTAGCGCATGTCCATCCATTTGAGGCATTTCAATATCTGTTACAACAATTTGGACATGCTCTGAAATGTCACTAGTTACTATTGTTAATTGTTCTAAATAGTTAATAGCATCTAATCCGTTCTCAAAAAACTCTAAGTTTGCGTAACCTGCTTCCGTCAAAGTGTCATGTAACAGTTTACGTAGTAAGGGTGAATCCTCTGCTATTACAATTTTTTTGTCCGAACGCTCACGTTTTCCAAGCTTTTTCACAGACTCCACATTAATACCTGATTCTGGGTTAATATCAACAATAATTTTCTCGAAATCTACTAATAGAATCATTTCTTCCTGTCTTTTAATAACCCCAATAACATGTGAAGAGCTGCCTTGGTAAATATCAGATGGTTTTTCAATTTGATCCCATGAGATCCGATGAATTTGGGTGACGTTATCCACATGGAATACGACCCGTTGTTTGTTGAACTCCGCTACGATAAACTTTTCTTGATCACTTTTGTTTTGAATAGGAATCCCCAATACTCTATTCATGCTTACTACAGGTAGAACCTCTCCGCGAAGTTGAACAATGCCCTCAACATGTGGATGTGCATGTGGAATAAATGTAATTCCAATAGGTTGAATTATTTCTTTAACCTTGATCACATTTATACCAAATTTGTTTTGTCCAACTTGAAATTCCACAATTTCTAATTCGTTTGTGCCACTTTCAAGTAATATTCCTTTATGGTCGTTCATGATGAGTCGCCTACCTTCATAAGATGTGTTACATTTATTATAACATGCACTAGTAAATAATTACTATATTATAAATAGCTATTAATCAGGGCTTGTGTACCATTTTCTGCGTAACCTTCATTTATTAAGTCCTCATACAATGATTTTGCAAGTGTTAAACCAGGTAATTGAAGATCCATCTTATCTGCCTCTTCCAAAGCAATCCTCATGTCTTTCACAAAATGCTTTATATAAAAGCCTGGTTCATTATTTCCTGCTATCATTCTAGGTGCCAAATTGCTAAGTGACCATGAACCTGCTGCACCTGTTGAAATGGAACGCAAAACCTGATCTAAATCCAAGCCAGCCTTCCTTCCATAAGCCATTGCCTCACAAACACCAATCATGCCTGTAGCGATAGTTATTTGGTTACACATTTTAGTATGCTGACCTGCACCAGCAGTCCCTTGGTATAAAATCGTTTCCCCAAAGAGATTTAATATTGGAAGAGCTTGGTCAAATGTCGACTTTTCTCCTCCGCACATAATAGAAAGCTTCCCAAACTGTGCCCCAATATCTCCTCCAGAAACAGGAGCATCTAGTGACTGCATCCCTTTCTCTTTTGCTTTTTCATCAATTTTCTTTGCCAATGTTGGTGTAGACGTTGTCATATCTATGACCGTTAAATTGGTATTGTCTATTTGAAAAATACCATTATCCCCAAAATACACTTCTTCTACATCACGAGGATAACCGACCATTGTGAACAAAATTTCTACCTGTTTTGCAACTTCGCTAGGAGATGAGACCATTTTTGCTCCTTCTTTTAAAAGCTCATCTGCCTTCTCTTTCGTTCTAGTATAAATTGTTACTTCATGATTAGCATTTAATAGATGCTTCACCAAGCTTTTCCCCATCACACCTGTACCGATAAATCCAACCTTAAATTGTTTTGACATAGATAACCCTCCTTTTTTTTTGAATACATTTAGTGTACCAAAAAAAGAGGACCATCCATATAACTTTTGGATGGTCCTTAAAAAGGGGGAAATGAGAATGTTGCTGTGTTCTTTATTATTATGCCCCGCTCAGACATTTTTAAACATCTTTTTCAAAAAAATATTTTGTTTTTATTTTTTCGAGATTTGAGAGGAAAAATTCGGCCTTCTCCGATTGAATAGTCACCCCGCCATATCTTACTTCCTCATAGACTTGGAAGAACTCATCCTTCACTGCCCATTCCATCCGGTGAAACCATTCACGCACTGTTTCACTTTTAGCTCGATCAAAATCATACAAGGAAGCTTCTACTTCAAATTCTTTATATTTCTCTCTTAATAGAGACGTATCCACTTGATATATGGATTGCTGACCATTTAACTGCTTAACTTTCCTATCTTCCTCTATCTCTTTATTTATATAATGAATAACACTAGGTTCTGTCGATAACGTATCTGGTTTATTTTTCAATAAAAATCGGATAAATAATACAATTATAATAACTGCTAAAACAAAGAAGACAAGTTCAAACGGAAAACCATTTCCAATACTTTCCGAGACTATTTCGTATGGCTCCATTTCCGTTGGCACTTCTGACTGGATACGTTCACTTTCTTCCGGTGCTTTTATTTCTAACCGACTAAAAAGATTTTCTAAATACTCTAATAACGGTAGAAATGGAATGATGGCGATACTCATAACCTTCCCAAACAGAACATCAAGCCCTTTTCTTATAAAAGGAATCGTAATATAAAGCACAGCGGATAAGCTTACTACAGATAACAATCCTATGGAAAACCCGCCTATTACCTGAGACATGGAAGCTGAGTTTTGTTTATTCGTGCTCACCCAAACAGCATACAATCTCATAGCTACAGGCAACACAACTCCTAAAATGACCATGCTATATAACGAAAAGATATAGTTCTCTAATCCAAGGATAAAACAAACAAAATGAACGGCCAAAAATATTAAAAAGAAATACAGATTATAGTTACTTTCAACTGTTTGTTCATCCTGTATTTTGTTAAATCGTACTTGTATACGCCAAATAGAAATTCCTGTACCTAATATAAATAACCAGAGAGGACTATTAAACAATAATAATATTAATAGAACACTGGTTGGAACTATAAAAGGAATAATTGGATTTGTACCAGTTCTCCCCATTGTTATTTGCATGCAGATAGCAATGATAGTTTGAAGAATGATCCATAAAAAAGGTAGTTCGAAGGTTGTCTCATACTGAAAAATAACCAAAGGTAGTGCAACAATCCATACATCTTGTATGTATTTCCCTAGTGACTGTGCTTGAACTTTTACATTATTAGTCATTATATCCATGAGATATGCCCCCTATCTCTGTAGGCGACTTATATAATACATTTGTTCGTTGCTCCCATCGTTGTAGTAGCGGTGTATACGCCTCTACACGATGCGTCTTCACATAAGTTGCAACTGGTAGCTCCTCATGCAAATCTAAGTATGCTAGTAATTTATCAAAAGGAATAATACTATGAGCAATCGAGAGGATTGACAACAATTCCATTGCTTGTATACGATGTGAATCCCCACTACCCAATGGGAGATATACAAAAGGGACTTTTCCAGATGTTCGAACATTTAACGCAAATGAAAAGGGGATATCTTCCTTATAGCAAGCATCGATATAGGAAGCAAGCCACTCTAATTTATCTTCAAAGTCAGAAAGAACACTATACTTTTCACCCACATTTACGACAAATAATACCGATACATTTGCCACACGGGTAAAAACTTTCGTCTGTAACTGTCCAGTCTTCGCACTAGCCTTCCAATGTATATGATGAAACTGATCACCAGGCTCATATTCCCTGGTACCTACTGGAAAGAAAGGATCGTCAAACAATGAGGAATTCAACGCCAAATCCCCTTGTTTCAATTTGGATGGTAAGAAATTCTCTTTAACATCGTATATATTTGGAAAAACAATCGCATCCAAAAGTATATATGGTTTAAACTCCAGTAATATGGATCCATCAGTTAAAGGATGAGGTATTTGAACATCAAGTTGCTTAATCTTGGCAAGGCCTCTGCTCGCGCCTTTGATGGGAACCTTTAATGAAACACTCTTTTTATAACCAATCGAAAAAGGAATTTTAACTTCGTGAAAGTCACCCACTCTTGTATTAGGTATTCCATTTGGCACTATATTTGTTTGAAAAGATATAGTTAAAACTGCGTTCCAAATTGGCAGTCCTTTGTTGTTAAAAGTCAGTGTAAGGTCTGAGGAAGTATTCTTCATTAAGCGTATTCTTTTTTTAGTATTTACAAATTCAAACCTTTGCCCAACTTTGCGATAATAAATTATTTGAACGAGCCCGATTAACAACAAAAAAGAAATAACCGCAACAAAAATATACTGTTTAAAAAGAAAACTAAGAATAAAAGTAAAAATGAGGAGATCTAAGTAAATTTTAGTATTGGTCATACCGGAACCATGACGATTCCAATTCATCGTACATTAGCCTCAACAGGTGCTTCCACCTCTTCTACTATTGTTTTCAAAATCTCTGCTAAATTGTAAATCAGCATTCCTTGAGATGATAACTTCATCCGATGAAGACATACTGGCTCAATAACCCTTTTCACATCATCTGGTGTCACGAAGGTCCTATTGTTCACAAAAGCATGAGCTTTCGCAGCTTGTAGAATCGCCAAAGAAGCGCGGCTACTAAGCCCTAGTTCTATGTATTGATGATTTCTTGTATAATGTACGATTTGAATGATATATGTCATGATATCCTCATGTACAGTTACTTCTTTCACTTGCTCTGTCCACTTTCCAATCTGTTCCAATGAGACAATTTTATCGATGCTAACTTGTCCTGGTGTACGTCCAAATTGCTGCAAAATACTTTTTTCCTCTACTTGTGACGGATAATCTATCGTCAATTTAAATAAAAAACGGTCTAATTGCGCTGCTGGCAAAGGAAAAGTTCCCTGTTGAGATTCAACTGGGTTTTGTGTAGCAATAACCATGAAAGGCTTTAAAAGAGGAATGGTTTCCCCGTCTATGGAAACCTGTTTTTCTTCCATTGCCTCCAACAAACTAGACTGAGTTCTTGGTGTTGCGCGATTGATCTCATCAGCAAGTAATATATTACTCATTACTGGTCCTACTCGAAGAACGAATTCTTGTTTTTGTGGATGAAAATAACTTATACCGGTAACATCTGAAGGTAATACGTCCGGTGTAAATTGTAAACGTTTAAATTCACCTTGAATCGCTTCTGCAAACGCCTTAGCCATCATTGTTTTCCCTGATCCTGGAACACTTTCTAATAGCACATGACCTTGTACTAATAACCCCATTAGCATAAAGTTAATTTCTTTTTCTCTTCCAACAATAGCTTTATTCAGTTCTGTTTGTAATAATGATATACTCCCCATTTTACTCTCTCCCCTATTATCCTTCTTTTTTAGTATTTTCCTCATCCATATCTATAAATTGAAAGTCATTTAATAATTGGTCTAACTCTTCACTTAACTTAATCGTATCTTGGTTTAAAACCCCTTTTTCTAAAGCGGATCTTACCATTTTCTCTCTAGTAGCCTCTAATCTTTTTAATCTTGTCTCTGACATACTGAATCGCTCCTTTTAACAATGTATATTAATTTCAGTATACCTTTTGAGGAATGGGACTAAACCATAAGACGTATGACAATTAACGACATTCTCAACTTCTAGGTATATTTAAATAGGTATATACTATCTGACCCCCTTGTTTCGCATTACCAGAAAAATGTTTAAAATCCTCTCGTAGAACTAATACTTCTCTAAAAGCTATAAATTCATTTTTTTCAATGACAATGTCTTTAATGTCCCCATTTTGAAGCATATTAAGTCTTTCTTCATATGATTCTTGCATAAGTATCAATCCTTTTATTAGTTATTTTTAAGATTTTTTTAAGAAGTTTAGCCAAAATACTTTACGTACTCCTTATTTTAAGGCAAACTGTATTATATTATGTTCTTAAGGGGATGGGACACTCTATGAAAATAGCTGAAGTTGGGAATATTATTGAATTCAAAGATGGTCTTCAAGGTATTGTAGAGAAAGTCAATGAAAACTCGGTGATCGTTAACTTAACTTATATGGAAAACTTTAATGAACTGGAAACAGAAGAGAAAACAGTTATCAATCATAAGCGTTATAAGATATTATATAGTAATGAAGATTAAACGTCATGCCGTTCCTCTCAAAAAGATGGACGGTTTTTTAAATATGAGAAGGATGTGTATTATGTTTCGTCAATCACCAATATATCAACTACTACTTTCATTAATTCTTGCTTATTGTCTATCCTGGATTACTTTTTCAAATGAAAAAGTTTTTTGGTACTTTTATACTTTCTCCGTATTTTTCCTTATGGCAGCTTTTTTCTATTTTTCCAAAATGGAAGAAGACAACAATTCAATCCGCTTAAGTTTTCTTGGCATAATGTTCGGGCTCCTTTCTTATGCAGGTATGCTAGGGACTTATCTCTTAATAGACATGGGACCAGCCTATTTAACAAACAGTATAGATAAATTTTTAAGTCATTATGGCCCAACAGCTATTTGGCATTATCTATTACTAATATTCATCATTGCTCCTGGTGAAGAGGTTTTTTGGAGAGGATTAATCCAACAACAATTAAAAAAATATATGCAGCCTAAGTTTGCTATTATCTTGAGTTCCCTGCTTTTTGGGTTGTCGTTCATATTCACTGGTTTTTGGATAGGTATATTAGGAGGATTTTTCGTAGGTGTCGTCTTTGGTATACTATATGAGTGGAAAAAAAGTATCACTGCAATTGTTCTTGCACACATTACTTTGCTGGTTCTATTGTTTTTAGTATTGCCTTTCACTTGAAACAAAACAAAACCCCTTATCGTCTACATAAGAAAAGCACAAGCGCATATGTCGACCCCGACAAGCGCTGGAGCTGGACAAATGCTGACTAAAGGATGCACTTGATAATAAAAAAGGAGCTGAAAACGGATGAAAAAATTTTATACATCGCTTTCTATTCTATTACTAACAGGTCTTCTCGCGGCTTGTGGTACAAGCACAACAACTGAGGATCCAGATGAGACCCAAGTAACAGTAGATGAAAATACTGAACAAGCTACCTCTCCGGAAGAATCGGAGAATATTGAAACAGAAACAGATACCGAACAATCGCAATCCACTAATTCTACAGAAAAAGTAGTAGAAGGAACTACTACGGAAAGTGACAGTCAAAACTATTCCATCACTGTCATGAAAGGTTTTGAGTTAACTGGCGAAGAACCAAATAAAGACTTGTTATTCAATCAAAACAATGATTCACAGTCAATGCGTATCGAAACTTTCTCTGCAGATGAAGTAAAAATCGAAGAAATTCAAGAAAATCTAGTTGTTACTTTACAAGCATCCAATGAATCAGCAACAGTTACTGATATTAAAGAAAAAAATCTAATACCTACTAATGATTTTATAGAAAATACTTCTTCTCATCAGATTGATACACCTGAAGGCAAGGTTTCAGGTTATGTATTTGAACGAGAAGGACTAATTGTTAAACTAACAGTATTTGACACAGCTGATTCTCCTGCCCTCGAAACATTTGTACAGATGGCAGAAACAATTAAAGCGAAATAAGAAAAACCTAAGTACTTCTAATTGCCTAAAACTGTTACTATCGTTTTCGAAGGGCTTTAGACGGACTTGTTGCTATATTTATTACCAAGTGAATTTTAGGGATGCTGGTTGATTGTGACGTTCGTCGCAATCAACCAGCATCTTTTTTTCGTTAATCTTATAGAGTTTATCCGTCACCATTCGACAACTTTTAAAAACAGGTTAATACATTTTTGGGTAACTAGAGAAAAGATACATTCCTATACTTAGAATGAGCGCCAGAAAATACAATTTCTGGCCCATCATTGCATCTTTATTGAATATATACTTCTTTTTCTCTGTATTTCCACTTTGATAAAAGAAAACCTACTTCCTCCTTTCAAGAGCGATTACTAGTAATTTTATAACTCTCTAAAATTTGACCAATCTTATCATCTAAGCGATAAGCTTTTATAAATCTTCTAGTGGAGTACTACACACTAATTTATTGTAGTGAAAGGTGCCGACTCCAGCAGAATCAGTGAGACAGATGAACCATCATATCGATGTGATGGCGACGGTGATGGTTCATCGCTCACCCTTCGGAGGCCAACAGGATGTTGGTCACGAAGGCGTTGCGATCGCATAGTGGAGCACTTTGCCTTTGTACTCCATCTGAAACGGAAATCAGCGGTATTCTTGGGTATATCCTATTTTTCAAAGTACCTAGAACACTAGATTTATGGAACGGAAAATTTTGTGCCTTCATTTCTTCTTTATATGTTCAGATTACATTTTACTCACCCCAAAGGGCTTCTATGTTAAAAGAATAAATAAAAAACTTCGATCCCATTATAAGGCTCGAAGTTTATATTATTAATAAGATAAGTTTTTAATAGATAGACCTAGCTTTTTTAGAAGTTCAATTACTTCCAATTTTTCGTTTTCCGGCAATGCATCCATGAGCCCTATCAATTGTTTCTCATGGCGTGGAAATAACTCATCCATAAATTTTGTACCTTCTTCAGAAATTTCTGCATAGGTCACACGTCTATCAGTTGGACTCGATACTCGTCTAACGTACCCTCGTCCCTCTAGTTTATCAACGACATACGTGATAGAACCGCTTGCCAATAAAATCTTATTACCAATTTGTTGAAGTGGCTGTTTACCTTTATGATATAAAAGCTCTAACACAGCAAATTCCGTTGGATTTAAACCATTTTCTTGAAAGAACTGATTGGAACATTCATGAATTACTTTATGGGCACGTGACAATACTATAAATAGTTTTAATGCACTGTTTGATTGTTCTTCTGTCATATTACGTCATCCTCACCTATATAAAATACATTACCCACTATTATATAGGTCCACGGTTTATATTGTCAAAAAGCTTAATAAACTATTTTTGGCATGGAAGAATAAAATCAAAAGTAGTACCTTCTCCAACTATACTATTAACCTTTATATTTCCACCATGTTCTTCTATAACTTTGTAGACATGTGATAATCCAAGACCTGTCCCAGTTGATTTAGTAGTGAAAAAAGGCTGGAAAATTTTATTGATATGCCCATCCTCAATCCCATGTCCTTGATCACTCACAGAAATACTAACAAAGTTCCCAAGCTTATATGAAATACTAATATGGATATTTCCACCATTAGGCATTGCTTCTGTCCCGTTTTTAATAGCATTTACAAATACCTGTTTCAGTAATTGACTATCTCCAATAACTTCACACTCTTTGCTTATTTGACTAGAAACGTTTAAGTTAATTGATTTTAATAAAGCTTGGGGAGCCATAAAATTGACAACTTCTAATATAGTATCTTCAACATTTATGACAGTAAACTTTGATTTACTTGGTTTAGAGAGCTCTAAAAATTGAGTGAGGATTTCTTCCATTTTATTGATTTCGTCATTTATAACAGTTAAGTATCGCTTCGCATCTTCTGTTGCATTTTGAGTTAATAGTTGTATAAATCCTTTCAACGATGTCATAGGATTTCGAATTTCATGCGCTATACCTGCTGCCAGTTGTCCTAATGTACGAAGTGATTCCGACTGATCGAGTCTTTTCTTCATAAACATTTTTTCTGATTCATCAGATATTTCAGCTAGATATAATCCGCTATCGTTTTGTTTAGAAATTACTACATGTATAAATTTATGCTCACCTACAAAAGTCTGGAATTCAATATGAGTATCCAAATATCCTTCGTTGAGAAGCTTTTCTAAAAAGCTATTTTTTTCTTCAACGGTTTCATTGAATAAACTTAACAGATGTCGTGCACTCAGGCCAATGAAATCGCTTTTGTCTATGTGCAGAATTTTTTCGGCATAGGAATTCAAATCTAATATTATTCCTTTGTCATTAATAAATATAAGTCCACTTGAAAAAAGCTGAAAAATATGTTCAAACTTTTCCTTATATTCGTATTTTGTCAACAAGAAATACACCAGCCTTTCTGAATATTACCTACATCAAATTATAAATAAGAACAACAGAAATTTGTTTGTTTATTCTGATTATTCCATAATATTGGACGGATTGACATGATTCTTATGACCTATATTGTCCATAAGAATTTGGACTGCTACAATAGAATTATAAAAAAAGGAGTTTATGAACAATGAATATAATTTTAACCACCTTAAATGCGAAGTTTATCCATACTAATTTAGCGCTACGCTGTTTAAAAGCTTATGCAGAACCCGAGTATCACCCCTTAATAGTAGAGTACACAATAAAAGATCCCACCTTTAATATAGTTGCTGATCTTTATCAAAAGAAGCCAAATGTTGTTGGTTTTAGCTGCTATATTTGGAACATTGAAGAAACGATAAAAGTTATTAAAATGTTAAAAACTGTCGACCCATCTGTTATTGTCGTTTTAGGAGGTCCTGAAGTTTCCTATGATACAAATATCTGGTTACGACAAATCAAAGAAATCGACTATGTGGTCGTTGGTGAAGGAGAACAATCGTTTAAAGACTTACTAAATTTTTTATCTAAGAAACAAACGATTAAAGAGGTTCCTGGTCTAGCTTATGTACAAGATGACAAATTTATACTTAATCCGCTACCACCAAAACTCGATTTAAGATTATCCCCCTCCCCCTACCGTTTTAAAGAGGATCTCCCTGATTTATCGAAACGTATCGTCTATGTTGAAACGAGTAGAGGCTGCCCATTTTCTTGTCAGTTTTGCTTATCTTCTATAGAAGTTGGCGTACGGTATTTTAATCGAGATAAAGTAAAAGAAGATATTCGTTATTTGATGAATCATGGTGCTAAACTTATCAAATTTGTCGATCGAACTTTCAATATTAGTCGAAGTTATGCAATGGAAATGTTTCAATTTCTAATAGATGAACATCAACCCGGAGTTGTTTTTCAATTTGAAATCACAGCAGATATTATGCGTCCAGAAGTAATTCAATTTTTAAATGAAAACGCTCCAGCTGGATTATTCCGTTTTGAAATTGGCGTACAATCTACAAACGATTTAACAAATGAACTTGTGCAACGTCGTCAAAACTTTGAAAAACTAAAACGAACTGTAACTATGGTTAAAAATGGTGGGAAGATTGACCAACATCTAGATTTAATCGCCGGTCTTCCAGAAGAGGATTATTCTTCTTTTAGAAATACATTTAATGAAGTATTTGAAATGCGTCCCGAAGAACTTCAGCTAGGATTTTTAAAATTACTTCGTGGTACTGGTCTACGAGTTGAAGCGGAGAAATATGGCTATGTTTATGTAGATCAAGCTCCATACGAGATATTCTCTAATAATGTATTAAACTTTGATGATATTTTACGTATTAAGCAAGTAGAAGATGTTTTAGAGAAATATTGGAATGCGCATAGGATGGATCGCACACTTGAGTATTTATTCGAACATGTATTTGAAACTCCTTTCGATTTTTTCCAACAGTTCGGGACTTTCTGGGAGGAGCGTAACTGGTCTAGAATCGGACACCAATTAGAGGACTTATACACTAGACTTTATGCGTTCTTAGAAGGCCTAGATAATATTTCATTGCCTACTATTCAAAGTGTGATGAAGCTAGATTATTTATCAAAACAAAAGTTCCAGCCTCGCAAGCCTTGGTGGAATAATGATCTTAGTAAGGAAGAACAATCTAAAATGTATAAATTTTTAGTAAAAGATCCAAGTCTAGCTGGTGAATCATTTACTACATTACAGTTAAATGAGCGAGAATTATACAAACAAACATTTATAACACCAATTTCTATTGATGTTGATGCATTTATGCAAGGATCTATTGAGGAAAAAGCAGGATATTTGTTAACTACATTTGGAAAGACGGAGACGCCTCATTTAGCATTTGTTAATGAAATAACTGCATCCCAAATTTAGTTGATATAATAACTATTGATTAAGAAAAGCCGGGCATAAACAATGCCCGGTGCTTTAGTTCAAAAACTGTTTCTATGTTTTTCCGAAGCGCTTTGGACAAATTGGTTGGTATAATATTATCGACCTAATTGGGGAGAGGTAATCTTGTGGAATTTATCTGTCCGTAGCTCTCCTACAACTTTTTTCTAAAAAAAAGCCGAGCAATAGTTCCATTGCTTGGCTTTTAATATTACCCAATAATCACACGCTCTTTCGGATAATGAAATTTTGTTTTTTTGTGTTTTCCTCCTAATGTAAACAAGAAAGATATTAAACCTACTCGCCCTATAAACATCAGAATCATTATTGTTATTTTCCCTATATTCGACAAATCCTCTGTAATACCGAGACTCATACCACATGTTCCAAAAGCTGAGGTGATTTCAAATATTAAAGAGGAAATTGGTACATCAGGCTCCGTAACAGAAAGTAACAGCGTAGCCGTGAAAACCATCACTAGAGCTAGAATAATGACAGCATATGAACGATAGACGTCTATTAAGTGAATTTCTCGATTAAATATTTGAATATTGTCTTTTCCTCTTGAAAAATGGATTAAAAAAAGGAGTGCAATGGCAAAAGTTGTAGTACGAATTCCACCACCGACAGAACTTGGAGAAGCTCCGATAAACATTAGAACACTCATTAAAAAATTGGTACCCTCGCTAAATAACGTAACATCCATAGTCGTTAAACCCGCTGAGCGTGTAGATACGGAATGAAAAAATGCGGTAAAAAACTTCTCATGCCACGGCATACCCTTAAAGGAATGAAAAAGCTCTAATATAAAAATCATAACTGCTCCAAACAACAGAAGTACTCCGTACGTAATGGTCGTTAACTTTGTAAATAAAGAAAACCGGAAATTTTTGTTTTTGTTTGATAAAAACTCCTTTACTTCAATTAAAACCGGAAAACCTATTGCTCCAAAAACGATTAATATACTTGTTATTGTTTGCACGAAATAATCATTATGGTATGCAAATAATGATTGGCCAGTAATATCAAACCCTGCATTAGTTGTTGCAGATACAGATGTGAATATTCCATGTATCGCTGCTTGTTCTAACGTATCGAAATACTTGGTAAAATATAAGGTTAATAGTATCGCGCCGATAATTTGAATAAGTAGAAGAATTTTGACAATCTCTTTTATCAGATGAACGACTCCTGATAAATTGGATTGGTTATGATCGACCATTATTAACTGTCTTTCACGTAGACCAATCTTCTTTCCTGCGATCAACCAAATAAATGTCCCTAACGACATAATTCCAATTCCGCCAAGCTGTAGTATAAGAATAATCATGAAATAGCCAAATACACTGTATGTCTCCAAAATACTTACAGACGTTAAACCAGTAACGGAAACGGCGCTCACAGCGGTGAAAAGACTATCAATGAATGCTACTTCAACCCCAGGTTTATGCACTCCTGGTAAACGAAGAAGAATAACAGAAATAGCAATGGCAATGAAATAATAAGTGACAATAACTTGAGCAGGTGTAAATTTCAATTTCTTTTTTAGTTGTGGCTGCTTCATTATTTTATTCCTTTCGGTATTCCAAGTAATCATTATCTCATTGTAAAAAAAATAAGCGTAAAAAGATAGTTAAAACTATCTTTTTACGCTTATTCTATAATTATTTCGCTGTTTTTTTCTCTTGCATAACCCCTAATACGTAACCACCAATAGCAATGGCAAGTAAAACTGTCCAGAAAATTAACTTCCATGGAGTAGAATGTGGGAAATGCTCATCTAACACTCCAACATTTGGATGTGCTAATGTCATAACCGCAAGTTTAACTCCAACCCATCCTACGATTAAGAATGCCGCAGTTTCTAATGAAGGCATCTTCTCCAGTAATTTAACGAATTTATGTGCTGCAAATCGCATAATAATTAGACCAATAACTCCACCTAAGAACATTATTGCGAATTGTCCACCATTAATACCACCAATTTCAAATTCTCCCCAATATGGTAATGTTACAGCGATTGCAACCGCAGCTAACATAGAGTCAATAGCAAATGCTATATCTGCAAGTTCTACTTTTAAAACAGTCATCCAGAAGCCAGAGCCTTTTTTAGGTGCCATATCGTCCATATCTATATGGTTATCTGAATTTTTTCGTTGATCATAAATATGTTTAATCGATATGAACAATAAGTATGCTGCACCTATTGCTTGAACCTGCCAAATATTCACTAAGAAAGTAATCATAAACAATGCTAAAAATCTAAATACAAACGCACCTAGTAAACCATAAAATAATGCTTTTTTCTGTTGATCTTTTGGTAAATGTTTTACCATTACAGCCATTACGACTGCATTGTCGGCTGCTAATAATCCTTCTAAACCAACAAGAACTAATAACACCCATCCGTACTCCAATAATATTGACGCGTCCATCAAAATCCTCCTTTTTTGCATATAAAAAGACCCATGCCTTAAAAAAGGCAAAGGTCTTGCTAAGCAAAAATAATATAATTGCTATCATAACCGGTGGCAACAACCACGTAATGACGACTATGAAATAGGTTTCCCTATAGCTACTCCCCTTTGACGTTAGTCAAAAGTCTATTTAATTATGTTATTAATTATAACATATTCAAAGCTTTTGTAAACTAATAACTACTTTATTAAAATATGAAAAGAGGAGTCGTTCTTATGCTTATTATAAAATGCAATCATTGCTGGTATTGTTTGGATAAAATCCGGGCATGTAATATTTCCTTTTGAAAGAATTGTTTCAGCATTTGTCGTATCAAATGTTGCATTCCAAGTTAAATAATCTAATGTTTCTTTTTCTACCCTTAAAAATTTTCGAACGGGATACAATTCAACAGAAGATTTTGCAATTGATAATGGAAGCCTCCCTCTTGGAAGCTTCCCAGTAATTTCTTTCACAAATGCTCTATAAACCTCTTCAACTGGATAAGGCTGCGGATCGGTTAAATGTATAGTTTGACCAATTGCTGCGTCACTAAAGGAACAATAGATTGATGCCTTAGTTATAAAATCACTTGGAACAACATTAATACATGAAATTGATTTTCCTAAATAGGGAATAAAAGGCAACTTCTTTAATTTTGAAATCATATTAACAAAGAAATAGGGACCATCAAACTTAATCGTTTCTCCAGTTTCTGAATGGCCCCTTACAATCCCAGGTCGAATAATTGTAACTGGAATCGCTACTTTTAACTTCTCTACAAGTAATTCTGCTTCATATTTCGTTTCTTCATAATAATTTTTAAAACCATCTGGTCGAATTAATTCAGTTTCTAATAATTTCCCTTCTCTTAAACCTGCCACATATGCTGTACTAAAATATACATATCGTTTTAGTTTGGAGAATTCAGTTACTACTTTATTAAACATATCTGTACCATGGACATTCACTTTCCAGGCAATTTCTCTTGGAACAGCTAAATCATAAATGGCAGCAAGATGCCAAACGTATTCAACTTCATTTCGCAACTTTTCGAGAAAATCCTCTTGAATTCCGGCATCAGAAAGGGTTATATCTCCTACTACGATTTCAATTGTTGGAGTATGTAATTGATCGTGATAAATTTCCTCGATTACTTTTTCTGCTAAATCAGTTTGAGAAGGTAGTACAAGTACATAAATTTTTGAAAAAGCACTCTGCTGCCTTAACTCTTTTATAATATTCTTTGCCAAAAATCCTGGAAACCCTGTCATCAAAGCAATGGACATGTGTTACACCCCTTTTTCCATTATACGTAAAAAGAGTCTCCAATTGAAGACTCTCCATGATAATTATCCGAATATTTCGATTATATTTTACCTCTAGTTTCTCTATCAAACAAACTGTAGATTATTGGAACTACGTATAGAGTGAGAAAAGTGGAACTTATTAATCCACCAATAACAGTTATTGCCATTGGCTGATTGATCTCAGTACCTTCTCCTATACCTAAAGCTAAAGGTATAAGTCCTAATATTGTCGTCAGCGCAGTCATCAATATTGGACGAACACGATCGCGGACAGATGTAATAATTGCCTCATACGAAGAAATACCTTCCATTTTCCGTTGATTAATATAATCGACTAAGACAATACCATTATTTACGACAATTCCAACCAATATTAAAATTCCAATTATGGCTGAAATACTAATCGGCAAATTCGTGGTGAAGAGTCCTATGAAAATACCTATAACTACAAGTGGAACGGTAAACATAATAACAAAAGGATATTTGTATGATTCAAACTGAGCTGCCATCACGATAAATACTAATACCACTGCCAGTAATACCGCCAATATCATATCATTCTTGGAGTTATCCAATAATTCTCGATCGCCACCAAAAGATACTGCAATATCCTCTGGAAGTTTCTGATCCTGTATAATCTCGTCAACTAGATCTGACATTTCACCAAGTGAATACTTGGACTCATATTTTACTGAAAATGACACCGCACTTGCTTGGTCAACACTTCGAATGGCGACGGGACCTTCAGCTATTTCTACATTTGCAACCTCTTGTAGTGCAATATACTGACCTGAAGGAGTACGTAATTGCAATTGCTTTAATTGTTCCAAATTACTTCGATACATTTCATCATATTTCACATAAACGCCTAATACTTTGTCGTTTTCATCAATAATTTGAGAAGTTAAAACCCCTCTCGTCATATTATTTACGGTCTGCGCAATTTGGGCGGGAGCAACTCCATATTCTGTAGCTTTCTCTCGAATAACATTAATCTGTACCTCTTCCATCTTAGTGCTTAAGTCATTTGTAACTTTGACAACTCCATCTAAGCTTTCTAAATCTTGTTGTAAGTTAGTAATTGCTGCGTTCAATACACTCTTATTGTTAGATGACACAGTAAATGACACAACATTTGGAGAAGAGCCAGAAGCAGTCTGCACATTGAAATTTATTTCTGCAGCAGCTCCTACAGCATTTACTACTTTTGGTTGCACTTCATCTACAAAGGTAAAAACCGAACGTTTTCTATCCTCTAATGCTTTTAACTTTACTGAAATTTCAGCTGTATTAGAACTTGAGCTTCCTCTAGACTGCCCTTCTTGGCTGCCTCCTACAAAGCTCACATAAACTTCTATATCCTCTTCTTTTTGTAGGATCTCTTCCACTTTGTTCACCACAGTATCTGTGGCTGTAAAAGAGGAGCCCTTTTCAAGATTTATCGAAATAGTGACAAATCCTTCGTCCGTTGCTGGCAAAAATTCTGTTCCAACGCGGAACAAACCGATTACAGAAACAATCAACAAAATACCAGTAATCATTAGTATCATTGCACGATGACCTAATGTCCACTTAATCGATCGTTCAAAATTATTATACGCTTTCGATCTTCTTCGTTTAGCTTCTAGATCTCCTTTTGGCTTTTTCAGTAGCTTACTTGCCATCATTGGAATAACAGTAATAGCAACTACCAATGACGCAATCAAACTAAATGAAATCGTAAGTGCAAATTCGGTGAATATCTGCCCTATTAAACCAGAGAGAAACAGAACAGGCACAAAAACAGCTATTGTAGTCAAAGTAGAGGCCGTAATTGCACCAGCTACCTCCTTCGTACCAATACTTGCTGCTTCTTTAGGTGTCTTTCCTAATCCTAAATGCCTCTCTATATTCTCTATAACAACGATGGAGTTATCAACAAGCATCCCAATGCCAAGTGCTAGTGCCCCTAACGTCATAATATTTAACGAAAACCCAGCAAAATACATAAGAACAAACGTTACAATAACAGAATAAGGGATCGCCACACCAACAATAATTGGGCTTCTTATGCCTTTTAAGAATATAAACAAAATAATCATGGCCAATAATCCACCCGTAATTAGGGTAGTTCCTATATTATTTATGGCAACTTTTACATAGTCCCCTTGATCAAAAAGTATATTTGCGTTGACATCCTGAAACGTTTCTTTTTCCAGTTGCTTATCTAATGCTTTTTGAAAAGCTGTAGAGACATTCGCTGTATTGGCATTAGATTCTTGGAAAACGGATAGTAAAACAGCCGGTTCATCATTCGCTCTAGTTTCAGAAAATTGTTCTTGCTTCGTTAAATCGACAGTAGCCACATCTGCAATTGTGACAGTAGTTCCATCCAACGGATTAACTGTCACTACCAATTTTTTTATATCTTCGACAGATGTTAAAATGCTAATTATTCTAGTAGTTAGTGATTTATCTTCATCTGTTTCAATGGGATTGCCTGGGAGGGAAATATTATTCGCTTGAATGACTTGTACAATATCCGTTTGTGTAAGTCCTTTGCTTTTTAATTTCTCTTGGTCCAGTAAAATCTGTACTTCTTCAACTAAAGAACCAGAGATATTAACACTTGCAACTCCCTCTGTCCTTAACAATTCTTTCTCTAATTGCTTTGCTATCAGCTGAATATCGTTGTTTGAATTCTTCGTGTTCAATGATAGCTGGATAACTGGGAATTGTGCAGGATCAAACTTCAGAAATCTTGGTTTATCTGCCCCTTCAGGAAGAGGTGTAATATCGATGCGTTGCATGACATCTAACTGAATCGCATCCATATCCGTCGACCAATCGAATTCTAATAAAATGAAATTAGCCCCTTCTTGAGAGGTACTGTTAACAGATTTAATACCTGGTAATGTGCTAAGTGAAGCTTCTAAAGGCTTCGTAATTTTCTCATCAACCTCAACAGGACTTGCACCTTGATAATTTGTGACAACGACTGCAATAGGAGGATTTAAATCAGGTATTAAGGTAACAGGTATTTTAAAAAATGAAACCCCACCTAGAATTATGATTAAGAACATAATAACAGTTGTAAATACGGGTCTTTTTATGGAAAAGTCACTAATTTTCATTTAGGGGGACCACCTTCTTATTTGCTCTTTCTATCATATGCCCTACAGAAGAAGAGTTCAAATTAATTATTGCTAAAAAGTGAAAGGTAATACAGGATTTTGGGTGAGGGATTTGCGATTCAGAGTATGGGACTTGCGATTTGGTATGAAACCTAGAAATGCTGTTGATTTCCGCTCCGGGCGGACGCTCACCCCCGGCATGGCTTCAGCCGCTTCCCTTGCTCAGTCCAGGGTCTTCAGCTCATGCATTCCGGCAGGAGTCGTCACCCTGCGCTCCAATCAACAATGTCCACTTTTAATAAACAAGTTGGAATGGATACTAGTACAAAGAAATTTTACTGTGTTCATCTACGAGTGGATAATCGCATTTCTAATTTAAAAGCGATCACAGATGATTTTTTCTCTAAATAAAATTTGACCAATATTATCATCTTAGCGATACACTTTGTCAAATCTTATGATGAAGTACTAGACACTAATTGATTGTAGTTGAATGTGGCGACTCCAGCGGGATAAGCGGAAAGCGTCCACAAGAAACGGAAATTACAGGATTATTCGTTCTTTAAAACCTAGCGAATCCAGTGTTCACGGGACATTTTTATATACTTTCTTTTTAAAAATGACCACCTTTTAATAGGTGGTCTTCTGCATTAAAGTAAATTATAAAGCTTAATATGCTCGTATTTGTCCTGGAACCAACGAGTGGCGAACTCATTTTCAAATAAGAATACATAATTGTCATAACGATCTCTTACAAGCATAGAACGCGGACCTGTCATCGATTCCTTCACTTCTTCTTCGTTCTCAATCCATCGAGCTACTTTAGATCCGATAGGTTCCATTCGGACCTCCACATTATATTCATTATTCATACGATGCTCAAACACTTCAAATTGAAGCTGTCCAACAGCACCTAAAATAATTTCCTCCGTGTGAAGTGTTTTATAGTACTGAATAGCTCCTTCTTGCACTAATTGTAAAATTCCCTTGTGGAAATGCTTCGACTTCAGCACGTTTTTAGCAGTAACTTTAACAAATAGCTCAGGTGTAAATTGTGGAAGCTTTTCATAAGTAAAAGCTTTCTTACCCCCGACAACCGTGTCTCCTATTTGATAATTCCCTACATCGTAAAGTCCGATAATATCTCCTGCAACTGCCGTTTCTACTGTTTCACGATCATCGGCTAAGAATTGTGTTGACTGCGTCACTTTAAACGTTTTTCCTGTACGAGCCAAAGTAACCGTCATACCTCTCTCAAACCTACCGGAAACGATACGAACAAATGCAATACGGTCACGGTGAGCTGGATTCATATTCGCTTGAATTTTAAAGATAAAACCAGAGAAGTCTTCGTTTAACGGATTTATTTCTTCTTCCTTTTCTGTCACGCGAGGCTGAGGAGTAGGTGCAAACTGTAAATACGTTTCTAAAAATGTTTGGACCCCGAAATTAGTTAATGCACTACCGAAGAATACTGGAGTCAAATCGCCAGACAATACTTTTTCCTTATCAAAATCATTCCCAGCTTCGTTTAGCAACATAATATCTTCTATTGCCTGTGTGTAGTAGGAAGTTTTTTTCATCGAATGATCTACTGCAAGTTCTCCCTCATCGTCTAAAGGAAGAAATCTCTCCGATTCTTCTGTACGGAATTGCTCAATTCGTCCATTATAACGATCATAGATACCTAAGAACTCTTTACCCATACCAATTGGCCAGTTCATTGCATAAGATTGAATACCGAGAACCTCTTCTAGCTCTTCCATTAGTTCAAGTGGTTCTTTCCCTTGACGGTCAAGCTTGTTTATAAAAGTAAAAATAGGAATGCCTCTCATACGACAAACTTTAAATAGTTTCAACGTTTGCGCTTCAATACCTTTTGCAGCGTCGACAATCATAACTGCACTATCAACTGCCATCAATGTACGATACGTATCCTCACTAAAATCCTGATGTCCAGGTGTATCCAATATATTTATACGACAATTATTATAGTCAAATTGCATAACGGAGGAAGTTACCGAAATTCCACGTTGCTTTTCAATTTCCATCCAGTCTGATGTTGCAAATTTCCCTGATTTTTTTCCTTTAACTGTACCTGCATCACGAATAGCTCCACCAAAATATAAAAGCTTTTCCGTAATAGTTGTTTTACCAGCATCCGGGTGGGAAATAATTGCAAAAGTTCTTCGCTTTAATATTTCATCTTGTAATTTTATATCCATTCTGTTATATCTCCTTCTTATTCACTTACTAATCATATGGATTTAGAGACAAAAAAACAAGTAAAAAAAGCACAAATACATAAGTTTACCCCGAAAAATGTTGGAAGAACGTAGCTACACCATACTTTTCTATTTTCCGACATTCAATCCTATCTTCTTAGTGATACGTGGGTGATGGTTCATCGCTTCCCCTCCTAAAACGCGTCCACCCGAAACGGGAATCAGCAGTACTCACTTTACTAAAGTCCCACGTAACCAGTGTTTACTGAATATTTTTATTTTATTTCATTAAAAAAAAGAATCGGTTTTACCCGATTCTTAAGACATTTTTGCAAATACATAACTATACAAAAGTTTAGCTGTGTTTTCCAACGAATCAATATGTGTACGTTCATATGCGTGAGAGGCTTCAATTCCTGGTCCCAATAGAGCATGCTTCACATCATACCCAGCACGAATAGCTGCGGAAGCATCTGATCCATAGTAAGGATAAATATCTAATTTATATTCGATATTTTCTTTTTTGGCTAACTCTACTAATTGGCGAGTTAATTCATAATGGTAGGGTCCAGAAGAATCTTTTGCACAAATAGACACTGTATACTCATCCGACGATTGTCCGTCTCCAATAGCACCCATATCAACAGCCAAATATTCTACTGTTTCAGCAGGTACGTTGGAATTACCCCCATATCCAATCTCCTCATTATTGGAAATATAGAAATGTGTTGTATGTGGTAAAGTCACATTAGTATCTTGAATTGTTTTGATTAATTGAAGTAGTAATGCTGTACTCGCTTTATCATCAAGATGACGGGATTTGATAAAACCAGTTTCAGTTTCTTCAAATCGAGGATCGAATGACACAAAATCTCCCACCTCTACACCTAACTTGCGTGTATCTTCTGCAGTTAATACTTTTTCATCTATACGGACTTCGATATTTTGTTCATCACGAGGTAAACCACTAGCGTTTTTATATACATGCACAGTTGTTTGATGCATTAAAATAGTACCTCTAATTTTTTTGCCATCCGCTGTATGAATAGTACAATATTCACCTTCAACAGCATTCCAATTAAAGCCTCCTACCATAGTAAGCTTTAATCTACCGCTTCCTTTAACTTCTTTTACCATCGCACCTAAAGTATCTGTATGCGCAGTTAAAAGACGATGCTTGGTTTCATCTGTTCCTTTTATAGTAGCGATTAACGCACCTTTATTTGTCCGAAGATAATCCACTTGCAGTTGCTTTAAAATATTTTCCATAAAGTCCATAATTTCTGTTGTATAACCAGACGGACTTGGAATTTCTACCAATTGCTTTAATAATGAAACCGTTTCTTTTGCATGAAATATAAATGTCATCGATTTATCCTCCTTCAATTCCTTGCTATTATCTTATCAGAGTATTATATATTTTTTAATACAAAATTTGGTATTTGATTCGCATCTATTGGTTTTGAGTAGTAATAACCTTGAACAGTGTGACAATCATGATTCCTCAAAAACTTAATGACCTCTAAAGTTTCTACTCCCTCTGCAACTACCTCGAGTCCTAAACTGTGACCGATCCTAATTATAGAGGATACAATCATTTCATCTCGGCCTATTAATACTCGATCCATAAGACTGCGGTCAATTTTTAATGTATGAATCGGCAGCTCACTTAAATAACGGAAATTAGAAAAACCTGAACCAAAATCATCCAGTGCTAGCTTAATCCCAAGTTTCTCTAATTCATATAGTAGCTTCAATAAACTATCCATATTTTTCATTAATATATTTTCTGTCATTTCAATTTCCAAATACTCTGGAGGCAACCCCGTTTTCTCTAAAATTGCATGTAGATTTACTAAAAAGTCAGATTGCTCTAGCTCTACAGGACTTATATTGACGGAAATAGTTTGAAAAGGAACCCCTTGTCGAATCCACAATGCACCCTGTCTACAGGCTTCCTCTAATACGTATTTTCCAATTGAAATAATGAGACCAGTTTCTTCCGCGAAAGGTATGAAGTCGTTTGGAGGAATAATTTCTTTGCCTTTTTTATTCCAACGAATCAATGCTTCAAAGCCATGAACAGCTTCACTTTTCAAATTGACTTTAGGCTGATAAACGAGGTAAAACTCATGATTATCTAGACCTGATCGGATATCACTTTCTAAACCTACTTTGTTGACATACCCTTCCATATGTTCTCGCTCGAATAACACAGCATTTCGTTTGCCATACTCCTTTGAAATATTTAGCGCTAAGTCAGCTGCTCGATGCATTTCCTTATAATTGGATCCATGAAGTGGAAAGCAAGCTATACCTATCGAACACGATATATGTATTTCCATTTCTTCAATACTAAATGGCTCTTCTATCATTTGTATTACTAGCTTTGCATTTTCCAACGTTGTAGTATCTTTTTGTTGTTCCGCAATCAGCACAACAAATTCATCCCCACCAATACGATATAACTCTCCTGTATGCTTATAGAAATTCTTAATTCTCGTCGCAACTAACTTTAATAAGGAATCACCGGTAACATGTCCTAAGGAATCATTAATGTTTTTAAATCGGTCCAAATCAATATACACAAAACTAAAAGGCGAGTTATTTTGAATCATTTGTACGATATCTCTCTCTAGGGCAGCGGTGTTATAAGTATTTGTCAAATGGTCACGATACGCAAGCTCTGCGAGTTCAGTTCTCGCGGATTCGAGTTCCGTTATATCATTTCCAATTCCAATCGCACCATTAATTGTCCCATTTTGTTCTAAAGGAGAGATTGTAATATGTACACATCTATCGCCTAACCATTCCTTATAGGAGACTTCCTCACCAATATTAACTTTGTTTAGATTAAATAATAATCGGTCCGTCATCTCTTCTGAAAAATATGTATTTATACTATGAGTAGGACTTAATATTTTTGTTTTAAGAGAATCACTGCATGGTTGAATTGTTTGTAACCCTTTTTTCGCTAAATAATCCGAAGCCACTTTTCCTGTCAATAATGAAAAACCATAATTGTTATGAGTATCTTTTTCCACTTTGAAGACTAAATTGTTAATATGATGTACTACTGTTTCAAAAGATGATATTAGTTTGGATTGTAATAATATTTCCTTTTCTTTTTCCAGTGTAATATCAGTGCGGATACTTAGAAAATAGGTATCATTACCATATGTTTCAACAGGAATTATATATGTTTTTACCCAATAAAATTCACCATTCTTACGTCTATTACATATTTCACCTGTCCATGTATGCCCTTTAAGAATGGTTGACCACATTTCTTTAAAGAAAGATTTAGGATGGGTTTTCGAATTAATAATTTTATGTGTATTTCCTAATAATTCTTCTTTTGAATACCCCGTAATATCAGAAAAGCGATTATTTACAAATAATATTTGACCAGCCTTATTTGTAACTGCTATTATCATTGTTTCGTTCACTGCATAATCCATAAGTTCCATTTTAAAAAAGGCATCGTCTAGCTTCTCTTGAAGTGCAATATCACTTGCCAATGACTCATTGGCAATTGCAGTTTTAACTTTATATATTAGTTCATCAGTGTTCGTGTTAAATACTGACTTCATCCTGCTTCCCCACCCCAATAAAATGATTAATAAGTATCAATATTATATATTATATTAGTAAAATAGTCTCTATTTGTCAATGTGATAACTATACGTAAATATGGATAATTTAAGTCATTTAATTAAGATTTAGAATAAAGCATTTATTTGTTTTCTCTACAATTTTAGCAGTTAAAAAAGCCATCATAACTTAATAAAATTATGATGGAAGAATTTATATTAAATTACTTTAGCAAGCCTCTTACTAACTTCACCTTATTTTTATACGGTGGGAAAACAATATTAATTGGTAAGGTAGTATTTTTCTTCACGATGGATTTTTGATGGGTAAATAAAGTAAAACTTGCTTCTCCATGATAAGATTGAACCCCGGAGTTTCCTACTCCACCAAATGGTAAATACGGACTACCAGCATGAGTAATCGTGTCATTTATACAACCGCCACCAAAAGGTAGCTCTTGAAGGAAAAATGTCTGCGCTTTTTCGTGTTCGCTAAACATATAAGCAGCCAAAGGTTTTGGTAATTGGCGAATTCGATGGATGATGCTCCGTAAATCTTTGTAACCAATTATAGGTAATAATGGTCCAAACAATTCATCTGTCATAGATGGACTATTAAAATCTACCCCATTTAACAGCGTTGGTTCGATAAATAAATCATCTCTATCCGTTTTACCACCAAAAATAATCTGATTACTCTCCGCTTCTAAAATTCGCATAAGTCGATCAAAATGATTGCCATTCACAATTCTTCCAAAGTCAGGACTTTTTTGCAAATTCTTACCATAAAACTGAGCAATAGCTTTCTTCAACTGTTCGATAAACTTATCTTTTACATTTTCTTCAACTAATACATAATCCGGTGCTATACAAGTTTGTCCAGCATTAACAAATTTCCCCCACACAATACGTTTAGCTGCAACAGCTAAATTTGCAGTATGGTCGACAATAGCTGGACTTTTCCCTCCTAATTCTAAAGCAATTGGAGTCAATCTTTCCGCAGCTGCTTTCATCACTATCTTTCCTACTTGGACGCTTCCCGTAAAGAAAATAAAATCAAAAGGTGCATGAATTAACAACGAAGTCTCTTCCTTTTCTCCCTCTACAACACGAATGTACCTTGGGTCATATGCTTCCGAAATAATTTTTTTTACTATTTTAGATGTATGTGGCGTTGCTTCAGACGGTTTAATAACAGCGCAATTCCCTCCAGCAATAGCTCCTATAAGTGGTTCCATAATAAGCTGGAATGGATAATTGAATGGTGCAATGATCAAAACCGTGCCATAAGGATCATTTACGATAAAACTTTTAGATGGCATTAGCGCAACTGGAGTTTTTACATACTTTGGTTCCATCCACTGCTCGATATTTTTAATCATATACGAAATATTATCATAAACTAACCCTATTTCCGTCACATAAGCTTCAAATTCACTTTTTCTTAAATCCTTATATAATGCTTCAATCACTTCTTTTTCATACTTTTTAATCGCAGTTTTTAGTATTCCCAATTGTTCTACTCGAAATGCTACAGTTCTAGTCATTCCAGCATAAAAATATGCTTGATGTTCATCTAACATATGATTTAGTTGTTGCTCTGTAAGTTTCATTTAATCGCTCCTTTTTATTCCATTTTATCTTAAGGGAATCATACTATTTATTTCAAATAGAAGAAAGAACAAACATTTATATTGGAATACATGAAGTGTGTCTTTCGTGGAATACTATTTTCAAGAAGTCATTCCCAACTATAGACTGTAACTATAAGTCTATAAGACTTCAGAATACCTATGCTAAATGATTCATTTTTCAGTTAACTGGTTTATGTATTAAACTTGGCAGGGTATAGACTTGGTATAGAAAAAAAAACGATTAATGGGAGGAAATAATAATGACTGAAACAGAAACTTGGTGGGAGCCCATTTTTACTGGAGCTTTTGAATTAGGGCTTAATAAAGAACGTATGAATGAAATAGAGGAAGAATCATTTTTATATTTTAAAGAGGATCAAGGTGAAATGGAGACAACTAATTGAATAATGTATATAGGATCAGCTTTTCCCTTCTATAAAAGGAAAAGCTGATTTTTTATTCTATATTTCTCCAAAGATACAAGGCAGCGTAGCTATTATAGGGTGCCCAAGATGCTAAGTGAGGGATAATTTCACTTTTCATAGGCTTTCTATCTAGATGCCATTGCTGTTTGAGCGAATTTTGAAGACCTATATCCGCCAAAGGAAATAAGTTCTCTCTTCCTAAGCCAAATAGCAGGAAGCTCTCCGCTGTCCAAGGACCAATTCCTCTGTATTTTATCAGTTCAGAAAGTACGAAATCATCCGAGCCAGTTGCAAGTGATTCTAGGTTCAAAGCCCCTTCCGCAATGGCTTTAGATATCCCTATTATATACTCTGCTTTTCTTGTACTAAACTGCATTTGGCGTAGCGTATCAACATTAAGCTCGGCAATAATCTCAGGAGATGGATACAACCAGACCCCCTCCTTACTATTACTAAATGTATGAACAAATCGCTCTGTTAGTGTTCTTGCAAAAGTAAGATTTAGTTGCTGATGAATAATACTTTTAATAATATTCCCATACAACGAAAAGTCGGTAATAATAGGGGTGCCCTCAAATTTTACAAACAACGAATGTAAATTTGTTTCTAAAAAATGCTCGTGAATAGGCAAAAGACTTCTATTGAAATGAAATATGGACAAGACTCTCTCATATTGTTCTTCTGTTTCTAACCCAGTTAGTATAAATTTTGGTTCATGCAATGTTCCGATACTTTGAACCGTTATAATTGTTTCATCTATCGGGATTTTGACTGTTTGATTGGAGAGATCTACAGAATTTAACGGATCTAATGCTAGTCTTTTTAATACATCCTCCATACGATAGGTAAATGCTAGTTCCACGGTTTGTGTCATGATTTTATCCCCTTTCGGTTTTATGCTAAACTACAATAGGTGATATAAATGAAAAAGTTTTTTGTATGTATTGGTCTATTTTTTTGCTTCCTGTATGGTTGTGAAGAAAATTCCACTAACGGAGTCATTCAAACGAGCAGTAATACTGAACAAATTCCAGTAGAAGTTGTAGAGGTAACTGACGGCGATACTATTAAAGTTAAGTATAACGGAAACATAGAAAAAGTTCGATACTTGCTAATAGACACACCAGAAACAAATCATCACACATTAGGAAAGCAGCCACTTGGGGAAGAAGCAAAACAACGTAACAAAGAATTATTAAATAGTGGGGATGTAACAATTGAGTTTGATGTGGGGAATCGATTAGACGACTATGGCAGAATGCTCGCGTATATTTATGTGGGTGGAGTGAGCGTCCAAGAAATGTTACTAGAAGAAGGCCTAGCACGTGTTGCCTATATTTTCCCTCCGAACACTCGGTATTTAGACGATTTCGAGAAAGCTTCCCAAATTGCTGAAACGAAAAATATAGGCGTATGGAAGACAGAAGATTACGTCACCGATCGTGGTTTCAATGCTGCAGTTATGTCTAGCAATAACGCAAAGGAAGAAATTCAAAAATCCGGAAAGTGTGATATCAAGGGCAATATTAATCGTCAAGGCAAGAAGATTTACCATATATCTAGTGGGAAATATTATGAGCAAACAAATCCCGAAGAATGGTTCTGTACCGAGCAGGAAGCTATAAAAGCAGGATTTAAAAAATCTGGGGAGTAAAAAAAGCATCCGCTCCTTTAAGTTCAAAAACTGTTTATATCGTTTTCGAAGGGCTTTGGACAGACATTTTGTTATATTATTACCAAGTGAATTTTTAGGGATGCTAGTCGGTTGTGACGGACGTCATAACCAACTAGTATCCTTTTTTCGGTAATCATATGCATTTGCCAGGCGACTTTGTGCACTCAAGAAGCATGTGCCTCCTTATCTTTTATGTTCGATTTGATCCTATTTTATCTTTACTTGCTCTCACCTATTGCTTACTTACCTCCATTTGGAGCTTTCTTGCGGCCTTAAAGGATTTACTTTCTCTAAGTCTTCATTTACTTGCGGTACATCACCATTTACTTGCAAATTCATTTGTAAAATTATCATGAACCCTGTGTTCACAGGCCATTTTTATATGCTTATTATTAAAAAAACTGTGTAGCCTCCTTTTGAGAGGCTACGCAGTTTATGTTCTAGCACCTTTTACTTTAGCTTCTGGTATTGTTTCTTCTGGTGGAATATCTGCAAATGTTTCATTTTGTTCTTCTAAATCCCTAGTACGATGTGCTAAACGCGAGGCGGCACTTGAAGCGATGCTTGCTACTAAATCATCTAGAAATGTATGAACAGCTCCACCGACTTTTGTATCTAATTTTGAAATAAGTCCAATTTTATTTTTATCTAAATGACCAAATGTAGTTACTGCAATACTTCCGTAAGTAAATACTGCTCCTAGAGCTATCGTTTCGTCTACCCCAAACAAACCTTCGTCCGCTTCAACTATTTGTTGTAATGGTGCAGATAACATTTTTTTCTCTGCTAACTCGTCAAGTTCGATACCAACTAATATCGCATGCTGCATTTCTCTTTTTTTCAATACGCTTTTTACAGATTCTATACAATGCTCTATAGTAAGCCCTTTATTGTAAGGAAACTGCATTTCAAATACGATTTTTGCAATTTCTTCAATAGTAACTCCGCGTCTTTTTAACGCATCCTTTGTAGCCTGCTCCACTTCACGTGAATGAACTCTTGATGTCTGTCTATCCATATTAGTATCCCCTTTGTTGTTTTAGCATTTGGTTTATTATACCTCTTTGCTAGTATATGATACAATTTCTGTACTACATGAATGACATTAGGAGGAACTTATGAACAAAGGTACTATACAGGATATAACGCTTTTTAGCGAGGCTTTACAGGAAGAAATGCAACTACTAATTTACTTGCCACCAAATTATTCTGCTCTATATAAATATTCGGTTCTAATCGCATCCGATGGAAAAGATTATTTTCAACTGGGTAGAATCTCTCGAGTAGCTGACGATTTATATGAAGAAGAAGCGATTGAAAACTTAATCATCGTTGGAGTGCCTTATAAAAACGTAAAAGATCGAAGAGATAAATACCATCCAGATGGTTCTCAGCATGCCGCATATATACGGTTTTTAGCTCAAGAATTGGTTCCTTATATAGATGAAAACTATCCTACTTATCAGGTTGGTATGGGAAGATCACTTATAGGCGACTCCTTGGCTGCGACCGTTTCACTTATGACAGCTTTAGCTTATCCAAATACATTTGGAAAAGTAATTATGCACTCCCCACTCGTAAATGAATACGTTCTAGAAAAAGTGAAAAACCACGAAGACGTTCATGCTTTTTCTCTTTACCATGTGATTGGAAACGAAGAAACAGCAGTTAAAACGGGTGATGGCTTATTAACGGATTTTATCACTCCAAACAGAGAGTTACACAATTTAATAAAAAATAAAGGGTTTTTGACCTTTTATGACGAATTAAAAGGAAATCATACTTGGAAGCTTTGGCAACCAGATATGAAAAGATCACTATTGCAAAATTTTAGCCTATAGAGAAATATTTGTTATAATAGTAATGTGATTTGTATAAAAATTCGAGGAGGTTATGAAAATGAAATACGGAATTGTTGCTTTTCCATCTAAAAAGGTACAGGACTTTGCCAACTCCTATAGAAAGCGTTATGACCCTCACTATGCTTTAATTACTCCACATATGACAGTTAAAGGAGTATTTGAAGCGGACGAAAATGAGATTAAAACAATTGCTGAAAAAGTTAACGAAGTAGTTAAGAATCATAAGCCGTTTACTTTAAAAACAGCAAAGGTTAGTTCATTTGCCCCTGTTACTAATGCGATATATTTTAATGTGCAACCAACAGCTGAGCTAGTTAAACTGCATGAGGATTTAAATGCTATTCAATATAATGATGAGGAAAGTTATTCTTTTGTTCCTCATATTACTATCGCTCAAAAGATGAGTGCAAGTGAACATGACGATGTTCTTCCTCAACTAAAAATGATTGGTGCAGAGTTTGAAGAAGAAATTGATCGTCTTCATCTTTTATACCAACTAGAAGATGGATCATGGACTGTTTACGAAACATTTAGATTGTCTGGAGCTGAGTAAGTATTGGTGTACGCAAAGAAAGTTGAAATTGAAAAAGAATATGAAGATGCAATTAAAATTAGAAGAAAAGTCTTCGTAGAGGAACAGGATGTCCCACTTCACCTTGAACTCGATGAGTATGATGCGGATGCCGTGCATTTTGTAGCATACGATGGAGACACACCTTTTGGTGCCGGCCGAATAAGAGTAATTGAGCCAGGCATAGGAAAAGTAGAACGCGTTTGTATTCTTCCAGATTATCGTGGAAAGAATTTGGGAAATCTCATGATGCAATGCATGGAGGACTACTCGACTTCAGCAGGAATTACCAAGTTAAAACTAAATGCACAAAGTCACGCTATTCTTTTTTATGAAAAAAGAAATTATACAATAAGCTCTCCTGAGTTTTTAGAGGCGGGAATTCCTCACCGAGCAATGGAGAAACAAATTTAATATAGTAAACTTTTATGGAGGGTGATGGCTTACGTCATACCCTCCTTTTGCTATTGAAAAAACAACTAAAGCAAAAGGATTTTATTGATAATGCACTTTCTATCCTGTTGTACAATATCGCATGTTATGTACATACTTAAAATAGTAATTAGAGTAATATTTATAAGAAGATACGATTTTTTTCATTACTTTGCAATTGTGTCATTCTTCACTTCAATAACATATACATACTAAGAACGAATGTAATTCGAATACTTGTAGAGTTTTTATATAGGTCCTGGAACCACACTGTACTTGTTAATAATTACTGTTTATTTTTTTGCAGTTACTCTAATAAAAGTAGAATAATTCAGACAATATATGTTTCCATATTAAATTCATCTTACCATTCCAAACTTTTTTGATCTTCTAGTTGGCGATAAGATTTTTTTAAATGGATTATTTTTGTTTTTACCAAAGAGAAATTAGATTTATATAGTAAAGTAGGAAATCTCCATTTTTTTTGGAAAGTTCCTACTAACCTTTAACCTTTTCATAAATAATATTTTTCTTAGTTATTAAAAACTATTTGCACCCAAAAATATAAGAGTGTTAGCGTTACAATCGTTGTTATCGGAATAACTTTTATCGTGATGCTTAAATAGTCTTTCCACGTAATTTTAATTTTATTTTTTCTTAAAATATCCATCCAAATAAGGGACGCTAGTGTTCCAATTGGCAATAAAAGAGATCCCATGTCACTTCCAATGATATTGGCAAGATAGATTGTTTTTAATGTAACTGGGTCTAAGCCCATCTCTGTTAATGTTATCGTCCCAATCATTAATGCAGGGTGATTGTTAAAAAGGTTAGAGAGTACGGACACTAATCCCCCCATGATGAAACTTGCTTGAAATAAACCTTGCTGAACTATCGGTTCACACCACTGGACTAATAATGCAGTTAGTCCGATATTGTGCAGTCCATAAATTATTACATACATAGAAAATGCAAATATTAGAATATGCCATGGCGTCTTTTTCAGTATATCTACTGGATTAGATTTTAAATAGTAGCCTCTCCAAATCAAAAGAATGAGTGAACTAATTACTGCTACGATTTCAATAGGAATATTTACATAAGAAGCGACAAATAACATGCCTCGTACAATTAAAACAAAGAATAGGACCTTTAACATAAATTTAGTACGCTTTTGTTTTGTTTCTAAGGAAATACTTGCTTTCAGTGGATGGAAGTTTTTAGTGAAAAATGATTCTTCAATATTAATGAGAGATGTTGGTAAAGTTACTGGCAGCTTTTTTTTCACAATGACGAACATCAAATATGACATAAACAATAACCCTAAAGTTGCTGGGACAAACATCATTAACGTATGCATCCATAAAGACATATCAACAATTTTTAAAGCTATTAGATTAACTAAATTACTTACTCCTATAGGGGCGCTGGAGGCAGTTGCAATTAATGCTCCACTGATTAAATAGGGGATTTGTTGAGGAGATTTTAGTCGCATGTTCTTAAGTAGTAGTATTAAAATAGGGGTTGTTATTAAAATACTACCGTCATTATTAAACAATAGTGTCATCCCAAAACATAATAACTGAATATACCAATACAATCGATAACCCGACCCTTTTGATAAACTTACAATTCGAGTAGCTGCCCAGTTGAAAAAACCGAAGCTTTCTAATATGACAGCCATGACAACTGTCGATATTATAGTAATGGACGCCCCTCCAATTTTATTGATAATATCTAAAATATCATCTAATGATACAATTCCTGCTAGTATTAATATTACGGCACCAATTGTTGCTGGCCAAGCTTCATTTACTTCTCTAGGTCTTACAAAAATTACTAACATAGTAGCTAGGAACACCAAAATGGTGATTCCAATTTGCCAACTCATACATATACCATTTCCTCTCCTTGTTGAGATTGTCCGCTTCTTTATATGTATATTCTCTTTCTACAAAGAGACAGGAGGTGTATGTCCATATTCCAATATAAATAATTCACTATTCCTAAAGAAAAAACTTTATGTATATCCAACTTCAAGAAGCATGAAACATTTCATGCTTCTAATTTTTGTTTATTTTTTTCTCGATGAAAGGCTTACTCATGACCTTATCCATATCTTTCTTATACTTCATGGATTGTTTTTATATGTTCGATATTTAAATAATCCTTAGCTGCTCTTGCTTTCTCCATCTCAACAACTTGTTCCTCTACATTTTTTATTTTTCCTATATGACTCTTACTTCCACCAATATTGAACACAATTATTTTATCTTTAAACTTTTCTATTTGAGATTTAAAGGTATTAACCAGGGGTTCATTAAGTAAAGGTTTGGAGTAGTTGTTATTAAACCCGTAGGGACCTTCATTAGAAATATAAGGAATTAGCCACTTTAAGTGTTTTGTTGATATATACATAGTTTTATAGATGGGTGAATAAAACTCAAAGTAGTCATCCATTATCTGAGTAATACAACCATGTAGAGGCTGATCATCTGTTAAATAAATTTCAGAATTCTTACCCTTTGCTTGGTGAAGTGTTAATAGCAAGGTTAAATTCTCGCTATTTTCTCCAGTTTGCATACTATATGACTCCGTAGGGGAAATCGTATCAAATTCATTTTTTGGGATAGAACAGAAGCTATGGATATGATTGAAAGGAATGTACATATAATCTGTTCCGTTAAAAATAACCATTAAGTCCGTTCCCAGATCAATTAGAGTACCCTTGATTATCTTTTTTCCTGAAACCTCAATTTGGACAAACTCCTTGATTAGACTTTGAATAATTTTATTCAAGGTCGCAACTCCTTTTAGCATTTATTCGTCCTCGAACTAATACTGCCTTAATTTTCGGTACATTGTTGTTGCATGCCTCATTAACGAAATATACTGTATTTTTAATCCAGCTGTCTCTTGCTTTGAATCATAAACTGAATAACCACTAATCATTTCATCTCTTCTAATTTTATCTGTACCAATCTCACTGCCTTGAATTCTTGGGTGAAAGTAAGATTTGTTATCTGTTTGTTTAAAATTTATCGTATTTGAAATTTGAGCTGCAGCGTAATTCATCAAAGCAAAGTATTGCTGCTCCAACATTTCATTTATTTCTTTTCTACTCAGAACATTTGCATTTAATACTGTTTTTTTTTTTTCTGATGTCTCCGATATTTTTTCTAAGCCACCCTGTTTGTCCTGGCGATCAGAATTTTCATTTGGTTGATTTGAAGGAGATGTTTGTTTATTTATCTCCGTGTTCCGACTAGTCATCATTGTATCTTCCATTGGTGTTGCTAGTTTCCTTTTAGAATCGGCTTTCTTTGGTAATGCAACTGTAGATTGATCGTTGTTCATAGTACTCCAAGCCGTTAAAAGTTTATCTTTTCCCTTCAACTTCAAACTATTTTGGAGAAGGTTAAGCTGTTCATCGGAAAGCATATTATCTTGTTCTTCTATTACCCGATCTTCTAATTGAGGTGAAATCGCATTTTCATCTAATGTATCTCTATTCAACAGTTCCGTTTCTTCTGTAGGAACACCCTCACCTATTGGAGATAATTCCTCTTCACTAACTAAATTATTGGCACCCGCTTCTGCTAGATCCAAGCTTTTACTTTCTAGCTTCTCTTCTAATTTAAGAGAAAATACGTTTTCTTCTAATGTATCCGTATTTATCGGTTCCGCTACTTCATTCGGAATACTAACGTCTATTTTAGCTACTTCCTGATCACTAACTAAAATACCGGCTTTCTCTGCTGTTAAATCTAAGCTTTTACTTTCTAGCGTCTCTTCCAATTGAGAAGAAAATGCGTTTTCTTCTAATGCATTCGTATTTATAGGTTCAGATACTTCCTTAGAAATACCAATATCTATTGCCACTATTTCTTGGTCACTAACTAAATTATCGGCTTTCTCTGTTAATAGAGGAAAAACTGCATTTTGACCTACTTTTACCTTATTTTTAGAATCTGTCACGTCTGCAATAATTTCAATATCCTCTAGTGTAATCCTGTCCTGTTCTACAATCAGGTTATCATCTTTAACTTCGAAAGATCCTTTGCTAATACCCATCCTATATAATTTTTGGATAGTAAGTTGTTCCTTCTTATTTAAAAAGTAGTGGTCACTTTTAGATATTTTGCTAGAAATATCTGTAATATGTGAAATAGGTATATAAAGTAAATCTTTGTTATTGATTAGAATAATATGATCCTCGAAGATACTGCTTAATATACCAAAAAGAGTAGGATTACTAAAATTATTTAACGTAACCCAGTGGTATCTTAATGCAATTAACACATCCATCAAATCATTTCTAACAAGATGCGGACTGGATTCCTTTGCTATACTTTGATCTTTAGCACTCTTAGAAAGTGCTTGGATTTGGTGAATTGCGAAATAGACAATTTTTTGATTCACCTCTAAAACAATATGATTTTTTTGAACGTCTAATAAAATTCCTTCTACAAAATGATTTTTTGTTAAATATAATCCTATATTCCTATTTTCATTAGCATATAATACTTTTTCGAAGTTTTTTTTCTGCATTTGGAGGGCGCCTCCCTTATAGAATATTCGTCGCTTCAAGTAAAAAAAGCGACGAATGCATCCTCTATTTATTTACCAGCTTTACTTTTCTTTTTCTTGATTATTTGAATCATCTTTATTTTCTTCTTTGTCATTATTACCTTTATCTTCTTTAGTTTTTTCGATCTTTACCCCATAGCTGATATTACGGATATGGAATAAAGCAACGCGAATTATTTCTTCGTTCGCCACAATGGTTACAAAATCATCTGTAACTACGTCCATTACACCTTCAAGTGTCTCTGGTCCACCGCGGTTAATCTTTACCCACTGTAGTGTTAGACAATCCAAAACACCTCTAAAATCATCTGCTTGTATATACTTAAAATCCTTAGGTATTTCAAGATTGAATTCTACTTGGTTTTTTGAATTATAAGTCATACTTTTAATATGCTGTGTATTATAATAAATAATGCCATCGTCTTCTGTTAGTAGAGTAAAGTGATCATCCGCTGCTGATAAGAGAACACCAACCCGCGATTCTGGACCGCCTCTATCTACTTTAATTACTTTGTCTACTAGAGAAAGTATCATTTTTTTATTCATCTTTCTAACCTCCTTTTTTAGTATCCTAGTATCTATATGTATTTTGGGGTGCATGAGTATTGGTTAAACGCCCATTTACGAATAATTATACAAGCACTCAATATAATTTGGTTCCCGAACAAATTTGCTCTTCCCTACATACTCTGTATTAGTAACATTAAATAATAGAAAGTAGTGAGTAAATTTGAAAGACCATAAAAAGAAAAAAATGCCTCATCATAAATCGGAAGATACATCAAAAGAACTTACCGATACTAATGGAAGCGAAGCTGTAGAGGAAACCGTAGAAGAAAAGGTAGAACAAAGCGAAGGTTCCAAGAACAAAAAAGAAAAGGACCATAAAAAAGAAAAAGATACTACAGAAGATAAGGAAAAAAAGGAGAAAAAGGGCTCTAGGGATTCTGAGAAAAAAGAAGATAGTAATACTAATAAAAAAGAAAAAAAGGAAAAAAAAGAGTCCTCTGATTCTGATAAAAATGAGGAAGATAGGAAAGATAAAAAGGAAAAACAGGAGAAAGCAGATTCCAAAGAATCAAATAAAAAAGAGTCTGATCATAAGAAAGACTCTAGTGATAAGAAAAAAGGACATAAGAAATAGTTGGTTTTTATTTGCCAAAATAGATTGCACTTTGGACATTTGACATCCATCCTTAAATGGTTAATGATATTCTCATGTCAAGCTTCGAAGTGTAAATTCGGTTTGAATAATTGAAAAATCACACATGCCAAGCTCACAATGTAAATAAAGGTCTAGCTATTCCATCGTGGAAATAGCTAGACTTTTATTTAATGCTCTTTTATATCATAGAAAGATATTAGCGACAAGGTTGCTTTACAATGAGATAATTCAAATTAGTCTACTTTTAAAATGTGAGAAAAGAAAAATCGCTTATCGGTATAACCCGATAGGCGATTTTCAAATACTTTGAACTATACATACAAATTAACACTGTTTCCTTTGCCATTTATTTCAGCAATTTTTGGAGATAAGTTTACTGGATTTGGATGAATAAAGCCTTTAAATAATGGTTGGATTGATGGTCTTTCTTTTTCCAGTAATTGCTCTTCTTCCTCTTCAAGAAGTTGTTCCTGCTCTTCTAAGTGATCATCAAAACCAGATTTAAATTTTACATGTTGGATATTATCAATATAAGCAAAATTATGATCGTTCCCAATCATTCGATTAGCATAAACTTGCGATTGAATCGGTTGCATTGGAAGAATATATCCCATTTTCTCCACCCCCATAATATTATTCTATTTAGCTTTACCCCATTTTAATATGACTTAAACCTTTCATTCAATTATAATCTAAATATTCTATTAAATTATAATAATTTTTGAATATCCGCCATACTCAATGAACTACCGCTCTGTAAAATAGAGCGTGTAAGTTCATCTTCTAACTCTTGAGAAACAGGTTTATTTGCTAGCTTGCCAACTTTACGTACAATTTTACGAACCTGTTTTTCATCCGTAAAATCAGCATATGAGATGGCATTGGCAAGCGTAAATAGTTCATCCATTGATACACCAGTTTTATTTTCTATTGATTTAAAAAATGAATTTTGCATAAATTTTCCCCCTCACATCTTTATAATTTTGGATTAAGGGAAAAAGCTTCTACCAACAATGATTAATAATATAAATAATACTACGATTAGTACAAATGTAGAACTTTTGTTACCTCCGTACTCGTTTCCTCCGTAATATCCAGGATAACCTCCGCCACAGTAGCCGTACATACCTTTCCCTCCTCTCCTCTTCAACTTATTGTATGCAAGAGGTGAATAGAAAAAAGGGCGATTTAACTAGTATCTTGTTTTCCGCTTTTGAAAAATGAATGCACCAATTACGCCAAACAAAATAGCTGCACTAATACCAGAGCTTGTTACCTCGAACATTCCAGTCAAAACACCTATCAACCCATGCTTCTCTGCCTCTGCTAATGCACCATGCGTCAAAGAGTTACCAAAGGAGGTAATGGGAACTGTAGCTCCAGCTCCTGCAAAGTCAATCAATGGCTCATACAGACCAAAACCATCTAATATAGAACCTAATACAACTAAAGTACTTAATGTATGTGCTGGCGTTAGTTTAAACACATCCATGAAGATTTGACCAATTACACATATTAATCCGCCAACAACAAATGCAGTAACTAATGAAGAAATCATCCTAACCCCTCTTTTCCATACGGCATTCAATGGCATGAGCAATACAAGGGATTGTTTCCCCTTGTTGAAATGTTAAAGGAGACAGTAATGCCCCTGTAGCTACTAGCAAAACACGTTTAAAAAAGCCTTTTTTTAACTGGTCATATATTTGACCAAAGAAAACAGTTGCGGAACATCCCGCTCCACTTGCACCTGCATTGAAAAACGTATCATTTCCATAGAACTGCGCTCCCGCATCTTGAAGGACAACTCCAGTATTTTCATCTTCAAACATTTCCTTTAATATAGAAATTCCTATATTGCCTAAATCACCTGTCATGATTACATCGAAGTCCGCCATTTTACTGTTCGTATTCGTTAAATGACGCTCAATTGTATCCCTCGCAGCAGATGCCATGGCAGCTCCCATATGCAATGGGTTTGTCTGATGACTGTCCACTACTCTACCGATCGTAGCATGAGTGACAACTGGGGCGTTTTTTGTATCTTTTTCTAATAATGCAAAACCTGCTCCAGTCACAGTCCATTGGGCTGTTTTAGGTTTTTGCGATCCATACTCAAGTGGGTATCTAAATTGTCGCTCCACTGCCTGATGATGACTAGAAGCTCCGGCTAGTACTGTTTTCGCATTTCCCGAGTCCAGTAAAAGACTGCCAAGAATAACAGATTCCATCGAACTAGCACATGCAGAAAAAACACCTAAGAATGGGATAGCTAAGCTTCGAGCTGCAAAATTTGTCGGAGAAAGTTGATTGATGAGGTCGCCTCCTATTAAAAAATCCACTTTGTCTATCTGAGTATGCGCTTTTTTAACAGCCCATTGACATGTTTTTTCAATCATACGAGAATTTGCCTGCTCATTCGTTTCACTTTTTTCCGTTTCTAATGGAAGAACTTCATCAAAAGAGTCAGCAAAAGTACTATCCTTTTCTACTGGTCCCACTACTATTCCGGTACTCGCTATGCAAATTTTATTGGTAAACTGTAGAGTTCCAAATGTATTTACCATGAAACCACACCTATATTCACTAATATTGTTTTAATGAGTGCAACGACAAATGCAGATAGAACACCGAATAGTATTACCGACCCTGCAAGCTTGAACATATTACCTCCAACCCCTAATACATATCCTTCTGATTTATGCTCTATAGCGGCTGATATTACTGCGTTACCAAATCCTGTGACAGGTACTGCTGAACCAGCACCGCCAATCTGCGCAATTTTTTTGTATAAACCAGTTCCAGTTAGGATCATCGCGATAAATACTAACGTTGCAACTGTTGGATTAGCTGCAGTTCCTTCTGTAAAAGGGAAAAACCGCATATAAAAAAAAGTGATGAGTTGTCCAATAGTACAAATTATTCCCCCGACGATGAATGCTTTTAGTATGTTCATAAAAAATGGCACTTTAGGATTTTTTTCATCAACTATTTTTTGAAATTGTTGTTGGTCCATTATGTCTCTTCCTTTGATAATGATTTTATTTTTTCAATAGACTTTTTAAGATCTTCCTCTTTCAGCTTTTTCTCGATGATGGATTCTACTTCCCACATAAGTTTTTGGTCTGCTGTGACTAATACTTGTTTTTCTGGAAATTGTTTTTCAATTTGTTTGGTAATTTTGTTTTCAATTTTTGTTTTATTAAAACGATCAAATCGGTTTATTTGAATGGCCACTAAAATATCTTCCTCGTTCATCACACCTTTATATCCGTGAATCGAATCTTGTTTTTGCATGATCGGCTTTAGTGAAGTGGAATTATCTGCAGGAAATATCACTTTTTCCTTCTCGCTCGAACAAGCGCCCAACAATAGAACCATTAGAAAAACAGTTACGCTTTTTTTCATACGATTTACTTGCTCCTTTTTCGTGTAGTATGTACGCTGTCAGATGAAATATGCAATTGGGTTACGAGATATTTGCCCTTATCAAGGTGATCTTCCTACATACGTTAGTAAGAGATGAAGAGGAGGTGAATTTAATGGGTTGTGGAAATATAGGTGATGTTACTGACGAAAAACGTTCTAGAAATTGTGTTTGTGATGTTGTCCGCGCAATTAAAGACATTCAAGATCAAGCAACAAATGACGATTGCCCCCAATGTCCGACAAATTGTTTTCTAGAACCACTTGGAGGTCTTGTGAGTCCTGCTTCTAGACGCCAAGCTGACACACGAGTATTTATGTTATTAACAAAAGACGGAGATCCATTTAAAGCATTTTTCCGTGATAATGATAGATTTGATTGTGATTGCATTTCTGTTTTCTTCCGTGTAGAAGATATCTTTGACGGTTGCTGTGCAACTTTACGAGTATTAGAGCCACTTGACAGAGAACGTCACGAAGTTGATTTATTGAACGATTGTGGAACAAAAGTCGATTTAAGAAAGCTTTGTAAAGTTCGAAATTTCAGATCAACTGGTAGTTGTGTTACTGTAGACTTGGATTGTTTCTGTGCAATTGAATGTATCGCCGATGTATTTTTAGGTGTATGTGACTGATCGTTTCATCATTGTAGTGTCTATTCCGTTCGGGCCGAACCCGAGCGGTTTTTTTATTGGTGAAAGCTGGATAAGAAAAATCAGATAAAAGCACTCCTGGTCCTTTGAGATCAAAAGCTGGTTGTGAGGCCCGTCAAAAGTAGCATCTCTTTTCTTGGTAATTTTACGGCGTCTAATACATTTCCAACAAAAAAAGCTATCCTACAATAGGATAGCTCACTTTCAATTTAATATACTTCCCCGCCAAACAATTCTTTCGATTTCTTCTACGGGATACGTCAACAATTCTTCTGTACCGACTAGTAAAGTAACGGCATCTTCTTCCACTTTTTCCACTTCACCTTGTACAGATACTCCATCTTTTAGATGAAATACTAATGGTCGGTACACTTTTCGCTGAAATGGTTTTGCTAAAAAGTTCAATTTATCTCTAATCGCTAGTGTCTTCACAGAGTAACTTTTTTGTATTTCATAAATCGATGTACTTTCATCTTGTAATTCGTAAGGAGCTTCAATTCGTTCATTTGGTGGTAGATGAAAGACAGGAGGACCTTTTATAAAGATTAAAGGATCATTAAATGAGTTCATTAGCACATCCTTTTTCCTTTACTTTATGCAACTATCAAAAAATATGATACAAATTACAAAGATGAGATAAATATGGTAGCCAGTCCAAGGTAAATTAAAATACTTACTACATCATTAACCGTTGTGATAAATGGTCCTGATGCAACTGCCGGGTCTATTTTCATTCGATGAATCAATAACGGTATGAAAGATCCCCCTAAAGTAGCAATAAAAATAGATCCAAAAATAGATGAACCTACCAATAAGCCAATTAGTAAATCATGTTTCCAAAAATATACTACTCCAACAACTAGTAAACCACAAATGAGTCCTGTTATAAGACCAGTACCAGCTTCTCTAAAAAGTAATTTCGTCTTACTTTGTTCTTCAATGTCTCCAGTGGCGATACCCCGAACAGCTACAGCGAGTGCTTGTGTACCACTATTACCAGCCATACCAGCAATTAAAGGAATAAAAACAGCAAGTAGTGCAACTTTATCTAGAGTTTGCTCAAAAATACTCATTAAATTTGCGGTAAACATTCCAAGGAACAATAAAATGATTAGCCATGGCAATCTTTTTCTTGCAGCCTGTAATGATCCTTTATCGAAGGTGTCCATGTTGGAAACCCCTGCAAGTTTCGAGTAATCATCCGATGCTTCTTCGTCTAATACGTCTAAAATATCATCTACCGTAACAATCCCAAGTAAGTGATTTTTAAAATCTACTACTGGAACGGCTAGAAAATCATAATCTTTTATCATTCGAGCTACTTCTTCTTGATCAACACTCACTAAAACACTGACTACCCGATCATTCATAACATCTTTTATCAATGTATCTTCATCTGCAATGATTAGATCACGAAGTGAAATAACTCCAGAAAGTTTATGATCATCATCCACAACAAATAAATAATAGATGGTCTCTGCTTCTGGTGCAGCACTACGCAAAATAGTCATTGCCGAGCGACATGTTGAATTTTCAGGAATTGCTACATATTCCGTAGTCATAATGGAACCAGCGGTATATTCTTCATAATGTAAAAGATCCTTAATTTCCTGTGCGGACTCCTTATCCATTATGTTTAAATAACTTGCGACTTGGTCTTTCCCTAACTCATTTAATACATCTACCGCATTATCCGTATACATATAAGAAAGCATATCGGCAGCGTAAGTAATATCCATTTCCTGCATAAATAAATTATATTGTTCATCATCAAATTTCGTCGCTTCGAATAGCTCAGATATTTCTTTAGGAGAAAGGTAATGATAAATTTTCTTCCTTAAATCAGGTCCCACCTTTTCAAAAAATATGGATTGATCATACGGATGAAGTTGCATAAATTCTTCTCTAAAATCGTCCATTGAATCATTTAATAAAAAATCAATTAAAATGGACTCCTCTAAAGGTTGTTGAGTCATTTCATCTTTCACACTTTCCCCTCCTCTTGAGCGTTTGTCCCGCATTAACGGACAGGACGATTAAAAAATCGCCACGTCCTGTGGCAACATCGGCACTAGTACGTCCTGTACGTCGTTAGACACCCACTTCAATGCTTGGCTTAAACAACAAAGCATAAGTGGGAGATAACAAAAAGTCCAACGTAGAACATAGACGAAAAAGCACCACGTCATGTGGCTTCGTCTATGTGACTCGCTTCCTGCGAGCCTCGGGCCAATACTATGGTTGGTCACTCAGGTATTGCCGCAGGACGCGGCGTTTTTTGCCTGAGTTCTATTTTTCCTTACTTATTGTATGGAGTATATAATAAATAAGCAATAAAAATATTCCCTAGGAAATAATCTATCATAATACTTTTTTAATATGAAATCCCACCATTCATCCTGTCACTTAGGAATAATTAGTGGGAATTAGTGCTTTCATATCTTGTGGAAAAGGAGCAACTAAATGAATATCCTCTTTTGTAAAAGGATGTATCAGGGTTAGTTCTCTTGCATGGAGTGCTTGTCTATCTATTAGCTGTAAATCGCCACCATATAAATCATCCCCAATTAACGGATGACCAATAGACATCATATGTACACGAATCTGATGGGTTCGGCCAGTGTGTAAGTGTAATCGCACATGTGTAAGCTTTTTTCCGAGTTTTTCAAAACGGGTCAACACTTGGACAGAAGTTTTAGCCTGTTTACCCTCAGAATCGATAACTCGTTCAATAATGCTGCCATTTTTTCTACCAATGGGCGCGTCAATAAGAAAATCATCTTGCCTTATATGGCCATGAACGAATGCTTCGTAAGTTCTTGAAATTTGTCCTAACTTTTGCATTTCACTTAATAAATGATGAGCATGCCGATGCTTTGCTACACAAATGATACCTGAAGTGTCCTTATCTAACCTAGTCACAATATGTACCGTAGACGATAGCCCACTTTTCTCCATATAGCCAGCTATAAAATTTGCTAGTGTCCCGGTAGGATGCTCTCGAGAAGGAATAGTGCTAATTCCAGCAACCTTTGTAAGAATGAGGAGATCATCATCCTCCATTAAAATAGGGAACTCTACTTGCTGGGGGATTAATCCGCCACTTTTTTTCTCTGGTGGAAATGTAATCATGACTGTATCCCCAACATCTAATCTATGCCGCACTGTCTTCTCTTCACCGTTGACAGTAATTTTACCGCCTTCGTATTTAATACTAGTCAATGCTTTTTTTGATATACCATATTGTCTAATTGCATCTCGAAGTAATTGTTGCGGTTCATTTATTTGAAATGTCAATTGGATTAACTCTTCTTTCATATTTCCAAATCACTATCGATAAATGAGGAATGTACTCTATGCCAAAATGGAAATGCTCTAAACCTAGCGAAGCGAACTTTTTCATCAGCAACTCGGTACTTAATGGATTGAACATCTTTATGCAATAACTGAAGATGATCCACAGTTACCATGAAATCTGGTCCTTTCACGGGTTTTAGCAAACAAGAGTGATGTTTTGGTAAGACGAGTGATGAACCAACTGTACGGAAAACCCTATTGTTAATAGATGCAATTTCTGCAAGCTGAATAGCTTCTAACGAAGGATGCACAATCGCACCACCAAGTGCTTTGTTATAAGCGGTACTTCCGGAAGGAGTAGACATACATAATCCATCTCCTCTAAAACGTTCAAAATGATCCCCGTTCAGCTCTACATCCATTACTAAAGTAACGTCCGGTGATTTTACAGTAGATTCATTTAACGCCAAATAGACGGAACTATCTTCGCCATGTCTATAATTGATCGTTACCTCAAGTAAAGGGTATTCTATTACTTCAAATTCTTTTTTCGCTATACTAATGACTAGCTTTTCAATTTCTTCCGGTTTCCAGTCTGCATAAAATCCAAGATGCCCAGTGTGAAGCCCGACAAAAGCAACCGAAGTGGTTAAATGTTTATACTTATGAAAGGCATGTAATAATGTACCGTCGCCACCAATTGATAAGACAATATCCGGATTTTCTTCATCTATTATAAGTCCAAAATCTACTAGATATGTTTTTGCACTTTCCATTAATTGATTGGATAAATCATCATTTCGAGACAATATAAAAAATTTCATGATTTATGTGCCCTCTCTTTCGTTTGTCGATTCACGGAGACTTGGATGAGAAAGTTCCTTATTTTCACTAAAGTATTTTTGTGCTTCTTGAATTTCCCCTCGAATTAGAGACATTTCTTCATCAAGACGAAATGCTGCTTCTGCTGCATATTGAAGTCTTTTTTTTATCTCTTCTGGGAAGATTCCTTTATATTTGTAATTCAATGAATGCTCAATGGATGCCCAGAAATTCATAGCTAATGTACGTATTTGTATTTCAGCAAGAATATTAATCTCCCCGTGAATTGTTTGAACTGGATATTCAATAATCACATGGTAGGATCTATACCCACTTTGTTTTTTGTGTGAAATATAATCTCGCTCCTCGACGATTCTTATATCATTTCTATCACGTAATAATCCTACGACTGTTTCAATATCGTCTACAAATTGACACATCATTCGTAAGCCTGCAATATCAGGAATTTCCTGTGCCAACGTATCGGAAGGCTCAAATACTATTCCTTTTTCTAGTGATTTATCATAAATACTTGCCAAAGGTTTGACACGACCTGTCACAAATTCTATAGGTGAATTTGTATTATCTCTCTCAAACTGCGCTCGCATTCCTTTTAGTTTTACTTTTAACTCTGAAACTGCCTGCTTGTACGGCTCTAAAAAGCGATCCCATTGCCCCATAAGCTTGACCTCCACTTCCCTTGACCTTAGTACTATGCTTGTAAAATCTCTCTAAATGCCTCTTCCACTGCTTTGGAGAAATCAGCACCATAGTTGTCATTACCTTCAATATTGAAAATAAGCATGTCTAGCTCTTCTTTAAAGCCATGTAGAGTCAGCTCTTTTTCACCAATTTGCAACAATGGGTCTTCTACCGCTTTTAAAGTATTGACGAGCAATGGCCAAACCTCTTGACCAAACTTTAAATAATGATAACCAGTCTCATCCTCTAATAAGTAGATAAAAGCAATTGAATCCGAATCAGTAATCATTTGACCAGCCGGTTTTATATGATGATTGTTAGGTAATACCTCTAGTGTAAAACGTATATCATTTTCTAATTGAATACCACTATGCACATTATAAGTAATAGGCAAAATAAATCGTTCCTTTCTGTCCATTCTTCCACTATTTTAACATATTGAAACTCGTTGAAAAGCGCTATAATAGAAATAATAGGAAAGGTCGTGTATTATGCAAATCGAAAAAGAAATAGAGTTTAAAAATTTATTAACAAAGCAAGAATTTGAGCTTTTAGTATCCTTTTTTCAAGTAGATCAAAAGGACTTTCGCTCCCAAACAAATTACTACTTTGACACGCAAGATAACTTTTTTAAGGACAATGGGATGGGATTCCGTCTACGCGTATTAAGAGATCAAAATGAGCTTACGCTTAAACAGCCGATTGAAAAACATGTAATGGAAGAGAATACAGTACATGTGTCTGATCAAGAAAGGGACGCTATTATCAACCAAACCGCTTTTCCTTCTATTCCCTTTCTTGAGCAATTTAATCTTCTTTCTCCTTTAAAATGCATCGGTATCCTGCAAACAAATCGTGTACAGATACCTTTTAAAAGTGGAACGTTATTTTTAGATCATTCCATTTATAGTCAAATAGAGGATTTTGAGATAGAATATGAGAGTAGTGATGTAAAATATGGAGAAAAAGTGTTTAATGATTTGTTAGTTTCACATAATATCCCTATTCGACACACAGATAAAAAAATTGCTCGCCTTGTGAAATATAACAACAAGTTGAAAGGTTGATCCCTTTGGATATTCAAGCCCTCAAAGTTTTAATGGACATAAATGCAATGCAATCATTAGGAAGTGTGCAAAGCTCTCAAACAAACTCTTCCACTTCTTCCATGTTTTCAGATATGTTAGGACAAGTTTTACAAGCAAGTACTGGAGACTTGGCCACTGAAAATATAACTTCTTTACTATATAGTGGCGACACTCCTGTATTTGTACCATCATATTTAAACTCCGAGCAGAGTAGCTTAACGGAAGCTATCTCTTCTTATTCATCATCTACTTCTACAAATAATAAGACAGATTTTGATGAAATTATTAGGAAAGCCGCAGTAACGTACAACGTTCCAGAAAAGCTTATTTCTTCCATCATCAAACAAGAATCTAATTTCAACCCATTAGCTACTAGTTCTGCTGGAGCATCCGGACTAATGCAATTAATGCCTGGCACCGCTAAGTATTTAGGTGTTACTAATTCGTTAGACCCTGAACAAAATATAATGGGCGGAGCAAAATATATAAGCCAGATGCTTTCCCAATTTGACGGTAATATTGAAACAGCTCTTGCTGCATACAACGCCGGACCTGGTGCAGTAAAAAAATATGATGGTATCCCACCATATAAAGAAACACAAAATTACGTACAAAAAGTGATGAATTACTTCCAAGCATAACCATTACGGACAAGGCTGGGACAGAACCCCAAAACAGCATTTTTCTCTGTGAGAAAAATGCTGTTTTTTTGCTGTGTACAAAATTGATTCCCATTCCAAGGACGCTTTCCACGGGCGTGGCCTGAGCCTGTAGTCTCAGGCGTCACGCTATTCCCGTAGGAGTCGCCCCTCCATTTCAATCAATTTTGTTAAATATCCATTATTTGGTAAAGGCTTCTCCTTATCCAATAAAATTTCTACTTCTGTCCCAGCCTCGTTTTTTTAGTGTAACTTCTATTAACTGATACCTCTTTTTTTCTTTTCAAGCGGATGCTGAAATAATAGAAAGCCTGCGATGACGCATGTACAGGAAGAAAATCCATGTTTATAACGATTTACTTTTTTTGATAGGTTAGTTGCTTGCACTAAATTAGCATTTATTTTCATTACTTTACAACTTACTTGAGCTCGCATTTTATTTACTTGCGTTAAAAAGAGGGTTTTTCTTGCTGACAAGGAAATTTTTCCATTCTTTGCTGCTTTACTTTCCTTTAAAAATGTAAAATAATATTCTTGTAACAACAAATCATACTTAGAAGTATGATTTTTATAAGGATTTGTAAACGTTGTCGATGCTAGCAAAGTGCTTATGCTTTTCTATGAGATAATCTAATTGTTTGAGATATTTGGGTTTCGTTGATAGAATAAGTATAGTGCTAGAGCAAAGGGGTAAAGAAAATGACACAAAAGCCAATACTTCCTTACGATGAAATTGGAGCAGAAAAACTACATCTGCTTGTCGATACGTTTTATGGCAATGTAGCAAAGCATCCGCTGCTTATACCGATTTTTCCAAATGATTTATCGGAAACAGCTAGAAAACAAAAACAGTTTCTAACTCAATATTTAGGTGGACCTAATTTATATACAGAAGAACACGGACATCCGATGATGAAAATGCGTCATAACCCATTTCCGATAACTCCAGAACGAGCACAAGCTTGGCTCTCCTGCATGAGAGATGCTATGGATAAGGTAGGATTAGAAGGCAAGATTCGCGATACATTTTATAGACGACTAGAGCTTACAGCAAACCACATGGTCAATCAAATGAGTCATGAGGAGGAAGAAATGTGACAAGAATACAAATTCCGTCTGAGACGTTCACATCCCCATTACTAAACAAGCCGCTTGAAATGTACGTTTTTTTGGACCCATTATGTCCAACTTGTTGGGATATGCAACCTACCCTTCGGAAATTGCAAGTAGAGTACGGACAGTATTTTACTGTACGCACTGTACTTAGTACTCAATTGAATAATTTGAATACAGTTTGTAACTTTCCCAATGCCAATTTGAGTAGTGAATCATTTAATATTTCCAAAGTAGAACATTCCGTTTTCCCTTCTATCGCTGTGAAAGCTGCAGAATTTCAAGGAAAGAAAGCTGCTTTACGTTTTTTTATAAAAATTCAAGAGTACTTGTTTTTGAAAACTAAAAACGTTACATCCTTTTCCATATTACAGGAGATAGCAGAAGAAGTTAGACTTGATGTGGATGAATTTACACGTGATTTTCTTTCTAATGAATGTGCTAGGTCCTTCCAAAGCGATTTATCCATTACTTGTGAAATGGAAGTGGACTCTTTTCCAAGCATCGTATTCTTCAATGAAAATATTGAAGATGAAGGTATAAAAGTAGCTGGAAATTATCCTTACGAGATATATGTACAAATCCTTCAAGAAATGCTATACGAGAAGCCAGAAATTCAAGATCCTCCATCACTGGAAAAACTTTTTGATCGATTCCATTCTTTAACTACAAATGAAATTGCAAGCTATTATAATATTTCTGATCAATTAGCGGAACGTGAACTTAAAAAGCTTCTATTATTGCAAAAAGTTGAAAGACTTCTCTTACCAAACACCGTATTATGGCGATTAAAATAAATAAACAGCAGCCTATCTAAAAAAAGATAGGCTGCTATTTTTCAAATTATAGTTAAGACTTCATATTATGTAAAAAAACAGAAAATGCCCATTTCCTCCTACCGAGGAAAGGGCATTTTCATTTACAAAGGGGATGGGAGAAATGTTCACGTTCAAACAAAGGGGTGTATGTTTTCTTGTGATTTATTTCACACTCTTACTTTAACACGTCATTTTATATAATACAATATATTAGCTCCTCTTTTCACAAATTCGTCATACATCATAGGACGTCCTACCTCCTATTTCCTACTCTTGGAAAGATACGTGAGCTCTGCTGAGGGCTTATCTCTCATCCCCATGGAAAAGCATCAGTCTGAAACGAAAATAAGCAGTATTATTGGTTACATCCCATTCTTCCAAATACCAGGAAAAATAGAATTATTAGAATGGTAAACCTATTACATTGTGATGTTTTTAAGAAAAACCAGACAAAAGACATGCCCGGTCCGTTAAGGTCAAAAACCTGTTTCTATCGTTTTCGAAGTGCTTTGGTCAGGCGTTTTGCTATAGGATTACCGATTGATTTTTGAGTGGCTGGTCGTGACTGACGTCTCGACTAGCCACTCTTTTTTCGGTAATTTTATGGCTTTTACCTGTCCGTCGCCCTCCTACAACTCTTAGAAATAGGTAAGTGCGTTTTTGGATAACTAGAGATAAAGATACTAACTATTCCTATTGCAAGCTCTCGAAGATGCAATTTCGCTCGCTATTTCGCTACTTTATTCAGTGAACACTTACTATTTCTTTTTATTTCCACTAATAAGAAGGAAATCTACTTTCTTTATCTTTCATGACAAAGTCCCATGAACCAAGTGTTCACGGGACTTTTTTATATACTTATTCTTAAAAAAAGCCCGGCCATATAGCCAGGCTTTTCGTTATTCTCCTAAAAGTAATTGCTCTAATTCATTTAGCTTTTCTTCAAAAACGCGACATGCTTCTTCGATAGGAGCAGCAGTATTCATATCTACTCCCGCTTTTTTCAATACTTCAATTGGGTAATCCGAACAACCTGCTTTTAGGAACTCATTAATATAACGATCCACAGCCGGTTTACCTTCTGTTAGAATTTGATTGCTAAGGGCAGTTGCTGCGCTTAAACCAGTCGCATATTGGTATACATAGTAGTTGTAATAGAAATGGGGAATTCTCGCCCATTCCAATCCAATTTGTTCATCAATAACAATTTCATCGCCAAAGTATTTTTGATTCAACTTATAATATTCTTCCGTTAGCTTATCAGCGGTTAATGCTTCCCCATTTTGATCTAATTGGTGAATAATATGCTCAAATTCCGCAAACATAGTTTGACGGAAAACAGTTCCACGGAAGCCCTCTAGCCAATGATTTAATAAGTAAATACGTTTCTTAGGGTCGTCAATTGTTTTCAGTAAGTAATCGTTTAGTAATGCTTCATTGCAAGTCGAAGCCACCTCTGCCACAAAAATGGAATAATCTCCGTAAACATAAGGTTGATTTGCTCTAGTATAGTAACTATGAATACTATGCCCAAATTCATGTGCCAATGTAAAAAGATTATTTACGTTATTTTGCCAGTTCATCAGTATATATGGGTTCGTACCATATGTTCCTGACGAATAAGCACCAGATCGTTTACCTTTCGTCTCCACTACATCAACCCAGCGATTTTCAAGCCCCTGCTTGACGATAGACACATATTCTTCACCTAATGGCTCGAAGCTCTTAATCATTGCGTCACAGGCCTCTTCATACGTGTATTCCATATTCAACTCTTTCACTAATGGCGTATAAAGATCCCACATATGCAATTCATCTAAGCCTAACACTTTTTTACGCAGAGCCACATATCGATGAAGTAAATGGACGTTTTTATTGATTGTATTTACTAAATTGTCATATACACTTTCAGGAATATGATTGTTAGACATTGCTGCTTCACGCGCGGATTCATAGTTTCGAATTTTCGCGTTGACATTGTCTCCTTTAATATTCCCTGTTAGAGTTGATGCAAATGTGTTACGGAATTTACCATACGTATCATATATTGCTTTAAATGCATCCTCACGCACACGTGGATCCTCACTTTCTAAGAAACGTGAATATCTACCATGTGTTAGTTGCACCTCATTGCCATCTTCATCTTTAATAGATGGGAACTCTAAATCTGCATTATTTAATTTGCCAAATGTGTCTGCTGAGGCTCCAGCAACCTCCGATAATTGTGCTAGTAATGCTTCTTGTTCTTTTGGAAGCACATGGGGACGCTCTTTATTGACCTCTTCAAGTAGTTGTCTGTAAACTTGTAGTCCTTTATTCTCTACTAAGTAACTGGCAATTACAGACTCATCTAGCGAAAGAATCTCTGGAACTAAGAAAGATAATACGGTGGAAACTTTCACATATAATGATTTTATCCGGCTATCCATAGCCTGGTACGTGCTATTAGCTGTATCTTGGTCAGTGCGCATATGTGCAAACGTATACAGTTTACGTAATCTGGAAGTAATTTCATCACGATAAGTCAACACTTCCAGTAAAGCGTTTGCTCCACCACTGATTGTTCCTTGATAAGAATTTGCTTTCTCTGACAACGCTGCAACCTCTTGGTATTCTATTTCCCATTCATCATTAGAGGCGAAAATATCTTCTAATTTCCATGTTAAGTTTTCTTCTACTTCATCACGTGTCAATATTTTGTTCTTTGTATCTGTAGTCAAACTAGGTTCCCCCTCTTATTGTTTCGAATTTCGAATCACTTACTATTTTCTCAATTTTCAAATCAATTTGCAAGGAATTCACTGTACAGCAATTGCTCCATCAAAAAATAATTTATTTTACTTGCGTATATTACTTTATCTGATGAAATTAGACAGCGTTGCAATAAATAAAGATAGGATTCTACTGCTTTTAAATGTTCAGCTGAAGGATTGGTAGTTAGTTTTCTATATAACAAAAATGTTTCGCAATGTTGGGATTCAGCTTGTTGAAGAGATAGTCCCTGTTTATGCAAATAATCAATAAACTGAATTTGCCATTCGATAGCATGTACAGAAAAAATAGAAGCTTGCTTGGTCGGAATACCTATAAATAAAGGAATTTTTTTTGGATGAATTCTCCATCGATAACATATTTGCAGAAATGGCGATTGAATTCCTTTTCTATTAAAAAAGTACAGATTGTCTAACTGTTTGAAACGATGATGCTTATATATGGTGAAATACTTTTGAAATTCTTCCCAGGAGTTTCTTTTGATAATTGCGAAAGGCCAAGACTGCCTTTCAATAGAAAGCTTTTTGACCTTTACTATATAATTATTTGCCTTTATATGCATTGGATTTGAAATATAATGAAAATATTTAGATTGAGGGCAGTAAGTGAGTAGTATTTTCCCATTTGGGGTTGTGTAAAAAAATTGCTGTCGATATGCGGAGAACTGCATAGGCCCTATCTCTTGGAGCGGGAAATCAGAAATTGTCGGTGTTCGTAATATCCAAATCGGAAATATCTGGTTTTCTATATAGCCTGCTGTTCGCTGCTGAATTACAGTAGCTGATATTTGGCTACACTGAAATTCTATTGCAATAGGATAGGGTTCACTTCGGACAAATAGATCCGGTCTTTGATGAAGGGAGGGAAGATAGGCTTCCAGTTGGACTGGTGAAGAATGATTTTGCAAAAATTCATATAAATGCAATTTTCCTTTTAAATGGTCTTCACTTTCACCTTCCGAAAAAGTCTGAGTACAAGAAGCATTACGAGTATGAGCGAAATGCGGGGTTTTTATTATACCGTTTTTTAATATGACTTGTTCATTACATTGTATGCAGGAGAATTTGCTGCTGGATTTTATTTCGTCTAATAAGGTTTTTGGATGTTGTGCAGGTATTATAATTTCTCCATCTGCTGTTACTGCTGATAATATTTGTATCACCTCCTTCTACTAATATACAAATTTTCTGAAAATAAAGCAACATCTTAGATTGTTATCTGAAATAAAAAAAACCTTCTATAAATAGAAGGTTTTAAAAATGTTTATTTAATTCATCTAGAACTCCACTTTCGATTATCTGTTTTCCATACTCTTGAATAATATGAATAGTCGTTTTTGAATTATTTGCAAACTCCGAAACAATACTTAATGTATTAAGCACTGATTCAAATTCTGTAATATCAAAATCAAAAACAATAAGCAAATAGTATTTATCTTCATAATAATACAAAGAGGTCTGTAAATCAGTTTCATCTAACTTTTTCGCAAGACCAATTACATCATCGAAGCTCTCAAAAACAAATGTATAATCCGATGGAATTTCTTCTAAATCATCCATATAACTTGAAAAGTCATCAAATTCATGTTGGCCGATTGAGCTTGATACCCCATTTTTAAATATTTTACTGGATATATCATCTACATCCGAATTATTTCCTAAACGCTCATCTTGTTTTGTTATTTCCGTTCTTGTAACAATCACTTCCAAACCTTTTTCCATCGCATGAACTTGTATCCATAATGGACCATCTAATTCCTCAAAATGATCATCATCATGAACCTCATCCATCATTTCCCAAAAAAGCTGCTCGCTCTTATCCTTGTTAAACCAGATTTCATCTCGGCTGAAGCCTCTTTCTTCAATGTCGATGTATGAAATGTATACTTTGAAAGTGTTATCATTGATACGCTCGATATCCATTTAACACATCTCCTTTCGCTTCTTACCGTTTCAATTGTGTAGTGTCTATTACTATTGTATGTTGTTTGTGAAAAAAAGAAAAGGATTCCTGCTTCACTTTTTAAATTATTAACCAAACTATATGCATTGTAGAAAATTTTCATACTTAATGCAAGTAGAAGGAAAAAAGAAAAGCCAATTATTTTTCAAAATGAACTTTGAAAAACAATTAGCTTAGTATAATACTAGTTAACTAGACGTTGTGCTTCAAGTAGTTGATAAGCACGTACTTTTCTAGGTAAGAATCTTCGAATTTCATCTTCATTGTATCCAACTTGTAAACGTTTTTCATCTAGAATAATTGGTCTACGTAATAATCCAGGATGCTCTTGAATTAATTCGTAGAGACGTTGTAACGGAAGACTTTCTAAATCCACATTTAGTTTTTGGAATATCTTTGAACGAGTTGAAATGATTTCATCTGTTCCGTCTTCTGTCATTCGTAAGATTTCTTTTATTTCACTTATACTAAGAGGTTCAGAAAAAATATTGCGCTCTTTATATGCTATTTCATGTTCTTCTAACCAAGCTTTCGCTTTTCTACAAGACGTACAACTTGGTGAAGTGAATAAGGTTACCATCATTTTAAAAAACACTTCCTTTCAAATGTCTGTGTTATATAAAGTAGATTATAATTAATTTAATGTAGTAATGTACATTCTAAGTATACACCACTTTTAATTCATTTTAAATATGTTTTAATGAAAAATTTACCTCATAAAAATTACTGTCACAATTTCGTGTTACTTATAAAGAAATCCTTATATTTTATTAATACAAATTAGATATATTAATTAATACCCATCATTTAAAAAACTTAAACATCTCCATCATAAAAAAAATGCGTTCTCAATTAGTAATACTTAATGAAAATATCTGTTATATATAATAGTACGTTCTGAATGCAAAAAGGTTTCAAAAAAGAAAAAAAAGTAGGATTAAATTTCATCCTACTTCATTAATCTTTACGTTTTCTTTAAAAATACTTCTCAATTAATCTATGCTTAAGGTGTATAGTCTACTCCTTTTGAATATTTATTTCCAGCATTCCATAATAAATATTCTTTTATACCCGCTTCATTTAATGCCTTAATCTGAGCCTCTACTTCCTCTTTCCCGTATTGTTGATAATTGCCTGCTCCTAAATATGAAGCAGTAAAATCTTGTAGCCATGGTCTAGACACAGGAGGATTTTCAAGCTCTGCTAGTTTTGCATTTTCAACTTTTGCGTATTCCTGAACTAATCTATATGGTTCTAAATCTGGCTTAGAAATTCCAAAGTAAGAAGTCCAGTGACTTGGGTAGATCATGGAGGAAATAACATCTACATTTTCAGAGATTTTACTGAAGTTTTGTCCAATTCCTGGTGCTTCAGGCAATGTAGCTGAATAACCAAAAATATCAACCGAAACCTTCGCACCATATGGTTTAAGTTTTTCCTTGGCATAAGCTACAAAATCCGTAACCGCTGAAACCCTACGTTGAACGAAATCTAACTCTGACGTTTTATATTCACCCATTGAGTATTTTAGAGTGTTTTCTCTTTTTTCAAAGCCTTCGGGGAAACGAACATAGTCAAATTGAATTTCTTTAAAGCCCATTTTAGCAGCCTCGATAGCAATTTCTACATTATAGTCCCATACCTCTTGCATAAATGGATTGACGAATGCTTCACCTCGTCCATTTTTCCATACCGATGTACCTTCTACAAATGACCATTCTGGCTTTGTTTCTGCAAGCTCAGTATCCTTGAAGACAACGATACGAGCTATTGGATAAATCTTCTTTTCTTCCATTGTCTTTAACATTGCTTGCGTGTCTTTTATGTATGGCTTTCCAATATTATATTTTGCCAATGAAGAATCCTCTTTGGGGATGTAAGTAAGATTTCCAAAATCATCTTTAAGATCAATAACCATCGCGTTTAAGTCTGTGTTATCCATTAAATTCAACAAGTCATTAAACCGTTCTCCTCCTGCAGAATGTCCGGTTACATATACACCTCTTACGGCATCTGGATATTCAAATGTAAATCCAGAGTCATATACAAATAATTTGGAGGAAGACACTATTGTTTCATCTATTGCTTGAAAGCTAAATTCTTTAGTGGAAAAGTCCTTTGAAAACAAAGTGGTTTCCGCCTTACCCGTACCCGGGAGTAATATAGTCATCGCAATAGATGCTGAAGCTATTACTCTAAGTTGTTTTTTCATATATTAAAAATTCCTTTCCTCTAAGTCCTTTTATTCTAACAATTCATGCATATGAATAATAGTGCCATTAGGCCAAAATAAGTTAGATAACTAGAAATATAAAGTCCACTCTTTATGTACCCATAAATACATGTTTTAAATCTTTTCGGTAATCCATTATGGCTATTTGTTTCCATTGTTAAATTGATATTAAGAAAAATCAGGCAAAAGACATGCCCGGTCAATTAAGGTCAAAACCTGTTTCCATCGTTTTCGAAGTGCTTTGGACAGACTTGTTGCTATATTATTTCCGATTGATTTTTTAAGATGCTGGTCGTGACTGACATCACGACCAGCATCTATTTTCTCGGTAATTTTATGGCTTTCGTCTGTTCGTCGCCCTTCTATAACTCTTAGAAACAGGTAAGTACGTTTTTGGATAACTAGAGAAAAGCTATTGTCCTATTCATAGAGTAAGCTCTCGAAGATGCAATTTCATTCGCTATTCCACTTCTGTATGAGTCAAACACTTACTATTTCTCTTTATTTCCACTAGTAAAAAGAAAGTCTAATACCTTCGTCAACCAAGAATAGCATTTCTAATTCATCCACGATCACAAATTGATTTATCCCTAAACAATATTTGGCTAATCTTATCATCTAAGTGATATGCTTTGCTAAATCTTTTAGTGAAGTACTACTCGCTAGCTATATTGATTGTAGTGCAAGGTGGCGGCTTCGGCGGGATGAGTGAGACAGATGAGACCTCACATCGACGCGCAAGCGGTTTGGAGGGGCGACTCCTACGGGAATAGCATAACGCCTGAGACTACAGGCTCAGGCTACGCCCGTGGTAAGCGTCCCTGGAATGGAAATCAATTTTGTGCACAGCAAAAAAACAGCATTTTTCTCACAGAGAAAAATGCTGTTTTGGGGTTCTGTCCCAGCCTCGTTGAATTATTAAACTTACGAATTTGATATAGCTTGTAAAGTTGCAAGCTCTTTTGCTGAACAATATACGAAATGTCCAGGGGTTACTTCACGCATCGCTATCTCTTCCCCGTCCTGGTAATTATGAGAAGCTGGATCGTATGATTTACGCACACGATTACGCTCATAATTTGGATCAGGAAGCGGTATAGCAGATAATAATGACTGTGTATATGGATGCATAGGATTATTGTATAAATCTTCTGCTGGGGCTAGTTCTACTAGCTTACCAAAATACATTACACCTATACGATCGGAAATGTATTTAACCATCGATAAATCATGGGCAATAAACAAGTAAGTTAATCCTTTTTCTTCCTGTAACTCTTTTAATAGGTTAACTACTTGTGCTTGAATAGAAACATCTAATGCGGAGATCGGCTCATCAGCAATGATGAATTCTGGGTTAACTGCTAATGCTCTCGCAATACCTAGACGTTGACGTTGGCCACCAGAAAACTCATGTGCATATCGATCTGCATGCTCACGATTCAAACCTACCGTTTCTAATAATTCAACCACACGTTCTTTACGTTCTTTTGGGTTTTTCACAAGTCCATGAATATCAAGACCTTCTGCAATGATATCCAGTACTTTCATACGTGGATTCAAAGATGCATATGGATCTTGGAAAATCATTTGCATTTTACGGTTAAATGTTTTTAAATCTTTTTTAGATTTTTTATCATGTACATCTATACCATCATAAATAACTTGTCCATCTGTTGCATCGTAAAGACGGATAATTGTACGACCTGTTGTAGATTTACCACAACCCGATTCTCCAACTAGTCCAAGTGTTTCCCCTTTATAAATATCAAAGCTGATATCGTCAACAGCGCGAACTTCATTAGGCTTACCTTGATTGAAATACTGTTTAAGATTTTTAATTTCTAATAATTTTTCAGCCATCAGTAAGTACCTCCTTCCGTTCCTTCATAATAACGACTGCCAGGGAATTTTTTCATGCGCTCTACAATTGCTAGCGGTGGTTCTACTTCTGGCGCATCTGGATGTAACAACCATGTTGCTGCAGAGTGAGTGTCACTTACCTTAAAGAACGGCGGTGCTTCCTCTAAATCTATTTTCAATGCATAATCACTACGTAGAGCAAATGCATCTCCTTTTGGAGGATACAATAAATCAGGAGGAGTTCCTGGAATTGCATATAATTTTTCTTCTGCTGTATCTAATGATGGCATTGAGCTTAGTAAGCCCCATGTATATGGATGTTGCGGATTGTAGAATATTTCATCTACTGTCCCAATCTCCACAATTTTACCACCATACATTACTGCCACTCTATCTGCAACATTAGCAACAACCCCAAGGTCATGTGTAATGAAAATGATAGATGTATCTATTTTCTTTTGTAGGTCCTTCATTAATTCTAAAATTTGTGCTTGTATTGTTACATCTAACGCAGTAGTAGGCTCATCCGCGATAAGAATCTGTGGATTACATGCCAATGCAATAGCGATTACAATACGTTGACGTTGACCACCAGAGAATTGGTGAGGATATTGTTTAATACGAGCTTCTGGTTTAGGCATACCTACTAAACGTAAAAGATCAACTGCCACTTTACGTGCTTCTGATTTACTAACTTTCTGGTGCTTTAAAATCGGTTCCATGATTTGGTTCCCAATTGTCATCGTTGGATTTAAAGAAGTCATTGGATCTTGGAAAATCATCGATATATCTTTCCCACGAATCTTTTGCATCTCTTTATCCGATAGCTTAGTCAAATCTTTTCCGTTAAATAATATTTGACCATTTTTAAATTCTGAACTTGATTCAGGCAATAAACGCATAATTGCCTTCGTTGTAACTGACTTACCAGAACCAGACTCTCCAACAATTGCAAGTGTTTCTCCTTTTTTTAAGTCGAAGTTAACACCACGAATGGCTTTTACTTCACCAGCAAATGTATGGAAGGAAAGCTCTAGGTCATTAACTTCTAATATGTTTTCCATTATGCTTTCCCCCTATTAGTCTTTCATTTTTGGATCAAGTGCGTCACGTAATCCATCACCAAGTAAGTTGAATGCAATCATTAGTAAACTAATAATAATAGATGGGAACAAGAGAATATGTGGTTGGAATTGAACCAATTTGTACCCGTCATTAATAAGAGTCCCTAAAGATGCGTCAGGTGGTTGTAAACCTAAACCAATGAAGCTTAAAAATGCTTCAAAGAAAATTGCAGTTGGAATAGTGAACATTGTATTAATAATAATAATACCTAAAATATTAGGTAAAATATGTTTTGTAATAATTCGACTATTTGTTGCACCTAATGTACGTGAAGCTAATACAAATTCTTGGTTTTTGAATTTTAATACTTGGCCACGTACAATACGGGACATTCCAATCCATCCAGTAATGGTAATTGCGATAATAATCGCGGTAATACCTGGATCCATAAAGCTAAGCATGAGTATAACTATTACAAGTGTTGGTATACCATATAGAATCTCTACAATACGTTGCATAATATCATCGGCACGACCGCCATAGTAACCAGAGATTCCACCGTAAGCAACTCCGATAACCATATCGATTATAGCTGCCACGAAAGCGATGAGTAAAGAGATTTGTGTACCTTCCCAAACTCGTGAGAACATGTCGCGGCCTAAACCGTCTGTACCAAACCAATAATACGTATCTACTTTTTTCATTTCATATAAGTCTACTTCTTTACCAGCTAGAGTACCAACACCATCCATTATTCCAAGCTTTTCAATACCGGGAACCTTTGGAGGTAAATTAGCATGAGTGATTGTTTGTGTCTCCGCATCATGCGGGCTAATCATTGGTCCGACAAAGGCCATAATGATAATGAAAGCCAAAATGAACATACTCACTATCGCGGCTTTATTTTTACGAATTCGAAGCCAAGCATCCTGCCAGAAACTTAAACTTGGTTTTGCAATACGCTCCGCATGACTAGCATCTAATTCAATTCTTTCAAATGAATCTGCAGGTGGTTTTTGTAAGTCGTGTTTCATTAATCTTTACCTCCTGACAAACGAATACGTGGATCGATGATACCATAAAGTACATCTACTAAGAATATTACGACAATTAAGAATGCAGAGAAGAATAATGTTGTTCCCATAATGATAGAGAAGTCATTAGACATAATGGATTTAACAAATTGCTCTCCAATACCTGGTATTGCAAAGATTTTTTCAATAACAAGAGATCCTGTTAATAATCCAGCTGCTAGTGGTCCTAAAACAGTAACTAGTGGGATTAATGCATTTCGGAAAGCATGCTTAAATGCTACTTCGAAACCATTGGCTCCTTTAGACTTTGCCAAAGTAATATAATCTGAACTTAAAACTTCAATCATTTCCGTACGTATAAATCGAGAAGCCGTTGCAAGTGGTCCCATTGCTAAAGCAATAGATGGGAGTACGCTGGACATCCAGCCATCCTTCCACAAACCGACAGGGAATATTTTCCATTCAACAGCCAACCAATATTGAAGAAAAGTGGCAAAAACGAAAGATGGAATAGAAATACCGATGATAGCCACAAATGTACTACCGTAATCCCAAATAGTATTTTGTCTTAGTGCTGCAATCATACCTAATAGTATTCCTAACGCTACACCAAGCACTAAACCTTGAGTTCCAAGTAACATAGATGGTCCTAAACGATCTATGATTAAATCTGTTACGCTAGCATTCTTAAATTGAAATGAGTTACCTAAGTCGCCTTGCGCCAAATTCAACATGTACTTCGCGTATTGTACTGGAATCGGTTGATCTAGTCCATATTTCGCTTCAACTACCGCAAGTTGTGTAGGGGATAGTTTTGAAGCAGAGCTAATCGGGGATCCTGGAAGCGCCTTCATTAAGAAAAATGTTGCCGTCGCAATCAGGAAAAATGTTATAAACATATAAAAAACACGACGAGTAATGTATTTTGCCATCTTTGCACCTCCTACAAAAATATTTTTTAAGATTAATATGTTACTAATATATATAAACAGATAACAAGGGTAATTGTCAAAATCAAATTATTAATATTAAATATTTTGTGAATTCAGATTCATTTAAAAAGAGAGTACATGATCCATTTGGATACCATATACTCTCTAACTATGAGATTTTAAATCTTTTTAACTATCTTACTTACCTTCGATATAAGCCCATTTATAGCTGTAATCTCCACCGAATGGATGAGCAATTACACCTTTAACATAAGGTTTTTGAAGGAACATTAATCCACGTTGGTAGATTGGTCCAACTGCGAAATCTTGGTCAACGATCATTTTTTCGGCTTTAGCCATTGCTTCCCAACGAGCTGGAATGTCTTGAGCTAAAGAACCATTAATATCTTGTAACAATTGATCGTACTCAGGATTTGAGTATGACATTTGGTTGTTACCACCGTCAGTTTCCCATAGGCTTAAGAATGTGAATGGATCTTGGTAATCTGGTCCCCATCCTGCAACTTGAATGTCATAGTCTTGGTTTGTATCAAGATCTAAACGAACATTAAATGGAACTTCTTTAAGAGTAATAGTTAAACCAGGTAAGTTACCTTCTAATTGAGCTTTGAAGTATTCATCCATTTTTTTAGAAAGTTCAGTGTCTCCACCAAGAATTTCTATAGAAAGTTCAGTAACACCTAGCTCTGCTAAACCTTTTTCCCATGCAGCTTTTGCTTCATCTACATTGAACACAGCCATGTCTCCGTTAGCGTCACGGAAGTCATTTCCATCTTCATCAAAAACGAAATCTTTTGGAATGAATGAATATGCAGCTGTAGAACCATTTGCTAATACTACAGAAGCTAAATCTTCTTTGTTGAATGCTTTAGAAATTGCTTCACGAATATTTACGTTAGCAAGTGGAGTTTTTTCTCCAAGACGTTCTTGATTATATTTGAAATAGAATACTGAAGTTTCTAATTCAGTTAATAATTCTGGATCAGCAGCATATTGCATTGCATATTCTCCTGATAGTCCAGCACGATCTTTTTCACCATTTGTATATAAGTTTACTGCAGTTGCAGTTTCTTTTACTACATCATAGTTAATTTCAGTAAGTTTTACAGTTTCTTTATCCCAGTACTGCTCATTTTTAAGTAGTTGCCAAGATAAACCTGTACCGTCCCAGTTAGCTAAAGTAAATGGTCCGTTGTATAAAAGTGATTCAGAATTTTTCGCGTAGTTTTCACCTTGCGCTGTAACGAATTCTTCTTTTTGTGGTAAGAATGTTCCAAATGACATAAGTGATAGGAAGTAAGGAATTGGTTTTTCAAGCGTTACTTCTAATGTTTTTTCGTCAAGCGCTTTAATACCTAATTCAGTGTATTCAGCTTCACCATTAGAAATTGCTGTTGCATTTTTGATAACGCCAGACATCATGTATGGACCGTATTCAGATGCAGTATCTGGGTTCATAGCACGTTTCCAAGCAAATTCAAAGTCATTTGCAGTTACTGGAGTACCATCAGACCAGTTAGAATCACGTAAAGTGAATGTATAAACTAATCCATCTTCAGAAACTTTTGGTTCACCATCAGAAAGTGCTGGAACAGCAATATTTTCTTGACTCAAACGGTATAAACCTTCGTTTACGTTGTTAAGTAGATCAAAACCAACTGCATCAGTTACTAGAGCTGAGTCCATTGTTGGAATTTCTGCAGTCATGATCAGGTTAAGAACTTGATCTTCGTCTGCTACTTCTTCTGTTTCTTCTGTTGTACCTTCTTTTTCGTCTGTGTCTGTAGTTGTTTCTTTACCTTCATCATCGCCACCACAAGCAGCTAGGAATAAAGCAACAACTAACAGTAGGCTTAAAAGCCATACAAGCTTGCTATTCTTCAAAAAAATAACCTCCTTAAATATTCAGAAAAATTCATTACAATATTTATTATACATTTTCTTTTACGCTTGTACAGGTTTTTTTTAAATATTTTTACAATAGTGTAACAAAATCATTACATTGTCCTAACAATTGTGAATGTTTGGAAACAAAATTGCTTTTTTTTGTTAAATTAATTAATCAATATTTTGCATATTTTCTGTGTCTATTTTATAATTTACAATTGATAGAGGTGAAATATGAAAAATAGATTAATTTACTTTCTTGGCTGTCAGATAGTTATTTTTGTACTAATGCTTTTAGTTTATAAAAATATCCAACTCGTACCTTACATAAACATGTCCTTTTTTGTTGGCGGAACAGTCACGTTTGTTGGTTTGATGACATATGTCGTTTCAGGTGGTTTTTTTGACTTTTTTACTGAAAGTACACGTAAAGTATTTACGCCTAAACATATGAAAAAAGAGGCAGAAAAGATGCGATTACCGTCTGAAATATTTTCTTTTCCACATAAACCGATTATTGCATTAGGGCTATCCAATTTATTTTGTATGTGTATTGCTTTGTTCATCTATTATAGTTACTAAGAGTACTTGATTTTTGTGTTTCTTCTATATATAATAATCAAAACTAAATAACTTGAGCTTTGATGAAGATAAGTACATTTACTATCGTATGTTAAGAGAGTCTGTGGCGCTGTAAACAGATCATACTGTAAATGGAATGGGCTTCTGAGCAGTATATGTGAAAGTGAGTAGCGTATACCGTCCCCTTCCCGTTACGAAGAAGAGTGGCTAATTATTTTTAGCAAGCTGGGTGGTACCACGGATTTAACATCATTCGTCCCTTTTATAGGGATGCATGATGTTTTTTTATATTCTCAATAGGAAAAGGAGATACGAAAAATGAAGAAAATTTTTTCAGGCGTACAACCAACAGGGATTATCACCCTAGGGAATTACATTGGTGCCTTCAGACAGTTCACTGCATTACAAAATGATTTTGACTGCGTGTTTTGTATTGTAGACCAACATGCTATTACAATTGCACAGGATCCTAAAGAATTGAGCAATCATATACGTTCTTTAGCGGCATTATATATTGCCGTAGGTATCGATCCGAAGAAATCTACATTATTTATACAGTCAGAGGTTCCTGCTCATGCACAAGCTGGATGGATTATGCAGTGTATTTCGTATATCGGTGAATTAGAAAGAATGACGCAATTCAAAGATAAGTCGACTGGTAAAGATGCTGTTTCTGCTGCATTATTAACATATCCCCCATTGATGGCTGCGGATATACTCCTATACCAAACAGATATCGTACCGGTTGGTGATGATCAAACACAGCATGTGGAATTAACAAGAGACTTAGCTGAACGATTCAATAAACGCTACGGCGAGGTATTAACAATGCCTGAAATCCAATTACCTAAAAATGGAGCTCGTATTAAATCCCTACAAGATCCACTAAAGAAAATGAGTAAATCAGATCCAAATCTGAAGGCTACGATACGTCTTTTGGACAGTCCAAAGGAAATTGAAAAGAAAATTAAAAGCTCAGTTACAGATTCAGAAGGTATCGTCGCTTTTGATCCTGAAAATAAACCTGGAGTTTCCAATTTACTAACGATTGAATCCGCGTTAAGTGATGTTTCAATTCCTTCACTTGTACAAAAGTATGAAGGAAAAGGATATGGAGACTTCAAAGCTTCCGTTGCAAGAGTTATTATCGATCATCTTACGCCTATTCAAGAAAGATATGAGCAGCTGCTAAACTCTTCTGAGCTGGATGAAATTCTAGATTTAGGGGCTGCAAAAGCACAAGCTCTAGCGAATGAAACTTTAGCTAAGATGGAAGCCGCAATGGGCCTCGGAAGAAAACGACCGCAGTAATAGATATTATGGAAGCACATAAGAGAACAAAATCAGTAGACTCCATCATATATACGAGGACTGATCTCCAGGAATATCCTAATGATAAAAAGTTTAAATAAAGTACTAAGTGGGAGCAGCAAATGACAGCAATTCCATAACTAATTAAAAATATTAACAATCTTATTAGTATCACATCCTTATAAGACCATATGAAAAACCGCTCCTAAACTTTCGTCTAAGAGCGGTTTTTTTAAATATTATTTTACTGGTGTATCAGCTATTAATTCGATATCGATATAATCGAAGTCTGTATCATAGCCGAAGTCATAGTTTTTCACACGATCGTTAACCGGGAATAATTCGTAACGGAATTGCAATGGAATTACTGCAGAAACATCTACCATATATTCTTGCCATTCACGGAACTTATTACCACGGAACTCTCCGTCAATAGCTTCTGGAGAATCGATTGCAGTTAATAATCCTTCTAGCTCTTCAGAAGTGTAACGGCTGAAGTTATATACTGCTGTTTTAGAGTATAATCCAGCTGGAGATGGGTTTGTACCTGTACCCCATGCACCCATGAAGATGTCGATTTCTGGATCATCCGCTTGTACTTTATCGTAGAATGTGTTGAACTCGATTAGACGGCCTGTAGCTAATTGAACATCTAAACCAACTTCATTCCAGTTTTGTAGGTAGTAAGAGATTACTTGTTCTTGTGTTTCATCACCAGACATTGCAGCAAGATTGATTGTTAATTTTTCCCCTTTAGGGTTTTCACGAAGACCATCGCCATCTGTATCCTTATAACCAGCTTCGTCTAAAAGTTGGATAGCTTTTTCTGCATCATAGTTATATCCTTCGATAGATGAATCATGGAACGATTTAAATACTGGTGGAATTAGAGAGTTAGCACGTTCACGTAAATCAAAGTAGAATACTTCATTTACCTGTTCAACATCTAAAGCATAGCCCATTGCTTGACGTAACACTTTGTCACCCATTTTAGCTTCTGCTTCATTTGTAATTGCAACACTTGCATCATAGTCATACTTACCAAGTTTAAATCCTAGATAAGAGTAGTACAATTCTTGACGACCAAGAAGTGTAATATTTTCAAGATCTTTTACGTTTTCATATGCACTAGTCGGGAATCCAAGAGCCATATCATATTCTCCTGTTTCCAAAGCTTTTGCTGCAGATGTACTAGGTACAGTTTTAACAACTACACCATCAAGTTTTGATTGGCCTTTCCAGTAGTTCTCATTGCGTACAAATTGTACTGATTCACCTGGAACGATTTTATCAAATTTGAATGCCCCTAAGGTAACTGGGTTTTTACGTACTGCATCACTTTGAAGTAATTCAGTAACAGGGATATCTTTTACAATATGACTTGGTTCAGCGTAAAACCAAAGTCCGTCTCCACCTGAATAGATTGCTGGTGAAATTTTATTGAATGAAATTTCTAAAGTTGTTTCATCCACTTTTTTCAGACCTGAAATTGTATCTGCTTTTCCGTCATGATATTCCACAGCACCAACGATGTTTTGGAAGTCAGAATCATAACGAACTCCTGCATAATCTGGATGACCGATAATTAGATAAGGTTGAATTAAATCCTCCACTTTAAGAGGCTCTCCATCAGACCATTTAATTCCTTCTTGAATTTTAACAGTTGCTTTATTGTTAGCATCATCAACTGTCAATGTTGCTATACCACCATCAGAAATTAAGAAATCTCCGTCAGTGTCAAATAGTACATTGCTTGAGAAGCCCATAATATCTGCATCATATGCATCCTCATATAGTGTATAAGAGAAAATACCTTGGAATGGAGAATCATTTACTAATGCTACTTGTAGAGTTCCACCGTCAATAGCTTCTCCTTCATTATCAAGTACTACCGGGAATAATTCTTCGGAAGCTGGTTGTTCGGCTTCTTCTTCTGTTTCCTCTGCGGCTTCTTCTTCTCCTGTACCTTCTTCTTCAGTTTTTTCCGGCTCATCAGCAGGTGTTGCTGAATCATCATCGGAATTACACGCGGCAAGAACTAACATTAGTGTCAACAGCAATGCCAATAGAGCTAATAGCTTTTTATTCATTCTTTTTCCTCCTTTTTATCTCTTTTTATATATCAAACGCTCTTGCGTTTAATAACGAATTTAACCAAGACGTTGACGTGCATCGGCAGATCGTCGAATGGCCTGACCAACATAATTGATCGCTAACATAAGAAATAAGATTAATAATGCTGCCGGCAACCAATTCCACCATGCATTTTCCATAATGAATGGATCTGTAGCATAACTTACAAGTGTCCCCAAACTCGGTGTCGAAGGTGGTAAACCAAATCCTAAAAACGATAGTCCAGTTTCTAGTCCCACATTTCCTGCAAAGTTTAAAGTCATGTCTACTATTAATATAGAACTTAAATTCGGCATCATTTCTTTAAAAATTATGACAATATTTCTTGTACCTAAGGTTTTCGAAGCACTAATATAATCTCTTCTACTTTCGGAGAGTGCTTTACTCCTTATCAGCCTTGCTGTACCAACCCAGAGAAATAAACTCATGATTAGGATAAACTCGACAATAGAATATTTAGGAATAATAGTTACAAATACAATAATGATCATCAATGATGGAATTGTAATGAAGAAATCAATAATTCGCATAAAGATATTATCAATCCATCCTCCAAAATAACCACAAACTAGTCCGATAACAACTCCAACAAAACCTGTAATGAGCGTTACTACTATCGCAATTGTTAAAGAGTTTCGTGCACCTACAATTAGTTGCCCAAGGATATCACGCCCACCTTTATCGGCACCTAAAAAGAATTTTTCTCCTGGTTCTGCTAACTTATCTCGGAGACTTATTCGCATCAATTGGGTTTGGTCGATTTGCCATGCCCAATAATAGATGCCTCCAATTACGATGATTAACGATATCAGTGAAAACATAGCTAATTTATCTTTCATAAACTCCCGCGCGATTACTTGAAAACCTGTCGGCGGAGAGCTTACTTTTATCTCTTTTGGTTCAATAGCTTCAGTATTTTTCATTATTCGGACTCTCCTTATCCATTATTTTTGTTAGTCAATCCTAATTCGAGGGTCAACAATGCTCATGATGATATCGGATAATAGACTTCCTAATAATGTTAAGAATCCATAAAGCATAACAAGTGCTGTAATTACACTATAATCACGCCCGTTTATAGCCTCAACGAACAATTTTCCCATACCCGGATACCCAAAAATGGTTTCAATAAAGATAGAACCACCTAAAAGTCCTGTAATCGTGAAACCTAAAAATGCTGCAATGGGTAACAACGAGTTACGGAATATATGACGAGAGTATACTTTGTTAATCGGAATTCCCTTACTTTTAGCGGTTCGTACATAATCCATCGACTTAGAATCGATAATTTCTGAACGTAAATACTGGATAATTCCAGTAGTAGCAAGCAAGGCATACGTAATTGCTGGCAATAAAATATGATAAAACTTACTCCATACGAACCCAGCACTTCCGGACTCGTATTTAATATCCACCGTCCCACTTGTAGGGAACCAGCCTAGTTCATAACCAAAGAAGAACAGATTGATAAGTCCTAATACAAATGTTGGTATTGCAAAAACTATAAAGCTATAAAATACAATTGATTTATCTAGGAAAGAATCTTGAAATCTACCTGCTAAAACCCCTAAAGGAATAGCGAGTAAGTATAGTAAAAAGACACTTAGCAAAGATAACCACAATGTATTTATGGCACGACCTGCTATTAGATTCGATACGGGCACGTTAAATGTGTAACTACGACCAAAATCACCTTGAAAAGCATTTCCAATCCAGTTCACATACTGCACATACCAGGGATCGTAGAAACCTGCTTTAATACGAAGTTCTTCTACTCTGGCAGGATCTGTTTCTGGAGTAATCAGTCCAGTAAAAGGATCCCCAGGCATAAACTTTGCCATAATGAATATTAAAAGACTAAGTACAAATAATTGTGGAATCATTACAAGAACACGTCTAACAATCGTTTTCCACATATTATATGCCCCCTTTATTCTGAGCACTTGTTGCTACTTGGTGGGTTTCGGAAATAGTTTGTAAATCATATACTCTTCCATTTTCATCATAATAATTATGGTGATTTGTTAAATAATCTACTTCTACTGCTCTTCGAATTTTCTTTCGCTCTTCTCGATCCATTGGGTTTACTTCTGGTATTGCTGAAAGTAATCTCTTTGTATATATATGTTGAGGATTTGTATAAATGTCTTTTCTATTACCAGTCTCTACAAAGCGACCTTTATACATAATCGAGATATTATCACACATATGTTTAACTACTCCAAGATCATGGGATATAAATAAATAACTTAAGCCAAATTCGTCTTGGATATCTTTTAAGAAATTAAGAACCTGTGCTTGAACCGATAAATCGAGTGCCGATACCGGTTCATCCGCAATGATTAGCTTTGGATTACTAGCTATAGCTCTTGCAATACCGATACGCTGCTTTTGCCCACCTGAAAATTCATGTGGATATTTAAGTCTTGCTTCTTCGCTCATACCTACAATCGCTAGTAATTCATTAATTCTTTTTCTTTCTTCACCAGGAGAAAGTTTTAAGAAATTCCTTATAGGTTCTGCGATGATATCCTGCACTCGTTTACGAGGGTTTAGACTCGAATGTGCATCCTGGAATATCATTTGAATGTCTCGATTATAGGCTGAATTTCGCCCTCTCGCTTTGTTTGTAACATTCTCACCTTCATAAATAATGCTTCCAGATGTAATTTTTTCTAATCCAATTATAGATTTTCCAGTTGTGGATTTCCCACAACCTGATTCACCTACTAACCCATAAGCTTTCCCTTTTTCAAACTCTAGGTTTATACCATCTACAGCATGCACATTGTCTACTACTGTATTAAAAAATCCCCCACGAATCGGGTAATGCACTTTTAAGTCATTAATTTGCATGAAACTCATAGGGAATTACCTCCTTTTTCACTTTCAAAGTGAAAATGTTGCCAGCAAGTACATCTAACAAGATGTCCGGGAGATACTTCGTGCAATGTTGGATTTTCCTCATGTGCCTTAGCCGGAATCCACGGTATACGTTCCGCGAATCTACATCCTACTCTCGGTAATTTTACTAACGACGGAACCATCCCCTGTATTACTTGAAGTTTCTCATTCTCACTATTCATTTGAGGAATAGAATTTAGTAGAGAACGTGTATATGGATGTCTCGGATTTGCAAACAATTCTTCCACAGGGGCCTCTTCAATAATTTGACCAGCATACATTACCGCAACACGGTCTGCCGTTTCAGCTACTACACCTAAATCATGTGTGATTAATACGATACCTGCTCCTGTTTCTTTTTGAAGTTCTTTTAGCAGATCCAGAATCTGAGCCTGAATAGTAACATCAAGTGCAGTTGTCGGTTCATCAGCAATAATGATATTTGGTTTACAAGAAATGGCAATCGCGATAATAACACGTTGTCTCATCCCACCTGAAAGCTGATGAGGAAACTGTCTAGAAATTCGTTCAGGGTTTGGTATTCCTACTTGTTTTAACAGTTCTATTACACGGTTACTTCGCTCTTGTTTTGTCATTTTAGTATGATACACAAGACCTTCTTCAATCTGCTCCCCAATCCTCATTAATGGATTTAAAGCTGATAATGGGTCTTGGAAAATCATTCCTATTTCTTCTCCACGAACATTATTTAACTTTTCCTCTTCCAATAGTGCAAGGTTTTGCCCTTTATATAAAATTTCTCCTTGAACTCTTGTCTTGTTATGATCGTACAATCCGATAATAGAAGTTGCTAAAGTAGATTTTCCACAGCCAGACTCACCAACCACCGCAAGTATTTCATTTTTTCTTAAGGTTACGGATACACCATCCACCGCATCATAATATGTATCCTTTATGCGAAAACCAGTATGTAAGTCTTTTATCGTTAAAAGCTGATCTAGGTTGTTCAAAGTATTACTCCTTTCAGTCATCGCTCATCAATATTATTAGAAGGATAATAGATTATAAATTTTTATACTTTTCTGTGTATTGTTATCTTATTGTTAAATTCTATTACAGTTCTGTTACAATCGCAATATTATTTTTTTATTATTCCCTTAATTTACTCTTTTTTGAAAATTAGGATATGTTTTAAGTCTTGTAATACCAAGTCATTTTGACATTTTTAGATAATTAGAAATATTTTTCTGATTAATGATTATTTGTTATTTTTTTAAAAAATATATCAAGAAAATGTTATGTTACTCTCTAAAACACTAGTGTTTCAACACTTTAAAGCAATGAATTTTTAAGCAAAAAAAAAGCATTTCCAAATTTTAACTTGGAAATGCTTAATCAGAAAAGCTTTATATTTTTTTGAATAAAATACTTGCATTATGTCCACCAAAACCTAATGAATTACTCATAGCGAATTCGATATCGGCATTTCTTGCAGCATTTGGCACATAATCCAAATCACATTCAGGATCAGGCGTCTCTAAATTCATCGTTGGCGGTAAGATTCCTTCTTTTAATGCCAATACAGTGAAGATTGCTTCCACTCCACCTGCAGCTCCTAAAAGATGACCCGTCATTGACTTTGTAGAACTCATCGCAAGTTTATATGCATGTTCTCCAAATACAGTTTTCACAGCCATTGTTTCAAAATGATCATTATACGGTGTGCTTGTTCCATGTGCATTAATATAATCGACTTGCTCTGGTGAAATTGTAGCATCGTCTAGTGCTTGTTTCATCGCACGCGCGGCACCTTCTCCTCCTGGAGCTGGAGCAGTAATATGATGCGCATCACCTGTGGAACCATATCCGATAATTTCTGCATAAATTTTCGCACCACGAGCTATGGCATGTTCATATTCCTCTAAAATAATAATCCCTGCACCTTCTCCAATTACAAATCCATCACGATTTGCATCGAATGGGCGAGAAGCTTTTTCAGGATCTGTATTTAACGTAAGGGCAGTATTTGATACAAATCCTGCTACTGACATATGAGTAATTGGAGATTCTGCTCCACCTGTAATCATTACGTCTGCATCCCCACGTTCAATCACCTTAAATGCATCTCCAATTGAGTTTGTGCCAGAAGCACAAGCTGTTACTGAACATGAATTAATAGCCTTGGCACCAAAATGAATAGATACTTGACCTGCTGCCATATCTGGAATCATCATTGGAACAAAAAATGGACTTACTCGTCTTGCCCCTTTTTCTAAAAAGACACGGAATTGAGCCTCATACGTCTCCATCCCACCTATACCAGAACCAATCCACACACCCGTACGAAGGCCAACTTCTTCTGTAATTGTAAGATTTGCATCTTCCACGGCCATGATTGAAGCAGCTAATGCATAATGGGTAAAGCGATCCATTTTACGTGCTTCTTTTCTTTCAATATACTTTTCAATATCAAAATCTTTTACTTCAGCTGCAACCTTAGCCGCAAACTGTGATGCATCTAGTCTTGTCAGCATACCTACACCAGATTTACCTTCTTTAATACCCGACCACGTTGTTTCAATATCATTACCTAGTGGTGTAACAGCACCTAAGCCTGTTACTACTACTCTGCGTTTTGTCATGAATTATTCATCCTTCCAAATTGTACGTTTATTTTCCCCATTTTAATGCAATTGCACCCCATGTTAAACCTCCACCAAAACCAACCATTACAATTGTATCATCATCTTTTACTTTGCCATTTTTTACTTCTTCATTTAAAGAAAGAGGTATGGAAGCAGAGGATGTATTACCATACTTGTGAATGGTTTTAGACATTTTCTCAATAGGTAACCCTAGTCTTTCTCTTGACGATTCCATTATACGAATATTTGCTTGGTGTGGAATTAGCATATCAATTTCTTCTTTGTCTAATCCAGCTTTTTCTATTACATTTACCGCAGATTCACCCATTTGCCTTACAGCAAATTTAAAAACTTCTCGTCCGTTCATTTGAAGATGTGGACCTTCTTGCGATAAATGCTTACCACCACTACCGTCAGCACCAAGTTCGAATGATAAAATTCCCCGTCCTGCAGAAACTTTGCTTACTACTGCAGCACCAGCACCATCTCCAAATAGAACTGCCGTGTTTCTATCTTCCCAATTAGTAATTTTAGATAGTTTTTCTACTCCCACTACAAGTACGTGTGAGTAAGTATCTGTCTCAACAAATTGCTTCGCTGTTACTAGTCCGTATATAAATCCTGCACATGCTGCCGATAAATCCATTGCCGCTGCATTTGTTGCACCAAGTTGTTCTTGTAGCATAGTTGAAACACTTGGAAATGGGCGATCTGGAGTTACTGTTGCTACAATTATCAACCCAATTTGATCGGCAGTAATTCCTGCATCTTTTATTGCTTCTTTTGCAGCTTTCACAGCCATATGAGATGTATTTTCATCTTCTCCCGCAATTCTTCGTTCTTCTATACCAGTCATCGTTCTAATCCATTCGTCAGATGTATCCATTCTTTTTTCAAGGTCTTCATTTGTCAATACATGTTCAGGTGCATATGTACCTAAACCAATTATTCCTGCATTCATGAATGTTCCTCTTTTCTTATAATCTATTATTAGTACCTGGTATTAATAATAACGAATATATGTATATTTTTCAACAACAGAGTTTGTTTCACTAAATATTCTTTTGTAATATGCTATGCTATGGTATGATAAATATAGAAAAAATTTGCGCCCGAGGTGAAATTACATGCACTATATTATGACTGTATTTTGGTCAGTACTTTTGGTTTCTATGTTAAATTACGTAGTGAGCTCTGTTCAAAACGTTGAGTTTGTATTCATGGATGGTATCTACATGTCCATTCCAGTTGCAATTTTGGTTATGATTATCGCTGCAATCATTCCTAATGAACCAGCAGCTAAAGCACATCACTAAAAAACAGCCTTCCAACTGGAGGGCTGTTTTTATGTTGTTGAGATTCCTATGGATTTTGTAGGGTTAGTTTTTATAGGAGAGTGCTTGTCGTATACGAGAGTGATTACAGGTTATCCGAGAGAGAATCGTGCATATACGAGAGACATCACTGACTTTACGAGAGTGCTTGCCGCATACGAGAGTGATTACAGGTTATCCGAGAGAGAATCATACATATACGAGAGACATCACTGGCTATACGAGAGTGCTTGCCGTATACGAGAGCGATTACAGGTTATCCGAGAGAGAATCATACATATACGAGAGACATCACTGACTATACGAGAGTGCTTGTCGTATACGAGAGTGATTGATAGTTATCCGAGAGAGAATCATACATATACGCGAGACATCACTGGCTATACGAGATTGCTGGTCGTATACGAGAGTGATTACAGGTTATCCGAGAGAGAATCATACATATACGAGAGACATCACTGACTTTACGCGATTTCTTGTGTTTAAAGTTAACCTTTTACTTTCATTCGTAAAAAAAACCATAGATAAACCACGGTTTATGTGTGATTTATCTATGGCTAAATTTTCACTAAACTAGATTAAATTTCACTCAATACTTTCAGTTCATCCTCTTCCATTTTAGCCACTACCTTACTGCCTGGTAGAACGGTGCCGCCGATTAGAAGTTTGGCCACTGCCGTTTCTAAATAACGCTGGATATAACGTTTCAATGGTCTGGCACCAAATGCGGCATCTGTACCTTCTTCAACAATCCACTGGATTACCGACTCATCTACTTGTAACTCAATTTCTTGTCCATGTAATCGTTTTTGAAGCTGTTTCACGTATTTTTCTGTAATCTTAACAAAATGTTCCGTTGTTAATGAGTGGAACATAATAATGTCATCTAAACGATTCAATAATTCCGGTTTAAAATGTTCATGTAATGCACTCATGACGAGGCTCTCTTCTTGTTCAGTGACTTTCCCCGTTGTATTCGCCAAATATCCTGAGCCAATATTTGAAGTCAAAATAACAATTGTATTCGTGAAGTTTACGATTCTACCTTGACTATCTGTAATTCGCCCATCATCCATCAATTGCAATAAAATATTTGCTACATCTGGATGTGCCTTTTCTATTTCATCTAACAACACAACTGAATATGGATTTCTGCGAACCGCCTCCGTTAACTGGCCACCTTCTTCATACCCGATATATCCTGGAGGTGCACCGACTAAACGAGAAACACTATGTTTCTCCATATACTCAGACATATCGATACGAATAAAATGCTCCTCAGTGTCAAATAAATTAGCTGCTAAAGATTTAGCTAGCTCTGTTTTTCCGACACCGGTAGGTCCTAAAAATAAGAAAGAGCCAATTGGTTTATTTGGATCTTTAATACCTGCTCTTGCTCGCCAAACAGCTTCTGTAACTAACTGGACTGCTTGATCTTGTCCAACTACACGCTCTCCTAATGTTTCCTTTAAGCGTAATAGTTTTTCCCTTTCCCCTTCAACCAGTTTAGTTACAGGAATACCGGTCCATCTTGATACGATGGAGGCAATTTCTTCTGCTGTTACTTCTTCGCGTAATAGACGAGTTTCTGGATCTTCATTCACTTGGTTTTCATACACTTGGAGTTCCTTTTCTAATGTTGGAATTTTCCCGTGTCGAAGTTCAGCTGCTTTGTTTAAGTCATACTGATTTTCAGCTTCTTCTAATTCTCGACGATAGCGATCCAATACTTCTCGTTTTTGCTGAATTACTTGAATAGCCTCTTTTTCTTGTTGCCATTTGTTTCTCATTTCACTAATAGATGCCTCTAGTTCTTTCAAGTCTTTACGCAGCTGCTCTAATCTTTTTTGACTTGCCGCATCTTTTTCTTTCATTAATGCTTGTTCTTCAATTTGAAGCTGCATCATTTTTCTTGTAACTTCATCGAGCTCCTGAGGCATTGAATCGATTTCTGTCCGGATCATCGCACAAGCCTCGTCGACCAAATCGATTGCTTTGTCTGGCAAAAATCTTTCTGTAATATAGCGATTAGAAAGCTCGGCTGCTGCAACAATTGCTCGATCATGTATCCGCACACCATGATGTAGCTCAAATCTCTCTTTAAGTCCACGCAAAATAGATACGGTATCTTCAATAGAAGGCTCTCTTACCATCACTTGTTGAAAGCGTCTTTCAAGTGCCGGATCTTTCTCAATATACATGCGATACTCATCGAGTGTGGTGGCTCCAATGCAGTGGAGCTCACCGCGCGCTAGCATTGGTTTCAACATATTACCAGCATCCATTGCACCATCCGATTTTCCAGCACCGACTATCGTGTGAATTTCATCGATAAACAGAATAATTTGTCCTTCACTATCTTTCACTTGCTTTAAAACCGCTTGAAGGCGCTCTTCAAATTCTCCTCGATATTTTGCACCCGCGATTAAGGAACTCATATCAAGCTCAAAAATTTCCTTCTCTTTCAGACCTTCTGGTACATCCTTACGCACAATACGCTGTGCCAAACCCTCTACAATGGCAGTTTTTCCTACCCCAGGTTCTCCAATAAGTACTGGATTATTTTTCGTTTTTCTTGAAAGAATACGAATAACATCTCTAATTTCTTGATCGCGACCAATTACAGGGTCCATTTTCCCTTCTTTCACTGCAGTTACTAGGTTTCTACCGTACGTTTCTAAAGGACTTTTTTCATCTTGTTGTTTCATTTGCATATGCAAACCTCTCCTTATGAAATACTTTGACCTTCTTTGACTAATCCAAGTATACGTCCTTCCTAATAACTTTGTAAAGAAATATGACTATTGATTTTTCAATAAATAAAGCATTAAAATATGCTATTATAAAAGAAAGTGCACAAATGAAAACAAATGTGAATGAAGGAAAGGAAGTAATAATTATGAATGAACAAAGTTCCAATTCACAAGGTATACATGCACTGTTCGAACAATTTGGAGCTAACTTAAAAGTAGATAAGGATCGCCCTGTTTTCTTAGAAGGGGAAAGTGCAGAAGACGTCTACCTCATCAAGACAGGTACTGTTCGCATTAGTAAGGATACAGAAAGCGGCAAAATATTGACTTTACGAATTACAGGAAATGATTCATTTATCGGAGAAACTTCTATTTTTTGCGAAACTGTGTATCATTCTGTTTCGGCTAATGCGATAGAACCTACTCAATTATTAGTATTACCACGTGCTACGCTAGAAAAGTATTTATCAGATTGTTCGTCTCTTATGATGGAATGGATTCAGGTTATGCAAATGCATAATTTGAAAAATGAGACTCGCTTTAGAGATTTGTTGCTCCATGGAAAAAAAGGAGCATTATTGTCCACATTGATACGATTAACTAATACTTACGGGGTAAAACAGGAGGATGGTAGCATTCTCATTGATTATGCAATGACCAATCAGGAGCTCGCCAACTTCTGCGCAACGAGTAGAGAGGTCGTAAACCGAATTCTAAATGATCTAAAGAAAAAAGATATACTTTCATTAGATAAAGGAATGATTACGATTCATGATTTACAATTTTTACGCACGGAAGTAGAGTGTGATAACTGTCCACTTTATATTTGTCGAATTGACTAGTATGGGAAGCTGCTGAGCTATTTTCAGTGGCTTTTTTTGATGTATTGGAGATTGTGATAGCATCTGTTAAGTGGAAATTGGATAGTTTTATATGGAACCCGAGCCCTTTTTGAGGTTATGACCTATGTCTCGAATAATGATACCGAAGAGAAAATTAAATGAAATAGATTCTGTCGATCTTTTAGTTCAATTTTATAAGTAAAAAAGCACTCCCTAAATAAGGAATGCAAAATTTAAATAACAGAAGGAAGTATCATTTTAATAACTAAAATGGTTATTAAATATTATAAACCTTTAATCAATTCATTTAACGATATATCACTCATTGATTTTAAACGAAGGTCTACAGCACAAAAATTCATATTGTTTGTGATGCTATTCGGAACGATAACACACTTCATTTCTGCACTTTTCGCAGCGATAGCTCCATTGGCAGAGTCTTCAAATACTATACATTCTTTAGGGTCCAACCCTAAGCATTTTGCAGTATTAATATATAACTCAGGGGAAGGCTTAACTTTTTCCACATCATCCGATGTTTTAATGCATGAGAAATAGTCAAAGAGTTCTAGGTTTTTCAAGTGCATACTCACCCACTCAAAATTAGAACTAGATGCTAAACCGATGCTAAGTCCTAGATTACTTGCCTCTTCAAGATAATCTCTTATACCATCGCGACAATCTACATTTTTAAGTCCCTCGATAAAGTCTTTTCTAAATTTTTCTTTTATTTCATCAAGATTGAATTTCGTGAGTGAGTGTTCCGTTAGATAGTCAAATAGTGAAAAATTAGATTTAGTACCAATTCCCTTGACCCATCTTTCAAAAGGTAGTTCTACACTATGTGTATTGAAAATTTCTTTAAACATTTCATATTGATATGTTTCGGTATCTAATATGAGTCCATCAAAATCAAAAATAACACCTTTAATCATTTAATCTCTCCTATACTGAGGGGATTCCTTCATTTAATCTGTATACTCTGCTTCAATTAATAGTTTTACTCTCTCCGCAACTAAATAGTACTTGGAATAGTGAAGAGGTTTATTTAATTTGTCGCAAATAATTTTCTCCACAAGAATGACAGGTGAAACTCTACTTATTCCTAAATGCTCACACACAGTTGGAGTCGGATGAAGGTATTCTACCTCTTTTTTTACTTTAGCAAATCGAACATGATACTCTTCCCTAATTAGTTGAAAAGTAGATGTCTCATTTTCAATTTTCTTCTCTATGTCTGGGTATAATTCTGTGGGAAGATAGGCATAATCTAAACTTAGTTGTCCGTCTTCATCGCTAACCAGTCTGACAAGTTCTACAAATTTTGTGTACATATGCATGAATTTTTTTGAAATTTTATCCTCATCTATAATTATTTTTTTAGAAAGAATTTGTTTTTCTATATTTCTATCTTCTGTAGAAAGTCCTTCCGTAAATCCCTTCAAATTTAAAATATGCAATTCAGTTATGCTAGCCTTCACAAAAGTTCCCTTTCCCCGAACCACTTCTATCACATTTTCTTCTATTAATTCTTTTATAGCTCTTCGAATTGTTATTCTACTAACATCGAACATTTCACAGAGCTCAGACTCATTAGGAATCTTCGCTCCAGCATGCATCCCTTTAGATTTAATCATTTCTTTAATACTTGCCTTAATCTCATCATATAAAAAGTTAGAATTACTCGTAATATCTGTTGTATTTTTTTTCATGTAAATCTCTCCTATTAAATGTACTTATTGTTATTTTACATAAATATTGAGAGAGATTATATTAATATCCTTTAAAGACTATGCGGATAACCAAATCCACCGTCTATTTGACATGTTTTCTCAGCTGATAAGGTTCCTATAGAAATCGCTTCTTCGATTGAATGATTGGATAAAAAACTCACTAAAAAGCCACCTATTAAACTATCTCCAGCTCCCATAGTGTCATTGACAGAAATGGGTCTTAATATTTGATAATAAATTTTACCGTTGTAAATAAACATAGCTGGATGCCCTCCTCTAGTCACACCAACTACCTTGAAACTAAATTCTTTCAAACTATCTACAAACTCTTCTAATTCTAATGTAGACAACTCGGATGCTGAAAAGAAGGCATATGAAATGTAGGGAGCTACTTTTCTAATATAGTTCAAATCAAGTTGATTTGAAAAATCATATGAAATTTCAATCACATCTGACAATTTTTCAAGCTCGCTCTCCATAGATGAATAAACACTAACATGACATAAATCAAAATCTGCTATAAATTTAAGCTCTTCCATCGTAAGCTGTATTTTGAAAATGTGTTGAACCGTGTTTTTAGGTCCCCCTACAAAAATGCGTTCCCCTTCCTCAGTTAATGAAACCTGTGGCTGCCCACTCATTCCTAATGCATACCTGCAATGTAAATGATCCACTCCTTCTTGGTCTAGCGCATATTCAATATGTTTTGCTATCTCATCAGATCCAAAAATCCCAATATAAGATACATGTTCTGCCCCATTTTTCTTTGCACTTACAGCAACATTTACACAGTTTCCACCTGGATAATACTTCTGTTGATCTAAGTAACAATCTGCAACATTATCACCTATAGCTATCATTTTCATATATTATTCACCCCTATCCTTTCACAGAGCCTTCAGAAAGGCCACGAACTAAATATTTTTGAAGTAAAATCAATAAAATAATCATTGGGATTGAAGCTATTACCATTCCAGCCAATAGCACTCCCCAATCAGTTCTAAGAGCGTCCCGGAATCCCATTAAACCTGAAGGTATCGTTTTTAAGGCACTTGAATCAATAAACACAGTAGAAAATAAAAACTCGTTCCATGCAAAATATGCAGTTAGAACAACTGTCGTTATTAAAATCGGTATAGATAACGGAAGATAGATTCTATAATAAATTCCAAACTCACTACAACCATCGATGATTGCAGATTCCTCTAATTCTTTTGGGATACTCAAGAAAAATGCACGTATTAAGATAATACTTAAAGGAAGCCGATACGCTACATATGTAAGAATCAGAGCCCAATGAGTATTAATTAAATTCATCCATGTTAGGATTTCAAAGAGTGGTATCAATGCTACTTGAGGATTCATCATTAAACCCCCAATGATAAAAATAAGTGCAACATTGATCCATTTAGTTTTATATCGAGACAATGAATAAGCCGCCATAGATCCAATTAAAACAACCAGTAATATTGTAAGGATTGTTACAAATAGGCTATTAAAAAAATAACTTGAAATACCTTGTGACCATGCAGTAATATAATTTTCAAAATGCCAAACAGATGGTAAACTCCAGACATTATTGTAAATCTCATCGTAACTTTTAAAAGAGGAGATGAACATCCAATAAAGCGGATATAGAACAATAAAAGCAAAAAACAATAGACCTAATAAAAAGATATTTTTAGAAATTTTGCTGCGTAAATCTATCTTAGAGCGTATTTTCTGATACCGAGCAACAGGAGAGCTCTTCAAAACATCTTCTTTCGTATTAAGTAATGTCATTTTATTCGTCCTTTCCAGTGCCAGACACTTTTATTTGGATTAAAGCAAATATAGCGGTCACTACAAAGATAAGGGTAGCTACAGCTGAAGCATATCCCATATTGTCTTTTATAAATCCAAGTTGATACATATGCACAGATAATGTCATTGAACTAATACCCGGTCCACCATTAGTAAGAATGTACGGTTCATTAAAGACGAGCATTGAACCTGTAACCGTTATCAAAACATTTACAAACATTGTTTCTTTTACTTGAGGTACTGTAATATTAAAAAACATTCGAATTCTACCTGCACCATCTATATCAGCGGCCTCATATAAGTCTTTCGGAATTTTTTGTATAGCCACAATGAATAGCATTGTAATGAACCCAACACTTTGCCACTGTGACATTGCGATCACAGCATAAATCGCTGTAGTTGCATTCCCTAACCACGGCTTCGCCAGACTTTCAAGTCCAATTAATTCTAAGAAACTATTTAATAATCCCATCTGTGGGTTATAGATAAAGCTAAATAACAAAGCAATAACTGAGATGGAAATCATAACGGGTATAAAATATATTACTCTTAATGTAGGAGCTATTCTTCTAAATAGTTTATCTTCTAATATAGTGGCTAAAATCAAAGCAAAAAAAACTTGAAAAATTACTGAAATCACTGCGTATTTAATATTATTTGCAAATGATGTCATAAGAATTTTATCTTCGAAAAGTTCTTTGAAATATCTAAATCCTATAAATTCTTTAGTTTGAGAAAAAACACTAAAATCAAAAAAACTGTTAAAAAAGTTTTGAACTATTGGGATATATACAAATACGCCCAAAAAAAGTAGGGTAGGAAGTAAAAAAAGCATAGGAACTAGTTTTATTCTTTTAAGAATCATACAAGCAACCTTCCTTCTTTTTAATAAGCCCTAATATTCCATGAACATTAGGGCCTAAAATTAATAATAAATGTTATTGAAGCTTCTGAACTGCTTGTTGAACCTCTTTTAAAATCTCTGCAGGAGTAATTTGTTTCGTAGCTAAACTTTGACCTCCACGCATAAATATATCTGCCACATTAATATCAACAGCATTATCAAACCAAACTGCAGTAGATGAAGAATCTAGTAAGATATCATATGCTTCTAAACTAGTTGGATTTGCGTTTTCTTCAGTTATTCCCCCTTTAATCGCATTTAATTGACCATCTGCTTTTGTGAATTCCATAGCAGTTTCAGGTGAAGTTAGAAATTTCAAGAATTCCACAGCTTCTGGTGGAGCATTTTTACTGAGCATCCAGCCTTCTGGCGCACCTGTTAATGCAGTTTGATCTCCTTTACCTCCATCAATTGATGGGAAGTTAAAGAAACCAATATTTACATCACCAATATCCTGTACCATTTTAACTTCAGCAAATTGCATATAAAGAATCGGCACCTCTCCTGCGGCAAACATGTTTCTGGCTGCTTCATGATCGATTGCGGTTGAAACTTCGCCCATGTAAGAAGTAAGTTCTTGGAAAATTTCTAATCCCTTAATGTAACCTTCATCAGTAAATTTAGCAGTCGGAGTAGTATAATCCTGTGCAAGAATTTCTGGATCTACTATACGTTGGAAAATAGTACCAAGATAGTGAGAGATCGCCCAAGTATTCGTAAGCCCCTCCACTAAAGGTGTTTCATAACCAGCTTTTTGTAAAGAATCAAGAGCATCAATTAAGTCATCATAAGTTTTAGGAACCTGAATATTATTTTCCTCAAAAATAGACTTATTATAGAAAAAGGCTTTACCATCAACCGTGAACGGAACTCCATAAGTTGCATCATTAAAAGTGAATCCATCAAATTGTGATTCCATAATATTGGAAGACCATGCCGTATCTTCACTTATAACATCATTCAAAGACATGATACGATCGGAGCTGACAAGGTTCTCAGCAAAACTATGAGACCAAGAAGAAAAGATATCTGGTAGACCATCATTTGAAACCAATACGCGTATCTTCTCTTTATATGAATCGTTTAAAACTGAGTCAACATTTATCTTTACATTAGGATGCGCTTCTTGGAATTCAGCAATTTTTTGATCATAAAATGATTTTCTTGGTTCATTTGGCCAACGATGAAAAAAGTCAATTTCAACTACATCTTTATTATTCACACTAGCATTAGCAGGAGTAGTAGCCCCTTTATCAGAACTACAAGCAGTTAAAACTAATGTAACAAGTACTAATAAAGTTAAAAGACTAAGAATTTTCTTCAATATAAAACTCCTCTCCCTTCGTTAAATAGATCCATAATTTTAAAGCTAAGATTAGTTAATAGATTAGTATTCCATTTTCCACATATATCGACGTACAGACAAAGGATGACCTGTATGTTCAGCAAGTCCATCAGCGTAAACACGTAATACAGCTCCAGTTAGTGCAGGACCAAAATATTCTTTCAAATCTTCATCGATTCCCTCGTAGTTTAAAGTTTCAATATCTACTACTTCTACTTTATCACTAAACTTTCTCACGAAGTCCAAAGCTCTTTGGTCAAGTGGTCGACTAGGTCCATCCCCTAATATCACTAGGAAAGGAACGTCGTAGTCTGTTATCTCAAATGGTCCATGGAAGAATTCTCCTGAATGAATAGCATTAGAATGTATCCATAGCATTTCCATCAACAAACAACTTGTGAAAGAATAAGCATGATGAATATAAGCACCACTAGCCATCGTATAAATTATGTTTTCTCTCTTATATTTTTTTCCAAATTCATCCCCAGCTATAGAGAATAATTTAATATTTTTAGCCAACAATTCATCTAAATTAGATAACTGATTTAAAACACGAGAATATTTTTCATTAGGAGAGAGCACTTGTAATAATTCAAAAATGAATGTATAAAACATTCCAACTTCACAATCAATTGCGTTTGAATCATCTTTATAATTATAATGCATTGTATATTCTGCTTCTTTACATAAAGGTGAATCTACAAGCAACGAAATTGCGACTGTTAATGCACCTTTACCTCTTGCAAAACTTGCTGCCTCAACAGTTTCAGGTGTATTACCAGAATGAGATCGAACTACTACAAGACTATTTTCATTAAGTCCTTTGGGATTCCGATGAATAAATTCATTTGAAGTAAAAACATAACTAGGCACATTTGTTTCTTTACTAATAAAATACTCCCCAAATGAAAGCGAAGCCATTGAGCCACCACATGCTACAAAGAAAATATTTTGAATATTCCTTTCTTTAACAGCCGAAATTATTTTTTTTATTTGACTAGAGTGCTCTCCACTCATTTCTACTTTCTTTCCTTCACCTACCTTATTCAAATTCTCATCCAATGTAAGTTGCTCTTGCGTCATACAAACACCTCCGTTTTTTTATAACGTCATATGACGTTATATTAATTATTATAATAATTTAAAATATTTAGAAAAGTCAAGATATTTTTTAAAAATTAATTTTGCTTAACTTTTTATACAAAAAGAGCCTTACTACACTCGAAAATGTAGTAAGGCTCTATTATTTTAATAAAAACGACTAACAATAGAATGCTAAACAGCATGAATACTTGGTTTGTATCACTCTAAATATATATTCTCTCTTCAATTATTTGAATATCAACATTTCTAGTATTCTTATCTAATAAGAAAAACTTTGAAAAAAATGCCCAGTGCATTAAGAAAAGGAACCTAGAAACTCCGGCGATTTCCGTTACGGCGAACGCTATTCGCGCAGCATGGCTTCAATCTTCTCGTTACTACGTTCCTAAGCGCAATCCGCTCATGTGTTATTTTAAGCATAAATCGACGCCGAAGCTAATGTAAACTAGTCTGTTTGGTAACACAGATTACATGTCGATATTATCCTTAGATTTACTTTGAATAATCTAATCACCTTGGCGATAAGCTATGCTAAATTTTTTTAATTTGTTACTACTCACATAATTAGTTGTAGTGAAAGGCGGCGACTCCAGCGAGATGAGTGACGCTGATAAACATCACAACGAACGCGTTAGCGGCGGTGATGGCTTATCGCTCACCTCGCGGAACGCGTCCGCCTGAAACGGAAATTACCAGTATTACTCATTCTTGAAAGTCCCATGAACCCAGTAGTGCTCAACCTAAATATTTATATACTTTCTAAAAAAAAAGTCGAACCTATTATGGATTCGACTTTTTATTCTTACATATATTGCTATTATCTTACACCAAGTGCTATTTTAGCATAGCGGGACATATTATCTTTTGACCATGGTGGATTAAAGACAATATTTACATCTGTATCTTTTACTTCCGGTAGTTCACCAAGTGCTGTTTTTACTTGATCGACAATTTGTGGACCCATCGGGCAACCCATTGATGTTAATGTCATCGTAACTTTTGCGATATCTTCATCTGCCAATTGTACATCATATACTAAACCTAAATTGACAATATCAATGCCTAGTTCAGGGTCGATAACGTTCTCAAGAGCGGCCATCATACTGTCCTTCATATCTTGTTCTGCATCTTGACTCATTTTGAAAACCTCCTCTATTTTGTCCCGGTTTAACAGGCTGTAATAACACCCACTCAACTTTTAAAGTAAAAATCAAGGGAAATAGGTAGGGATGAACAGCCTGTAAATCCCCGATTAGTTTGGACCAACAAGATGTTGGTCACTCAGGCATTGCCGCACAATGCGGCGTATTTGCCTGAGTTCCTTTTTCCATCAGTGAGGATGAAAAAAATCCCCGCTGATGGAAGTTTCACTTTATATCTCAATCATAACAAACTCATCCGTTTATGCCAAACTGTTTGCAAGCCACTTCATAGAAGCAAGCAATCCTTTTCGTGATACTGCGTGTCCTGCCGATTTTTCATTCATCAGTACTATATTCTGTTTATTATATTGTTTTCTAAGAGAAGCGATAAATTGGGCAGTTGGTTCATATGGTACTACAGGATCCTTTTCTCCATGCCAGAAAAACAATGGTGTTTCAATAAGGTTGTCCGGGTGGTTTGATGCGTCAAAAGTAGATAGGGTGTCGAACATATTTTTTCTCTCGTCTGCATTTAATGGGACTTTAAATCCTTTTTGCTCTACGGAAGCAATTTGTGCTTTCGCAAGCTTTACATAACCAGGTGTTCCCATCATAATGGCAGCAGCATCAAACCAAGGATATGCCGTTAAACAACCTAAAGTAGTAATCCCACCCATAGACGTTCCACCTATACCAATTTTTTGACCGTTTAAATAGCCGCGTTTTTCTAATTCATGTTGAATAAGACCAACTTCTTCAATGGAAGTTAAAACAATTTCCCAAAAGCGTAAACTTATTTCCACTTCATCTAATTTTTCATCTCGTTCTCCATGTAAATGTGCATCTGGTAAAATGACGCGGCATCCTTGTTGAACAAGCTGATATGCGTAATGTAGGTTATGTTCTTTCGCACTTTCAAATCCGTGTAAAAAGATGACAATTGGAGCATCCTCTTTTATTTCTTCTTTATAAATATGTAATAACGGAATGCTTCCCCATGCTTCATTAGTGACTATCATTGATATCCCGCCTTTCTTCTATTATTATTCTACCAAAGTAATTTCACGAGCACAAAGAGACTGATTTCCCCCGCATTAACGGACCAACAGGATGTTGGTCACTCAGGCTGCTGCAGGACGGCAGCGTTATTTGGCTGAGTTCTATTTTCTACCGATGGGGGCAAGATAACCCCACTGTTTTTTCATTTTGACGTTACTCATTGAAAACGATACACTTTAAAGTAAGATAGAAGGGAGTTTTTTTATGAAACCGCATTTAATCGTGTTAGATTTAGATGGGACTTTATTGACCGATGAAAAAGTAATTTCAGCAAAAACTAAAAACATACTTCAACAGGCAAAAAATGAGGGACATGAAGTTATGATTGCCACTGGTAGACCATATAGATCCAGTGAAATGTATTATAAAGAGCTTGGTTTAAGTACACCAATTGTAAACTTTAATGGAGCATTTGTTCATCATCCTAGAAATTCTTCATGGAAAACTTTACATACTCCGATTGATTTAAAAGTTGTAAAACAAGTAGTAGAGGCTGTTGAAAGTTACTCCATCAAAAATATGCTAGCTGAGGTACTTGATGATGTGTATTTACATTATCACGATGAAAAAATACTTTCTGCATTTTCATTAGGAAATCCACAGGTTACAACTGGAGACTTAAAGTCTCTTTTGAAAACTGACCCTACTAGTTTACTAATCCATGCCGAAGAAGATTCAGTCGATTTAGTTCGTCAGCATTTAAGAGATGTACACGCAGAAGTAATTGATCATCGTCGTTGGGGTGCCCCATGGGATGTCATTGAGATTGTAAAGCATGGTTTAAATAAAGCCGTTGGATTATCACATGTATCCGAGTTTTTGAATATTCCACAGGAACGTATTATTGCATTTGGTGATGAAGATAATGATTTAGAAATGATCGATTATGCTGGTGTTGGGGTAGCGATGGGAAATGCTATAAGTCCTCTTCAAACTATTGCCAACGAAGTTACTTTATCAAATAACGAAGATGGTATTGCAGAATTCTTAATAGAAAGATTAAACTTAACTAAATAATAGAGATACAGGAGGATGGGAAATGAGAATATTTGCTGACAGTGCAACAGATTTACCTAAAGCTTTTTTTGAAGATAACAATGTTCTTTTAGCGCCACTTAGAGTTCATATTGATGAGGATGAATATGAGGACATTATCGGTATTGATTCTTCTGAAGTTTACGCAGCAATCCGTGCAGGTAAGCATCCAAAAACTTCACAAGTTTCACCAGAGTTATTTTTACGCTTGTTTGAGGATCTTGCAAAATCTGGTGAAGAAGGATTATATATCGCATTTTCATCAGCTCTTTCTGGAACCTACAGCACGGCTATGATGATGCGTGAGCAATTATTAGAAACGTACCCAGATCTGAAATTAACAATCATCGATTCACAATGTGCATCACTCGGATATGGTTTAGTATTAAAAGAAGCAGTTAAATTACGTGATGCAGGAATGGACAATGCTCAAATTATTGAAAAAGTACGTTTTCATGCAGAGCATATGGAGCATTTATTCACCGTAGAAGATTTAGATTACCTAGCACGCGGTGGGAGAGTTTCTAAAGCAAGTGCATTTGTTGGTGGATTACTTAATATTAAGCCACTTCTTCATGTGGAGGATGGCAAGCTAGTCCCTCTAGAAAAAATTCGCGGACGCAAAAAAGTTTTGAAGCGAATGATTGATATGATGGACGAACGTGGTGATTCGATTAGTGAGCAGTCCATCGCCCTTTGCCATAGTGATGATGAACCAACAGCTCTAGATTTAAAACAAATGATTGAGGAAAGATTTCATCCGAAGAGTATTGAAATACACTCCATTGGCTCTACTGTCGGAGCACATGTCGGTCCCGGAACAATGGGTTTATTCTTTTTAAATAAATTGTCATAAGAAATGCGAAAGCGCCTATGTAGCCCCGACTACGCTGGAACTAGACAGATAATTAATAGAAAAGCATATACTTTCTTAACTCTTAATGATGGAATTTGGGTCTATATTATATGTAGATCCTCTTTTTTATTGGGTGAATACTTTCTCATTGGCTCCACATACTACCATTTACATGGATAATCTCTGTGAAAATGAAAATAAGGAGTGAAATAATGGGAATCTTAAGTGGAAATCCTAAGGAAGATCCTTTGCATTATGGTGAAGTATTTGCTATTTGGACAAATTTAATAATGAATAACGGGCTCATAGCTGCATATCAAACCTTTTATAATCATGCTGGTGATGACGAGTTAAAGGGGTTAATTGAAGAGTGCGTTAAATCAATGGAAGAAGAAAATAAACAAATTGAGAAAATACTTAAGGTAAATGCCGTTGGGTTACCACCTGCCCCTCCTGCTCGACCGGATGCTCGTCTTGAGGATATTCGAGTTGGGGCACGATTTAATGACCCTGAAATCGGCGCAGCATTGGCTAAAGATTCAGCAGCTGGTTTAGTAGCTTGTAGTAAAGTCATGGGTGAAAGTATACGTGAAGATATCGCTATGCTCTACGGCCAATTCCATACTGCTAAAGTACAAATTGGCGCCAAAATACTTCGCTTAAACAAAAGTAAGGGCTGGTTAGTACCACCTCCTCTTCATCATTTCCCAAGTAAAGGGTAGGAATATATAAGTTGCTAGTTCTTTATATATTACATTGAGTTCCGAGTTGGAATTTTGAAAGGTTTCATTGGAAGTATATTCTAAGGATAAATTTTTTTACTGTTCCCGTAGTGCTTTACTACACCATTGCCGTGGATATCGAAAGGCGGGTTATGATTTGTCAACCCGCTTCTCTATTTTCAATAATCTAGGGACCTATGTTTTTCCTTTGCCCTCCAAAAACTTTACGAAAAAGGTTAGTACCTTTTGGGATAATTAAAGAAGATTTTTCCCTCTCAAAGTGGAAGCTCGAAAATACAATTCCGATCTTCATTCCTGCTTCTTTATTGGGTAAAGACTATTTACTCATTAAATTTACTTGAAGAATTACATATTATCTATTTGCTCTCGTTCATCAGCAGTTATGACAGATGGAATTATCTATAATACTATCTTAAACTACATTACCTCTATCCTCATGTTATTTTCCACAAGTAATCCTAGATAAAAGTATAGAATAGTTTTACACTTGTGATTTATGGTGGAATGGACATTTGCCTTGAATTGGCTCAATATCATCACCTATAAAGGATTGCTTCCATTCATTATGTGTTGGGTCGCCAAAGTGGCCGATATCTGGATGCTTAGGTAGCTGATCCCACGCTTCTACACGTTTACGAACCTTTTCACGTGACATAATACCACCTTTTTCAGTTCCTTCTAATCCTTCAAATATTTTGCGAGGTTGGAACCCCAGAACCATCGCATTTCCTAGATGACGTGTCTTTCGTTTCTTATATGCAGGAGCATTTCCAAACACGAAGATTGGCTCTCCATTGAATCGGAAATCCCATAAATAGTGTTCAGGATCCCGAGGACTATCTTCTGGCCATTCAACTTCATCTACTTCATGTAAGTATTGTAGGATTTCCCAAAATTGCTTTCGGTAATCGTCGATCGAACCCTCTTGCTCAAAAGGCTCAACAAACACAAAAAGACCGTGTCTTTTGTATTTTGGTAATTTAAATAAATCTAGAAAGCCTTTTACTGCGGACGGTAGATTACTCCAGTCATCTTGATTGATATAAGCATAGCGGAGCTCACCTTTTAGTTCGCCACTCATTCCAAAAAAACATGGAAACGTTTTATCCGTTACCGTGTTATGAAAAGTTTCGTATTCTTTATAGAGCCAACTAGGCAAGTCAGTTCTAGTATGAAAATCTTCTTTTGATAATAAAGCTTGTTCCTTCGTAATCATACAATCGCCTCCATTAACTTAATTCACATTCTCTTTATATCTATTCTTTACCCCAACCTGAATTTACTGAAACAGCAATGTTCGAATGTAAATATTTTTCACAAATAGGTTATGAAATTAAAAATCAAGGGAATATAAAAGAATGAATAAAGAAATTGGAGGATTACTTATGGTGAAAATAATTCAAGATCAATCTCAAATACATTGTCAAAGTGAATATGGAACACTTCAAAAAGTCTTCTTATGTGAACCTCAATACATGGAAATTAAAGAAGTGATTAATGATGTTCAAAAAAAGTATGTAAATAATAATATTGACCGTTCACTTGCTATTTCGCAGCATCAGATATTTGAACAAACTTTACGGAATGCAGGTGTGGAAGTGATTAAACTGCGACCAAGTAAAGAACACCCAGAACAAGTTTTCACTAGAGATATTGGTTTCACTTTAGGCAATTGCTTATTTATATCCAAAATGGCGAATCCTATTCGTCAAGGCGAAGAAAAAATATTAGCTCATTGGATGAATGAACACGACATTTCTTATAAAAAAGTCTCAACACATTCCATTGAAGGTGGCGATGTAATCATTGATGGCAATCGTGTTTTTGTTGGAGTTAGCGATCGTACATGTAAAAATGCTATTCAATCTTTGCAAAGAGATTTACCAGATTTTGAGATTATACCTATTCCTTTTAACCCAAAATATTTGCATTTAGACTGTGTGTTCAATATTCTTTCTTCCAGTGATGCTTTGATTTTTCCTGATGCGCTAGAACCAAAAATCGTAGATCGTTTGTCGAGCATGTATCATTTAATCGAAGTAAGCGAAAGTGAGCAGTTCTCAATGGGTACGAATGTATTATCTATTGGGCATAATCGAGTATTTAGTTTGCCAATAAATCAGGACGTTAATCGTCAGCTGAGAGAGCATGGATATCAAGTGTTGGAAGTCGATTTCTCAGAAATCATAAAATCAGGTGGATCCTTCCGATGCTGCTCATTGCCAATTATGCGGCATTAAGAAAGACCTGACAAAAGACGCCCAGTCCTTTAAGATCAAAACCTGTTTCTATCGTTTTCCAAGGGCTTTGAACAGACTTTTTGCTATATTATTACCAGTATCTTTTTTCGGTAATCTTATAACGTTTGTCTGTCCGTCGCCCTCCTACAACTCTTAGAAACAGGTAAGTGCGTTTTTGGGTAACTAAAGATAAGATACTTTCCTATCGATAGAACAAGCTTACGAAGATGCAATTTCGTTCGCTATATCGCTTCTTTATGAGTCAAACACTTACTATTTCTCTTTATTTCCACTAGAATAAAAGAAAATCTGCTTTCTTCCCCTGGATGGTTCATTGCTCCCCCTGCGGAGGCCAACAGGATGTTGGTCACGAAGGCGTTGCGATCGCGACGTGGCGCACTTAGCCTTTGTACTCCACCTGAAACGGAAATCAGTCGTATTATTCATTTATAAAAGTGCGTTTAACTCAGTATTTACAGGAAATTTTTTATATACTTTCTCTAAAAAAATAGATTGGTCACCTTATAACAGTGACCAATCTTTTTTTAGTTCTTTGCTTTTTTCTCTTCATCTAATCTGCGTTGCTTGCCTTTTTTCCAAACAATGATCAGGAATAACATAAACAATAAATAAGCAACGGCCATTGCCGCGATATAGGCGCTATTAAGCCCATTGTCTTCGTTAACCTGGTACACTTCGACTATTTCTCTATCTAGTACTAACGGATATGAACCATCATCTGAAGCACGGACTGTATCTGATTCAAATAAACCACGCAGTTCTTTATCTTTCCCTATTACCTCGCTAGAAATGTCGATTCTTTTTGTGCCACTTGTATTGTTAACGACAACTATAAAAGTTTCTTCATCAGAATATCGTTTGTAGACGGCATATCCATCTTTATTTTCTAGCAATTCCATTTTACCAGTTCGCATCGCTTCTGATTTTGTTCGAATGGAGGCCATATCTTTTAAATATTCAATTAGCTCTTCATCTACACGGAAATTCATAATTTGGTGGCTATCTTGTGGATTTTGACCATTCATCGCTATTTCCGTGCCATATGTCATATAAGGCACACCTGGTAACGTAAGTAGTGTACCGATCGCCATTTTAATACGAGTAGGTGGGAACATATTCTCTAAGGCACTATGATATGTAATTCTCTCCGTCAATAAATGATCCACCATTAAAAGACTATTTTCGTTTGCTGAAGAAATAGAATCCGAAGGTAAATCTGTATTTTTGAAAGTGTCTCGGAAATCTAACATTAGCTGTTCTGAATAGTCCAGATCAAAATCAGCCTCTGACTCTTCGAGGGCTATGACATACATCGGTTCTCGTACTTCTTTTACTGCCAAAATTAACTCATTTATAAATGGAGTTGGTGCTCCCTCCAACTCAGACAATTTAACACCATCAATTTTGTACGTTTCTGCAAAATTAACAAGTGTATCAATTAGAGCTTGTTGTACATCAGGATTATTCAAATCTAGATGCATTTGACCATCTTCTTTTGAAAGTATCCAATCACTCTTTTCGTTATCATCAGCCCAGATATGGTTCTCACTATAATTGTTTAGAGGGAATTCAACCATGATCTTTAAATCTTTTTCATGAGATTTGTCTAATAACTCGTTAAATTCTTCAGTTGTCCCAAAGTGTCTTTCCAATTGTTCGAAATCTAAAATTCGCTTACCATCATAGGATTCTGTTGCAAAAACAGGTCCTATCGAGATAGTAGTGAATCCCATATCGCTAATATGTGTCATTTTTTCCATAACACCGAGAAAATCTCCACCTGAGAATGCATTAGGATCTTTTGGATTGACATCATAATCGTTCGTTCCTATTTTATTAAAGTAGCGATCTACATATAGATCATAAATACTTTCGTTATGTATAGAGTTATTCGTTTCTGCATTGCTCACTAGAGTTGTCGATAGGCAAAGACTACTCATAAGCAATCCAGTTATAATCCATTTTGTTAACTTCAAGGTAAATCCTCCTTTGACGCATATACATTTCATTTTATCAAAGCTATGTTTTAATCGCTATCGTTTCGCAATTAAAGCAATAAATATCTATAATAATTCGTCCAAACTGTGACAGGTCGCAAAGTTGTTATAAATGTGTTATTTAAGTGGTTACTTGCTCTTCCTTAGTGAGTACTTGCTCTTTGTCGTTGGTTACTCGCTCTCCTAAGGATTTACTTGCCCTCTGACTTTGTTTACTTGCTCTCATCTTGTATTTACTTGCTTTAGGGAAAAATTATCCATTTCATGACAAACTTTAGTTGTATTTTAGCGACGGTGATGGTTCATCGCTCACCCCGCGGAGGCCAACAGGATGTTGGTCACGAAGGTGTTGCGATCGCGAGGTGGCGCACTTAGCCTTCATTCCTTTGTCACCACCTGTAATGGAAATCACCAGAAATTTTCATTCTTTAAAATATCATGATCCCACTATTCCCGATACCATTTTAAAAACTTTCTTATTTAAAAACAAAAACCACCAATCATTTTGGTGGCTTCTCAGTTTTATGGAATTCTTGAAGGATATGTGATTGGAGTTCACCTGGAGAATCGGTGTTGTTTTTTTGTAGGTTAGCAATGATAAATGATGTGGCTACAAATGCAATCATTAGGACAATTACTAATATTAGCAATGATATTCCCATTTCCTGCTCCCCCTCTCTTCTTACCTCTTTCAAATAGCATAATATCAATAGATTGAAAAGAAGCTTCCACTATGTGAAAGCTTCCCCGTACTTATGCTAAGAAATTTTCGCCCATTGGTAGTTTGAAACCTAGGAATAGGGCGATGAAGAAGAAAACAAACATTAACACTAAAAAAGTTGTGTATGGTTTTCCTTTTGCCTTTTTCACTAAAGTCATTTCCATCATACCAATTACTAATATACCTGCTAGGAATTTTAATCCGTAAAGCATTCCTTCACCGAAGTCCATACCTTTGATGAACAAAGCAACTCCCGTAATAATGATCAGGATGTAGAACAAACGTAAAATCATATGAACTACTTTCGGTTTTGCAATCGCTAATGCTACAAAAAATAGGATTAGTGCGACTACCCAAGTGGTAATGTGTAAATGTGTTGATGCTAAGAAATCCATTTTTCCACCTCAATTATACTTGTAGTTTACTACTATCCTATTTAGTGTACCATGTTACTCGAATTTGTTCACTAATGTACCTATTCCTTCAATCGAAATTTTGACTATATCTCCTGATTTAAGGAAGCGTGGCGGATTAAATCCTTTGCCTACACCTGCAGGGGTCCCTGTTAATATAACATCACCTGGTTCTAGGGTAACCGATTTCGAAATTTCTGCAATAATTTGTTCAACTGAAAATACCATATCGGAAGTTTTTCCGTTTTGACGAATTTCATCATTCACTTTTGTCACGACTGCGAGTTCCTGTGGATTCGGCAACTCATCTTTAGTCACTAAGTATGGCCCCATTGGACAAGATCCATCTAGACTTTTCCCTAAGAAATATTGCTGATGTTTCGTTTGTAAATCACGTGCCGTTAAATCGTTAGCAATTGTATATCCAAAAATATAATCGTATGCTAACTTTGCCGGAATATTTTTCCCTTGTTTACCAATAACGATCGCTAGCTCGCCTTCGTAATCATAGGAGTTTGTTATATCTGCATGAAGTGAAAGAGTTTGTTCATCTGCTGCAATAGAAGTTGGAGACTTCGTAAATACAACAAAATCACTTGCTATGCCACCCATTTCTTTCGCATGGTCAGCGTAGTTTTTACCGACTGCCATAATATTTTTTGGGGTACGTGGAATTGGTGACAACCACTCGATTTCTGTAAAAGAACGTTTAAAATTATTTGGATTTTCAGCCTTTAGAGCAGCTTCTACTAATTTACGAATTTGTTCGACAAAATCCATCCCTAAACGCACACCTTCTAAAATGGTAGTTGGAAAGTCGGGTAATACTTGGAGCGTCTCCTGAATGTGTAAAATATCCCATACTGCCTCTTCTTTTTTGACTTTTGGTCCGAAGTAATTTTTGTCATTTAAACGGTATGATAATAGTTTCATCTAATGGACACTCCCTTAATTGTTTTAATCTATCTCTTAGTCTATTACAAATTGAGTTCCTTTTCATCCTTTTTCGATAAACTATTCGAATAAGTCAGTTTTCTCCACACTATTTCTACAGGACCTTGCTTAAATTTCATAAACCAAATCTCTGCAAATACTATTTGCAAAACGTAAATACCGACAGCCATCCATGTACCTGTGCTTATATCAATCTTTCCGTACAACCCAAATCCGTAAGCATAAAAAATAGTGGTTGCAATAATTGATTGCATTAAATATATTGTCATGGACATTCTACCGACCTTCCCGATTGGCGAAAGTATTTTAGCACCCATCGGAATCAAACAAATCATCGCAATAACACCTGCATAAGCAATCGCTTGGAGTGGGCCACCAAAAGTGTCTTGAACATTCATCGTGAACATATTTGCTTCATTTTGATATGGAATCAGCTTAATCACTGTACCAATTGCAAAAGCAACAACGATCGTAATAATCCAAAAGACTTTTAACTCTCTCGCTCTTTCGATAAGCTTCCATTTTGCTGCTGCTGCACCTAATAATAGGAATGGTACAATTGTAATGAACATAACTAAAAGTACTGCCCCACTCCCATTCATATAAAGCCAATCTTCTAATCGTTGCCAGAAAATATCCAACCATGATCCTTGACCATATGCAAGAACAGATTCTTCAATTGCCTGAATTCCAGTATAAATAATCATGTCATCAGGGCTAAGTTTGTAGGCCAAGTAAATTAAGCCATTAAGTAAACCATTTGGTACTAAAAATAAGAAAATACTAATAAGAAGTAACCAAATTGGCTTCAATCTAATCATGAGTATTAAAACAAATCCTGCTAATGCATACGTTATCAAAATGTCTCCTGCCCAAATAAGAAAAGCATGAATACATCCGATTAATAGTAAAACGGACAATCGTCGAACAGCAAATTTAGAAAAAGCACCGCCATTTGCTTCAGATTTCATAAATTGCATAGCCAAACCGTATCCAAATAACATAGAGAATAGCGGATACACACTTCCTTGTACAAAAATGTCAATCATTTTAAACGTCTCATAATCACTTGGATTTTGATACCAAGTATATGGATTAATATAAATATATGGAGTATGGAAAAACAACATATTCACGACAAATATCCCGAGTAGGGCGAACCCTCTCATAACATCTATTGAAATAATGCGTTCACTTACTCCCGTTGGTTTGATTTGCAAGCTTTCTCCCCCTAAAATGACACTGTTCTATTAATGTCAAATAAGTATAGTACTTTTTCTTTTATCTCTACTTGTAAAATCGCCTCGATTGCCTGTGTATAAAGTGACAATTGAAGTTCGTAGCGTTTTTGCATTTCTTGCTGTAATAACGATTCGTTGTTGACTAGATGTTTTACTTTGTCCGTTTTATAATCCAATAAAACCCAATGCCCATCATCCTCTAAAAATAAACAATCGACGACCCCTTGGATAATTTGTTTGTCGCCATCATCATCCTCTAGGGCATACGTAAAGGGAAATTCTCTCATCACTTCTTTTGCATTTCGCAATCGCATAGCAATATCTGAACGGAAAAAAGGAACCATTTTGTTAGGATCTATAGCAGCCTGTTCAGCTTTCGTTAAAATTTCACGTTCTGCAAGTCTTTCTGCAAAAAGTAGAATCTGCTCTTCATCTTTTTCCTCCTGGAGATCGACGTTTTGCATAAAAGCATGGACCGCAGTACCAGCTTCTGCACCTGTCAATATTGTTTCCTGCTGAAGGAAAAAAGGACGCTTCGCAATCTTTTTCAGGCTAGTAGGTCCAGACATTTGAAAATAGTCATCGTCTGATCGCTCCATAAGCTGCTGAATTTTCTTCATCTCGCTGACTGTTTGTTTTGAACGTTTATGTGTAGCTATTTCATAAGAATAGGGTGTATCGAAACGCAACTGAACTTCCTTTAAATAAGTACTTTTTGCAGGATCTATTAGCTGGTCCAATACAACAGCTTCTTTTTCTTCCTCTAGTGCAATATGTTTTAAGTCATCTACACATTTAGCGACAATCTTCCATTTGGATTCACTATCTACTATATTTGCTTCATTCACATCCGATAACTGACGGAAATTTGTATGCCTTGCTAAAGCTGGTCCAATCCAGTCTAAATAACCTTTTGCTTTCGCACGTATATAGCCTGGCAACATTTCATCACTCAAAACGTTCTGGGCATCCTCCCATTTTTCTAACGATTTTGCTAAATCTTTTATTGATCCAATGAGGAATAGATGCTCTTTGGCACGCGTCATTGCTACATACAAAACACGCATTTCCTCAGCCTTCAATTCCATTTGTTTTTTTTCCTTCATAGACAAAAATGGCAATGAAGTAAATGAAATTCGTTTTTCAGGATCAATTGCTTTTACTGCAAGCCCAAACGATTGGTCAAAAAGGTATGACTCATTAAAATCCATTTGGTTAAATGGTCTACCCATACCAGCTAAGAATACAACTGGAAATTCGAGTCCTTTGGATGAATGAATGGTCATTAAACGAACGACATTTTCCTTTTCCCCTATAGCGCGTGCTGCTCCTAAATCATCGCCTCTTTTACGCATCCGATCGATAAATCGTAAGAAGCGGAACAGTCCTCGGAATGAAGTCTTTTCATAATCGATAGCGCGGTCATGAAGAATACGAAGATTTGCTTGTCTTTGTTTACCATTTGGCATTGCTCCTACTATTTCGTAGTAATGGGTATCTAAGTAAATTTGCCATATTAAATCTGCGAGCGAGCCTCTTCTACTTAAATCGCGCCAATCTTCATATTGAAGTAGGAACCTTTGTAGTTTCTCAGCAGTGTCTGGCGATAGCCCAGCTCCTCCACTAGATACAAATGTCTTCAATGCATCATAGAAAGAATCTTTTGGAGCAGATAAACGGATAAGCGCGAGCTCTGATTCGGTTAACCCTACAAAAGGTGATCGGAGAACAGAAGCAAGTGATATATCCTGATAAGGATTATCTATTGTACGAAGTGTATGTAGCATGATTAGCACTTCAATTGCTTCAAAATATCCCTTTGAAAGCTCCGCATACAAAGGAATACCAGCTACTTTAAATTGCTCTGTAACCTCTCCGGACCAAGTCATCGAGCGCATTAATATAACCATATCACTATATCGAACAGGACGATGAGCTTTTTTCCATGGATCATAGACAGTCGTTTCTGATTGAATCATCTCGTTTATTTTCGAAATAATATAACGTGCTTCTGCCTGCGATTTCTTTAACTCTTCTTCCGCCATAGCTTCTACAGTTTCTTCCTCTTCCTCTGCCGGTTCTGCACTGCCATCTTCTACTTCATATAATAACGCAATCTCGACAGGTGTTTCGGTTTCTTCATAAGGTGCACCGGGCTTTAACGAAGCTGCTTCATCGTATTCAATTTCTCCTACCTGCTCGCCCATAATTTGACTGAAAATATAGTTCGTTGCATGTAATACTTCTTTTCTGCTACGGAAGTTTGCATTCAAATCTATTTTGATGCCTGAATCAATTGGGAGATCATTGAATGCTAGATATTTTCCTAAGAAAAGCATTGGCTCCGCTAAACGGAATCGATAGATAGATTGTTTTACATCTCCTACCATGAACATATTACCTTTGTTTTCATCGCCGCTTTTCACAAACTGTAAAATAGTCTCTTGTAGTAAATTGGTATCCTGATATTCATCAACAAGCACTTCTTTAAAACGAGCCTTGTATTCCTTCGCTATATCTGAGGGGATAAGTGATCCATTTTCATCCTGTTCAGATAGAATGTCCAATGCATGATGCTCCAAATCTGAAAAGTCGACGAGCCCCTTTTCATTTTTAGCTGCTGTATACCGTTCTCCGTACGCTAGAGTCAGCTCCACTAGCTTTTGCAGCTGAGGTGCCATTAATCGCATTTCCTCTAGTAATCGTTCTGGTGTTCGAGTAAAATAATTATCCTTTAAGTCATTAACGATTTTCTTCACTTTCGTCCGTTTATTTGTTGCTTGATTTTTCAATCCTTCATCACAGGAATCTTTTTTTATCGCTGCTGCTCTTCCCCATTTAATGCCCTGGAAGTAATGAAAAACGCTTTGCCACGAGCTATTCTTCATCAAATCCACTGCTTCTTGAATCATTTGCTGATCGATCATAGCAGTTTCTGCAAGAGGTGCTGGCCCATTTGGTTCATTTGCGAGTCTACGAATCTCCTCTGTTACGGCGATCGCCTCTTCTAAATGATGAATAATGGCAAGTTTCAATGGACCAATAAATGACAATTCATCTATGGTCACTTCTTCGGACAGGTTATAGGCTTCCGGAATTGCCAGCAACCACTTCCTCGGCTCTGGATGTACACGCGAATAAGAATATAGTTTTTCAATCATCACTTCAATAGATTGGTCGTCACGATCGGATGTGAAACTATCCGATAGTCGGTACATCGCCTCTGGATTGTCGACATGATAAGCCTCTTCTAGTACTTCTGCTAACATATCATCACGCATGATTGCAGCTTCTGTTTCATTTGCAATACGGAAACCTGGATCTATCGTTAACATATACGCATATTGCCGAACAATATTTAAGCAAAAAGAATGTAGTGTAGAAATTTGAGCTTTGTTTAACAGACTTAGTTGTTTTCGTAAATGATTCGATGTTGGATCTTTCGCTATAGCCTTCTCTAGCGCCTCTCCCATACGATGACGCATTTCTGCAGCAGATGCATTCGTAAAGGTAACGACTAATAGCTCATCGACATTGATAGGTTGTTCTTTGGCTATGACTTTTTGAATGAGTCGGTCGATGAGGACAGCTGTTTTCCCAGAGCCTGCAGCAGCGGAAACAAGTACATCTGAACCCGCAGCCCAGATTGCCTTCCATTGTGCAGGTGTCCATGTTAGCTCTGCTGGCATATTAGGAATGTTCATTTGGACTCATCTCCTCTCTAATTTTTTCTGCTACTATTTCCGGCTGCTCCACTTTCAATACACGTACTTGTTGAGCAGGATCCTGAGGATCGAATTGGCAAACACTGCGATACGAGCAGTAATTACATGGCATTTTATCTTTAATTCGATAAGGTAAAACGCGAGTATCTCCAGCATTCATCCCGTTTCCGGCTTGTTCATGCTTTTTCCGAACAAAGGACTGCAGCAATCTCATTTGCTCTGGCTCTACTACCTTAGAGGATGATTTAGACAAGTTTCCGTCTTTGTTCATACGTACCGGAATAACTTTAGAAAATCCCGAAATCTGATCGTCCATCTCCATAATAACTTCTGAATCATCAACGAGTAGACCATTCATTTTATATGATTTATAAACGGCATCCTCAAGTTCCGCATCTTCCATTTCTTTTTGAGATTGGATAAACGGATTATGCATATGCACATATAAAACTCCTGCTGGATCAGCGTCCTCGTGTAGCCATATATCGGCATTTTCTACAGCAACGTCTAAATAAGTTAACATTTGAAGAGAAATACCATGGTAAACCTCGTTCAAATCAATCCCTTTTTTAGATGATTTATAATCGACAATCCGAACAAACATATTGCCGTTAATATTAGCTGCATCCACTCTATCGATTCGACCACGTAATTGCATTTTCCGATTACGCTTTAGGGGAATTTCTAGTGCTGGCAACGCTTCTCCAGGACCAAATCCTGCTTCTATAGCAATTGGAACAAAGCCTGAGCCTTTAGAATGCCTACTTAAGGCGATCAATGTATTAGCAACGATTTGCTCCAATTTTCGTTGGATATACCGATAGCGATTTGTACTTAATAATAATTGGTGTACAAAGACTGGCACGATATAATCGACTGCTTGTCTAGCAAGCTGGTAGCATTGTTGTCTAGTTAACTGAGACCAAAGTAAATCTAACCGCTTCGTTTCATCCGCAATCCATTTTAACGCCGCATGAAATAAGTCTCCCATTTGCGGTGCTTCTAATTTATACTCTGCACGTTCTTCTAGCTTTAGGCCGTATGATGCGTAATGTGCAAACGGGCAGCTATAATATTTCTCTACACGGGACACACTGGATAGCATCGTTTCCCCGTATAGGGCAGCAGTCATCTGTTCATTTAATCTTTCGGTTTGATTGCCATGAATTAAAGGCTTTGTGATTCTCTTCAATAATTTGGACCAATATGGATCCTCTAAATAATATTGATAGACAGACTGCCAAACTTGCGATAGTTCTCCTGTTTCTAGCGCACCTCGAAGCTGCATAATCACATATGGCAATGTAGGACGCGGGTGACTTATGGAAGTCAAATCAAATTCTTCCGTTAACATATCTCTTGGATCCACTACAGCTACTTCAACAGGTATATCGCTTACCATTTGATGAAGCTTTTTAATATACATAGAAGGCAACAATGCTTTCCCCTCATTATCTGCCATTGGATAAGATACGTATAAGAAATGAGATGCTGTTACGAGTGCTTTATATATTAAATAATTTTCATCCATCAAACGCATTTTCGACGTTGGCGCAAGTTCAAATCCAATTTGAGTAAACCATTCACGCTCTGTATCCGTTAGCAGTCCCTCATGATCCATCCGTTTTGGATAAGCTCCATCATTTACGCCAAGCACAAATGCTGCTTTTATATTCGTTAAACGAATGATATCAACGTTCCCAACAATCACTTGATCAATCGTAGGCGGAATGCTTGAAAAAGCAAGTTGATCGTATCCTTCTTCTAAAATTTTTGCTACTTCTTCTAAGGACATTTCCTTCTCACCAAACATCAAGACAAATTGGTCGATTACATTTACCCACTCGTTCCAAACTTGCTCATGCTCGGAAGCTAGAAGTAATTGACCGTTTTCCTCTTCGGCTTGTTTCAAGCTTTGCAGTTTTTCATATATATTTAGCCCTTCAATAAATGTATAAATAGCTATCGCATAATCCTTTCCTGTTTTACTTTGTTTCAGCTGATCGGAAAGGACTTTAATAGGTTCGACAATCAAATCTCTTACTGTATGAATATCTGCTTGAATACTCAACTCTTCATCAGTTTGCACTTTTGAATAAAACTCTAAGCCACGATATTTTTTATAAACCCAGCGTCTTTCATCTAGCCATCTATCCCCATAAATTCCGAATGCCAGCACAAAATTCTCCAGACGGTCGGCACGCTCTCTCCATGTTTTTTTAGGGGCATCTAGCGGAAAAAATAGATCTGTCTTCACCGCACGAAAAACTGGTTCGTATTTCCAGTCTGTTCGAATTATTTCTAAAATGGTTCGACTAAGTTCGATTAATGGATGGTGTAACATCGGTTTCTTTTTACTAATGAAAACGGGAATATCATATTGCGGAAAAATAGTTTCGATTAGCCCTTCATATGCGTCCGCATCTCTATGCAAAATAGCCATTTCGTTATAACGAACATTTTTCTGTTGCGCAAGTTCTCGTATTTGCCTTGCTACTGCATGCATTTCCGCACGACGATTGGCAGCTTCTGTTATGCGAATATTCCCCTCTGACTTTGTTTGCAGGGGAGGAAGCTGATCCATATTAGCCTCAATATGAGCGATTTCTTGTGACGTAAACCGCTTCTGTTCATGTTGATGTACCGTTTCTTCTATCTCAACTTTTTCGGTTTGGGCTATTTCTAATAATCTTACACATGTATTTGCAGGCTGATAAAACAGTGATTGTTCATCTATAGCATCCTGCAATGTTTCCATTGGAAGGGCAATTGTAATACGCTTCACCTGTTTCATTAGTTCCTCGATAATCTCTAATTCTCTCGTCGTAAATGATGTGAAACCATCAATGTATAAATTTGTTTTTGCAAGTAGTGTGGAGTCTTTTATTTTAGTTGCTAATAACGTTAAATACCCTTCTCCATCAATGTAACTAACCCCTAGTTTTTGCTCCATCTTTTCAAGCATCAGCATTATATCAGAGGATTTATCAATAAGCGTTTTTGGAGCATTCACATTTTCTAAATTGCTAAGAGCATTTGCCATTGTAGAGTAATCCATACAGTATCTACTAAACTCTTTCAGTAATACTTCGATTTGATCGGTAAATCCTCTTTTAGTTGCTGCTCGTTTAAAAAGCGTAAATTCATCTTTGTGGTTTTCTAGTAGACTACGAATGAGCATACGGTAGCCGAACCCACTTATTTCTTCTTTGGCAATTCCACCAGTTTCTTGAAGAACACGCCATGCTAATCGTTTAAACGTCGTTACCTGTGCTCGAATTAGTCCAGGAAGTCCCGATTCTGCTGCAAGGTCATACTCACTGGAAAATGACATTTGGTCAGGTACTATGTAGAATATTGGATCTCCTATAGGAGCTTTTTGTAGTTCTGTAATAATTTCTTTGTGGATAAAAGTTGTTTTTCCATAGCCTGATCGGCCACTAATTATTCGTAACGACAATGGTTTTAGTCTCCTTTCTGGTGATGAAATTGTTATATATAAGTTCTAAAAATAACAGTAGAGAATTAACACTGTGATTTCCGTTTCGCGCAGACGCTTTCCGCGGGCGAGGCCGAGCCTCCTCGGTCGCTAAGCTCCCTGTGGGGTCTCGACTTTCTCGCTTTTCCCGCTGGAGTCGCTGCGCTACACTCCAATCAATAAGTGGGTAGGTTTAAACTATAAGATTGAGCAGAATTAGTATTATAAAAACGATGATTGAAAAAAATTAAATAAATTGACAAACATCAAAACCTAACCTTTAGAGCGGCAGTAAATAACTTTTAGAAGTACCTGAATGAAGAAATTCTCTACATTTTCATCAGTTACTTGCGGAGGCACGTTAATTACTTGTGTACGTAAGATATTTACTTGCACTGCTTTATAAGATATTTGCGCTTACTGTTCGTTTACTTGCTCTCGATGCTAATTTACTTGCGAAACGGAAAATTTATCTAATAATTATCAACTCATGCATGCTTTCGGTAATGCGTACAAAGCCTTTAGATATCTATTATGGATGATTGCTCAATTAAACTCCAACTAAGTCAATTTCATAATTAACTGTTTCAATTAAAATTACAAATATTTGCGTGATACCACAATTTTTTATTCGTTTTTTAAAAGTCGATCTAGTTGATTGAAGTGGAAGGCGGCGACTCCAGCGGGAACAGCGCGAGCTGAAAGCCCCGCAGGAAAGACATTGGTCAACTTTTTTTGACCAATGTCTTTGCGACGAGTAACCGCAGGAGCATTGTTTTCGTAGTGACGAGGAGATTGAAGCCGTGCCCGCGGAAAGCGTCCGCCTGGAACGGAAATCAACATTGTTCGGATTTCACAATTTAATATGCTTTATGAAATTGATTCAACTAGTAATAAGAATTTAATAGTATAAAAAAAACCGAATAATCTCCTATCTCTATTGTACAAAACAAACTACGAAAGAGGGAAATTATTCGGAATAGAATTGGATTGTTGCCTTCGAGATGGGCCAGTAGCGCACCTGCACCTCACCAACAATTTCTTTCATATCTACAAAGTGAAAATATCGACTATCCATACTGGAAATACGATTATCTCCTAAAACAAACAACTTATCTGGTGGAACCCGTTTACTTCCGGTCAGTTCTTCCAATTCAAAATCTCCAGTGAAGTTATCATTTGGATTTCCGTATGCACTAAAAGATTTTAGATAAGGCTCTTCTACTTTTTTATTATTAATAAATAACTCATCGTTCTCATAGCTAATCATATCACCTGGTAGACCAATTACACGCTTCACATAATCTTCACGTTGATCACCATGGAAAATCACTATATCCATCCGATCAATTTTAGAAAGCTTATTAACAATTACTCTATCTTCGTTATGCAATGTAGGCGTCATTGACTGTCCAACTACTTCATAATTTGTCACAAGAAACATTCTTACAAACATCACGATTAAAATACCAATTACTAATGCTGTCAACCATTCCAACATTTCTTTTTTTAGATTATTCAATACTTTCTCCTCTTTTGTTTTTTCTTTCGCCGCTGATTAATCTAAAATCTGCTTCTACTCTTTTATTTATCCTTTTTTCAATTGCTTTACCAACAAACCATAGAATAGCAATAAGTAAAACGACAATAGCGGTTCTAATTGGTTGAGTGATCAATGCCTTAATGTCAGATCCGATAAAACTAACAACGAAAATCATAATGAGCTTTCCTAATGCTAGAGTCCAGAAATATGTATTTTTTTTCATATCTGAAAGACCTGCAACAATATTGACTAAAGCAGAAGGTGTAAAAGGGAAACAAACGAGTAAAAAGAGTGGTCCAAATCCATTTCGCTCTACCCATGTAATTAGTTTTTGGATTTTGGCATGCCTCGTAATAAATCCTAATGCTCGTGCTCGTCCATATTTTCGGATGACTAAAAACACTGCGTAGGAACCGGCAACCGAACCTATCCAGGATATAAGAAAACCAATCAGTAGACCATATGCATTGACGTTGGCTACGATAAAAACGACTAATGGCAAAAATGGGAGAAAGGCCTCCATAAAGGGCAATAGGATTCCAATTAGTGGTCCAAGTGCTCGATAATCATGTGTTAAATTTGTTAATGTTTCTATTGAAAACCATTCAGGCATTTGGCTCTCCTCCAAATATGTATATTTATACTATTCCCAATATTACTGTACATAAAACGCTCTACTTATAGTATAATTTGTTGATTATGTATTTAGGTGGTGAACGTTTTGTGAATAATAATTCATTTTTTTTAGGATTGAAAGCTGGGATCAGTATTGCTATCGGTTACTTTCCAGTTGCATTGACTTTTGGCTTGCTTGCTAAAACGACTGGACTCTCGATTTGGGAAGCAACAGCTATGAGTATTTTCGTTTATGCGGGAGCAGCACAATATATGTCCCTTACACTTATTTCAAAGGGTGTTGACCCTATTTTAATCGTTTTAAATACGTTTGTCGTTAATATTCGTCACTTCTTAATGACGGCTGCACTGAATGAAAAGATGCAAAGTGAAAAAAGATGGATCAAAGGAATCTATGCTTTTGGGATCACAGATGAGAGTTTTTCGGTACTAGCTACCCAAAAAGAAAAAAAAATAGCTACACCTTTTGCTTTTGGTGTAGCCTTAATAGCGTATAGTAGCTGGGTTGTTTTTACTGCGGTTGGACATGTCATTGGCGCAAATCTTCCAGCATTTTTACAAGCAGCGATGTCTATTGCTTTATATGCGATGTTTGTTGGCCTGCTAGTACCATCTATGCGTGGTAATAGAAAGGTAGTAATGCTCGCTCTTATAGCAGCTATGATTAACGGATTCTTTTATTGGACCGAGCTATTATCAACTGGATGGTCTATTTTAGTCGCTACATTGGCTTCTTCTATTTTTATCGAAATAATTTACGCAAAACGCGGCAAAAATTTACCGAAAGGGGCTAACTAAATGGGTTCGTGGTATTGGTGGACATTACTTGGAATGGCTCTTGTTACATATATTCCAAGAGCATTTCCTCTCACCTTTTTAGAGGGAAAAGAACTGCCTCCAGTTGTCTCGGGTGTATTACGCAATATTCCTTACGCAGTCTTGGGCGCTTTAATCTTCCCGGCAATTTTATATGTACAACAAGATAATCTTCTATTCGGTTTAATAGGAACGGTTGTTGCGTTTAGTTTGGCTTTTCTATTTTCAAATGTGATGGTTGTTGTACTTGGTACAATTGGAGTTTTAGCTGTTTATAGTTTGATATTTTAATCGTAGTTTATTTATACATAATAAGAAAAGTTGGGCAATAAAGGGATCCTGGCATTTATGTTCAAAACCTGTTTCTATCATTTTCGAATTGCTTAGGACAGACTTTTGCTATATTATTACCGACTAAATTTTTAGTGATATTGGTTGTGACCTCCGTCACAACCAATATCACTTTTTCTTCGGTAATCTTATGGCTTTTGCCTGTCCGCTGCCCTCCTACAACTCTCAGAAACAGGTAAGTGCGGTTTTGGATAACTAGAGAAAAGATACTACCCTATTGATAGAGGAAGCTCACGAAGATACAATTTCGTTCGCTATTTCGCTTCTTAATTTAGTAAACATTTACTATTTCTCTTTATTTCCACTGGTATAAAGAAATCTGATTTCATCCACTATCAATGGATAGTAGCATTTTTAACTAAAAAGCGATTTCAAATAATTCGATTACTTACTAAAACTTACCAATCTTAATTTCTAAGTGATAGGCTATGCTAAATCTTAGTGTGTAGTACTACACGTTATATTGATTGGAGCGCAAGGCGGCGACTCCAGCGGGATCAGCGAGAGCTGAAAGCCCCGTATTAACGCAGTGACGAGGAGATTGAAGCCGTGCCCGCGGAAAGCGTCCGCCTGGAGCGGAAATCAACTTTGTTTGGGTTTTTCTATTAATTACCATTTGGAAATTGACTAATTTTAATATTTTAATCGCACATAATTTTTAGAACAAAAAATCCGCTCTCTTCAGTTCACAGAGGCGGATTTTTTTTATTATTACTAGTTTTCATATGGGTACTATACCAGAAGCCAAATGTAAGTGATGCAGCGTCGATCATATAAATCCACCATCGATGTGTGTAGCCTGCGTAGACCGATGCGGCAAATAAGGCGACGGTCAATATTAACGCAACATAATGATTGAATGTGATACGTGTAAATAATATGACTAGTAATGCAGGAGCAAAGATAGCCAATATTATTTGAGTTGTGAGTGATAGTGATTCCATAGTTTCTCCTATCTAACTAAGATTAAACCTAGTCGATAATGATCATGTCTAAATAATATATGCTGACGAAGACGTAATTCTCCATTTGAATCCAGCACTTCTAGCCGACAATGAGCGGCATTTATTTGTACTGCTTCATATAATTCCTGTTCGTTTTCAACTTTCTGTCCGTTCACTTTTACAATACGCTCTCCTATTAATAGACCCATTTTCTCGGCTGGAGAACCGGACAGAACACCAGCAATCATCACACCATTCGATTGTGGGGAGACAGCATAATTCCCTGTTTTCTCTTGTTGATATTTTATGATCGTAATAAGCAACCTTGCTATTACAACAACTAGTAGAGCAATTGCACTTACAAGTGGCTCAAAATAACCGATAGCAGCAATTATCGTAATTACAATCCCAAGTTGCCAAACAATTTTTCCGTATCCTGAGAAAAAATGAATAGGTAGAGAATGTTGAGATTTTTGTTGGAAGCCAATTACAAATGGAAATAAAACCAAAGAAAAGGCAGTTTCTCCAAGCGAAAACTGTGGCCAATAAGGTAAATAGGTCGGAATAACATCCCCGGGAATTATAAGTAATAAAGGCAATAGCCATAATCTTTTCACATCATAAACGATCGCTTCCATACCTCTAGATGTGGTCACAAGTTTTGGAGTCGCTTGCGTAGCACCATGTTTTTGAATAAGAACACCTTCTACGATAAGTAAAAGTCCTGCTATTATAGCTATAGGAACAATTCCATTTTGCAGAATATCCAGTCCAGACAAAGTCCATGAAAATAAATCAAATGACCAACTAAATTTATACATGGCATATACTGTTGCAGTACCTAATGCAATTGCATAAACCGCAGAACCAAATTGGTACGTAAATACTAATATAAATAATATCATCCACACGCTATATATCCATAGCCAAGAATTAGGAATAACTAATCCGATAGCTACACTTATAACAGATAAAATAAGTGCCCAAATTAAACCATCCAACAAGAATCGCTTAGTTTCGGTCCATCCCCATTGTAGTCTTGTGCGAAACTGTCTTCTTTCTCTTTTCACTCGAAAATATCCGATCAATATCGAGAAGAGAAGCGTAATATATACTGCTGGATGAAGGAAGAAACGTCCAATTCCTTTAACCAATTCGATTAATACTTCTTGCACCATACGCATCCCCCTCACTTACAACTATACTTCCTATTATTGTAACAAACGGAGAGGCCTTTGCGTATAGGATTTTCGTATTTACTTTGCTATTTCATATCATGAAGTAGAAAACTAATTCCCATTTGGAACTGTTTATCGTTTTCTCTACTAGCTTTATAATCGAGAATAGTTTTTGTTAATGACTGAAAGAGTACATCATCGATCTCGTTAAATTCATCTAAGCTTCTCTCTTGTCGATATTTTTCAATAGCATCTTCCGTGTCTTCATCAAAGTACCCATCTTGACGACTTATACTGTAACCAAGTGCACCTAATACTTGCTGAACATGCTTTACCTCTTCCGCAAAGTCGCCAACACGAAAATTACCTTGATAATATTTTATATCCATCGTATATAATTCATCAGGTTCAACCTGTAAATCTGCTTGGATTCCTTTATGATGGATCCACTCTTGTTTAGGAGTAAGCCATTTATGAGTAGAGATTTTAAGCTTGCCTCCATTTTTCAGTGGATGTGTTTCTTGAACTGTCCCCTTACCAAAACTAGTTTCACCGACGATCATCGCACGCTTATTGTCCTTTAGTGCCCCAGCTAGCACTTCACTTGCAGAAGCACTACCGCCATTTTGTAACAGCACAACAGGAAGCTTGTTTAAATACTGATTGTCCTTTGTTTCGGTATTTAACATTTCCAATACACCTTTTGCGTCTTGCATATAAGCGAAAGTAGAGCCATTCGGCAATAAAGTACCGATAATAGTAGAAACACTATATAAATACCCGCCTGGATTTCCTCTTACATCAATTAAAAGTCCATCTATCCCTCGTTCCACCAGAGCTTTCGTTTGTTTCTCCCACTCTTCTCCAGTCTTCTCACCAAATAATGTGATATTCACAATTCCGATTGAATAGTCATCTACTTCATAAATATCACTGGAAACCGTATGCATCGCAATCGTGTCACGTTTCATATGTAATTCGACATGGCGATTATCACTAGACCGATATACAGTCATTTTTAAACTAGTACCTTTTTTACCACTTAACAACTGCATTAACTCAGTCATCGACTTGCCTTCTACTCTCTCTTCGTTCACTCGAACAATTTCATCCTGAGACTTTAAACCCGCTTTAAACGCAGGAGAATCCTTTAAAGGTGCTACCACGACAAATTTCCCTGCCGAGAGCATAATCTCCGCCCCAATTCCAACTCGTTCTTCGGCAAGAGATGCCTCCTGGTTAGCAGCTTCTTCCTTTGTCAAATACGTACTATGAGGATCCTCTAATGCTTCTGCCATACCACGAATTGCACCTTCAACAAGTAAACTCTCATTTTTAGTAAATACCGCCTCTTTTTTGATCAATTGAAACGCTTCATCAATTACTTGACTATTGCTTACGTTTTTTTGTTCTGTAGCTGAAGGCTTCATCAACCACATATACCCGATGCCTAAAACAATAACAACTAACAACCCATAAAGAAAAAACCGACTTTTGCGCAAGTTCAACCTCCTACTTTTCCACTAATATATGTGTGAAAAGAGGAGTTTAATACTTGCCCAAAAATCGATTCTTATTTTAAATTGCTTATATAGTCTGTTAACATTTGCTCGTCCATCGGTCCAACAATCTTATTTTGAATGGTTCCTGTCGTATCTATCATATAAGTTGTAGGTATCGTAATTGCTTGATAGGTATCCCCAACAACACCATCTTCATCTAAAGGAATCGGAAAACTAAGTGCATAATCTTCTTGAAACGCCTTCACTTTGTCCAGACCAACATCAGAACTAGTTAAATTGACAGCTAAAATTTCTACATTTTCTTTTTCTGCCATATCTTCGTAATAATTTTGCAAATGTGGCATCTCTGCTTTACAAGGGCCACACCAGGTTGCCCACAAATTTAACACTACTTTCTTTCCTTTATAATCTGCGAGCGTGACTTCCTCGCCCTCTAATGTAGTTAATGTAAAATTAGGTGCAGTATTCCCTTGACCTAAGCCCTCATTTGCGGCATTCTGTGCCAAATCTGTTCCCATCTGCTCACCCGCAAATGCTTCCTGCTCATCAATATTATCTCTTACAAAGGATATTGTTGCAATTGCTACCAATGCTGCTATAACTAATAGCCCAATAATTTTTTTCTTCATATTATACCTCCTACTGATACGATAATATTTCACTGCCCTTATTATATGTTATCTACGGTATTAAATACGAATTAAATGAGCTGAAATGTGACTATGTAGTGACTTGAAACAACTTCGAAGTTGATATCACTTTACCGATTCTTTCGTGCAAGTTAATCTGCATCCTCCATATAGAAACCCTCTAAACGAATGTGCACTGCCGCACGCCACGCATGAGTCTTCAAGGATGGTCACTGGTGCTCCTTCATCCTTTATGAAGTCTCATACTTCGCGCTCCTGCGGCTTGGAAGGCGCACATCCTATTTACCACCGATGACACAGAATTGAATTTTTAAAATTATGTGTCATTACATAGGTAGTAGATAGGATGCCAAAAATTAATGGACAATTTTTTTGGCTCCGAAAGTAAACGACCAGCAAGCGCAAGTATCGTCCGTATCAAAGCAAGAAACTAGTAATGAAGGTAAAGATTTCTCCACCGAAGGTACTATCATACGAATATGTCCTTGCTGCACCCTACAGATTAGTTAATAGAGTGTGTTGCTTCAATCTTTATTAACTCTATTTTAATTATCGTTTTTAAAATACTAAACCAGTCCAATTACAAAGTTAAGATCTACTTACTCATTGATTAGAGTGTAACGCGGCGACTCCAGCGGGAGCAGCGAGAAAGTCGAGACCCCGCAGCAAAGCGAGGAGGCTCGGCCTCGCCCGCGGAAAGCGTCGGCGTGAAACGGAAATCATAGTATTACTGTCACTCTTTAATTACCTTTCACTTTGATTAACTCTTTTTAATCATCGTTTTTTTAAATACTAAACCAGTTCAATTATAAACTTAAGATCTGCTCACTCATTGATTGGAGTGTAACGCGGCGACTCCTACGGGAAGAGGAAAGTTGAGACCCGAAGAAAAGAGAGGAGGCTCACGGACCGCCCGCAAAAAAGCGTCCGCATGAAACGGAAATCATAGTATTACCCATTTACTGTTATTTAGGTTTTAATATGTATCAAAATCTAGCTGCTTTTCGAAAATTTTTATTTATACCCAAAAAAACAACGCTTCTCCACGAATGGAAAAGCGTTGTATAAAAGTTATAAGGAAATATATCTCAATGGGTTAACAGAGTTTTTGGCCATACCTTCCCAGTTTCCAACATGTATCTCAAAATGTAAATGAGGTCCAGTCGAATTACCGGTAGTACCAATTGCACCGATTATCTGCCCTTTCGATACAACTTGTCCAACACTTACTTTAATACTGCTTAAATGCGCATATAAAGAAGTGAAGATTTTACCATCAATAGAATGTGTCACCATAATTACATTTCCATATGTGCTAAGTGGAGCCGCATAAGAAATTACTCCATCAGCAGCTGATAAAACTGGTGTACCAGTACTATTAGCTATATCAATACCATAATGTGTTTTTACTACCCCATGAATCGGGTGAGTTCTACTACCGTATCCAGAAGTGAATCGTCCAGATGCAGGCTTTGTCCAAGAACCAGCAGAGACGTTTGGAATGGCTGAAGAAGAACCACCACTCGCTGCTTGCTGACGTTTTCTTTCTTCCTCTTCTTTACGTTTCTTCTCTTCTGCTGCTTTTCTTGCAACCTCTGCTAATCTTTTTTGTTCAGCGACAATTTTATTTTGCGTTTCTTGACTTAAGTTTAGAATCTCATCATATTCCGTTTCTAACACTTCTTTTTGATTGATCAATTTTGCTTGTTCTACCTCTAACTGATCTACTAAATTACCTTTTGAAGCCTTTTGAGTATCTAAAGATGTTTTTAAACTGACAAGCTCATCTTTACTATCTTCTTGCTGTTGTAGTTTTTTCTCTAGGCTCGCCTGTTGCTCTTCTAATTTTTCTTTATCATCAGCTTGTTCTTTTAAGATGGTACGGTCTGCCTCCATCAATGTATTGACAGCAGAAAAGCGGTCGATGAAATCGATAAAGCTATTTGCCCCTAATATTACATCTAAGTAATTAACAGAACCTCCACTTACTTGAACCGCACGGATACGTTCTTTTAATAGTTCATCACGTTCTTCAATTTTTCTTTCAAGCTCTTTAATAGAAGCACGTAACTTTTCAATTTCAGTTGTAGTTAATTTTATTTGATTTAACACTTCAGAAATCTGTGCTTCGGTATTAATAATTTTAGTATCTAACTCTTTAATTTGTGCCATAATTTGATCAATTTTTGATACGTTTTGATCAATCTTACCTTCTGTATCTTTAATGGTTGAGTCTATAGTGTTTTTCTTTTGCTCTAATTGTTTTTGCTCTTTTTTTAAATCATCTAAGGTATTCGCAAAAGCACTTGGAGTAGTTATTAAAAGTGCCCCTGTAGTTGCTATTGCCATAATTCGTAGCATCCATTTAGACTGTTTTCTCAAAATTTCTTTCTCCCTTCAATTTACCAACTACACACGTAGAAATTTACGAACTGACATGAAACTTCCCCAAACGCCTATAAGTATGCCCATTAATAAGATCAAGCCGTTTACTTGATATATAAATGGTGAGAACTCAAGTAGCTCAAATAATTTTCCTTGTTCTAGCTTTGGAGCTAGCATATTATAAATATTATAGTAGAGTACTGTTACTAACGTTATAGGAACGATGGCGCCTAAAATTCCAAGCCACATACCTTCTAAGATGAATGGAATACGAATAAACCAATTCGTTGCTCCGACTAGCTTCATAATTTCAATATCTCTTCTTCTTGCAACAATTGTAATACGAATCGTGTTAGAGATAAGGAACATTGCCGTAAATAATAACGCCAAAATCAATACTACTCCAACGTTTCTACCAGTATTCAAGACCGAGAATAGCTTTTCTATTTTACCTTCTCCATACTTTACCTCAAACGTATTATCGAGACGATCTAATTTCTCAGCCACTGCTTCAGTTTCTTGAGGATTGGTAGCTTTAGCATAAAATACATTATGTAATGGATTTTGTTGTTCAAATAATCGTAAATCCTCTCCAAAATCAACTACCAATTTATTTAATTCTTCTCCTTTTGGAGAATATTTAACTTCTGCTACACCTTTTGTCTCTTTAATCTCTTGTTCTAGTTTTGTAATAGCCGCTTCATCTGATGTTAACTCGACATAGACTTTAATCTCTACGTCTTTCTCCAAGTCATCTGCTACCTTGTTTAAGTTCATCATGATCATAACGAACACTCCGACCAGTAACAATGTAACTGTTACTGCACTTACCGAAGCAAATGTCATCCACCCGTTACGACTGATGCTCTTAATGCTTTCTCTGAAGTGTCTTCCTAATGTTCTACCCTTCATAACCGTATTCTCCTCCGTACTCGTCTCGAGTGATTAATCCACCCTCAACTGCTATAACACGGTGTCTAATAGTATTAACAATTTCTCTATTATGAGTTGCCATAATAATCGTTGTTCCTCGAGCATTGATTTCTTCGAATATATTCATAATTTCCCATGAAGTTTCTGGATCCAAGTTTCCCGTCGGCTCATCCGCTATAACAAGCTTTGGTGTATTAACGATAGACCTAGCAATAGACACACGTTGCTGTTCCCCCCCTGAAAGCTCTGTTGGGAACATTCTTGCTTTGTGTTTCAGTCCAACTAGCTCTAATACATCCATAACTTTCTTGCGTATTACTTTAGGTGTTTCTTCTATAACTTCTAATGCAAACGCCACATTTTCATATACATTTAAGCGTGGTAATAATTTAAAGTCTTGGAATACTACACCTATTTGGCGTCTTAAATATGGTACTTTATTGTTTTTGAGAGTCGCTAAATTGACACCATTTATCAAAATATCTCCAGTGGTTGGACGTTCTTCTCGATACATCATTTTGATGAACGTAGATTTCCCTGCTCCACTTGGTCCTACTACATAGACAAAATCACCTTGTTCAATCTTTACATCAATACCGTTTGCGGCAACAATGCCGTTTGGATACTTTTTGTAGACATTTATCATTTCTATCATTTATAAACCACCTAATTAGATTCGTCATAAAATGCAACACGCCTATTATAACATTAGAAGCGCTTTTATTTGTTACAATTAGATTTCAATTTATAGGTAAATAAGGGTAGATTTTTTAAAAGCAAATCTACGTTTTATCCTAACTAGTCAATTTCACTTAACTACCTTATACCTATTCACCAAACATTCTACATTTTACGAGGAGATTCCTTCTTTTTTCCAACAAAAAAATCAGCTACTCAAATAGAGCAGCTGATTTAATATGAAGGTTTTTACTTTTCTAAAATTATTTCTTAGCAGCTAACCACTCTGCTACAGCTTGAGCGTCATCACCAGAAATAATTCCTGGAGGCATTGCCCCTCTACCGTTTTCAATAACATTTAGAATTTCATCTTCTGATAAGCGTGAGCCTACATCGTTTAGAGCTGGGAAGTTCCCTTGCCCTTCTAAATTTTGTCCATGACAGCTAATACATTTTGCACTAACGATCTTTTCTGCATCCACTGAGGCTGTTTCAGTGGTAGTACCAGAGTCAGTTGATGTATCCGTATCTTTATCGGCATTATCATCACCGCCACCACATGCAGCTAGCATTAACCCTGCTCCAAATATTAAAGCTAATAGTTTTTTGTTCACGTTACTACCTCCCTAAATAGAATTTAGTTTGCATAATTATTATACCTAACTTAAGATCTTTTGAAACCTTCTCCCAGTACCTCATAGGCATCCGAAACTATGACAAAAGCAGCAGGGTCAATAGTTTTGATGATATGTTTCAACTTTGTGAACTCTGTCTGATATGCCACAACCATCAAAATTGGTCGTTCTACATTCGTATACCCACCATATGCTGGAAGTTTAGTTACACCGCGATCTATCTCGGTATATATAGCATCTCTAATTTCATCTTGTTTATTCGTAATAATGTAAATCATTTTAGATTGGCTAAATCCTAACTGAACAAGATCAATTGTTTTGGTCGTAACAAATAAACCGATTAGCGCATATAGAGCCTTCTCAATATCGAAAACGACCGCGGCGCTAAGTACTATCAATCCATCTATTAAGAGCACGCTTGTACCAAGGGAAAATCCCGTATACTTCGTAATAATTTGTGCAGCTAAATCTGTTCCACCTGTGGACGCCCCACCTCTAAAAACGAGACCTAAGCCTAAACCAACAGAAATTCCGCCAAATAAAGCCCCAAGCAATGGGTTCATCGTCCACGGTTCCCAGTTAGCAGACACTAGCACTACCGCTGGAAGCACTAATGTTCCTACTAAGGATTTAATACCAAATTTCGCTCCTAAAAAGATAAGTCCCGATATAAACAATGGAATATTAAAAGCATACTGCACGAGTCCCGGCTCCCAACCAAAGACTCCTTTTAAAATTGTACTAATTCCGCTAACTCCACCAGAAGCTATTTGGTTTGGCAATAAAAAGACGTTAAATGCAATAGCAATAATGGCTGCGCCAATAATTACATAAATATAATCCTTCGAGTTTTTTACAATGGGATGTGGTTCTTTATATTGTCTACGATTAATATTAGTTTCCATTTCATTCCTCTTTCATTCAAATACTTGTGTTTGCCTGCACTAGTATAACAAGTGAAAAGTAATTTGTGAACTTCATCAAGATAGCGTGTTGACGAGGTAAAGTGAAGGGAATTGGAGAGTTGTGGATAGTTATATAAATGTTATCTCTCAACATTCGAAAGCTATACATAAAAGCGAAGAAAAAAAGCAAGTACGATTAAGGTCAAAACCAGTTCCTATCGTTTCCGAAGTACTTTGAACAGACTTGTTACCGATTATTTTATAGCAGTATTATTGGTTTCTTATCTTTTGAAAAAGAGCATGTCTCCAGGACACGCTCTTTCAAGTAACAATTATTTATTATTAATGTTTTGAGCCTCTTTGTATGTTTCATCGATATATTTGGCAATTGCCTGCTGATCTTCTGTTATTTGCACAAGTGTTGCATTGAATTCTTCTACAGTCGCGGTGCTTTCTTCAATAATAGCCGCAAATTCACTCGTACTAATATTAATAGATTCTGTATTATTGGAGATAATATCTACATCCTTTAAGAACTTAGCTAACTCGTTTTGCAGTTTCTTCATTGTTTCATGAAGGTTATTAAATGATTTATTTGATTTATCGGCTGTTGAAACTTGCGCATAAATTTGATTTACTCCATTTTCTAACTTTTTTAGAGCTTCTTGATTGTATTTGTTTAATTGGTTTAAATTATCATCTATTTTTTCTAGAGACTGATCAGTGACACCAGCAAGTTTTCGGATTTCTTCTGCCACAACGGCAAACCCTTTTCCGAGTTCTCCAGCTCTTGCTGCTTCAATAGATGCATTCAAGGCTAAAAGATTAGTTTGTGCTGTTATTTGGCGAATATCACTCGCAAAATTATTTGTTTCATTAATTTTTTCGGAAAGACCGTTAAATGTTTTATTGAGTTCCACAAAAAAAACGGTGAATTCATCAATCTCATTTTTCATCTTTTCCATCACTATAGAACCGTCCGAAGCATTCTGTTCTGCAAATTCCGCTTGTTTGACAATTTCGTGTAAATGTCCAGCCATTTCTTTTACTGAATCAGAAGTTGCCTCAGTAGATTTTACAATATCCACTACATGATCTGCTTGTTTTTGAGAACCAATACTTACTTCCCCTACCGCAACAAGCATTTCTGCCTGTGCATTGTTTGTATTAAATGTATTCGTACGTATTTGCTCCAAATTGGATGTAATGACAGACACTGCAGTTTCCAGTTTTTGATGTAGAAATGTTTCTTCATCAGATTTAACTTTTGCATCTTCTAAAAGTTTTTCCACTTTCGTGAATAGATTCTTACTTTGCCTTACTTGTAAGAAGATACCTAGTGCCATTATGAACTGGATGAAGAAAATATTCACAGTTCGTCCTTCAAATATACCTGAATCATCCCACATTACAGTTAATATCATTGCGAACAGGCATAAAATGTAACCGTATACAAAAATACTCTGCTTTGAATGTAAACTGCTTAGAATTAGAATGAAAAGTGCTAAAACGATTGTAGCGATGCTTACTTCATTGAAATAACTCATGCTGACGGCTGTTATCGCTCCTGCTAGTATTACAAAATAAGGATAAATACGTGCGATTTGTATTGATTTTCTTGCAACAAAATACATAAAAATCGATATAACAAAAGGAATTCCAATAGAAATAATGACAACTGCTGCCTGTTGAATAATAATTTGTACTAGTAATCCAAGACCTGCGGCTAAACCATAAGCTAAAAATAAAATGAAGTTTTTCCTTTTTAAATCTTCGTTTTTCAACTCATTGATATTCATTGCTCTTTCCCCTATTCCTTATATTCTGAAAAATAAAAAAACCGATGTTATATAATTATAACATCGGTGTGTAAAACGTCTATTAATTTATTTTTGAACGTAGGTAAGCGTGAATAAACGGATCGATTTCACCATCTACAACTGCATGAACATTACCACTTTCTTCATTTGTACGATGGTCTTTTACCATGGAATATGGATGGAATACATAAGAACGTATTTGACTTCCCCATCCGATTTCTTTTTGTTCTCCACGGATTTCCAATAATTGTGCTTCTTGTTCTTCAATTTTCAGCTGATAAAGTTTTGATTTTAATAATTTCATCGCATGTTCCCGGTTTTTAATCTGTGAACGCTCTGATTGACAAGTAACAACTGTATTTGTAGGTAAATGTGTAATACGAACTGCTGAGTCAGTCGTATTAATATGCTGACCACCAGCACCTGTTGCACGGTAAGTATCAATTTTCAAATCTTCTGTGCGAATATCGATTTCAATTTCATCCGTAAACTCAGGCATTACTTCACATGAAACAAATGAAGTATGACGGCGTCCTGATGAGTCGAAAGGTGAAATACGAACAAGACGATGAACGCCTTTTTCCGCCTTTAAATAGCCATATGCATTATGACCTTTGATCAGTAGAGTTACTGACTTGATACCAGCTTCATCTCCAGGTAAATAATCAATCGTTTCTACTTTAAAGCCACGCTTATCTGCCCATCGCTGGTACATACGTAACAAAATGGAACCCCAGTCTTGGGACTCGGTACCACCAGCACCAGGGTGTAATTCTAAAATTGCATTATGCTTATCGTATTCCTCGCTAAGTAGCATTTGCAATTCAAAATCACTAAGCTTGTTTGTAAACTCTTTTAATTCATTACCAAGATCTTCCTGTAGCTCTTCATCTGGCATTTCTTTGATCAATTCCAAAGTCATCTCTAGGTCTTCTTGTGTAGACTCAAGATTACGATATTCTTCTACTATCGCTTTTAATGCATTGGTTTCATTAATCACTTTTTGAGCTCCCTGTGCATCATCCCAAAAATCAGGAAATGTCATCAGCTCTTCTAATTCTTGAATACGAACCTCTTTGTTTTCTAAGTCAAAGAGACCCCCTAAAGTCTTTTAACTTTCCAGAAGTTCTATCTAATTCATTTCGTACAGTTGCAATTTCTATCATTTGTATTCCTCCGACTTTCTTTTGACTAGATTCCGGGTGGTGCCTTGTGCTTTTCTTTATGTCCAGCTCCAGACTCCAGCCTCTCGAGTCGCTTCAAGATTAAGGTAAAGGCAAAGTACGCCTTTCCTCTTTATCTTTCCAGCGCTGGTCGAGGCTTACAGGCGTCCTGCGCTTTTTTTTATGGCCAGCTCCAGACGCCAGCCTCTCGAGTCGCTTCAAGATTAAGGTAAAGGCAAAATACGTCTTTCCTCTTAATCTTTCCAGCGCTGGTCGAGGCTTACAGGCGTCTTGCGCTTTTCTTTATTAATTCACAGCACCGTGGCAGTTTTTGAATTTTTCGCCGCTTCCGCATGGACATGGATCGTTACGGCCGACGGAAACTTCTTTGCGCACAGGTTTTTTCTTCACAGGACCGCTTTCTTCTTTTGGATTTACAGCTTGCCCTTTTGCTACTTCTTCACGTTCAAGGTTATTACGAATTTCTGCTTTCATCGCATATTTCGCAACGTCTTCCTGGATGGAATCGACCATTGCTTCGAACATGGCAAATCCTTCACTTTGGTATTCACGAAGTGGATCTGTTTGTCCGTATGCGCGCAAATGGATTCCTTGGCGAAGTTGATCCATTGCATCGATATGGTCGATCCATTTGGAGTCAATAGAACGAAGTAATACTACTTTTTCAAACTCACGCATACGTTCTGCAGTCATTTCTTCTTCTTTCGCATCGTAGAATCGAATTACTTCTTCTTTGATTTTTTCTATCATTTCTTCAGAAGATAAATTTTCTAGTACCGATTGTGTTATTACCCCTTCAGGCAATAAATTCGCTTGAATGTAATCTTCAATCCCTTTCAAACTCCAATCAGCCTTATTCTCAGAGCTTGTATGAGAAGAAACTAAACGTTCAATTGCGCCGAATAGCATAGACTCTACAAGTGCACGCATATTCTCTGTTTCTAATACTTCGTTACGTTCTTTGTAAATGATTTCACGTTGCTGACGTAGTACATCATCATATTGTAATAGACGCTTACGTGAATCGAAGTTATTTCCTTCTACACGTTTTTGCGCCGATTCCACTGCTCGAGATACCATCTTCGATTGAATTGGTTGGGAGTCATCCATTCCGAGCTTGGACATCATGGCACGCATATTGTCAGAGCCAAAACGACGCATCAATTCATCTTCCATCGATAAATAGAACTGTGTGACCCCTGGATCTCCTTGACGACCAGAACGTCCACGTAATTGGTTATCGATACGACGAGATTCATGTCTCTCCGTCCCAATTACTGCTAAACCGCCGACTTCAATGACACCATCGCCTAATTTAATATCTGTTCCACGACCAGCCATATTTGTTGCAATCGTAACAGAACCTAAATGTCCAGCTGTTGCAATAATTTCTGCCTCATGTTCATGGTTTTTGGCATTTAATACATTATGCTTAATGCCATGTTTGGTTAACAGTTTAGAAATAATTTCAGAGGTTTCAATGGCAACAGTACCAATTAGAACTGGTTGCCCATTTTTATTGCGTTCAGCAATATCAGCTGCCGCCGCTTCATATTTACCATTCATGGAAGCATAGATTAAATCTGCACGGTCATCCCTTGCAATTGGACGGTTAGTTGGAATGGCAATAACATTCATATTGTAGATATTACGGAATTCTTCTTCTTCCGTTTTTGCTGTACCGGTCATTCCAGACAGCTTATCGTACATACGGAAAAAGTTTTGGAACGTAATCGTAGCCATCGTCATCGATTCATTTTGGACTTCTAAGCCTTCTTTTGCTTCAATCGCTTGATGAAGACCATCACTGTAACGACGACCTTTCATCAGACGACCCGTAAACGAATCGACGATTACAACATCACCTTCTTGAACGACATAGTCGATATCAAGATGCATAGAAGCATGGGCTTTTAATGATTGATTGACTGCATGATTTAAACGAACATGAGTCAAATCAAATAAATTATCGATATTGAAAGCTTTTTCTACTTTTTCTACACCAGTATCCGTTAGAGTTACACCTTTTGTAGATTCTTCATAAGAATAATCTACCTCTTTTGTTAATGTACGCACAAATGCATTTGCTTGTTTATAAAGAAGAGCCGCTTTGTTTGCTTGTCCAGAAATGATTAAAGGCGTTCTTGCTTCATCGATTAAGATGGAGTCAACTTCATCGATTACTGCATAGTGAAGCGGACGTTGAACTTTATCTTCCTTGTATAGCACCATATTATCTCGTAAATAATCGAACCCAAGCTCATTGTTCGTCGAATACGTAACATCCGCCGCATAAGCTTCACGTTTTTCTTCTTTAGATAATGAATTTAAATTCAATCCAACACTTAAACCTAGGAAATTATATAATTGTCCCATCTCAGCAGCATCACGGCTAGACAGGTATTCGTTAACCGTCACGACATGCGCACCAAGACCTGTAATTGCATTTAAATAAATAGACATGGTAGAGGTTAGCGTTTTACCTTCCCCTGTTTTCATCTCCGCAATATTACCTTCGTGAAGAGCTGCTGCCCCCATGATTTGAACACGGAAAGGGAACATTCCCAGTACACGTTTAGATCCTTCACGTGCTACGGCAAATGCCTCTGGCAATAGGCTATCTAAGTTTTCTCCTTTAGTATAACGACCACGGAACTCATCTGTTTTCGCGCGGAGCTCACCATCAGACAATGCATCCATAGTACTTTCTAATGCTTCTACTTTATCCGCAATTTTTTCTAAGCGTTTTAGATCACGTTTATTTAAATCGAACACTTTATTTAATACACCTAGCATCTATTTTCACTTCCCATTTAGTCTTACTCTCCATTTTACCATTCGTTCTAAAGGCACGCAAATAAGGTACACTAATATTTTGAATGCTTTTGGAAACCTTCAATCAGATTGTTAAGTAGGAGAATGGTTCCAATTACTTTAGACCAACCATTGAACTTACTATTACTCTTCTCAAATAATTGAGAAAAACTCTCCTCATAATTCCGAGGAGAGTTGGTTATTTGAGTTATTTTATTTTTTTGCGGACTTAGTTTGTTTCGATTAAGCCGTATCTTCCGTCTCTACGTTTGTAGACAATATTTGTACCATTAGATTCTGCATCTGTGAAGATGAAGAAATTATGACCAAGCATGTTCATTTGTAGTACTGCCTCTTCTTGGTCCATCGGTTTTAGGTCGAACTGTTTTGTACGAACGATATTATATTCATCTTCTTCCGTATGATCAGACCCAGCATCTGGTGAATCGATTGTTGCAAAAAATGTTGCTACACCTTCACGCTCACGGAACTTACGATTTACTTTAGTTTTATACTTTCTAATTTGACGCTCTAGTTTATCAACGATTAAGTCGACTGCAGCATACATATCTGCATTGCGTTCTTCTGCTCTCAGTGTTAAATTTTTCATAGGAATTGTTACTTCTACTTTTGTTTGCTTGTCGTTATACACCTTTAAGTTAACGTTTGCAGTTGCTTGAATTTCTTCGTTGAAGTAACGGTCTACTTTCTCAATCTTCCCTTCAACGTATTCACGTATTGCAGGAGTCACCTCAATATTTTCTCCACGAATGTTAAAGTTTAGCATGTAAACTCCTCCTTTAATTTAACTCTATATATATATTTCAACACCACCTTTAAAATATCCTTCTTATTTTAAAGTTTTTATTTATTTTTTGTCGAATATTGTAATAATCTTTACCTTTTGAGCTCCAACTCTTTACGCCTACGGTTTTTCAGCTCTCCAATAATCATTCTTTCACTTTCACTGTCCCCAACTAGCTTTACGCCATATTCATGACCGAATGCTTTTCGGTGAGACCATACAAATTCGCCAACCATCGAAATAGGATTTGTATCTAATGTGAAATTCAATTCCACATGATGTAATTGATCTATGGATATAAATAATTCGCTAAACATCTTCAAGCCATGTGGGCTAATATCGATAATTTTACATACACCTTTTTTAGACAATTCCACTTCAGCATTGCCAACACTTTGTTTGATAAGCCGAAATGTTGCATCACAAGGCTCTTCAAATGTATAACGAAAATATTCATTACGATTGTATTTCAAATTCCTCCTCCTTTCGATGATTACTTATTTTATCTTTTTTCATTATGCAGAATTAACTAGCAATTATCAAACGATATGAGAACTATTAAAGATATTTTGAGTACAAAAAAGTTCTACCGTAAATTATACGATAGAACCGAGATGTATATGTTTTATTTGTTTAATGCTACTGTAACATCAGCAATTCGTTTTGCTCCTACATAGCGCTCTCCCCAATAATACGGGTCACTTAATTTATCGATTTTCACACCTTTTGAAGTGGATGAATGGATAAACTTTCCGTCACCTATGTATATACCAACATGTGATACACCTTTACCAGATGTATTGAAGAATACTAAGTCTCCAGAAGCTAAATCACTTTTATCTACTTTTGATCCTGAAGCATACAATCCTGAAGAAGTTCTTGGAAGACTAACTCCAGCATCATTGTACACATAATTTACAAATCCCGAACAATCAAATCCTGCTTTTGTTGTCCCGCCACCACGATATTTTGTTCCAATCAAATCTTTAGCAGTTGCTACTAATTCAGATGAGTTTACAGAGCTTGCTGCTTCCGTATTTCCTGCGAATGTTGTTACTAAGAGAACTGATAATACTAATATAGCCATGACTTTTTGCGACATAGATTTTAAATTCATCGTGTTCCCCCAAGGTCTAAAGTTTTCTGAATATTTCTCTAAACCCATATTACCACTCTTTAAACCTTTTTAATTTTACAGTTATGTAACAATTGTGTTACAAAGGAAACTTAATGTTATCAACGGTTTACACATAAAAAAACCTAACAAGTATAGAAAAAATTACTTGTTAGGTATAGTTTATATGACAAATTTAGTGCTTGATTTTTCCAAAATAATTGCTTCTTCACTTACATCATTTATCAATTTAGAAAGCATTTCGATTGTTTGAACATTCGATAAAAGCATGTCTTCTGTATATTCCATTTGCGCTGTGTTAGATTCAATTGATTCTATCAATGCAAATATGAGTCTCTCAGAAGTATTCTTTTCTTCTTCAATAGTTAAAATGGAATCTTTCATATGATCATTTTGATTTTTGGAATCTCGTATATAAGTTACTATTTTATCCATTTTATGATGCAGCATCTCAAACGTTGCTGCATTATTTTTGGATGTAGACAGACCGTCAGCAAATACATTCGCCATCTGAGTACCTTGTTGCGTAATGGAATTTGATATTTGGTGAATTGTATTAGCTGTTCGAGACACTTCATCTGCTAGTTTTTTTACTTCTTCTGCCACAACTGCAAATCCTTTTCCATGTTCACCTGATCTAGCCGCCTCAATACCAGCATTCAATGCCAATAGGTTTGTTTGCTTTGAGATCGTTTGAACGATTGTTGTCATTCGTGCAATTTCCTCCGTCCGGTCTTGGAGTAATTTTCTTTCTTGATCCGCTTCTTTAAATAATGACCGTAATTTTGCTGATTCTCCAGCGGCATTTTTCAATGCCAATGTACTTTCATCAGCCATTTGTACAGCAATAGTGGAATACTCGTTCAGTTCAATTACCTTTTCTGTCACTTCACCGAAAGTACGGGAGAATTCATCTAAAAAGGAGCGGATACCGATAGATGCTTCTTTTTGCTTTAGCATGCTTCCACTCGTTTCATGAATAGCTAGTTTGACAGTATTTGTGCTATCTACTGTATTAGTGGAATACTCTTTTAGCTCCGCACTATTTCCACTTAGGTTCTCGGCAGCATGTTTAATCGTTTTTACGATGGCTATTAGATTTCCTCGCATCTCATTCATCGCACGTGATACTTCCCCAATTTCATCATTCGACGAAATTTGTAAAGGTTGACTATTCAAATTCCCTTCAGATATATCTCTTGCAGATAAAACTACTTGTGCTAACTGAGTCTTAATTTGTCGATTTGTCATTAACACTAAAGCAAGTGATAGTAAGCCAGCTATTAGAAAAGCAGCAACTACAATAACAATGGTATTTTTCTGGCTCTCGGACATTTCTTCTATTAAAAGCTGTCTTTCCTCAGATTCATGTTGTCTAGTTTCTTCTAGCATTATTGTCAAGCTAGTATATTTATCATTGATCGACTTTAGTTGTCTTCGTTTTGCGACATTTTCTTTGTTAATAACCGATTCCTTTAGATTATTCTCGTATGTAATTTGAATTGATTGTAAGGTTTCTGAGAAAGTTTTCCAATCTGCATAGGGCATTTGCGCACTTGCCGAATTTAGTAGATTTGCTAGACTATCTTTTTTTGCTTCATAATCTTTGTCGAATTCTTCTAACGGGTCTCCTGCGAAATGAGAAATGGCAATGTATAAACTCGCTACTTCCGATCGCATAATATCTGCACTTTCGACATTTTGTGATGAAATTTCCATATCATCAGCTATTTCTTGGTTGTGAACTACTTGGATGATCAATAAAACAGTCATCATACCAAATAAGATAAAGGAACTAAAAATTGCTATTAAATACTTCATTCGCAGTGGAATTGCAGACCATTTTTTCATAGGTATTCCGACCTCCCACTTTGAAATATAGCATAATCCTCAAAGGAAATGAGTGTGTTTTCTGAAACTTAACATGAAATTTACAAAGACAAATCTGAAAATTCGATGTACGATAAGGGCAGTACATATAGAAAGGAAGCGGACCATGGACTTAGGATTAAAAAATAAACGAGTAATTGTAACTGCATCTAGTAAAGGATTAGGGAAAGCAACAGCCCTTCAATTTGCAAAAGAAGGCGCAAAAGTAATGATATCTAGTAGAAATGAAAAAGAACTTCAGGCAACTCTTGAGGAAATAAAAACAAATAGTGGAAACCAAGAAGTGTATTACACAATTTGTGATATGACAAAAAATAGCGATATTGAACAACTATTTAGCGAGGCAATAGAAAAACTTGGTGGCGTTGATATTTTAGTAAATAATGTTGGTGGCCCAGTAGCTGGTGGATTTGCACAGGTGACTGATGAAGACTGGGGAGTGGCATTTGAAAAAAATCTGCTTAGCTATATTCGCACAATTCGACTGGCACTTCCACATATGAAACAACAAAATTTCGGAAGAATCGTCAATATCTCTTCATCATCTACTAAAGAGGTGCTTGACGGTCTAATACTGTCGAATACATTCAGATTAGGGATGGTCGGATTGTCGAAAAGTATTGCTAGAGAATACGCAGAAAACAACATATTAATCAATACAGTAGGTCCAGGTCGAATCCAAACAGATCGTATCACAGAGTTAGACCAAATAGCTGCTAATAGAAAAGAAGTATCCATAGAGGAAGTTAGAGAAGGATTCAAGCAATTAATTCCTATTGGAAGATACGGGGAACCAGCCGAATTTGCAAATATTATCGCATTTCTATGTTCCGAAGCAAATACGTATATGACTGGCCAAAGTTTAGTAGTCGATGGCGGTATGCTGAAGGCATTATAATAGAGGGAGAAGACAAAAAAGAGGCTAGGACAGAACCCCAAAACAGCATTTTTCTCTGTGAGAAAAATGCTGTTTTTTTGCTGTGCACAAAATTGATCTCCATTCCAGGGACGCTTTCCACGGGCGTGGCCTGAGCCTGTAGTCTCAGGCGTCACGCTATTCCCGTAGGAGTCGCCCTTCCATTTCAATCAATTTTATTAAATATCCATTATTTAGTAAAGGTTTCTCCTTATCCAATAAAATTTCTACTTCTGTCCCAGCTTCTTTTTATTTTATAGTTAATTTTATTTTATTTTGTGAAGGATCTTGTACTATAAATACTCCATTATCTTCTGATACATCAGATCCGATTTCTTGGACATTAGTAATTGCAGTTTGTAGCTCTTCGTTTGTTGGATAAATTACTGTGAATGCCTTTAGTCCAACTACATTTTCTGGTGTAGGAGGAGCGCCGACTCCAGCCCATGTATTTAAACCAATATGGTGATGGTATTTACCTGCCCCCATAAATAATGCGCCAGGATAATTAGGAGTCATAACATCAAAACCTAATGCTTGGTAAAATTTCTTCGTTGCATCCAGTTCTCCGACATGTAAATGTATATGTCCCATTACAGTCCCTGATGGTAGTCCATTCCACGGAGTACTTGCACCTTCCGCTAAAATACTTTGCGCATCGATTTGTAGCGTGGCCATTTCAACGTATTCATTTTCCCATTTCCACTCAGAATCTGGACGGTCACTATATATTTCGATTCCATTTCCGTCTGGATCATTTAAGTATAGTGCTTCACTAACTAAGTGATCTCCTGCTCCAATACGAATATTAATCTCTGCGAAGTGTCTTAAAATAGCACCTAAATCAGCACGTGTCGGTAATAATAATGCGTAATGGTATAAGCCAGCTGTCTTTTGCTGAGTTGGCAAAATGTTCGCCGGTTGCTCAATAGAAAGAAGTGCTGTCTCACCATCGGCAGTAAGATAAATTTTTTCCGCTTGCTGCTCTAGTATTTTGAAGCCTATGATATTTTCGTAAAATTCTAGTGAGCGCTTAAGATCTACTACTTTTAACTCTACTAATTCTACAAATGTGTTTGGTTTATTATGATATTTCATGTGAATTCCTCCATTTGATTTATAGGTTACTTTTCGTAAGTAATTATATTTTAGTTACCTAACAAAGTCAAGTGATGAGTTTAAGGTATGTCGAGGGAATGGTGAATCACAAGGTCTTCGTGTGGAATCGCAAATAGATGGGATAGAATCGCTACATTTTTGGACGTTGAGGAAGCAATATAATTTTGCGCAACTTACTGGGGCTTATACGCAACATTATCCCCTGTTCTCGCAACATCCGGGTGCCTTTACGCAACATTTCCGCACTTTTAAGCAACGTTTTCGGTTTGCGCAACTTACTATTCCGTATGCGCAACATTATCCTCTGTTCTCGCAACATCCGGGTGCCTTTACGCAACCTTTCCGGGTGTTGGCGCAACGTTTTTGATTTGCGCAACTTGCTATTCCGTATACGCAACATTATCCCCTGTTCTCGCAACATCCGAGTGCGTTTACTCAACATTTCTGCACGTTTAAGCAACATTTTCGATTTGCGCAACTTGCTATTCCGTATGCACAACATTATCCTCTGTTCTCGCAACATCCGAGTGCGTTTACGCAACGGTTCAGCACGTTTAAGCAACGTTTTCGGTTTGCACAACTTACTATTCCGTATGCGCAACATTATCCTCTGTTCTCGCAACATCCGAGTTCGTTTACGCAACATTTTCGCACTTTTAAGCAACGTTTTCGGTTTGCGCAACTTGCTATTCCGTATGCGCAACATTATCCTCTGTTCTCGCAACATCAGGATGCGTTTACGCAACATTTCCGCACTTTTAAGCAACGTTTTTGGTTTGCGCGACTTACTATTCCGTATGCGCAACATTATCCCCTGATCTCGCAACATCCGAGTTCGTTTACGCAACGGTTCCGCACGTTTAAGCAATGTTTTCGGTTTGCGCAACTTACTATTCCGTATGCGCAACATTATCCCCTGATCTCACAACATCCGAGTGCGTTTACGCAACATTTCCGCACGTTTAAGCAACATTTTCGGTTTGCGCAACTTACTATTCCGTATGCGCAACATTATCCCCTGTTCTCGCAACATCCGAGTGCGTTTACGCAACATTTCCGCACGTTTAAGCAACGTTTTCGGTTTGCGCAACTTACTATTCCGTATGCGCAACATTATCCTCTGTTCTCGCAACATTGTAGCTCTTTCTCCACCATTATCTTGACACATTAAAACACCACTAGCTCATTATGGCTAGTGGTGTCCTTCGTGTTATTTAGCTAGCGGCATATTCATACATAATTGTTGGCATTCGACTAGTTTACTAACATCGAAGTTGCCTCCGCTTACGATAATGCCGACATTTTGGGAGGAACCTGGAATGCGGTGATTCAATACTGCCGCTACAGCTGCGGCTGCTGCACCTTCGATAAGCGTTTTTTCTCGTTCGAGCGTGAAGAGAATGGCAGATGCAATTTCTTGCTCGCTCACAGTAATTACATCGTCCACAAATACTTGAATAATTTTCATGGTCAAATTTCCTGGTGTTTTCACGTTGATGCCTTCTGCGATTGTTTTGCCTTGGAAAGGTAGCAGTCCGTCTCCTTTTCCTTTATATGCTATGGCAATTGCCGAGGCATTGCTGGATTGTACGCCGATAACGCGGATATCAGGACGGATTGATTTGACTGCAAGGAGTGTTCCAGCTAGTAAGCCTCCCCCTCCTGCTGGCACAACAATCGTATCTAGCTCCGGTCGCTGCTGAAGCATTTCCATCGCGACGGTTGCTTGCCCTTCGATAACCGCTATATCGTCAAAAGGATGGATGAATGTTGCTCCTGTTCGGAGTTGTTCCTCACGGGCAGCAATATAAGCTTCATCGAAATTTTGACCGACTAGTTTGACGGTTGCGCCGTACCCTTTAGTAGCATTTACTTTTGAAACGGGTGTTCCAAGCGGCATGAAAATCGTGACTGGTACATTTCGTGCTTTTCCAGCAAAAGCAACACCTTGCGCATGATTACCGGCAGAGGCTGCGATTAATCCTTTGGCACACTCTGCTTCGCTAAGTTGAGATACTTTATTCATAGCGCCTCTAATTTTAAATGACCCAGTTTTTTGCAGGTTTTCTAATTTCAAAAACACATTTTTCTCGGTCATTTTATTGAATGTGGCCGATCTTTTACACGGTGTGCGATGCACGAACTCCGCTACTTTTTCAGATGCACGATATAAACCTACAGTGTCGTATGAATTCCCAACAAAACCATCTCCTAATTAGCTATTTTTTTTAAAACTCAATTGTTTATGCTTGAGCTACTTTGTCTTCATAAGCTTTTATTTTATCCTCATATTGGAAGGTTAACGAAATTTCGTCCCATCCATTTAAAAGCATTTTCTTTTGGTACGGATCGATGTCAAATGAATATACAACACCGTCAGCACCTGTTACCGTTTGAGCTTCTAGATTAACTGCCACATTATATACTTCTTTGCTTAGCAATGCTTCCACTTCATCCACCGATAGCTTAATCGGCAAAATACCGTTTTTCATGCAGTTATTATAGAAGATATCCGCAAAGCTTGGTGCAATGACTACTCGGAAGCCATAATCCAAAATGGACCAAGGTGCATGCTCACGAGAGGAACCACAGCCAAAATTGTCATGTGCTACTAAAATAGTAGAATCTTTATAGCGTTCATCGTTTAATACGAAGTCTTTAATAGGCTCATCATTTGCATCGAAGCGCCAGTGGTAAAATAGGTATTTACCGAATCCAGTGCGTTCAATACGTTTTAAAAATTCTTTTGAGATAATTTGATCTGTGTCGACATTTTTTTGATTTAAAGGGGTTATGATACTTTTGATTTCATTGATAGGCTCCACTGGATTTCCTCCTTATGCATTTACTAGTCCAAATTTTCGAATATCTACAATGTGACCTTCAATTGCGGCAGCTGCTGCCATTGCTGGGCTCATCAGATGCGTTCTGGAACCAGCTCCTTGACGACCTTCAAAGTTTCTGTTGGAAGTAGATGCGCAGTGCTCTCCTGCTGGAACGATATCATCATTCATCGCTAGGCACATACTGCAGCCTGATTCGCGCCATTCAAATCCAGCTTCAAGGAATACTTGGTCGATACCTTCTTGCTCTGCTTGTTTTTTAACCGTTTGTGATCCAGGAACGACAATTGCGGTTACGTTTGGATGTACTTTGCGACCTGCAATTACGTTTGCTGCTGTGCGAAGATCACTTAGACGTGCATTTGTACAGGAACCGATAAATACATTTGATATCGCAATGTCCTCTAACGGCATCCCTTGGTCTAGCCCCATGTAAGCAAGTGCTTTTTCATGTGCTTGCTGATCGCTTGTTTCCACAAAATCGGATGTGAACGGGATATTTTGCGATACACCAGAGCCCATGGAAGGATTTGTACCCCATGTTACAAATGGTTCGATTTCATCTGTAGATATTTCTACAGTTTTATCGTAGGTAGCACCTTCGTCAGTTGCTAAAGCTAACCAACGTGCTGCTTCTTTTTCAAAAGCTACCCCTGAAGGTACATGCTCACGACCTCGAAGGAATTCAACAGTCGTCTCATCCGGACTGATCAAACCTGCACGAGCCCCTGCTTCAATCGACATATTACAAATGGTCATACGCTCTTCCATTGATAGTTTACGAATCGCTTCGCCTGTATATTCCACGATGTAACCTGTACCCATATCGATACCAAACTTCGAAATAATCGCTAAAATAATATCTTTTGCAGCTACACCATATCCAAGCTCACCTGTCACTTTAATCTGCATTGTTTTCGGTTTAGCCTGCCAAAGTGTTTGTGTAGAAAGAACATGCTCTACCTCACTAGTACCGATACCAAAAGCAATTGCACCAAATGCACCATGTGTAGAAGTATGACTGTCTCCACAAACAATCGTTTTACCAGGCTGAGTTAAGCCAAGCTCTGGTCCGATAATGTGTACAATTCCTTGGTCAGGATGGTCCATATTGGCAAGTGGAACACCAAATTCTTCACAGTTTTGTTGAAGTGTTGAGATTTGCTTACGGGCGATAACGTCTTTAATCTGTTCTCTATTACGAGTTGGTACGTTATGATCCATCGTTGCATAACATAGATCCGGCCGGCGAACCTTGCGATTATTTAGTCGTAACCCTTCAAAAGCTTGCGGAGATGTCACCTCATGGAGTAAGTGTAAATCGATATAGAGAAGGTCTGGTTTACCTTCTTCCTCGTACACAATATGTTCATCCCAAATTTTCTCAATAATCGTTTTTGCCATTTAGTCCCTCTCCTTTTGGTTAGACATAAGAAAACATAATACTATCTGATACAAATTCTGAGTCTAATTCTTCGATCACTTTTGCAGTCCATTCCGTAGTAGAAAGAACTCGTTTCCCTTTTATTTGAAGGTCACTTGTAAAATTACCGTCATTTAATACATTAAATACTGCTTCTTCAATAGCTGCCGCTTCCGTTTCCATTTGGAACGCTTCACGCAGCATCATAGCTGTTGAAAGAATAGTTGCAGCTGGGTTTGCTTTGTTTTGACCAGCAATATCCGGAGCAGAGCCATGGACTGGTTCGTATAAACCAAAGCCATCCTCACGTGTACTTGCCGAAGGAAGCATTCCTAAGGAACCAGTTATTACGGATGCCTCATCACTTAAAATGTCCCCAAACATATTTTCCGTTACAATTACGTCAAATGAATCTGGTTTCGTGATTAACTTCATCGCAGTTGAATCCACAAGCATATGCTCTACTTCTACATCCGGATAGCCTTGTTTTTTCTCTTCGACGATTTGACGCCATAATTTACTAGAATCTAGTACGTTCGCTTTATCCACAGAAGCAAGCTTGCCACGACGACTTCTTGCTAATTGGAAAGCAGTATCCACGATTCGTTCAATTTCACCCCGTGTATAAACTAAAGTATCCACTGCATAATCATTTGTTTTCTTACGAGGCTCAGCAAAATATAAGCCACCAGTCAATTCACGAACAATAACTAAATCTACGGATTCTGCTATTTCCTTTTTAAGAGGAGAAGCTTCTAGTAAAGCAGGAATCGCTTTTACTGGACGAATATTTGCATACAATCCAAAGTGCTTACGAATAGCTAGCAACCCTTTTTCCGGACGTAAATGAGATGGATTTTGATCCCATTTTGGCCCACCTACTGCACCTAAAAGGATGGCATCACTTTTACTACATGCATTAATAGTTTCTTCAGGAAGTGGGTTCTCACGAGCATCAATTGCCGCTCCACCGATCAATCCGTATTGCAAGTTAAACGTATGGTTATAACGTTTTGCAATAGCTTGAAGCACCTTTACCGCTGCTTCTGTTACTTCCGGCCCGATTCCATCTCCCGGTAATACCGTTATCGTTTTTTCCATCTCATTCACTCCCATTTTTTTGTTTACACTTATTGTCCTACTGCTGCTTGTTCTTTTATTTGAACGTTTACTAATTGACGGTTGATAGCGTTGATGTATGCTCTTGCAGATGCTTTCAATACATCCTGAGAAGCATTGCGACCAGATGATGTTTTGCCGTTGAAGGTTAAGTTGATAACTGCTTCACCAAGTGCATCGCGACCTTTGGATACAGATGAAACACGATAGTCTAAAATACGAACTTCACCTTTTACGATTTTTTCCAATGTATTGAAAATGGCTTCTACTGCACCTGAACCTGCGCAGGTTTCCACTACTTTTTCACCGGATGGCACTTTTACAGTAATCGTAGAGGTCGGAACATTGTTTTCATAATGAATGATCAATTCCTCTAATTCATACACTTCCACTTCTCCACTTTTCACCTGTTGGTCGGTCAATAAAACAAATAAATCCTCTTCACTAATTTCTTTCTTACGATCTGCTAATTTCTTAAACGCTACAAATGCTGCATTTAGTTTCTCATCAGTTAATTGGAAGCCCATTTCTGCTGCTCTAGAGAAGAATGCATGACGACCAGAGTGTTTTCCAAGAACTAGCTCGGTTGCTACATCACCGATTAAATCAGGTGTAATGATTTCATATGTTTCTGGATTTTTTAGCATGCCATCCTGGTGAATACCAGATTCATGAGCAAATGCATTTTTTCCGACAACAGCTTTGTTTGGCTGAATAACAACACCTGTAAGTTGACTTACTAGTTGGCTAGTACGCTTCGTTTCTTTCAATATAATCCCTGAATCGGCTTGGTAATAATCATTGCGAATATGTAGTGCAACAGCCACTTCCTCTAGTGCTGCATTACCTGCACGTTCACCGATACCATTAATCGTACCCTCAACTTGCGACGCTCCATTTTCAATTGCTGCTAAGGTATTGGCAACAGCCATCCCTAAGTCATCATGACAATGAGCAGATAATTTCACTTTTTCGATGCCTGTTACGTTTTCACTTAAGTATTTGAATAAAGCACCATATTCAATAGGAGTTGCATAGCCAACTGTATCTGGAATATTGATCGTTGTTGCGCCTGCTTTTATCACTTCATTCATAATGCGTACAAGGAAATCCTTGTCTGAGCGAGTAGCATCCTCAGCTGACCACTGTACAAGTGGAAAATATTTTTTCGCTAGTTTGACAGACTCAACAGCAATTTCAATTACTTGCTCTGGTGTTTTATTTAGCTTATATTGCATATGAATTGGGGAAGTTGCGATAAATGTGTGCAGATGAGGCTGTACTCCACCTTTTAACGCTTCCCATGAAGTTTCAATATCACTTTTAATAGAACGAGCTAGACCCGTAACGACTGAATTTTTCACTGTATCTGCAATTAACTTAACTGCTTCGAAGTCCCCAGGGGATGAAGCAGGAAACCCTGCTTCAATAATGGAAACACCGTACTTTTCAAGCTGACGAGCGATTTCTAGCTTTTCTTTCGTATTTAGATTAATACCGGCCGATTGTTCACCGTCACGTAGCGTTGTGTCAAAAATTTCAATTTTGCGCACTAGTCACCACTTCTTTCTTGACTTTTTTCCCTTCATTGATGAAAGGCATCATTTCACGTAATTTCGCTCCAACTACTTCGATTTGGTGCTCAGATTCTGCTTGTTTGATGGCGTTATATTTTGGACGATCTGTTTCGTTTTCTTTAATCCATTCTCTTGCAAATGTACCGTCTTGAATGTCTGTTAATACGTCCTTCATACGATCTTTTACAGATGAGTCAATGATGCGTGGACCTGACACGAAATCTCCCCACTCAGCTGTATCCGAGATAGAAGAACGCATTGTAGCCATTCCTCCTTCGTACATTAGGTCAACGATTAGTTTTAGTTCGTGTAATGTTTCAAAGTAAGCAAGCTCTGGTTGGTAACCAGCTTCTACTAATGTTTCGAAACCAGCTTTTACGATAGCCGTTGTACTACCACAAAGTACCGCTTGCTCACCGAATAGATCTGTTTCTGTTTCTTCTTTAAATGTTGTTTCTAAAACGCCAGCACGAGCAGCTCCGATACCTTTAGCATAAGCAAGGGCTAGGTCTTTCGCTTGCCCAGTTGCATCTTGATAAACTGCGAATAATCCAGGTACTCCTGCTCCCGCTTCGAATGTTCTACGTACTAAATGACCAGGACCTTTTGGTGCTACTAAGAATACGTCCACATCTGCTGGAGGAACGATTTGACCAAAATGTACGTTGAAGCCATGTGCAAATACTAAAGTTTTACCAGCTTTTAATGAAGGTTGAATTTCAGCTTCATATACTGCTTTTTGTCTTTCATCTGGTAATAGAATCATGATAACGTCTGCTTTTTCAGCCGCTTCTTTTACAGAATATACGTCTAAACCGTCTTCTTTTGCTTGGTCGAATGATTTACCTGCACGAATACCTACGATTACGTCAAATCCTGAATCCTTTAAGTTTTGTGCATGTGCGTGACCTTGAGATCCGTACCCGATGATTGCGATTTTTTTGTCCTGTAAAAGTCCTTCGTTGATATCTCCGTTATAATACATTTTAGCCATTGTTATTTCCTCCTCTAATTTAGGTTTTTTATATTATTTTAAAATGGATAACTGTGGTGTATTTACTTTTTGTGTCTCACGAACAAAGGCTGTTACGCCTGTTCTAGTAAGCTCTTTAATGCCATAAGGCTTAATCAAATCAATAAATGCATCGATTTTTTCTGGACTACCTGTTACTTGGAATGTGACAACATTTTTCCCGGTATCAATAATAGAAGCTCGGAAAGGTTCGATGATGCTATTAATTTCTGCTCTTACAGCTGGTGGCGACACGACTTTCACGAGCGCCAGCTCTCTTACGACAATTTGTTTTTCCGTAATATCATTAACTTTTAGTACATCTACTTGTTTTTGTAGCTGCTTTAATAGCTGCTCAAGCTTCTGTTCATCCTCCACATTTACGACAAATGTCATTTTGGATATGTCCGGTTGAACTGTATGCCCTACTGTGATGCTTTCTATGTTGAACTGACGCTTCATGAGAAGGCCAGTAACACGATTGAGAACTCCGCTTTGATTTAACACGGTTACTGTGATGATTCGTTTCATTCTGGCTTCACTCCAATCATTTCATGTAGCCCTTTACCTGGAGCAACCATTGGATAGACACTTTCTTTTTGCACAACTCGGCAATCGATTAGTACTGGCTCATCGGATTCTAGTGCTTCTTTTAATTGGGCCTTCGCATCTTCGAACGTTTCAATCTTATAGCCCTTAATATCGTAAGCTGCTGCTAGTTTCACGAAATCTGGTTGAACCGGAATAAGTGATTGCGAGAATCTTTCCCCGTGGAATGTCTCCTGCCACTGGCGAACCATTCCAAGCGCTTGGTTGTTTAAGATAATCACTTTTACGGGAATTCTTAGCTCTTGTAATAGAGATAACTCCTGTAAAGTCATTTGGAAGCCTGCATCTCCTACAATTGAAACTACCTTCGCGGTCGGTTTTGCTAACTGTGCTCCGATTGCTGCTGGGAAACCAAATCCCATCGTTCCAAGTCCACCAGATGTAACCCAGTTATGCGGCTGGTTAAATTTATAATATTGTGCTGTCCACATTTGATGCTGTCCAACGTCTGTCGTTACAACGGCATCTCCGTTCGTATACTCATGTACTAGCTCAAGTACTTGCTGTGGTAGCAATCCGCGTTCCTCGCTAGCTTGATAATGGAACGGATATTGCTCCTTTGAAATATTCAAGCTTTCCAGCCATGCTGCCGTGTTCCCATTTGGTGAACCTTGTGCTAGTAGTGCTTCTAAAGCTTCTTTTGCATCCGCAACGATGGGAATTTCTGTAGGAACATTTTTTCCAATCTCAGCTGGATCAATGTCTATATGAACTACTTTAGCGTTTGGTGCAAAGTAGTTTAAATTTCCTGTTAGTCTATCATCAAATCTAGCTCCGACATTTATGAGTAAATCACATGTTTGGATTGCCATATTGGCCGTATACGTTCCATGCATGCCTGCCATTCCAAGGAAAAGTGGATGATTTCCTTCGATAGTCCCTAATCCCAGAAGCGTGTTTGTTATAGGAATTTGATATTTTTCAGCAAATGCAGCTAGTTCGTCTGATGCTTTTGCGAATAATACTCCTGCTCCAGCAAGGATTAACGGCTGCTTTGCAGTAGAAATAGCTTGCGCTGCTTTTTGAATTTGTAAAAAGTTTGGCGTTGTCGTTGGCTGATATCCTGGAAGATTTACTTCCTGTGTGTCTTCAATCGACTTTGAGAACAAACTAGTAGCCATATTTTTAGGAATATCTACGACAACTGGTCCTGGACGACCTGTAGAAGCAATATGAAAAGCTTCGTTAATGATTCTTGGGAAATCTGCAACATCTTTAACTTGGTAATTATGTTTTGTAATAGGCTGGGTAATGCCGATAATATCTGCCTCTTGGAATGCATCTGTACCAATCACAGTTGTAGCAACCTGCCCGGTAAACACGACAAGTGGAATTGAATCCATCATCGCGTCAGCAATGCCAGTAACTAAATTTGTTGCACCTGGTCCTGAAGTGGCAATTACTACCCCAACCTTCCCAGAAACACGTGCATACCCTTCAGCTGCGTGAATAGCACCCTGCTCATGTCTTGCAAGAATATGTTTAATCGGATTTTTGTACAATGCGTCATAAATAGGTAAAACCGCTCCACCTGGATAACCAAATATTACTTCTACCTGATGCTGCTTTAACGTTTCGATAAAAACATCTGCACCATTCAACTGCATAGGAGCCTCCGTGGTGATTGGCTCTTCATAAACTTGATCAGTTTCCTCAACGGTCAACTTCATCATAAATTCCTCCTTTTAATCAAATCGTCCAGTTTTCTTGAAAAGCTTCGTTTGACTTGGTGCTTTAAATTACTGAAGTATAATTTATAAAAAAGAAAAGAATTTCACCCCACACAAAGAAACCTTCGTTCTTTTGTATAGGGATGAAATTCTTTTCATGGTACCACCCTAGTTCGTAGCGCAACCGCTACCTCGCAGACAACAGGCAAACGCCCACCATCCATTTATAACGAGAGTAGCTAAACTACACCCGGAAGTATCTAAAAGGTTTCCCGTTCAACACTTCACTCCGAGGGGATGTCGCTAAAGGTTGTATTGCCGGTTCCCACCACACCGACTCTCTGTAAATACAAGTTTCCTTTAACTTTTGCCTCATCAATGATTTATATATTTGGTTTTTAATCAAATTGATATATAGAGATTTCTTTTAGATTTTCATAACTCCACCAGTACTTGCTGATGTTACAAGTTTTGAATATCTTGCTAAATAGCCTTTTTTAATCTTTGGTTCAAATGGTTTTAAGTTTGCTTGTCTGGAAGCTAATTCCTCATCGCTAACTTGTAAATCTATCGTTCTATTTGTTAAATCAATAGCGATCACATCATCATTTTGTACTAAAGCGATCGGGCCACCATCTGCCGCTTCTGGAGAAATATGTCCAATAGAAATTCCTCGAGATGCTCCGGAGAAACGACCGTCTGTAATTAGTGCTACCTGAGTTCCTAATCCGCGTCCTTGAATTGCGGATGTTGGAGCAAGCATTTCTGGCATCCCTGGTCCACCTTTTGGACCTTCATAGCGGATAACCACTACATGACCTGCTTGAACAGTGCCTTCATCAATTGCTTCTTGTGCAGCCTCTTGTGAATCGAACACAATTGCTTTACCAGTGAACTCTTTAATAGAAGGATCCACCGCACCTACTTTAATAACCCCGCCTTCAGGTGCAATATTTCCGAATAACACGGATAAGCCTCCTACAGGACTATATGGATTTTCTTTTCGGCGTATGACTTGATCATTCGTAATTTCTGCTTCTTTGACATTCTCATAGAGTGATTTACCTGTAATCGTTAGACGATCTGGATGAACAGCTCCCGGAATCTCACAAAGTTCTTTTATAATGGCACTAACTCCTCCTGCTAGATGTACATCATGCATGGAGTAATCAGATGCTGGCATAATTTTGGATAAGTAAGGAATACGCTTAGCGACTTCATTGATCTCTCTCACGTCGTATTCAATTTCAGCTTCGTGTGCAATTGCTAATGTGTGGAGAACAGTGTTTGTTGAGCCACCCATTGCCATATCAAGTGCAAATGCATCATCGATTGTTTCTTTTGTTATTAAATCTCTTGGCTTCACATCTTCTTTAACCATACGTACTAAATGATGTGCTGCTTCTTTAATAAGGCGATGACGTTCGTCAGATGTTGCAATAATCGTTCCATTACCCGGAGGCGTCATTCCCAGCATTTCCATTAATGAGTTCATGGAGTTAGCTGTGAACATTCCTGAACATGAACCACATGTTGGACATGCATTTTGTTCAATATCAAGTAGCTGCTCCGCTGTCATGCCGCCAGATTTATAAGATCCAACTCCTTCAAACACAGATGTGAGTGAAAGTTGTTTACCATCAGCTGAAGTACCAGCTTCCATTGGACCACCTGAAACAAACACAGATGGGACATTTGTTCTTACTGCTGCCATTAGCATTCCAGGTGTGATTTTGTCACAGTTTGGAATGTAGAACACTCCGTCGAACCAGTGCGCATTAATCACTGTTTCAGCTGAATCCGCAATAAGCTCACGGCTCGGAAGTGAATATCTCATCCCGATGTGACCCATTGCAATTCCATCGTCTACACCAATAGTGTTGAACTCAAATGGAATTCCTCCTGCTTCACGAATTGCATCTTTCACGACCTCAGCAAATTTGTTTAAATGCATATGGCCAGGAATAATATCAATATAGGAGTTACAAACACCGATAAACGGTTTGTCTAAATCTTTCGTTTTGACCCCAGTTGCGTAAAGCAAGCTTCTATGTGGGGCACGATCGACGCCTTTTTTAATCATGTCACTTCTCAATTCAATCGCTCCTATACTTACCGCTTATGTAGCGTTTAGCTTTGCAGCTCTGAATATTAAGTCATTGTGAATTTTCTCACAATATTTAATATATTGTTGATATCATAACGCCTTTAAAATGCTGCGTCAACACCCTTTTTTATAATTGTCAGTTATTTTTGAATATTCTTTTTGTTTGTAATCGCTTACATCTGCGATATATCGCATTTTGCAGGAAATAAAAATAATTGTGAACTTTTTGTTAAAATGACGTGAGTATGTAAGATGATTGAGTCGTTGAGGAGGGGAAAAGGAATTCTTGTTTGATGTTGCTATTATGAAAAGAAATTGTTGGATTAAGTGCAGGGAGTTAATAGTGAGATGAAGTGTGGATAGAGATTATATAGTTAATAAAAGTTGATCGCACTTTAAATCGCAAGTTCTCTTGTGAGAATCACAATATCATATAGTTAAATCGCAAGTTATTAGTCGGGAATCGCAAGGTCTCAGCTTACTTTTTGCGAATCGCAAGTTATGTGCTCTGAATCGCAAGGTCAGTCGCGTGAATCGCAATAATACATACTCGAATCGCAAGTTAATTGTCGGGAATCGCAAGTCTGCTTACTTTTATACGAAACGAAGTTACAGCGTAGATCAAAATCTTTTGGTGATATAGTTTAATTTGAGAAATTTAAAAGAAAGAAAACAAGTATACCCCTTTCTCAACAAAGAGAAAGGGGTATCTATTACCACAAATTAGGTTTTGCAACCATGAACCATAGCATGATTAGTAATAATAAAATATATTTCCATACAGCAGACTTTAATTTTTTTATGAGTGTATCTAGATCAATCGTTCCTGCTTGGAATTCCCGTATATTTGGTTTAAATGCTCTTGCTAGAAACACAATAGAACTCGCCATCACTACAATCGTCATAATCACCCACGAGGTTGTCCATGGCCAATTTCCCTGCCATACAAGAAGAATCCCCGAACCAACAAGTACATGACCGGCGTGTTTAACAAGTCGAATTGCCGCTTGAAACACTTCTAGCGATGTATCTAACATCTCTTTATTTTTGCCTTTCATCCTATTTAATAAAGGAAATAGAACAAAAAATGGTCCAATCGATAATACTGCACTAATTACATGTATGAAAATAATGAATGTATACATTTCGAAACAACTCCCTACTGCTAGTATACTTGATTTTCATCGAAAACTTTGTGACGAGTTCTAGAATAATAAAAGATAATTTTAGGCAAAAATAAGGGCACTCCCTAGTTTCATTTTATAATCAGTAAGGTGTTCCCCCTAAAGGATTTGAGGAAAAACTTTCTCGCAACGTTTAATACGGTTTGCGCAATGTTTTTCTCATATGCGCAACATTACGACCTCTTCTCGCAACATCCGGAACTGTTTACGCAACATTCTAGTTTCTCGCAACGTTTATTGCGGTTTACGCAATGTTTTTCGTGTTTACGCAACATTATTGCCTCTTCTCGCAACATCGTGAACCGTTTGCGCAACTTTCTTGTTTCTCGCAACGTTTAATGCGGTTTACGCGATGTTTTTCGTTTATGCGCAACATTATTACCTCATCTCACAACATCGGGAACTGTTTGCGCAACTTACTCACTTCTCGCAACGTTTAATGCGATTTGCGCAATGTTTTTCTCATATGCGCAACATTACGACCTCTTCTCGCAACATCCGGAACTGTTTACGCAACATTCTAGTTTCTCGCAACGTTTAATGCGGTTTACGCAATGTTTTTCGTGTTTACGCAACATTATTGACTCTACTCGCAACATCGTGACCCGTTTGCGCAACTTTCTTGTTTCTCGCAACGTTTAATGCGGTTTACGCGATGTTTTTCGTTTATGCGCAACATTATTACCTCATCTCACAACATCGGGAACTGTTTGCGCAAATTACTCACTTCTCGCAACGTTTAATGCGATTTGCGCAATGTTTTTCGCTTATGCGCAACATTACGATCAGTTCTCGCAACATCATAGCCTGTTTACGCAACATACAACTAGATTCACCCAACTCCGCTTCCCATTCACAAAAAACGACTCCTATTTGCTAGTACAAATAGGAGTCGTCTCTCTTATAGTTTAAAATGACTTACTTCGTTCTGTAGTTTCTCGGCTAAATCAGCTAGAGATTGGGCACTGGATGAGATTTCTTCGTTGGCTGCTAGTTGCTGTTCGGTTGCGGCGCTTGTGTCGCTTGCGCCGTCTGCAGCGTGTGTTGCCAGTGTTTGGACTTGTTGGACACTTTCTGTTACGGAACTAGCCATTTCTTGGATTTGGCTAATTGCGGTTGTGACAGATCCTACTTTTTGTACGACATCATCTACGCTTGTTTCGATTTGTTGGAAGACATTTAAGGATTCTGTCGTTTTTGATAGGCCTTCTTCTACTTTATCTCCACCTGTTGTAATAGCTTTAACAGCGGAATTGGATGCTGCTTGGATTAGCTGTACCATTGATGCGATTTCGGAAGCTGAGTTTTTGGATTGCTCTGCTAGTTTTCGCACTTCTTCTGCTACTACTGCAAAGCCTTTTCCGTATTCCCCAGCACGAGCTGCTTCAATTGCTGCATTTAATGCTAGCAGATTCGTTTGATCGGAAATGTCTGTAATCAGCGATGTGATATTTTGAATTTCATTGGAATGCTTCGCCATGTTTTTCATGATTTCTGTTGTTTCATTGAAAGTTGCATGAATGGTATCCATTTGACTAGCTACATTCGTTACGACGGAGGATCCTTGTGTAACGAGGGATCGTACACCATCCGTAGCTTTTAACATTTCACCATTACTAGAAGCAATTTGTGAGACGCCTTTTTGTAAACTTGTCATAGAGTGCATAGAAGCATTCATCTGCCCAACTTGTTCTTCACTCGCTACCATTTGAGCTTCCGCAGATTTTGCGACCATCTGGGAGGAAGCAAGGCTTTCTTCCGAGCTTGCAGAAAGTTCCTCCGCATTTGCTGCTAGCTGCATCGATGAATCGCGGACACCAGACACGATGCGTTGTAAATCATTCGACATTTTGTTGAACGTTAATGCCATATCCCCAACTTCATCCTTATTCTTAATAACAATCGGCTCTATCGTTAAATTACCACCTGCAATTTCTGCAAGACCATTTGTCACTTTCTTAATAGGTCTAGCTATACTTCTACTTATGAAGTGGGATACAAGGATTCCTACAATAACACTAAGAATCGTTAATATTAATGTGACGATATTAGCAGTTTTTACATATGTAATTAATTCGTCTCTTGTTTGATCAACTTCATTTTGTTCAGCAGTTTTTAATTCTACTAATATATCACTAATTCCCAGATTAAGCTGAGTGGACTGAGCTGCGAACTTTGAGTACATACCGTCTACCTTTTTTAATTCAATCATTTGATTGTTTGCTTCAAAAAGTTGTTTGGATTGCTCCTGTAATTTTTCTATTAACTCTTCTGAAGGAGAATCGTTAAGACTACTAGCCAGAGTTGTTGTAATCTCCATTACTTGATTGTAATTAGCTTCTAGTTTCTCTACTGACGATAGTTAATTGAACATTAAAAACTCTAGCACGGAAGTCGACATTTGTTTTTGAATTACTTCCAACTTCTCGACAAGAGTCACGCGTTCTATTTCCTCGTCGATTAATGAATCATATCTATCCGACACATCATATGTTGTCCACATAGACATGACACTCGCAATTATTAATAAAATAAGTACTGCTGAAAAGCCACCCCATAATTTCTTAGAAATTGATAGTTTCATTATTATCCCCTTTTCCTCTAGTTGCTACGTAAATATAATTATTCAAGCTGAAAGTTTACCAATAAAAGACCCTAAATCCAGCTTGCGATTTAGAGTCACTGAAAATTATAAGTTAAAATGACTTACTTTATTTTGTAGTTTCTCTGCTAAATCTGCTAGAGATTGTGCATTGGCTGAAATTTCTTCGTTTGCTGCTAATTGTTGTTCAGTCGCAGCACTTGTATCACTTGCACTATCCGCTGCATGCGCGGCAATTGTTTGTACTTTCTCGGCACTCTCTGTAACAGATTGAGCCATTTCTTGAATTTGTCCAATTTCAGATGATACTAATTCTACTTTTTGAACCACATCTTCTACACTAGTTTCAATTTCATGGAATACATTAAGAGATTCTGTTGTTTTCGCAAGACCCTGCTCTACCTTATCCCCACCAGTTGATATAGCTTTAACTGCGGAACCCGAGGCAGATTGGATTAGCTGAACCATTGACTCGATTTCGGATGCAGAATTCTTCGATTGCTCTGCCAGTTTACGTACTTCCTCCGCCACTACTGCAAATCCTTTACCATATTCCCCTGCACGAGCAGCTTCAATTGCTGCATTTAATGCAAGTAAATTCGTTTGCTCAGAAATATCCGTAATAAGAGAAGTAATGTTTTGAATTTCGTCCGAGTGTTTAGCCATGTTTTTCATAATTTCAGTTGTTTCTGTGAAGGTAGTATGAATCGTTTCCATTTGGTTAGCCACTTCAGAAACGACAGAGGAACCTTTTGTTACGAGTGTTTTCACGTCAGCCGTCGCTTGTAGCATTTCATCATTACTAGATGCAATTTCAAATACACCTTGTTGTAGGCTTCCCATTGAGTTCATGGATGAATCCAGATGTTTTACCTGTTGTTCACTAGCGGCCATTTGCTCTTCCGCAGACTTAGCTACCATTTGAGAGGAAGCGAGACTTTCTTCTGAGCTCGCAGAAAGTTCTTCCGCATTTGCTGCTAATAGCATTGAGGAATCTCGAACACTGGATACAATTTGCTGTAAATCATTCGACATTTTGTTAAACGTCGTCGCCATTACACCGACTTCATCTCTGTTTTTAATAATGATTGGCTCAACTGCTAGGTTACCTTTTGCAATTTCCTCCAGACCATTTGTAACCTTTTGAATTGGTTTGGAAATAGATTTCCCAATAAAATAAGAAATCAAAATACCAAAAATAATTGCTACTATTGTTAGAATAATTAGTGCTATCGCTGTTTTATCTTCAAATCCTTCTAACTCTGCTCTTGTATCTGCCATATTATCTTCTTGAATTTTTTTTACATCTGCTAAAATACCAAGTACATTAGCATTAATCTCTGAAGAATTTGCTGCATATTGTTCAAATGGTTTATTTGCCGATTTTAACTCAATAATCTTATTGTTGTTTTCAAACAACTTCACTGTTTCTGTTTGAAGATCTTTCATCAACTTAGCAGATTCTGCATCTGTAGCTTTTTCGATTAAAGCTCTTGCAGCAACTGAGCCTTTCTCTATTTCAGCATCAAACTTATCCACAGCATCTTTCTTACCAAACATAACAAACTCTAATACGGCAGTTGCCATGTCTTTTTGTATAACTATAATTTGCTCTACTAGATTAATTTTAGTTATATCATCATCCAGTAAATCCTTGTATCTGTCCGTTAATTTATTTGTTCCACTTTGAGTAAGAACACTAGTTATTACTAGTAGTAGTAGAATTGCACTAAAACCAAACCACATTTTCCTTGAAATCGTTAATTTCATATATATCCCCTTTTTTCCTATACCCATAATTTTCATATAATTCTAATGTAACCTTTTTATTATACATAACATGAGGGTATTTGGACATATAAAATTTGTATTATTTCAGAAAAATATCCTATGCCGTAGAAAACGACATAGGATAGACAGAATTTTATTATAATTTAAAGTGACTAACATTATTTTGTAAAGCTTCAGCAAGATCTGCTAGCGACTGCGCATTGGACGAAATTTCTTCATTTGCAGCGATTTGCTGCTCCGTTGCAGCACTTGTGTCATTAGCACCATCCGCTGCTAGCGTTGCGAGTCGTTGTACTTCTAACGCGCCCTGGGAAACTGACTCCGCCATTGCCTGGATTTGTTCAATAGCTGCCGAAACCGATTCCACTTTAAGACCAACCTCTCCGACAGCCTCTTCAATTCCTTGGAATACTCTTAAGGATTCCGTCGTTTTAGCGATGCCGGCTTCCACCTTCGCACCTCCATCTGTAATAGCATGAACGGCATTTCCAGAAGCACTTTGAATTAGTTGAACCATGGAGGCTATCTCTGTTGCAGAATTCTTAGATTGCTCTGCAAGTTTACGAACCTCATCTGCTACAACTGCAAAGCCCTTGCCGTATTCACCAGCCCTTGCTGCTTCGATGGCTGCATTCAAAGCTAATAAATTAGTCTGTTCGGATATATCCGTTATTAAAGCAGTAACTGTTTGAATATCATTGGAGTGCTTCGCCATATTTTGCATAATAATAGTCGTGTCATTAAAAGTTGTGTGAATTGTATCCATTTGTTTAGCAACATCCGATACAACATTAGATCCTGTATGGATTAGTTTTTGTACATCATTTGCAGCTTGTAACATTTCTTCATTGCTGACAGAAATTTGTCCGATACCTTGCGATAGCTCGTTCAATGACTGGACCGATGAATCCATGTGGTTCACTTGCTGCTCACTCGATACCATTTGAGCTTCAGCAGATTTTGAAACCATCTGAGAGGAAGCCAAACTTTCTTCAGAGCTAGCTGAAAGCTCTTCTGCATTCGCTGCAAGCTGCATGGAAGAATCACGAACACCAGAAACTATTTCGCGGAGGTCTTTAGACATTGTGTTAAAAGCGGAAGCCATCTCTCCTACTTCATCTTTATTTTTAATCACTATTGGCTCTACAGTTAAATTTCCGGTAGCAATTTCTGTTAGTCCTGCGGTAACAAGTTTTACAGGTTTTGATATACTTCTACTGATGAAATATGCTAAAAGAATACCTAGTATAATTCCCAATATAGCTAAAGCACTAACGAAAAGTCTTGCTCCCTCCTCATAGCTTGAAAGCTCATCTCTAGTTGTATCCATATCGGCTTGTAAGTACTGTTCAATTTCCTCTAAAACTGTAAGTGCAGCTGTATTTGTTTCTTTCGCATTTGCTGTGAATTTATTGACCGCTGAAGTATCTTTCTCTATTTTCGCCTTAATTGCGTTTGCATTAATAGCAGCAAACATATCATTTTTCTTTTCAAATTCAGTAATCATATCTATTGTCTCTGGTGAAAACAATTTATTGCGCAATTCAGCAGTTAACTCATTTGTAATTTGCTGATTTTCCTCTACATGTTTCCTAGCTGCATCAGTATTAAATAGTAAAAAATCCATTAATGCTCTAGCTGTGTCTTTTTGAGACATCTCAATTTCCTTTACAAGATTCACTTTACCCACTCGATCATCTAACAAAAATTGATATTTCTCACTATTATTGACTAATGTCATAATCGATAATATTGAGACAGCCATTAATAGTACTAGAATAACAACAAACCCAAGCCACATTTTCTTAGCAATAGTCCATTTCATGCAATATCCCCCTTTTGCTTCTGCTCTAATTAACAGTTAATGAATTGAATCGATTAAATGAAACAAAATGATCTTTCCAATAAGAGGATTCTAAACTAGCCACTTCCACCCCTTTTGACCCAGCATGGATAAACTTATTATCTCCCAAGTAAACTCCCATATGAGAGATTCCTTGCTTATATGTATTTTCGAAAAACACTAGATCCCCTACAACCGGGAGTGCCACATTAGCTGTCTGCGCAAAATAACTTTCGCTGCTTTGTCTCGTAATATCTAGCCCTGCCTGTGCATGAAGGAAATAAATAAATCCACTACAATCGAATCCAGCCATCGTATTACCAGCATATAAGTATGGAATACCTTCTAGATGCTTTGAAAAGTCTATCATTAAAGAATATATAGCTTGTCCTTCGATTGATAAATTCTTTGCTTGCTCTGCAATTGGTGCAGTGGTTGGCTGAGCGTCAAGTGATTGAACTGGTTCAACTACGGTTTCCTGTTTAGGAGTATTTGTAACTATCACAGGTTTCGGTTTAGCAGCAATCACTTTTGCTGGTGCTTTCGTCGTAACGGCCGCTTTTTTAACGATCAATTTCTGTTTAATATAAATACTATCTTTTGTTAGCTTGTTCCATGAACGGAGGTCGTTGATAGCTACTTTATTTAGCTTAGCTATTTTCGTTAACGTATCCCCTTTTTTAACTTCATACAAGGCATTAGCACTAGCAGTTGATGCAAATGAAGTAAGTAAAACTGTTACTATTAGCACTTTCTTGAACATATAGACCCTCCTTCTATTTAACTACTTAATGTTTAACCTAATCATACCATTTCTATTAACCAATCACATTATAATTTTCAATTAATTTCCCGGGGAATATTAGCTCGTCAACAAGTTAAAAATATGAGAAAATAAATATATGAATGAATATTCATTCAAATGAAGAAAGGATGAACATATATGAATGAAACATGGCAACTAATTGAAACAACAATGAATGAAAATCCTGCACCAATTCAAAACGAAAATGTACGTTATGAGTTTAACTTAACTGGAGATAATGCATGTGTGAAACAGCTAATCTTAACAAATGGAACCGCAGAGGTAACAGAAGATACGACAACAAAAGCAGATTGCAAGCTAACCTTGAGTTCTAAAGATTTTATGAAACTATTAGCGGGCGAGTTAAATAGCACTACCGCATTTATGTTTGGGAAGTTGAAAGTTGAGGGGAGTATAGGACTAGCGTTGAAATTAGAGGGGCTGTTAAAGGAGTATCGGTTTTGAGGATAAAAATAACCCAATGATATTTTCTCATTGGGTTAGAATTTATACTTGTGTATAAACAACTAATTGTGGATAAATAGAGTCAAACCATTTTTTGTATGCTGGATAAAGTAATTGCTGAACCACTTCTTGTTTTTCTTGAGATTTTTCAAATATACCATCTAACTTCTCAGCTTCAGCAATAACTTCTTTAAAGCCAAGAATAGTGTTTTTCACTTCCATATTCTCATGATAAATAGAAGTTAAATCATCGTTCACTTGAATAAGCTGAACAAAGGAAGAAAGAATATCACTCAACACAAGATCACCTTCTGTTTTCGAGTAATCTGAAAAACTAGCAACAACGTATTCAAATGCTTCATTTATATTTTGAAGCATTGTTGTATATTCTCGAACTAATTGTACTTGATCTTCTGTTAATGTTGTCATTTTAATAACTCCAATTCATATGTAAAACCGGCACAAGCATGAGCTAATGCCGGTTTGTTTATTTTTTCTTATCGTAAAAAGTGCCATCTCGGAAGACTTGGTTGTAAGGGTCCATGTAGGCGTTGACAGACACTTTCTTTTTTTGTTGGTCAGCTATATCCACTCGAATATCCTTCAAATAGACTTTTAGCTTTGCTTGAAGTATTTTTTCCAGGGGGAGTAGCTCTTGTCCAAAAGTAAATTCTTCGTCTGTAAACGGAGCTTGAATAGAAGCCTGTAAATTCTCACGTTCAACCAAAAGACTCTCTACTTGTTCAATCACTTCATCGCGCTTTTCGTCATCCTGAACATCTAGAATAAGTATTAACTTTTCAGTAGCTTTTCTCCAGGAGATTAGACTCTCACGAATCATACTTCACCTGCGGAGCCATATTGTTTTTGACGATTTATTTGAATTACTTGTTTCCATGTATCACGAAATTCGGTTGTCAGTCCATATACTTCATCCACAAGAGCAGCATCATTGTTTATATTTGCTTCTACTAAGCGATTAATCATGTATTCATATAAACTAGACATTGATTGTGAGATAGTTTGTGATGGATCAAGAGTAATCATTAACTCACGTAAAATATTTTGAGCCTTTTGGATATTCGTATTTTTCAACTCAATATCTTTTGTTTCTATTCCTTTTTTCGCTTGGTTCAAAAACTTCAAACAGCCATTATATAGCATAAGTGTTAGCTCACCCGGAGTAGATTGAGTAACACTATTTTGTTGATAGGCTTGATATGGGTTATTTACCGCCATGATAACACTCCTCTTTTTGTAACACTTGTAACAATTTTATTATTGTCCGCCACCAAAAGCATTCATTAAATAGGCAGATTGTTGATTTGCTCGTTGAATTGCAGATTCCATTGCTGCAAATTGGCGGTAATAGCGATCTTCTACCATTAAAAGACGATCTTCAAAACGAGTAATTTGATCTTCAAAACCATTTAATGTACGCCCAAGTGAGAATGTATTATTGACTGCAGAATCCGATCCAGCTTTTTCAATTACTTTCTTACGCGTATCATCTAGAGTTGCTACTAATCTTCTCCCTAGCCCTTTTTCCGAATTCGTAGCACCATCTGCTGCAAAAAGTTCATACACTTGGTTAGGATCATCTGAAATTGCTTTACGCAACTTCGCTTCATCAATTACTAATTTTCCATTATCCATATAGTTACTAGAAGTTGTAATACCTATTTCACTTAATCTATCTGCACCATTAATTCCACTTACAGCTGAATTTAACGCTGTACGCAATTGACTTAACGCACTGGAAATAACACTATCATTACGTAATGTCCCACTTTTTGCTTTTTCTTCCCAAAGTTCGATTTCTTTTTCTTTCATATCCGCCTTCTGCTCAGTAGAAAGTGGTTGGAAATCTCTATATTTTTTCTCACGAATTTCACTGTTCAAGTTCTCAATTAACTTGTTGTATTCATCTACAAACTTAGTGACCGATTCAAGAATCTTATCAGTGTCAGGTGCCGAACTAAAAGTAATATCTGTGTTATTAGCTTTTTTTAATGTTACTTCGAATCCATTGATTTGAAAAGTATTTGATTGACGCTGAGTTTCTAAACCGTTAAAAATAAATTTGGCATTTTTACCATCCGTTCCTCTAGAAGCAGTTGCCGCTGCAACATTGTTGGTGTCCATTTGCATAAAATACTTTGCAAAGTCACCAGTAAATTCTATTTCATTAGTACTGTTTTGAGAATTACCACTATTTTTTGCAGTAATAGCTATCTTTCCAGTAAAGCTATCAAATATAGCTGTTACACCAGAATTCTTATTGATATCATCCAAAATACTTTGCATAGTAGAGTTTTCATCTATTTTTACATCATAGCCTTTTGTATCAAGTGTTCCATCTGCTTTTATTGCTTTTATATTGAAGGTGGTTGGTATATTAATCGTTGGCTTTATTTCTTTTAAAGTTTTTTTCAGATCTGCTTCCGAATTGAGCACACGCCCCGAACTTTGCATTGTAGCAGCTTCAGCTAACTGTTCAACTTTAATTTTACCGGTAAAGTCACTTGTAGAAGTTACATTTCGAACACTAATATCGTCCGGAGCTGAACTAGTCACTGTTTTTTGTATATAAGTAGATTGACGTAATATTGTATCGTTTGTTAAATTCCGAAAATCAAAAAGTTTTTTATTAGCTGATCGATAATCATCCCGTTGCCATTCCATATATTGCTTCTTTTGCATTATCTTATCTAAAGGAATACGCTGGGCTTTCATCATATCTTTAATCATTGTTTCTGTATCCATACCACTTGCTAATCCGGTAATACGCATATGTCCACCTGCTTTCTAAATTTTGTGATCGACTAAAACACCAAGGAAGTCACGCATAGCTGCATATATATCCATTAGTTTTTTTGAAGGAATTTCTTTCACCACTTCATCAGTCTTCGAATCTACAATCGTAACATAGTACTCTTTTAGTTCTTCATGATATTGAAATCGCAAGTTTGTATTAGTCGATTCCATAAACCGATTCATACTATCTGTCATTTTCTTTGCTTTTTCAGCAGGTAAATGAGTTTGTTCAACACTTTCCTTTGATAATGGAATATATTCAGATTGAGAAGAAGTGGATACAACTGATTCGACATCAACTGTTTTTACAGCATTGATTGGAACATTTACAACTGAATCAGATATTCGATTGACCATACATGCCTTGCCCCCTTGTTAAAATATATATTACTGTTTATATCGGTTGTAAGTAAATGTTTTTAATAACAATGAAGATATTACTGAAAACTATGTTTAAAAAGTATATTCAGTTAGTCCAAGAATAGCTTGAAAATTTAAAAATATACAAGGTCCTTGCTACAGTTCACATAGAATTAAATATTGAAAATTCAATCGGAAACTAAATTATAACTACTAAAGGATTTTACGACTGAGGCATTTCAAAAGAGAGGGATAGACAATAAAATTACATAGGATGGTTTTAATGTGATTAAATTTGATAAAGCTAAGAATGATCTTAGAAAAACTATTGAAGCAAGAAGCATAAATCGATTGCCAATAATACGTTCTCTTTGGAACAAAGTCTCAAAATCCTCGAGAAATTTTATCCTACCTTAAGAAGATTCTAATCGCATTATTGTTTAATTTAATATAGTGTACAATTGTTTATTAAAGGATCGAACTTCCTTTTTAAGCTCATTTAACTGAAAATTCACCCTAGTAATCTCATTTGGATTCAAATCATAAATGAGAGCATATTCTACTAGATCTGTCATTATATATAGACGGGCTTCTATTTCTTTTAAGATTTGGTCTTGTTCTTTACACCATTGAATTTGTTCATTGAGAAACCTTCTTTGCTCTTCTCTATCTTTATTCATCGAGTTCCTTTCTGGTCAGCTGAGTATACATCCTACTAAAATGACCTCTATTATACTCTTTGACACAGTATTATTATTAAAAGATTGAACCCGAAAGTTGAAGTAAATTTTGAAGCATTTGCGTTGACTCAAAAAGCCTAAATGGATAAAAAACTATAATCATCAAATTATTTAATATCCAACGATATAAAACATTTTCATTGTTTAATTTTATAAAGATTTTAGTACCTGACATATAATAGTGAATAAAAGCCTGAACTAAAAATGAAAAAGGAACCCTAAAAAAGCTAGAGTTCCTTTCAAATATTTTAAAATTAACGAAGAAGTTGTAGAACTCCTTGCGGTTGTTGGTTAGCTTGTGCCAACATTGCTTGTGCTGCTTGAGAAAGAATTGAGTTCTTAGTTTGGTTCATCATTTCTTTCGCCATGTCTACGTCACGGATACGAGATTCCGCAGCAGTTAGGTTTTCAGAAGAAGTGTTTAAATTGTTGATTGTGTGTTCTAAACGGTTTTGAACAGCACCTAGTTTTGAACGTTCTGAAGAAACTGTTTTAATTGCTTTATCTAAGTTTTCAAGTGCATTTGAAGCCCCAGCTTGAGAGGAGACATCAACACTAGAAATACCTAGTGCAGCTGAACGCATATCGTTAACGCCAAATGTAATTGTTTGTCCTTTGTTAGCGCCAATTTGGAAAGTCATTCCACCGTTACTAGAAGCGTCTGTTTGGGCTTGTGACAAACCAAGATTCTCAACAACTGATGCTCCAACTTTATCAGTAAAGGAAATTGGACCGTCCTCACTAACTACTTGCAGTTTTCCGTCATCAGTTACATTAACTTTAACATCATTAATGTAAGCAGCATCACTCGAAGTTGCACCAGATGCACCGTTATATGTTCCAATGGCTGCATTTATTGAATCTTGAAGACTCTTAGCCAAATCTTTCATTGCTACTGTACTATCAACATCAGCACCATGTGCAAGTGTTACTTCTAATTGTCTATCACCTAAATTTACTAATAGAGTACTATCATCAGTAATTGTCGTACCATTATATTTACTTGTACCAGTAGCACCAGTTGCACCAGCAGCACCCATAACTTTATCCATTACCCCAGTTGTACCATCAGTTTTGATAGCAGATGTAGTGCCATCTTTTCCACTTTCAAGTACAAGATTACCACCCGAGATATAACCAGATATATGATCAACATTTGCACCTTGAGCATCAATTGCCTCATTGATTTTAGCAACGATTAAATCTTTTGCTTTATTTTGAGCATCAGTAGAAGCACCTGTCGCAGATCCAGCTTTAATAGCTGTTTTTTCATCTGTTGTTAAATTTTGGAAATTTAATTGAACTTCAGTTCCATCGATTGTAATTTTTTCAGAAACAAAATCACCATCTGCAACAGCAAGACCTGCTAAAGCAGCAGTAGCTGTTAAAGTAGCATTCTCTTGTTTTCCAATTTTGGTACCTGTTGTTGAGTCCTGCCCCACAGAAGCACCAGCAGATGCCTTCAAGTTACCATTCAATAATTTTTGAGTATTAAATTCTGTAGTATTACCAATACGATCGATTTCTTCTTTTAATTGTTTTACTTCGTCTTGAATCGCTTTACGATCATCATTTGTGTTTGTTCCATTTGCTGATTGGTCAGCTAGTTCACGCATACGTTGAAGAATGTCATGAGTCTCATTCAAAGCACCTTCAGCAGTTTGAATTAGAGAAATACCATCTTGTGCATTACTTGATGCTTGATCCAAACCACGGATTTGAGCACGCATTTTTTCAGAAATTGCTAGACCTGCTGCATCGTCTCCAGCACGGTTGATACGAAGACCTGAAGATAGTTTCTCCATTGATTTTGATTGTTGTGTTGAAGCAGTATTCAACTGACGGTGTGTGTTAAGTGCTGCGATATTGTGATTAATTCTCATTATTAGTTCCTCCTTGGAATGTGTTGCTCACGTCCTTGTGAGCAGTGTTTTGTTTTTGTATGAGACAAGAGAACCGAGCCGGCCGGACCCCGTTTTTCTTGCTTACATAGATAGTATCGGAATGTTTTTCCATTGTTTAATAGTTTTATAAATTTTTTTGAATATATTTGTCAACTCATTGATATCGTTACTTTTTGGGTTTAAAAATGTCCATGTTTTTTAGTACTGCTTCTGTATTAGAAGTGGACACGTCTTGTCTTAATTCGCCACGAATTACATCAATACTTCTTGGTGCTCTGATTCCTATTTTTACTTGTTCTCCTTTTACTTCTGAGATTACGATTTCAATGTCTTCTCCTATCCAAATCGTTTCCCCAGCTTTACGGGATAATACTAGCATATGATCACCCCTTTTGACTTTCTGATGATATGAGGTGACGAATATTGTAATCTTCATTGTTTAAAATCACTTGTTTTGCTTTTTTATTGGATGTATTTAGAACAATAGGTGCTTTCAAGTTTATAGTCGATTCGGCAATTGTTTCTTTCAACGATACAATTGCAAAGACAGCGATCTCTTCTTGCTCCATTATTTGAAGAGCATGTACCGTTGCTTCGTCTAATTCAATATTATAGTTTACCGTGATGTTATAAGGATTTGTAACAATGAATGCCAATGCTTCTGTTTGCACAGATTGTAAAACAGTAAACTCCTCATTATCTTCAATGGGAAGTAACACAAATTCTTTTTCAGCTTCGAATCCTGGAATTCCGTGTTCGAATTTAAGAATATCGGCAGTATCAATCTCTAGTTCTCCTGAATATGCTGTTTTGAGATTCATATAATTTACTCCTATCCGTTTATACAAGCCAATCTATTTGAATGGATGAGTGCTGTTGCATTTCCACTGTCACTTTTCCAGGTGTATAGTTGTGAATTGGCTTATTAATTGTTGTATTATTAATCACTTGTTGTGGTTCTACTTTGATATCAACGGTTCCTGGTTGAAAGTCCACTTTTATGCTACCGAAAGAGGGCACAAATTTAATAGCTAAACCAGAGTATGGTTGTCTTCCTGTTTGTTGAGCTTGTGATTTTATCGGATTTCCGCCGCTTTCGATTTTCATCAGTTCGGTGCCTTGCTGCGCACGTCTGGCAATACCTTCTGATACACCTTGACGTCCTTCAGCAGCAAAGTCTTCGATTCTTCTTCTGACGCTTTTTAGATCGACATCAGCACGAGCTTGCTCCGTGTCTATGGAAAGTTGTGGTTTCGTTGTTTTCATCGTTTGTATAGCTTTTGGTTGTTGTAAATCTAGATTCGCACTTGGTTGTTCAATTTGCTGAACTGGTTTTTGTATATTTAAACTGATCTGTGCTTTTGTTGAGTTTACTTGGAGTTTTGGGATATTCATCTATTCTCACCCTTTAAAGAAAGCGTTTGGAGCATATGTCCAAACGCTTTTGTTATTGTCTAGCTTCAGCGCCTAGCTCCTCGAGGTTAAATGGGAATCTTCTACGTCCAACAGCTTGGACTTCGAATCTCCCCATTTACTTGTCGGAGCTGGGATAGACGCTTTCGCATTTCATATTATCGTAAAAAGTCTACTAAGCTTGGTTGAATGATGCGAGCACCTACTGAGAGGGCTGCGCGGTGAATAGATTCTTGAGTAATCATTTCAGTAATTGCTTTTTCCATGTCTACGTCTTCATTTTCAGACATTTGTTTTGTTGCAATTACCTCTTGTGATTGCAAGCGATCATTCATTAGTTCCACACGGTTTTGACGAGCTCCTATGTCCGCACGTGTTGTTAATATTTCATTCATTTGTTCGTCGATTTTTCCGATAGCTTCACTGTAGTCGATATTTCCATCTTTTATATCTTGAAACATTTGATCGATATTTTTAAATACATCGATTGCATTTGTATTCGATTTAAGTGTTATCCCATCAAACACTTCTATTTCCACATCTTTATTAAATCCATCTGTGTTCGTTGTTGGGTATCCACCCGTTTTTTCATCAAATAAGGGTGTAGTCGTTTTAGTTCCACTAAAAATATATTTGTCTCCAACTTTTGTGTTAGCGATGTTTTGAATATGTTGTCTTAGTTGGTCTAACTCGCTCTGAACCTTCTTCCGATCATCGTCTGTTGTTGTATCACTTGCAGCTTTTACCGCTAGTTCATTAGCACGTTGCAATGCTGCACCTACTTTATCAAAAGCATCGTCGGAACTATCTAACCAGTTATTTACTTCTCCAATGTTACGTTGAAATTGCTCTACTTTATCTAATGCTGTTCGGTAGCCAATTCCCTTCATCGCAACAACCGGGTCATCAGAAGGACGAGTCACTTTTTTACCTGTCTCAATTTGATTTTGTAGTTTTCCCATTTTGTTATAGCTATTCGATAGGTTACGAAGCATATTGCTTGATAGCATTGATTGGGTTACACGCATGTTTAGTTCCCCCTATTGTCTAGTCTTGAACGCCTAGCTCCTCGAGGTTAAATGTATAAAATCTGTGATAGCTATTACCTCCATCCTAGATTTTGTACATTTGCTTGTCAGAGCTGAAATAGGCGTCTACGATTTTCCATATTATAGTCCTGCTCGGCCCATGCCATTGATAATTTTATCTAATGTTTCGTCTACTACTGTAATCATACGCGCCGATGCATTGTATGCTTGTTGGAATATGATCATGTTAGTCATTTCTTCATCTAGTGATACTGAGCTTACAGAAGCACGACGTTCAGTTACGGCTTGTTGAAGTGTAGCTGAATTGAATGCCAATCGTGTAGCTTGTTGACCGTCTACACCTAATTGGCCGATTAGCCCTTCGAAATAGGTTTGAGCACTAACATTACCTAATTCACCAAGGCTTGCAAATTTCATGTTTGCAAGAACTAATGCAAACTTTCCGTTACCCGGTTCAATATCTCCAGGCTTAGAATCAGAAGCAACAACTTTCCCCGGATCTTTAACAATGTCTGAAGAAATATAGATATTTTTTGCGGTTATTCCGGCTCCACTATTATCATCTTTGTTAATAAAGAAAGCTTCACCTTGGTTTCCATAAATGTCTGAACCTTGTGGATACTTTGTAGAATCAGCTGGATCGCCCATATGAACTTTATTGAATTCCTCTGCAAATGCTTCTGCCATTTTGTCTAATTTTGCAAGCATATCCGGATATAATCCTTTTACAGGTGCTGTTGGATCGCCAGTGACTTGACCATATGAATTCACAAGTGATTTAAGCTTGCCTAAATCGCTAAAGGAATTGATATTTTGAGTTACTGCTGTTCCAGCATCGGTCCAATTGTTATTAAGAGGAACATCATTTCCGTTAGAGTCTAATCTGACAATATGAAAACCTTCAATTGCGGATTTTGGTGTCACTCCATCTGATTCACTTGCGCCAGAATTACGAAGCTGAGCGAAGTTTTTTCCATCAATCAATTTTAAGGAAGTACCATCTTTTAATTTCAATGATACCGTGACAGAACCTTCCGCAATAGCTAGTGAATTACCGCCTGATTTTACGCTACTAGTTTCGATTGGGAAGTATGTGGACAACTCATCTAGCAGCGTGTCACGAACATCATACAAATCATTTGGCATATAGCCGTTTGGTTCAATTGCCTGTATCTGTTCGTTAATGCTAGCGATTTGTTCTAGAATAGAGTTTACATCTTTTAATGATATTCCAATTTCTTTACCAGCATTTTCTTGGATTTGGGAAATTGATTTGGATAAGTAGTTGAAGGAATCTGCTACTGCTATTCCGCGTTGGACAACTACTGATCGTGCCCCGCCATTCTCTGGGTTGACGCTTAAGTCTTGTAGTGATTTCCAAAACTCATTCATCGATTTGGCTAAACCATAATCTGAAGGTTCGTTTAGCACGTCTTCCATTTGTGTTATAGCTTGGGATCTTGAATCCCAATAACCTAGTTTATTGGATTCTTGACGATATTGAGTGTCAACGAAAGAATCACGAATACGCTGAACAGACTGTGCCTGCACACCCGTACCAAGATGACCTGGGATTTTCGGAGCATTTAGACCTGTTCCAGGATAGCCTAATGTTGCTTCCATGTTAACACGTTGGCGTGAATATCCTAGTGTGTTGGCGTTAGAGATATTGTGCCCTGTTGTATATAGTGCGGATTGTTGCGTGTAAAGTCCTCGTTTACTTGTTTCTAATCCCATAAATGTGGAGCCCATGGGTTCGCCTCCTTATGCTTGTGAGTCGAAGTAGGTTTTGTCTTTTGAGGGACTTTGTACTTCAGATCTCGAGTAGTTTATTTGGTCTGGCTTTGGTCTTAATGCATCTAATGTTAAATTAACAAATTGAAGTGATTGCATAGTCAATTTTTGGTTTAGATTATTTTGGTGTTTTAATGTTTCTAATGTTAGTAATAGATTATTACGCGCTTTTGTAAGTTGAGCTTTTTCTTCGACTGTGTTGGTATTTTCTAAGACAAGTGCAACAGTTGGGTTGTCAGTAGGAGCAATTCCTTTTGCTCGAAGGTAATCCGTTACCTCTAATTGACGCTGTTGTTCTAGCTGTGAAATGCCTGCTACATGTGCCTGCTCGTCCTTGAGCAGTTGGTTTAGACTGTCCATGTCCCCCGTTTTGATAGCTTCCGTTTTTTTATATGCAACCTCTAGCAAGCTTTTGTGAAGCATATCTAGTTTGGTGAGTGATTGCAAAATGTTATTGATGGACATGTTTGTATGCTCCTTTTATCCCGGTTTCACAGGCTGTAATATTTTTATAAACAGCCTGTAAATCCCCGATTGGTTCAACTAACAATCAATGGAATAGTGATTTCCATTGATGGAAGTTTCACTTTATAGCCGGTAATAATTTAGGATGTTCGATGCTAGTTTTTTTGCATCTACTTTGTATGTTCCTGCATCAATATCTGCTTTGATAGCAGCAACTCGTTCTGCTTGTTCCACTTCAATGGATGATTTTGTTTGCATGCTTTTCGCAGCAGACGAAATTTCCAATTGATCTGCGGCTGTTTTAGTTGTGTTTTGTACTTTTTCAGCTTGTTGTTGATTGCGTTTATATGGATTTATCTGGTTTAAACCAACGTTTGTGATTTTCATAAAGTTTCGTCCTCCCCTCTTCTTTTCGAAGTGTCTATGTATTATTTCGGCATGAAATATAAAGTGTTTAGAGTAATTTGAACGATTTGTATGGAATAGGTCTTGGGAATTAAAGGGTCTATTGGAATTGGAGGGTCTTTTGGTGTGGCTTGATGAAGTTAATGGGAGGTTATGTTGTGAATAGCCGAGGTTATGTGGCAATCTTTGGCGTTTATGTGGTGGGTGACTAGGTTTATGTGGTAGTTAGTCATGTTTATGTGGTGAATAGCTGGATTTATGTGGCAGTTAGATTGTTTGGCGGTTTTAGATAAGATAAAAACTCCCACACGAGGCGAGAGTTATCTTTTCTTGCTATCTGAATAGTAAGTACCATTTTCTTGTTCGGCTACCTTGTCGCGGAATTCTTTCGCAGCGTCAAATTGACGAAGTCCAGATTGTAAGTCATCTACGCAAGTTTTACATAGTTTCCCTGATTGTGTGATTTTCCCACAGTTGTCGCACGGGTAGCCTAGGTTTGGGAACATGGCTGGTTGTAGACGATTTTTGCGAACCCATTTATGTAGTAAAGATTCGTCAACTCCAGTTGCTTCTACAATCCTTTCTACAGTTGCTGCGCGATTTTCTCGTTTGCGAAGGAAGCGGTAAACCGTTTCGTATAGTTTTTCTTCGTTCATTGCGCAGTTATTACATACTTCTCTCAAACCCGTATAGTTAAAAAAGTCGCCACATGACGGACAATTTTTTAGTTCACCCATGTTGTTACCTCCAGATAATATTCTCTTACTTTATATCGGCAAGTTAGCCTTTTATTAAAGTAATTGCGTCGACTCTTTTTGCTCCAGCATCTTTTAAAACCTTTGCTGCGTGATGAATGGTAGCCCCTGTGGTGTAGATATCGTCGAATAAAATATAATTTGTTGCTTCGATTGTTTGGATTGCTTCGAACAGATTTGTTGTTTTTAAACGTTCCTTTTTTGTTTTCTTTCCTTGAGCTTCAGCTTTCGTTTTAATGAGAAATTGTTGATAGGAAATTTGTGCTACGTTTAGCAGCTCGTCAACTTGTGAGAATGTGCGAAATACTAATTTTTCTGGATGCATGGGAATCGGGACGACAATACCTTCTTTCGCTTGAAATGCGTGTTGCAGCTTCCCAGCAAATACTTTCGCTAATGCAAAGTCTTGTAGGAATTTGTATTGGTGCAGATATTCTTTCATGGCTTCGTTATAGGTGTATAAACAAAATACTGAGTCGACTGCTCCCTCATAAGGAGTTCCGAGAAAATCAGTAAAATCAATGGTCGACTCCGATATTTCAAATTTACCGAAGCATTTCGTGCAAGTAGAAGAATCTAGCTCGTATAAAAAAAGCTTCGACCAGGTTGGCGTAGATTGGAAAGGAGTACCACATAATAAACAATTCAAGTTCGATTCCACACTTCTATCGCATTCTGCGCTTTATCCATTTCTCTGCTAATCCCATGATGAAAGAACACAATGTCTCCATCTGGATAGTGCGCTGACCGCCCGACTCTTCCACTTATTTGAATGAGAGCACTGGAGTTGAAAATCGGTTGCTCTGCACCGACTACCGCCACATGGACATTTTCAATCGTTACCCCTCGTTCTAAAATGGTCGTTGTTAGTAGACCAGGGATTTTCTTTTCGCGTAATTGCATGACTAGTTCTTTTCTATCTGGGTGCTCGGCATGGACTCTTGGTAACTGCCCTGGGAAGTTTTCAAGCATTTTAATAGTAGGGAGAAAGATGAGAAAAGGTGTCTTTGTTTCTATTTTTTCATTTATCCATTTTTGTAGTTTTAGAGGGATTTTCGCTTTCTTTAATTGCCTAGCGTATCCCCATAGACTCTCGAATCGTGGAACTGGTAGATCTTGGCCATGATATCTTCTTGTGAGAATAGACTTGTTGGCTGTTTTTAGTGATTTTGTTGGAGTGGCTGTTACATAATGAATGGCGGCATTTTGTTTGGCGGCTTTGGTGACTGCTTTTTGGAGAGTTTCGTCCGCATAATAGGGAAAGGCATCTGCTTCATCGACAAATACGACTTCGAAGGCTTGTTCAAATCGGTAAAGCTGATGGGTTGTGGCGAGTACTAATTCGGCAAATCCTTGTTGGTCAGGTGCGCCTCCGTAAAGTGCATGAATAGTTGTGTTTGGGAAGACTTTTTGAAAGCGAGGGAATAGCTCTAAAATAACATCTGTTCTTGGGGCGGCAACGCAAACTCTTTTACCTGCCTGTAAGCTTGCAAATATGGCTGGAAATAAGAGCTCTGTTTTCCCTGCTCCACATACTGCATGGACAAGATGGGATTGGTTCTGTTCGACACTAGAAAGTAGATCTTCACTTGCCTTTTGTTGAAGTGAGGTAAGTTCCCCGCTCCATTCGAACACATGAACGTTCGTGCCGCGTGCATGCTGCTTGTCCCAAAGGAGTAATTCTGAACAACTGCTCACCCGACCCATTCGTATACAATGGCGGCAATAGGTACAGGTTTTGTTGCAGCGTGCGCAGTTGAATGATTGAAAAAAGGATTGGTTCGTGTTGTGACATCGGTTGCAGACGTTCTTCTTTGATTGCCAAAAAAGGACGGATTGTGCAATTGTGGCGATGCCGGGTTTTAGGTGGATGTGTCCTGAGTCGATGTGGGCGTCGATGACTTCGCGTGGGAATGAGGTGTGTTCACGAAGCCAAATTCGGCCAGTGAGAAATTGCTGCAGTTGTTCGTTCATAGGCATTCTCCTTACTCGTTATTATTGCCCATAAAAGCCCGAATGGTTCAGGCCAACAGGACGTTGGTCATTCAGGCATTGCCGCACGATGCGGCGTTATTCGCCTGAGTTCAATTTTTCAATAAGTAGGGGATGAAGCCCCCCACTTATTGAAGGTCCACTTTATACCATCCGAGACCCATTGACCCTTCTCCAAGATGCGTGCCGATGACGGGACCGAAGTAGCTGATCGTGAAATCTACGTTTGGCATTGTTGCTTGGAGTTCGTTTTTCCATGCGATTGCTTCGTTTTCGTTGTTTGCATGGATAATAGTAGCTTTTACGCTGTTGAATTGGTCAGCATCTTCCTGTAGCATGTCCGAAATACGTTTCATCGCTTTTTTGCGCGTACGGACTTTTTCGAATGGAACGATGACTTTGTTTTCGAAGTGAAGAATTGGTTTTACTTGGAGTACTGAGCCAATTACGCGCTCGAATCCATTTAGTCGCCCACCGCGATGGAGATGGTCTAGATTGTCGACCATGAAGTATGCTCGCATTGTTTGTTTCATCTTGTTCAGTTGTTGAATGATAGCGTCTGGGGTAGCACCCGCCTCGGCCATTTCAGCGGCTTTTAGTACGTAGAATCCTTGGACCATGCAGGATAGCTCTGTGTCGAAAGTGCGTACATCGATGCCGTCAACCATTTCTCCTGCTTGATCTGCTCCAGCAAGTGTTCCACTGATCCCACTTGATAGGTGGATAGAGATAACTGCATCGTATTCTTTCGCTAGTTGTTCATATGTTTCGATAAACTTTCCAAGAGCAGGCTGGGATGTCTTTGGGAGAGCACCGGCATTTCGGATTTTATCGTAAAATTCTGTAGTGTTGATATCTAGTTCTTCTTGGTAGGTGTTATTTCCGATAACAACGCTTAGCGGCACCATATGAATATTTAGTTGGTCACGAATTTCTTTCGGGATATATGCGGTGCTGTCGGTAACGATTGCTGTCTTCATTTTATAAATCACACTCCTATTTGTAAGTTTACTGAAACTTTGGCAGAAATGAAAGCATAAAAAAGCCCCAAACATGATATTTGTCATATATGTCTGGGGGAAGAGTTTTTATTCAGTTGTTTCGCCGATATAGTAGACACTGGAGACTAGCCATTTACCGTCTTCTTTGACGAATACAGTTACTTGGCGACCGTTTTGGTCTAGCTTAGCACCTGTGTCGGTTTGCTCTAGTGAAGTATGGATATTGGAGAATACTTGAGCTTGTGTTTTGCCGTATTTGATGATGGTGATGTTGTCCGCCGTACGGATCGTGTCAAAGTCGTTGAAGGTCTCCTCGACTTTTACTTTTTCAGCGTCATAGTTGAAGCCTTCTGGATTTTTGGAGATTGTATTCATGTAGCGCTTCGTATCTTCGTCGTTGAATGATTCCATGTATTCCGTGAAGGAGTCGATTATTGCCGTTTTTTCTTCTTCTGGTACATTCGTCGCTTCTTCAATATTACCACCTGATATTTCGAAGCCTACACTGGTTTCACTTTTGTTTTCCGCACCGTGATCCGTTGTTGCTTGTGTGTTCGTTGGAGCAATGTCGGCTGCGGAATTAGTGTTTTGGTTTGTTTCTTCGTCGCTATTGCAAGCTGCCAGCGTTAGTGCGAAGGCCGCGAGTGTAATCGTATGGATTATTTTCATGTATATGTCTCCTCCTGCTGAAGGTTATTTTGTCATATTTAGGACGAAAACTCAATTATTAAGTTCCCATTATTAATAGGTAGAATATTCCGGCATCGGAATGTAAAATATAGGTAGAAAGGAGCTGAAGTGTTGAGTGGACATTTTGCTTTGTTGAATAGGCTGCGTGATGGATCTGGTATGGTTGATTTTATTCGTGATGAGATTCGAAAACAGGAGGCTGGAGTGCGTGGTGAGGACCGGCTTGTTGATAGACTAAAGGAGTTGCGTTTGCACGGTGAGTTTCGCATTTTTTCGGATGTCTGTTTAGAGATGGATGATTGGAAGGTGCAAATCGACTGTCTTGTAGTGACCGACCGATGTTGTATCGTCCTCGAGTCGAAAAACATAAGTGGACGCTTATATTTTAATGAAGAGCTAGATGAATTTTATAAGGAAGAAAATGGAGTAGAGACCCCCTTTTCTAATCCATATTTTCAATTGATGCGGCATATTCGCTTCATGAAAGAATTTCTACGCAAGACCCTTCCACAAATCAAAGTGACTGGTGCTGTCATTATGACGGCTAAGTCCTACCGCATTATGCAAAAGCCTACCCATTATCCCATTTATAAGTTAGAGAGCATGATTGAGAGAGTAACACAGATGTACAATAGTTTTGGTAATACTAGTTTTTCTAATAGAGAGCTGGAAGTTATTGAGAAACTCTTGCAGGAGTACAAGTCTCCTTTTGTGTATTCTCCACTTTGCGAACATTACCGAATTCCTCCGAGTGAAATACGTTTGGGTGTGGAGTGTCCGAGTTGCGGAGTATTGGGGATGCGTCGTGTACATACAACGTGGCGTTGTATAGTTTGTAAGAAAAGTGACCGTTATGCACATATATCAGCTGTAAGAGATTACTTTTCTATAATTGATAAAAAAATTACCAATAAAGAGTTTCGTAGGTTTTGCATGATAGATTCGAAATATGCTGCCTCACGTATGTTGAATAGTATGGATTTGATAGCCTACGGTTCTGGTCCTAGTCGCTACTTTGTGGAGAATAGGAAGAAGTGATGAATTGGTGAGTGACGTTCTTGGGATACACAACGTTCGGGGGAGTTGCGCAACTTTGAGGGGGGTTCTCGCAACATTTGGGAACTTTTACGCAACATTCGCTGCGGTATGCGCAATGTTTCTCGGATGCGCAACGTTCGGGAGGGTTTGCACAACTTTGAGGGAGTTTTTCGCAACATTTGGGAACTTTTGCGCAACATTCAATGCGGTATGCGCAATGTTTCTCGAATGCGCAACGTTCGGGGGAGTTTGCGCAACTTTGAGGGAGTTTCTCGCAACATTTTGGAACTTTTGCGCAACATTCAATGCGGTATGCGCAATGTTTCTCGGATGCGCAACGTTCGGGGGAGTTTGCGCAACTTTGGGGTAATTTCTCGCAACATTTGGGAACTTTTGCGCAACATTCAATGCGGTATGCGCAATGTTTCTCGAATGCGAAACGTTCAGGGGAGTTGCCTAACTTTGAGGGAGTTTCTCGCAACATTTGGGAACTTTTGCGCAACATTCACTGCGGTATGCGCAACGTTTCTCGGATACGCAACGTTCGGGAGGGTTTGCGCAACTTTGGGCGGGTTTCTCGTAACATTTGGGAACTTTTGCGCAACATTCACTGCGGTATGCGCAATGTTTCTCGGATACGCAACGTACGGGGGAAGATGCGCAACTTTATTAAGTATTTCTACAGAACAAAAAACCCTTTCTTGCACATGCAAGAAAGGGTTTTAATGTAATTATCGAACTTCAACCCAGCCGTTTTTGATGCCGGTTACTACGGCTTGGGTGCGGTCGTTTACGTTCATTTTTTGAAGGATGCTGGATACGTGATTTTTTACGGTTTTTTCGGAGATGAATAGTGTTTCTCCGATAGTGCGATTGCTTTGGCCATCTGTTAGTAATTGTAGTACTTCGCATTCACGTTTTGTTAGTAAATGGAATGGACGACGAATTTCTGTTTGATGGAAGTTTCCTTTGTTTTCGCGCTCGCTTAAGCGACGGAATTCAGCTACTAGGTTACGTGTTACTTTTGGATGCAGGTATGATCCGCCTTTTGCTACTACTTTGATAGCTGAGACAATGGCATTGGCATCCATTTCTTTTAGCATGTATCCAAGTGCACCTGTTTTTAGTGCGTGTGATACGTATGACTCATCGTCATGGATAGATAGGATGATTACTTTTGCTTCAGGGAATTTTTCTAGCAATTCTCCTGTTGCTTCTACACCATTTTTTGTAGGCATATTAATATCCATTAACACTACGTCTGGTAGATGCTTTTCATAAAGGCTTAGTACGTCATTGCCGTCGTCACCTTCTGCTATTACTTCGAAAGAGTCTTCAAAATCTAGAATACGTTTTACACCTTCGCGAAATAGTTGGTGATCATCTATGATTATTATTTTTGTCATGTTCATTTCCTCCTATAATTAAAAAGCCGTATTTACTATTCCTCATTTAATGGGATACTAAACAAAATAGTAGTACCTTTGCCAGGGGATGAAATAATTTTCATCGTTCCCTCTAATAAATCTACTCTTTCTTTCATACCGATTAACCCAAAGGATTTTTCTTTTGCAACCTCTGGATCAAAACCAGCTCCATTATCTTTGACGATAATATTTATCTTTTGTTTCACCCATTCTACTTTCACCCATGCTTCTGTAAATTTTCCATGTTTCGTTCCATTTGTTAAACACTCTTGGACTATACGGAAAATGGCTACTTCAAAATTGGTTTCTAGCCTTTTCTCTTCTCCAAAAGTTTGGAAATTAATCTTACCTGTTGGATTGTATTCTTCGATTGTCGTTATATATTTTCGAAGCGTTGGTATTAACCCTAAATCGTCTAATGCCATTGGTCGAAGGTCGTAAATAATACGACGTACTTCTGATAAGGCATTACGAACCATTTTTTTAAGGTCAATAATTTCTTTCATCGCTTCTTCTCCACCACGCTGCTGATATGTAAGATTGATTAAATCTGTTCTTAGTAGTACATTTGCTAGCATTTGCGCGGGGCCATCATGAATTTCCCTTGAAAGTCTTTTGCGTTCTTCCTCTTGTGCTTCAATAATTTTCAAAGTGAAATCTTGTTTAATTTTTGCATTTTCAAGTGCTGCTCCTACATTTTTCAAATCGGATGTTAAGTAATTCATGACGATATTCACCTGGTTGACCAAATGATCGGCACGTTCAATCATTTCCAACAAGCCCTGTAATCTGCGTTCTAAATCGTCTCTTCGATGTCTTAGCTGTCGTTCCTCACTGCGTTTGATTAGAAGATTTATTTGAATTTCATTTGCAGTTTCGTAGGCCTGGCGAACTTGTGGTTCATCGTATGAGTCAAAATTTTTGGAGACTTCCGCTAACCGATTTCTGGCAAGCTTCGATTTCGATTCAAGCATATCTCCTTCTATTATAACCGTCTCGATATCTCCACGAATAATTTCTAACTCCACTTTCATTTCTTCAAAGCTTTGTCGACTTTGTTCGCTTATAATGAATATATCCTTTTTCGAATGATCCATCACTTCGACCATCCGATCGAAAATAACATCTAACGATTGTTTTTCAAAATTCTTATTCGTCATCTGTTTTTTCTCCTTTATGCGTCCAAATGAGTCCTCATTCAATAATGATGACAAATCCTATTATAGCACTAAGTGACTAAAAATAAATTAAAATTACTTTACAACTATGTTTCAATAGAATCAGGAGGGGAAATATATCCATGAGAAAAGATTACCATACTGTACAAGGCTTTGGAGAGAGTGAAATCATCATTCAGAAATCACGTTTCATAACTTACGTGAATCGAGCCGAAACCGAAGAACAAGCACAAGATTTTATCAATAATATCAAAGAAAAGCATAAAAGTGCTAATCATAACTGCTCCGCATACATTATTGGGGAGCATAACAACATACAAAAGGCAAATGATGACGGTGAACCAAGTGGAACTGCGGGAGTACCAATGCTTGAGGTGCTCAAAAAACAAGGACTTCAGGATACAGTGGTTGTCGTCACTCGTTATTTCGGTGGTATTAAACTCGGCGGTGGTGGACTTATCCGTGCTTACGGGAAAGCTACTACGGAAGGAATAGATGCGGCAAAAGTAGTGGAACGTAAGCTACATCATCTCCTGAAGGTTTCTATCGACTATACGTGGTTAGGAAAAGTAGAAAATGAAGTACGTAACTCTATATATCCCTTAAAAGAGATAAACTATGCAGATCTTGTCGAAGTGCTAGTGTATACGAAAACAATTGAAGAGGCAGACTTCATTAACTGGATGGCTGAGATCACTAATGGGCAAGCGAAAATCGAGCTTGTTGAAAAAGAGTTTCTTGAATTTATGGTGAATTAAATTTACCTATTATCAAATCCATAGTATAATAAAGGACATGACAAATTTAATGAAACTATTTTGTCGATTCTTCGTCTTATTAGCGTTATCTAGAATAAAGGGAGATTATAAAAATGAATAGAAGATCATATAAAAAGGAGAAAAAGAAAAGTAGTAAAAAGCGCAAAATATTAACTGTTTCGTTGATAATAGTTGCGTCATTACTTATCTCTTTAACTACCTATGCAGCATACTTAACCAAAAAGGCTGAGACAGCTGCGGACAATGCTTTCGAAGTTGTAGATCGTGTAAAACCTCCATTGCGTGAAGAGAAAGTCGAACCTGTAAATGATAATATTTCTGTACTCTTTGTAGGAATTGACGATAGTGAACAGCGTGGGCAAGGTGACACAAACAGTCGTTCAGATGCATTGATGCTTGCGACATTAAACAATACATCCAAAACTGTAAAATTAGTAAGTATCCCACGTGACTCATATGTTTATATTGATGAGGTTGGGTATAAAGATAAAATCACCCATGCTCATGCATATGGTGGAACTAGAGCTTCCATTGAAACAGTAGAAGATTTACTTGAAGTGCCAGTAGATTATTATGTGAAGATGAATTTTGATGCATTTATAGATGTAATAGATGCGTTAGGTGGAATCGAAGCTGAAGTTCCATATAAGTTATTAGAAAAAGATGAGAACGATCAACGAACTGTACAGTTACAGCCAGGGCTACAAGAACTTAACGGTCGAGAAGCATTAGCTTTAGCAAGAACTCGAAAACTTGATAATGATATCGAACGTGGTAAACGTCAACAAATGATACTTTCTTCGATTATCAAAAAAGCGAGTTCAGCTTCTTCCTTCACTAAATACGGTGATGTGATTGAAGCTGTAGGAGATAATATGAAGACAGATTTAACTTTCGATGAAATGAAATCCTTCTTTGAATATATAAAAGGAGGTATTCCACAAATCGATACCTTAACACTGGACGGTTATGATGATATGTCTACCGGGACTTATTATTGGAAGCTAAAAGAAGAAAGCTTAGATGAAACGAGAGATATTCTAAAAAGCCACCTAGGACTTCAACCAGAAACAAGCAATATTTCAGACAACGCCTCGGATACAAATAGTAATTACGCAGCTGATGATCGTAATTAACTTCAAAGGAGCTAGGAAGAATTTTCTTCCTAGCTCCTTTTATTATATTGTGGGGGTAAAGTGAAACTCCACTGATTGAAAAGATGAACACAGATAAATAACGCCGCATCCTGGTTCAATACCTGAGTGACCATCATCCTGTTGGCCCGTGGCTCGCAAGAAGCGAGTCACATAGACGAAGCCACACAATGTGGTGCTTTTCGTCTATGTTCTATAACGGGCGTTTACGGGCAGTTGACTCCCACTTCTTATGCTTTGTTGCTTTGACCAATTTTTGAAGATTAATACGGGGTAAAATCAAAAATAGCCTTTCATTCTATATACTAGAATGAAAGGCTATTTTTTCATGATTTACCTATTGTTTTCACTAAATTAATGAGTGGTCTATAATTCTTCCCTGCTAAACCAATTGCTTCTACAAACAATTCTATTGCTACAAGCATGATGACTAGTAGTAGGATTGCCCCCCACATCGTTGCTTGTGAGAATATCAACGCTGCGATTCCAAACATCGCTGCTATCGAATAAATAATTAGCACTGTTTGACGATGCGTAAATCCTGCATTCAATAAACAATGATGTAAATGAGATTTATCTGGAGCCATTAATGGCTGTTTTGAACGATATCTTCGAACAATCGCAAAGAATGTATCTGAAATAGGCACACCAAGCATGATAATAGGAATGATCAAGGCAAACATTGTTATCCCTTTAAATCCAAGTAATGCAAGCACTGATATCATGTATCCAAGGAATAATGCGCCCGTGTCTCCCATGAATATCTTCGCTGGGTAAAAGTTAAATACTAAGAAACCTAACGTGCTAGCAGCTAATATAGCCGCCATTGCTGCAACGAATGGAGTTCCCATTATAATAGCCATTCCTGATAATGTTAAAAGAGCTATCGTAGAAACACCTGCTGCTAAACCATCTAACCCATCGATTAAATTTATTGCATTTGTAATAGCAATAATCCACAAAATAGTAAGTGGGATTGCAAAATAACCAAATTGTAATTGATAGTCTATAAATGGTATGTTTATAAACTCAATTTGAAGGCCACCATAAATGGCAACACTTGAGGCTGCTAGAAGCTGCCCAAGTAATTTTGCTTTTGCAGTAATCTCAAACATATCATCTAAAGCACCTGTAATGATAATGATTAACGCTCCAAGTAACATTGCTTTGTCATGTTGACCATCTGGTCTATATACGACAAAAGCGACGACAAAGGATAAAAAGATAGCTAACCCACCAAGTCTTGGCATAATTTTAGCATGGACTTTTCTATAATTTGGTTTATCTACTGCGCCAACTCGAAACGCTAATTTTTTTACAAGTGGTGTAAATAGTACGGATGCGACAAACGCCAACACAAGTGTAAAGGCAAGCATGTCTCTCCTCCTCATCTAAATCTGTAATAGTTATATTCAAATCAAATCCAATACATTATATCATGGATATTAACTTCGTATCATTTATTTTTTCTATTTATTAAACGTTTTATACTGCTATTTAGTTTCATCCAAATTATATTTGCTTCATTAACTTTAAGCAATAGGAAGAAACACACATAACTGACTCCAAATATACTCAATCCTGCCAAAAATGTTAACCACTTAGAAGATAATAGAATAAATTCACTTGATAAATATGTTACTACTCCCATTAAGAAGATAGCTATGAATATCTTTCCTATACCACTATTCCATTTATTAAAAAATGATAATTCATATTTTCTTTTAGCATATACAGATAACATCATGAAATTAATAACGGAGGAAATAAATGTACCCCATGCAATTGCCATTGCCCCAATAGAATCGATAAATAAATAAATCACACTAATGTTAATGACAAAAACATTTATAATACTAAAAACAACTGGTCCAACTGAGTTCCCTTTTGCATAATAGAATCTCGTTACATACGTATTTGCCGCTAAGAAAAACATCGTTAATAAAAATATTTCTAAAATCGGCGTTGTAATACTAGTAGATGCTTCACCGAACTTTCCGTATTCAAAGATGACCTGAATCAGGTTTTCAGCATAGAAAAATGAAAAGATCGTCACAGGGATTAAAAGCATAACTAAATATCTAAGCCCATTTGTATATATGCTTTTTATAGCATTATCATCTTTTTCCGCAACTTTTTTACTAAGCATTGGATATATGACTGTAGTGACTGCTGTCATTAATATAGCTTGTGGAAATTGAGTAAGCTTCGTCGCATAATTTACTGCCGAAACAAACCCGTCCGAGAGTGTTGCTGAAAATATACGTTGTATGAGTGCATAAAATTGAATGGTTGCCCCGCCAAGCATAATTGGAAGTGCAAGCTGCCAAAGTTGTTTTGTCGTCCAGGTTTGTTGAAATGATATGCCGATTGGGAACTTCTCTAGCTTTTTATACCCTTTTATAAGGAATCCAACCATCATAATTGCACTAACTAAAGCACCAATTCCATATGCGATTGGTCCAATCCAGTAAGAACAGACAACTGAAATGATTAAAAATGCTGCATTATATAGAAGAATAGAGAAACTAGATAAATGAAACTTACCGTTTACATTTAACATTCCACTAAACCAAGTAGATAAGACTAAGAAAATAGTCGATGGCATCATCCAATAAAACAAGCTCTTGGCAAGTCTATGTTCCTCATCAGACATTTCTCCGAATAAATTCAATAAAGGTTCCGTTGCTATTAACATGAGTATTGTGATAAACAGGATTGTCATAACAACTGTAGTAAATGCTTGCTTTACAAATAGTCCTTGATTTGTTTTGTTTTGATTGTAAATGGATATAAACGCAGTTGTAAAGGCACCACCAATAACTAAATAGAGGAAATTCGGTATTGTATATGCAGTGAAAATACTATCTGCTATATAGCTTGTACCGTACTGATACCCGATAATCATTTCTCTTAGGAAGCCAAACAATCTAGCAATTATATTAATAACAGCTACTGCTCCTACAATTTTTAAAAATGTATTCACTGTTTAATACCATTTTGTACAGCAGACTCATAGATTAAAATAAGATTTTTAATAATATTTTTTTCATCATGCGTATATAATACCTTCCTGGTTGCATCATGATTATAATAGTTTTCAGCTTCCAGCGATCTTAACATTTCCTCTTTCAAGGAACTTACATTTTGCGATTCCACTAAATGACCTGCATCATTTGACAGTAAGGAAGACAGTCCGCCTACATCCGAAGCGATCACTGGTGTACCACAAGCAATAGCCTCTAATGCTACTAAACCAAAGCCTTCGATATGCGATGGAAGGACAAACACATCACTTGCTTGAAACCATGTTACAAGGTCTTGTTGTTTAACAGGATCAATTAATAGCACATCATCATTTAACAGCGGTGCAATTTTTTCCATAAAGGACTCATCTCGACGAGAGCCAATTATCGCTAGCTTTACTCGCTTATTTGTACTCAATTTAACCTGTTCAAAAGCCTGAAGTAATTCTTCCACGCCTTTTTGTTTAATAACATTTCCTACAAAAGAAAATATGAAATCATCTGGTGATAAATTTAAAAGCTTTCTAGCGTCCTCTTTATCGCCTTCTTTGAATACTTCTCGGTTAACACCCATGCTCATAATAGTAATTTTTTCTTTAGGCACGTGAAAGTCTGCTTCTATTTGTTTTGCAAGTATCGGTCCAACTGCAATGACATGCGAGCTTTCTTTCAAAATCCGAGTCGTCCATTTTCGGATATTAGCGTTTTTCTTTGCCATTTTTTCAATATCGCCGCCGTGGGCAGTTACAATATAAGGAATTTTAAAGATTTTTTTTAATAATAAGGAGAAGACTCCAGACGGAAATACATAATGTGCATGTGTAATAGAAATACCTCTTTGGAATAATCCTTTTTTCATTACCTTCATGGCCCATAAAATGTACTTCTTCAGTGCGTTTTTCATCCCCGTTGATGGGTTCGTATTTACCCCAATTTCGACGTTCATACCAGCTTTTCTTAAAGCTTCGACCTGGTTTTTCACGAAGATTCCATAAGATAGATGATTGGAGGTAGGATACATATTACTAATGACAAAAATTTTCTTCATACTATTTCATCACTGCCTTCGTAAATTGTGAAACCCCATTATGAGCTTCTTCATTAAAATGCGCTGAAAGTTTTTTTGTGTTTTCTACAGTTTCATCCCAGTCGTTCTTCATCTTACTATAAGCATTATTGAATAGAGACTCATCCTGTTCAATACTATCCATACTAAAACAGAATTCCTCTAAGCCTGCTAAATGCATAAAATCATTTACTTTGTTATGGTAGGAAACTGCAATAATCGGTGTAGCTGTTGCTGTTGCAAGTATAAGTGAATGTAATCTAGTTCCAATTACAATATCTTGTACATTCGTTATTTCAAGTATTTCATGCGGCATTAAATTTTTATCGATAATCTCCACTTGGTCTTTGTGTTTCATAGAGTTCATAATATGTTTTGTCGCATCTACATCTTGAGGAAACTTAGTTGCAAAAAAAGTAAACTTAACATCATGTTGTTCTGCTAGTTTATCTAAATTTTTTGCCATGCCGTTTATATAGGTCCTGTATTTAGATTCACTGCCCTGTGGCCAATAATTCGAATTGAAAAATGGCACTGCAGAAACTCCTATTCTAGTTGGAGTTGAATTATAAACTTTCGAAGAAGTTTTTAATGTAAAAGCTGGATCTCCTATAATAGTGATCGGTCTTTTGACACCAATACTTTCTAAAAGTTGCTTCGATTGTGGATCTCTGACAGATATACTATCCGCAAACCTACACAGAAATCTTAAGCTCCATTTTCCCATAGAGGTATGAATAGGACCGGCACCACAGCCATAAATAACGTATGGTACATTCATATTTTTGGCCATCAATGCATAAGTTCCGAACAATTGTGCCTCTCTTTTATAAAAGTCCATAAGGATTCCACCACCGCCAATGACTAACAAGTCTAGCGATTGAATATATTTCCTATTTTTTTTGTACGTATGTATAAAAGTATTAAAATTCTTCCCTTTTTTATAATATAGAGGATAACTTTTAACGCCATATCGGTTTACAGTTTGTTGAGGATTGTTACTGAAAACCGTAATATCTTCTATTTGTATAGGGAAAGTATGTAATAATTGTTGGAGAATACCTGAAAGAATTGCTTCATCCCCATTATTATTATTTCCATAGTTCCCCACAATCCCTATTCTCATCTATTTAACATCCTTTTGTCTTTATAATATCTGATTATAACATAATAAAAGCCTCGCCACATACGATGGAGAGGCTTTTATTAACTATTGAGTTATTCTATATAAAAATACACTGAAATGCATTCTTGAAATAGGGTTTTCTGGCTTATACGTTCCATCATTGAAACCAGTGGTCACCCCGGTTGCAGTTAATGTATTTATATCATTAGCTGCCCAGTGTTGACTAGGTACATCTGTAAATTTTTTATCTGTTGTTCCCGAAAGATTATATGCATTAACTAAAATTTTCGCCATTTGAGCTCTTGTTAGTTTACCATTCGGGTCAAAATATCCATTTTCTTTCCCATTTACAATACCTAAATTTGCTACTGCAGCTATTTCTTTATAATAAGGATGTGTTTTTGGCACATCTTTGAAATTCGGATCAGTAATTTTGTCTAAATCCAAATCTTTTATTCTACTAATTATTACAGCTGCATTTTTTCTAGAGATATCATTATTTGGTTTGAATGTTCCATCCTTATATCCAGTAATAATGCCTTTACTAGTTAAATAGTTAATCTCTGTAATATACGGATTTGTATTTAGGATATCACTAAACTTTGAAGTTACGTTTGATGTAACTTCTATCTCGACCGATGCTTTTTTTGTACCTAACTGCGCAACTACTCTACCTTTTCCAACTTTGTTGCCAGCGGTGAATACTCCGGCTGATGTTATAGTCCCAATACCACCTTCAACTGACCATTTCAGCTGTTCCGGCGAATAGATCAATGACTTCTTATCTGCATCCGTAGCATTCGCTTTAAATGTCAGCTTGCTATTAATATGTGCCGATTTCGCACTAGCATTAATCGTCAAATTAGTTGGTGCTGAAACGATTGTTAGTGGAAATGATTGGAACGCAGTATCATAATTTACACGAACTCTATCCGAACCTTCTTTTAATGCAGTAAAGCTTGTACCATTAAATGACACTAAGTTATTATCTGAAGTATTTACTATCTTGCTAGAACTAACTGTAATAGGATTGTAAAATTCATCTAATATATAGTTAATTTTGTAGGATGAAGTCGCACCTACTAACATAGTTCCAACATTAGAACGAGTCAAATTGATATTACTTGGATTACTTGTCGGAGCCGTACTGATTGCCTCTAGGATTGCGGATACTTTTCGTTGAGATCCTGCGGAAGGTTTATTTGCTAGAACGACTGCATTACTTCCATAGTTTCTTATACCCATAGTTGTCGAACCACCACCATCAAGATTAAGCGCACGGTCAACTCCAAGACTAACTAGATAATCTGCAAATTGGGACATATTCATCCCCTTCTTATTTGCTCCATCTACTGTTACAAGATGAACTGTCTTTTTGTCTTTACTAATTGCAATTGCACTACGAGAAGTGACCTGTGTTGCTCTAGCACTGGATAGATTCATCGTAACATGTTTCTTTCCATCCTTCACTAGCATCGGTCCACTTGCTAGCATAAACTGAGAATCTTTCCACTTGGAGTCAATATCAAATTCAACTGATACTTCTTCTCCTATCTTCATCTTATCCCCAATTGCACGCCATTCTGAGCCATGGAAAGATAGAACAAAGCCATTCTTTGGTATGGTCACTTTTGCGGTAGAGCCCATATGAGTACTTATTACTTTCCCAGTTATTGTCTGTCCATAATATGTAGAAGTGATAGGTGTATCCGATTCAAAAACTACTTCTATACCATATTGATTTGAATCTGTCGTTGTTTTTACATTTTGTGGAGTAAAAATAATTGCCTCATCTGCACGTCTTTCTCTATTCAATCCAGATAAATCATAGGTCAAATTATCATAACTCATCTTAATATCGAAATCATAAAGATCTATTTCAGCATTCCCATCAGCGGTTACACCAAAAGCAATCGGTTGGTTGAAATATTCTGTAGTTGAGTCTAATAGAACTCCTCCATTTAATATTTCATTTTCCTGAGAGATTAAAAACAGAGGGTACCCCTCACTCATGTCGAAAAATGCAGCATTTACTGCACCAACAACTCGATTACCTTCGACGGAGTCTCCTGTTGCGATACTAGTTGTCGTTTCCTTACTATTAAAATCTATTGGCAATCCAATGTTGACCTTTGTATAAGCATCATTTAGATTAATAGCTAAATGGTTAATAGAGTTTACTCTAGCCCCCGTATTTGTATATTGTTTGTACTGAACTCCAGAGGATAACTTCATATCTTTGTCTACTGTTTGAGCTGCTAATCCTTGTAGAGGCACCATAATCATAAGTACTAGTAACATTAAAATAATCTTAAAACCTTTTATTTTCATAATTAACACGCTCCAATTTTATTAAGAGCTTACACCATCCTTTCATTCTAATAGAATCATAACAAAGTAAAGGGTTGAATTCTATGTTCCATTTGTTTCATTTATATAGTCTTTTTACCATATTTAGAAAAGCGCAAGTGCCTATGTTAGCCTTAAAAGCGCTGGAAGACTTAGGCAGGATACGCGCTAGAGCTTGACAGATACTGGGTAAAAAACATAAACTTTCTTACTTTTAATAAAACTAGAGACCTTTTACTCTTAAAGAAATCCATCTATTCTGTTAAAATATGAGACAAGCTATAATTAGAAAGGTGCTATATTATGAAAAAAATAATCATTTTAGCTGTTTCGTTACTTCTCTCTTTTAGTATATTTACTAGTCCAAATGCGTCAGCTAGTGCTTTTACAGGCAACTCACATGAAAAGTCACTAACATATTTGGCGGAGAATAACATTTTACTTCCCGATAAGGATGGAAAGTACTATCCATATCGTTCTGTTACTAGGGGAGAATTTGCTAGTTACCTAGCAAAAATTTTACAGTTACCCGCAAGCAGCGAAAGTACATTTACGGATGTATATTCTACGAATCCATTTGCAAAAGATATCCTAAGTGCCGCAGAAGTAGGCATCATAACAGGCTATCCTGATGGAAGCTTTAAACCGAATAATATTATTACACGCCAACATATGGCAGTTATGATCTCTCGGGTTCTAGATTATTTAGTAATACCTAAAAATACTGGTACTTTAACCTTCACAGACTCTAAAGATATTTTGGAAGAGTACATAACTGACGTTTCTATAGGGGCAAACCTAGGTATTATAAAAGGTAGCACCGAAGGAAATAAAGTATTCTTTTATCCACAAAAAAGTACAACGATAGCTCAATCTGCAACCTTTATATACAGATTAGTTGAAGTTGCTAAAGAATATGGATATACAGACTTTCCAGATTTCTTCTCCTTCGAAGTCAAAGAAATAGTAAACAAGCAATTAGTTAATAGTAAGCAATATAAGACATTTGAAGATGCACAAAAGGGTGTTACCAAAAACAATCAAGTCATTGAACGCAATGGAAAGATTATTAAGATGCCTTCTGGTCTTGTAATTACAAACGGATACACAGTAGTGTATAGCCACCCTAAAGAAGAAACGAGATATGTCACAACTTCAGCAACTATTGACACCGAAATGGAATACCTTGGGACTGAAGTTGAAGAGGATTATTCAGGAAAGAAAATATTCTGGGCAAAGGTACAATATGCTGATCGTATCGGGTATGTAAAACTAGATAAAGCGACGTTGAAACCGTATGTATTATTAACAAATAGATCTTATTACAGCGTCTCAAACGGAGAACTAAAACATACTATTTACTACAACTCAACCAATAGAGAAGCATCTTATATTATCGGAAAAGCACCATCCGTACTACAGGAAGGAAAAAAGTATTATAGCTGGAATGGATATACTTTTTATAATGAAAATAATACAGCAATAACTGGGGAATACTTTAACTACTATCAATTCCTCCCTGCCCGTTCTAAAACAAATTATACTGTCGAGGAAATAGACTCGTATATTATGAGTGAATTAACACGACTTGAAAATCTTTATACTCTTTATCCGACAAGCTATCCAAATTACAAAGATGCAACGGTAAATAGTAAGCTAGTAGGATTAGGAGAAGTTTTAAAACTAACAGAAGAAAAGTATCAGGTTAACGCTCTCATGATTCTAGCGCTTGCTCAAAACGAAAGTGCTTACGGATTGAGTAATCAAGCTTTAACGAACAATAATCTATTCGGATTATATGTGACAGATACAAATCCATTAAACAAAAAGTTCACATCAGTTGAATCTAACATTACAGAGTTAATGGAAAAATTTTGGAATTTAAATTATATTCCACCTACTGCAGGGTATGCAAATGGTGCAGTGTTTGGAAACAAAACAATCGGCTTTAATGTTCGATATGCATCAGATCCATACTGGGGTGCAAAAGCTGCTGGACAATACTATAAAATAGATAAATTCCTAGGATTTAAAGATGCTGGAACGTATAAAATTGGAATGACAACAACTTCTGGTGTCAATGTTCGTAAGGATGCATCACTAAATTTCGCAGCAGCATTCACCTATAAGCTTTCTAATATGCCAGTCATTATTATGAATCCAGACATTAATGGTTTTGTTGAAGTTCTTTCAGATTCACCTAGCTACCAAAACCTATATATTCATAAAGACTTAGTTCGCGAGCTTAATATTATAAAATAATTTGTATTGAAAGAGCAGAATTCTGCTCTTTCTTTTTTTCAAACAGAAAACCGGGATATAAAAGATGCCCAGTACTTTAAGGTCAAAACCTGTTTCTATCGTTTTCGAAGTGCTTTGGACAGACGTTTTGCTATATGATTACCGAGTGAATTTTTAGGGTTGCTGGTTGGTTGTGACGGATGTCACAACCAACCAGCAACCTTTTTTCGGTAATCTTATGGCGTTTGACTGTCCGTCGCCATTCTACAACTCTTAGAAACAGATTAGTGCATTTTTTGGTAACTAGAGAAAAGATACTATCCTATTCATATAGCAAGCTCACGAAGATGCAATTTCGTGAGCTATTTCGCTACTTTATTTAGTAAATACTTATTATTTATATATATATCCACTAGTATAAAAGAAAATCTACTCTGTTGATCCTTCTTTGGATAATTTATAGTATTTCTAATTCAAAACCGTGGATAAAAATTCCTATTCGCAAGTAAATAGTCATCAATAGCAAGTAAACGATAATCATGAGCAAGTTACTCAACTAGTAGAGCAAGTAACAGCCCGATGAGCGCAGTAAATGACTTACTAGAGCAAGTAGATGGTTTCCTCGATCCATGTAGAGAATTTCTACACTTAGGCGCGCTGCACCACCCTAAATATGGATAAAAATGCCGTTTCGCAAGTAAATGGTCCTCAATAGCAAGTAAACGATATTCATGAGCAAGTTACTCAACTAGTAGAGCAAGTAACAGCCCGATGAGCGCAAGTAAATGGCGTAACAGAGCAAGTAAATGGCTTCCAGCCCAAAGCATCAGTTCGTGGAGAGAATTTCTACATTCATGTAGCACTGGCCGCATGCTATCTAAATGGATAAATTTCCCGTTCCGCAAGTAAATAGTCATCAAGAGCAAGTAAACGATAATCATGAGAAAGTTACTCAACTAGTAGAGCAAGTACCAGCCCGATGAGCGCAAGTAAATGGCCTAACAGATTAAGTAAATGGTTGCCGGGACAAAGCATCAATCTATAGAGGGAATTTCTACACCGCCGTGCGTTCGTCGCAGCAAAAGCGACCTTCATCCTTTACGAACTCTCATTCTGTTTGATGGCGCATATCATTTTCCATAAAAAAGTCTCACACCAACTTTCTAGTGTGAGACTTTTTATTATATATTTGTATTTACCTTAGAATTTTTAGCCTTACTCAGTGCTGCGGTTAATACAACAAATCCGATCATTAGCAGGAATATTAAATCCAGCAATCCGGTATGCATGGAAACTGTAAAAATAGTTAAAACAAAAGCGAATGCGACTGCTTGATAACTATCATATCCATTTTGTTTCACCTGATTATATAGCATAGAAATAATAACACCATATAGAAGGAAACCAATTGCAACTAACAAGTATCCTCCATCTAAGAAGAGCTGTCCAATATAGGTTGGAGTCGTAGTTCTAGTTGGTCGAGTTATATATTTTCCTTCTTCAACACTCAATGAGTTAACGATTTCTGTGACCTTCATACGAGGTGAAATTTGCTCACCAGGTAGAATTGTAGAGAAGATTCCACCGTGAATTTCGCCATTTAGATATTCTTCTTCTTTTGTATACTCAATAATTTTACTTAATACGATATGTCCCGTAACAGCTTCTCCGTTCAGTGAACGTATCCATTTCGGAACAAGGTTAACTTTTCTTTCAACCGTTATTAACTTTTCTGCCTCAGTCTCCGTTAGTTCAACATCTGGTTGCTCTCTTGAGTTAAAATCCTTAGATGTATCTTCAGACAGTACTCTAAAGAAACCGAATAGCGAGAAGAAGACCCCTATTACTAACAAAGTAGTTAAAAACCAAGTTAATTTGATACGTTTAACAGCATAGTGGAAAATAATAAGACCTGTAAATAGCATCAATATTATTGGTGTTCTATATCCCATCATTAGGAACATTACCATTATTACACCATAGATAACAGCGTATAGAAGCAATTTGCCTTTAGTCATATTTTTTTCTTTAATAATTTTTAAAGATAAGATGAGAATAGCACCGAACCAAAGTAACTGACTTAAAAAGTTTAACTTAGGATCCAGATTACGACGCACGGATTCATCCGAAATCCCAACATCTCCACCTGTCATCATTGTAAAATACGCAAGTCCGCCTATTATTACAAGTGCCCAAATCATCCAAATTACGTAACCTCGAAGAAACGAAAGTCCAAGTGTAGGGAATGTCCATTCTTTTTTATCTACAAAGTAAACTCCTATATAGTAACAGATTAACGCTAAGATTACGGATGGCCAGATAGATGTATTTACATTAAATAACTCAAATCGATGAAAATCAAAAAGACTTATAAAGAAATACAAAACTAATATAAATGGTAAAAAGAAATAAGGTGAAAATGTATCGATTTTATTTAAATTCTTAATTTGCTTTTTTATGTTATTTTTCATAATTTAGTAACCATCATTAGATAGATGATGAATTTCCTCCCTTAGATAAAATAGTTTTCACGAATTCGTTGTTGAATAACATGAGAACTAAAAAGTAAACTACTGCACCAGGTAAAGCAATTGTTAGAATGTGTAATAGTGGCGGTAAATCAGCTATTTCGGTAAATTTATCTACCATGTTTATAGTCACAAACATTGTAGCTGTTGCTATCACTACTTGTAAAGTATTTTTCAACAAGAAGACTTTGTTCATACCACCGATTAATTTCCATAATGTTACAAACGTTATTGTCGAATATAGAACTGCAACGATTGAGGTAGAAAACGCTATACCCTCGGCACCGAAATAATTCGAAAATATCCAGTTCGATGCAATGTTAAGGAAAATTGAAATTATACCGATTCTCATCATATAATGACCTTTTTCCAATGTATAGAACCCTTTTGCAATGATCGCCTGGATCGAATAAAAGAACGTAGAGCCTATGTATAAAACTGCATAGGATGCTGTTACTTCAGTGGAAGCAGAAGTAAATGCACCACGTTCGTATACAACACTTACTAATTCTTGCATTAGAAAGACCATTCCAGTTAAAGCAGGTGTTAGGAAAACAAGTAAATATAGTATTCCTTTTTCTATACCATTACGGAATTTTAACATATTATTCTCTGACCTTGCACTGGCGATAATAGGAAATACAATTGTTGCTATTGTTACAGCAAAGATTGCTTGTGGAATATTAACTAGTCTAAATGCATAGTTTAGATTGGAGACTGTACCCTCTACACCTATTCTAGCTGCAAAAAAAGAATTTACCGTTAAGTTTATTTGACCGACTGCTATAGTTAAGCCAACAGGAAGGAAAATTCCATAAAAATCGAATACTTCTTTTTTATCCATTTTCTGTTTCCAGTTAACAAATTTCTTCGGCGTACGATAAACAAATTTAATAAGTAAACTCAATATAGTTCCAACTAAATAACCAACTGGTACAGATAGTATTCCTATTAAATCGTGAAATAGGAGTGTAAAGATAATTGTAACTAAAACTACACTTGTCTGAGAAAAGACTGAAAATGAAAATTTCTTTTGTGCATCAAAGTAACCTTCATAAACAGCATTTACTCCAACCAATACAACTGAACCAAAATAAATGACACTTACCCAAATAGCAATTTCCATTCCGCCTTCAAATGCGGAAAAGCTCGGATAAAATATATGTATAATCGGAGAGCTAAGTAACATTCCAATTATGGCTATTCCTAATGCTATCCAAAATGTTCCTTTAATAATATTGGTTAAATGAGAATCTCCTCTACCTATCCCTTCAAACTTATAATAACTTGGTAAAAAAGCATCCTTCATACCAGTTAATAAGAACAAAATGATTGCATTTGGAATCGTCATAGCGGCAAAATATACATCAGCTTCAAAGGAGTCGGCAAAATAAGCTGCAATAACAAGATCACGAATCATACTTGAGAATTTTAAAATAATTGTAGATAATAGTAAAAATATAGATGCGAACTTTAATTTATTCATAACTAATCCCACCCATATTGCGAGGAAGTATTAGAACGTCATAATTTATTTTCGAATGCAATTGTTGATAAATAAATGAGGCTACTTTATATACAAGTTTTACGCTTCTTCTAAGCATAATCTGCAAGAGTGAAATAATTCTCAATGATGTTATATTGTTGCAGAGCCTAAGGACAAAAACACTCTTCATCTTGTTCTTCCTTTCATTTGGAACTTACTAGTCCCTAGATTGCATTTTTTTATTATATCATATTTACTTATGAAATACATTTTCGCACAGAAAAGTTTATGTCCTTTTTCTACAAGACGTTATAACGACTAATTTTAACTTAACTACAAAATAGAAACCCTTTAAGAAGTAGTATAATTTCCATGATTGTTCATGGTTTACACTCACTGCTTAAAGGGTATATATTTACTAATCTTATTTAAGTCTATCTATAAATGTGTCCATTTGTGTATATGTTACATTATCGTTTATCCCAAAAGTTCCATCAGGCTTTCCTATTGTGACTCCATTTTGAGCTAAAATTTGAACATATTCACTTGCCCAATGAGTAGTATTTACATCAGTAAAGTTATGAGTACCAGCTGCTGGCTGCAGATTAAATGCTTCAACTAAAACCTTTGCAACATGTGCTCTGGTAATAGGTTTCGAAGGGTTAAATTTACCTTCTTCATTACCGCTAAATATTCCAGCTGCTGTAACTGAATTTATCGCTTCATAATATTCCGAAGTTGTTTTAACATCTGAGTAATCTGCTTTGTTATCAGCTAATGGAAGATTCAACTTACTAGCAACACTTTTTGCTACTTCCGCTCTACTAGCAAAAATACTCATATCAATACTTGCGGATTTTACTTCAACTTTTTCTGTCGTTTGTGATTGATCCAAAACTCTTTTTGCACCTATGTATTTGTCGCCCCAATAGTACGGGTCATTGATAGATGAAACACTAACTCCATTGGAGGTAGATGAATGAATGAACTGGTTTGATCCAATATATATTCCAGCATGAGAAACTCCCTTGCCTGAAGTATTAAAGAATACTAAATCTCCAACTTCTAAATTGCTTTTACTTACGCTTGTACCATCTTTATATTGTTCTGAAGTCGTTCTTGGTAAAGCTATATTTACATCCTGAAATACTTGTTGGATAAATCCTGAACAGTCAAAGCCTCTAGATGTAGTGCCACCGTATGCATATGGTGTTCCTATATAATTATAAGCTTTCGTTTTAATTTCACTTGGCGATGCAGCATTCGCTGCTGAGACATTCATCATTAGTAATGCTGAACTAAGTAGACATACTTTAATAACTTTCTTAAACATTATGTTGTAAAACCTCTCTCTATAGCAAAATCTGTAGTAAGCATAACATCATTTATCGGTGTTAAACATTACAGTTTCGTCTCATATAAATAACAAAAATATAACAAAAAGATTACAAACAAAAAAAGACAGCACATAGTCATTATTTGACTAGGCACTGCCTCTGAATATTATTGAATTGAATAGTAATCTCTTATTCCATTAAATATGGATTGAGCATAAATCTCTATATATTTATCATTCACAAGTTTGTTTAAATCTTGCTGATTAGTAATAAAACCTAGTTCTACCAAAACAGATGGAATCTCCATTTGTTTAATGACGTAAAATTCTCCTTCTTTTGTCCCACGATTATTCATACTTGCATTTTTTATAATTTCTTGTTGAATTTTCGTGGCAAGAACTTTACTTTCTGCGCCATTATCATTCGCTGATAAATTATAGAATGTTTCTGTTCCGGTAACACTTTTATTCGCTGCAGCATTTACATGTATACTAACAAAAAGTTCTGTGTTTGTAGACTTGGATAATGCCACTCGGTCTTGAAGCGATGGATATGTATCGCCAGTTCTTGACATAATAACCGTTGCTCCAGCACTTTTAAGCTTTTGTTCCACAAGTTTCGCCACTTTAATGACGATACTCTTTTCTGTAACACCTTGACTAGAGGCACCTGGATCTTTTCCACCATGACCAGCGTCCATTAATATAATCCTATTTTTTAGTACACTTCCGGTTTGATTCAACAGTTTCAAATAAGTTTTACTTACGTAACCTTGTCCACCACTGTATTTAACTTTAGCCCAAGAGCCATTAAGACTTTCTACTGTTACTATTTTACCTTTTGTTAAGCTACCTACACTCGCATAAGTTGCTCCTGGACCACTACGAACATTTAGTGAGGTTGCTGTTACTTTACCAATAACGTCTCCTAAATTATCTGATCCAGTGTCTTCAGGTATTGTAGCATCCTTTGTATAGCTTGCACTGATGTAACCTGGGATATTATCCACTTTTACTAAATACCAGCCATCATATAATCCGTACGTTTGTAATTCTGTATTTTTACTTACAGTACTAATAATAGCCCCGCTTGTTGTTGGTTTACTTCTAATATTTAAATCAGGAGAGGTTGTTAATACTTTTCCAGTGGAAGCACCAATTTCCTTGCCATTAATATCTAAGAAACTTGTATAAGCACTGCTAATGTATTGTAATTCACCTTTATAATCTATCTTTAACCAATCACCTGTGACTTCATAAACAAATACCTTTTCTTTATCGACTAATTTACCGACAACTGTTCCAGAATTATTTGGCTCTGTTCGAACATTTAGCGTATCATTACTAACTTGAATAATGACTTGTCCAATCGATTTACTTGGATCAGGTAGTGTTGCTCCATCAACTTCTTTATATACTTTAAATTCGTCTTCCATTCCACGAGCTACAAAAAGACTAAATTGTCTACGAGTCACACCACTATTTGGCATATATTTATTATTGGAGCCCTGTGTAATACCATTATAATAAATAGCCTTTACATACTTAGCTAGTTCATCGTTATTATTTATATCGGAAAAGACAATAGGCTTGTTTGCATTTTCAGTTAAACTCAGATTAAACGTCTTAACTAGAGCAATACTCATATCGTCTCTAGTAAATGGTTTGAAAGGACTAAAGTTTCCGTTTCCTGTACCTTTCATGTACCCAAGTTTTACAGCTTGTTCAATATACTCAGATTCTTTTAATTTTACGTCTTTAAAACTCGATTTACTAACCTTTAACGGTCCATGTCCACCTGCAAGAACTAGCATCTTAGCTGCTTGATAGCGAGTTAATACATCAGTAGGTTTGAATTTCTGAACTCCACCACTTTCATAGCCTTTTATAATTCCTTTATTATATATATATTCAATTTCCTGATAACCTTCATCCGAATTCGATACATCTGAAAAGGTATTGGCAGCATTCGCTTGGATTGATAGCGAAAAAGCTAAAACTAGCATAAGACTGATAGTAACAATTTGTTTAATTTTACCTAACACTTTTGAGCTCCTCTCCTTATCCTTATACGATAATATCAAAAAACTACTTCCATTAATATCCTCATTTTTACTCAATTTTTAAATTTTCCTACAAATTAATCGCTTTATTGATAAAATAGGGAGAATTCACTTACTTTTCTATAAGAAAAACCAGGTACAGCCGCCCGGTCCTTTAAGTTCAAAACCTGTTTCTATCGTTTCTGAAGGGGCTATGAACAGACTTGGTGCTGTACTATAACCATTTTTTTGGGGGAGATGCTGGTCGTGACTGACGTCACGACCAGCATCTCTTTTCTTGGTAATCTTATGGAATTTGGCTGTCCGTCGCCCCTCTACAACTCTTAGAAACAGGTTAGTGCATTTTTTGGTAACTAGAGAAAAGATACTATCCTATTCATTTAGGAAGCTCTCGAAGATGCAATTTCGTTCGCTATTTCGCTTCTTTATGGGTCAAACACTTACTACCTCTTTTTATTTCCACTAGAATAAAAGAAAATCTACTTTCTCCATCTATTATTGGATAATAGCATTTCTAATTCAACTGCGATTACAGATTATTTATTCACTATCTAAAATTTAACTAATCTTATCGTCTTAGCTATAGGTTTTACTATAACCTATATCCTTAGTACTACACAGTATATTGATTGTAGTGGAAGGTGGCGACTCCGGCAGGATGAGTGAGACAGATGAAACATCACAGGCGAACGCGCAAGCGTCGGTGATGGTTCATCGCTCACCCTGCGGAACGCGTCCATCTGAAACGGAAATCAGCAGTATTTCCCCTTCATTAAAGTCCCAAGAATCCAGTGTTCACGGGGACATTTTAATATACTTTCTAATCTTCTTTTGAAAAAAGCTGAATCAATGTCCAATTTGACTTGATTCAGCTTACAAATTATTTACTGGAGAACATATGGACGTAATAATATTGGTTATTATCGTTTAAAGCTATTCCTACGCCAATTTTCGTATACTTATTGTTTAGTATATTAGCTCGATGACCAGGAGAATTCATCCAAGCGGTGACTACCTCATCAGATCCTTCGTAGCCATGTGCAATATTTTCCCCAAAGGTTTTATAGAAGTATCCGAATCCATCTGCCATATCCCAAGGAGCTCCATATATTGGCGAAGTATGTTCAAAATAATTATGTTCAACCATATCCTCTGCTTTTATAAATGCTATTTGGGATAGCGTTTTGTCTTCAACTAAAGCAGTCAACCCTTGTTTTTTGCGCTCTGCATTTACTAGTTTAATAGTTTCTGAGACAAAACTCACATTTGCTTGTTCGATACTTTTATATTCCTTTTCATAAGGATCATAGATAGTTTCATTTTTTTCTGGGTTTTTCTTATATTCCATACTTCTGTCTAATATAACTAGAGCTTGAATTCGGGTCACTGCACTACTAGGTGCAAAGGAAGTTTTTGTTTTACCCGTTGTAATTCCAGTTTTAGCTAAAAATGCTATGTAAGGTGCTGCCCAATGGCCTTCTCGTACATCTGTGAAAGGGACTTTGACTTTTTTTTCAACTTGAAAATCATTCATTAAAACAATAATTTTGGATAGTTGTGCTCTTGTTAACGTATCATTGGGGTTGAAATTCAGTCCATCATTAAAAATTCCTGCTTTTGTTAGTGTGGCTATATCCTTATAAGCAGGATGATCACTCGTGATATCTGTAAATGAGGGCTTGTAATCAGTAGAATCTGGTAATTTTAAGACTCTATTAATAATTTGAGCTACCTGGGCTCTACTAATGGAGTTATTCGGACGAAAAGTTCCGTCTGGATAGCCAGTAATGACTTCATTCTTTTGATTGGAGACTAATACCGGATAATACCACTCATCTTCACTAACGTCTGTGAATAGTGAAGCTTGTGCTATTCCTGGAAACAATAAGACCATGAATAACGCCAACCATAAGAATCTATTAAACTTTTCCAAGTAAATTACCTCCTTTCTAATAAGTATACACAAGAAAGGTCCAATTTAAACTAAAAATCCCTTCATATAATGTATATGAAGGGATTTTCTAGTATTTATTTTAATAGATTATTAAAGTTAGAAACAAATTTAGCAGCCTGAGCACGAGTTGTTCCTTCTGTAGGTCTAAATTTCCCATCAGTACCAGAACCAATATTTAGTTCTTCTATCATATTAATAGCTTTTACAAAATCGCCATCATATTTCCCTAAATCTGAGAAAGTAGCTTTTTCTTTTACTGTATAGTCTACTTCTGATTTTGCATCATAAGCTCTGTTAAGCATTAACGCAAATTGTGCGCGAGTGACAGCTTGGTGAGGCAAGAACTTTCCGTTAACGCCTTTTACAATACCAGCCTCTGCTGCAGCTGCAATTTCAGCTTTTGTATCAGCATGAAGATTAGCGGTATCTGTAAATTTTGCTGTCCCTTTTGCTTCCAGACCAAGTGCACGGACGATTAATGACGTAGCTTGAGCGCGCGTCAATTGTTTGTTTGGTGAATATGTTGCATCAGTAGTTCCTTTTGATAAGCCTTGATAAAATAAATCTTGAATATATGAATAGTGCCAATCCGCTTCTTTAACGTCATTAAATGGTATTACAACTTTAATGCGTCCCTCTTCAGTTGGATTTACTTTTTCAAGATTTGTAATGTATTCAATGAACATTTCCCAGTCCACATTTCCTGGTTCGCTTACTCGACCTTCAGCATAAGCAGTTTCAAAGGCTTTAAAGCCATCCCCACCTTTTGCTGTAAATGTGTTTGTTGCTACTTTATATGTTTTAGAATTATCTAAGTTTACATACTTATCGCCTTCTTTTACTTGTACACTTAGAACACGTTTACCTGCTTCTGCAGTACCATCAAACGTGTATTTTAAACCAGAAACATGTAAAAATGCTCCTTTTTCTTTAGGAAACTCATCCACAGCATTTTCCAGTAAAGATTTAATCTCTTCTCCTGTCACAGACGCTATAGCTAATGCATTACCAAAAGGCATGACAGTCAAAACTTCTCCAACTGTAATATCTCCTGCGTCAATAGAAGCACGAATTCCTCCACCATTTTGCATAGCAATAACAGTTTCTGCATCAATTTTTTTAGCAGTCGCTAACATACCATCCGTGATCAAGTTACCAAGATTCGTTTCACCGGCACGAACGCCCCAAAGTCCACGTCCACCATTAAGTCCCTCTACTGCTACCTTACCTGTTGAAGTATTTTTTACTTTTTCAATAGAATCAGCATACGGTTTTAGTAGTTTAGTAGTTTCTGCATCTGGAGTTTCTACTGCTGCAACATCATGTAAGACTCCAGTGTGATCTGTAATAACACCTTCAGTATTGAATGAAACATCTAATTGACCTAAAAATTTATTGTACTCATTTGCTTGAACGATAAGAACTGGCTTTCCGTTTACAGTTAGCTCTTTAGGTGCATCCAGTTTCGTATGAGTATGACCACCAACGATAATATCGATTCCAGGTACTTTTTCCGCTAACAATAAATCATTATCGTATTTCGCCGCATCATCATAGCCTATATGAGTCAACGCAATGATTTTATTTACCCCTGCTTTTTCAAATGCAGCTACTGCTCCTTTTGCTGCCTCAATATAATTAGTGAATGCGATATCATTAGGACTTGAAATATCCACAGTTTCTGCAGTTGTTAATCCAAAAATCCCAACTTTTTCTCCACCAACTTCTTTTATAATACCGTTATATATTTCTCCATTGGCAGCTGTTGATGAATATTCGTTATTTTGAAGCCCTTCAAATAGAGCGTCCTTCGAAAAATCCACATTGGCACTTACAAATGGAAACTCTGCTTTTTTGACAAATTCTGTAAGACCTAAATGACCATCAGATGTAGAACCTAGGTCAAATTCATGGTTTCCGAAAGTCATAGCATCGTATTTCAATAAATTCATAAACTCTAAATCAGCTAAACCAGTATATTGGTTAAAATATAGCGTTCCAGAGAAAACATCCCCTGCGTCAAGTAACAGATTATTTTTGTGCTCAGAACGAATCTGTTTTACAAGAGTCGCTCGTTTTGCAGCTGCATCTACGTTTGCATGTGTGTCATTCGTATGCATAACTGTAAGGCTGAAATCTCCCTCAGCCGCTAAACTTGTTTGAGGTGTTAAAGCTAACCCCAAACCAGCTGCAATCGTTAATGCTGCTATACTTTTATAAGTTCTTTTATACATTCTCGCACCATCCCTTTTTATAATGTGAATCTCTTTAACTATACTATAGTTTAGATAATTTTAAATATTAAGTTTCAGTAAATTGTAATTTGAATATTAATTTTTAGTAAATGATGATTTTGAAATAGGTATTTTTAATACGTTTAATAAGATCAAAAACTATGCATACTAGCACAAGCTCAGATTAATAATCTGGAGCTTGCATTCATATATTTACGAAAAGGCTTTGTAGTTATAAGAAATGAGGACCATGCATGTCAAAGAAAATAATTTGGATTACCATTATTAGTTGCTTACTATTAAGTGGAACAGTATACGCTACTAGTTTTTATAAAAATGTAACGACGACACTCGAAACTATCCATGAACCCGAAATTCGTAAAGTTTCTAAACTTCGAGAAACGGAAGTGGAGCTCATAGAAAAAGAACCAATTTCGGTATTATTACTCGGTGTGGATGAACGCGATGCGGATGCTGGTCGTTCCGATACTATTATCGTACTAACCGTTAATCCCTCTCTCGCTTCGATAAAAGTATTGAGTATTCCCAGAGATACATATACGGAAATCATCGGATTAGATAAAATGGATAAATTAAATCACGCGTATGCATTCGGGGGAATAGATATGGCGCTTCATTCCGTCGAAAACTTAATAGATATTCCGATCGATTATGTTATACAGGTTAATATGGAAAGCTTTTTAGAAATTGTCGATAGTGTTGGCGGTGTTACAGTCGAAAACGCTTCTGCTTTCGAAGAAAACGGTTATCTATTTGAAGAAGGTCCAATGCATTTAGATGGAGATATGGCACTTAGTTATGTGCGCATGCGGATGAATGATCCGCTAGGTGACTTTGGGAGACAGGAGCGCCAAAAACAAGTTCTCCTAGCCGTTTTAAAAGAAGGAGCTTCTTTTAATAGCATTCTCCACTACAAGGATTTATTGGCTACATTAGCAGAAAATATCCGGACGAATATGAAGTTCGAACAAATGATGGATATTCAAAAAGGCTATAAGAATGCACTGGCAAATGTTGAATCTATTACGCTCTCGAATGGAGGCGGCAAGCGAATGAATGATATTTGGTATTATGTTCCCGAAGAAGAAGAGTTGAATGAAGTGACGATGCTTTTGAAGGAGCATTTGGAGCTTGAATAACGGGAAGATTGTGGCATTTGGTAGTTTACTTGCGGTTGATAGCTGGATACTTGTGCTCTACACGCCTAATCATGGCATTCTCGTATAGAAGTGTATCCCTATCGTATATGCTCATTTCTCTCTCGTATAGAGGCAATTCTCGCTCGCTTACTCATGGTATTCTCGTATAGAACTGGATCACTATCGTATAAGCTCATTTCTCTCTCGTATAGAGGCAATTCTCTCTAGCATAATCATGGCATTCTCGTATAGTTTTGAATCTCGAGTTGAATACTTGCGGTCGGCTAGCGTTTACTTGCGGAAAGGGATACTTTTCCATATATACTGACTCAAAAAGGCTACTCCAATAAATGGAATAGCCTTTTCTTATTTTTGGATTCCCTTGAACCACTCACATGTCTTCATTGCATCTCCTAATTTACGTAGTTGCCATGTTTCTTCTATATAAATAGCGCTTAATAATCCGATATGAGGTTTATCAGCAATTTCTACAGCCACGATACTTTCATACAAGCGTACCATTTCTTTAGCGAGTGCTTTTGCTTCAAACGTTTGGACATCCTCTTGTAGTGAAGCGAATACATCTAATGATTCGCTAAGTTGTTGGAGCTTTTCATGGACAATGGGTTTCAGGTTTGATTCCTCACATTGTTGAAGTCGCTGCTCCATTGCTCGAACAAATAGATGATGGACATTGAATTTTTTCACCAATCGTATGAGCTCTAGCGCTAGAATATTCGCAGTTCCTTCCCATACTGTCAGCACCTGCGCATCCCGTAATAATCTAGGAGTTACGAAGTCCTCGATATAGCCGTTTCCTCCGTGCATCTCGATAGCTTCATGGGCAAAGTGAATCGCTTGTTCGGCCGTTTCTTTTTTCAATAAAGCTATAAACAATCGATTCAAAATCACTTCTTCCTTCGAAGCCTCTCCGCTTACGACCCGATCATATTGTTCAATCAGGTCAAAGGTTGTATACAGTTCTATTTCTAACTTCGCACGCATTCGACCGAGGGAGTCCTGGATCATTGGAAATTCATTTAGCTTGTTTCCAAATGCAGTCCGTTTCTCCGCATAAGCAAACGACTCATTATAAGCACGACGCATAATGCCCAGCGACGCTACTGTATTACAAATACGCGAAAGATTTAGTGCCTCTAGCATATATTTCAGCCCACTGCTAGGGTCTCCAACTACATAACCTAGAGCGCCTTCAAATTCCACCTCACCACTTGGGACTGCTCGAACACCTAATTTATCCTTCAGTCGGCGAATCTTAATACCATTTAAGGAACCATTTGTATTTTTCCAAGGAACAGCAAATAATGTCAGCCCTTTGGAGCCACTAGGAGCGCCCTCTATACGCGCAAGCACCATGGCAACTCCTGCCATACCAGCATTGGAGGCAAAATACTTTTCTCCATATAAAAGATAATGCTCACCTTCTTTTATAGCTTTTACTTCATTGGCTCCTACATCTGATCCCCCCTGTCGCTCTGTTAAAAAAGTCGCACCCTCGTATAGCTCTATATCACCTGTCGCGATGACATGGGGAAGAAATCGTTCTTTCACTTCCTGGTTTGCATAATGATCAAGTAAATAACTAGTAGCCATCGTAAGTGTTACGGGACAATAAAACCCAGGTTCTGATTGTGATAATACATACCCCTGTGCGAAGCTATAAACATAATTCCCTTTATGACCAAGCTCGGGAATCTCTTTATGCAAATAACCTACTATGCCTGTTTCATATGTTTCCTTTACTGTCTGTTTATAGCCTTCATTTACCCAAACGACTGATTGATCATCTCCGAACTTATCAAATTTAACGAGCTTCGGCTCTCCTTCACGATCTGTATGGCGCGCGCGTTCATCTATCTCATTTGTTACTAGCTCTCCAAACGATTTAAGCTGGTCCTGTGCATATGTCTGAAATGCTGGATGTAACTTTGACTGTAAAATATCCTGTAATGATTCATCTTCTGCAAAGTAATTTGCTCGATCCATATTATTTACCGCCTTCTCTCAATGATTGCTTCAGAATTTTCCCGGATGCATTCCGTGGAAGAGCTTCGACTTGTTCAAAGAGCTTTGGTATTTTGAAAGAGGATACTTTTCCGTTCAAATGGTCTATTAATTCCTTCGTCTCGACTGGTCTTGTTGCCGCAAAATAAGCTTTTACTGTTTCGCCCCATTCTACGTGTGGAACCCCGACAATAGCAACTTCTGAAACTGCTTCATGGGTAATTAATACATCCTCCACTTCCTTCGGATAAATATTTACTCCTCCAGAAATAATCATGTCCTTCTTTCGATCAACGATGAATATATATCCATCTTCATCAATGCGAGCTAAATCACCTGTCTTTAACCAATCGCCATCAAAGGTCGCTGCAGTTGCTTCAGGATTTTTATAGTATCCTAGCATCGTTCCGTCACCTCGAAGATAAATTTCTCCGACCTCAGCTACACCTACATCTTCTCCATCGCCATTTACGACTCTAATTTCCGTAAACAATGCTGCCCTTTTCCCAATACTTCCTGCTTTCTTCGCATGTTCATGTCCTAACAATAGTGTCCCACTTGGACCAGCCTCCGTTAATCCGTAAACACATACAAAATTATCCGTTTTAAAAGCCTGTTTCATATATAAAACTTCCCCACTCGACAATGGTGCCCCCCCATATATCCACCACTTCATCGAGCTTAAGTCTGTATGCTCGATTGCGGGATTCTTACCAGTCATTAAATATGCAACTGGAGCCCCAAAGAAATGGGTCGTCCTCTCTTCCTCTACCGTTTTTAACAGCAAATCTGGAGTAAATGTTGGCGTTAAAACGAGTGTGGCACCAACTATGACGCCAGCTACCATGAATAAATGAAGAGGAGCTGAATGACTAAGCGGCATCATTAAAAGCAAGCGACTTTCTGGTTTCATTTCCATTTCAATACAAATCATTTTCGCTACAGTGAGAACATTCCGGTGACTGAAAAGAACTCCTTTTGGCTGTCCCGTCGTTCCAGACGTATATAGAATGGTAGATGGCTCGTCATCCATGGAGGATGATTTAGGAAGCGCCTTCATTTCTTCTTTAGTTAATTCATTAAACGTAATCCATCCATGGTGCTCTCCACCCGTTTTTACAAGTAGGCTTTCATTTTGTAAATCCTTTACAGTATCGAATAGAAGCTCATGCACAACGAATATCTTTGAATCTGCATGATTTAAAATATACTCTATTTCAGCTAGAGTAGACTTTGCATTGATCGGTACGATTACTGCTCCGATTCGATGTGCTGCAAAATAAGTAATAATAAATTCGGGAACATTGGGCATAAATAGAACAATCTTATCATTTTTCTTGATGCCTACTTTTAATAGTCCAGTCGACAACTTCTCTACTAGATTATTTAATGCTTCGTAGGTAAGTCTTTGGCCCATCCCAACTACTGCCTCATTAAGTGGATACTTACTTGCATTATGTTCTAATAGTCTTGATAAATTCATCTGTTTTCCTCCCCTTTTAGATTTTCTAATTTAACTGTAAAAACATGTAGCAAAGCTTCCATTTCTTTTTTCATTTCTCCTAGCTCTTTAATCTTCTTTTCAATTTCCATGGTTTTTTCATTTCCATATTCTATCGTTCTTTCTAGTTGTCTTCTTCCAGTGCGATCCATATCAAATAGCAGAACCATTTCTTTAATTTCATCCAGTTGAAAGCCATATTGCTTTCCTCTTTGTATGAGCTTTAGTTTGGCGCAGTCGGCAGGTCTGTAATATCTTCTGTTGCTGTCGCTGCGAATGGGCATTAATAATCCCAGCTCCTCATAGTAGCGTATAGTTCTCGTCGTAATATTGAATTCTTTTGCAACATCCGAAATACTTTTCATCCAGCCCTCACTCCCCTGAGTCTTGTTTTGAGCATATCATTTACGTTAACGTAAACTTCAAGTGTAATTTAAAAATAAGACACTAAACAAACTTGTCTAGTGTCTTAGAAATTATTATTTGTTTAATGTAAGGAGGAATTCCTCTAGTCTATTTAATCCTTTTTCTAGTACAGACATGCTATAAGCATAGGAAATGCGTATGAAACCTTCCCCATACTCCGTAAACGCACTTCCAGGAACGACAGCCACTCCACCCTCCTGTAATAGCTTCGTAGCAAAATCAAAAGAATTCAATCCGTATTTTCTTATGTCAGGGAAAATATAAAAAGCTCCATTTGGCTTTTCTACTATCATCCCCATCTCTATTAAACGACTATATACAAAGTCACGTCTTTTCACATATTCTAAGTTCATTTCACTTGGCGTATCTTTTGCATTTGTTAATGCCTCAATTGCTGCATATTGAGCTGGTAGTGATGCACAAATTGTGTTAAAGGCATGCACCTTAACTACATGCTCCATTACATTCGCCGGTCCCATCAAGAAGCCAATCCGCCATCCGGTCATTGAATGCGACTTGGATACACCGTGGATATAAAATAATTTATCGCGAATTTCCTTGTAGCTAGCAAAGGAATGGTGCTTGCCAGAGAATGTATTCTCGCTATATATTTCATCTGTTAGGACGAATAAATTCTTTTCTTTTATAACATCTACTAATCCATCCATCGTCTCTTTTGTTAGGACAACGCCAGTTGGATTAGAAGGATTATTGAAAAACATCGCCTTTGTTTTATCCGTAATCAAGCTCGCAAGTCTTTCTGCAGAAGGCTGAAAATTAGTGTCAGTCGTATCTAAATACACCACTTTGGCTCCGCAAAGTTCAATTACTGGCACATAACCTGAATAAGTTGGAGCCGGCAAGATAACCTCGTCTCCTTCTTCTAAAATTGTTCGAAATACTGCATCTATCGCTTCGCTAGCACCATTAGTTATGATTATTTCATTTTGGATATCATATGAAAAACCATATTTATCGGAGAAAAAAGAGTTCACAGCATTTCTTAACTCTAGAAGCCCCGCATTATGCGAATACCCTGTTAAATTTTGTTCGATTGCTCGAATACCTGCTTCTTTTACTGAAGTAGGTGTTGGAAAATCTGGTTGACCAATCGTCAAATTAATGGCATCTGGGTAATGAACTAATTGATTGGAAAATTGTCGAGTTCCAGGAATTTTCAAGGATTCCGCTCGAGGATTTATTCGTATATTCATCGTTTAATCTCTTCCTTCTATTAATTTTCTAGAATGTTTATATGTAAGTATACTTTAAAGAGGCTAGGTTTATCATTACTTTTTGGATTATTTAGAAACCAGAAAATAAGACAATAAGAAAAACACAACCCTTAAAGGGTCAAACTGGTTTCATCTTTGTCGGTTGCTCTGGACAGACTTGCTGCTATATCATTACTGTGTGATTTTTAAAGAGGATAATCATGACTGTCGTCACAATCATCCTCTCTTTTATCGGTAATTTTATAGCGATAACCTGTCCAGTCAAAGCAATCAGGTACTTCTTGCTCATGAAGTACCCTATCTTTTCTGAAAAGGAATTACTATTTTTAAAAACATTTTTCAGTGCTATTGATACAATTTCGGAAACTCTTTCTCGTTTTCTAACAATTTAAAAGTGAGTTTTCCACCAACTCTTAATTGAGCTATTTTCCACAAATCCGAATCCGCTACTTTGCCAATCGTTGCATAGCCGCCGACTGTTTGGGCATCAGCCATTAATATTACAGGTTGTCCGTTTGATGGTACTTGAATTGTTCCAAATTGAGTTGCTTCAGATAAAATATCACTCTTGCCTATAAAGTGGAGTTCTGGGCCATTGAAATAGTATCCCATTCGATCTCCCCCTCTATATGTATATTCTGAGTGAAAAAACGTATGGATGCTGTCTTCTTTAAACAATGAAAGATGTGGACTTCTCCAAACAGCAACTTCCACTTCCTGATTATATGTAGGTACTTCTAAAGCGATCAATCCACGCTTTAGCTTCATTTGCGGTAGATTAGGAACCGATAAAACAGTTTCTTTTTTTAAAATATTCCCTATACCTGCCCTTAAGTAGGCAGAATTACTTCCCATAATTGTTTCTGAATCGAATCCACCTAACGCAAAAATATATGCAATGCTCCCTTGCACTGGTTTAACAAAAGATAATGTTTGACCTTTACTAACGGTTATAGATTTCCATAAGGGTACTTGCCTACCATCTATTTCTGCATGAAGATCCGCTCCACTAATCACTATTGTATGTGTCGCTAAAACCTCTAGGGAAAGTCCCCCTAAAAATAATTCTATTGCTGCAGCATTAGGAGGATTTCCAATAATTTCATTTCCTAATCTAAAAGCATAGGTATCCATTGGACCCGCAACTGGCATTCCAAATGCACGATATCCTATTCTTCCTTTGTCTTGCAAAGACGCATATACACCTTCTTTATGTACACGAAATAATTGTTTCATTAGAACATCTCCAGAGGAGCAACCTTTACATTTTTTGCTTCCAGTTTTTTTCTGATTTTCTGTACAATTTCTACAACATTATTTCCATCACCATGAAAACAAAGTGTGTCTGCGCTTATTTTGATTATTTCTCCAGTAATTGTTGCTACTTGTTTTCTTATTACGATATTTTCTACTTGCTTCATGATATCTTCGAATTCAGTAAGTAAAGCATCTGATTGACTCCGATGAACAAGTCGACCTTTAGCATCATATTTTCGATCTGCAAAAGCTTCTCCAGCAGTTTTCAGCCCTATATTAGTTCCAGCCTTTAGTAATTCGCTATTGCAAATTCCAAAAAGTACAGCGTTCGGGACCGTATCAAAAACAGCCTTCGCTATTGCATTTGCTATCTTTACATCATCTGCTGATGCGTTGTATAAAGCTCCATGTGGCTTCACATGGGAGAGTTCTACATGATTAATATGACAAAATGCTTGTAAAGCACCTATTTGATAAACAATCATTTCGTAAATTTCCGATGGGCTCATACTAATATTTCTTCTACCAAATCCTTGTATATCGGGAAAACCAGGATGCGCTCCTATAGAAAGATGATTTTCTTTTGCAGTTTGAATTGTCTTGTTCATCACGGAGAAATCCCCTGCATGAAACCCACATGCAATATTTGCCGAAGTAATTACTTTAAAAAGTGCAACATCATCCCCAATATTATAGTTACCAAAACTTTCCCCTACATCCGCATTCAAATCAATTCTCATATATCCACCTCTTCTATGAAACCGTCAATTGTATGCCAGTCATTTTTCATTTCCCTCTCTATTTCTTCATATTCCGCATTAGTCACAGGAGTAAACTTTAAACGGTCTCCCGCTTTTAGGGAGAAGGGATTACTCCGCTTTATCGAAAAAATTTCTAAAGGGGTTCTGCCGATAATATTCCAACCACCCGGTGATTCAATTGGATAAATACCCGTTTGGTTTCCTCCAATGCCAATAGTACCTTTTGGTACTTTTAGCCTTGGCTTATCAAGTCGAGGCACAAATAATTTAGGATCCAAATCACCTAAGTATGGAAATCCTGGTAGAAAACCAATCATATACACCGTGTATATTTTTTGTGAGTGTAAATGGATTATTTCATCCTTCGCTCTTCCTATTAATCTCTGCATCCTCGTTAAATCTTCGCAATATGGCTCTTCATAACAGACTGGAATAGTAACTTGTCTTGCAGAAGAAATAATGCAATCTATTTTATAGCTTCTCCATTTTGCAAGAAGTTTTTCCATATTTAACTTATCTAGAATAGATGACTTATAAAAAAATACGGTAACCGTATGATAGCTAGGAACTATTTCCTCTATAAAATGCTTCCAATTAGCATTCAAAAATTCAGTGAATGTATGAACAGATTTATAAATTTCAGCGCTAATTACTTCGCCAAAACTAAATCGAAGTGTTCGCTCTCCCGTTCTCCAAACTTCAGGCAAATTATTTTCCATACTCTTCTAACACTTCGATACATATTACAATACTTTGCTTCAAGTCAGCATGAGACCAACTCGGAATTTTCCCGTGCTGAATAGCGAGTTCATGTGAGGCCGGAATATGAATAAATCCCGAAAGCATCTCACTATTCGTTGTTTTAACATAATGCAAACCTTCATACATGACATTATTACATATATAAGTACCAGCACTATTTGATATTTCAGCAGGCAAACCATTTTCAATAAGTTTGTTCACTATTTTACGAATTGGCAGCGTTGATAAATATCCTGCTTCCCCAGTTTCTTGTATCGATTCATCCACTGGTTTATTTCCTTCGTTATCAGCATCGCCATCTTTTATGTTAATCGCAATTCGTTCTGGTGTTATTTTATATCGACCTGCAGCTAGCCCAAGTGAAATATGTACATCTGGTTGGATTTCTGTTAGTAACTTTACTAATTGTTGTCCAGATGTTTTAAAATCTACCGTCATTATTTTTCCGATAAGTTCATATTCCCCTATGGCTGATCCATCTAATTCCTCCACTATTTTCATCGTAGGATTGACTGTATAGTTTAAAAATGGTTCAAATCCAGTTAACAGTAGCTTTTTCATAATTTCTCCTCCATTTGTAAGATTAGTGGGCGTATTCGATATTTTCGTAATGATTCTTGAAACGTTTCTGTCCTACTATTTTTTAGTGCATCTATTATTCCACTATTAAAAAGATATTGGGATTCCATACAGCTTTCTAACTCTGTTCCATACACAACCTCGTCTGCCGCCTCTGATATAATGTCCGCAGCCACCCATTCTGGATAGCGAAGAATACTAACAGTTGGATAGGTTGGTGTGACACTTTGCTGACGGTAAAAGTTTATAGATGATGCTTCTTCAATCGGAAATATATCGGGTAACCATGCATGCCCATATTTAATAAAACGTGATTTCCAATAAGCATTTTCTGCTGCAATAGATGTAGCTTCAAATTTTTTATTAATCGATTGTACAATTGTTTCAAGATTTTCTGCTAGTCGTTTTTCATTCACTTCTTGTGAAATCCGGCCAATCCCGTAAATTTTCGCACTCGGTAAAAAATAAGAAACAGGAAATCTTGGTGGACTATTATATCCTGCAAAAGGTTGAACCCACTCATGTGAGGGAATTCCATGATTGTCTACAACGATATCAGGAGCCCATTTCCTCATGACTTGCGGTAAAATATTCGCTTCTCCAAAAATAGTTTGTTGATACTTAACATATGCAAACTCCAAACCAACAGCATTATAACGGGCCGCATGATGCTTCCATTCCGGATGCTCGATAATCATTTTAGAAAGTAAATAGTTTCCGTCAACATTTGCTAAAGGAATAACAATGATATTCATTTCTTTTAAGTAGTCGGTATTACTGGACAAATCTTTCACTAGGCGTAAAACTGCCGGTGTGCTTGATACTTCATTTGCATGATGACCAGCTTCAATTACGATTGTCTTTTTGAATAGTGTAAGTTTCAAAGCCGCATCAAACGTTTCCCATGATGGCATGAAACACTCGATGATAGGAATATTGTCACCATAATAAGAATGATCCGGGTATGCAATACGTAGTTCTTTATTTTCTTTAATAAAATTACTTAGTTCACATGATGCCCAATTTATATTTGCTTTAAATGTTTCTACATTACAAGAAACAAGTGCTTCGTTTGATTCAACAATCGCCGTTATTTCATCGCATGCATGATTAAAATGAAGTTCAGTAGTTTTTTTAATCGAAGGAATATAATCAACCCATTCAAATACTTGGATTCTCGATCTCGGCTTTCTGCCCTCGCTAACATGCATAAACGGATAAATTCCACCTGGTGCATCCAATGAAATACCTTGTTTTCTTTTTCCCCATTCTGAAAAATAGTCTAGTGTATTAAAGTATAAATCCTCATAAAGTGCTTCCATTGAAGAGATACGTTCTTCATCTATAAACAATTTCTCTTCTTGTTCACTCATCCACACGTCTAACACAATACGATCGAACAATGGTCTATTCACACCTTGTCCATCGTTTATGTATTTTAGTTGATTTGTCATTCTAGGGAGAAACTCATTAATATAATACAAATAAAAGCGTTCTCGATCAGTCGGGATTAAGTGAGTTTCAACCTTACTATCTGTTCTATTAATACGAACAGCTCCTGTATTCGGATACGCAAATTTCCCTTCTTCTACATAAGGAATTTGTACGACTGGAATATTTAAACTTCCCAGTTGAATGATCGTTCCATCCTCTTTTATCCCGAAAACATTAAATGTATGTTCTAAATTATCTTCTATATAAAAAGTTATATCATCTGCCTGTAAATGTGTATGTTTTTCAAGATATACGTCAATAGGATACATTTCTTGTATCCATCTTATCGGCAACTCTAATCCACCATGATTATCCTCTTTTTTTGCATAAATTTTTACTTCAATCACGTCTTTTGTAATGTCTGGTAGTATTTCTTCACGAACCCATTGAAATCCTGTTTTAAAAGCAGAATAGACTTTTACCTTATTCAATTGCGGATAAGACACCTGTATATCTCGCTTCAGTTGATCTCGGATATATATCGGTTCAGATATAAAGACTTCGATTTCATCACCATCCAATAAGGTAGAATCTCTTAATACTTTATGGACCAATTCTATTTCTGATACATCTTCCCATTCCTCTTCCAAAAGTAGCTTAGAGGGCTTCTTTTCATCGAATTGAATTTGCTGTTCCCAGTAACCAAAAGTTCCTTCTTCACTCCAGTTTTTTTGATAGTTCAACCATTTTAGTGCTGATGCTACTTCATTTATAGTTCCCTCTAGTTTTAGCTTATTTGCTTTTATAAGCTTTAATTTTGTTTCATCACCTGCTTGTACCGTTATTCCAATACTTGCGGTAAGATTATTCGTAACAGGAAGTTTGATTTCTGTACAATACAAAGCTGTTCTCGCAACAAAATGACAAAATTCTATGAAAATTTCTCTCTTTTTCATACTAGGGTGTATATCTATATTTAAACTAAGTGTTTGATTAGGCGATGCTTCGTTATCAGCTCCAAATCCCGAAAAGCTCCAAATTTCCGCTAAACTATGAATAGATTTAATGACAGAATGCTGTGCATCTACATGAAAATCATTATTTACGCCAACAGTTGAAAGCTTTGATAATAATTTTGAACATTCCATTTCATTCTCATAATGGACAGTTATTATTCGTTTGTCATAAGCAATATAACTAGATTCCAGATTTTCTTTAAATATCATCTTTACTTTTTGATCATTGTATTCAAAGAAGTTATACGATAATGCAGTAGTTTCAAAGCCTACTCTTGCAAAGAAGTCTAATAATCCGTCAGGCATTAACCCTAATGGCAAATCTACAAATAGAGAAATGCCATCTATTACATTATCGTTATTTTTGTCTATAAATATCCCATCTAGAGTCCAGATTTTTTGTAGACTTTCCAGATTCAGCACCACCTACATTTTCATATTTGGATCAAACCGATCACGCAACCAATCACCTAACAGATTGAATCCTAAAACCGTTAACATAACAGCAACCCCTGGGAATACGGATGTCCACCAGGCTGTAGTTATATAATTACGGCTATCTGCAAGCATTCCTCCCCATGAAGGAATCGTAGGGTCAACACCTAGCCCTAGAAATGTCAAGGAAGCTTCTAGTAATATAAACTCGGCAATATACATCGTACCTAAAACAAAGATTGAAGAAAGAACATTTGGTAAAATATGTTTCCTAATAATTGTGAAATTCGTCCCACCAATTGCTCTAGCGGCATGAACAAATTCTTGCTCCTTTAGCGCAATTACTTGCCCCCGAATAAGTCTCGCAAAACCTACCCAATAGGTTAAACCTAAAATAATAATTATTTTCCAAATACCCGTACCTAATATACTCATTACAACAATAGCAAACAAAATAAATGGGAATGCTAGCTGAATATCTGCAACACGCATTATAAAATCATCTAACCATTTGCCGAAATATCCTGAAACCAACCCTAGAATAGTTCCAATAACAAGCGAAATTAGTACTCCAAAAAAACCTACCATTAAAGAGATTCTCGCTCCGTATAAAATTCTAGTAAATAAATCTCTTCCTAATTGATCTGCACCTAAAAAATAGATAGATTCGCCAGTTGGATCCGCCCAAGATGGTGGATCTAATCTAGATCCTAAACTGGCTTTTCCTGGGTCAAAAGCCGTTAGCCAAGGTGCAAAAATAGCACATCCAACACTAATCGCAACTAGTATAATTCCGATAAAGCCTGCTGGATTTTTTTTGATAAATTTCAAGAAACTCTTCCAAACAGATTTTTTAGGTAGGGCTAATGAATCTTCTTTTGATACTAATGCCATTAATGACTCCCCTTTCCCGTTTTAATACGTGGGTCAATTATGGAATAACTTAAATCTACGAGTAAATTAACAACAACCATAATGATTGCTAAAAATATTACGCCCCCCTGAATGACTGGGTAATCCCGTTGATTGATTGCATCTATTATCAATCTACCAACTCCCGGCCACGAAAAAACTTGCTCTACTATAACGGTTCCACCTAGTAGTGAACCAAATTGTAACCCTAAAAAAGTAATCGTCGGTAATAATGCATTTCTAAATGCATGCTGTATAATAACAGACCATGTACTTATCCCTTTTGACTTTGCGGTTGATATATATTGTTGATTCAACACTTCAAGCATAGATGATCGAACCAATCTGGCTAAAATTCCCGACAAAATCATTCCTAATGTAATAGATGGGAGGATTAAAGATGAAAAACCATCAAAACCTGAAGACGGCAGCCACTGCAAGGTAACTGCAAATACTAGAATCAACATAATCCCCAACCAAAAGTTTGGAAAGGAGATGCCAATTAAGGAGAAAATCCTTCCAAAAAAATCTACAGATGTTCCTCTTTTTACTGCCGATAGTATCCCTACAGGAAATGCTATAAGAATTGCTACTACAATTCCACCTAGTGCAAGTGCTAATGTTGCACCAATTTTTTCTACTATTAAATCAGTAACGGGCATTCCGCTTCTAAAGGATTCTCCAAAATCCAGCGTCAACAGCCCCTTCAAAAATAATCCATACTGTATGTACAACGGCTTATCCAAGCCTAAGTTTTTTGTTACCTCTTCAATAGCCTCTTTTGATGGTTCCCCTGCACTAAACATAACGGACACAGGATCACCTGTTAAACGGATGGAAAAGAAAACAATGAGTGAGATTACAAATATAACCATTATAGTATGGAATAATCTTCGAATAACATAAGTTAACATATTTATTCCTCCGTATCTTTTAAAAGAAAGGGATAGTATGAGATGTTCATACTATCCTCTTTAACATTACTTTTATTCAACCGTTACCTCTTCAAAGCGCATGCGGTCTTCATTAGGTGGTTGGAAATTTTTAAGACGTTTATTCACTGCATATAAATCTACTGCTTGATAAAGATTTACTTCGGGTGCTAGTTCATATAACACTTCTGTTAATTCAAGGAAAATTGCTTCACGCTTTTCTTGATCAACCGTTGCACGCTCAGCTGCTAATAATTCTTCTACTTTTTCATCTTTAAAGGATGGGTTCCATTGCTCCCCTTCGTGATACATCAAGTATGCAGTATTATCAAAGTCTAACGTCCAGCCACCCCATCCTTGGCGATACATATGACCTGCATCTCCTTTTGGAATAAGATCAGATGTTAAAGTTGTACTATCAACACTATTAATATTAAGTTTCAACCCAACTTCTTCTAAATAGAACGAAACTGCTTGGGCAATTTCTTTAAAGTTCCCATCTGTACCAGGGATGAATAAGTCTAGTGATGTTCCTTCTGCGACTCCTGCTTCTTTTAATAATTCTTTTGCTTTTTCAGGATCATATGGATAAGGTTTTAAATCTGGATTATTACCAAATGACAACTCACTTTGGTATGTACTAATCGGTTTTCCATATCCACCCAGTATTTCACTAATAATTTCTTCTTTATTAATAGCATAATTAAGTGCTTGACGTACTCTTACGTCCCCAAGAGGTTCTTTTGCTGTATCAAATCTTAAAGAGTATACAGTTGGTGTTCCTACTTCTTTAAGCTCTAAGAAATCCGTGCTTTTTACTGTTTCTGCTTGAGCTACTTCAACACGTTTCATTACATCGATTTTTCCAGTTTGCAATTCTGCCAAACGAGTAGAAGCTTCAGGGATTACTTTAAAAGTTATCCCATCTAATTTTGGAAGTCCTTCTTTCCAATAGTTTTCACTCTTTTCTAGGACAACCTCTTGATCTCGTTTATAGCCAGTCATTTTAAATGGACCTGTTCCTACTGGGTTATTATTAAAATGTTCGTCCCCGTTTTCTTCAATATATTTCGGTGGAACAATCACTGCACCGTAGCCAGAAAGTTTCGTTAATAACACTGGGTCTGCAGTACTCATATGCATTGTTATTGTGTATTCATCGTTTACTTCCACAGATTCTATTGAACTATAGTTAGAATATTGAGGACCTTTTTTTCCTTCATCACCTAATAGTCGATCGAAAGTATATTTAACCGCATCTGCATTAAATGGTTCACCATTGTGAAACTGAACTCCTTGACGAAGTGTGAAGACAATCGTTTTATCATCCTTGTATTCCCATTTTTCCGCTAATCCTGGGACTAGTTCTAGATCAAGTGTACGATCTACAAGCCCTTCAAATACTGAGCTTGCTACTGAACTCCAGTCTAATAAAAATGTATCAATTGGATCCCAACTTTGTGGATCACCAGATATTCCTACAACTATTTCATTTCCGCGACTTGCAGCTGGATTTTCCCCAGAAGAAGATTTTGTATCCCCCTCGGTAGATTTACTCCCACCATTTGAACATGCCGCTAAAATTAACATTAATACTGCCATTACAGCAATTAGCCTAGGTTGTAATGTTTTCTTCATTTCTTCATCCCCTTAATGTTTTTCAATATTTGAAAATCCATATGGATATGGATTCGTGTAACCTATTTTTTTGGAAATGGTTTCTGCCGTTTCCCAAAGAGGAACTAGGAAATCTTTCACCTTTTCTCTCGGTAAGGAAGTAGAAAACCCTGCGATACTTATAGAAAACTCAACTTCCTTTAATCGATTAAAAATTGGAGCAGCAATAGACACCGTTCCTTCTTCTAGTTCTGAATCACTGTAAGCGTAGCCAGTTTTTCTGGTTTCATGAATAAAAGACCACACGTCCTCTACTTTTTGTGGAGTTTGACTTGCATAAAAAGTCATTGGTCGCTTTAAAATATCGGCAATTTCTTCATCTGGCAAAAAAGATAATAAGATTCGTGTGCAAGCCCCTGCATATAGTGGAGCTCTTCTACCCGTTTTCGTATATAAACGGACAGGTCTTGTACTCTCCACTTTTTCAATATAAACACCTTCGTCCTTATCTCTTGAAACTAATTGGACTGCCTCATTAAATTTTGATTGCAATATTTTCATATAAGGTAGTGATATATTACGAATTTCCAAGTTACTCGAAACGATACTTCCCAAATACATAAGTTTAAGTCCTAAAGAGTAAGTATCCCCTTCTACTAATACCCCGTTTTTCTCTATTTCTGATCGTTGTAAAAGGCCATAGTCGACAAAAGTCTTCAGTAATCGATGGACGGTTGGTTTAGGTATTTGAGTGTACGCAGATATTTCATCTAAGCGCCAAAAAGGTTTTTCTTCTGTAAACAGGTCTAGTAATTGAAAACCTTTTTCTATTGTTTTACTCATAGATTCACCACATCTTTCGGTTGGTGTAAATGGCAGGATACAAAATGGTTATTTTCCGACTCTGATAGAACTGGCTTTACTGTTTTACAAACATCCATACAAGCAAAACATCTAGGATGAAAAGTACAACCCGACGGCGGATTGGCAGGACTAGGAACATCTCCCTTTAGAATAATCCTTTCCTTTTTTTGCAATGGATGCGAACTTGGAAGTGCTGATAGTAATGCAGTAGAGTATGGGTGGTTTGGATTATCATATAAATCATCTCTATCTGCAATTTCAACCATTTTCCCTAAATACATAACTCCTATTCTGTCACAGAAATGTTTGACAACACTTAAATCATGGGAGATGAAAATGTAAGTTAAACCAAATTCTTTTTGTAAATCCCTCATTAAATTTAATACTTGAGATTGAATGGATACATCTAATGCTGAGACAGGTTCATCTGCGATAATAAGCTTAGGCTTAGATACCAATGCTCTAGCAATGCCAATCCTTTGTCTTTGTCCACCCGAAAATTCATGAGGAAGACGTTTCAGTTGCCTAATCGTTAGCCCCACTTGATCGGCTACCTCTAATACTCTTCTTTCTCTTTCTTCCTTATTAGTAATTCCAAAGTTAATAAGTGGTTCCTCAATTATGTCAAAAACTCTCATTCGAGGGTTCAAAGAAGCGAATGGGTCTTGAAAAACAATCTGTATATCTTTTCTCATTAACCTCATTTTGTTTTGATCAAGTGAAGCAAGGTCTGTCCCTTCAAAAAAGACAGATCCCCCAGTCGGCTCTAACAATCTTAAAATCGTTCGACCGACTGTACTTTTTCCACATCCTGATTCTCCAACGATTCCAAAAGTTTCTCCGCGTCTTACTACAAATGAAATATCATCAACGGCTTTTACTTGCTGAAGTGTTTTTTTACCAAATACCCCACCTTTAATGGGAAAATACTTCTTTAAATTCTCCACTTTTAATATTGCATCTTCAATGTTCATTATTAATCACCTCAGCTGTCGTTTCCGAATCATACAACCAACATTGAACACGGGTATTATCTACCGTTGTAAAAAGTGGTGGCTGCGTTGAACATCTGTCATGTGCTTTACTACATCTTGGTGCAAAGCGACATCCTGATGGCATACTTCCTGGAGCCGGTACAACTCCTGGTATAGAAGATAAATATTCCTTTTGTACTGCAACATCTGGTAGCGATTCCATTAGTCCTTTTGTATAAGGATGTTTAGGTGAATCAAATAAGTTCACAACATCTGCTTCTTCAACTATTTCACCGGCATACATCACTATTACTCGGTCACACATTTCGGAAACTACCCCCAAATCATGTGTGATCAATACAATAGACATATGTAATTTATCTTGTAAGCCTTTCATTAATTCTAAAATTTGCGCTTGAATCGTAACATCTAGTGCTGTAGTCGGTTCGTCTGCGATTAGTATTTCCGGATTGCATGCTAAAGCGATGGCAATCATAATACGCTGCCTCATTCCTCCGGATAGCTGATGCGGATACTCATTTATTACTTGCTCCGGTCTAGGTATTCCAACTAGCTTTAACATTTCTATAGCACGAGTTTTAGCTTCCTTTTTTGAAATAGACTCATGACTCAAAATCATTTCTACAATTTGTCTACCTATTGTATATACCGGATTCAAAGAACTCATTGGTTCTTGGAATATCATCGATATCTTTTTCCCACGAACCTTTCTCCAATCTTTGTTTTTAAATTGCTTAAAGTGTAGATCCCCTACTTGGACATCCCCATTTTGCCACTCGACTCCTGGAGGAAGTAATCCCATTAAAGAAAGTGATGTCATACTTTTACCACACCCTGATTCTCCGACAATTCCCAAAGTTTCGGCTTTTTTTAGCCGAAAGCTGATGCCGTTTACAATCGCAATATCTTCATCATTATCCTTTATCCCGACTTGAAGATTCTCTACATTCATAACTTCCGAAATCATTTAGTCACCCCTCATCGTTTCAATATATGGAACGGCATTTCATTTCTTAATTATTTTAATTGTAAACAACTTTCTAACTAATTACAATATTTTTTCTTTTACAATAACTCTTATGAATAAAAAAAATCCAACGAGAGTGTTACTCGTTGGATTTCTTATCATCTATAATTTTCTTGAAACCATTCACACTTCACCATTGCATCTCCGACTTTTCTTTATGACTAAGTATCTTCTTCAAACTACTACTCGCTTACGGATACATACTAGCAATTTATGATAAGCTATTCGCAATATTATTGAGCGCACAATATTTCTGCTTCTCGAAAGGTTTGAAGTCATTCTCTCAATATTAAGGGCTGACCACACGTTACCTAGTTGGAAAAACTATTCCTTAATATTATTGTGGCATTTGATCGGTTTCGTGGCTAAATTGCCATTCGATACCGAATTTGTCTCTTAATGATCCGTAACATTTACTCCAAAACGTTTCTTGGAGATCCATGCTTACTTTACCGCCCTCTTTTAGTGCATTAAATGCGGATTTAACCACTTCTTCTTCTTTACTTACAAAAGCTAAACTGATATTATTTCCTGCTATAAACGGAGATCCTGGAAATGTATCAGAGAACATTACATTGCTACCATTAATATTTAAGCGAGTGTGTAGAACTAAATCTTTTGCTTCGTCAGGCAATACATAATCCGGGTTTTGTGGCGATTCACCAAATGTCATAATTTCTGGTTTTTCTGTCTTAAATACTTCCGCATAAAATTCCGCAGCTTCTCGACAATTCCCGTTAAAAGTAAGGTATACATCTATAGCCATTTAGAACACTCCTCTTTTTAAAATAATGTTATTATTCAAATGTTAAATAACACCTTTATTGTAGCATTTGGGAGTCCTAAATAACACAAATATTTAGTAAACTTTATCTCCGTTGAAAATAGAGTTTTTTACAATTACATAATCTACATTACGAATCGATTCTAATTTATTTCCACCTGAATAAGAAATAGAGGACTGTAAATCTTGTTCCATTTCTCTCAAAGTATCTTCTAGTGGTCCTTTATATTCCACAAACATTTTTTTACCTTCAACGTTTTTCTTTTCACCTTTTTGGAATTCAGATGCTGACCCAAAATATTCTTTATATTGTTTACCATCCTTCTCGACTGTAACACCAGGAGATTCTTCATGTCCTGCAAATAGAGATCCAATCATAACCATGGAAGCCCCGAAGCGAACGGACTTCGCAATATCACCATGTGTACGGATTCCACCGTCTGCAATTATAGGCTTACTAGCTGCTTTTGCACACCAGCGTAGTGCCGCAAGTTGCCATCCACCAGTTCCAAATCCTGTTTTAATCTTCGTGATACACACTTTCCCTGGTCCGATACCAACTTTTGTTGCATCCGCTCCAGCATTTTCTAGCTCTCTCACTGCTTCTGGAGTACCTACGTTACCAGCGATGACAAAGCTCTCCGGTAAATGTTTTTTAAGGTGTTTAATCATATCAATTACTGCATTAGAATGACCATGTGCAATATCTATTGTAATGAATTCAGGTACAAGGTTCTCTTCCGCCAACTGCTCTACAAAAGCGTACTCTTCCTCTTTGACACCCACGCTAATAGAGGCAATTAAGCCACGTGACTGCATACTCTTGATAAACGCAATACGTTTTTGTGGTTCAAAGCGGTGCATAATATAAAAATAACCATTTTCAGCTAAATAATTTGCAATATTTTCATCTATAATTGTCTGCATATTAGCAGGGACTACTGGCAATTTAAATGTATGTCCCCCAAGTTTGACTGTAGTATCACATTCCGATCTACTATTAACCACACATTTTGCCGGAATTAATTGAATATCTTCATAATCGAATACATTTTCCATCATTAACACTCCCAAATACGAATATTTATTATCAAATGAACTGAAATGTTCGTCCATTTGGTAATTTACATCATATTTAGTAGTATGTCAATCTATATGATACTCATGCGCGAATATTTTAGTGAATCGTTTTCCGTTTGTTTATCTCTACATGCATTTCAAGTATTTTTATCCGGTCACTTAACTCTAAAACTGCTTGCATAATTTGATGCTGATCTGCCTTTGACATATGTGTATGACGTTCTACCTGGTCAACTGTTTCTTCTACTTTTTGTATACTCCGATTCATTATTTGAACTAGATATTCAACAGTCATAGCTTACCTACTCCTTTCATTTCCTTTATTGTATCCACTTATCAAGTTAATTCAATTGTCGGAATTCATCATTAAATAAGACTATGGCATTTCTACGACCTTTTCGATATAAGATTTTATTTTTACAGCGATTTTGCTATTTAAAATAATTTTTTAATGTTTCATGTCATATTTTATTTTTGAATAATATAATAATAGAAAGGGTATGAGGAGGAAATTTTCTATTAAACCAAATCCAGTTGAACCAGAAGAAATGGCTTATAGAAATGACCCAGATATACAAGCTTCCCTTCATATGATTTCGGAGGGAGCACCTGTTTCACCAATGGATATGGAGAAAGAGGAGTCCGGTCCGCAATAATTCCCCCTACTTTTGTAGGGCTTTTTTATTTGTTTTAAAAGCTGAGACATATTAAGTTAAATGATATTGTGAACTAAAGGATAAAAAATGAAAATCCATGGTTTTTGTATACTTTACGAGGAGGATATCATTTCCCCGGAAATATGGAAGATGACCGTTTTAGAAGTACCGAATGGTATAGATTTGGTTTCTAGCCGAATATGAAAGTAATTTAATGTTATATGTTGGGTACAATAGTATTTTAAGAAGAAGACTAGTTCTAACGTATCTACTTTAGTGTTTCACATGTTAGAATACAAAATGTTACAATTGAAACCTTTCACTTGATACAATATGACAAAACAGAAGTCTTCTGTTACAGGGTTATATATTATGTAGAAATTTATGATATAATTTAGGCATCCAAACAGAGATAGGAGCATTACAATGTTAAAAGATATTTTTATGGCTTTGTCGGAGAATCAAGTACTAAATGGTGCGGCAAAAAGATATGGTTTAAAAATGGGTGCACAGCATGTTGTTGCTGGAACAAACATTGAGGAAACAATTGAAAGTATTAAAAAGCTCAACGCAATGGGTATCTCTTGTACAGTAGATAATTTAGGTGAATTTGTTTTCGAAAAAGAAGAAGCATTAGCTGCCAAAGCACAAATTATCGCAGTAATCGAAGCAATCGAGGAACATCAAGTAGATGCACATATATCTTTAAAACCATCACAGCTTGGTTTAGATATTGACTATGAGTTCGCTTTAAATAACTTAAAAGAAATTGTAGAAATCGCACATAAATATGGTACATTCATCAATATTGACATGGAATCCAACAAGCATTTACAACCATCTTTTGATATTTTGGACGAGCTTTCAAAAGAATATGATAACGTTGGAACTGTTATTCAAGCATACTTCTATCGTGCAGTTGAAGATATTCAAAAGTACAAGAACTTCCGTCTACGTATCGTAAAAGGGGCTTATAAGGAGCCTGTTGAATATGCTTACCAGACAAAGGAAGAAATTGACAAAAACTATGTCGAGTTAATAGAATGGCATTTATTAAATGGTAAATTCACTTCTATCGCTACACATGATCATAATGTGATTAACCATATTAAACAGTTCATCAAAGACAATAATATTCCTTATGATAAATTTGAATTCCAAATGTTATACGGTTTCCGCACAGAAATGCAGCTTCAGCTTGCAAAAGAAGGCTATAACTTCTGCACGTATGTTCCATTTGGTCAAGACTGGTATGGCTATTTCATGCGTCGCCTAGCAGAGCGTCCAGCCAATATGAACTTAGTTGTAAAACAAGTTTTCAATAAAAACACGAATACAATGATCGGTCTTGCTGCTGGTGCATTTGCACTTGGTCGTTTAACAAAACGGAACAAACGTAAATAATCACTAAGGAAAACCGGGCAAAAAAAGCCTAGTCCTTTAAGTTTCGAAACCTGTTTCTATCGTTTTCCAAGTGCTTTGAACAGACTTGTTGCTATACTTATTACTGATTGTTCTTTGGAGATGCTGGTCGTGACTGATGTCACGACTAGCATCTCTTTTTTCGGTAATTTTATGGCGTTCGTCTGTTTGCCGCCCTTCTACTACTTTTAGGATCAGGTTAGTGCATTTATGGATAACTAGAGACCTATCTATTAAAAAAACGCACTCTCCTAAATGGAAAGTGCGATTTTTTATGCTAAATATTATTAGTACAAGTTATGAATCCAAATTATAAAAACCTCACTCTACGGGGAATGTATAGAGTAAGGTTTATTCATTTACGTGACTATTTAGATAGTAATACGAAATTTAAGGTTGGTTGCCCTAATATAGTTCCCCTGTTTACTATTCTTTTGCAATATTCATTTGTTATTTCTATCATATAGAAAGTAAATGAGAATTTCTGGAGAGTTAAATTAGAATTTGATGAGAGTATTTACTCCCAAGTAATCGATAGTACTTTTCCGGATATCGCATGTACTTGCACAGTTGCTTTTGTTTTCTTCTCTTTTGATGATTCTATTCCCAGAACAACTAGGTAATAGCCACCTTCATCTGTTCGAATAAAGGTATTACTTTCCAATACTCCTTTTTGAGATGCAAGCGCTAGCTTAATAGCCTCTTCCGCAGTAATAAGAACAGTGGCGTTTTTCTCTGCATCCTCTTTCTTTTCCTCTGATTTAATTGAGCTAGTCTCTTTGGAGGATTGCGATTCTTCAGATTTAGGAACTTCAGCTGTTTCTGTTTTGGGCGAATCTGCTATTGCTGTTTCTGACTTTAAAACTTCTATCTTCTCAGGTTCTATCTTAATTGGATCGGATTCAATTGCTGCTTTAGAAACTTCTGCTTTTGCTATTTCTTCTTTTTTTACTTCTTCTACTTTTTTCTTTTCTTTAATAGCCGTTTCTGTTTTGTTTTCTTCTTTATTTAACACGTCTTTGAAAGAATCTTTATTGACTTTTTTAGTAGGTTTCTCTTCTACTTTTTCCTCTTTTTTAGAAGAGGTATCTTTCTTTGTTTTAATTTCCGTGTCTTTTGGATTTTCAACAACTTTTACTTTCTCGGAGGATTCTTTTGGTTTTTCTGCGACAACCAATTTAGAAGCTCCACTAGAGGGAATTACTTTATTTTTCACTTTTTCATCTGTGGACGGATTTTTTGTTGGACTATTATCTACTATCTCATTGGTTATTTCTTTACTTGTAAATGGGACTTCTTGTATGAGGAACTCATCTGTGTGTTCTAACGAATTAACATCACCAGTGGCGGCATTCATTTCCACCAAATACACTTGTCCACTCTTCGCGATAATTGCCTCGTAGACATCTTCATTTTTTTTCACTTCTGCTACTTCTGCATCATACATTTGCTCAAGTTGGGAGCGGACGTTGTTTTCTGTTATAGGTATATGATTATCGTCAATGATATTGGCTGTAAATATTACTATTATACCGAATGTTGCAATACCTACGAATACAAAATTGTTCTTTTTTGCAAACCTCATTCACGCATCCCCCCTCCAATTCATCTTAAGTGACGAACATTAAAAATCGATGAGAATTTGATTAGAAGGAAGAAAAATATGGATGGTTGTACCAAATCCTACCGTACTTTCAATTGTTATTTTGGCTGAAAGTCGATCTGCAATATCTTTTGCAATAGCCATCCCAAGTCCAGTGCCTCCCGTTTTGCGGTTTCGAGCTTCGTCCACACGATAAAAACGATCAAAAATGCGATCCAAGTCTTTTTTGGGGATACCATCACCATAATCCACGATCGAGATAGTTGTTCCTTCCTCATTTTCTGAGATAGTTGTCTTGATTTCTTTTTCGCTATATTTTCGTGCGTTATCTAAAATGATAAAAAGCAACTGTCTCAATTGCTCTGTATCAGTATTCACATAAAAAGGACCCTCACCTTTTAATAAGAACTTCCGATCGTAAGCAATTCGCATTGATCGTAATGTTTCTTCGATTAATGTTTGCACTTCAACCATTTCATAACGATGTTTTTGTTTTCCGTTACTATTTGCTAGAACTAGCATTTGAGACACCATTTCTTTCATTCTGCTCGTTTCATTAATGATGGCACGTACTGATTCTTCCGCAATTTCGATATCACTAAATCCATGCCGAGATAGGAGTTTTGCGTAGCTTTCTATAACAGTTAATGGAGTTTTTAATTCGTGCGAAGCATTAGATACGAACTGCTCCTGTTTTTTATAATTTTGCTCTAGCTGTTCCATCATTTCATTAAAAGCTATACCCATTTGAGCCATTTCGTCTTTCCTATTCGGTCGAACTGCTATCTTTTCATATTTTCCAGAAATTCTACTATGAGACATAGTATTTATTAATTTATTGATCGGTTTTGTAATAATTTTCCCTAATGTTATACTTGAAGCGGTCATTAATAACATTCCAGTTATCGTGACGCCAACTAAAATAAGACGAAGGAAATCTAAATTATTTCCTACATCTAATAATTGTTTCATCATCTGTACTTCTACTACTTCCCCGTTAGACCAAATAACAGGTTTATTTATCGTTAAAACAGGTGTACCCTCAAGCGTCCCTACAGAGTACGGTTCACCCACATCAAAATGAGGTTGGTAGGACGTCATTTCTTCCATTGTTTGAACAACTAATTGTAACTCTCCTTTACTATCTAAGACCCTTATTCCTCCACTAGGCGGTAAATATGTGCGTAAGATTGTGGCAGGATCATCTTCTTTTTGCATCTTACTTAATGCTCCAATCATCTCATCGACATCCGAGTTAAGCTGAGTGTATTCCGTATCAAAGGCCATTTCTTCAAATAAAAAATATACACCTATATTCATTAACCCCATAATTATAAGCGTTAATAAGGTAGAAAATAGATGTATTTTCGTTTTAAGATTCATTCTTTTGCTCCTTCAACACATATCCGACACCGCGTACCGTTTGTATAAGAGATGATTGCTGGTTTTCTTCTAACTTTTTGCGAACATAACGTATATAAACATCTACAACATTCGTATCCCCATAATAATCGAACCCCCATACAGCATCTAAGAGCTGCTCTCGTGTCAACACTTGGTTAGGGTGCTTCATCATATATAACAATAAATCATATTCTCGAGGTGTCAGATTAATAGACACTCCAGCATTAGTAATTTCACGTGTTTGCTCGTTCAATAAAAGCGACTCAAACATATGTACATTTTCGTCATGAACAGGCACTGTTGTGGGTGATTTAGCAAAACGAATTGCCGAACGTACGCGAGCTAGTAATTCCTCAATTTCAAAGGGTTTAGTTATATAATCATTCGCGCCAAGATCCAAACCAGTTACTTTATCTTCTGTATTATTTTTTGCCGTTAACAAAATTACAGGTGTTTCATCCTCCGTAGCACGAATCCTTCTTAATACATCCAACCCATTTAAACCAGGAAGCATTAAGTCAAGTAAAACTAAATCCCATTTTTGCTCTCTATATTTGATCAAACCATCTATTCCTGTATATGCAATATCTACAGCGTATCCCTCGAACTCTAGTTCTAACTGAAGAACACGAGCAATATTTTTTTCATCTTCTACAATTAACACCTTGTCCTTCATGGAAACACTCCTTTTTCCCTATTTTATCATACAATAGAGCAGTTTCTAAATAAGAGTTTAATAGGAAAAAACTTATCCAACTCTGTAATATAGTTAAAAATACTTTCGAATAAAATTTTATTTTGAAAGCAATTATCGAGGCAAAGCTAAATTTCGAAAGAGTTTTTGAATTAGGAATGGAATTGTTGTTTATAATAATGAATTGTGACAATTGTTGTTTACACTATTTTAATATATGGTGTTGTCAATAACGAGGAGGCGAAGTTCCTATGGGAAATATCCGAAAGGTTTGGCAACCCGAAATTTTTTATCATATTACGATGCGCGGTAATAACAAACAACGTATTTTTATAAATAAAGGAGATTTCAAGTTCTTTACTCATACCCTTGGGCAAGCAAATTCAATTTACTCGTTTACGATTATTGCTTATAGTTTAGTGAACAATCACTATCATTTACTTATACGTTCTCCTCGAGCGCCGCTTTCTGAAGTGTTGATTTTTATCAATCAACAATACTCCAATTACTTTAAGCGTAAGTATAAATTCGTTGACCAATTATATGAAACTAGATATTACACTAATATGATTTCTGATCCGAAGGAGTTATTAAAAGTGAGCAAGTATATACATCAAAATCATCTTTATACACAACGAACGATTTTAGGGAAATTAGAGAGTTACCCGTATAGCTCTTATCCATTTTATGCGGATGAAAAAAAGTGTAAACCTTCATATATAAATACAAATTTATTACCTTCTTTGATCAAAAAATATCCTGAATTAAAGATGGAAAGTTACAATATGTACTGCGAGAATATTCTATTAGAAGTAGAAAAAACCTTCCATCGTCAATATAGTTTGACATAGGAAGGATTTCTTCAATCAATCATTATGCTATTGTCTCTGCAGATGGGAGTAGTTCGATAGCCACACCAGTCATTTTACTTGCCTCTATAAGAGCATTAAAAATCGGACGTACAGTATCCACTTGTGCTTCCATCATTTCGGGGTGCCATTGAACTGCTACAACAAATCGGTTTGGCTCTTCCCATTCCATTCCTTCTATAATTCCATCAGGAGCAATCATCGTCGCTTTAAAACCTTTACCTAGCTCTTTTACTGCTTGGTGATGGAAACTATTTACTCTCAGCTCCTCACCTTGAAAAATATCATATAATATAGAGCTAATTTCAATTCGAACTGGATGAAATCCATGATGTCTAATTGATTTCGGTACGGAGTGGTTGATCCCGTCTGGTTTTTGGGATGCTAAATCCTGATAAAGTTTGCCTCCTGTTGCTACCGTGAGTAACTGCATTCCACGGCAAATGCCAAGTACCGGAATAGTCATTTCCGATAAAACCTTTCTAGCTAGCCTAACTTCATGTACATCCCTTTTTGGCTCAATAGCTCCTAAGCCAAACTTCGGATATTCTTCATAGAAATAGGGATCTATATCAGAGCCTCCAGAAAATAATATCCCGTCCAACTTTTGAAGTAGTGGAGTCAAAGTCTCTATATCTTCTGTGATAGGCAAAATAACTGGAACTCCTCCAGCTCTTTCAATAGCTACTATATAATCATCTGCCAGCAACTGCCATTCCTGATTTTTTGCACCGATACCTGCTGAAATTCCAACTGCGTCGTCCGATAAATAGTTAGCGCATATACCAATTAGTGGTTTCATCGTTATTCTCCGTTCTGTCTTAACAAAATGATCGCCTCTCAGTGACGAGAAGCGACTAGTAAAACATTATTTTTCTAACTCCACAACCCAGCCAAATGGATCTTCGATAATGCCACGTTGAATTCCAGTTAATGTATCATATAATTTTTGAGAAAGTTCTCCTGTTTCTCCGTTATTAACGTAGAATAACTCACCCTTCCAGCGTAATTCTCCGATTGGTGAAATAACAGCGGCAGTACCAGTTCCAAAAGCTTCGTCCAGTTTACCTTTCAAGTAAGCTTCACGAATTTCTTCCATTGAAACTTTACGTTCTGTTACTGGAACACCCCAGTACTTTAATAATTCAATGATAGATTTTCTCGTAATACCATCTAAAATACTACCATTCAAAGCTGGAGTAACTACTTCCCCATCAATTTTGAAAAACACATTCATGCTTCCTACTTCTTCAATATATTTTCTCTCAAGTCCATCTAACCACAGAACCTGCGCGTATCCTTCACGATCCGCTACTTCCTGCGCTTTTAGGCTAGAGGCATAGTTTCCTGCAGTTTTAGCAGTTCCCGTACCACCAGCAACTGCCCGAACATATTCACTTTCCACTAATATTTTCACTGGATGAATACCTTCTTTGTAATAAGATCCAACCGGCGACATGATAATGATGAAGCTATACGTTTTAGAAGCTGATACTCCAAGATGTGCTTCTGTTGCAATCATAAAAGGTCTGATATAAAGAGATGTTCCAGGCTCTTTAGGTACCCATTCTTTGTCTATTTCAATTAATTGTTTTAAAGCATCAATAGCTAGTTCTTCTTCTATTTGTGGCATGCTTATGCGATCAGCTGAAATATTCATGCGTTTCATATTTTGTTCTGGACGGAACAAGCGAACGATTCCATCCTCCGATAGATAAGCTTTCATTCCCTCAAAAACCGTTTGACCATAATGTAATATAGATGCAGACGGATCTAAAGTAAGTGGCTGATAAGGGACGATACGATGATCATGCCAACCTGTACCTTCTGTATAATCGGCGATAAACATATGATCTGTAAATTTAGTTCCAAAAACTAGTTGGTCTGCTGGTGTTTTCTCGTTCTTCAGTTCGTTTTCAGTAAATTGAATTTTTAGATTATTCATAATGTGTTTCCCCTATCAATTAAATTAGTAAATTGCAACAATTTTAAGTGTGCAATATATTATATGCAATTATACTACTTTTACGAAATTTAGAAATAGCTTTTTAAAATTATTTTCAAAAAATTTTATACAATTTCTTATTTTTACTACAAAATTTCCAATTCTTATAACAAACATAGATTTTTAGTCGATATACTGTCTAGGACTATTTATAAAATTATGAGGAGGAGAAAATTTGTTCAAGAAGTTATTATTTATTCCAATTCTGTTTCTGTGCACTTTACTTTTTTTACCATCCGAAACATTTGGAGCAACACTTATTAAAGGAAACTTTGAAAATGTAACTTTTGAGACTGTTGAGCAAAGTGATGGCTCATATCAAAAAAATCTCAAGTCAATTACCATTAAAAATAATAAAAATAAAAAATTGACACTTAAAATCGATAAGTATACAAGACTTTCAGTAAATTCTCTTCCAACTTCTATTGATGCTTTTAAAATAGGCATGGAACTTGAAGCAGACGTTAACTTAGGCAAGGTAGTAGAACTTCGTGGTACATCCTATGTATCTCAAGAAAATACAGATGCAATAGGCAAATCATTTTCTGGAACGATAAATAGAATTGACAAAAAAGGAACCTTTCTTTCCGTTAGATTAGATAGCGGAATCTCTAAAACTTACTATATAAATGATGACACAGAGTTTTATAAAGATACAAAAATATCCGATCTTAGTGTTTTGTATGAAGGCGATCGTATAAAATTAAAGTTAGACGAATATGACTCTAGAATAATTACATCAGTAGATATAAACACTCAAGGAGAGGTTATAGAAAATCTGTATAAAGGAAAAATACAGAAAATTGATCCTATCCAAAACAAATTAATCGTAAATGATGAACAAATTTTTCGTGATTGGAAGTGGCAATCACAAATTTCGATAGATAATTCAACGAAAACTTTCACCGATAAAACTCCGATATATGTAGGAAACAAGCAAATTAAACAGGATCAATTACGATATTATACATACGATGAAGTTTACTATGTTACTGCAAAGCAATTCGGAAAAGAAGTAATACAAAAGATGGTTATTAAACGAGATAATGAACGCACATATTATGAACCTATGACTTCTATTAACACATCTATCAAAAAAATAGGTTTAAGAAATATAGGTCTATTACCTTATCATGACGGTTCTATTCTTATCCGAAATGGAAGATTAGTTGATTCGTATAGTCTACAGTCAAGTGGAACTGCTTTTGTTGTGACTGACGGACCGAGCACTAGCAAATATGCAAATGTTATTCATATTACTAACGATGGGTTTATGAGTCCTAATCTTGCAGATCACACCGTTTATTTCGGAAAAATTGGTTACACTGGAACCTACAATTTAACTATTATCAATGCAAAAAAATTATCTAATAATTATTGGTCAAATGCTGCAACACCAACGCTTAACTTTAGTGACGACACTAATGTAGTGGAAGACTTTAGACGTTCCACACTAAAAGTAGTTCCTAGGAATGAAATGGATGAGAGAATCGGGAAATATGGATACTTTTACGTAAAAAACAATCAAATTATTGCTAGCCATATCGTAGGAAGCTCATCACCTATTTCCAATTTAGTGTCGGTAGGTCGTTTAGAAAACACAATAGGTGGGACAACTATTCGTGTCCAAAACGTTAGTCAGTGGCAAAATGGCATATGGAAAGAAGCAGGTAAAATATACAATATGAATATAGAACAAGCAACTATTATTAAAGAGGGAAAAGTAATTTCTATTAATGACTTAAAGCCTAATGATAGATTGTTTATAATTCATGAATCGATTATTAAAGGTCGACTAATTTTTGTAGATTAATAAGAAAAACCAGGCAAAGAGACGCCCGGTCCTTTAAGAACTGATACGTAGATATGCCATTGATTTCCGCTACGAGCGGACGCTTTCCGTGGGCACGGCTTCAGCCGCTTCCCTCCCTTACGCTCAGTCCAGGGTCTTCAGCTCGCGCTGTTCCCACTGGAGTCGCCGCTCTGCACTCCAATCAACTAGTTCCACTTTTTATAAACGAATACTTGGATATAAAACCACCAAAATATACGTGTTTTATCTTCAAATAAGTAAAGATGAGATGGACTCAGATAAAAGAATATCTACTTTCTTCTTTCATTATAAAGTAGTATTCCTAACTGGATGGACGGTTTTATCCCTCTATAAACTTTTACTACTATTATCATCTAAGCGATAAGCTTTGCTAAATCTCAGAGTGGAGAACTACACTATATGTTGATTGGAGTGAAATGTGGCTACTCCAGCGGGATAAGCGAGAAAGTCGAGACCCCACAGGGAAGAAGCGTGCGCCTGAATGAGGAGGCTCGGCCTCGTCGCGGAAAGCGTCCACATGTAACGGAAATCAGTAGTATTATTCATTCTTAAAAGTTCCATAAAACCAGTGTTCATGCAGCTTTTTTTGTACTTTTTTTGAACAAAAGTGCAAATCGCTGGAGTCTTGACGGATAATCACTTGTATAAAGTTATCCTCTTGCCGTAGATTTTATTATTTACTAAAACATAAATAAACGACATATAGTTACTAAACTATATGTCGATTCAACTTTGACACGAGATGAGGGTTTACAATTAATAAAAAATCAAGCATTAAACGGATATCTACCTATTTAGCAGCCATAGTTTTATCACTAATTCTCTTTAATACAGAGACAAAAGCAAAAGCACCCGATTTTAATGGTGGTGTTCTGAACGAGTATACGTATGAAGAGGCTTTCTTCTTATCAGGGGCTCCTATTAAATTTAGTGGAAAAGCTACTATTTCAGAGCGAACAAGTAAAAACTTGGTTACAACTACATACAAGTTCAATCTATCTAATCCCAATGGGGACAAACTAACTAGAAGCATGTCATACGTTTCGACATTAGAAGCACATTTAGATAAAGGACAAACTACCTCCAATACATCTATAAAAAGCTACTCAGAAAAAGTAATAATTAATGGAGATACTTATACGTTAGATGATTATCAATTCTCTCAAGCATCTGTAATTGATAATCGCCCAGCGAGTGATTACTATTCTGGGAATGTAGTAGGGAGAAAAATATATCTAAAAAAAGCTAAGGGAGCTAAAAACACAGAAACCATTACCGTGTTTCTGAACGGAAGAGATGTTGGCTATAAAAACTTCTGGGGAGCAACGGAGACACAGCTACTAGATTTTGAGATAAATACTAGTAAAGGCACTGCTTATGTAACAAGTAAGGTTTCTGATAGCAAATCACGAACACTTCAATATGAGCCTAATACCCCTTCCTTCTCAAGCTTTGTTGGAGGACATTCTGTTATTAGCTCCAGTAATATGATTTCTGAATACAATTATGATATTCCATTTGCAAAAAGTTACAAAGATTCCAAGGGTGTTATACATCTCAACCAAGTTAATGTCCCAAAAATCGATCGTCTAATTGTGCCGAAGTTTCGTGACTTATCCAATCATTGGGCTAAGAGTGATATAGAGAAGTTATATTCATTAGGTATTTTTGATGAAGCAAGTCAATTTTTCTCTCCCAATACTCCAATGGTGAGATTCCAATTTACAGTAGGCGTGTTAAAGGCTGTTAACTTACGGGTTTTTGAAGAACCTCAAAAGAAAGCAGCTTCGAAAAAGGCAATTTTCGCCGATCTTGATCCTAAACATCCTGATTATCCGTACATTGAAAGTGCTGTGGAAAAAGGAATCATTAATGGAGTTAATCCGAATTCGTTCGGGACTAATCAACCAATTAAACGAGCTCAAGCAGTAGCGATTCTTGTACGAGCTTTAGGTATGGAAGGACGTGCTCCTAGTCCAGGATTCTCTACTAACTACGCTGATGACAAGATTATACCTGCATATGCCAAAGATAGTGTGTATGTTGCAACAGAGCTAGGACTTATTAATGGAGATGGTAAAAACCGTTTCAATCCAAACCAACCTCTTACAAGGGCACAATCTTCGGCAATGATTTCTAGATTTTTAACTTTCTTAGAGTCTGATTTAAAACAAAATTATCGTGATGACATGCTCTTCTTTGACTGATAGAAAGGAACGATTAGATGAAAAAAACTACTTTACGGTCATTACTTCTATTTATTGTTTTGTTTCTAGCAATTCCATTTACACAACAAAGTATAAGTGCTGCTAGTCTATACAAAGATATCAAAAATGATTTTTGGGCATATCCATCGATTGAATGGGCAAGTAAAGCTGGCATAATGCAGGGCTATCCCGACGGAACTTTTGGTCCGCAGAAAGAAATCACAGAATCTCAGTTAGTTTCCGTATTATCCAAATTTGATACGTCTTATAAGGCAATCTCCCCTTATGTGGCTAAGAAAAATGAAGATAGTGCATCTGGATATTATCGATATTTCAAAAGTAAAAATATGCCAGTAAATGGGTATACTAATACAAAAATTAGAGGAAAAGCAGTAACTAGAGGCCAATTTGCACGAATTATCGCTGCTATTGACGGTTATGACCTCACAGAAACCTATGCAGTCCAATATTTGTATACGCAAAATTTATCTACTGGAACGAATGGCAAAAAAACATATGAGGATTTTAAACCTTCGCGCACATTGACCCGTGTGGATGCAACTGTCTTTCTTAATAGAATTGCAAAACGAGGAACTTTCAGTATTAAAGGTCTACGTGGTGCCCCTTCTGGGAAGGACAATGTAGCAAGTGAATTACCTACTGATTTTCCAGATGGAGGAACGATTGTTTTTCCTACACCTAGTACCGAGGAGCCTGCAAAACCACCATCTTCCACTCATGATGCGCGTATTGCAAGTCTGGATATCGAATCCCCTACACTTATCGCAAACGGTGTAGATACGTCATTTATCACAATAATATTAAAGGACTGCTACGGAAATAATATTTCTTACGAAGAATCCATCCCATTTGTAATTACATCCAAGTCTGGAGCGGTTATTACCAATGAAAAAGGTGGAAAGGTTTCTGGTTCCCCTATTCTTTACACGGATGGAGCTGATTTAACTGCAGAGATTACAGCAAAAAAATCAACTAAAACTGTAGTTGACACAATTTCCTTTAAAGTTAGTGACAGCAGAAGCAATGATTTAAACATGTCCTGCTATAGAACACCAGTTAACGTAAATGTTACCTACGTACCACAAGCAGAATTACGTCTAGAGCATGTAGTTGAAAATAATAATAAAGATGGATTAGTAACTATAAAAGCCACTATTGTCCTTCCGGGTGGACAAGTAATTTCTGATTATAAAGGGAAAGTAGTTTTCAATTCATCAGACCTTTCTTTTGCAAATAAAGAAGTAAGCTTTGTGAATGGTGTTGCCCGTACTAGCGTCAATTCTTATGCCTGGGGTGATTCTTCCTGGAGTGCAAGGATTTCTGTGAAGGATCCAAGATACTCAAGCGAACTATCTTCTATTGTAAATAAGACGCATAGTCATCGGATTCAAATCGCTCGTCCACTTACAACAGACTATAGCTGTCCAAGGAATTTTGAGGTTGGATTTATTATAGATTCCTCGGGAAGTATGAAAAGAAGTGACCCTGAACGATTAAGAGTGTCTAAATCGCAAGAGTTCATTTCAGCACTTCATGCTTCTACAAATGTTGGTGCTCATTTTAATTCTAAAGGACATTTCTTAGCGAAGGGTACGGCTAGCTATGTTGGTTCTACCTTTGTAAATGTTGGTCAATCCGGTGGTACTAATATTGCAGATGGATTAGATGTAGCAATTGACAAGTTTTCAAATGATTCTAAACCAAAAATTGCTATTTTATTAACAGACGGAAAATCTAACACTAGTAAAATACTTTCATCACTTCAAAAAGCAAAAGATAAAAATATTAAGATATTCACTATTGGCCTTGGTTCTGTAAATCAATTAAATGAACCTTTGTTGGAACAAATTGCAAATAGTACGGGCGGAAGTTATTATCATGTAGAAAAAAATGTAGACCTATCCGCTACTTATCAATCTATTCTGGATGAAGTCACTTGTGAAACGCATCCACCTGGCTGCTCAAATAATAACCAAGGATTTATCTCGCCGACGATTCAGTCCACACCATCAAACTTTTATATGAATACATTTATTGATATGAGCTGTGGTGATGTGGAGAGAGTTATTGTACGATTCTCCTCTTTAGAAGGGCAAATTGATTATGAACTAATTTATCGGGGACAAAACTATTTTGCTCTTGAAAAAAAATTAGATGAAATTATTGATCTTTCCCTTTTCTCAGAAGGAATGTTTTTAAGCTATGATGCATCTGGCAATCTCGTTGGATCAAAAGTAGTAACAATTAAGTAAGACGAAACTCCATTCAGTGGGTGCCTTATCCACACTGATTGGAGATGGTACCATATTGGGTTTTACAGTGCCTATTAATAGGGATTATTTTTTTCCAATTTATACTGGCTGGGACAGAACCCCAAAACAGCATTTTTCTCTGTGAGAAAAATGCTGTTTTTTTGCTGTGCACAAAATTGATTTCCATTCCAGGGACGCTTTCCACGGGCGTGGACTGAGCCTGTAGACTCAGGTGTCACGCTATTCCCGTAGGAGTCGCCCCTCCATTCCAATCAATTTTATTAAATATCCATTATTAGTAAAGGTTTCTACTTATCCAATAAAATTTCTACTTCTGTCCCAGCCTCTATTCCTTTTGTTATTTATGTTGCAATCTCTTTATACTATGGATTTCATCGCTTCTTTTGTTTTCTCCCTTAGGTAATAACCCGCCCTTCACATGGACTCTTTTAAAGTACAATCACCCCTTTATTTACGGGACATTTTTATATGCTCTCTTATCTAAAAAAACCGTTTCAGCTATGAGCTGAAACGGTTGAATTTAGGATTATTTTTTTGCTACTGTTACCGTCGCTACTCTTTTAGCACCAACGTATTTTTTACCCCAGTAATAAGGATCATTTAATTTATCTACGCGAATACCTTTAGATGTTGAAGCATGGATGAATTTACCGCTACCTATGTACATTCCAACATGTGATACGCCTTTACCAGATGTATTGAAGAAAACTAAGTCCCCCACTGCTAAATTTGATTTATTTACCTTTTTTCCAGAGTTGTACATTCCTGCTGCAGTTCTTGGTAAATAAATTCCTTTACTTTTATATACGTATCCGATATAACCTGAACAATCAAAACCTGCCTTCGTTGTTCCACCATAACGATATTTAATTCCTACTAAACTTTTCGCACTCGATACTATTTCATTGGATGCTACAGTGCTTGCTGCTTCTGTATTTCCTGCAAATGTTCCCGCGGCTAAAACTACAGTTAAACTAAAGATAGTGATGATTTTCTTAAACAATGAAGTCAAAATTTATGTTCCTCCAAGATGTGTATTGAAAAATTCGATTTAATATGTTTTCTGAAAATTTCTCTATACCCATACTATCACCTTTTAAACTAAAGTAACTTTACAATTGTGTAACAATAATATTACAAGCTTTTCGTTATAAACTTACTAAGTCCGACAAATTTAATATCTTAAAGTCCTAATTATTGTTACAAAACCTTTACAACATATTGTTTTCTACAATAATTGGATAACCAAATAACTAAAAACCAAGACTATAGGATATAACTTGGAAGTTAATTAGTCACATATTCGTGTTATTTCTATTTATTAAACTGTATCTTTTTTACCTCTTTTTATGGTATAAATGTGTATATACGTTTTATGTAAAGGTAGACAGGAGAGAATTTATAATGAAAAATACCTTAACAGTGCATTTAGGGATGATTATTGTTGGAATCATCGCTTCTATGCTGTTAATTACTTCGGTGGCTACATACAATACAGCTTATGATGAACTTTATAAGGCAGCGGGTATTGAAGCTTATGGGTGCGCAAATATTACTACCGGATTGATCCAAGCTGATGATGTTAAGAAAATCATTGCAGGAGATACGTCAGCAATCGATAAGGTTGGTGAGCAACTAAATTGGACTACCGCACACAAAGACATATTTGAAACGCAGTATATTATAGATTTAGATGGTAAATTACTCGCTATGGATGACAAGTTAAAGGAAGATGGCTTTAAAGCTGGAGATCAGTTTTATATAGATAAGGAAGCTACTGCTATGTTAGTAGAAATGCAACATCCTACCTATTCAGATGCTTATGAGTTTGCTGGCTTAGAAAGACTTTCTGGCTATGCACCTATTTTTGAAGATCATGATCCTTCTAAAGATATTATAGCTATTAGCGTCATTGATTTTGATGCATCTATCGTTACAGATCGCACCTGGGATGTTGTTAGTGGAGGAATACTTATTAGTCTAATTCCATTGATTTTGGCATCATTAGTTACGTTATTTTTAATAAGAAGAAAAACAAAGCCACTTTCAGCACTTATTGCACACGCTGGTGAAATTGCTAATGGTAATCTAGCTGTCAAGGATACGCATTTCACAAGTAAAGATGAGGTTGGAGATTTAAGTAAAACATTAAATACATTAGCGTCGAACCTACGAGAAATTATAGGAACGATTCAAACAACTTCCGTTCAATTAACTAATAATGTCGAGCACAATTCTATTTCACTAAACGAAATGAAAGACGCAGTGCACCAAGTATCAACTAATATGAGTGAAACTGCCGCATCAGTATCTGATGGAACGATAACAGCTGAGCGTTCCTCCAATATTTTGCAAAGCCTAGCACAAGATTTACAAGTTTCAAAAGACCGTGCAGATACAACTGTCATAAATTCCAAAACAACTATGCACACTGCCGAAGAAGGGTTGACTCGAGCAAGTGAAATTAGTCGTGACATGGATAAAATCAAATCTGCTTCCATTGAAACGAGTGAAACAATAGGACGACTCAATGAGGCAACTACACAAATCCAACAAATTACGAGCTCCATCTCAGCAATAGCTGCTCAAACTAATTTACTAGCACTTAACGCTTCAATTGAGGCAGCTCGCGCAGGTGAGCATGGAAAAGGATTTGCAGTAGTCGCGGAGGAAGTTAGAAAACTAGCCGAGCAGTCGAATACTGAAGTAGAGCAAGTAGAAACAATTATTAAAGACATTACGGAAAGCATTAAGCTAGTAGTAGATTCTACAGAAGAAAGTACGAAGTTAATCGAAACGGGCTCTTCGACTGTACTTCAAACATCTCAGTCATTAAGTGATATTTCTACAGCAGTTGCAAAAACAGTTGAAGAAATATCCATGATTTCAGCTATGTCAACTACAGAAGCAGATAATTCAAAACAAGTCGTATTGTTGATCAATCAGCTTACCGAATCAATAAGAGAGATTGAACAAGTTACTACATCTATTTCAGCAGCAACAGAACAAACGACAGCTTCGATCGATGAGATTGCAAACCGTTCAAACGAAACAAATGATATTGCACATCAATTAAATCAGATCGTAGGTAAATTTAAGCTTTAGTCTAATAGTAAAAAGGAGCAAAAAGATGTCCTGTCCTCTAATGTTAAAACCTGTTTCTATCGTTTTCGAAGGGCTTTGAATAGGCGTTTTGCTATATAATTACCAAGTGAAATTTTAGGAGTGCTGGTTGGTTGTGACGGACGTCACAACCAACCAGCACTCCTTTTTTCGGTAATCTTATGGCGTTTGACTGTCCGTCGCCCTTCAACAACTTTTTGAAACAGGTAAATGCATTTTTGGAAAACTATAGAAAAGACACCTTCCTATTCAGAGAGCAGATGACAGTCTAAGTACGCGACATCGTGGTGCTCCTGCGCAAAGCTCGTCGCAAAATAAAGAAACATTTCGCAACGACTGCCTGACCCGCATCGTGCTGGCCCCGAAGATGCAATTTCGTTCGCTATTTCACTTCTTATAGATCAAGCACTTACTACTTCTCTTTATTTCCACTAGAAAAAAAGTAAATCTACATTCTTAATTTATCATTAACTAATTTCAGCTCTAATTCAGAAGTGATTAAAAATAATTTTATCACTTTCTAAAATTTGAACAATCTTATCATCTAAGCGATAAGCATGCTTAATCTTCTTGTTGGGTACTACTACTTTAATTGATTGTAGTGTAAGGTGGCGACTCCAGCGAGATGAGTGAGCCAGATGAGCCATCACATCGACGCATTGAGCTGTGGTGATGGCTCATCTCTCCCCCCGCGGGGGCTAACAGGATGTTGGTCACGAAGGCGTTGCCACACGATGTGGCGCTCTTAGCCTTTGAACCCCACCCAAAACGAAATCAATATTATTATTCATTCACTCAAGTCCCACGAACTCAGTATTCACGTGACTCTTTTTTATACTTTCTTTTACGACAAAGGAGCAACTCTCTAAGTACCGAGAAGCTGCTCCATTTTTCTTATTAATGAATTCCGTGTGCCACCATTGCTTCTGCCACTTTAAGGAATCCTGCTATATTTGCTCCTATCACTAAATTACCTGGATGTCCGTAGCTTTCTGCGGCATTATAGCAGCTAATGTATATGTTCTTCATAACCTGCTTTAACTTTTCATCTACTTCTTCAACCGTCCACGATAAGCGCATACTATTTTGTGACATCTCCATTGCAGAAACAGCTACTCCACCAGCGTTTGCCGCTTTAGCTGGGGCAAATAATACACCGCTTGCTTGGAAGGCAAGAATGGCATCTTCTGTGCAAGGCATATTAGCACCTTCCCCTATTGCTCGTACCCCATTCTCAATTAACATAATAGCATCGTCTTTTTCCATTTCATTTTGAGTGGCGCAAGGTAAAGCAATGTCACACGCCACCGACCAAATATCCGTACAGCCCTCATGATAGACAGCTTTTGGATGATTCTTTGTATATTCTTTAATTCTTTTACTATCAAATTCTTTTAACTGTTTAATCGTTTCTACATCAATACCCTTAGGATCATAAATGTATCCAGAGGAGTCACTACATGCCAGCACCACTGCACCAAGCTCAATCGCCTTCTCCATAGCGTAGATTGCAACGTTACCGGATCCAGAGACAACTACTTTTTTCCCTTTAAAGCTGTCATTTACTGTCTTTAACATTTCTTCAACAAAATAGACTGTGCCGTAACCTGTAGCCTCTTTACGACCGAGACTCCCTCCATGATTTGGATCTTTTCCAGTAAACACACCAGCCTCATAGCCACCTTTTAAACGATTATACTGGCCGAACATATAACCTATTTCTCTCTTTCCAACTCCAATATCTCCAGCTGGAACATCCATATCAGGCCCAATATATTTACTTAACTCGGTGATAAAACTTTGTGTAAATCGCATAATTTCACGGTCTGACTTTCCTTTTGGATTAAAATCTGATCCACCTTTACCTGCGCCAATCGGCTGTCCCGTCAATGCATTTTTAAATGTCTGCTCGAAGGCAAGAAATTTCATAATACTACTGTTTACCGTCGGATGAAAACGAATTCCACCCTTATAAGGTCCTAAGCTATTATTAAACTGTACTCGAAAACCACGGTTTACCTGAACCTTTCCAGTATCGTCTTCCCATGCAACTCGAAACGTAATAACTCGATCAGGTTCCGTTATGCGTTCTAATATTCCATTATGTATATATTCAGGATGTTTTAGAAATACAGGTCGTAGCGAATCAAAGATCTCACGTGTTGCCTGTAAAAATTCTTTTTCCCCTTGGTTTCTTTCTTTTACTAATTCGAATACTTCGTGGACATAGTCATTTGCTCTACTTTTATGTTCTATATTAGTCCTTGTTGTTATTTCCATTCAATTACTCCTATCGTAAAAAATTATTAGTTTCATTATCTCTAAAAACCGTTAACTATTCAACAGATTAGTAGGCAAAATATTATAAATATACAAAATAGTCTTATAAAATTCATATTTATACGGACAGGGATGATTTACTTTTTTACATAGCCTTCTCTCGCAAGTGAAAGTGGATAATTTTTTCGTTCCGCCAGTAATTCATTATTCAAAGTAACTAAACTGACAGTAACAGCAAGTAACTATAAGTTGAAAGCAAGTATGTTCCTCTCAAGAGCAAGAAAAGACTTCCCATTATAGGAAGTCTGTATCCATATATTTAATACAGGCTCTTAAGCAATGTCTCTAACATTACTGGCATCTCTACAAATGCACTATCTACATGAAGTCGCTCTGTTTTTTGATGCGCATCCTTTCCGAATGGTCCCACGTTCAGAACTGGTCCCTTAAGTTTAGCCATATCTTCAAATGGTATGTTATAGGTGTCACCCCATACAGGCGTATTATTTTCAAAAGCAGTCCAACCTTTACCTTCATCTTCATAGTTCACATAACTTAAATCGCAAATTCCATTGAAATAATGGATTTGATCAATTTTATTATTAAACGTTAATCCTGATTGCTTCATCAATTCCACCGCATCTCTAATCAATGGATCATTGGAGGTATTAACTGCTGGGTAGAAAGGTGGTGCGAAAAGGATAACTGTTGCTGGTGCTAATTCCTGACATTGAATCATTAGGTCATCTACAATACGAAGTGACTTTTCTCGGTCATCCCATTCTTCGTTTTCTAGTGTTTGTTTTTTAAGTTGTTCCACTTGGTCCGTTCCTAGTTTTTTATTTGCATATGCTAGTAGGTCTTCATAGCGGATAACTTTTACTTCCCCTACGCCCGTTACCTGCTCACGCTCACAAATCATAGAATAATTTTCGTTCAATTCATGCATTGCCTCTTCTGCAACTTGCTCAAACAAATTCATCACTTCCGAAGCAGTACGCTTCAGTAAAAACACATTATATAAGGCAACAGCACGATACGGTGTTTGCGTAGAATAAGACAGTTTCAAATCCTTTTGCTGTAATGAAACTGGTAAAGGCGTACTTTCTCCTAGATCCGTCTCACGGAATGAGTCATTCCATTCCATTCGTTGCGTTAAGAAGGATGCAATATAATTAGCTGTCATGCCTTTCATAGGTTCTCCCACATGCGTTTCCTTCCCGTAAAACAATGCTGCAGGCATGATTTTACCGATTGTACCGGTATAAATGTACTCTGCAATATCAGTAGGGTTTTGAGAAAATGATGGCTCGCTATTTAAAAATAGCTTATAAGTTAATCCGAACTCTTCACGAATACGCACTAGGTGAGTGACCGCAGCACGCATACCAGCTGAATTGACTTCTTCATCCGGAACAGTTGTCAAAATAAGATTGATCGGCCATTGCTCAACACTCGCTTTTTCTATCAGCTGCATATGTAACGCAAGCCCCATTTTCATATCCATTGTTCCGCGGCCAAACAAATACTTACCAGTTTCCAAATCAGTACGAGCACCTTCTGGCAATTCTTCGGGGTTCTCCATTAACTTTTTTGTTAACTCCTCTGGAAAATAAGCAAGCGGCTCCAAAACACCGTACTCCTCCGTCTGAACTGTATCAAAATGACTGATCAGTACAACCGTTTCTGTCGCTTCCGGGTGTTTATACAATGCAGTCACTACTTGTCTACCAAGCCCTGCATCATGCATCTGTAATAGACTCGGATGATCTTGAAAATAACTTAATTCTCTAAGCTTCTGCACTAATTTAGGAGCAAACGCTCGCTCCCCCTCAGTTAATGTAATACTATCCCAGCTAACCAATTCGCATAACAAAGCACGTAGTCTCTCAGGTGTATCCCATAATTTACTCATAATTGTTTCTCTCCAATCCCAACATCCTATAAAGTCTCTATTTAAAATATAGGTGCTCCCCTATAAACTGTCAATCTATTTTGAATTTTTATTAATATTACTTATTTATTTTAAAACTTCTTATTAATTAATTCTTGATTCTATCAAGGCATGTCAAACATTATAGAAGTCTGGCTGATAAATTTGTACCGACAGCTCTTATACTAACTTGCTTATAGTTTATTCCATAAAACGGAAAATTATAGCACCGAAAATTTCGGTACCACATAAACCATTCCAACTACCACTTACTTCTTCTTAACTACCACATTAACTCTTCCAACTACCACATAAATCCCTTAACCAACACTTAAAAGTTTCCGGTTGCATCAGAAACCATATATTAATAAGGAAAACTTACTTTATTAAAAAAAAAAAGCAATTGTCCATGATGACAATTGCTTTTTTGTTTATTATTTTAAGTTAGACCATTCTTTTTCTAGCCAAGTTTTGAATTCGTCGCCTTTGTCACCTTCATACGTATCATATACGTCGATGCGCATTCTTTTTAATTTTGTTAAAAATTCTTCAAAAGTATGATCCTTAGGTAAGCTTTTCTTAACACGAACAAACACTTTGTTTGCTCCTTTTACTAATTCAAACTTTTTACGCTTCGGTAACTGAGCTTCTTCCCCAAAATCTAATAAACTTTGGAAAGCAGCCTCTTGTACTTTATAAACCGGATCATTCGCAAGGCGTGTTCTTAAAATGTCCTTCACTTGATTATGATTGTACATTCCTAATTCAACTACTGCGTCATAACGTGCTTTCCAGCTTGCAGTACGATTTGCAGCTTTCTTTAGTTCCTCGTAATTCGCTGGTAATTCATTTTTTATAGTTTTGTTTCCCATATGATTCAAACTCCTTTATATTCTCTAATTCAGTATTTTCAGCATCCCTTCATTATATACTACTTAAGTCGTATCACCTAATTTATTTCTATTAGAAGGACTTCCTCATTAAGTCTCATAAACTATATACCCAATAAAACTATTTTCTATCTATTAACCTTTATCAGGACGAGTGATATACTTCGTTAAAGGAGGGAGAATTTTGCGTAAAGCTGGTGAATTGAAAAAGTATAAATTTCACCTAAAGTTTAAAGGTGGTAATAATCTGATATTCGAAACGAATACAGATATCCGAACAGCTGAAAGGAATAAAGTTAATGGTGGGCTATTTGTAGATACCGAAAACAATTATACGATCAACCTAGCGCAATTGGAAAGTTTAAATGTCAAAATACTTCATTGAAAATACATAAGAATTACAATCTAACAGACATCAAGCACTCTATTCGACTGTACGAAAAAAGTGCTTGATGTCTCTACTTTTATTTATTTAATCGTTACTTTCTTATCCTGTATCCTTACTAAAACCTCTAAAATCTCCGAAACAATGTCCACATTTGTACTTTGTTTTCCTTCCAATAATTCCTGATTGTTCTTCTGAATCATTTGGAAAGTCCAATTATTATTCGGTGATGTCAAAACATGCATACCTTCGATAACCCAATTGGAATCCTCTTTGAAAAATACCATTAACCGATTATTATGTATCATACTTTTTAATGCAGCATCCAATTGACTACTGACCCTTTTCCAGTTTTCACCTGAATTGATAGCTTCCAAGCTGTACACATCTGTCACTGTTCTCGCTTTTACCCACGAATTATATGCAGCAGTAGATATAAAGATAGTTTCACCTGCACTGGCAGATTGACTTTCTACACCTACAAGCATACGGGGGTAAATGACATTATTCCATACATGATCCGGAGTTCCATGCACGTATAACGTATATTCACCTTCTTCGTTCTCTTTGCATTCCACTACATGGTCTTTACTAAAATAAAAATAACTTTTCTGACGTCCGTCTTTTAATATTTCCACAACCATATTAGTACGCGACATGATCCATAGAGCATTTCCAAATTTTTCTTCTAATTTTATTTCCTTATTTACTAGATCAATAAGATTAAGCTTATGAAGTTTTTTATAGGTTTTCTCCCACTCTCTTTCCATTTCATACTTTGTTAAATGTTCGAAGGGATTAGAAAAACCTATTAAAGTTTTCGTATTTAACGTTTGCATCATGACAAAAATATCCTGAACTGTAAATGTTGGAATCATTATTTTCCCTTCTTTCTTTTTTCTTTTGGAATTTTCCTTTAATTAAATAGAACTCAAAAATCGATTATTTTTTCTTTTTCTTCCGTTTCGTATACCTCTCACTCTTTGGCAATCCAAATTCAGGGAACCGCTGTTTCACTAAATCCATATTTTTATTAATAAAGAAATATCGATGAATGTTAATCGAAAAAAAAGCAGTACAAAGAGATAGTATTGATATCCCAACTATCATCAAAATATTTACAGCTGAATCTGAGTAGATAAAGGATAGAATAATTTGACCGATAATGTAAGAACTACCACCAATAGCTGTCCAGACTACAGGTATAGTTCTTTTTTGTTGTAATTTATAATATGTTCCACTGTATAGTGCTTTCCAGTTCAACCAATTGATTCCTCCCAATAAGAGGATAAACAAAACTAAATTAATGACAAAAGGAGCGCTCCCTTTCCATTCCATGTTTACATATATTAATTTCAAAATGACTAAGAAAAATACATAAGTATTCACGACTCCGTATATACCAAAGAATAAGTAATACGATTTCTCGTATTTATATGGATCAATCAGATAAACAATTGCCCATACTTGAATAATTATGATTGGTATAATTGCAGCTAGGAAAAAAGGGAAAGAGAACGGTACTCCTAATATTGGTATCATTCCAACTACATATAACAGTATTAGGAAATACCCAATAATACCACTTCTGTTTTCCTGGGGTGATTCAAGATTTAAATACGATAATTTTATATTATTTCTTCTCTTCTCTTCCACTTTAATTTTAATCTCTCCTATCTATTTAAACCAAGACGATACAGAATCGATTAATCCTTTTGTTCCTATCTTAATTGCATCACCTATTGAATCATCACGTCCATCGTTATTAACATCCATAATTTTAAACTCACTTAACGCAGCTGTTACAACTACACCAACCACTAATCCTACTGCTGCTCCAGCTACTACTCCAACAGGCCCTCCTAGTGCACCTGCTGCAGCACCCGTTTTTGCACCTAACCATGCTGATGCAGCCATAGAAGCTCCAGCTATTGCAACATCTCCAGTTACATTACCAGCTATTTGACTTGCCGACTCTTCATTTTGTACACCATGTACAATATCTCCACCCACTGTCGCAAATATGCCGACATATCCTAGCTTATTAGTAGACCATCGGAATGTCGATTTAACATTGGACGCTCCGTTAACTCGTTTCCAAATTTTCTCATAGTTTGTTGCATTGGTCCCACTATATGTTTTTTTATTGGCTCCAATCAATTCTGGATGAGTTAGCTTAACTACTGGTCTAGGAACACCTTTTACTTCTTTTTTAGTAAGTGTGATACCAAACCCTTTGGAAGCCAATCTTACATCCTTATATGTTGCATTCCCCGCTGCAGCAAATCCGACAAAATTGGCAGCAGCATTTATAGGCTTGTTTTCCCAATCATTAATATCTAGCCCGACAGTAGTCATTATACCTTCCCATAAACTCTTCTCTGTATAGGCAGGGGCAGATACTTCCACATCATTCTGTTCTACTCGTGGATCTGCAGCAAGCATGTCTATTTGGTGCTGCATATAAAATTGACCAATCGGCGTCGCATCCTGCACATAATTCCAATCCTCTGCTGGGAAGTTAACATCCGTTAATCCCTCTTCCATTAAATATTCAATATCTGTTAGCCAGACTTCCATATTTAAAATGGCAGCTTCTATTAGAAGTAGTGCATTTGTTTGAGTCAAATCGAATTCATTTAGATCAGTAATCGTATTATCTCTTGAGGTTCTAGCACTAGTTACACCTTCCTGCACACCACTGTCATCTAAATGCGGCAACGCTACTATGTCGGTAACAGAATCCATAATACTATTGGATTCATCCGTTAAATTAGTCGTTACTTGGGAAATTTCCGTCAATCCTTCTTCTACTTCTCCTTCTAAATAAGCCTGGCGAATATAGCCATTGGCATCTGGCTCTAAACTATCCAGTGCAGAATTCATCGTAGTAAGGGTTGTATTAAATATGGATTTAAACGTCAAAAAGAAATGTAGAAAAGGTAAATGGCAATCATTATAAAATGATCTTATTGCATTTCCACCCTCCCCTTTAAGCGTTTCCTCCATAGCCACTAAGCCTTGAACTGCAGCTTGAATGGCATTGATTTCCCCTTCAAGGCGAGTAAGCATATTAATATTACGCCCTAGACCATCATGAAATGGTTGTACGTCTAGTATTTTCATCGTGACACCACCCCTGTTCCATCAATGGTACACTGCATAGCTGCTGATATTTTTTGATCGGACTCTTCCATAAAGTCTATTGAAGCAGATGTAGTTTGAATATTTTTGGATGATAATGTTTGATATTTGACTAATAATTGGTCCAATTTTACGGATAATTCATTGAACTTTGTAACGACATCTAGTATATTACCCGTAATAGGCGGCTCTGCTTTTGGGTTTAGCAGGTCAACCGCACCAGTCATTTCTCCAAGTTGATTTTCCACATCAGCATATACGATTTTAACTTCCGTAGACATAACGTTTCTCCCCCTTGCAAGTTAGTTTGCTTTCTCTTGACGCCTGCGTTCTTGCTCCGCTAAAATATTGGCGATCGTTTGTTCAATAGATGCTATTTCAGTATTCAATTCACTTATTCTCGTAGAGATTGCACTAAATACATTAGAAAATTGACTTCCGGATATATCCACATAGCTAGTATGAATTCCTGATTCTCGAATATCGTCAAACTTATCTCCATGAGTTCCCTGCCAAGTAGTGGCAGTTAGCTCTGGCTCTAAACACTTATGTTCATTTGTATTAAATTCGGATTGCTTTCCTTGCAAGGAAGACTGGCATGCAGTTAATCTTTGCAAGTCATCCTTCTTTTTAGCTAGTAAAGCATAATAATATCCTGGCATATATATTCACTCCCTTTTTCATTTGGCTGATTCAGTAGACTCTGAGGTACTTACTAACCTCGGTAAGAAAATGACAAACAAAGTAAGAATACCAATCCCTATTACACCAAAAAATAGGATTGTCCTCGCACTATTACTAGCGGATTCCTCTTCTATTTGGGATACTGAAACATCTGCTAGAGTAATATCTTTTTCAGAAAATAACTTTAACTCAGAGGATTTTGCTGTTACGGTACTTTTCTCCCCACGCTCAGCCGTTTGAAACAAATAGGAAGTGTCTCCTCTGTTAGGAAGCTTCTTTCTCCCATCAAAATATATATCAACTTGCTTCTTAGGAATTGTATTTTTCATTTCCGTTTTTTTCTTATCATGCAGATAATCCGTATTTTTCTTAAATTCTAGTTTTTCATAAATAACAGGATCTAAGTCTTCTACCTTTTTTGGTTCTTCCGCTAAAACAACAAAACCATTTCCAACTAGCGTTAAAAACAATATTGGAAACAAAAGACGAGGGTTAACTTTCATACGCTTCATCTGCCGCAGATGCTTTTGATCTTTTATTTTTGTTTTTATTCATCAAGTAAGTTGTTGCTAACATCACTATTGCTATAACCGCTGTGATTACTGCTCCCCACATAAAGCTAGTTTCTGGTTCATATTTGATAGACATATAAACAGCAGACAACATATCAGGAATATTAATATCGGGCACTGCAAGTATTAGTAATGGAATGATATATAAGCACATCAACGCCAAGCTAGCAAGCCACCCAACTGATTGGCCGAATTCTAAAGCCACGCGAATGATGGCTGCGCCTGCAAGCAATAAAAGAATTGTAAAAATTGTCCATTCAAGCGCACGATGGTCATTTAAAATATACATATAGATACTGTAGAAACTAATAATTAGTCCAACAAGTACGGATAATAAAGCTGTCATAGCTAATTGGAGCCCAATCGGACCATCTTTCATCTGATAAGAGAAATATCCGATCAACAAACTACTGATTAATAGAATGATAAATAAAATAACAGGAGGGACTTTCTCCATTTCATCAGAAACTGCTGCTTCTCCTTTTACATCAAGTGGATTTACAAAATGATTAAAGGCATATCCGTTTTCCTGACCATCGACATATGTATTGGCAAGAAAGTCTTGAATATCATTATCGAATTCAGACATGGCAGCTACATTCGTATCCCATTTACCACTAAATTCATTGGACGTCTCTTTTATATTTTCTGCTTTCACAGTTAGGTCATTTGCGTAATCTACTAAACTGCTTTGTTTTTGTGATAATGATTGAATCATTCCACTTAACGTTACAAGCTGATTAGTCACATTTTGTTGACCAGCCATTACTTCCCCTTCAGAAGTAGCTGCCACTGGCTCCCCAGACGGAATCATATTCGTAGGATTTTGAATTTGCGCAAGTAAGACATTTGCTTGTTGATCAATAGAGTTTAGTTCATTGATTAATGATGCATGCTGCTGTTCCGCAGTTTCTTTATAACCAGACATGATGGCAGCAAACGTTGTACTAAGGTCGGACATTCCTAGTTCTGTTTCTGGAATAGTCTCTGATACAGAATTCCAACCCTCCAATTCCAATTCGTTAATTTCCACTACATTTTTCAGTAAAGCTGTCAAAATTTCATCCTTTAAAACAGCATCCTTATTGACACTATCTCCGCCTTCATTGAGAGTGAATTCAAATTGTTCTAACGTAGCATAGTAGGATAACAAAGAACTTGTATCTGTTTTAGCTGCACCTTTTGCAAATAGCTTTTGTAATCTAGCTCGCTGATTTTTTGATAGGTTAGTATTAGCCAACAAGTCTTCTTCTTTTAGTATTATTTCCATTCCTATTCGTGCAGTATCTGTTGGATAAGTATTTACAACCTGTTGGACAGATTCGTATTCTCTATAAATAGAGCTATAGTTTTCTAATAGCTTTGTATACTCTGTAGAAGCTTTTGAATAGTCAGCATTTCCGGTTTGGTTTGCATTAACCCAAGTTGTTTCTCTTTCAGCTAAGCCAGCTGTAATCGACTCAAGTTCCACCTGAAGCTGATCAATTTCACTTATAAAAGTAGATGCAGGATCCGTTTCTGCTACCTTTGTTTTTAAGGAAGTTAATGCGGATAATATACTTTCTACTTTCCAGCGTTCTTGTTCTAATCCAGGTAAAATAGTAGAGGCTTTCTCCGCTGCTTTTTGTTCTAGCTGATCTTTAATAGAAGTAAGTTGATTTGGCTCTATTCCTAAAGAAGCTGCAGAAAGCACTGCATTGCTACTTTTTCCTGTCTCAATGCCTTTTTCAAGATTATCTAAAATTGTATTATTATAACGATCGATTGCAGTACCTTGCACTGCTAGTAAATCCTTAGCCTGCCGATCTACTTCTTTTTTTCGTAGTTCTGATAATTCATTAAATTTTTCTTTATTTGTCTCCACAATATTATTCACTTTTTGAATTTCTTCATTTAATTTATTATTACTATCCTCCAGCATTTGAACGGACTGATTGAACTGCTCTGCTTGTGTTGCTGCAGCTGCATGAATTTTCGCTAAACTATCATCCTGTACTTGCTGTAGTATTTGTCTTTGTGTATTCTGAAACTCCTTATATTGCTGTACATAGGTGATGAAGTTGTTCATTTGTAATCCAAACGAATCGGCATTTTCAATACGGCTAGTATGAGCATTATTTGCAGATCCGATTGTAGTTTGCAATGATGCCATTTGGTCCTTTTGTCTTTGCATCTGTTCAGCCAATGTTTCTGATTCTGGCTTATAATAGGCTGACATTGCACTTAGGAATTCTGTTTCTTTTCCTAAAATACTCGTAAACTCTTTTTTAATATGATTCATTTCCTGCGCTATATAGCTCCAGTACAAAGTGGAAATTTTATCATTTACTCGATCTGTTGCTACTTCTATTTCATGTAAAACCTGTTCTTTCCGTAATCCTGTTTTCTGACGCTGTACTTGATAGGCAAACTCTGCTTTTTTCGGATTTTGTTCGTCATAAGACATTATATTTTCCGAGAAATTGGAAGGAATATATACAATTGCGTCGTATTGGTTGGATTTTATTCCATTCTCCGCGGCCCCACGTCCCATTACTTCCCATTCGTAATCTGAGTCATCCGCTAAAATGGATACTACTTCAACACCCATTTGTACCTTTTCTGAATCCTTCGTTAAACCCATATCTTCATTTACGATAGCAATCGTACGTTTATTTGCGTTATTCAAATCGAGAATATTAACACCCATCAGCTGGAAGAAAATAATGGGAACAGCTAATATTAATAGAATTCCAACACCGTATTTTAGTAATTTGGTATTTTTTGTTGATTTCATTGTATGTTCGTCCTCTCCAACTCACTTAATGGAATTTTTACTTTCGTTGCGTTCCCATTCAAAATATAATGTGCAAATCCAAGTGGAAGCTCTGCTTCTTTGCGCTCATACGCTACTGTAAACAAAGTTTGTTCCGATTTTTTCATGTACACGAGCGCCTGTCGGACAAGCTTCAACTCATTCGTAAAGGCATCATAGCCCTTCGTGATTTCTGCATTATTTCCTGACATGACGACATTAAAGCCTAAGTGAGCATAACGCTTCATCAATTTTGCTAGTCTATCCTGCAGGCTAATATCAGCTACTTGTAAGAATCTTGTATATCCATCAATGACGAAATAAGAAAGTGTAATTTCTACAGATTTCCCTTGTTGAATATTTTCGAGGTAAATCCGCTCTACTTCCGCATAATATTGCTCTGTTCGAGTAATCCATTCTGCCAAATTCTCTTTCGTTTCCAGATAGTCAATGGAATCATGCTCAGCGAATCTTGATAATCCTCGGTCAAACGAATCAAATATAGAAATGAATCCCGTCTTCTGTTCTAAAAGTGTGTGAAGCATCCAAGTAATCGTATTTGTCTTCCCTCTTTGAACCTGCCCAATAAGTAGACAATGACGATTTTTCTTAAAGTCAATGGAAATTGGAAGCACTGTATCCTCATCCAACCCAATTGGAACGATTCCATCTTTGTTCTTTCCATCCAAGTAGAAGGAAAAGTTTGTAGATGTAAGCTCGAGCGGGAGCATCGGAATTGGTTTCGGAAGATTTTCTTCCAAGTATTGCGTTCGTAAATTACTCACTTTTACCTTAATGGATTCTAATACTTCGTAGTCATCTGCCCCACTAGCAGGGAGATAAATTTGTGCAAAGTAAGCATCCTCTTTTTTCAGAATTGCTCTACCTGGGAATGGTTCTAAGTCAAACGGTACACGACCGATTACTGTAAATGACTCCGTAGTATCCATTAAATAATGAACAATTTTCGTTTTTAAGTTATTCATTAGGGACTGTCGAACTGATTGAACTCTTGTCGCAGCCACAAATAAATAGATTCCTAGTGATTGACCATCTCGACCAAATTGAATTAGTTGAGCCTCTAACTCTTCCATTTCTTCACGGACAATATCATAATTATCTACGACTATATATAGAAAAGGTAACGTCGAAGCTGATAGTTTATTGAACATATGGATGTTACTAACCTCTGATTGTTGGAAGGCAATTTTTCGCTTAGCAATTTCTTCTTTTATTAACTTAACTAATTTATCTCTTTTCAGTTCTTCATCGATCGTGAAATAATCAGCTGTATGTGGGAGCTGTCTAAGAGGTAGTAACGAACCATTTCCGTAATCGAGTAAGTAAAAGTTTGCTTCTTCTGGAGTTAGGTTTTCCGCAAGTCCCAATAAAGTTGTGAGCAATGTATATGATTTCCCATATCCAGAGGAACCAAATACGCCAAGATTTCCATCCTTTGTCCAGTTATAAGCAATTGGTGTCTGGCTTTGCTTATCTGGTTCGTCAATCATCCCTATAGGGAATCCCGTTTGACTTCTAGGTATATCGTGTTGTTTTTCAAGACGTAACGCTAACGGCTCTAACCAAGGACTAGCTACTTTTTGAATATTCATATCAGCGGTTGACTCCGCAATTTTCGCTGTCACTGCTTCCATTTCGGTCATTCCACTAGATTTCTTTTTCACATTTGTTGCTATACCAGAAAGTGGATACAAGCCTAGATCCGTGACAATTGCCACATCATCTTCTCCTTCTAGCACTTCTTCCTTATAAGGGGCACCGCTCCATGCAGATTGGAATAGCTCATACACTTCATTGTTTCCAACTTGTAGATAACCACGACCAGTTACGGTGATAGATGCGGCATCTCCATTTTTTAAGATTTCTTTACTATCCGATGCATCCTGTACCTTTAATGCAACTCGGAATCTTGCATTACTCCAAATCTGTTCGTCTATAACTCCTCCTGGCTTTTGAGTAGCTAAAATAAGATGTACTCCTAAACTTCGTCCGATGCGAGCTGTACTCACAAGCTCTCGTATAAATTCTGGTTCCTCACGTTTCAGCTCTGCAAATTCATCGGAAATGAGGAACAAATGAGGAAGGGGTTCCATCGCTTTTCCTTCTTTATAAAGTGTCGTGTAATCATCAATATGCGTAACGACGTATTGATCGAAAAGTCGCTGTCTTCGTTTCAGCTCACTATTTATAGAAGCTAGTGCCCGCATACTAAAGTTTTTACTGCCTTCAATATTCGTAATCGTTCCTAATAAATGCGGGATATGCTTGAACGGCTGTGCCATTCCTCCGCCTTTGTAGTCGATTAATAAGAAAGCTACTTCGTGTGGATGATAATGAACTGCAAGTGATAATATATACGTCTGTAAAAATTCACTTTTACCAGAGCCCGTTGTACCTGCTAACAAACCATGAGGACCATGAGCCTTCTCATGTAAGTTCAATGCGACGAGTTCATTTTTTCCTTTAAAACCAATCGGCACAGCAAGTGATTTTGCCGACTCATTCAATGTCCAATTTCTAGCTATTGGAACATCCTCAATATCCTTAACGCCGAACATCTCTAGAAAACTAACCGAGTTTGGTATAGAGTTTTTTATGCCTATTTGATGGTTCAATGTTCGCAGCATTCTGGTAAATCGTTCGTTGGTCGTAGTATCAAATTCATCTAAATTGAATGCAATATCTACTGCTTTACCTGCCTCGATGAGGATATCCCCTTCACGTTCGTTTACATATCGAATAAGTGTGTGCACATTCTCAGTCATTCTTTCCTGAGCGGATTCTGCGAAGATAACCGATATTCCAAGGTCTTTTGTATGTTTGCCTTCTAAGTATTCCAAAATGACATGCTCTGCAAGCAATGAGTAATCCGAAACAAAGAAAACTAAATGTGGGGCAAATATTGTTTTACCCTTCTGATCATCTGTATCTCGCTCGCGAATAATTTCATATAACGAAGACAATAATTGATCTCTTGTTTCCTCGTTATGTATCAAACCTCTAGCATGCATATGCGGCAGCTTAAAATGGGGTAGCCATTTCATCCACTCTACATCGGCATATTCATCATGATTGAAAATATATATAAATCTTGTATCATGATAACTTTGAGAAAATGCCAATTGACCAATTATTTGCTGAAGTTCACGCTTAATCACTGATTCTTTGCCAGTTAAGCCTAAAATACCTTCGGGTAATTTCGTTGTAATTGGTGCAGCAGGAATCTCTTTGTAAACCTGTTCCATTCGCTGAGCTTGTTCGAGCAAATCATCTATTTCTCTATTAGCTAAATCACCAGAGGATAGTTTAATATCATAGCTAGCTTTTACATTTCCAGTTCCTAATCTAAACTCTAAAAAGTCATGGCTCTCAAGTGATCTTTCCCAAATTCTACTGGATAAATCATTAGTCATTTGTTTCATTTCTTCAAAATCAGGGAAATGATAGTTCAACACTTTCTTTTGTTTCTCTGAAAGCTCGTAAAGCTCTTCTCTCATGTTTTCTAAATACGCTTTATACACACGGCGCCGTTTTTCTGCATTCCGCTTATGCTTCTTTTTGTCACGGAAATATTGAACAGTGGAGGTGACTAGAAATGTTAAAAACATTGTGATAGAAATAATAACGAAAATTCCTCTTGGGATAAAAATTGCTACAAGTGCCATGACAACGAGCATCACCAGTGGTGGGGCTATTATAAGCCATAATCCTCTTCCGGAATCATCCGTTTCCTGGGTAGGAAATGTTAATGAAATTTTGTCATCTGGAAGATCATAAATCATTCTCGGTGTACGACGATAATCAGGATACATCTGCAGAATTTCAGACTCCGGGACATCTATAATAGACAATTTCGTGGCATAAGGAACCGATGCAGTTACCTCTAGTAAGTCTTTTTGGAGTAATTTCATTTCCATAAATGCCCACTGAAGAATATCTCCATCGGCAAGAACTGTGTTAGATTCCACTAACTTACCGTTTACATATAAAGGACAGCCAAAGTCTTTCTTTATAATCCAGCCATCTTTTATTTTATTTATCGAGAAATGTCCAGACTCTACTCTTGGAAAACTTGTTTTCAGTCTTTGAAATGTCGCAATTTCTAATTGGGTATCAAACGAAACCTCATTGTCAAAGTCTATAAAGTAAGTTTTAGAAGTTAGTGGAGTAGACGAAGTATACAAATGAAGCACTTTTTCTTTCTGTTCAATCGTAAGACCCTCATCGTCTGTGATTCTTCCAAAAGATTTGTCTCCACTATAAATAACGAGTACATTATCCTCTTTTTTTAATGTAAAAGGACCATTCACAAAAGGAAATGTCTGTATCGTAATATCATGTTCTATGGCAGGTCCAATTGTTAAAGATGTAAAGTCACTTTCTGGTAGAGTTATCCACTGATAATTTTCGTCGTAAAACAACCATAGTTGTTGCAATAGCCACACCTTCTTTCAAACTACTTTAGAATTTTATCTATTCTTTATTTCTTTTCCTGTTTACTGTTACTTTGTTTGATCTGTTTGTTGTTGCTGTTTTTCTTGTTGTTCTTTTTGCTTTTGTTCTAGTTCCTGTTGTTCTTTTTGCTTTTGTTCTAGCTCCTGTTGTTCTTTTTGCTTTTGTTCTAGCTCCTGCTTTTCTTTTTCTTTTTGCTCTAGTTCTTGCTGTTCCTGTTGTGCCTGCTCTAGTTCTTGCTGCTCTTGTAGTTCCTGTTCTTCCACTTCTTCCATTAACTTTTCATATTCCTCTACTTCTTGATCAATTTCGTTTAGTAGTTCTTGCATTTCTTCACCAGTTAAATCTTTATCTGCCTTCACTTCTTCTCTTCTTTTCAACAATGCATAGGTGATTAACTCCCCATCTTCCATTGCTCTTGCAATATCTACAGCATTTTCTGCCTCTCCACGACCGAGATAAATCCAATATCTAAAATAATCTGCATCAGTTTGCAATGTAATATTAGAAAGCACATTTTCTTTTTGTTCTTCATCCAAGCGTTCATTGGTAACAGATGAGTACGCAAGTTCGTAAAGAACAATATATGGCATAGACTTAACGCTATAAGGGCTTAAAGTTGTTACTACTTGACTGTAGTTTTGACCGAGGAAGGATGCTTGACTATTGATAAATGCATCTGTTTTTGGCTTTTCGTGTACAAAATAAATTACAGTAAATATAATTGCAGGAATAATAAGTACACCTAACCCAATAGATATCCATTTGGTAATTTTCCACTTTTTTCGAGGAAGCTTCACATTTTCTAGTTCTTTTACTTCTAGTTGCTCCATTTGCTGACTTATGAAGTCCAGTAAAGAGTCACTTTCTTTCATGGACATAATGGTAGCGCCCATTTCCTTCAGTTCAAGAATCTCGGAATACTTTAAATACTCTTCAAATGTGAAAGAGCCGTCTATTGCGGCTGCAACTACGGCTTTTGTTTCTAACCAGACGCGCTCATCATTTGTTTCAAAGGGCGGTAAACTCCCTAACACTCCATAATAAAGAAAAACAGGATCCATCCCTCGGCTATACACAATGTTTTCCGGGGAAACGACTAAATTTAAGCGTGGATATGGATGGGAATAAACCTTCTCCACTAGTTGGTATGCAAACATCCAACGAGATTTTTCATCCTCTCCTTGAATGTCATCAAAACGCTTAAAAGAGGCTGGGATATCCGCTTGAATAATTAGCTCGTCGTCGGTTATTACTATATCTTTTTTTATTTTTGGATTAACTTCCTTTAGAAAAATAATTTCTTCAGTTCGCTTAAATCCCACTCTCTCTTTTTGAAAGACAAAAGTAGTTTTAAGTGGTTCTTCATTTATTTCTGCACCTATTCGGTTTTTTAAGTATGTATGTGAACGTTTGGCCATCTTTGTAGCTCCTTCAAATAATTTCAATTCGGTCACCTGTCGTTATTCCGCAATGGGCTAACGTCAAATGTCCTGGGAATATTTTATCTTTATTCACTACGCGCACCCAATGGCCTTCGCGTGGAGTTTTGGATATAGAATTGGCCTGCCAGGCTATATCAATCATTTTTTTCATTGTGTAGTAATCAGAAAGTCTTAGATCTAAGACTTTTCCATCGTATTTAGAAAGATCTACAGTAATTTCTATATACACTCTCTCACCCCAATTAAGGAAAAAGCGCCTTCCTGTGTGGGAATGACGCTCTACTATTTTGACTTGCGGAACTATTGTTATCCGCGAATTTGACTAGCAACTTGTTGGTCAGCATCTTGCAACGCTTGACCAGCACGGCTTAATTGAATACCTACTTCACTTAATAATTCACGCATTTCATTGAAATGAGGTTTAAGTCTCTCATATTGCTCAGCGAAGGCAGCACTAGAAGAACCTTCCCACATTGACTGCAATTCACCGATCATGCCATCTAGGCGACCAATTTGAGAAGCAACCTCCCCTGATTCATGGTTGTAGCGAGAAGCCATAGCATCTAACTCAGCTGGTGTTACGCGAATAATTCCTGACATTCCATACATCTCCCTTATCTTGAAATTTTGTGGCATTTATAAAATAACTGTGTAGTGCTTTTATAAGGACCCACAGGTACTTCCTACATTGGTAAAAATGGGTAATAGAAGTCGACTAACACCCAATACCCTACCCTACTACTTTATAAACCTATTTTTATAATTAATTTCATAAAACTTGTAAATAGTAAGATTCGTACAACACTGATTTCCACTCCAGACAAATGTTCTTCTAGACACTCAAACAAATCGAGTTAAAAAAACAATTATAGTTATGTGATATGACGTACGTAAATTCATGTTTTTAATTGAACCAACTAATTATGAAATTGAGTTTCTATAATAGGTTTTGAAACTGTTTAGAAAAGTTATTAACTACTTAATATTGTAGAAGTACTAGAAAACTTTTCCTTTAATATAATAAATACCACTACATAATCTTATAGTCAAAAATCCTATAAAAATCCGAAAAACTTACTAGAACTATAAACTCATAGACTTTTGTCACGTAAGCTAACCACAAAATATATATAACATTTTTTTGTTTTTAATTTTGGACAAAAAGAGAATATTTAAACGAAAAAATACCAAATAAAAATTATTTGATTACTTTTTACTCATTTTTTCAATATTACTCCTAAAAAAATACCTCGATATAAAGATACTCAAATCTACGATTTTTTTCCAATACGAACCAATTTAGTATTCTTTTCGTATTGTAAATTTCCCTCAATGTATTTCTAATTTATTTATAAATAAAAATTATTAGACTATTAATTATCGGCACAGACAATATAAAAAGCATTCTATTCAAATGACTAAAATAGAATGCTAAGTTATCTAATTTAATTGCGCAGTATAGTCTTTAGCACTTTTCCACTTGCATTGCGTGGTAAACTATCGATGAATTCTACTTCTACTGGTAGCTTATATTTAGCCAATTTTTTTGAGCATATTGTCAAAACATCTTCTTCTTTCAGTTCCTTACCTTCCTTCAATACAACATACGCTTTCGGAACCTCACCGTATATCTCGTGGGGGATACCAATTACTGCAGCTTCTAGTACTTCAGGTATTTCATATAGAACCTCTTCCACTTCTACTGGAAATACATTTTCCCCGCCGCGATTTATCATATCTTTTTTCCGATCCACAATATATAAAAGTCCATCTTCATCCATTCGTCCCAAGTCGCCACTATATAACCAACCATTTCTAATCGCCTGTTTCGTAGCTTCTTCATTTTTTAAATATCCCTTCATTAGCTGAGGACCCTTTATGACAATTTCTCCTACTTGACCAGGAGGAAGTGGTTTGCCCTGCTCATCAACAACTTGGACCTGTGTTCCTGGTACCGGCTCTCCTACAGAACCTACTTTATCAAGCGCATAATGATCCTTTAATGTTGTTGCCGCTGGTGAGTTTTCTGTTTGGCCATATATATTCTGGACCTTAACTTCTGGGAACATTGCTTTTGTTTTCCGAATTAACTCAAATGGCATAGGAGATGCACCATACGTAAATAATCTTAAATTAGGTAGCCTGAGCGTTTCCATTTTGGCACTATTCAATAAAATACTATACATTGCCGGTACACCAAAGAAAACGGTGATTTTTTCTTGTTCCAATGTTTCCATCGTTTGTTTTGGAGAAAATCCTTCTTCAATAACGACAGTTCCACCAGCATAAATAACCGGAATACTAAATACATGACTTGCTGCACAATGAAAAAGAGGAGCTACAATTTGCATGCGATCCTCTGAATTCAGTTCAAGAGCCTCACCATAAAGCTTTGCCGTTGCTCGAACATTTGCTGCTGATAGCATAACCCCTTTCGGCTTACCTGTCGTACCCGAAGTATAGAATATAACTGTCGTTGTATTTGCATCTACCTTTACTTCATTAAATAACAAACTTTCATCATTAAATACGGTGAGTAGCGTATCTTTCTCCCCTAAATATAGAAGATCATCGAAACTATTCAATGTTTCTGGAATATCGTCTAATATCGATTGTAAACGAGTGTCATATATTAAAGCCTTTGCCTCTGAATGAGAAAATATATAATTGACTTCTGGCGCTGTTAACTTTGTATTAATCGGTAATATCGTAAATCCACCTAGCTGGCAGGCATAATAACATGTCAAAAAGTAATCCGAGTTTATCAAATATACGGCTATAATATCTTCTTGTTTATACCCTTTCGATTGGAAATATCCCGCAAGCCGTTTAGCCTGCTCAAATAATTTTTCGTAGCTTGTCTCCCTGCCTTTAAAAGAAGTGATGATTTTCGTTGGTTGTTCCTTCGCTAAATATGCCAATCTCTCTGATACTAACATTCTATTCCCCCTTTTATTGTCGCCCTATTCTAATATTTACAAATTACTGAATATTAAAACTTTAATACTATTATACATAAATAGTAGAGAAATCATAACTAATTTCTGTGGTAATCAATAAGAGTGGGGATAGATATATAATCGGGCAAAAACGTTCTTTTCTCAGAAAAAAAAGCTCCAGCGAGATTATTTCTCGCTGAAGCCATTTCTTATCGTTCATCTTTTCTTTCGTCAATCGGAGGTAAGTCCTCGAACGGGTGAAGATCATCCGTCGATGGAATATTATAGCCCGTGCTAGGTGAATCTTCCTCATGTGCAGGATTTACTTCATTTACATTCGCTTCTCTAATAGGACTCATTTCGTCCATATGAGGACTTGCCCCTTTTAAACTTTGCTCTGTTTTTGTAGGGTCTTGAAAGTTCTCTGTAAATGATTCTTTCATCGATTCTTTTTCTTGTTGAAATTTTTCTTTTGATACTTCTGCATCATCTAAGCTTTTTTCCATTTTCGTTAAATATTTTGCAGCATGCTCACGGCCTCCAAGTCCAAATGCAAGTCCAAATGCCAATGCTACACCACCCAGGATTAGGATGAATGCTGCATTAATAATAGAAGCTGCGATACCTAATTGATCTAACGCCATGAAAAACGCAAAGGCTAAAATAGCATATTTCGCTACATAACGTAGGAAATGTGGTGTTCCTGACGAATGAGTCATCACGTTTCCAACTATTTTTTCTACTAAACTAGCTAACCAAAATCCTACTGCTAGAATGATAATCGCTGCAATTACTGATGGCAAGTAAGCAAAGATACCTGTAGCTAGCGTTACCATAAAGTCCAGCTCTAATAATTGAAGTGCTTCTACTACGAATAACAAGATTATAACAACTTGGACAATCGTCCCTATTAAAGTTGCAAACGATGGAGCTGCTCCACTAGCAGATTTGAATCCCATTTTTCCAAAAATAGAATTCACACCTAATTTTTCTAGTAAGGAGATAACCACATCCTTTACCCATTTAGCAGCAATAATGCCCACTAACACTAGTACAATTGCTACGAAAATCTTCGGCAACATCGTCATAACATCATTTAACATGGCTATGGCTGGTCCTGAAATACCCTCTAAATCTAAAATCTCTAGTGCTGTAATCGATACTGGAATCATGATTAGTATAAATGCAATGATTCCAACTATTTTTGATAAACTTGTACCCTCAATAAATGAAGATAGCTTCCATTTATCTACTACACGATCCACTCCCGCTGACTGCAATAATTTCTCTAGTAAATTACGAACTAGTTTCGCAACAAACCAACCAATTGCAAATACGATTACTGCTGATATTAACTTAGGTATAAAATTAAAGAAGCTTGCTAGCATTCCTTCAAATGGTCCACTTAATCCATCTATTCCTAATGCATTCAACACTGCTGGAATGAACAAAAGGAATATTAAATAATATGCAACTTTAGCTGCAGTATCTGTCCACTTGGCTTGGTGTTCAGGTTTTGCTTCGAATCCTGCCTTCTCCGAGTATTTATTTAGATTGAGCTTCGATCCAGCCATTTGAATGCCTTTTTTTACAACAGTAGCTAAAACCCAAGCAAATAATAATATTAAAGCGGCTTTTAGTACGTTCAGGAAAGCTCCAGTCAATCCTGAATACATTGAAACAAATGGTGTTGCCATTGTATTTAAATTCAAAATATTAAAGAATAAAACTAGTGCTAAAATCAATATAATAACAAATACTACCTTACTAATAATCTTCTCTACGGTCCATTTGGACTTCGTATTTCCTAAACGTTCATTTACCCGAAACTTTCTCAATAACTTGTGAGTAGCATTTTCCAACACTTTTGCGACGATAAATCCAATAACAAGTACAAGTATTGCAACGATTAACTCAGGTAAATATGATAATGTATCATTCCAATAATAGCGATCTAGCATACTTTTTCCTCCTTTTATTCAACGTTATTCATGTTGTGCATATAAATTAGTTACCCCCCGTGTAATAAAATTAAACAGATAATGGGTAAGCACAAGAATATTTTAAGTTCAAAACCCGTTTCTATCGTTTTCGAAGGGCTTAAGTCAGACATTTTGCTATAAGATTACTGTGTGAATTTTTTATGATATTGGTTGTGACGCCCGTCACAACCAATATCACTTTTTTCGTAATCTTATAGCTATTGTCTGTCCGTTGCTCTTCTACAAATCTTAGAAACAGGTAAGTGCATTTGTTGATAACTAGAGAAAAGCTACTTTCCTATTCAAAGAGGGATGACAGTCTAAGTACGCGACATCGTGGTGCTCCTGCGCAAAGCTCGTCGCAAAATAAAAAAACATTTCGCAACGACTGCCTGCCCCGCGTCGTGCTGGCCTCGAAGATGCAATTTCGTTCGCTATTTCGCTCCTTTATTGGAAAAACACTTACTATTCCTCTTTATTTCCACTAGTATAAAAGAAAATCTGCTTGCTTCCTCTAATATTGGATAATCGCATTTTTAATTAAGATTTGACCAGACTTATCATCTAAGCGATAAGCTATGCTAAAACTAATACTGGGTACTACACACTAATTGATTGCACTGGAAGGTGACGACTCAGGCAGGATGAGTGAGACAGATGTAATGGAAATCAGTCGTTTTATTCATTTTCAAAAGTGCCACAAACCCAGTGTTCACAGGACATATTTATATACTTTTTCAAAAAAAAAAAAATCCAACGCCTCAATTAGAGGATTGGATTAACTAAATTCTATTATTTTAAACTATCAATTGCCTGTTTTACACTTCCATATGTATCAAAAGAAGTAAAATCAATTCCAGCTTTAACTACCGTCATCGATAAATTAGGACGAATTCCAGAGAATAACACATGAATCCCTAATAGTCCAAGCACATTGTGAATCGTGAATATATGCTGAGCTATTTCTGTATCTATTGCTAAAATACCACTAAAGTCGATAATCAGATGGTCAACCTTTAAATTAGGAATGCTAGGAACTACATAATTTAACAAATGTTGAACACGAGTATAATCAATGGCACCTATTAATGGTAAAACTGCCACCCCGTCTTGAATAGGAACAATGGGTGCAGATAGCTCATTAATTTCTCGCTGATGATCCTTCATTAATTTATCACGATACATTTCATATGCTTGAATAGTTTCTGACATACTTATATCCATTAAATAACAGAATCTATTATTTACTTTAACAACGTCTTCTGTTGATAACCCATGCTCCATTGAAATTTGAGATATTTTTTGTAAAAATAACAACCGATTAACTGCATATGGCTTTATAACGGAAGAAAATTGATGAAACACCCTCGCTTCTTCTTCACCATTTTGTTTACTCCACTCTTTCAGCACTTCCTCTGCTGACTCCTTAGAATCTTGTAGAGACTCAGACAGCAATACCAAAAACTGTACGTTTTTTTGAATGGCATGTTCAAGATCTTCCGGTGATAAGTTTATACTCAAATTGTCCAGTGCTGTATCCGTAATATCTCGTATAATCGCCTCTGCATTATTCACTAAATAATTACTTACTTTTTGTATAGGTGCCATTCCTTTGCTCCATTCTTTATAAAGTGAAACTTCAATCATTGAATCTGTTCTTCATCCGTCAATGATTGAAAATTGAACTCAGGTAAATAACCCTGCATCTTGCGGCAAACCTGAGTGACCAACATCCTGTTGGCCCGAACCATTCGGACTTTTACGGGCAGTTCACTCCCACTTATACTTTGTTACTTTGACCACTCCTTGAGGTGGGGGTCTTATGACGTACAGGACGTACTAATTCCGATGTTGCCACAGGACGTGGCGACTTTAATAGGCCTGCCCTTTAATGCATTATAAAGATTCTGTTACCTTGTCTAACTCTTTTTTTGTAATTTTCCAGTGCGATGCATTCCATATAGCTTCTCCATTCGCTATTACAAATGCTTGAGGAGATTCATGTTGAATTCCCAGGTCAATTGATATTTCGTTGGATACAGGACGGTTCTCTATAACCTTCACCAAATAACGATCCATCAATTTTTCAAATGCGCTGAATTCTCCGTATGCATGAGCACTTACTGGACAGGTTGTACTATGTTTGAACACGACTACTGGTTTTTCACTTGACTGCTCCAAGACATTCTTCCATTGATCAACAGACGTAATTTCCATATAATTCTCCATTCAATCACCTTCCTAATTTATAATAACCTTACCATACTTTTACCCACACTTACCTCAACCTAATCCTCTTATTCATAACAATGTATTGGTTACACTATTCAAAATAATTACTAAGTCAAAGACATTTGTTTAATCCAGAATATTTTAGGTTATTAATATACTAAAGGTTTTTATGCCTCGAAAGGAGTAGACATCATGAAAACGTCAAAATATAAAATACTCAGCGCTACATTATTAACCTCCGCACTAGTTCTAGGAGCATGCGGCGGCAACAATAATGACGAACCTGAAGAGAATGTTCCTAATGGTACTGTTGTAAATCCAGAAGAGGATAGTACGGTAGATGAGACATTAACTGATGAGAATCCCGAAAATGAATATGGCTTCACCAACTTCGACCTGCACATCGATACACCTGATAACAGTGATGCTGTAGTGGCTCAATACAATGTCGAAACAGAGGAAGCAGTATATATATTAATATGCATGCCGCCTCTAGTTTAAAAGGTGATGCTGCCTATGCGCTTCTTCAACCAATATTCTTAGAACTACAACCCATGAAGGATATGAGTGATGAAGAAGTAATCCAAAGAGTAGCGTCGGCATTTGAAGTAGATGAGTACACAAAGGTTGATCTGAAAATCGAGTATGAAGACGGAGAGACTAAAACCTATACCGATGAAAATTAATAAAACCTGTTGTCCCGAACCACGACCTTTTATGAGATAAAACATAAAGAAGCTGGGACAGAAGTAGAAATTTTATTGGATAAGGAGAAACCTTTACTAAATAATGGATATTTAATAAAATTGATTAGAATGGAGGCGCGACTCCTACAGGAATAGCGTGATGCCTGAGACTACGGGCTCAGGCCACGCCCGTGGAAAGCGTCCCTGGAATGGAAGTCAATTTTGTGCAAAACAAAAAACAGCATTTTTCTCACAGAGAAAAATGCTGTTTTGGGGTTCTGTCCCAGCCTCTTTAATCAAGAATGGATCAATCTTCCAACTTAGCGCATAATACGCCGTAAGCAGTTCCAAATAGTGCACCAGCCAAAACTTCTACTGGTTGATGACCTAAAAGTTCCTTTAATTCGATTTCTCGTTGAACATATTCAAAGCTAGGGAAATTTCCTGAAAGGGCTACAATATTATCTTCCAAGTCATTTACTAATTGTGCAATTTCACCTGTATGTCTTCGAATTCCTTGTGCATCATACATAACAATTGCCCCGAAAACAACAGCTAATGCAGTTTCTGTATGACGAGTTCCTTTATTTGCAGCAACGTATGATGCTAATGCTGCGACACCTGCAGAGTGAGAACTTGGCATTCCACCAGTTGTAAATGCTTGCTTCCAATCCCAATTACCTGTTAGCTTTTTATGTGTTAATACCTTCAAGCCTTGTGCTAGCCCAATTGCCGAAAGTGCAGTTATAATTCCTCTATTCATTTTCGTCATTTGTATTCTCCACCATTTCAAAATTTATGTATTTTCTTTTTTACGATACCCTTTTACAGTATTAATAATCAAAAAGAACTAAATTTTTTTCATTCAATAGATACCGGTGAGAAAACATAGTTGCCTCTTTCGACTGTCTCCCCAATTCTTATCGGAACCCTTTTTGAAAAAATTGGACCGTCTACAACAACCGTATGAAATTCTCCATTTTCTCCGCAAGCATCGATTCCTAGCGCTTCTAATTCTACTATTAACTCATTTGAAAACTTTCTTCCAATAAACTCGGCAGGCATCATCGTTGTATTCACAACTACAATCCAAGCTTCAAAGCCCACATCTAACAATTCCTCTATAATCTTGCGACGAGGCTCCTTCCATAATGGATGCACTGCAACAATATTCGATTTTGCACAGGTTTTCTGTACCCATTCTAAGTGACCCTCCAGATCAATATCTCCAAATACACCATGCGTAATTCCTTCCGTACGACATTTATCCATTGCATCTATAAATTGTCCTTCATATGAATTCCAGCTTGCTTCCTTTATTGATAGTGGCACTCCTAAATGTTCTGCCTGAGCTGTGACTACTTCAAGGGGAAGTGCATGGGATTTCGAAATATCTCCTTCCTCTTCGAACATGGTCAGTAACTTTTTCGGTCTCATCCCCATTTTCATTGCCCGGTAATAGGCCATTGCAGAATCCTTCCCGCCACTCCAAGAACATACAAATGGAATATCTTTCAATTTTGGCACATCCTTTCCTAACTATTTTCATTGTAATCTAATTTTTGTAAATGAAGAATATAATCTGTCACTTCCATCACATACTTATAGAAAAACATGAAAGGAGTTCTCTTTCTAATGCAATCCATTTCTTCCATTTTGCCACAAAACAAACTGATCAAAATGGGAATTGTCCTATTAATACTCGCTACATTCGATGCTCTATTTACCGATTTTGGCATTCAGAATCATCATATAACAGAAGCTAATCCGATTATGCTTAGTATATATGAAGCCAACGTCACAGGCTTTTATCTTATAAAAATTGCTCTGCCTGTTTTATTAATCAGTATTGTAGCCAAATTAGAATCAAAACCCTTTATATTGTTTTTGTTAAATGTAGCAATTTCCCTTTATGTAATTGTGCTGTTGCTTCACTTTTTTTGGCTAACACTTGCTTTTATTGATAAGTGAATCCAGCAGCTACTAACTTGCTGCTGGATTCTTTTTAGCACTCTTTTCCTGCTGCTCCCAACGCTTCAATAATGGAAAAGGGTCGTAAGCCCACTCCGTGCGACCGTTAAATTTATACATTCCATAGTGTAGGTGTGGTGGGAATTTCCCCGAGGTTCCCTCACGACCATAACCCGAACTACCAACGTAACCAATGACGGTTCCTGGTTCCAATATATCGCCTTCTTTTAACTCCTTTGTATAACCTGATAAATGGGCGTAGTAATGATAGGTATTATTAACATCACGAATCCCTACACGCCAACCACCATAATCATTCCAGCCCTTTGTCTCGACAATGCCATAAGTTGTCGACTTCACTGGTACACCATAGGAAGCGAACAAATCGGTCCCTTCATGCATTCGTCGCCCACCCCAGCCGCGTCTGTCACCCCAAGTGCTACGGTAACTGTAATTATGCTGTAAAGCCAATGGAAATGCACGTCCATCAAGGTCCACCGTATTATAATGCTGATAAATTTTAGCATTTGTCATAATCTGTTTGACTGCTTCATCTCGAGCATAATATTCCTTCAAAGTTTTTTCAAAATCCTCAACTGTTACGACGCGTTCATTCAAATAATTAGTTAATGTAAACATTACGTCATCATCCTGTTTAAGATCAGCAAAGCCATCATTATTTCCATCAAGTCCTCTACCATCAAAGAAAGTAATTGATGTGCTATTCCGATCTTCTCTTATCGGATTCAATAATCCAACCCAAAAGTCATTGGAAAATTGAAAAGCCACAATTCCATCTCGTTTCGGGAGATCACTTCGAACCTCTTGCAGATTACGCTCATATTGGTCAATTGCTGCCAAGTAATACCACGGTAGCATCTCACTCGAATACTTTATATAGTAATCCATGCGCATTTCCAAAATCTGTTCCCTAGTCGGTTCCTTTTCCGCCGCCGAAACACTAGTGGAGATCAAAAAAGAAAGCACACAAACAGAAAACCCTCGCCTCAGCCAGCTTTTCAAAGCCACTACCTCCTTATTCATGATTCAAATAGCTTTCCCCAGAAAAAAAATTTCATGAATTGCATTTTTATATTAAAAAGGAGAATAATAAAAACGACTGCTATAAAAACAGTCGTCTGAAGAAAAGCGGAAGACGCCGATCTGCAGCGAAAAACGCTTGAAGATTGAAGTAAAAGGCGCTCTTGCCTTTTCTACAAGTCTGAAGCGATCGAGCTGCTGGCGTCTGGAACTAGACATAGCATTACTTCTTGCATGCATTCATAAATGCCTCAAATATCGCGAGCGAACTAGCATCACCTTTACTTATTAAGCTCTCGGGATGCCACTGAACACCCATTACAAATGGATGCTTTGTGCTTTCAAAGGATTCAATAACGCCATCACTTGCAACACCGCTTACGATAAAACCTACCGGCATATTTCGCAGCGCTTGATGATGATAGCTATTCACCTTAAATTTATCCACTCCAACAATTTTGCGTAACAATGACCCTTCTGTCACTTCTACAAAATGAGAGCCATGCCAATTTGGAGCCTCCTGATCATGCTGTAATAATGGACCCTCTTTTTGCGAATAAATATCCTGATACATATCCCCGCCCATCGCAATACTCATAATCTGGGCACCACGACAAATTCCTAGAATCGGCTTATTCAACTCCAACATCTTTTGAATTAGTGCCACTTCAAACAGATCTCGCTCTGGTACAATATTACCCAATCCAGGTAGTGGCTCTTCACCAAACAACGTCGGATCGATATCTCCACCACCAGTTAATAATAGACCATCTATTGCTGCTGCAATCTCTTCAATTCCATCTCCAACTAAATTTGGCAGCACAATCGGAACTCCCCCGAACTGTGTGATCGCTCGCACATTGCTCATCGGAACTGACAGCAAATCCTCTTTTAAATTTGACGAAATCCCAATAATAGCACTCAATTTAGAACACCCCTCTAAGTAGAACTTTGTATTATATATTGAATGTATGTTTTCTAACAGAGCATGATTTCATTCTCAGTAAATGGATTAATGCAACTAAACCTACTTCTCATTCATATTAGCTAATGCATCACTTATTAACCCTGGCAAATACTCCTTTAATTCTTTAAATTCATATCCTAATGACTTTGCTTTTACATTGCTGATCAGCCAAGTCTCTGAAATATTATATGGTGATCCGCTCTCTTCCTCCGTCGTTGCAACCACTTTCGCAGACTTCCCAACTTTTTCTTCTATATATTCAAGCAGCTCTCCCATTTTTACGTGTCCATTGGATGTCGCATTAATTGGACCCTCAAAATCGGATTGTCCAATCCATGCTAAAAAATCGCCAGCCTCTTCCTCTGATATATAATCCATAGCGGCATCTAAGTTGACGAAATGCACATCCTCTTGATCTCTTACTTTGCGAATATAATAATTCAGTCTCTCTGTATAGTCATTAAGCCCAATGACAATCGGAAATCTTACTGCAACGACAGGAAAAGATGCACGCTGGAAAAATGCTGCTTCTGCTTGTCTTTTACCTTCAGCATAGGAAAAGTTTTCCTTTGGTCCTACGTTTAACTTGTATTCAAATGGATTGAAATTCTCTTCAGTAAATCCTTTACCTGTGCTAACTGATTCATAGACAGATTTAGAAGATGTAAATACATACTTTTTCGTTTTCTCAGTAAAAACGTCTATTGCATCTATCGCTTCCTGGGAGGAGTAACATATTTGATCAAATACTATATCCCAGTCCGTATCTACAAAATTCTTTTGCATATCGCCTACATCTAAGCGGTCGACCTTTACACGACTCACTTTATCTCCAAACGGATCCTCCACATTTCCTCGTGAGGCAATCGTCACATCAAACCCCTGTTTCAATAAAGTATCGACTAGCTGTACACCAAAAAATCTTGTTCCACCCAACACTAAGACCTTCCCCATAATTTCATCCCCTTTATTTGTTCATCTTCCCTAACTATCCCATTTCCATTACTAAATCGTCAATCAAATATTGCAAATTTTCTCTCAAACGTCTCGACTTGCCCCGATATTGGTTCCGATATTTGAATTACTTGCTCTCTATAGTACTTTACTTGCGGTCGACGGATATTTACTTATGCTCTTCATATAAATACTTGCTCTCATTTGCAAGTTACTTGCTTTCCAGAGGCATTTACTTGCGAAACGGATAATACTCCCAAATCCCTAGCAAATTTTAAAGGATTATTACGATTTTTCAATCAATAATTGGACAGTTCTATTAGAAGAAAGTTATACGAGAGAGGTTTGTGTTTATACGAGAGCGTTGCATCTCTATCCGAGAGGGACTAACGCAATTATCATTCTATACGAGAGTCATTCTACTCTATACGAGAGCAAGCCAGCTTTAATGTTGGAACCCGATCGCTCTCTCTTACTACTCCATTACTTGCGTTCGGCTACTATTAACTTGCGCTCTTCGGATAAATACTTGCTTTCATTTGCTAGTTACTTGTTTTCAAGAGGCATTTACTCGTGAAATGGATAATACTTCCAAATCCTTCTTAGAGTTCATGGAACTTCTTATTGCTGATAACAGCTTAGGAGAAGCATTTACCGTAACTAAAAAAACACTCCAAGGAGTGTTTTGGTTGCTAAAAATAATTTCCGAATACGCCGTAGCCGAAGTAGACAGTAAGTAGTGATAATACTGCGAATACGAGATACTCTACTGTGCCGCCTGTTCTCGTTGTAATGGGAAATCGGACCGTTATCTTTAGTGGGTACAATAATTTGATGCCATTTTTGGTCGCCATATCTAATATGTAGTGACTAGCCATACCAACAAGAATACCCATAACGATAGATTCGTTGTCGACAAACGAAGTCAAAAGAATGGCTATCAAAACTAAAAATAGTAAACTATGCGTGAAGGAACGGTGCCCGAAAAGGGCGTTGATCACCTTGGATAATACTTTAAATTTACGACCGATTGTACTACCACCGTGGCAAATGTCCGGTATTAGGGCACCAACTACTCCTGCACCTACTAATAGAATAGGTTCAAAATCTGTAACTTGGGCAAAAGCAAGACTTGCTGCAAGACCTCCTATGATGTGTGTGTTTCCTGTCATGCTTTATTCTCCTTTTTCATGTATGTCGACAATTATTTTACACTATTTTTAGTGTGAAAGTTATCGGGCATTTGTACTGTACATACGTTCTGTTACAGATATGCCTGATTAATAAAACAATCAAAAAAATGACAGATAAAAAAGGATTGAGCATGAAAAGAAGTGGGTATAGATATAGAAAGGGAGTGATGATTGTGGCAAACGGAAATAAAAGATCTATGATAATAGGGGCAGCTACCGCACTTGCAGCAGTATATCTCACAAGTAAAAACAATAAAGCACAATTAAAAACAGCAGTAAAAAATTCTAAAACAAAGATTGATTCTATGGTGGCTTCTAAAAATACAAAACCAAGTCAAATGACAAAAACAGGTTTCTCCGACCCGAACGATCCAGATGATAATCGTATGGTTGAAGAGGGTGCCATGACAAGCGTTCAATATTATAATGAAAATGTACAAGATGCTAATACAAAGGCAGAAGCAAAACAAGCTTTCCCTAAATCTCAGCAGAAAAAATTAGCTAAAAAAGTAGAATCTTTACCGGAAGACAACAACGATTCACCAGCAAAACAAGAAAATGCTGCACATTTATAGGAATTTTTTATGATTCTAGGGTAAAGCAAAAACACCATTGTCCCTTGTAGACAATGGTGTTTTCAATATGTAGTTAGGAAACTAAGTAGGAAAAACAAACCTAATCCCCCACCAATTCAATGACAGCCTGAATATCAATACCATTTAAAGCCTGTGTAGCTAAACGGTCTGCTTCCCCATTCTTTTTCCTCGGTACTAACTCGTATTCCGCTTGAATTCCAAGACTCAATAGCTTCTCTTCAATTCGGTCTGCCCAACCAGTCAAATCCCTTTCAATTACTGGCCACTCGCCGTTTAAATGATTGATAACTACCTGTGAATCACCTATAAACCGAACAGGCAAATGATGAACACCCAGCAAATCCAATTCCTGTAACCCTAAATGCATCGCAGCATATTCCGCCTCATTATTCGATTCCAAACCTGTCGCGGGGGCATTTCGTCTCAATCGATAAGCCTTGCCATTCTGCTCATAATAAATGACACAACCCAGACCAGAACTTTTCGTTTCACGGTCATATCCTCCATCAAAATATACCGTCACATTATGTGGCTCGGTCTCAATACCTTTCAAATATCCCTTCAATTCTTTCACAGTCCAAGAACTATCGAACCGATCAACAAATGTCACCTGCTTTAGTCTTCCTGTACGTTCCATATCTTCCGAAAACAACAATGCCTGCGCAGCTGGCACCTCCTCTGAAAAGAACTCCATCTCCGCTCCTCTCGGCGTTTTGTACACCCACTCCATCCGCACCTTCATCTCGCATTCCTCCTTATATAGCATTAGTATTTCCATTGTATATCAATTTATGACGCTTCTACGTGCTCACATATTTCTCTTTAGTACAAAAATAGCAGTCGAAATTAGTATTCGACCGCTTAAGAAAATATCCATTTATGCATACACTAAAGATTTTTTTTAGTATATCTAGTATATTTGAAATGCAAAAAGAAATTAATACACTTTTATTTAAGTATTTCGTACCCTTCTAAAATGCTCATAGAGTCTTAGGAAGTTTCAATACTTAAAATAAGATTGGAGGAAACTATTCTATCAATAGAAGTTTAACGAAAATGCTAATAAGACACCCAGTCTAATCTAAATATTGCTTTTTATTCTGTTTAATCGCTTGAATGTAGAATGGAAGCTCTTGAAATTCAAAGATGAATAGAGCTTGTCGGTATACTTCTCTAATTTCTGCAACTGGAGCAAGTTTTTTTTCTAAGCATTGACCCTTGTAATAGAGGAATTGCCCAGTAAAAAAGAAAAATGTTGATTCTTTAGCCTTTTGAATACCAAGGTTAGCGGTTTCTAAAGCTGCGTCAATGTCATTGATATCATACAGTATTTTACACTTATTAAATAATACAATTATAAGTGTTTCATAAATTTTATAATCATTATAATTTTTATGGATATGTTCCTTCAATATTTTATTATAGTGATACAAACATTTATAACTTTCACCCTTATCTCCGTATATATTTGCAATTGAATTATTTATTTTAATATGAAGGAAACGGAACTGAATGGTAGTTTGGTTAGAAAAATTTAATATTCTTTTCAGACTAACTATACATTCATCAGGGTCAATCTGTTTTAAAGAATAGTTTGAAGTTAGTAATATGTATTCTAAATATAAGTTCAACCAAACATTATCTTCATCAAGTTTATTACTGTTAATAATAGAAATAACTTTTTGATAATTATGCTCTTTTAAATGAAACTCAATATCTTTTATAAGTTTTTCGCTTTCTAAGACATTTTTATGAAATAACATCTCAATAAAATACTCGACTGGGACTTGTAGCTTTAGGGCTATCTTCAATAAAGTATCTATTGCTGGATAAACTTCTCCGGCCTCTATTCGACTTATCGTCGACTGTGTACAAATATCTTTTGCGAGCTCCTTTTGGGAAAATCCCAGTTCAGCTCTCATTTTACTTATTTCAATGCCTAAGTATTTCATTTCCAACAGGATCACCCCATATTATATAAAAAAAGGACGGTAAAAAACATGAAAAAGTTATCTATTATTCTATTAATCGTATTAGCAGTAGCTTTATTTCCAAATGTAAGTAACGAAACTGCTTTATCACTAAAAGGTCCAATTACTACATTAGATCTACCATTCGTCCACTAATTCAATCAAAATCCAATAAAATTATAACATTAATTTTATTGGATTTTCTTAAAAATATTATATAAGGAGAAAAACCAATGCAGCCCACACCAAATCTTGATGTAAATCAGCTTTCATTACATAAGCATAGCGCAGATAAGAAAAATAATCATCAAAAAAATAGCATTTCTAATATAAATAGCATAGAAGGAACTGATAGCGATCAAGTATTTGCATCTTCTCTGACTGCACTGGAATTGGACCTTGTAAATGCAATAGATCGAAACCAGTTTGAATTGTATTACCAACCTAAAGTCGATGCGAAGAAGAATTTAATCATTGGAGCCGAGGCCCTTATTAGATGGAATCATCCTGAATTAGGGTTAATCCTGCCTAACGATTTTATACCTTTGGCAGAAAAGATTGGTTTTATAAATAATATTGGAAAATGGGTTAAAAAAACTGCCTGTTCTCAAAACAAAACGTGGCAGGAAGCAAACTTACCTGCTATTCCAGTTTCTATCAATCTATCAGCTTCTCGCTTCATGGAGAAAGATTTAGTCAGCAGTATACAGGAAACACTGGAAGAAACTCAGCTTGAAGCCCAGTACTTAGAGATTGAAATTACCGAAACTTCTATTTTGAAGAACGAGGAAATTGTCTTCTCTCTATTAGATGAGTTAAAAAATTTAGGGATCAAAATAGCACTAGATGATTTTGGGACTGGATACTCTTCTTTATCCCATCTGCATCATTTTAACGGGAAAATTGACATACTAAAAATTGATCGTACGTTTATACAGGATTTAAGTATTGCCAAACAAGAGGATGCAAATTTCATCGTACATATGATTATTCAATTATCAAACCAATTGAAAATGGATGTAATCGCAGAAGGCGTCGAAACTATGGAGCAATTGGAGGTTCTACAAAACTATAATTGCAATACGGTGCAAGGCTATTTGTTCTCCAAACCAATGCCTGCGTATCAGTTTGCCGAGTTATTGAAAAAACAGAGGATCGATCCTATTCGTTGAAAAAGGCTCCCTACATTAGGTAGGAAACCTCTTTTTTCATATTGCAATACAACCATGATTATTTCACTATTTAATAGGAAGAATTGCTCCACCGGGGTGTTTCCCCAAAGTAGACTCCCTTTCCCTCAAACGCACATCTAACTTAACATAATCACTGCCTTCATTCTTTTTTTCAATCATGTCGATTAGGTGAGTAGTTGCGAGTTTCCCCAATTCATAAATTGGTTGTTCAATCGTACTAATTTCAGGGTCCACCATTTGAGTTAGTTGAATTCCATCAAATCCAATAATCGCTATTTCTTCTGGCACTTGAATATTCATTTGCTTTAACGTTTTTAGTCCACCGATTGCCATAAGATCGTTTCCGAAAAAAATACCATCACAATCTCTATGATCATTCAATAACTGTTTTATGAGCTTTTGACCACTTTCTAAAGAGAAATCACCTTCATAAATGCATTCTTCCTGAAAAGGAAGATATCGTTTCATCGCTTCTCGGTAGCCTTTCAGCCTCTCTGAGGAAGAAGGATAAGAGCTTGGTCCACTTATATGGGCAATTTTCTTACAACCTACCTCGATTAAATGCTCCACTGCGAGTTTAGCCCCTTCGCTGTTATCCACGCCGAAGGAATTATTTTCATCATCACCTACCGCACGGTCAATACGAACAAAAGGTAGATTCATATTCTCCATCCCTTTTAATACCTCTCCAGTGAATTGAAAGGACCCCAAAATCAAACCATCGATAAATCGACTTTCAAGACTTCTCCAAAAACCGTTTGAATGAAGCAGCTCTTCTGGTGTATTTATTAAAAATAAGCTATAGCCTCTTGTTCTTGCAACGCCTTCAATGGCGACTACTAATTCGGGAAAGAATGGATTCGTGATATCTGGTATAATTAGTGCAATCGTATTCGTTTTTCCAATAGATAGACTCCTTGCTACTTCATTTGGCTTATAATCTAGTCGTTCCATTACTTCTTTAATTTTTTTCTCTGATTGCTCACTTAAATAGCCTTTGCCGTTTAGATATCTTGAAACAGTAGCGATGGATAAACCCGATTCTTTTGCTACATCTCTAATCGTTACATTTTTTTTCACGAAAGCTCAAACTCCCTGCCGAATTATGGTAAGAAAACCAGGCAAAAAATGCCCGGTATTTTAAGGTCAAAACCTGTTTTTAGCGTTTCCGAAGTGCTTTGGACAGACGTTTTGCTATAGAATCACCGAGTAAATTTTTAGTGAGTATCGGTTCCTATAGCGGTTGCCTGATCGTACTCATCCTACTTCCTTCACTTTAAATGATGAGATATCTAGTTCTCCCTTATCTAAACATCCAATTCCAATCATTCCAGAAGTGATTTTGTCATCTTCATATTCCAAAATAATTTCATCATCGATAGAAAACCGAATATTTTTCCCTTTATATTGAACCTGGAAACGATACTTTTCACCAATTCCCCAAATAAAGGGTACGGTGATTAAACGTTCGTAACCAAAATCATTTAAGATCAAGGATACTTTGTCTACTCCATCAAATCCTACAAGATAATGTCGTTGAATTCCTTGCGCTCTAAAGATCATTTTGTGGCTATCACCGCTAACTGGATGAACGTCGAATTCTATAATTGCGTCTTTTGTATAGTAATTTCCTGTATAACTCGAACAATTCCCTTCAGATAAACATGTCATCTTGTCTCCATTTAACGACCACTTACCATTATGATGTGCAAATGGAGTAATACTAAGAAATTCAACAGCTTGCTTTGAAAAGTCTATAGTATATTCAGAGTTCCCAAAGATATGGAAATTTTTCAAATAGATTGCGCCAAATGCACGTTCGAGCGAAGTAGATGGACTCTCCAGAATATATCCAATTTCATCTATCAATGCTCCACTCGTATCTGGAATTGTAAATTGTACACTAATCCATCGATGATTCTCGAGTTCAATTTTTTCGAATATCATACATTCCTTTGTAAAGGTATTACGAATATATGGTCTGATAAAAATACCGGAGCCTTGCCATTTATCTAAATACATATCAACCGCCACTTGCTGACCGCTATATGCTTTAGGAGCGAAAGTTGGTTTATATTTTTCATCATTGAATTCTTCTCTTCGATAGAAAGGCTTATAAAATATTTTACTTTGACTATCCCCATACATCCGGTCAAAAATGACCTCCAACGATCCCTGTCCGACTTTATCGCTATGCTGAATAAATGCTTTAAAAGGATTGTCTGATTTGAACCCATGTGTAGATCCTTGAAGCTCAAAATCGAAGAAAACCTCTCCATTTTTCACTTTGTTTTGAAGGTTATCAGGCGGAGTTTCGCCGGCCATCTTATACCCTAATAGCGCGAGCTCTGCTGAAAACGTTGGAATATCCACAATATTTAAGTAGCCTGAGACACTGGAAGCAACGATACAATCGTTTACTGGTTTTCTATAATGGAGAGGAATACCCCGAGTACCGCCGTATACACCAGTAATTGTCCCCACATTTCCAGCATTACAATCTGTATCCCATGCACACATTGTGGCAATTTCAATAGTTCTTGCAAAATCTCCATTTCCATAAAGTAATGCTAAAATACATACCCCTGCATTCGGGATAATATGACATATTCCAGGATACTTATCATACCCCCATTCAGCTTCTAAATAATTGCGACATTCACGAAAGTCCTCTGGTTTCTGAAGATGAAATTCTAGAACTGCATTCACTACACTTGCATAAACTGACTCCTTGGGAATCACTGATAATCCTGCGTCTATTATTTCAGAAATGGAAGTTGCTGTGAAAGCTTTAGATATACATGCAGCCATAAATCTTGCACCGTAAAGACCTTCTTTATCATGAGAAACACTGGCAGCTATCTCCGCAAAATGAGCAGCTTTTTCAACATTTTGTGGGTATATTAACCCCCAGCTATCAATAAGAATTTGACCGCCTATTTGTTCTGCCAACACAATTCCATTTTGCTCAACAGATCCTGATTTAGGAGCCTGGATCCCATTTTTTAAATTGAGGTAGGCGTTATGCTCTGTACTTATACCTTCTCCACCCCACCAAATCATTCCAATGCCTTCCCGACAATAGTTCAACCATGCCTTCCCTACATCTTCTGCCCGAACTTCTCTATCCTTCGCATCATCATAGAGAGCTCGTATAAAGAATAGAGGCCCGTTTGCATCATCGTCTGCAGAAAACATATTATAATCTTTAACGTATCCTTTAATGTCTCCATGGACTTGTAATATTCTTTCGAATGTCCATTCTGTTGGTTCTAACGGTGCACCTAGTCTAATTCCAACGTTCATTCCCAAGAATCCCGCATACACCTTTTCCAAATAATTTTCATGTAACACGTGATTCACTCCAATTCATTTATTCCGAGTCAAATAGACTGTTTCTCCTTTGATTTAGCGCAAGATCCTCTTTTATTATCATTTCTGCTACTTTAGTAAATTGCTCTGCTAGAAGAGTGAAATTCGTTTTATTTGTTTCTTCCAATAGTTTTATATCTTCTTTCTTTATAACGCCAACACCTTGCATAGCTCCTAAAATAACACCAGTCATCACACCGATGGAATCTGTATCTCTTCCAGAGTTTACACCGTCATAAATAGAAGTATAGAAGTCACCATCATTTAATACGATAAAGGCAAGTGCCATCGGAAGCTCTTCAATAGAAAATAACCTACTTGGTGTATAGTGGTTCGATGGAATACCAAGTTTCTCAAATTTTCGATGCACATCATCCTTCATAGGTGAATACTTTTCCATCTTCTTCTGAAGGACTTGTATTACTTCATCCATGTCAGCATTTTTCGTTCGTAACTCTTTAGCTGCAGTTGTTAAATCTTGTATTGCTTCCTTCGTTCCATCTTTAGCAAAGAATATCGCGGTTTCAATTATTTCACCGATTGTGATATTCGGTTCAAACGCTTTAGCAACACAGGCGGCTAATACTCCAGCCGCCTCCAGTCCATAACTACTTTGATGACCCATCGCAAACAAAATCGCTTCATCATATGCAGCTTTTGGGTTACCTGCATTGACTATGCCAATAGGTGCAATATACATAGCTGCTCCACAGTTGACCATATTCCCTATGCCGCCTTCTCTTGGCTCACAGTTTGCTAACACATGTCTTATAAAAATATTTTTTTCCGGATAAAACAAACGATCAATAATCATTGCTTCTTTTCCAAACTCCGGAATGTATTGCTTTTTATACGCAATCTCTTTAATGAATTCATCGCCCATGTCATACGCATCGAGATGTCTTTTCTTTGTCATATACACCTGTATCAATGCGTTTGTCATTAATGTATCATCTGTAATTATTCCATTCCCACGCATCCTCCCTAATCTGTCTTCTTCCGGGATATCTGCCTTATACCACTTTGTTTCTAGCGATTCTACACGGCCATATTGTTTTTTGATTTCTTGATAACTTAATTTTTCAATTGTTGCTCCCATTGCATCACCAAGTGCTGTTGATAGAAGAACTCCCTTTACTCGATCTTGAAAAGAAACCATTTATCTTACCCCTTACTTAATTGTTTCGTTAGCATATTCCGTAATTTCTGCTCCACCAGCCTCATTCCACTCTTTTACATAATCATCGAACTCGCTAACTGGTCGTTTTCCTGTAATAACATCTGCAGAGAAGTCTTTATAAATATTTTCCATCGCATCCCACTTGGAAACAAACTCCTCAGGGATTATGAAACTGTTATCAGGATTATAGAATTCATTTGCAAGGTCTCTTGAATTTTGTGCAGGTTCGCTTAATAATGGCGTAACAAGTGGTTTTTCAAGTTCAAAAGCCTCTGGTTCCCAAAATCTTGAGTACCATTCATTGTAGTATTTTTCCGTTAACTCAGTTCCAGAATCTGTAATATTAAAATGTTCACCTTCAAAGCCAAGACGATCTAGTACTTGCCCCTCTGGACTAGCTAAATAATCCAACACCTCAAAAGCCACGTCTTTGCTCTTAGATTGAGAAGATATCGCTAATCCACGAGATTCTTTCGTAATATCTGTAGCTATAAACCCTTGGTACTCCCCTTTTGCGGGTGGAAGTACGACAAGCTCAGCGTCCGCACCATTTACTTGTGTCATTTTCCCGTTATAAATGTCAATAACCTTCCCGTTTGTACCGGTAATCACAGCTGCGTCGCCATCATAGAAGGCTTCTTCCTTTGTATCCCATTGCTTCGTTAAATACTGTGGATCCAATAATCCTTCTTCATATAATTGATTGTAGAAAGTCAATTTCGCTTTCTCTTGCTCAGAAACTTTAGAATTTATATAACTTCCATCCTGTTCTAGCCAAGTTTGGTTCAAGCCAAAAGCCATTTTGAAAATAGTATCTAGTTCGGCAATATCTCCAGCTACCGTTACTGCATAAGATGGCTTACCACCGTCTGCATTTTGTACAACTTCTTTAAAGAATGTATGATAGTTTTCAACTGTTGGGTCTACCATTAATGCATCTGAACTAGCAGCATTTTCGAACCAGTCTTTACGAATAACTGGTGTTTTCGAATCCAATGGTTTTATCCAAAGTAGGTATGGATAGTTTTTAATTCTTTCTTCGTTATGTGGTAGCATAATATCTTTGATATACTCGGATTTTTCAATATAAGGAGTTAGATCTTCTAGTAAATCCTGATTAGCTATTTGCTGATCTCCACCTTGGAAATATATTAAATCTGGAATATCCCCACTCATTAATAGTAGATTTAACTTTTCTGCATAGTTACCTTGTGGCATTTCTACTAATTCAAACTTAACATTCAAATCTTTATCTTCCTTTAAAGCCTTTTCTAAGTTGGCAAAGTACTTAACCGCCACTGGATTGGATGGGCCTTCATCTTTAAATACAACTTTTAGTGTAACTACCCCATCTTTATCGACTGTTGCATCACTCGCATCGTCTGAATCATTAGAGCAAGCTGCTGCAAAAATCATAACAAAAGCTAAAACCAATAAAAGCATCTTCTTCATTTCATTTCCCCCTTTAGTTTGGTGTTACAATTCAACCTGAACTTACGACTTAATCCTTTACCCCTCCTTCTAGTGTTCCTTTCGCATAATATTTAAGAATAAAAGGATAGAAAACAAGCAATGGAACGATGGAAATAATAATTGTTCCCGCTTGTAAAGAACCAAAATCTAGTGCTTGGACTTGCTCATAAGAAAGGACATTCTGTGCTCCTAAGAGAGTAGTATTGTCTCTTTCTACTACAAATTGCCGAAGAACTACTTGCAATGGCCATTTATTTGGGTCTGTTAAGTAAATCGTTGCGCGGAAATATTCGTTCCAATGATAGACTCCATAAAATAGTCCCAATGTAGCCAAACCTGGTTTGGATAGTGGTAACATAATTCGAGTAAAAATTCGAAAATGTCCTGCTCCATCGATTCTTGCTGCTTCCAAAATACCATCTGGTACTTCTTCAAAAAATCGCATTAGGATAAACAAATAAAAAATATTAATCGTTTTATATAGTAATAGAGAAGCATAAGTGTCAAGTAACCCTAAGTCTTTAACTAGAAGATATTCCGGGATGAGACCTGGCTCAAAAACCATAATCACTATTAAAAAGACAACAACAACTCGTTTACCTACAAATTCTGTCTTCGCTAAAACATAAGCAGCTAAAGCAGTCAGAAACAGATTTAAAGCAGTCCCGACAATTGTAAGAAAAAGGCTATTGAAAATACTTCTAACTATAAGTGGATTTGAAAATAACACCTCATAATTGATAAATGAAAAACCTTTTGGAATAATATCCAACCCACTAAGTTTATGGACCTGTAAAGGGTCTGAGAAGGACATTGCTAAAAGATTCAAGATAGGAATTAGAATCATAAATGACAGGATTAACAAAATTGTAGAAATGATAAAGTGAGACCAAGTAAAGCGCTTAAAAAAACGTCGCATCATTTACCATACTCCTTTCCCCGTCAGCCTTTTCGATATAAAATGTGTGCTCAGTATTAAAACAACACCAATTACACCTTTAAAAAGACTGGCTGCCGTTGCATAAGCGTATTGTCCATTGAGAATTCCGATACGGTAGACATATGTATCGAGAATATCGATTTTACTAATCGTAGAATCGTTAATCATATTGAATACTTGGTCAAACCCTGCATTCAAGAAGAAACCTAAATTTAGTATGAAAACGACTACGACTGTACTTAACAGTTGTGGAAACGTGATAAAACGCATTTGTTGTAAAGTAGAAGCTCCGTCTATACGTGCTGCTTCATACAAAGAAGGACTAATTTTCATAATAGCTGCAAGATAAATGATGGAATCCCATCCAGCACTTCTCCACATTTCCGAAAATACTAGCACCCATCTGATATGATCTTTACTTGTCATATAATCTAGAGTTGGTAGTTGAAAAAAATTTCTGATGACATTTACGCCACCGCTATCAGGACTAAGTAAGCTAATCCATACTCCTGCAATAACTACCCATGAAAGGAAATGAGGTAAATAAATCACAGATTGTACGTATTTTCTAAATGGCCCATTTCTAAGTTCATTGATCATCAATGAAAGTATAATCGGGATTGGAAAAAAGAAAATTATCTTCATCGAACTAATAATAATCGTATTTTGTAATACATCAAAAAAAGCTGGAGAATCGAATAGTACTTTAAAATGCTTCAAACCGACCCAGATATTATCCCCAATAACACGGTAATCCTGAAAAGCGAGCTTCATGCCGATAATAGGGATCACATTAAAAATGACAAAATATAATATGGCCGGAAAGAGCATCAAGTAAATGACCCAGTCTTTTTTAATTCTTTGGAATATCCCCTTCTGTGTCATGGATTAGCTCCTTTTTAAAAATTTGATCTAAGTCTTTTCTATACGGCATGCCCGCTTGTGCACCCTTCTTCTGTACGGACAAGGCTGCAGCAATATTTCCAAAGCGGATACATTCGCTCAAATCCTTCCCTTCAGCTAGTGCAACAGCAAAGGCACCACAAAAAGTATCTCCAGCACCAGTTGTATCTACTGCTTGAACTGTTCGGGCTGGAACATTAACTATGCGACTCCCATCAAAAAATTTAACCCCTTCTTGACCGCATGTTATTACGAGCTTATTAGGAAATTTGCTCAATGCATCCTCCATCTTACTGTCTGACTGATCGAGAACCAAATGGTATTCATGTTCATTTGGAGTTAAATAAGTAATTTTCTCTAGAATGTCTTGTTTTATATGTTGAGATGGGGCTGGATTCACAATAATTATCTTTTGGTTCTCATAGAGAATTGGTATAAGGTATTCAATCGTTTCCATTGGTATCTCCAGCTGGAAAATAAAAATATCATGCTTCAAAATCTGTTCTAAGTGACTTTTTACATACTTCTCATTTGTATGGCTATTAGCTCCCGGAATTACAATGATTCGGTTTTCAGAATTACTAATTTCAACGAAGGCTGCTCCTGTATGTGCGTTATTCACAGCGTTAAGAAAAGAAGTTTCTACGTTTTCCAGAAGAAAAGAATCCTTTGCAAAATTCCCATTGTCGTCATTACCGACAGAGCCAAAAAACGTGACCTGTGCTCCTAAACGAGAGGCAGCTACAGCCTGATTTGCACCCTTTCCTCCGAGTGCTCTAAAAAAGTTGTTTCCTAGTATTGTCTCACCTGTCTTAGGAAGCACATCTGCCTCCACAAAATAATCACTATTTATACTGCCGACCACTGCTATTTTTTTCATATGTCTAACACCCTAATCTATTAGTATGTTCATCAATGGAGCATGCTGCTGTGCGCCATATACATCTCTATCTCCAATAGTTCCTGAAGAAACTTCCCTTAGAATTGTTATCTTTATGCCCATTGCAGGATCAAAAAACACAATATGACGGATATCACTTTCTGGAATGTTATAAAGACTACAGATCATCTCGGTTGTAATTTTATTTGAATTTTTAACCCGCTGATATTTTTCAGCACTATCAAATAAAATATCCATTGTCAGTTCAAATGGTCCTGAATTTTTACTTCTTAATACCTTTGCGATATCAAATAACTTTTCCATTTTCCCCCTCCTATCTATACTCAATTCGGAACGGATTATCTTCTATTTCCATTAAGTGATATACGGAAAACTCATATACTGGTCCGAACTCAATATCACTTGGCGCAAAAGGAAAAGCAAGGTTTCCTGCTGTGGACTTTCTTTTTTCGTGAGCAAAGTGTAAAAAGGTAGATCTTGCAGTTGCACAAATACTATTTGCAAGCTCCTGGTCCTTTGCAATTACTTCTATTACAACGCCGATTTCATGTCCTCTGAAGACTTCTTTTTCTTTATCGCCAAGGACTGCATTCATCCCGTAATTGTAAAAATTCACTTTGTAATCATTGCTTGGAATTTCATCATAGTAATCACTTACCTGTTGCTTCACACGTTTTTCTATATCCTCTACGTTTTCCAATAAAATCGGATCTCTTATACCAGCCAATACAAATGTACGATAAGCAACTTTCCGAGCTCCCTCCAGCTTTATGAAATGCTGCTCCGCGGGAATATACTTGCTATTAGAAACTTCCACAACTCCATCTGCTAATTCTTTAAACTCGCATTGCTCTAGGTTCAAAGTGAATCCTGGCCCATGAAGAATATATGGATGCTCTTTCTCATAAAAAGTGTGTGCAGCCACGCTTATCGATGTACAGCTACGTTTCGGGTTTAAAGACTTCACTTTGAAAGAGGTTTCACCGATGATACCTAAAATACTATCCTTCGTCGTTCCCGGCTCTGCGCAAAGAGCGCCGCATTCCAATATCTTTCCAAGATGATAAGAAAGCCCAGGATCTTTTCCATGAAAAATTCCGATTGCCGCAAAAGGGGAAGGGTCATATGCTCTTCCACAAACAATAATATCTGCCTTTTTTTGTAGAGCCTCCAAAATCGGTTCATGCCCCATTTGCGCTACAATTCCATTTGTCTCAAGAATAACCTCCTCATTTAAAGAAGGTATATTAGGACTTAAGGGTTTTATTCTTCCTTGTTGATTTGCTTCCATTACTAAATCATTTGGAATATCCGCCCACACAATAGCTATTTTTGCTCGAAGACCCATTTCCTCCAAAACTTCTTCGATAATGTCCATAGTCCAATCTACATGCACCTGTGCTCCTGCTCCGCCAGCTGAGCCAATGATAATTGGTATTTTCTTTGGAATTCCATTTTCCAATATAATGGTTAAATCCTTTTTTGCAGCGCGCCTACTAACAATTGAAACACCGGCTCCGAGTTTATGAGGCCCCGCATCTGTCGATCCTGCATCCACTACAATCCCATGGGGTTCCTCTTTCATTCCTCGTAAGAATGATTCCTCTGGAAACCCATATCCCAACATTCCACAGGGAGATAAAATCTTAATCTCATTACCCATTTGGCCACTCCTCTTTATTTACTTATAAATCATATATTCAATAGGATAATATCAATTGTGAAACCGGTTACATATTTCATCAAAAAAATATTAGGATGCAATCCTCCATTTTATGTAACCGGTTACAAGTATGATAATTCAGAACTCTTAAACAGTCAACAAAATTTTTGAACAAATTAGGAATTGTTTTCAGACAAAAAAAGTCCCATCAAGTAGGGACCTTTATTCTTAGATATTCCGTAAAATACCAATTTTGACGCTATAATAGAATTTAATAAATTCAACCATAAGGAAGGAGAAATAAAGTACGTGTTAGAACAATAAAAACCGCCCTATTCGATAATTTTAACGAGTAGGGCGGTTTTTTTAGGATTTTACTAAGTATTTCAATAGGATTTGAAATTCTTGAATGAAAAATCGCGAGTGAAAAATAAAAGAATTTTCTTCGATTACTCTATTGACGGTAAGATTAGGTGGCTTTTCGCATTCTGGACCGGATTAGCCTTCTTACCAACGTTTGTGGATTTTACTACTAATTTCTAGCAAGTTGAAATGCAGATACAAATGCTTTTGCCGCATTCGTAATTTCAGCATTTGTTTCATATTGATAAATTGCACTTCCAACACCAACACAAATAGCTCCATTTTTCACATAGTCCCCTAAATTACTTAATGTAATGCCACCTGTTGGCATGAGTGGAATAGATCTTAATGGACCTTTTACATTTTTAAAATAGGATGCCCCCATTGCATCCGCTGGAAAAACTTTTACTAAATCAGCACCCGCCATATGTGCTTCAAAAATTTCAGTTGGAGTCAAAGCACCACATGCTATAAAACGTTCTGCCTTATTGGCTAGGGCTATTACCTCTTTACTAACAATAGGCGTGACTATAAAGTCTGCTCCCGCCTCAATAGCAGATTGGGCCTGAGCCTCTGATAAAACAGTCCCTGCACCAATACATAACGCATCTCCGTAATGAGATTTTGCAGCTCTAATTGCTTCAAGTCCACCTTTTTGTTCGATAGTAATTTCTACTGTATTTAGTCCGCCATCACGTAAAGCTTCTATAATGCTTACAATACTCTCTGGATTCATATTGCGCATAACAGGTATAATACCCGAATTTGACAATTGTTTTAAAACATTATCTTTATTCATTTTTTCACCTCATTATTCTCCGAAACGAAGGAGTGTCTTGTTAAAATTAAAATCACCGTTATTAAAAAGAGGAATTATTTCTTCAAACTCAATAACTCTTGAAACATAGTTTTCATTTATTTCCCCTGCATTCATACACTGAATAACATATTCAAAATCTTCTTTAGTAGCATTTCTGCTAGCTAAAAGCGTTAATTCTTTCGAATGAAAGTCAGGATTAAAGAAGCTAATCGTATCTTTAACTAATCCAACATATACTAACCTACCACCGTGACAAACAAAATCGAATGCCTTCATCATGGAATGTTTATTACCAGTAGCATCAAATACAATTGAAGGTAATTTGTTATTATTAATATGTAAAATATCTGCTTCCGTAGTGTCGGAACCAACTATAATATAATCACAATTTGTCCATTCTTTCGCAAACTTTAAGCGCTCTGGGCTAATATCCATTATAATTGTTCGAGCACCTTGTAGCTTCGCAAATTTGGCAACACCAAGTCCAATTGGACCGGCACCAATTACTAGAACAGTTTCACCTTTTTGAATAGTTGATCTTCTAACCGCATGGGCACCAATACTTAGGGGTTCCACCATAGCTGCCATTTCAGATGACAATTGATTAACGGGAAAAACATGAGAAGACGGGACCACTATAGATTCTGCCATTCCTCCATCCATATGTACACCTAATACCTTCATTTCCGTACAACAATTAGTTTTACCATTTTGACAAGATCCACAAATTCCACAATGCATATAAGGAATAACTGTTACTAAATCTCCGGTTTGGATATCCAATACATTAGAACCAACACTTTCTACAATTCCAGATAACTCATGACCTAGTACTCGAGGATATGTAAAAAATGGTTGATTCCCTCCGAACGCATGTATATCTGTTCCACATATTCCAACTCGTTTAATCGAAATTTTCACATCTGATTTATTCACTAATACTGGAGATTCTCTTTGTTCTATTATTAGTGATTTTGGTTCTGTACAAACAATTGTTTTCATAGATTCCCCTCATTTCAACTGTAATGCTAATGCTTTTTCCATTCCTTCATTTAAGATGATACTAATACTTTGTACAAGTTCTTGAGCAACATCGCTTATTTCTGAAGTGTCCATACCCCATGAAAGTAAAATTTTCTCTTCAATAAATTTCTGCAAAACACTTTGGTTCGTAAAATTACTACTATATAATTCAGCAAACATTGAAACTACTTCTTCATTATCTTTAATTCCTTCACGGTTATAAAAGAAAGTAATTAATGCAGCTAAGGAAAATAATAATTTTTTTCGGTAACCCTTATCCGATTCCCTAACAATTGGCCATAAACGAACATAAAATTTAGAATAACTATTAAGACTAATATCTTTTAATAGATGGTGTAAATAAGGGTTTGAAAAACGATCTATAACTTCTGATATATATTCGTTAATTTTTTTATCTTCACTCTTTGGCAAGGTTAAAGCTATCTCTTTCCTCATAACATTCTGTATAAAATTACCCAGCAAGGGATGTTCCAAGGCCTCTTTTACTGTTTCCACTTCTAGCTGTAGTCCTATAACAGACATAATGGAATGTGGACCATTTAATAGCCTTACTTTAAGGTTACGATAAAACTCAATAGGCTCGAATTTTACGTTTAATCCTGCTTCTACAAAAGGAAGTTTACCACTCAATTGTTTGGGTCCTTCTATTACAAATAAATGATAAGGCTCAGCCATTGTCAAAAGCTCATCAGAATAACCTAATCTTTCAAACCAGTTATCTGCTTCTTTATCTGGATAACCTGGGACAATACGATCTACTAATGTATTACAAAATGTGCAGCTTTCATCAATCCATTTAGAGAATAAAATAGGTAATTTCCAGTCTTTGATAATTTGCTGACAAATACTTTTTAATACATCCCCATTATTTTCAACTAGTTCACAAGGAATAATAATCCATCCTTTGTCCTTTGCACCGTTATAGTATTGATATCGGTGAAAAAGTAATGCAACTACTTTTCCAGGAAAGGATAAAGGTGAGACAGATTCTTGATATGCTTCATTTTCATAAACAAGTCCTGCCTCGGTTGTATTGGAAAAGAGAAATTCAATATATTCTGAAGTTGCTACTGTTAAAGCTTCACCCCAGTCCGAATATGGATTTATTCCCCTAGTGATCGAACTAATGATTTCAATTTTTTCTACAGGTTTTCCATATTCAATCCCACGTCGAACAAGAGTATACAAGCCATCTTGTCGATTTAACTTTGGTATGATTTTACCTCTAGGCGTTGGCTGAATTGTAACTACGCTTCCTTGGAAATTAGTTTTGTTATTCATCTCAAAAACCATCCAATCAATGAAGCCTCGCATAAAATTACCTTCACCTATTTGTAAAACACGTTCAGGAAAAATATTATTTTGGTGAGATATGTCTTTATCTTTCAAATGCTCTAAATTTAATTGGGTAGGTAAATTCACACTGCCTCCTCCTTACATAGTTACTCCGTCTTTAAAAATTGCTATTTCTTTAAATCCGAAAACTTCATTATTAGTAAGTTTAGTTCCAGAAGCCACATCTAAAATATAATTGAAAAACTCATTTGTTACTTGGCTCATACTTTGCCCCTCAACAATTGTTCCAGCATTAAAGTCCATCCAATTTTTTTTGCGTTCAAATAATGGTGTATTAGTAGAAATCTTCACAGTAGGAGTAGGTCCTCCAAATGGAGTTCCTCTACCTGTTGTAAATAGTACAATCTGGCATCCGGAAGCTGCCATAACTGTTGTTGAAACTAAATCATTCCCAGGACCTTGTAATAGGGTCAATCCATTTTTTCTGAGCTTACTACCATAAGGAATTACGTCGTTCACAGGTGCAAAACCACCTTTTTGAACACATCCCAGAGATTTTTCTTCGAGTGTTGTAATTCCACCTTCTTTATTTCCAGGAGATGGATTCTCATATACTGGTTGGTTGTATTTTATAAAATATTGTTTAAAATCATTTACTAGATTTACAATATCGCCAAATATTTCTTCATCTTTTGCTCTTTCCATTAATATCGTTTCTGCTCCAAACATCTCTGGAACTTCCGTTAATACAGTCGCACCATGATAACCAATTAATTTGTCAGAGAATGATCCTACAAGAGGATTCGCAGTGATACCTGACAACCCATCACTTCCTCCACATTTCAAGCCAATTTTCAATGCTGAAACAGGTACTTCCTCTCGATGAAAAGAGGTTACATATTGAAAGAGATTTGTTATTAACTCCATGCCTTCTTCCATTTCATCGTCTACTTCTTGTACACTTAAAAATTTCACACGATCTGGGTTATATGCGCCTATTTCATTTTTAAATAAATCAATATAATTATTTTCGCAGCCTAGCCCTAAAACAACTACACCGCCTGCATTAGGATGATGAACCAAATTAGAAAGTATTTTTTGCGTGTAAACTAAGTCATCACCTAATTGAGAGCATCCATATGGATGTGAAAAGGACTGGACCCCATCAAAATTATCTGCATCAAATATTTTATTTGCCATTTTAGCTAAATTCTCTGAAACTTTATTGATGCATCCTACTGTGTTAATAATCCAAATCTCATTTCGAACTCCTACATCTCCATTTTCTCGTTTGTATCCTTGAAATGTAGGAAGATTAATTTCTTCATTTGTACTAATGCTTTTCTTTGGTGGTTGATACGTATAACTTAGTTCACCATCTAAATTTGTTTTTAAATTATGTGAATGGATTAGCGTACCAACTTCAATCTCTTGAATAGCTTTTCCAATCGGAAAACCATACTTCACAACATTTTCTCCAAATGAAATAGGTTTAATAGCAATTTTGTGACCCCTCATAATATCCTCTCTTAATAGAACTGTTAGCCCACCCTGTTCAATAGACTGACCTTTTTTAAAATCTTCTAAAGCTATCCAAACATTATCGGATGGATGAATTTGAATTAGTGATTGTTTAGTTGCCATCATTTCTTCAACTCTCCTCGATTAAAATAATAGATTTGGTAAGAACATCGAAATTGCCGGTATAAAAGCAAATAGTATTGCCGCAATAACAAGTAAAATCCAAAATGGCGTTATATGTTTGATAAAGTCTTCAATTTTTGTTCCAGTAATCGCACAAGTTGTGAACATTATTGTTCCTAGAGGAGGTGTTAACGTCCCAATACTCAAACAAACAATAAAGAAAATACCAAAATGGACTGGGTCTATTCCATAAGTCATTAACATTGGCATAAATAATGGAGTTAAAATAACCAACGCCACATTCCCTTCAATGAACATACCTACAACTAATAAGAAGATAAGTACAACAATAAAGAACATTAATGGTGATGATATAAATCCTGTCATAAACTCTGTCATTTTCTGAGGAACTTGCTCTAAAGTAAGTACCCAAGCGAATGCTGACCCTGCAGCAATAATGATTAAAATAGATGCTGAAGTATGTACTGTTTCAACTAATGCACTGACTAATTGTTTGAAATTCATTTCTCTATAAACTACAAGACCAAGAACAAGTGCATATAATACCGCTATAGCTCCTGCTTCTGTAGCACTAAAAATTCCTAAACGTATTCCTCCAATAATTATTAAAGGCAATAAAAGTGCCAAGATTGCATCTTTTAATGCAAAAAGGAATTCTTTTAATGTAATCTTCTTTTTATTCTCAGTTTCTAAGTTGTTCTTTTTAGCGTATATATGAACATAAACCATCATCATGATACATAATGCTAATCCTGGGATTACTCCAGCTAAAAATAGCTTTCCAATTGAAACGTTTCCAATATATCCATACATGATTAATGCAATGCCTGGAGGAATGATTGGTGTTATTAAAGATGTAGCAGCTGTTAGTGCAGTAGAAAAGCCTTTACTATATCCTTTTTGCACCATTTCTGGTACAAGAACTTTTGCTTGCATCGCTGCATCAGCAATATTAGATCCAGATAATCCACCCATCATGGTACTTAGTACAACATTTACTTGAGCCAGTCCACCAGGTAGTGGACGTGTAATAATTTCTGCAAACCGCAACATACGCATAGTAATGCCTGTATAGTTCATAAGAATTCCAGCAGTGATAAAGAAAATGATTGCCAAAAGTGGTATAGATTCTATCCCACCAATCATCCGCTGAATAATAATTGTAGTTGAAAAATTATTTTGGAAGATAAAATAAGTTGCTGTACTAATAACGAGAGCAAAGGCAATTGGTACATTTAGAAAAAATAATATTAATAAGACTGCAAGAACTATCATCATTTCCATGTACTATACACTCTCCTTCTGAGTAGATGTTTGTCGGAAAGTTTTTAATAAAACCCTCGAGAATTGATAAGCAGTTAAAAGTCCTCCAAGGGGAACAGCCAAATCGATCCATTGATAGCTTATGCCTAGAACTGGTGTGATTTTAGCTGAAGCTTGAGCCATTAAATCATATCCAAGATAGATAAAACCGTATATCAGCACAAAATAAATGGCTGCAGCTCGAATAATAATTGCACCTAATTTTAGACCTTTTGGTAGTTTTTCTACAAAATAATCAATACCTACATGTCCTCCACGCTTCATAGATGAACTTATACCAATGAAAACAACCCAGACAAATAATCCTAATGTAAGTTCTTCTGCCCAAGCAAAAGGACTTTCTAATATAAATCGATAAAAAACGTTTACAATAGTGATAGTTAAAACACCCGTTAATGCAATTGTGGCAAGAATATCATCGATTTGATTAATCCATTTCTTAATCATATAATGCACCTCCAAATAAAAGCCCTTGTTACAGGGCTCCAGCTTCTTATTTCTTTTCTTCTATTAATTGTTGGATAGTTTCATATAAATTTGGAGTCCAATCTGGGAATGAAGTATATACACTTTTAGCTGCTTCCTTGAAAGGTTTTAAATCTACTTCATGAATCTCTATACCTTCTGCTTCAAATTCTGCTAATACAGTTTCAGACTCTTGGTCAGTAATTGCTTTAGCATACTCTCCTGCTTCGTCTCCTGATTCTTTTAAGATCTTCACTAAATCTTCAGGAAGTGATTCCATAAAGGCTGTTCCAGCAATCCAAGGACTCATGATTTTTGTATGCTCTGTAAGAGATAAGTGTTTTGCTATTTCGTTCATCTTCGAACCTTTCAAAACTGGTAATGGATTCTCAGCACCATCGATTAGACCTTGTTGTAAAGCAGTATATAGGTCTGCCAATGGCATTGGTGTCGGTACTGCACCTAGAGCCTCGAATGATTTGATGTACATCTGATTATTAGGAACTCTAATTTTCATACCTTTTAAATCATTTGGAGTCAATACAGGCTCAGTTGTCATTAGTTGACGTTTACCATAGATAGTATTTGTAGTGACGATATCAATACCTTCTGTGTTTAGTTTCTCAGTTTGTTCTTTAAACCAATCTGTTGTTGTTAAATATAAAAGGTCATCAAAATCTTCCGTTAAATATGGTGCAGTTAAAATCCCTACATCTGGAACATAGTCCATCAAAAAGTCATAACCTGTAAAAATAACTACATTATTTCCCATGATTGCTTGTTCAACTACATCCTTTTCTGAACCTAATTGTGAACTAGGATATAAAACTAATTCTAATTTACCTTCGCTTTTTTCTTCAGCTAGCTCTTTCCATTTTTTTGCAAGTTGATCAATTGGTTCCCCCGGTTGATTACCATATGCAACGTTTATTACTACTTTCTCATCACCTTTTACTTCTCCATCTTTAGAAGAATCTTTTTCAGAACAGGCAGAAACCAATAAAGCTAAAATCGTAAGTAGTGTAAATAATGTCCATTTGTTTAACTTTTTCATTTGTTTAATCCCCTTTGAATAATTTTTTGTATTAACAATTTAATGTTATTTATCTACTGATACTTTCTTTCCCATCAATAAATAACTTTACATCCTCTAAATATGGTAACCCCTCATTATCTCCTAAAACTGTTGTCACCAAAGCACCTACTCCATTTGCAAACTTAAGTGAGTCTGAAGGTGTACATCCTAATAAGTAACTATATACATATCCGACATCAAATCCGTCACCCGCACCGACCGTATCTACTGGGTTCACATTAAAGGCAGGGGCAGTTAACCATATACCATCCCGATATAGCCGTGAACCATTGCCACCATCTTTAATAACTAGGTGTTGGATATTATGATGATTTGCGAAGTTTACTAGTTCTTCCTCAGAGTCTGTACCGAGAATCATTCGTATTTCCTCTAAACCTGTTAAAAGGATGTCAACGTATGGGAAAACTTTTTCAAATGTTGTAACCGCTTTCTCAATCGTCCAAAGTTTTAATCGAATATTTGGATCAAATGCAACTGGAATATTACGTTTTTTTGCTAATTTCAATAAATGTTCTGCAATTTCAAGATTCTTTTCATCAATTGCTAAATATACTCCAGATAAATGAATTAAATTTACACCTTCTAGTAACTCTTCATGGATGTCGTCTTTACTAAGCGTTAGAATAGGAGAATCATATCTATAATAAAATGTTTTCCCAGCTCCAGATTCCTGTATCTCTTTGAAGTTCACTGAAGTAGGACATCCATTAACAAATTGAACCTCCGAAACATCTACACCTTCTCCGCGGGCAAAATTATAAATAACCCGACCAAATTCATCATTTCCTAAGCGACTTATCCACTTAGACTTTAAGCCTAAGCGAGCGCAGCCAACCGCGAAATTAAGTTCAGCTCCTCCCACTTTTCTTTCAAATTGAGTAACATATCTTAGCGGACCTGTTGTAATCGGATTCATTGTAATCATTGCATCTCCGATAGTTAAAACTTGTAATTCAGATGACATGTGACATTCTCCTTGTAACTATATGGATTGACGCTCGATGAGAGTCGGTACATACCTGATAATTTCATACGATTCTTCTAATACGTTTTCTTTTAATAATTTAAGTAGCTGTTTTGCTGCATCTTTACCCATCTCAAATGTAGGTTGCTTGATAACAGTAATTGGTGGTGAAGATATCTCTAAAAATGGAGAATCATCTATAGAGACAATGCTTACATCTTCTGGAACTTTAATATCAGTTTCTTTTATGAATCTCAGCAGTTCAATGAGTGATAAATCATTTGAAGCAAAAAATGCTTTTGGTCGCTCTTCAGATGCCCAAATATTATCCAGTCTTTCACGAATCTTTGAACGATCTTCTGCAATTAGCCAGTTTTCATTCGGTTTTATACCTCGTTCAATTAGAGCTTCTCTGAAACCCTGCAACCGCTCTACCCGTGGTGTAACATTTTGGATAATCGAGGTAGTGATAATTGACATTTCATTTCTTGATGCTTTTAAGATAATTTCCACAGCCATTGAAGAAGCTTCTTTGTTATCTAGTAATAGCGTTGGATACATTGGTTCCTGTATTTTCCTATCAACGAATACAATCGGGAAATTTGCTTGTTTAAGTTTTATATATAAATCCATATTTCCATTTGTCGGAAATATTATTAAGCCATCTACTTGTTTAGCTACTAGCATCTCGATATAATCTCTTTCCTTTTTCGGATCGTCATCAGCATTACAGACAAAAAGGTGAAAGTTATTCGTTTCACATTCATCCTCAATAGCGCGAATAATCTCTGTTGAAAAAGTGTGAAGAATATTTGCTACAATAACACCAATCGTAGAAGATTTCTTTTGTTTAAGACTCTTAGCAACAAAGTTTGGAATATAACCAAGTTCTGCAATTGCCTCGCGAATTCTAATCTGTGTTGTCTCCGCCATATATTCGAATCGATTATTAATATATTGAGAAACAGTACTTTTAGAAACCCCTGCCTTCTGTGCAACATCAACCATTGTTACTTTATTCATTTCCATGCCCCTTCTTACCAAATTCACTAAACCGGTTTAGTAAATCGGTTTAGGTAAAGTATAAAAGAAAGCCTTTTCAAAATCAATACATTTTTTAGAATATTTAACCTAAAAAATAATTTCTTTTATTGTATGACATTTCCAACCTATCATAATAAAACTTGTTCAAATCATATAATATCCAATAATTACAAAAAATGATGAATAGTATAAATACCTCTATTTGAACCACTCAAAAAGATTAATTTAGTTGTTTAAATTTTAAATTGAGTGTGTTAATAACTAGTAACACTACTTCAGTTTTTGATTATTTTAAATAGATTTCAGTATAGGATATTCCCAAGTTATTATGTTTTGGTTGGAGTTTACGTGGTGGTTAGAGTAATTTAAGTGGTAGTTGGAACCGGTTATGTGGTGGTTAATCCAAGTTATGTGGTAGTTGGGAGTTTATGTGATGGTTAGAGTAATTTAAGTGGTGGTTGGAACTGGTTATGTGGTGGTTAATCGAAGTTATGTGGTGGTTAATCGAAGTTATGTGGTGGTTAATCGAAGTTATGTGATAGTTGGGAGTTTATGTGGTGGTTAGAGTAATTTATGTGGTAGTTGGAACTGGTTATGTGGTGGTTAATAGAAGTTATGTGGTAGTTAGGAGTTTATGTGGTGGTTGGAGTAATTTATGTGGTAGTTGGAACCGCTTATGTGGTGGTTAATCGAAGTTATGTGGTAGTTTAGAGTTTATGGAGTGGTTTATGTGGTAGTTGCAAACTATTATGTGGTATTCGGAACTGGTTATGTGGTGGTTAATCAAAGTTATATGGCGGATAATTTCTAAAGATTTTTAGATAACTTTCTAAAGCAAAAAAAGCCGCTAGAAGTGATTGAATCACCTCTAACAGCTTGAACTATTTCATTCTGGCTACGGCAGTTCAATAGTTGCTAAGAATTCTTTGAAACATTTTAAAGGAACAGATCTATTAAATCAAAAGGCTTTTGGATTAAGTATTCATAGCTGTCTGGATTGCCAAAGCCGTAATTAGCAAATACAAATGGAACACCGGCAAATTTGGCTGCATCACAGTCACCTTGTGTATCACCCACGTACACTGCGGATGAGACATTATTGCGTTCCATCAGTAGTTTAATATTTTCTCCTTTAGTTAGACCGGTTCTGCCTGGGTTTTCAAAATCGAGAAAGTATTTTTCAAGTCCATGATACGCATAAAATGATTCAATATACCCTTCCTGGCAATTGCTGACGATGAATAAGCGGTAGCGAGAAGATAATTTTTGAAGTACTTCCTCTAAATCCGGATACAAAACTCCACCTTCACGTCTCAAGTCTACCTGCTCTCTTTCACAGCATTTAAGAATGAGTTCCATTTGTTTAGCTTCATCCAAATAGTCAAATAAGCGGGCAGCGATGTCTTTGACTTGTAGTCCCATAGTTTTTTTCAGGTCATCCTCAGTAACTTCACCCCGACCATACTTTACTTCTTGAACAACTTTGGACCAGGATTTGGATACTGTTCTTCTAGAATCCCAGAGTGTTCCATCGAGATCAAAAATGATGCTGTCCATAATGCATTTACCTCCCACTTGAAAAGAAAGACACGAAATCCTCTGATTAAGAATTCGTGTCTTTTCAGTTTTTATTTTTGGCGTGCCTGTTGGATTTGTTCTATAAAGCGTTTAGCTGTTTCTGTAATTTGTTCGTAACCGTCTACTTCCGGCTTACCGATTAGACTTCCACCAGCACCGACTGCCACTGCTCCAGCACTAATCCACTCACTAACATTGTCCACACTGACACCGCCTGTAGGCATAAGATTAGCTTGAGGAATCGGTCCTTTTATCGCTTTGATTACTTTAGGTCCCATTAGTTCCCCAGGAAAAACTTTCAAAATATCTGCGCCGCTTTCCAACGCTTTCACAACGCCTTCAATTGTCATAACACCGGGCATATATGGTATTTGATATCGATTGCAAAGAGTCGCTGTAGCTTCACTGAAATAAGGGCTTACCACATATTGAGATCCTGCCAAAATGGCTATGCGAGCAGTTTCAGCGTCTAGTACTGTACCGGCACCGATGAGGATGTCCTCTTTGAACTCTTCTGCTAATTCTCGGATGACTTCTGTAGCTCCAGGAATTGTATAAGTAATTTCTATTGCAGAAACACCACCCTTCAAAGCAGCTTCCGTAATTCTTTTAGCCTGTTCTGTATTATCAGCCCGTACAACCGCAACAAGTCCAGAGTCTGTTATTTTGGAGATTACTTGATGCTTCATCAACATATCCTTTTCAGCTCCTTAAGCCCATTTTGGGTTATCTATGACTTCCGTATTACCATCTTTTTCTACAACTAGTTTACGATATCCTTTTGTTTCAATTGTTCCATAGTCATGACCTGCATCTGCACGGAAAGAAAAGAAAGTGACTAGAGGTTGATCTCCTGTGTTGATGCTTCTATGAGCGTAACGAGGCGGTACATATACCGCTTGACCTGGTGCAAATTTTTCAATTTGCCAGTCGCCTTCTGGATTTTCCATTAGCATATAACCATTGCCGCTTAGACAGTAATATACTTCACCTGTTTCTAAAATCGTATGGAAATGACCTTTCGTCATGTAATATTCATTACCCACTTTACCTGGATACACAATGCTTGTACCAAACAAGATGTCACCTTCTGTTTGAGGTACTTCAAGCTCATAGAATTCATAGATAAGCGGATCATTTTCTTTAGCAACTTTTTCGTCAAAAGCCTGTTCATCGTAGTACATCCCTTTCATGCGGGATAATTGTCTCTTCGTTGATTCTCTTGTAGTTGACAGTCCTGTGGCTAAGTTAAAATCGATATTTAATGCTTTTACTGGTTCTATCATTTAAATGTCCCTCTTTCTACTAATAATTATTATGATTGATTTGAAATTTCTTCAATCTGCTGGAATGTTTCTCCTTCAATCGGAAGATGGAACACTTCTGCGATGACCTGAGTCCAACCGTGCAAGAAGTAAATCCAGCCATCTTCCACTTGAAGCTGGCTTCTTTCCTCTTGAGCAATTGCTTGATGCATAAAATCTCGATCTCCACGATAGTTAAGCTCCCAGACAAAGCTGCTAGAAGGAAACTGTGCAGAATCGGACAGTGGTGATCCAGGTCTGTCTTTCCCAAGTCCAGTCGCATTAATGATGAGTGAGTTGTCTGCTAAGGATTGAAGTAGCCCATCATTTTCTTCAACACTTGAAATGAGATGATATTCTACATTCGCATCCTGATTAACTTCAGTTAAAATATGCATAATCTCTTCTAGCCGTTTTTCGTTCATGTCAGTAATGACCAGCCGTTTCGGTATTTCTTCACCTTTTTCACGGTTCATTAAATAAGAAGAAATCGCAATCGCGCTTCCACCAGCACCGAGAAGTAGTGTCTCACCTTCGTTATTGCTCCAATAGTTTTTTGGTATAAACCGTTCAAGTGCCATTCCGCTACTGATTGGATCCTTAGCATGTCCACGAAGTTTGCCGTCCTTTTTAGAGATACAAGACAGTTCTCCAAACATTTTTGCATAGGGGTCCATTTCATCAAATAAGTCTTTGGCTGCCTCATACAAATCAATTTTATGTGTAGTTACAAGAGCACCAAGAGAATGTTCATCGTTTTTAATAAATTCTACAACTTTCCGGTAATCAGAAGGATCTGCATGAATCTCCAAATCAATTCCTTTGAGAACAGCATTAGGAAATCCAAGTATCTTTGCCCATTTCGGAAATAACGTCATGATAGACGATTTTGTCGTTGTTACACCTATAAAATACATTGTTGGGACTGTTGCCTGTTCAGGTAGTTGTACCATGCAATTATCACCCTTTCTTATCGTTTTGCAAAAGCTTTGGCGGGGTTGCACACTAGCATTTTTTGTATGATTTTTTCTGTCACACCTGCTTGTTTCAGCATGGGTATGAAATGAGCTAATAGATGATCCATGCCAAAACTTCCACCATCGTAAAATTTCATACGCTTTCTTGTTGTATCAAGGCTAAGCAGAATTTGATCCTCATGACCAGCATCAAGAAGACGAAGGATTAGTTCTACCTCTTCTTCATCAGAATGATAATGGAAGCGGCCAATTGTATCGAGTTCCAAAAACACACCAGTAGAAGCTACATGAAGCATATAGTCCGCATTTTCCATTTTCCTATCGAGATGACATATGATTAACCTGTAGGCGGGAACCCCTAGACTTTCGTATAATGAAATTTGTTCAAGTGCGTGATAACCAAGTTCGGTATGACTCATTATAGGTGAACCAGTAGCGACTGCAGCTTTTGCAGCAGAGCGGAACAATTCAAAATATCTTCCTGCTGTACCCTGCATATCAGCGGCTGTCTTGATCAATCCCGCACGCGCAGGAAGTTGCTCCGACGGCCAACTGTCCTCTCCATCTGCGAACATGCCCACTGTCAATTCTTTTATAAAAAGTTCAGCGAGTTGCTCTGAGTCTTTTGTGTGAATCCAGTGATCTTCAGGGTAAAAGGATAGTTTATGAAACCCAGTAGAAGCAAGAATATTTAGGCCAGTTTGTTCAGCTACTTTAGCAAGCCACCGAGCATGACGTCCTGATCCCACAGGCTGGGCATCTATTATAGTCTGTACACCGAGAAGTTGGATTTCCTTCAGTTCCTGCATTGTCTGTTCAAAATCATCAATACGAAGTGCCGGATCTTGCTTCGCAGGCTGTCCAGCCTTGATAAATAAATGTTCATGAGCATGTGTGATACCCATTTCTTCTTGACTGATATCACCACTTACAGTAGTGACTATACGTTCTCTCATTTGGATCACTCCTATGCATTCAGCATTTCGAGGAGGTTACGTGTTGAAACGACAGCCATCCGTTCTATAGCTTCATTTGTATATGCACCAATATGTGGTGTAAGTATAAAATTAGGTAGTTGCACGAGTGAATCTCCTTTAGAAGGTGGCTCTTGTGAATAGACATCCTGTGCTGCAACTGCAATCGAACCATTATTTAGTGCCTCAAAAAGGGCTTTTTCGTCAACAAGTTCTCCACGTGCTGTATTGATTAAAATTGCGCTTGGTTTCATCTGCTTCAATATATTTTCGTTAATGAGATGTGTGGTATCTTCAGTAACCGGCAGATGAAGAGTGAGGATATCGGCCTGTCTTACAGCATCTAAAAGTTCCACTGTTCTTGTGACTCCGTATGTATCTAGAAACTCTTGATCATTAAAATATGGATCATAAATTGTAACGTTCATTTCTAGACCACGTGCCCGCTTAGCCACTTCTTTACCAATCTGACCTCCACCGAAGATCGATAAATTCTTGTTTGTCAGTTCCGTACCAATCGTGCGCTCCCAGCTGAACTTCTTTACTTCATTAATCGTAGAAGAAAGTCTACGGCTAGATTCGAACATTAGACCGATAGCAAGTTCAGCAACTGAGATGTTATTCGTGCCGATTGCATTTCTTACTGAAATACCCATTTCTTTTGCTTTTCCTAAATGGATATTATCCATCCCTACCCCATATTTCGAAATAGCCTTCAACCCTTTGAACGCTTCAAGAACTTGAGTAGAAAGTGGATCAACACCGACAATTATTCCAATAATGTCGTCAGTAGCAAGTTCAAGTAACTGATCCTCTGAAAAGGTTTTTCCTGTCGTATTTTCAATTATTTCATAGCCTGCTGCCTGCAACATTTCAAAAGGCTTCTGCTTATACTTTTGGAATGATTTTGGAGTGACAAGTATTTTTGCCATCAATTTTCCCTCCAACTCTCTGTTTGTGTGTATAACATTACTATGTCACTACATTAGTAGTTACAATTAAATACTTCGTCGCATCCTCATCTAGAAATACTTCTAGATAAGGATGTAATGAAAGGAAAGCACCTAGTACATTAGTGGCACTCCTTCTTAGTTCATGTCTATCATAACCTTCATCACTTTGTCTTTGTTGACTTCGATAATTTCGTAAGCTTTTAAATAATCTTCAAATGGGAATCTATCTGTAATTAGTTCAGTCAGTTTGACCTTGCCTTGAAGGATCAGTTCAACCGCTTGGTCGAAATCAATAGATTGGTACATAGCACTTCCGAGTATAGTAAGCTCATGATCTTGCACATACCCCATATTCACTTTAGTAAGATCAGATACAACACCTACCACGACAACTGTACTTCCTTTGCGTGCTACTTCAATTGCTTGTGCAACTGTAAAGCTCGAACCAACGCATTCAAATATGACATCTGATTTTGCCTCTCCGAATTGACGCAGGATACCCTCGTCTAACTGCTCCTCATTGCTATTAATCGTTTCAATACCACATCTTTCAGCCATCTGAAGTCTAGTCGTACTCAACTCTGCTATAACCACTTTTTTAGCTCCCAGTGCTTTTGCAGTCTGAGCAACTAAGTTTCCGATTGGTCCTCCGCCAATGACGAGCACATTTTTCTCTTCAACAGAAGGAACACGTTTAACCGCATGTACAGCTACTGCAAGTGGCTCAATCATAGCACCTTCATCCCAGCCAATTGAGTCTGGGAGAATAGTTAGCTTATCTTCATCTACAACGAAATAGTCGGAGGCCATTCCAGTTGTTTGGAAGCCCATAACCTTTAGTTCCTCACAAACATGATACATCCCATTTTGACATGGGAAGCACGCACCACAAACTACTTGAGGTTGAACAGTAACTTTCTCGCCTTTTTTTACTTCTGTAACTTCTGAACCCAATTCCACGACTTCACCAGAAACTTCATGTCCTTGCACTACCGGGAAAGTTGTGTAGGGGTGTTTACCATGAAATACATGAATGTCAGATCCACATACACCAATTCTTTGCATTTTCAGTTTTACTTGTTTTGGACCGATTTCTGGCACGTCTACTTCCTGGAAAATAATTTTTGCCGGTTCTGTCATTAAGGCTTGTTTCATTTTCAACTGTAGTCCCTCATTTCTCAATAAGTGATAATGATTTTCTTATTTGTCTTGCCTGTAAGGTAATCTTCGAACGCTTCCGTAATCCGTTCAAAGGGATAAGTAGCAAAAATAAAATCCGAGAGTACAATCTTTCCTTCCTCTACCCACTGGATGATTTGTTCGTGACAAGCACCTTCTTCTTCTTTCCTAGGCATCTGCTGAAAATTAATATTCCAATTATAAGGAGCATCTTCTAGATTAAGTTTCAAAGCAGTCGATTTAGGTACCCCGTAGCAGAGCACTTCACCACGGTCTTTTAGTAGTGACAGTCCTTCGTTGATTATTGCTTCAGACCCAACAGCATCCAAAACAAAGTCTACTCCCTGGGAATTCCTCTTTAGCAATTGTGTCTTCACCGAACCTACAGAACTATCGATTACGACTTCAGCGCCGAACTTACTAAGTAGCTTTCCTTTTTCCTCACTTCTGACAACTGCAGTGATATTCTCTATTCCGAGCAACCGCATTAGTTTAACAAACGTAATGGCTACCGTCCCACTGCCATAGACTACTATCGATTGTCCTTTCTGAATCCCAAAGTGCTGAATCGCACTATACACTTCCCGCAATGTAACTAAAACAGGTGCCTCTTTTACTGAAATCCATGAAGGTAATTTCTTTTGGGCATATGCTGTTTCAGGAATCTCTTCGATAGATTTATAGCTTTGAACATCATCTACAACTCCATATTCACTAAATGCTCCCCAGCCTGAGCTAAATGGATTGTTGCCAGCAATTGCTGGAGTAAATGGAAGCATAACTATATCGCCTATTTGAAAACTTGTAACTTCAGAACCGATTTTTACTACTTCCCCGACTGCCTCATGACCAAGCATCATTGGGTAATCAGATATATGAAATCCTTTAAAAGACTGTTCGATAATCGTTGCATCAGTACCACAAATTCCACAGGCAAGTGTTTTTACAAGTGCCTGTTTCGATGTAATTTCTGGAACTGGGACTTCTTCAATAGAAAATTGGTTCGAGCTGTGTACTACAAATGTCTTCATTGAAGTCTCTCCTTTTTAATAGAGATGTTTAAACTGTTCGTTCTTTTTTACTCGTAGCAATCTGAAGTAGCACTGCCGCAATAATAATAGCCCCTTTAATAATGTCTTGTGGATAAGAAGGAACAGCCATTAGATTCATGATATTCCCTATTAATCCAAGAATCAGTGCACCTGCAACGGTATTAAGAACAAAACCGCGTCCCCCCATAAGACTAGCACCACCGATTACTACTGCTGCAATAGCATCCAGTTCCTGACCCATACCTACAGTCGCACTTCCTGTTGAAGAACGAGCAGCTATGAATACACCAGCAAGTGCAGCAAGTGCACCCGAAATCGCGTAAGTAGACATTACGTATAGCTTTGTACGGACACCAGCTAGTTTTACAGCAGTCTCGTTACTTCCGATTGCAACAATCTTACGACCAAATCCTGTATAACGCTGGACGATTGTGAAAATAATAATAAGAAGAACTGTAATGAAAATAATTGGGTACATTAAATCTTTGCTAACTAGTAAATCAATTGTGTTCGATTCAACACGAACCGGTCGCCCCTCAGTAATAACAAATGCGACACCTCGGGCAATCGTCATTGTTGCCAATGTAGCGACGAATCCTTGAATGCCTGTATAAGCAACTAAGAACCCTGAAAATATCCCAAATAGCAGGCCAACTAAAACGGCAATACCAATTGAAACTGAAAAGTGTAATCCGATATCAGTTATTAATAGTGCAGAAACAGTTGCTCCAAGTGCCATCAAGGAACCGACGGACAAGTCTATGCCACCAGCCAAAATGACATACAGAAGTCCAATTGCTACTAAAATTGGACCAGCCTGTTGAAGAAGAATGTTGCGCAAATTCATCGGTGTTAAGAAAGTGTCTGATAACATAGCACTGATAATAATCAGCAGTAGAAGAATCAAAAATGTATTGTTGTTAATAATAAACTCTTTCCAATTGAATTTCTTTGCAGAAGATGACATGAGTTTTAAACCCCCATTGCTAGTTTAATTAAGTTATTTTCTGTGAGCTCTTCCTTTTTGACTTCTCCCTTGATTTCACCTTCACGCATGACAAGTGCACGGTCACACATTCCGATAATTTCGGACATCTCTGAAGAAACAATAATTATAGCTACACCCTTATCCGCGAGATCATTGATGATTTTATAAATTTCAGTTTTAGCTCCGACATCCACGCCTCGTGTTGGCTCATCAAGGATAATAAGCTTTGTATCGATTGCAAGCCATTTGGCAAGTGCCACCTTTTGCTGGTTACCTCCGCTTAGACTATCGGCTGGATCTTCAGTAGAACCATATTTTGTTGAAATACGAGCCAATAATTGCAGGACATCATCTTTTTCCTGACGATGTGAAATCCAACCGTTTGTTTGTTTTGAAACCATTGTGGTGTTTATCCGGATAGACTGACTTAACAGTAAACCTTGTTTTTTTCGATCTTCGGGTAATAATCCAATACCTAGTTTAATAGCTTGTTTCGGATTTTTGATATCTATTTCTTTGCCAAGATAATAGGTCAAACCCGACTCTTTCCTGTCAGCACCAAAAATAGCTCTCATAATTTCTGTTCTTCCGGAACCTACAAGCCCACTGAACCCTACTACTTCACCGGCACGAACTGAGAACGAGGCATTTTTCACATGATTACCTACATTAAGTTTCTCGACTCTGAGGACTTCTTCTCTAATTTCTGCATGACGTTCAGGGAAAAGCGTTGAGATTTCACGACCTACCATCATGGTGACAAGTTGATCTTTTGTTATAGAATTCGTATCAACAGTGCCTACATACTTACCGTCTTTTAATACAGTAATTCGGTCGCTTATAGCGAAAAGTTCTTCCAAACGATGTGATATGTATACAATTGTTACACCAGAATCTTTCAGTCTGACAATTAGTTCTAATAACTTTTGAGTTTCGGAATGAGTAAGTACTGCTGTTGGTTCGTCGAAAACTAGAACTTTCGAATTTTTTGCAAGACATTTACAGATTTCAACGATTTGCTGATAAGCAACACTCAGTTCCCCCACTTTTTGATTTGGATCGATGTGGCCAAAACCAATTTTTTCGAGTTCCTGTTTCGCATTCTTTCGAAGTTTTTTCCAGTTGATAAATAATCCGCCACTGCTTAACTTATCAATATATATATTTTCAGCTACTGATAAATCTGGTGCTAACATGAATTCTTGGTAAATGACAGAAACGCCGAGATCAATCATTGCCTTTGGACTTGAAACCGTAGCCTCTTTTCCATCGATAATGATATTCCCACCGTCCTTTTCATAAGCTCCTGCAAGGATTTTCATTAATGTCGATTTTCCGGCGCCATTTTCACCAATAAGTGCGTGAATTTCGCCTTTTTTGACTTTCATATGCACATCTTCTAGCGCCTTAACGCCTCCAAAGTGCTTTGAAATATGGTTCATTTCAACAATATAGTTTGAAGCCACAATGAGTCCCCCTTTCAAATCGTCGCTCAAATTAATATGAAAATATTTCTTTTATGTATAAGAATCCTCCCAAAAAAAGAGGAGGATTCTTAGATAAGCTGTGTTACCTTATAACTAATTAGAATCCGAAATCGTAATAATCATCTACATTATCTTTTGTAACTGCTGCTGGTTCAGTTAATGTTACTTCTTCGTAGCTTTCAGGATCTTTTCCATCAACAATAATTTCTTTTGCGATTTCAACTCCAAGTTTTGCAACTTTATATGGACTATTTTCTCCTGTTGCAAAGTATTGACCTTCTTTGATAAGATCATATGCTTCAAGTGCTCCATCAGCCGCTGCTACAATATCTACGTTGTCAATTCCTGCATTTTTTAGGGCAGTCATTGCACCTAATAACATTTGATCATTTTCTCCAAGTACAGTTGTCAGGTTTGGATTTGCAGTGATTAAATCTTCTGCCGCTACAAGACCATCTTCACGAGTCCATGCACCCCAACCTTGTCCAACTACAGAGAATTTAGCTTCTGCATTAGAAGCTTTACCTGATGATGCAAGTTGAGAATCTAATTCATCTGCTAGTTTCCAAGCTTCATCTTCAGAAACACCTAATTTACCTTCTAAAATGCCTGCGAATAATCCTGTACGACGCTCTGTTCCTGCAACGTTTCCTTTTGCACCACTAAGTGTAATTGATACGATTTCTTCGTCACCCATTTTTTCTGCATAAGCAAGACCAACCAAACGACCATTTTGCTTATTATCAGAATAAACAGTTGTAATATCATCAGCATCTTCATTAACACCGCTGTCTAGGTTAATAACACCAATGCCTGCTTCAGCAGCTTTATTGATGGCTGGAACTACTGCATCTGGTTCAACTGCATCCAGGAAAATCATGTCCATTCCTTGAGCAATAAATGTTTCCATATTCTCTGCTTCTTTTGTTGTGTCCCCATTTGCATCTAAAACTGTTATTTTCCATCCTTCAGCTTCCGCATACTCTTCTACTGCATCTACAAGTGAAACAAAATAAGGTGAATCCTGTGTTTTAATGGCAAAACCGACTTTAATCTGTTCATCTCCTCCACCAGATTTTCCATTTGCTTCATTTGAATCAGAACTACATGCTGCAACTACTAACATCATCAGAAGTAGAGTTGTAAAAAGAAATAATTTATTTGCTTTCAATGCTGTTTCCCCCTATAAATTATTTGTTAATTACATAACTGCATAGTAATGTCATTACAATACAATGTTGTAATATGCTTATACTATACAACTTATTGATAGCGTTTTCAAGAATATATTTAATTATTCAGTATTATTTATTTATATTAATCTTTCAAAAAGCTTATATATTCAATTAAATGATGGTAAATCCTCCATCTATAACGAACTCGCTTCCTGTCACAAAAGATGCAGAGTCAGATAACAAATAAATTACTGCACCAGCAAGCTCCTCTGGTTTACCAAGTCGTTTCATCGGAGTTAAATCTGCCCATTGTTTTCTCCAGTCTTCCCTTACAAAAGAAGTAAGTTCCGTAAAGATATATCCGGGACTAATACAGTTGACGCGAATTCCTTGTTCAGCCCACTCATAAGCTAATGACTTTGTCAGTTGAGTGACCCCTGCTTTTGACGTATTATATGATGCTTGTAACTGTGGGTAGTTGACAATGATGCCTGACATAGAAGCAGTATTGACAATCGAACCTTTAATACCGTTCTCTATAAGATATTTTCCGAATAATTGAGCAACATAAAAAACACCATTTAAATTGACATCAATGACCTTTAGCCATTCTTCTGGGCTTGCTTCAATTACAGGTTTTTGTATGACGATACCTGCATTGTTGAAAAGAAGTTCAATTGACCCCATTTGTTTAACCGAGTCTTCCAAGGCCTTTTTCACTGCATCATAATCCGTTACATCTACTTGCAATGAGAAAGTCTTACAGCCATAGTTTTGCGCAATCTCTTCTGCTGTTTGTGCAGCAGACTCCCCGTTAACATCGAAAATAACGACATTTGCACCTACTGCCGCCAGATGTTCTCCGACTGTTTTACCGATTCCACGCGCTCCTCCTGTAATTAAAACAGTTTTATTTTTTAATGAAAATAATTTCTCAAGCATTTCCATATCCTCATCCCCTCTCCATATTTTTTACTGCTACTTGCGGAAGAATCTGTTCAACCAATTCAGTTGAAATATCACCTGTTTTTTCTGAGAGCGTATTCGCAGCCGATACTGCAATTGCTAACTGAAGCTTCAGCTCGTCTTCATGACTATCTATCATAGAACAAGCTATAGCCGCCACCATTGAATCACCAGATCCAACTGTATTTATTATGTCTAGCTTTGGTGGAGTAGCGCGAAGGACGCCTTTTTTACTGATGAAGAGTGCCCCTTTCTCTCCAAGGGATACAATCACATTTTTGATGCCATTATCTAATAACTTGTTTCCAAAAGTGATTACCTGTTCTTCTGTTTCCAATTTTGTACCAAATAATTGCTCCAATTCATGAATATTAGGTTTGATAACGAATGGAGCAGCCTCCAAGCCCTTCGCCAGATATTCTCCACTAGTGTCAAGTACAACAGGGATATTCCTCTTGCTACACATACCAATTAGCTGCGCATAAATATCAACTGGCATCCCTTTCATAACACTTCCAGACATTGTGACAAGTGATGCTTCTCCAAGAACTTCTTCGAAATCCTGGATGAAACGACTAATAACTTCGGGACTGATTTCTTCACCTTTTCCTAACACTTCAGTCGATATACTATTTTCATCCACAATGTTAATACATTCTCTCGTTTCCACACCCGTATCCGTAAAGCGATGTGGTATCTGATCTCGATCTAATAGTTCAACGACCCTCTGCCCTGTATGACCACCAGTGAGACCGACAGCCAGCACTGGAAAGCCGAGTTGACGTATTACCCTTGCCACATTGAGTCCTTTACCACCAGCTGACGAAATGTTCTTCGCTGCACGGTGCACGTCACCTTTGGTAAAGGCAGGAACATGATAATACTGATCGAGCGCTACATTCAGCGTAAGTGTGACAATCATGTTATATCTCCTCACTTTTCACTATCGATTAGTATTTTTCCTTTTACCGTTCCAGGTGTTTTAAACATCTCAAATGCAGATACAATTTCACTTAATGGAATTTTCTTAAAAAGCAGTGACTCATCAATTTTAATGTCACCAGAGCGAATATATTTCGCTGTTTCTATCCACTCTTCACCAGGAAAATCCTTGCTGTATGACATCCAAGAACCTGTCAAGAAAAATTCTTTACGGTTAAGATGTTCCCATTCATGAACGGAGAATGTCAGCTCTTTTGTCGGCGTTCCAATCAGACAGACAGATCCTTTCTTTTTAACTAATTCAAATGTAAGTTTAATCGTTGCCGTGTTCCCTGCAGTTTCCAATACATAGTCGAAACGGCGACCATCTAATTGCTCAAGGAAAGTTGGATCTGAAGAATTGATGCATTCGTCTGCACCAAATCTTTTAGCAAGTTCAAGTCGTTCTTCACTAATATCGAATACCGTCACATGTCCTGCACCTAATATTTTCAGCCACTGTAGTGTAAAAAATCCTATATTCCCAATGCCGAGTAGTGCTACAGATTTTCCTGATTGAAAATCTAGTCGGCGGATGCCGTGGAGCGCAACCGTAATCGGTTCAAAAAAAGCCCCTTGTTCAAAGGAAATGGAAGTATCGAAGCGAATGGCATTTTTTTCAGGCACCACTACATATTCTGCAAAACTCCCTGATCGTCTGGAACCGATGAAGCTATAGGTTTCACAAAGTGCGTAATCACCATTCCTGCAGTATTGGCAATCCATACATGGTAATAACGGAGCACCGGCAACACGATCTCCAACTGACAATGATTTCACATTTTCACCGATTTCAACGACTTCCCCTGAAAACTCATGTCCAAGAATAATCGGGTATGAATGGGCTGCATCACCATTAACTCTCGGAATATCAGAACCACAAATCCCCGTGAATTTTACTTTGATAAGAACATCACCCGAACCAGGTACTGGTGTTTCAACGTCCTCATAAATTAGTTTCTCCCTTGCGTTCAGTACACCTGCTTTCATCTCTTTTACCTCCTAGTTGTATATCTGTTTATTCATAACGCTTGATAGCTTGAGATACTGATCCATTGCTTGCTTATAAACTTCTGTATTTGCAATATTTGGCTGATGCTCCCTACGTATGTTAACAGTTTGCTCGACGACCTCTTCAAAGCTTTCATACATACCAACTCCAACCCCTGCAAGAAGAGCGGCTCCAAATGTTGTGGCCGTATCGGAACTAGGTACTCGAATCTGACATCCTGTTACATCCGCATATATCTGAATCCAAAGTTCGCTGTTAGCTGCCCCGCCCATCGCATGAATATCTAGTTCTTGAATTGGAACTCCAGCTTCTTCTGCTACAAGTAGATTGTGATAAACCGAGAACACGACCCCCTCCAATACTGCACGCACCAAATGTCCTTTCGTTTTGTCAAAGCTCAGCCCATAAAAAAGCCCTTTTGCTTTCGGATTCCATATAGGACTGCGTTCCCCTGAAAGGTAAGGAAGAAATAACATACCATCTGCGCCTGGATCTATCTTTTCCGCAAGCTGTGTCAATTCATTAAAACTTTCACTTTCGCCAAACTCTTGCTTGAACCACCGAAGAGCACCCCCTCCACCCACAGTTCCTCCCTGCAGAAGCCATCTTTTTGGGATAACATGTGGTGAAAAAATTAGTTGCGGATGTGTTTTAGGTTCATCTAGACAAATACTAACACCACCTGCCTGACCTCCTTGAAGTTGGGTTTGATTTACAGTAACTACTCCAGCTCCAAGTGTTCCACATGCTGCATCAAGACCTCCTGCGACAACAGGTGTTCCAACACACAGACCTGTCAATTTAGCAGCTTGTTCCGTTACAGTTCCAATTACTTCATGACATTCATAAATTGGTGGAAACTTTTCAAGTGGGAGACCCAGCTTTTCGGCCATTTGTTCGTTATAGGTATATGTAACGGGATCATAGAAATGGAGACCATAATTCTGACAGCGATCTGATGAAAAAACGCCAGTCAATTTTAGAGCAATATAGCTGTTGCTCTGAAGGAATTTATAGGTCTTTTCAAACAATTCCGGCTCGTTTTTTTTATACCAAAGAAGTTTTGGTGTTGTATAAGATGCTGACCAAGCATTACCTGACAACTCAAAAATCTCTTCTTCAGTCACTTGTGATTCATATTCTTTCATGACTTCCCTAGCCCGTATATCCAGCCAAATTGGAGTCTTACGCAGACTATTTCCATCTCGATCTACTGGAATGGCAGACCAACCTTGTCCCGCAATACCAATACCAGCTATTTCATCTGATTTAACCTCTGAATGTTCGAGGCAGTAGCGTATAGAAATGGTAATAGCTTTCCACCATTCATCTGAATCCTGTTCAACCCAACCTACCTCAGGATAATAAAGTGGATAGTCAGCAGAGTGCTGGATAACTACCTTCCCTTCAATGTCAAAAATAGCGACTTTACAGGAAGATGTTCCAATATCAATACCGAGTAAATACTTTTTCACTGTGAATTCCACCATGTCGTTTGTTTAACTTGGTCACTACTGCCGCATAAGTGCATTTTTTCTTTTACTACTTGTTTAACAGTTTCACGTGCGTGCTTTGTAAATAACTTAGGGTCAATAATATTGTCATGTGAAGTAACATACTCTTTTACTGCATCTGAGAATGCAATACGCAGTTCAGTTGCATAATTTATTTTGCTTATACCGAACTCAACACAATCCTTTACATCTTGCTCGGAAAGTCCTGAAGCACCGTGTAACACAAGTGGTACATTTACATTACTGCGTAGATTTTTCAGTAATTCAAGATCCAAATTCGGCTCACCTTTATAGACTCCGTGGACGGTACCAATGGCTACTGCCAACGAAGTAACACCAGTGCGCTCGACAAATTCGATTGCTTCCTCCACTTTTGTATAACCATCGGCACCATATTCAATATCTCCTGGCTTTCCGCCAACCGTACCTAATTCCGATTCAACTGATACGCCAATTGGTTTACAAATTTCAACTACCTCTGCTGTTTGACGGATGTTATCCTCAAACGGTTGTTTAGAGGCGTCAATCATTACGGATGTATAGCCTGCTCGGACAGCCTTTAAAGCAAGATTGCGACTGTCTCCATGGTCTAGATGTAGCGCTACTGGAACGGGACTATTCTCCACTGCCGCATGTACCATTGCATAAAACATAGCCATAGAAGCATATTTCACCGTGTTGGCAGAAGTCTGGATAATAACCGGAGATTTTTTCTCCTCAGCTGCTTCTATAACCGCCTGCACCATTTCCATATTTTCTATATTAAATGCACATACAGCATAACCGTTTTCCTGTGCATGTCTTAAAATCACATCACCTGAAACTAATGGCATTTCACTTCACTCCTTCTACTTGATGTTTTTCATAAACGCTGTGGAGAGCAACATAGAAATCATCAAATTTTTCTTTTGCTTTTTTATACACTTCTTGCATTTCTGGATTATTCTCCTGGAAATTCTCAATACGGATAAAGCGATCGATGACTTCAAAGTTGTCATATAATCCTGCTCCAACCCCTCCGATTATAGCTGCTCCCATGGACCCCGCTTCATCTAGATAATTCGGTACCTCTACAGGAACCTGGAAAACATCTGCAATAATCTGACGCCATACCTCACTCTTAGCACCACCTCCAATGATCATTAACCGGTCGATTTCAATATGCTCACTCAGGATATCGTAGATGATTCCCAAGTTGTAGGTAACGCCTTCTAACACACTTCGCTGCAATTCACCACGAGTGGTATCTGATTTAATACCTATATATGAACCTTTAGAAGCCGTATCCCAGCGTGGTGCCCTTTCGCCGAGTAAGTAAGGTAAAAATAATACTCCGTTTGATCCTGGTTCAGTTGCTTCAATCTGCTCATTAATTAGATCATAGACAGATTTACCGCTTTCCTTCGCTTGAATCTGCTCCGATGTAGCAATCGTTTCCTTCATCCAACTGAACGACCCACCTGCATATTGCATTGTGCCGTTCGGAGCATAATAGCCAGGAATTGCATGTGCCCATGTTACAGTTCTCATATCTGGATCAAAAATCGGTTTCTTTGATGTCGTTGTCACCCATGCAGAAGTGCCTAGTGAGCAGTATGTTTTACCTTCACTCACAGAACCCGCACCAATGTTGGCTGTTACACCATCACCAGCCCCAATCACTACTTTAGTTCCCGGTACGAGACCTGTTGCTGTAGCTGCTTGTTCAGTCACACCGCCTGCCATATATGTTGATGGTTTCAGTTCTGGCAATTTGTCTTTGTCAATGCCACTTGCTTCAATAATGCGGTCTGACCATTCCAATTTCTCAAGGTCAAAGCACCCCATTCCATTACCATCCGAGTAATCTGTGAAGAACTGACCTGTCAATTTCAAGACAATATAGTCTTTCGCATTTAGTACTTTGTACGTTTTTTCATAAATATTAGGTTCGTTATCGCGGAGCCACATCAATTTCTGAATACCGTATGAAGGTGTATTGCGGTGGCCAACAATATGATAAAATTCTTGTTGCGTTAGCTGCTTCTCCAACTCTTTTGTCTGGACAGTTGCGCGTTGATCTGCCCAAATAATGGATGGGCGAAGAGGGTTCCCTTGCTCATCAACAACCAAACAACCCATCATTTGCCCGCTGAAACTAACAACAGCTATTTCAGTCGGATCAATCCCTGTATCCTCAATCAATTTCTTCGTTGAATCACATACGGCATTCCACCAGTCATTTGGATTCTGCTCCACCCATTTTTCATTAAAGTAATGAGTAGAATACGGTGAAATACTGCTGCCTAACATCTTGCCTTCCACACTGAATATCGTGGCTTTGTTACCTGAAGTCCCTAAATCATGAGCTAAAATATATGTAGCCATCTTATGTCCCCCTTATTTTGTGGCAGTAATGACAATTTCAAATCTATTTTTATCTCCTCTATAACGTGCTAACGAATATTCAATCGGCTCATCTTTATAATTAAAACCAATGGAAATAAATTGTTGGATAGCTTTACCTTTTGTCATATTTAAATTTTTTATATCATATTGCGTAGCTTCCACTGCTTCAATGAAGCGTCGGATTTTACAGATTTGGGTTTCATTTAACTCGCTCAATATGGGATATAGAGATTCCTTAACTAAGTCACGTTCTAACACAAACTCGCATTTGTCATAAGGTAAATACGTCTCCACCATCACGATAGGTTCACTGTCTGCAAAACGTCTGCGATGAATGTAAATGACTTTTTCACCTACAGCTAGTTTTAGATGCATAGCTACTTCATCAGGAACTTCGATTACTTTAAAATCGAGCACTTCTGTACTAGGTGTCATACCAAGTTCAAGTATCTGGTCATTAAATGATCCAAGTGCCTGAATAAAGCTTTGTTCAATTTTGGGAGCCCTTACAAAAGTACCTTTGCTCTTTACTCTGTATAGCCAACCTTCTTGAACAAGTTCAGTAATGGCTTGTCTAACTGTAGTACGGCTGATGTCATAAATTTCACTAAAATCTTTTTCAGTAGGAATAGCATCTCCCACTTTATAAGACCCCTCTTTAATTTGTTGAAGAATTAATTCTTTTAACTGAAAATAAAGAGGAATCGGAACAGATTTGTCCAATTTTGTCATTTTTATATTCACTCCACTTCAAATGTAAATGCTTTCACCTATTATAATATTCAGACTTGACTAAAAGTTAAAGACTTATTTATGATTATATCATCAAGTCGTAATATCGCAATGTCATTATCTAATAACATTAGAATTTTTTAAGGGGGAAATGGAAAATGAAATACGGTGTATATTTTGCATACTGGGAGAATGAATGGGAGACTGATTTCGAACGTTATATTGAAAAAGTAAAAAAACTAGGATTTGATATATTAGAAGTGGCTGCTCTTGGATTAATTCACTTAAGTGATGGTGAGTTAACTCGTCTAAAAGATATTGCTAAAGCTGCTGATATCCGACTGACCGCGGGAATTGGTATCCCTAAAGATTTTGATGTAAGTTCTGAAAACCCGCTAATAAGAAATAATGGAGTTTCCTTCATGAAGCAAGTGCTCGATAAATGCCATAAAGCTGGAATTGACCGGATTGGAGGGACTATCTATTCCTACTGGCCAGCGGATTATTCCAAACTGATCAATAAACCAGAAATTCGCAAAAATTCTATTGAAAGTATAAGAGAACTGGCAGAATATGCGGCACCACTGAACATTACACTACTAGCAGAAACATTAAACCGTTTTGAACAATTTTTATTAAACGATACGCAAGAAGCCATCGACTATGTAAAAGAAGTAGGAAAACCTAATGTTAAAGTCATGCTTGATACATTCCATATGAATATCGAAGAAGATTCAATCCCAGACGCCATCCGCCTTGCTGGCAATTATCTTGGTCATCTACATATTGGAGAAGGCAACCGGAAAGTTCCTGGCAAAGGTTCACTAGACTGGTCTGGTATCGGACAAGCACTTCAAGACATCAACTACTCAGACTATGTCGTGATGGAACCATTTGTAAAAATGGGTGGACAGGTTGGACAGGACATTAAAGTATGGCGTGATTTGAGCGATAACGCCAGCGAAGAACAACTGGATCAAGAACTGGCAAAATCACTTAAATTTGTAAAAGAGCATTTTGAAAAATGATTTAGCAAAAGCCGGCTTAGATTTTTGAACTACACCCCAATTGTTAGACACTACTAACAACGGGGGTGTAGTTTTTTATGAACAAATATAATTTAGAACAAGAATGAATGCCGCTCATAAATACTAAAAAAATTATGGAAGAATAAGACTAGGAGTTTATGTGGTGGTTAGCAGGAGTTATGTGGTAGTTAGAGTGGAATAAGTGGTAATTGGAACCGGTTATGTGGATGTTAATCTGGTTTATTTGGTAGTTGGGAGTTTATGTGGTAGTTAGAGTAATTTATGTGGTAGTTGGAACCGGTTATGTGGTGGTTAATCGAAGTTATGTGGTAGTTGGGAGTTTATGTGGTGGTTAGAACCGCTTATTAGATAAAAGTTTAAAATTAGGACTGGACATATTGTGTGGAGGTTAGTGAGTTATCCGGCAGGTAGACTTTACTGATTAATTGTTTCTTGAATAGGAAAAACCGTTCCATTCGATAATTCTATCGATTAGAACGGTTCAGTTATTATTACTTGTTATTCCCTTTACCAGGTTTCACAACAGTCACATCAAACGTCAGCGTATGCTCACCATACGTTACAGTTACTGATGTTTCACCTTGGCCTTTGCCTTTTACAACGCCTGCTTTTACAGAAGCCACGTTATTATGCGCAACACTATATGTCGCAATTTTGGTAACGTCTGTTTCTGTAGTTTCGCCATCAACAGTCGTTACTTCTGTAATTTTAACTTTTACTTCTTTACCAGGTCTTGTTTCAACCTGAGCTTGGTCGATAGTTAGAGTTATTACTGGTTCTGCAACGATAGGCGCTTTAACTTTAACATTAACAGTTACCTCATTTTCACCATATGAAACAGTAATTGTAGTTGTGCCTTCTCGAACCGCAGTTACTAAACCATTTGACACTGTTGCGATACTTTCATCAGCGACGACATACGTAGCGTCTGAAGTTACGTCCTCATTTGTTGCATCACCTTCTACAGGTGTAGATGTCTCTATAACAGTAAGTTGAGACGTCTCGCCAGCTGTTAAGTCTAGCTCAGTGGGATTTACAGAAAGTGATAGAACCGGCTCTACCATTTCTTTTTCGTAAATTAATGCTTCGCCAACATTTCCTGCAGCATCATTAATAACGACCCTTACCTTATCTGTTTCAGTCGTTACTGGGAATGTAAAGCTTCCGTCTTGGTTCAATTCAAATGCTACTGGTGCAGTTGCTTCACCATTAACAGTAGTAATATATGATGCTTTTAATTTTTCATTTAAATTATAGTCTAATCCATACAAATATAATTCTTCATTATATTCGATATATTTGTCTGTTACTTGACCAGTCGCAACACCTTCAGCTACTGCTCCAGTAATTTTTGGACTAGTTGTCTTCACAACAATTGGTCCTACGTAGTCTGAAACTACTCCTGAAGCTGCAAGACCAGTGAAGTCAATTGTGTATAGACCATCTGGAATAGTTGTTGCTGGATCACTGCTCCATGGCTTATATTGTCCTGCAATATTCAGGTTATAAGATCCTGCACCTAGTGCTGAACCTGCGTGTAAATAACCAAGATAGCCATCTCCATATTCCCCGCCTTCAGGATTCATAATATCCCAAAGCTCGATATAGTTAGTTGTTACGTCGCCAGTTAATGTAAATGAAAGGACTGCAGAATCTTGAACTCCGTCACCATTAAATGATAAATCTGTTTCTGTGATCTTGTAGTCTTTCAGTTGTGTTGCTTCTGCTCCACCAAAATCTGCTGCAAATGGCAATGAAATATCCGTTTCTCCGCCTTGAACATGGATATATCCTAAAATCTCATCACCAGGCTTTGTAGTAGTTGCTGAAGCTGTTAATGTTAAGTTTAAAACTTGCTCACCAGCTAAATTGAATGTAGGCTGGTCAACCGTCACCTGTGCATCACCGAATGTTTTTGTGACATCAACTGTGACATTATATTCGCCACCATTACCTTTAATATCTTTAACTTTAACTTGTTTTGTTACGGAAATATTTTCTTTTAATGATTGAGGACCAAAAGTAACTGTCCCTTTTATGTTATCCACTACTGCTCCAGTACCGTCTAACACTGCGCTATCTAATGCATACGCAAGAATTTCTGGATGTGCTGCTGCATATGCATTTACACGGCCAGCACCTTGTGAGAATACATCATACTTCGTTGTATTTAGGATTTTAGCTGTGTTGGAAATAGCTACTTTCACATCAAAGGCATTCCAAGAAGGATTAGCTTGTTTCACAAGTGCTACAATACCTGCGATATGTGGTGTAGCCATCGAAGTTCCTGTTTTGCGATCATATGCTTCATCGTAAACTGCTTCTGGAAAATCTGTTTTGTACTTAGGAATTGTGGACATAATATTTGTTCCAGGTGCGCTTACATCTGGTTTAATATCAAAGTTTGGTGTAGAAGGTCCACGTGAACTAGAATCATTTACTTCATCTCCAAGTGTACTCGTAGAAGAAAAGTTACCGAAGCTCACTTTTCCTGTTCCCCCTACCAATGCAGCACGTATTGCCTCGCCATCTGTTAGAGACATATCAAACGTTGGTAGGAAAGCAAATGAATCACCAAGGAATGTACCCGATGCGTTCGGTGCACCTGTACCACCTGCAAAGTTATGAATAATTGTTGCTACAGCTCCATTTGCTTTTGCGTTCGCAATTTTATCGACAAAAGCGATACTACCTCGAGATATCAATGCCACTTTTCCTTCTACATTAATTCCTTCAAAATCTTTTACTTCTCCGTTTCCAGGAATAGCAACTAGGTCGAATTCACCTTGAAGCTGTGTTGCTAAATCTTTTCCAAAAGTTGAACCCATTAATTGCAACTGCTTAGTTAAGTTGTAGTCACCAACTGTAATATTTACTTGTCCGTTGTGCATTGTTTCCGGATTTGTTGTGTTTCCAACCGCAATTCCTAAACGTGCAGTAGCCGGAGTTCCCATAGTTCCACGGTTTGGACCTGAGTTACCAGTAGCAATTACCCCGATTGTCCCAGCAATCATTGCATTATTAATCGCAAATGACCCTGCATCTGTTTCGGAGTTTGCTCCTCCACCTAGTGATAGATTGATAACATCCATTTCTTCTAATACTGCTGTTTCAATTGCTTTGACAATACCCGATGTTGCTCCACTTCCGTATGCTCCAAGTACCCGGTAAGCATATAGATCTACTCTAGGTGCAATCCCTTTAATACCGTATTCATTCGCACCAATTGCTGCAATAGTACCTGCTACGTGCGTACCATGTGAAGTATAGAAAGAACTTCCATTTGCATTAAATTCAGGTGTTCCCGCAGGTCGTTCTGAAGGTAACGTTTCCGAAGCATCATCATCTGCTCGTGTTTTTGTATACGTAGACGAGTTTGGAATGAAGTTCTTCCCACCTTTATAAATTCCAGCGAACTCAGGATGATCAGCATCAATACCTGTATCAAGTACAGCTACTTTAACCCCTTGTCCTTCTATTCCTTCGTCCCAAAGTTGTTCAATTCCTAGGAATGAAATACTTGTATTCATTTGTGCCTCTATTGTTTCATCTTTTATAAGTTCTGATGATTTAGTCGTATTTTCTTCTGATGCATAAACAGTTGCATCCGGTTCGATTAATGTAATTCCATCAACCGTTAGTAATTTCGGAATGTCACTCGCTTTAACCGTTGCTGCAAATCCGTTTAATACAGTATCAAATGTATATCCTTGCTTTATTTGAACCTGTTTAGCAGTTAGCTCTTTTTTAACTTTTGCTTGTTGTGCTTTTACATTCGCACGAACTTGATTTGCTCGAGCATTAGAGAATTTCTTGCCTTTAACTTGGCTAATCCCTTGTTCAAGTGCTACAGGCTTCTCGGATAAATGAATGATTACTGCAACATCTTGATTGCCTGAGACATTTTGTAAACTTTCGTGAAGGGTTGGACCATCTTTGGACAAGCTCAATTGTTCCGCAATAGCCGCCTTCAGTTGAATCGTACTTTCACTTTGACCATTCTGTTTAAATGGCTTCGTTTCTTCAGCACTAACACTGGAGAATGGAACCAATAAAGAAAGCACCATAATCACAGCTAGAATACTACTAAAGAACTTAGTAAACTTAAAATTTTTCAAAACTCATTTCCCCTTTGGCTATAATTTCACACTTACCAATATTGTGTGACATTACCAACTTATCACAAGTAAACTAGTACGAATATCGAAATTTCGGATTATTCCGAAAGATTGATAAATAGTATTAGTTTTATAAAAAAACTCGTATCTTTTGAACCGTTCTCAACAAATCATTTTAGTAGTTTATACTTTCAATTTAAGTTAATTAGTACCCTTTAATACTACTTTAGTTTCAGATATTTTTAATAGATTTCAGAATAAGAAATTCCCAGGTTACGGTTAGGAGTTTATGTGGTGGTTGGCAGAAGTTATGTGTAAGTTAGAGAAGTTTATGTGGTGGTTGGAACCGGTTATGTGGTGGTTAATCGAAGTTATGTGGTAGTTTTAAGTTTATGCGGTGGATAAAGCAATTTATGTGGTAATTGGAACCGGTTATGTCGTGGTTAGAGGAGTTTATGTGGTAGTTTGGCGTTTATTTGGTAGTTTGGAGTTTATGTGGTAGTTAAAGCAATTTAAGTGGTAGTTGGAACCGGTTATGTGGTGGTTAGAGGAGTTTATTTGGTAGTTCGGCGTTTATGTGGTGGTTAGTGTAATTTATGTGGTAGTTAATCGAAGTTATGTGGTAGTTAGTCCAAGTTATGTGGTAGTTAATCCAAGTTATGTGGCGAATTATTTCTAATAACTTTTAAGGCAAAAAAAGGCCGCTAGAAGTGATTGAATCACCTCTAATGGCACATTATTCATTATTTAATAGATTAATCTTTTCAATTAATTCAACTATCCGCTCCGTTTCTTCAATCGCTACGGGGGATACTCCAGTTTCAAAAAATTGCACGACTTGCTCAATCAGCCCAGCGTAATAAGGTTTATCTTCTTCCCATAAGCGGAGGGAATGAACACTTTCCTTGGAATGTAGGATTGCTCCAAAACGATTATGCCACTCCTTTTCTCCTCGAAGGATTGCATGTTTTCCATTAGTAAAGGTCATATGAATTTGTTCACAATCCGAAAATGTCTCTATGCTCATTTTTTCCACTTCTGTGCCAAAAATAGTGACGACCATTTCAAGTAAGTGGATTCCATACCAAAAGTATCCTGGCATTTGTTCCTGACGAGGGGTCGGTCCGAAAAAGTAGCCACTTTTTATTTCTGTGTTATTCGCTACTGCTACAACTGATTCTGAAAACCTTAAGGAGGATGAGCTCATGACGGGTGTGTTATGCAACTTACTAAGATCGATCAGTTCTCGCATTTCCGCGCTACTCATGACAACTGGTTTATCGATGAAAATTGGTTTACTATAGCCAACTACTTTCTTAAACCAATCTAAATGGTTTCTTCCATCAACTGTCCCAATGATTACTGCATCGACAGCAGTCATAAACTCTTCGACGTCTTCTACTGGAGTAACCCCATATTTCTTTGTAACTATTTCATAGTAATTTAGGAAACGCTCACGGCTAATCGGTAAATCCTCTGAATATGTTGGGATAGCATGCGTTATTTGTGCGCCTGTTACATGATGCGGAGCCCCAGAATCGTTTAATAATTTCGTGAAAATTTCACAATGTGATGTGTCCAAACCTATTAAACCTATTTTCATATACTATTCTCCTCACTATTTAGTAGTCTGAAAACTTGCCGTGGTCTGCCTCTTCTCGATATTTTCTCTGTCCCAATCACCTCGATTAAAGAAGCATCTAACCAAGATTGAACAATTCTGTGCGCACTCCTAGGTGTAATTCCTAAAACCGAAGCAAGCTCATGGGCCGTAAATTCATTTTTCTTTTTTCTTCGGATTAGGGCCATCGTCTTTTCTATGTTCGCTGCATTCATACCAACTGCCGCTGATTGTTGTATTAATAATTGATCTGTCACCGCAAGTGGGTATTTCATAGGTGCCGTTATATCAATTGGTCCAAATACACTTCTATCCTCATTAACGATATAGCAGCTATCCCCTCCATTTTCTTGCGCTTGAATAAGTGCTACTCTCGCATGAGAGCCTGCTTCTAATGCCGAAAATCCGAAGCCTATCCCAATGGATAAGGTTACACCTAATTTTTTCTTTAATTCGTCTACAATCGGCAATACTTTATAACCTTCTGTAATCCTTTCAAATATTCCACGATTTGTGACAAATAAGTATTCTGTGCTACTTAATGCAGTCAAATAGCCGCTCATTTGCTCAGCAAAATGGAGTAGCATTCGATATGTAGAGTTATTTCTTTTTTGAATTTGCTGCTCTGTCATAAAATCAGGATTTAGCGTAGTTGTGTTTTCTATAAAAACTCTTCCTATGATAATTTGCATTTCTTTTTGTTTTCGTTGGTTAGTTCCTAATAACATTCGTTCTATTGCCACAATAATATCTTCTTCTGGAGGCTTCAACCATTCATTCACAATATTATTATTTGCCAATAATTCACTTACTAATTTTATGCTTGTAATGACAACGGTATTAGGTGCTTTTGCCACGTTCTCTATATGAAAATTAACTATATCTTCCACATTTTCAAGTGAAACTAAATCATTGTAGTTGTCGTAACTAAACGTTTCTTCTAAATTTTTTTTTACAATTTCAATATAATCATTTTGAATTCCATCAAAACTTACTTGTGTGAAATTCATTTTATTTTTCATTTTATAGAGTGCCTGGTATAGTCCTGCACCTTTTAAAGGTATATAGAATGCAGGAACTTCCATTGGCACATCTTCTTTAGAGACCAAGTATGGAATTCGTCCCGAATAAAACAAACAATCCACTTTATCTTTAAGCTCCACTGTGAATTCTTTTGCTTTATCCATTTCATCAGACAAACGGAATATCGGTTGTATGGTAGGAAAAAGGTTAAAGCACCGGACAATTGTGTCATAAATCCATAGTGGACCAATTACTCCTACCTTTATATGAGATTTCATACCATCTTCCTTTCCAGCACGAAAAGACACATGGTTGCAAATGTGTCCCTTCTCGCTTCTTATTGCTCTTTATCATTACGAAGAAAAGCCTGTACGAATGCATCATCATTTAACTTTGGATAGGTTGCATAAACACGATCGATTTCCTCTGCTTGACCTGGACTCAGCACTTCATGATCGGTTAAACACCAATTTCCCTGCAGAAGCCCCTGTCTTCTTAACACTTCATTAATTCCCGCGATACTTCCTTTGAAGACGTTTTTAGAATCAAAGAAGGCAGAGTTTGCATCTGTCACATTTTGCGCAATGGAAAACCACTGCTTATCGAGTTCATTATGAAGTCGAGCTTGTTTTATTTGTTCAAAAAGGTTTACAGCTTCGTGCGTCCATACCGACCAATGACCTAAAAGACCACCGACTATATTTTTGCTTTCCATTTGACCTTGGACTTCAAATTCATACGTTGTAAATAAATCCATAACAATATTATCGTCATTTCCAGTATAGAGTGCAATTTCATCTCTTCTTGGAGAGGCACAAACAGCTCTTATCACGTCTAATGTTAAGTACCTATCAAAAGGTGCCATTTTAATACCTACTACGTTTTGGATACTAGCAAATTCCTCCCAAAATTCGTAGCTAAAAACTCTCCCCCCAACAGCTGGCTGTAAATAAAAGCCGAAGACTGGTAATTCTTCCGCAACTGCTTTCGTCCGTTCAATTAGTTCCTTTTCAGAATAATCCTTTAACCCACCATTACTTAAAAGCACCATATCATAGCCTAGTGCTTTAGCTATTTTTGTCTCTTTTAATGCCTGCTCTGTTCCTCCACAGACACCTGCTATTTTGAGGAAAGGACGTTGCAATTTAGCTTTTTCAACTTCCTCCATCGCCAAACGTAAAACAATTTCGTACAGATTAAACTCAGGGTCTCTTATTTCAAATTGAGTCGTATGGACCCCCACTGCAATCCCGCCTACTCCAGCTTCTATATAGTATCTAGTCAATCTTCTTTGGGCATATTCATCTAATTGTTTATCACTTGTCAATGCTAACGGATGAGCTGGGATAAAGGCACCCTCATATAAATGCTTCTGTAGTTCCTGTGATAGAGCCATTTAGAATTGCCCCTTCCGTTCCTGAAAGTGAGTTGGTTTATTAATCGTTTCTCCATCATTTGCTACCCAGTCCGCTGTCCATTCAATCATTTCTCGTATAGAGACACGCGGATATCCAAATAGCTTATGTGCCTTACTTGCATTATTTAATAATGCATTTTCCTTTTCGACTCCTTCAAATACCGGAGTTTTCCCTAGCAATTTACCAAACTCATTTGCAAGCCATCGAACTGGCAATGTTTCTGGACCTGTTACATTCAGAATTGTTGGAGGTGAGCTAGCGATTAATAACGACCTAATCGCATATTCATTTGCGTCTCCTTGCCAAATGACATTTACATGACCCATAGATAAATCTAAAGGAACCTCATTATATACGGAACGAGCAATTTCGAGTAATACGCCATATCTCATATCAATCGCATAATTTAATCTGAAAACAGTTAGTGGCGTATTATCTTTATTGGAAAAATAAGTGAACACTCGCTCTCTCCCAAGAGAGGATTGACCATACTCACCAACTGGAGCAACCTCATGCAATTCATCACAGCCACCTAAAGTTAAAGGCACTAAAGGATATACATTCCCTGTTGAGAAAGCGACAATGTTGGAGCCTTTAAAGTGCTCTGCTACTCTTCCAGGCAGATACGTATTCATTGCCCAGGTGAAGTGTTCATTGCCAGTTGTACCGAATTTATTGCCTGCCATATAAATGATATTTTTCTCTTTCGGAAGCAGTTTCAATTGTTCATCGTCTAATAAGTCTATGGAAATTGTTTCGATTCCGGCTTTTTCTAAATTCTCTTTTAATGTCCCATTTGAGAAGCGAGAAATCCCTATCACTTTCTTATCTAACCCTGCTTTATCTATAGCTCTTTTGGCCATGATTGCTAAGGTTGGCCCCATCTTACCTCCAATGCCTAATATCAAAATATTCCCATCTATTTTTCGCATATCCTCTACTAGTGCATCTGATGGCTCGGTCATTAAATTTTCTAGTTCTTCAATTGTTTTCAAAAGAATTCCTCCTATTTCTTATGAGAAAAAGATATTTTTTATATTATTAAAAGCTAAATAGATTAAAACGAGTAATCCTATAATCCCTAGAACATTGCTTAATAATTTATTTTTTAGCTCACCCATAATATTTTTATCATTAGCTACTACTAAAATAGCAATTGCGATGAACGGCACAACGAATATGGTAACGGCTTGCGCAAAAACAATTAGATTCAATGGCGCAGAGCCGAATACAATCCCAATAATGGAACCGAAAAGCATTACTAAAATAATAGGTAGCTTCACTTTTAAATTGGATAGGCTGCTACCTAATCCTAATCCGTCAGCTAGCAAAGAACCACCAATCGTTGCATTCCCCATCAGGGAAGAAAAAGATGCCCCAAACAACCCGAGCATAAAGACAAAAGTAGACCAGCTACCAAAAAGTGGTTCTAACGCTAAGCCCATTTCACTTGCATCATTCACAACAAGTCCCTGAGGCTTTAAAATAGTTGCAGCTGTAATCATTATTAGAAAGGATATAAAACCTAGAAGAAAGATTCCTAAAAACGATTCCTTACGACCACTTGTGGCATCCGTAATTTTCCAGCCCTTCTCTTTAACTAAATAAGATTGATATAAGGCACCTACGATGGAAAAACTTGTAGCAAATAAAGCAATAATTAACCCCATACTCCCCTCGGGCAATACCGGTATAAATCCTTTAAATATATCAACTATGGATGGTTGGACAACTATTACAGTGATTAAAAATGCTAGGAGCATAATCACTACTAATACAAGCATCATCTTTTCAAGAATTTGATAAAATTGTTTTGCAAATAACAATCCAATGGATAACAGGGTAAAGATAATACTCCAAATGGTTGGATCCATATCCGTAACTGCAGATATAGCAATCCCTGTACCAATTGCATTACCTGCCTGGAATGAGGCGGTAACTAAAAATGCCCCAACTCCGATTAATATACCTGCGAACAATCCCCACTTTTTCTTAATCGTTTGGATGAAGCTATGCTTAGCAGCTAAACCAATCCGAGTACTCATTTCTGTATAAACCATCATTAAAATAATGGCTAAAACAATAGTCCAAACTAATTGGGTTCCATATATTGCCCCAATCTTAGAAGAAAGCGTAACACTTCCCGGACCTAATACTAAAGCAGAAGTGATTAATGCCGGTCCAAGATAATTAAATATATTCCTCTTTTTTACAACCTCATTACCCCTTGCTGATACTGAATCCCCCTTAACATCCAATCCAACCCCTCCATCACTAATTATTCTGAATACTCTATAATTATATTAACTTACCGTCTCAATTTATGACATGACTATAATACGTCTTTAATTGGTCGGGGGGTTTTTAAGGAAATGCAAGGTCCGCATCTATTCTATTGACCATTGGACAAACTAAGGCTAGATCATTATCAGGAACAAGTGCTTATATGCTTGTGACTGGTCGTTATACGCCCGAGACGTTAGCGAACGCTCGGCATTTTACTTTATGCCCCGGGATCTAGTCACATGCGCTCGAGACCAACCTCTATACGCTCGAGAAGTATGCGAACTCTCGGCGGTTTGCTCTATACGCCCGGGATCTAGTCCTATCCGCTCGGCCAGAACCTCTATCCGCTCGAGAAGTATGCGAACGCTCGGCGGTTTGCTCTATACGCTCGGAATCTAGTCCCATGCGCTCGAGACGAACCTCTATCCGCTCGAGAAGTATGCGAACGCTCAGCGGTTTGCTTTATACGCCCGGGATCTAGTCCTATGCGCGCAAGACGAACCTCTATACGCTCGAGAAGTATGCGAACGCTCGACGTCTTGCTCTATGCGCCCGGGATCTAGTCCCACGCGCTCGAGACTAACCTCTATCCGCTCGAGCAATAAGCGAACGCCCGGCGTTTTGCTCTATACACTCGGGATCTAGTCGCATGGCTCGAGACTAACCTCTATACGCTCGAGTAATAAGCGAACGCTCGGTGTTTTGCTCTATACGCTCGGGTTTTAGTCCCATGCGCTCGAGACTAACCTCTATCCGCTCGAGAAGTATGCGAACGCTCGGCGGTTTGCTCTATACGCTCGGTATCTAGTCTCATGCGCTCGACCAGAACCTCTATCCGCTCGAGCAGTAAGCGTACACCCGACTTCTTACTCTATGCATCCGAAACGAGACCCTATACTACGCACCAGCGAAAAGCGTCAGTATGATTTAACAACCTTATTTAAAAAATAGCCTATTCGCATGAGCGAACAGGCCACTTATTTATTATTTCCATTCTCTTTCTGTGTAACCTTTTGCTTTGATCCCTTCATTTGTTTCTTTAATAATCGCTTCGCCGCCTTTTGCCATATATTCCTCTACAAGAGCATCCCAATCAGATACTGGTCTTTGGCCTGCGATCATTTTAGATTGTTCGTTAATTAGGAATTGCATTAGGTCTGTGCCTTTTTCTTGATTGGTCGGTGACAATACACCATGAGAAGGGTCAATATACATTTGGTTCGATTCAAACATTTCCTGCAAGGTAACTGTCATTTCCTTTAACTCTGGTAAAGTGTAGCTATCAGCGTAGTTAATCGCTGCATCCTCTGGAACCTGCTCTCTGTTATCCAAGAAATAAGTGGATGGTGAAAGTCCTTCAGAAGAGAATGTTGGAACTTGGACAGGTAATCCATTTTCCATATTATAACCAGTTCCTTCTTTACCTAAATAGAAGTCAAAGTCCGCATTTTGAGGATTTTTTTCCTCAGCCGGGAAATATGTTTTTCCGAAATCCACTAGCTCTAATGCGCGATAAATTTTTCCTTCATCTTCCGCAAGATTAGCATTTAAAGCAAGAATCCCTGAGTTACCTGAACCCATTGTGAATCCTTTAGATTTATCTGGTGCTTCAAATGGCGGAATTGCTACGAGCTCTGCGTCCGGGTTAATGGATAATAATCCTTCAAAGTATTCTTGAGACATACCTGAAACTCCACCAACGAAAATTCCGGCTTTGCCAGAATAAAATTCATTATTCGTACTTGCCCAATCTAAAACCGCAAAATCCTTCGTCATAGCCCCTTCTTTATAAAGGTTAGCAAAGAATTGAACTAAATCTTTTCTTCCATCAGAAATGATACCCGGGATAAAATCACCGTTATCATTTTGGTGATACCATGCGTTGAAGTCCCAATAAGTTCCCATATTGAAGTTTGGATTGATATTTTCTCCAATTGCTACACCATACGTATCAGCCTTACCATTACCATCTGGATCTTCTTTAGTAAATGCAATGGCAATTTTCTCAAGCTCATCGTAACTCGTTGGAATTTCTAATCCTAATTTGTCCAACCAATCCTTCCGAATAATCGGAGTTAAAGGATATGGTTGAGAATAACGCGGAATTCCATATATTTTGCCATTTACTTTAAAAGAATTGTAAATATAGTCTGGGATTTTACCTAATGTTGCATAATGTGATAGATAATCATCTAAAGGTAGGAATGCCCCGTCCTCAGCCCATTGATAAAAACGTGTATCACCAGCTTGGAATCCTACTAAATCTGGCATTGAACCTGAAGCTACAATGGCAGATGATTTTTCCACATAGTCACCTTGAGGAATAATCTCTGGTTTATAATCTACATTAAAGCGCTCATTTATCAAATCAAGACCAGGACTACTTAACGGTGGTGGATCACCAAAACGGAATGTCATCCCCGTGATTGTATGTTTTTCACTATGATCAAATGGATCAACCTGCGCATCTGGAGCCTTTTCAGTTTCTCCTGCTGTTTCTGTTTCTTTTTCTTTGTCTGTTTCTTTCTCACCTGTGTTTTCATCCGTACAAGCTACCAGCATAAAACTGAGAAAAAGAAGTAGCAAGCCAATTATTAAGTGCTTATTTTTCACATTAACCCCTCCATTAATCTTTTTAGTAAGGCTTTGTTAAACAGTAGTACAGACAAATTTCTATTAACCTTTTACAGATCCAAGCATCACTCCTTTAGCAAAATGTTTTTGCAAGAATGGATAAACAATAAGTATTGGTAAGGTTGCCAACAAAATAGCTGCCATTTGAACCGTTTCTGGAGGAGGTAATGCCTCTACCATTGCCGCATGACCTCCTAGTGCTGCATTGGGTTCATTCACAATGACAATTTGTCGTAAAATAACTTGAATCGGCCACTTTGCAGGGTCGTTCAAGTAGAGAACTCCTGAGAAATAGCTATTCCAATGACCCACTGCATAAAACAGACCAAATGCTGCCAAAGCGGGCTTTGATAACGGTAAAATCACTTTAGAAAAAATTTGAATATCATTTGCTCCATCAATAATTGCTGCCTCTGTAAGTTCCTCAGGAATCCCTTTAAAAAATTGAGTCATGATGATTAAGTTGAATGGACTGATTGCTACAGGTATGATCAATGCCCATAACGAATTCAATAAACCAGTTTCTTTTACAATAATATAAGTTGGAATCATTCCAGCAGAAAATAGTATTGTAAATAATACTAAAAATAAGATTAACCTTTGCCCAATAATATTTCTTGTTAGTGAATAGGCCATTGTTGAAGTGAAAACTAGATTAACAAATGTTCCTACCACTGTGATATAAACTGTCACCCATAGGGAACGGATAAATTGATCGGACCCTAAAATATACGTATAAGCATCTGTCACCCATTCCTTTGGCCATAAAAGGAAATCACTATTTAGTACATCACTTACACTTGAAAATGAAACGGAAAAAATGTATAAGAAGGGGAATAGCATTGTTACAGATATTAATAACAAAAGTATGTTATTAAAAATTTCCATTACCCTTTCGCCACCAGTAGCTTTGAACATAATCTTACCCCCTAACATAATAAGAAAAGCGTAAGCGCCTTTGTCACAGTCTAAGTTCGCGACATCGTGTCGCAACGACTGTATGACCCACATCGTGTGGGCTTCCGACTAGCGCTGGAGCTAGACATAAAAATCTATTAAGATGGTAATCTAATATAAACCATCTTCCCCAAACTTTTTCGCAAGTCTATTGGCAAGAACGACGAGTACTAAACCAATAACTCCTTTAAACAGCCCTACAGCTGTAGCAAAACTAAAATTAGCCTGCTGAATCCCCTTAAAATACACATAAGTGTCTAAGACGTTCCCTGTTTCCATATTGAAAGGATTCAACATTAGAAAGATTTGCTCGAAACCACTATCCATAACATTTCCTAAACGAAGGATTAATAAGATGACAATCGTACTCTTAAGTGCTGGTAAAGTAATATGCCACATCTGTCTCAATCTACTAGCTCCGTCAATTACAGCCGCTTCATATAAATGCGGGCTAACCCCAGACAATGCTGCTAAGAAAAGAATAGTGCCCCAACCTGATTCCTTCCAGATAACCTGGAAAATGACTATAGGCTTGAACAATGCCGGATCTGTTAAAAATGGGATTGGATTGATCTCCAAAAAATTCACAAAAACGCTGTTTATTAAACCTTCACTTCTAAGAAAAATAACGGTTATCCCAACAACTACTACCCAGGATAAAAAATGCGGTAAATACACAATAGATTGAAGAAATTTCTTATATACCTGATTTCTAATTTCATTAAGCATTAAGGCAAGTACAATGGATATTGGAAAAGCGAAAAATATTTGTAACATTGAAATTTGTAGCGTGTTCCATATAACTTGAATAACTTCCGCATCTTCAAAGATTAATTTAAAGTATTTTAATCCTACCCACGGGCTCTCAGCAAATCCGCGAAATGGGCTATAATCCTTAAATGCTAGAAGAATTCCTGCCATTGGTATATAACGATATATTAGGAAATATAAAACCCCAGGTAAGATTAGAAGTAATAAATAGCGATCTCGCCATAATTTCTTTTTTAATGAATTCTTTTTTCTTTTAGTCGGGATATTATTTGATACAGCTAATGTCGAATCCAGCGTCTCAATTTTTTTGTTTTTAGTTTCAATAACTAATCTCCCCTTTCTCTATTAAACTCTTTTCGATACATGTATATTACATGTATTTAATAGTAATTTAAATTTTACAATAATTCAATATTTTTTTAAAATTATATTCCTTTTTCTTCTTGATTTTCCTTTTTATTTTTTTCTAAGTTCGTAAACATTTTGTTAGCAATAACCATTACCACTAGGCATATAAGGCTCCCACCGAAAAATGGAAGTAACCCTGGAATTTTAATCATCAGATAATAGGGGAAATAAAATCCTAAAACCATTAGAACTGAAAACAAAGGATTTGATAGAACAATGAGTAAGCAGTTTCTAAAATATTGCTTTATAGTCAATTTATATTGAACATAAACTGGGAATGCATAAAGCAAAGCAACTATATAAATAGCAGCGAGTATGAAAAAGAATAAAGAAACAATTAAAGCCCAAATAGTGGGTATACCACGGAAAAACTGTAGATCCACGTATATTATTATCCCTAGTACTGCCCATGAATAGCCATATTTGTTGGACTTTAGAAATTCCTTTTTATACTCATTTTTAAAATGAGTGAATACTTTTAGGTCCTCTTCTTGTGTCCACTTTCTAACTACAGAGAACATTGCTACGGTTGATGGAAAAAAACCCGCAATTCCAACACCAATGATTATTCCCGCTAACCAAAGAATATTTAGATACGCAAGCTTTAAAGCCCAATCCATATAATGATATAGCGAACCTCTCCATCCAGTAAGTTCCATGTGAATCACCTCTTTAAATACGTATTTTCATTGAAAATTCAGTCACTTTAGGTTACATTTTCTTTATTTTAGATAGATGAGTCTATTTCATAAAGAAGTAATTAGTAATAAAATTCGAACAAAGTTAATTTCTGCTCCAGGCGGATGCTTTCCGCGGGCACGGAGGCGTTACCACACGATGTGGCGCTCTTAGCCTGTGTTCCTTGAAAGCTTTCCTGCAAGGCTTTCAGCTCGTGCACCTGTCGCTACGCTATCGGTGCAGAAAACATTTGCTATTCCCACTGGAGTCGCCGCCTTGCGCTCCAATCAACGAAGTCCACTTTAAATAAACGGATAATTGAGTATAATATCACATTAATATTCATGTATTAACTTAAAATAAGTAATTATGAAATTGACTCAGATAACATAATTTCATATTTTCCAGGCTTTAAGTGTAGTTCAAGCATTCCCTCGTCAGTTTGATAGGTTATCAAATGTTCCTTATTATTAACTAATAAATCCATAGGCTGCGGAGTTTTAAACCAAACCTGAGTAGTTTTTAAAAGCTCAATGTGAATTTTCGCACCTCTACTATAAATGTGAGCTGAAATATTCATGTCTTCAGAAGATCGAAAAATCGTTTCCTCTTTTATCTTCAGACAGTTACCATTCACAACAGACAACTTACTTAGCTTGTTGCCGTTGTTCTGAATTGAAATCCATCCCTGTTCTCCTAGAAAACCAATTTCACCATTAGAGTTTTTTTGCCACACAGACTTCCTTTCCTCGTTTACAAGGATATGGTCTGTAATGCCTTGACGGCTAACCTCCATATGAAAAAGCGATCCATTTCTAATTAGTGAATTAGCACAATCATTTTTGGAAGCTTCAGGAACAAGCATTGTTATCATATATTGCAGTTGTTGCTCTTCATCATGAGGCACTATCTGTAGATAAGCCCCATACTCTTCTGCTCCCTTATGCTGTTCAACACTTTTCTTTGTATCTTTTGGATAACAATTGTAAAGGGAAACCGAAGCTTTGTCTCCAGCGAATCGGATATGCGTTTCTTCTGTCTTCTCCCCTGGCAGCATGTTTTTATCCCCTATATATATTTGTGCTGTCGTATGGAAAAGAAAGCTGATAACACTACCCGGATCCTCTTTAACTACCTTATCTATAATTAGATAGTAGCTATTATCGATATGTACTATTTTTCGTTCCCACTGTGAAATACTTTTGTCATAAGCACCAGCTGCTTCACCACAAACAAAAGAATAAGAATCAGACGTATACGAGTCTACAAATTTACTTTTCCCTAACTTGGATTGTCCCTTCCCATTAACAAGCATACTATTATGTCCAATTGTCCCAATCGTAAAATCTCTCCTTGGACCTTTTACATAATCTTGGTACCCTGGATTGGTTATTAGCCACTCTCCAGCAACATGTAATATAAAATTGTTTTGATCGAAATGATTATGATTCTTTGCTGATCCGCTTGAATTGAAGGCTATTAGGTGATCATGATCCTTCCAGCCACTTCTAAGAGAAGCCCAGCCTATCGTAGAAAATATATGGGAGCATCTATTTTCATAGTATATTTCCGGCTCTAAGGGCTTAGGTAGATTATTCGTGTGAAGTAATGCTTCCAAATGACTTTCCGAGAATTTATGCACATACCAGCTTGCAACACGATTTTGGTTTTTAGATGCAAGTATTGCCATAAGATAGGAAATATCCAAACTATAAAATGAATCTGAAAAGTTTACAAAGCTCACCTTTCCACCTGTCCCTAAGGAGTACATGAAAAGATCAGGTAGAAAACGAAAGTATGGATGCTGGAGAAATTCGTCATCTCCTGTCGAACGATGGTACGTATCCGCTGCCATTAAAATATGTCTCGCAGCGACATTTAAATACAATAGCCCCTCAATATCCGGATCCTTCATCCTACTATCTAAATAATTGCTTATATAAGTACAGGAATTGAAGATGAATGGTTCCACCTCATCCTTACAATCACTATCTAAAATGGCAAGTGATCCGATAAGCATCGCTACTTGCTTTGATGCAATTATATTATGGCTATCATGATTGTTAAAATCTATACGAAAGGGCTGTAAACCTTTTGTCAAAATAGCATTTTTAATCGTATTTTTCTCCGAGCTGGATAATAGATGCATGATAGCATCGTATCCAATTGCTGCACCTAAAGTGAAATGAGCATTACTTAAATTCCCTTCCGCTCCCCTTAGCGGAAATTCAAACCATCTTGTGAACGAGGATAGACCAATGAGATACTCCTTTACTTTTTCAGCAAACCTTTTTTCTTCCGTTATACCATAAGCAAATGCTAAAATTTTGATTCTCTCCTCAACAGCTCGAGAATACATCGTCCAAAAAGGATATTCTATATATCCTGGTGGATCTCCAACTGGCTCAAGTTGTTTTAGTGGCAATGGAATATTCAGTTGGACCGAGTAGCTTGGATAAACCACCGTAAACTCTTTTTCATCTGCGTATGACTCTGCTAGTTCAAGCGTTTTATCCCATCCATCGTTAAAATCAATCCCAATTTCGAATTTGTTATTTGCTAGTCTAGCTTTCATTTCTTTTAGTTCCTCGTCATTATATAAAATTCGAGGATTTGGTTTTAATTGCTTAAGCTTTTGAGCGAATTTCATCACAAGTTACACCCCTTAGATAGCGCTTTAACCGCTATACGTCGCTTGTTTTAAATTTAGAAGCTCTTCAATTCGTTTACATGTATCTTCTGCTTTTTCCATATTGGCCCAGAAAAATTGCATCTCTCGTTCAATTAGTTCAAATTCCTCGATTGTAAGATGAAGATCTCTAATCGTCTTGGAGGAGCCCATTACTTCTTTAAAAGCATTGTATTGTTCTGGATGAACACCAGGCTGTAGAAGATTATTATCCTCTGCAACTATGCGAAGCATCGGAATTGTACATCCATTTTGTTTGAGCAATGTTTGCGCTTCAGTACTTACCATAAAGCTTACAAGTGCTTGTGCTGCTTCTTTTATTTTACTATTTGCACTTATTCCTAAGGCACCACCTAAAAGAAGTGTTCCGGGTGCATCATTTTGAGGTGGCGGTAGAACGTCCCATTTAATCTTATGGTCTCTAAATTCATTCATAAAATAATAGGTCGTCAAAATCATTGCTGCCCCTTCTCGCATAAAGAGATTTTCAGCTAGCTCATTGCTCCCATGAGAGAATATTGGCGAGACTTGATGCTTATACATTAAATCACCACAGTAATTCAGGGCTTCTATATTCTCTTTTCTATCCATAACTGATTTAGAGCGATCCTCTGCCATGAATGTACCTTTGTTCTGCAAAAGAAATACAGGCCAGCGATTCGTGGAAGATGAAAAACAAAAGCCGTATTCGTTTATCATACTATCGCTTTCCATTCCCTTCGTTGTCCGAGTAGACAACTCTAACAGGTCATCCCAGTTTTCCATTTTGAAGTCCTTCTGGATTCCCGCCTCTTCAAACATTCGTCGATTGTAGCAGATCATCACCGGTGAAAATACAAACGGCGTTACAGGAACTGCCTGATTATACGTGAACATATCAAACACTTGCTTATAGCTATCCTTTTCTGCGTCAATATGCTCCGGTAAGAAAGGATCTAGCATATCTAAAGAATTCGACTCCATTAGTTCCCTGAAGTGATAGTCAGATACGATAAATACATCGGGTCCGTTATCATGCTTTATAGATTGTGTCAGATTATATATATACTGACTATTAGGTAGTATTTGAAGATTTACTTTTGTGAATGGGTTGAGCTGTTCGAAACGTTTGATAATTTTCCTTATAATTTCTATCTCATATGAATTAGAAAACCAACCTAGTGTAATAGTCTGTTTTTGCGTATCGTTTGGAATTGTTACTCTATTTCCTTTTCCAGGGATTTTCTCAATTAACCCTTCCTCAACAAGCTCTGCCAATGCCTTTCTAATGGAAACTCTACTTAACTCATACACTTTACTTAAAGTATTTTCCGGGAGGATGAATTCACCTGGTTTTATCTTTCCTGATATAATTTCTTCTTTTAATTCGTGCATAAACTTATTGTAGCGATTTTCAAATACACTTTTTCTTTTTAGCAATTTCTACAACTCCCTACTAATAATTGCCCTGCTTGTAATTAGAATAGCATATTTGCAATGAAAACTTGAAAGATCTTTAGCTCAACCATTTATCTAGAAAAGCATAGGAGATTTGGCGAATTTCAGGCGGGAAATCATGACCTGTGTTTCCTATCAATGATGTAAATCGTTCTCCTTCTTCCATCCATTCGTATAAGGAGTTAAGTTCCGCTAATCCTTTTGCTGCTGGTTCCCAATGAGGAAAAATATGGTCATTTTGCCCCATCCACAAGAATAATGGAGTTGGAGCAACTAGTGCAGCTATTTCGGTGAACTCAAACGGTACTTTTCCTTCATTTATATAATCACTTATCTTAGGGATATGGCTGAACCACTCTCTTCTGCCCCAGCGATGCCTCTCAGGGTCTTGTGCAAAAGGTGAGAACCCACAGCTACAAACGACTGCTTTAATCCGACTGTCGACTCCTGCTAGAAAAAAGCTATTATAACCGCCTAAAGAATGTCCAATCGCACCAATTTTGGAGTTGTCAACGATACTTAGTTCCTCCAATAAGCTTATCCCTTGCTGATGATCCACAATCATTTTAGCAACTGCCGACCACTCGGGATGACTTTTATAAAATGCTGCTGTTTGAAATGGCTGCTCATTCTGTAATACTCTTTCGCCTGCGGTTATCGTATCTGGAGCTAAAACCACAAATCCTCTTTTTACAAGCTCCAGACCGTATTGTCTATTCTTCCTACCCACTGTTGTACTTATGTCTTCTTTTCCATTTTCGCTCGTTGGATGGAGAGCAATCACTGCCCGAAACCGCTTACTTTTAGCAGAGGACAATAAATGAAGTACATCACTTTCTGTAGTTAAATTTTCTTCTACAAGTCCTTTCGGAACTAAAAGGTTAGCAGGCACCCAGTCCGCGTAAACCGTGGAATAGCAAATGTTAATCTGGTAATAATCATCATGGATCTCCCAGGTGTTAATCTTCATACTCGGTTTAACTAGCGGAGGAAGACCACCTATACAATCTAACCAATTTTGGCTTATCGTAGATCTTTTTTCATGCCAATCTTCTATATCATTCACATTATGTAATAACGGTAGAGCTCCATCCTTCTCTAAAGCTATTAATGTATACATTGTCTCCCCCCTAATCTTCTCCGATTTGAATACTGCATAAATGACTACCGCTACCATAGTAGATTCGACTATTTTTATGTACAATACCACTACTAGCACTCATCGGTAGCGTATGAACTACTTTCGGTTCTACACACTGTTCCACCTGTATCTCCATACTGAGCAATGTATGACTAAGGAGACAATAAAGCGTATTAGTTGGCAAATCATAAGCAAAACCATTTCGAACAATTTGGCCCCAGTTGGATAAATCCTTCCGGAAAAGTATCTGTTCTGTAGTGGGATTGCATACAAAGTAAATGCTTTGTTCCGTAAGACAATGTACACGGTCATATTCGTCGATAAAGATTTGAGCAATTTCACGGGCACCTTCTATCGGAACAAAACTATTTTTCACCCTACGAGTCTCCCAATCTAATACATATAAATGAGCTTCTTTTTCTCGTGATCCTGCTCCACCAGGTGTTTCAATACTCGTTCCACCAACGATATTACCAGAGCTCAACTCACCAAGGCTAATCGTACTTTGGTTTTCCACTACTTTTTCATGTGTCAGTAGATCGTTTTTCTCGGATTCAATACAGTAGATTCCTAGAGATCCGCCGACCATTCCGTATCCGGGAAATCCTCCCCAAACTATATGTTTATGATTCTTTAAAGCAACGGCGCAACGAGGTCGATGAATACTTTCTTCCTGCAACACCAATTTTGGATTTTCGTTCTTTTTAAATTTCTTCGCCATATCAAATACATATAGCTTTCCACCCGCGTATGCTGCTCCTATAAGTATATTTCCATTGGAAGCATAGGCTGCAATATTTCCCCCGCCACCTTTTTCAATAATCTCTCCACCAAAATTAGTTGTCTTATTCGTAGAAATATTAAATTGAAAAAACTGTAGCGGATGCATAGATGTTCCGTATAGATGATCATCTGGTCCGAGATAAATTGTAGATAATTTTGCTCCATCCGAAGTATAGTTAAAATGTATTTTTTTTGTCTTAGCTGTTTCTCTATGAACAAGTTCAATAAATCCTTCAGACAGGCTGTATCTCTCTATATGATAGCTTCCCTCTTGATACCGATGAATCCTTTGAAATGCTGTACCAGTATAAAAAGAGGGCGATAGTTTTTCTGTATCGATAGTTTCGAATTCTCCATTAGAGAATTTCATCCATTGCGAAGAACTAGAAGCTCCCATATGTCCGTATACAAATCCATCTATACCTAAATAGATATATCCTGTTCCCTTTTCCCTTTGTTGCTCTTCGATAAGGTCTTTCCTCAAACCTTTTTCTAGATGGAATGCAACTATATTCTTCTTTTCCGTTCCTATTCCTATATATGCCCACCCTGTGTGATCGACTGCCACACTTCCAGGGTACTTTTCAGTTAGATCCATACTGCCATAGTCCATGATTTCTTTTGAGTGAGGCGAATAACAAAGTAAATGACAATGAGGATACGACGTGAAATAGATATTGCCTAATATATCCTCCGCAAAGCTAAAGCCTACAATTTCTTCCCCGTTTTCAATCACCTTATAATAAATAAATTTCTCTAAAAAAGGGTCCAATACCATCAACATATTTGCAGCACCGGTATAAAATAATCCATTGCTGCTATACGAGGAATAAGGATATTCATCGTTGTTTTCAGGAAAAAATACTTGTTTTATATGATCATTTTCAAGATTAACAATAATAACGAACCCTTTGGCCGCAATAACGAACCGATACTCACCTTCTGCATTCATACATATTGCAGCTGTTCTTTCTTCCTCCGCTGAAACGGGAATACCGTAGTCTGTAAACAGATTGTTCACTGTGACCCTCCTTCCAGAAATATTTACTTAATGAGTCAATCCCATAATTACTTATTTCGGTTTAAAACAAGAATATTTATGTGATATTATATTCAATTATCCATTTATTTAAAGTGGACTTCGTTGATTGGAGCGCAAGGCGGCGACTCCAGCGGGAATAGCATGAGCTGAAAGCCCCGCAGGAACGCAGTGACGAGGAGATTGAAGCCATGCCCGCGGAAAGCGTCCGCCTGGAGCGGAAATCAACTTTGTTCGGATTTTACTACTAATTACTTTATTATGAATTAACTCTATTATAATAGGAAGAAACTTTATTGATTGCGACGATCATATCTTCTATATCTTGGTCAGTATAGAATTCATTTATATTTAGTCGAATGGCCGTTTCTAAAATATTCTCAGCGTTTGGACAGCTTCCAATAGAATAATCATAAGATCCAAGATCAAATGGATAATGGCTATTCAAATATGCCTGTTTGTTTTGAAATAAAGGCTGTGCATATAACACCTTCGGAATATAACCAGGCTGGTTAGGAATTCCTTCTGCTGCTAAAGCTTCCGAAAACTCCTCTCTTGAGCACGTTAACTGTTCCAGATTTAAGGTGAGCATATAAAACCAATAGCTACACCAGCCTTCATCGGTAATTTTCATCGGATTGATCCCTTTAATAGTACCGAGTCCTTGCTTTAATCTTTCCCCTAACTCGTTGCGTCTTGTACAGATCCAGTTAAGCTTTTTTAACTGTGCAATGCCAACCGCACCTTGTAGCTCAGTCATACGATAATTCGGCGCTAAGTATTCTAAATCCTTCATCACAGTGTCTTCATGTCTACGATAATTTTTATCTGCAAATGCATGAGTAGTAAAATAATCTGATTCTTCCCCTGAGTTTACTGTCACCATTCCTCCGTCACCAGTAGAAATATGCTTAAAATCATTTGTGCTAAAACAGCCGTAATCCCCAATTGTACCGGTTAGTCTTCCTTTGTAAGTCGTTAAATAACTTTGAGCACAGTCCTCTACAACCTTAAGATTATATTTTCCTGCAAGTTCCATTATTGGATCCATATCACAAGGGTTACCTGCTAGATGAACAACAATTATTGCCTTCGTCTTAGCGGTTATTTTTTCTTCGATTGATTTAGCAGTTAACGTATAGCTATGTGGATCCAAATCAGCAAAGACTGGGATAGCATTTTGGTAAAGAATTCCCACTACTGTCCCTTGGTCTGTAATAGGACTTGTAATAACTTCATCCCCAGCTGTAACTCCAGCTGCTCCAAGTGCGACATGTAGTGCAGCAGTCCCGGAAGAAGTAGCAACACTGTAATTAACTTTATAAAGATCGTTAAAATCCTGTAAAAACTGCTTTACTTTATTGCCAAAATGATAGAATAATGTATTTTGCTCAAGTGCTTCTAGTAATTCCTTTGCCTCCTCCAACCCAAAACGTTGTCCTGTACCAAAGTCGGTCACTTTCACCTTCGTACCGCCATTTAAAGCTAGTATATTTTCTCCCATTATTAGTCCCCCATATTAGGATTTGTTCACTTTAACTTGCTTACAGCTAATGCCAAATCGCTTCACTACTACATCATCTGCATGGTTTTCATCTACAGGAATAAGTATCACAAAATCATTTTCTTCATCCAGGGTAGTTAGCTTTATAGCTCCAGAAGGACTAATACCATCAATTGTTACTCTACGACGTGCGCGTTCCCAATCATTGATTTGCTTACTAGTCCAGAAAGCAAATCCCTGATCTTTAGCAGTCGTTATTAGATGAACAATGGCCTCTCTTACTTTTGGCTGGTTGTAAATATGGTATTGATGGAACAGAAAGTGCGCTACTCCATTTACACGCTTCACTCCATCTAGGAACGGCTGAATGACACTAACATCTGATAATGTATTGTGATTTAAATCCTGCGTTAAAAAGCCGATTTCTAAAACGTCATATAATCTATTTTTTTCATCTGCCCAAGCGATCGGAAAATAAGGGTGACATGTGCCAAATAAGAAACCAATATTCCCTTTTTTACTTGGGCCTCTCGATTGATCCACTTGTATTCCATTGTTTTCACACCAGGCGTATAACTCTCCCCAGCCCTCAAAACGAGTGTAGTGGTTTTTATTGGAGACAGTATGAGTTGTATTCGTCGCTTTTTCTACCCACGCTAATTGCGTTTGAAAAGCTTCCGCGGACCAAATCCCCTCATCCTGTTCTAGTGCATTATAATGGAGGGCAATTTCATGACCATCTTTTTTAATTTGATCATATATGGAGGGACTGTAACCTGGAGCAATCATGCACCAAGTAGACTGAACATTTTCTGCCTTCAAGGTTTCTAATGTGATTTGAGCTGATTCATCTACATTTAAATCACTATCATGGGAAATCATCGCAACATGCTGTACATCAGCAGGCCAATAATCTAAGAACGGAAGAGTTAAGCCTTTGTCTAGCACTATCTTCAAAAGATGTTCGACTATTACTTCTTTCCAAAGGTCAGCATATGGATGTGGGAAGTAAGGCATTCCTGTTTCTGTAAATGCTCTGTCCAAAACCCAATCCAGTTCAAAGCCATCCTCTGCCTTTAAAATTTCCTCATCTAAATTTGCCGAACCGTCCGGAGCTGGTGTGCCATCTTCCAATACAGGCTTCGTTCCCTGCTGCAGTCCAACTATCGTTTCAGGGATTGCAATAGACCAGCGTTCAATAGTTCCAGATCCGTATTTAATCTGTTGTAATGCCGATGCTCCTTGCCATGTTTTTGCCTCATCAGCTACAGAACCAAATTCTGTTACTTCTATATCGGTATCCTGTGTCCAAGGCTCTGCATTTAGAAAACGTAAAGGTGTTTCTTGGTTTAAGAAGCCAGATAAAACCGCATACCCTTTTTGAGGTGCAAACATATTAGAAAAACCTAACTTACCTTGAATGGCGTTCAATCCCCCGTAGGAAATCACTGTCCCACCCGCGGTTGCATATGCTAATATTTTGGCGCTAGCCTCTTCACTATTGTTTGAATGACTGACGATAAGTACATCAAATGAATCGTACTCATCCATTACCTTTACTTTTTCATATGGAAGTCTAATATGATCAAGAATTTCAAATAAAAAACTTCCAAAAATATTCTGTCCTTCCGACCAATTTAACTCCGCTTCTTTTTCATCAAAAAGAATTCCAATTTTCGCTACTTTCATGTTCTCAGCACCTCTATGAAGTATTTTAGATACATGTATTTTACATGTATCTAAACTCTTTTCTTAAATCATATTATAGTTTTCTATAATAATCAATGAATTATTTGAAATTTTAAATAATAAAAATTATGTAAAAGGCTTTTTTTAGGTTCTACTAAAAATTTTGATTTTTGTTCCAGGCAAACGCTTTCCGTCGGAGACGTCGCCTGAAACTAAATCAATTTAATACATATTAAAAAACGGATAAAAGACATGCTCGGTCCATTAACAACAAAAACCTTAAATGTCTTTGTATGCCGTTGATTTCCTTTACAAAAACAGATAATTGGAATCAGGATTAGCTAAATAAACGAAGATTATAGGATAAAACGTCAAGATTAAATTAAAGCTAATAATAAGGAAAACCTTATCATCTAAGTGATATGTTTTGCCCAATCACCTATTGGAGTGATACTCATTACATTGATTGAAGTGAAAGGTGGCGACTCCGGCGGGATGAGGGAGACAGATGAAACATCACAACGTACCCGAAGGGGCGGTGATGGTTCATTGCTCCCCCCGCGGAACGCGTCCACCTGAAACGAAAATATGCGGTATCATTCTCTCTTTATATGTCGAGAACCCAGTATTCACGCTACATTTTTATATACTTCCTTATCTTTTTAAAAAAGAAATTTTATAAAAATTTCACTTATTGTTTCCACCTTTGTTATTGATCCAGACGGACACCGTATTACTTTTAACAGTTACTCCATTCAATGTTACGTTCACTGTGATATTAGCTCTTCCACTTTTTTGTGCTGTCAAAACTCCATTGTTTATGGAAACCATCTTTGAATTACTAACTGTATATTCAATAGTACTTCCTGCTAGTTCATAAGTGCTTCTATTATTCTCTAATATAGCTTTAACATGAAGCTGCGTAGTGTCTCCAACAGTAAGACGTTCTTCATCAACTGACAGCTCAGCACTCTTAATAGTTTGAAGCAAACTACTGTCCTCGTATTTATATAAGTTGATACCTTTTGATAAATAGAATGCTCCAAAATCATCTTGGGCTAAATGTTCTACACCACTTGCAAGGAATTCATGCTGTTGACTGACTATATCAAACTTGAAAAACTTATTACCGATTATTCCGTAAATGTTCCCATCTGTTCCAATTTCAAGAGAAGCATTTCTCCAGTTACTTGACGCTTTAGGGTCTATTTCCTTGCTAAAAATTACGGTATTTGTTGCAGGGTCAAATGCAAATAAAGTACCATCTGACATCCCCCAAATATTTTCGTCTGGACCAAGTACTAGTGCTGTTAATGCTCTTTTCCCTGGTACAGGGACCATTTCAAAGGATTTCTCTTGTTTCTCAACATCCCATACAAATATTTTAGCTTCCGTTGTTGTAGGTGTAGAACCCTGTCCTCCAGCTACGGTAGTTCCGCCGTATACCTTTCCGTTAGCATAGGCTAATGAAACAATACTTTGGTCTTCCATTAAATTCCAATGAATTTCAGGTTCATTTTCTGTTCCTGGTTCATATATTGTAAATGCGCCACCTAAATTCCCGTTTTTCGGTACTGTTCCAATGAACAACTTGTTATAATCATCCACTCCAAGCATTGCGAATGGTCTATCTTGCTGTGTATAACCTGGTATGCTATCATTTTTTTCCAGGCTGAATAAAAGATCAGGATTTAAATTATTTGAATCCGTTCGATCCCATGCTTTAAATGGATCATATTCATACATTTTGGCATTAGGATAAATTCCTAAATACATTTTATTGTTTAAGTTAGCCATTCCCTCACTTTGCCCAATCCCATCAAACCGAACAGTTTCCTGTGAAGTAGGGATAAATGCACTCATATTACCAGGTAGATAACCCGTACTATATATTTTTCCGTCTGGTCCCTTCGCTAATTCATGAATTAATACAGACTCAGAAGGTAAATCTAAGTTTGTCAACTTAAGGTTTCCATTTACTAAGTTATATTTGTAAAGCTGACCACCATTACCAGAAAGACCTACCAGTGTATATCCTGGAAATTCTTCCTCATTTAATTGGATGAATTTATAACTAATAGCGCTTCCCTTTAGATCTACATTCAACGATTGGAAGGTATTCGTATCCAAGTTGTACTCATGTAATATTCCCATATGTGTGTAATAAACTTTATTGGCAACAGGAGATTTTTCTGAGACTCCTCTTGATGATTCAGGAATATCATATGTCTTCTCACCTGTATCACCGTTCGTAGCCTCTACCAAATTTCCGGTTTCCGTATCATAAATAAACATTTCGTATTTAGATTCTTTTTGTGCAAATAATTTTCCGTCTATAAAATTCATGTCATAAACAGAAATAATATCCGCATATTGTGCAGGTAGCACATTTCTCTTTTCACCAGAAGCAATATCGTATTCTATTAAATGTGCTTGACTACCAACTCCCGCATATACTTTTTGATTTCCTTCATCTAGAGCAACACTTCTAACCCAAGACTGTCCTTCAGCCATTCTACCGAAATCCGTAAACTCTTCAGTTGCAGGATCATATTCATAAATACTTCCTGACCCATAAGTACCTCCATAAATTTTTCCATCACTTGCTGTAGCAAATGGATATAGCACAGCATCTGTATCTTTAACTGGATGACCAAGATTGATTAGTTCATCGGTTTGAGGTAAATAACGATAAAGATAGCCTTTATTGTACGCACCCAAATAAACAGAACCATCTGAAGCAACCTTTACACCCCACGCACCAGACGTATCCTCTAACGTATAGCTTTTTATTAACTTTTCAGTAGCAACATCCACAATAGCAAATTTAGAAGGGATGCCCGCCACAACTGTGTACAAAACATCATTTCCCTGAGAGTCTTTCCCAATATCCCCCAACATGACGGTTGTTTTCGTAACTTGTATTCCTAAATCCTCAGCAACTTCTTCAATTGGGTTTATAGGCTTTACCTCCATTAAACTAGCATCATCAAAATAGAAGGTTCCTATATTTGCTTTACCAGAATAAAACAAAATAGCAGCCGATGCTGCTGTTTCTGGCGCAATAGCTGTGATACTTATATCTGACCACGAAGTTGCTCCACTTAAAGACTTATTATACCCAGTGATATATGCACCCTTCTGGTCAAAAAAACGAATGTATATTTCTCCAGAACCCGTCGAACCCGTTTTGATTTTTGCAGAAGCGGTATACTCTCTACCAGGTGTAACGGGAACTGTATCACTTATTAAACCAAGGTTTTCATTTTTACTTGTATCTTTAATTTCTAAACTTTTCGTACCCGTATAAAATTCACTTTCTACGGTCGTAATGCTGGAAGTCCCAAAATTCTGTGTCCAACCTGGTATTCCCACACCGCCTGTAGAATCCTCAAAGCTGGGATTTTGTATAACCAAATCTTCCGCTGAAACTGAATGCAGACTAGGAAATGAGAGGGTCACTATTAAAACCAAACTTAATAGAAAAACAAAATTTAATACAATCTTCATTTTCTTCCTCCTTTAATAGTAGATTGATGAGTACTTAGACTATACAAACCTCCTCCATTACAACCAATTATTTATACATGTATATGACATGTATTCAATAATAAATGTAAAATAAATAGACAGAAAAATCAACCTATTTTAATAATTATATTTTTAAATAAAACCTATCAATTTGCAGAATATTTTGGCGAAAAAAATAGAAATTACCATTTTTTTAGCTTTTTTTATAGAATAAAAGTCCTTTCAATTTATTTATCTGCTATAATTATTTATAGGTATATATGATGTAAAATAAAGAAAAAGAGCAAGTCAATAACAAGTATGGAATTGAAAGGAAGATTTTATGAAGAAAAAAACATGGATTATTGCAATTATTTCTTTTTTTGTTGTAGCTGGAGGAGCATCGGCTTTTTTTCTAGTGAACAAAACACCGAAGGAACAATATTTTTATTCGGAAGTTAAGACGATTCAACATATTCAAGAGCTTGTCGAAACACGCTATGAAAATGAAACGGAATGGGCAAAATATGGAACAACTAAAGTTATCGATAGCACATATGACTTCTCAGGTGAATATCAAGACGACACTAATCCCGAAATAGAGCAGGCTGTGAATAACTCTAATGTTGCAATACGAATAGCAAGTGATCCAAATAAGCAAGAGGTAGAAGCTGAGATCAACGCTACTATTCTTGGGGTAGATGTTGACCCTATAAAAGGCTATATCACAACAGAAGAAATCATTTTAGGGCTTCCATTTTATGATCAATTACTTCAGTTGAAGGATAAAGACTACGGAAACTTAATGCGTGCAATAGATCCAAGCTATTCAGGTAGCGAAAATCTTGGTTTAGAGAATTTCCTCGGTAAAAATAATATTTTATCCGAAGAAAATGTCGAATATTTAAAAGAAGAATACATGATGTATCTATATGAATCATTGCCAGAAGAGGCATTTAACGTTTCGGATGAAAAAATTGATGTTAATGGGAAATCTATTAAAGCAGAAAAAGTCTCCATGACACTTACAGAAGCCGAAGTGAAGAAGATTTTAACTGATGTACTTCAAAAAGCTCAGAAGGATCCAAAGTTTAAAGAAATGGTTGAGGATTACTTGGAAAGTTCGTTTGATCAGTTTACTGCCGTTAGTACTCCAGACACAACATTTGAATTTGATGAAGTAATGGATGACTTAATAAGCTCAGTAGACAAAATTGACCTACCCGATGGTATAAAATCTACTATCTGGCATGATGCCGATTTAATCGTTAAACGCGCATTTAATGTAGAAACTCCTGAGGCAGGTACATTTGAAATTGCCGGGACTCAATCACTAGAGGAAGCTACACAAAACTGGGATTATTCAATAGGTATAGATAATAATTCATTGAAATTTACAGGTGACCTTTCAACTACTAAAGATGGAACTTATACAGATGTAATTTCCATACTGGATAATAACAATGTGGGTCTAGCCTATAACGGAGAAGAAAAGTTATCAGGTGATGATAGAACATTCGAACGTAAATTTACATTTGAAGATGAATACCAACCGATGGAGTTTTTGTGGACTGGAAAATCTAACTACAAAAAAGACTCTATGCAAGCAGACCATGAATTTGTTGTTGCAATAGATGAAAGTTCAAATGCTATTATAAAAGTTAATCAAGAAAGCAAAATCATTAAAAAAGTAAATCTACCAGCTGACTCCGAAAAAATAGTAAATATCGGAACGATGGATTCTAATGCACTACAGCAATTACTAACCGAAGACATTTACCCTGAAATGGAAAGCTGGGGAATGAACATCATGCAGCAATTTGAACAAGAAATGTACTAAACCACTAAAGAAATGAGTGAATGCATCTTGATCCAACTGAAAAAGATTGCTTTCTTTACGACTCAATATGGAAAAAGTATTCAGAAGAAGTGGAAATCGCTTCTTCTGCTTTTTCTTTTCCCCATTTTTCTGTTAGCTACTACACTCGGAATTGTCGCTGCTCTATTTGTTCCATCAGCTAAAGCACCTATTACCGTTGCTTTTGTAGATGAAGATCAAACAGAAGAAACGAAAATGCTACTGGAATTTATGACACTCTCCATCGAAAAAGAAGAAGGCATTAAAATTACTTCTATGACAAAGAAAGCTGCTAATCTTAAAATAGAGAACAATGAAATAAGTAGTTACATACTGTTCCCTAAGGAATTAACTAAAAAGTTATATAAAGGAAAGTCTGTCTCCTTAACTATTGTAGGTAATCCCTCCCAAACAGTTGATAGCTTCATCGTAAAGGAATTAGCAGAAAGTATGACGCGTTACATCTCCTCTGCTCAGGCTAATATTCTCACGGTTTATGACTATGCTGGTAATACATATATTCCTGAGGAGGATTTAGAAAAGCTTCTATTTAATACATTTATCGAATTTACTTTATATACATTAGGAAGCGGACAAATCCTAGATGAAGAAGAAGTTACGAATATTACAACTACCTCCCCGACTAATTATTATGTTGTAGCTGGTTGGTTTAGTGCATTTACTATTTGGTTATTTGGAAGCTATTCCTTGTTGAGGAAAGATACGCATGCTGCTATGCGAAATCGCTGGAAATTACTTGGAGTGACCCACTGGCATACGACTGTTTCACAAATATTTGTTTCTCTACTAGTAAGTATTGTATTTGCTACTATTTCTTTTATCCCAATTAGCAAATACTTCGTAGTAGAGTTATTTATGTTAGATTATTTCCGGCTTTTCTTGTTCATCCTTTTGTATGGATTACTTCTAATAATAGGCTTAGCACTCATAGATTTATGGATTTCATCTAAAAAAATAGTGTTGCTCTTTCAATTTTTCTTTTTTTTATTTGGGATAGTTTCAAGTGGTGCATTAATTCCTACGATTTATTTTCCTTTATTCATCAAAAACGCACTGCCATTTTTCTTCTCGTTTGAGAGCTTCCAATGGATTGTAGAAATTGTGTTAGTTGGACGAAACTATGCAAGCTTTACGTCGTTAGGAATTCAGGTCTTAATAGGTCTACTCCTTCTATGGATCTCAACACGGAGGAAGGATAGGTGGAAATGATGAAAGCTATTTTAGGTATACAAGCGATACGAATGCGTAAAGAATGGAAGGTTTTACTAGCCTGGCTCTTACTTCCACTCCTTTTAACTATATTAACGTTCGGGATGTTAACTAAATTAGGGGATGAATCCAAGGTTCCAATTGGTTTAGTAATAGAGGAAAACTCTACTCTTTCGGATAATCTAGTTCAAAGAATAATGGATACAGATTATTTACAGGTAAACATACTAGATCTTCCAGAAGCTACAGATCTATTAGAAAAACATGAGCTCGATAGTGTATTTGTCATTAAGGATGGATACGAGGAAGATATTCTAGATAATCGTCGGTCTCAGCTACTAGAGGCATATTCATCCAATAGATCCTTTGCTTACTTTGCTGTTGTAGAAACGATTAGCTCCTATGTTCAAGAAGAAGCAACTCGTACTAAAGCGGCAACAGAAATTAAAGATTTATACGATAAGTATGGCTCCAGTGAGGAATGGGATCGAGAAGAAATTTTCAAAACGAGTAAAAAAAAGCAGGAAGAGAAACAGCTAATTACAACAAGCTTTTCGTTCCAATGGACACCAACAGAAACGGCAAGTGAAAGCACCTCTCTTCTATCTGTTTGGGGTATTTGGGCCTTCTTCCAAATCATCGCTACATTATTTCTATTTGATTGGGTCGTAAAAGCAAATAGCAAATTGATAAAAGTACGTTGGATATTTACTAAAATATCATTAAATAGCTATATTAGTTGGAATTTATTGTTCTACACGATTTTATTATTTGTTATGGACGTAGTTACTATTTATGTTCTCTACTTATTAGATTTAGCATCTCCAAGTGCTCAGCTGTTCTTTTCACTACTTGGCTTTAGGCTAACGATAAATATATTAGCTGCTTTAATCGCCAAAAATTTCACTAATAGTTTCTACTATTATATTAGTACCATTGCGATCTCCCTAATCCTAACGATATGTGGGGGTGCATTTATCCCGATTGATTCTATTATTAGTAGATGGTCATGGGTGGAGTCTTTCAGTCCTGTTTATTCATTGTTACATGGTGGGTTCGCTTATGGATTTTTAATAGCTATTATGGTTATTTCAATAGTTAAAGGAGGTATTCAGCGTGCTACAAGTAAATTCCCTACAAAAAAGCTATCATAAACACAAAATATTAAACGATGTAAATCTTCTAGTGAACCCAGGTGAGGTTGTCGGCTTAGTTGGAGAAAATGGAGCGGGCAAATCAACGCTATTGGAAATTTTAGCAACAGTGCTACCACAATCTGATGGCAGTGTATTATTGGAAAATAAGTCCTATTCAAAGGATATTAAAAGTATTCGCAAGCTAATTGGATATGTCCCACAGGAAATTTCCTTATGGGAGGAATTCACTGTAGCTGAAAACTTTTTGTTTTTCGAAAAGCTATCCTGGAAAAGAAGATCACTAGAAGAATGCAAGCAGCTTTGTCTCGATATGCAACTAAATAAATGGGATGAACCAGTAGAGTCTTTATCCGGTGGAATGAAAAGAAAACTAAATCTCGCAATCAGTCTTATTCATGACCCAATATTAATACTACTAGACGAACCGACCGTAGGAATAGATATGAGATCCAAAGAAGAGATTGGAAATTACTTAGTGAATTTAGCAAAACGTGAAGGAAAAATGATCATCTATACGTCTCATGATATGAACGAAATTACTTCCTTTTGTGACCGCATATATTGTTTAGGAAAAGATCCTTTTTACGCTGAATTGCTAAAGTCTAGAGGGCTTACTGTGGAGGAATTGGCATAAACAGGGAATTGGAAATACTTCTAAGCAGGCATTGGAACGTTTACTTGCGCTCGTGCGATGTTTACTTGTTTTAGATGGGAGCTTACTTGCTCTTCGTAGGGTCTTACTAGCTTTTCACTAGTTATACTCATAAAAAGGATAATTCTTCTGTATATTTTTCAAACAAATACACCTGCGAGAACTCCAGTCTCACAGGTGTATTTGTTATTTATCCTTGTTTTTCTCTAGCATCCCTCTTAATTGCTCGGATAACTCCTCAATCAGCTCGTTTGCCTTAATCGTTTTATTTTCAGTTCCTAGCACATATCCGTATTCTAATACTTTTTTAAATTCTTCATTCAATTCTGTCGTGATCATACAATTTCCTCCTGATAACTTGTTTATATGTAATTTTATTTATTGTAATACAAAAAATGTCGATATCAGACAATGTTACTAAGATTTAATAAACTAGTAATAAAGATCTCTGTTATGACATATCTGTTTCATATTCGACAACTCCTCTCTCTTCCAGAGCATAAAAGAGCGTGATAATGGTCTGTGCCACATAAGTCACTCTATTTACCACATATACATCCCTAACAAACACATAACTCTCGTGATCTAACACATAAAGTTGTCTATCTACAACATACCCCTTACTAACCACCACATAAACAACATAAAAAACCACCACAGCTCAGGTGGCTGTGGTGGTTTCAACTAACAAATATTATTTAATAGAATACTTACCAAATCCGTCTGTACCTTCACCAACATATTTGATGCGGCCATCAGCAGGGATTACTTTTTCTGCTTGTTTAGACGATTCGAATACGATTGTTGCATTTGCTGGAAGTGCTGCGAATTTCCAGTTGCCATCTGCAGATGGATCGATTGTTTTCTCTGCAAGAATGTAATCGATAATTGTTTGACGATTTTCATCTGGGTAGATTTCAATCGCTGTCGCATTACGCACGCCTGGGAATGTTCCATTCGCACGGTAGTTATTTGTTGCTACGATGAATTCTTGTTTTAAATCGATTGGTTTACCATCGTATTGGAGATTTGTAATACGGGATGAACCTTCATTTACTAGATTTCCGTCAGCATCGTATTTCGCTGGTTTTGTAACATCTATTTCGTATGTTACTCCGTCGATTACGTCATAGTTATATGAGCGGAAGTCTGTATTGATAAGCTGTTGCTCGCCAGATTTCGTCGAGTCAATTTGGTTAAATTGGCCGGCAGACATTTCCAACCATTCTTTCACGTCAGCTCCTGTAACTTTTACAGTTGCCACAGTGTTATCGTATAAATATAGATCTGCTACGTTTTTAATAGCTAGTTCGCCTTTTGGTACATATGTGTAATACTCAGGGTCACTTCTTGTTCCAGCTTTAAATGGCGCACCTGCAGAAAGGACTGGAAGTTTTTCATTTGCTGTACCTTTTAGTTTTGCTTTTACATATTCTGTTTGAGCATTTGTTACGATTTGGATAGATGGATCATCCTGCACTTGTGAGAAATAACTATGGATGTCGGCTGTTGTTGTTCCAACTGCTTGACGTACATATTTAATAGTCCCCTCATGCGCTTGCTTTACTGCATCCACAATGGTTTTGTCCACATCCGTAGCTTCTTTCGCAATTGTGCGAACTTCTGCTTTAGATTGTTTTACTTCCCAGTCGTTCCCTTTTTTCACCAAATCTAAATCGATTACACCTAAGTGGCTACCAAATTTACCTGGCATAACAACCGGAACACCGTTAATCGTACCGTTTTCCACGTCGACATTTGTTAACGACTCATCCACTTCTCCAGGGAATACTTGGTGCGCATGACCAGTAATAATCGCATCTACATCTTTAACCTTTGTTAGTAAATACGTTACATCCTCTTCGCCAACCTCATGCTTCATATCGCCAAGACCAGAGTGGGAAAGGACTACAATTACATCTGCTCCAGCTTTCTTCATTTCTGGTACAATAGCCTCCACAGCTTGTACAGAATCGTCTACCTTCACTTTCCCTTCTAAATGAGACTTGTCCCACTTCAGAATTTGCGGTGGAACGATACCAGTTACACCAACTTGAATGGTAGATTTCTTTCCTTTGGAATCAACTACTTCTTTTTCGATCAAAACATATGGTTCATAAGCTAATTTACCAGTGGCTCCATCACGAACATTCGCATTCACATACGGGAAATTTGCGTCATCCGTAACTTCAGCCAAATAATCTAAACCATAGTTAAATTCATGGTTTCCGAATGTAGCACCATCATATTTTAGCAATTCCATTGCTGTCACTGATGGATGTTCTTCACCGTCTTCTAGCTTATCCACTGATTGCTTATAAGAACCAAGTGGTGTACCTTGTATCGCATCACCATTGTCAAATAGTAAAGTATTACTATTTTCCGTTCTTGCATTTTTGATGAGTGTAGCAGTTTTTGCAAGACCTAAGCTGTTAGACTCTGTATCTTTGTAATAGTCATAGTTCACGATATTCGTATGAATGTCGGAAGTACCTAAGATTCTCAAAGAAACAGTCGAATCTGAACTTTTATATTCCTTCAAAAAACGTTTTAAAATATTATTCATCTCATGTTTACTTACAATATTTGCAGGTTTTACGGTTTTATCTGGGTATCCATTTAAGAAACCTAATCCTACCGCTTTCGCAATTTCGTTTCGATTTGATGTACGGATTTTATTTTTATCTGTAAATTTGTTTAATAGATTTTCTGAGTAAGTTTTATTCGTATCAATAGCTCTTGTCGCAATGATAAATGCATGCTCACGAGAAAGTTTTTCATCAGGAGCAAAAACAGTAGCTGACTTACCAGTAATTAGTTTTAACTCAAGCGCTTTCTCAATATAAGGCTTTAATGAATCTGGAACATCATTAAACTTCACGGATTTACCAGTACCTAACTCAACACCCATTGCATCGATCATTGTTTTTACATACTCACCACGAGTGACATCTGGACTTTTTGCCGCAGATGCATAGTCAACATTACCATACCCACCAACTGCAAGCGACAAAGCAAGCGCCGAAGCTGAAACCTTTTTCCACATAAACTAATTTCCTTCTTTCTCATCTTGGAATATTAAACCAATATAATTGTAACAAAAACAAAAGTAAATAGTGTAATAAGTTTGTAAATTTTGAAAACTGTTAGTGAGTTAATAGGGAAAAGTGTTTTTTTAAGTCTTGATAAATGGGGTTATGTGGTGGTTAGCTAGGATTATGTGATGGTTAGCAGAATATGCGGTGACTAGCAGAGTTTATGTGGTAGTTAGCTAGGGTTATGTGGCGGTTAGCGGAGTATGTGGTGACTAGCAGAGTTTATGCGGTAATTAATTAGAATTATGTGGTGGTTGGAGTAGGTTATGTGGCGGTTAGCGGAGTATGTGGTAATTAAGTAGAATTATGTGGTGGTTAGCAGAGTTTATGCGACGGTTAGATAGGGTTATGTGGTGGTTAGAGAAGTTTATGTGGTAGTTAGCTAGGGTTATGTGGTGGCTAGAGAAGTTTATGTGGTAGTTAGCAGAGTTTATGTGGCAGTTAGATAGAATTATGTGGTGAGCGGAGTTTATGACATAAAAAAACGACTTCCCTCAGAAGGAAGTCGGTTCGACAATTTTTAGTTATTCTACGATGTATGGGGAAGCGATATATCCATTCACACTTTTGCCGTTTACTATTGTTTGGACTGGATACCATACAAAATGATTGGTGGAGCTTTTGTTTTCATCAAATACTGGTGAACCTATGATAGTCACTGCAGCACCTTTACTAATCGCAATAAGTGGCGACTGAGTGCTAGCTGATTTTCGGAGACCTGTTCCATTATATTTTACTATATCTCCTTTGCCATATCCTTCGGTAGTTGGAGTGCTTGACGTCAAAGGAAATAACTTTTTATTAAATACAATGGAGTTATTTGTTTCCTCACCGTATGTGAAGTCCTCTTTGTTGAAGTTTAGCAGGTCAACATTAGTTTCTAATAATCCAACGTTCTCTATTGCTTTGTAAACCCGCTCTTGGTATGCGTTCGTATTTCTTTCACCAGTTGCTTGGAATACCGGGCTATTCACAGCTTTTGTTCCATTGTAAGCCATTATAGCAAAATACCAGCTCTCTAAGTCTTCTGGGCTAGTATTCTCGATTTTTGGTAAATCACTTCTCTTATAATTTTTCCCAAGTATATCGATTGCAGTCTCAATATTATACGCTAAATCATATTTTATACGTTCCAAGTCGTATCCTGCTGTATTCGTGATTTGCATCAATCCAATACCGCCGTCGCTACTTATAATTGGCTCACCATTCGATAGGAAATGAACCCACCCATTACTTTCCACGGAAGCCACTGCTTTCACGATTTCTGCTGGAATTGGCACATCAGCATTTTTAGCTGCTGTTGTTAGCAAGCAGTTCATCGTTTGACGATCTGGGTTTGATTTGGAATCTGGATTGTATCCACATGCATCCACTGTCAAACGTAAATCATCATTCAATGCTCTTGCCAAAAATCCAGCAAAATGTGCACGAGTGACGGAATCATTCGGTTTAAACTCGCCATTAGCATACCCACTAACAACACCAAATGCAGTTGCCTTGCGAATATCCGAATATGCAGATGAATTCAGTGGAACATCCGCAAATGGAAGTGCCTCATCCTTCATCTTAAATGCTCGTGCTATAAAACTCGCCATTTGACCTCTTGTTACAAAATTATTCGGTTTAAAAGACCCATCAGGATAACCATTAATAATTCCCGCATCTGCTGCAGATTGAATAGCACCAGATGCATGGTGATCAGCACCTACATCTTTAAAAACAGTTTTTTTGCCAGTTAAATCCAAATCCATAGCTCGAGCTACCATCAATGCAGCTTGGCTTCTCGTCACAAAATTACTCGGCTTATAATGATCGGCATCCACACCATTCACAATTCCCTCGCCATGTAAATAATTGATATGCTCATAGAAAGGATGACTTGTCTTTACATCCTGAAAGCCCGCTGCTTGAGCAATAGATGAAAAGCTTAACCCGAATGCTAATAAAAAACTTAAACACAATATTAATTTCTTCAAATACCTCTCCTCCTTATCTCTTAGTCTACTAGAAGACTCATATTATTAACAACGTACTGCAACTTAAAAAGTTTCGGAAAATTCTGTACACAAGTCTAGTAACTTTAAAACTATATAAATTTCACTAATGAGAAATAATGTTTATCCATAAAGTTCACAACTACCATCGGCTGCTCCAATATTTATATAACTGAGAGTTAAACACATAAATTCTTTTAACTAACACATAAACTCTTCTATCCACCACATAACACCTTCCAAGTACCTCTTAAACTCTTCCAACCAACACTTAACCACTTTTAACCACCACACACTCCCTCTAAACCCCCAAAAAAATAGGCCACTAGATACAATCTCGGTATCTACTAGCCTATACTATTCATTTTTTTGTTTTAAATCGCATCAAATATCTTTCTCCGTTTTGGATTTGAATTTCTAATAGATATTCGGTGTTTGTCTGATAGTTTTTCGTTGGAGATACGATAATTTTTTTATTTTTTAAATCTGGTGTGAGTTGAATGGGGATTTCATAGTTTTCAGTGTATAGTTTGACAGTAACTGTTGAGTCGTCGGTGAATACTTGGTTGAATAGAATGGTCCATGTTTTGTCTAAAGGAACATTGGTATGCTCGGGTAAATTACTGTAATTGGTTGAATTATATGCGCTGGTAATAAGGGAATTCTGTCCATAGTTAGAGACGTTGAGGATACCTTCTCCAAAGATCGGATCCCAGTTTACTGCGCCTTTATCGTCTACATATGTTTTTAATACTCTTTCTATTTCTTCTATGGATCTAGTAGGATCATCCACGAGAATCATAGCTGCTACGCCACTTACGTAAGGAGCTGCCATGGATGTGCCATGTAAGGCTGCATACTTTTCTCCAGGGACACTTGAAAGTATTCCGACACCTGGTGCTGAAACGTCGATAGATCCACCGGTGTTACTAAAGCTAGCTATTTTATCGGATTGGTCAGTTGCGGAAACGACTAGCACTCTTTTTTCTGAGGCAGGGTAATAGTTTGCTGTATCATCACTTTTATTTCCAGAGGCTACGACCACAAGTACATTGTTAGAAAGTGCATAGTCAATTGCCTCTGCTAGATGCTCGGAATATTCTTTTCCTTGAAAGCTCATGTTCACAATGGAAGCACCTTTATCCACTGCGTAATGGATTCCTTTAGCAATATTGGAATCATAGCCATTACCATTTTCATTTAATGCGCGGATTGGCATGATTTTGACGTTGTCCGTAGTTGATTCGGCTATTATGCCAGCTATATGCGTACCATGAACATGCTCATCCATTGGATCCGAGTCATTATTCACAAAGTCATAACCAGCGATCATTCTATCCTTCAAGAAGGAATGGGTATAATCCACACCTGTATCGATAACTGCAACAATCACTTCTTCATCGTTCGTAGCAAACTGCGATTTCATCCAGTCTGTTCCGACCCGCATTGCCCCCCATGATTTGGTATAATCCGCTGTTTGGACCATGCCGATTGTACGAATATAATCTGGCTGTAGCACGCTCACCTCGTCTTTCGATGAAGCGGCTACCCTAAAGAATGATTTTGGCTGCACTTCATCCACAGCAATGCTCTCGATCTCTTTATTTCCCTCTTTATCGGTTGTTTCGACTATTACTCTATCTGATTCTCCTGAACTACTTAGAGCTATACTAGGAAAAAAGAAAACGATACTAAACGAACATCCTATCAACATTTTAAACAATAAACCCCTCATTTTCTCCCCACCCTATTGGCTATACTTTTCAAACAAGTACCCCTTAAGTAAAATATGTAAACCAGGAGATGTCGATTACTGTCAATAAGATAAAAAAAACCTACAAACCTTGTTGGTTTGTAGGTAATAAGACTATCTTTTTGATGCTTCATTTGCGACAAATAAGCCAACCTTAGCATTTTCTTTCCAAATACGATCCCATCTACTTAATGGGACAGGGTTTTCACCTGCATATGGCGAAATTTCAAGGACAATACCTGGCATTCCAGTTTCTTGGATAAAGTAATCTCCAGATGCCCCGGAGCCTGGAAGGTATTGTGGAGGCATAACCTTATATCCAGTAATTTGAGATAATTGATTGGCTAAGCCTTTATCTCTATTAAGCTCTGTCGGTTTTTGATAATTAAACCAGTACATAATTTGACCAGATGAGTGATAGGAGATATTGGTTTTAAATGGTCGACTCGTCATAAAGTTCCCTAAAGCCTGTGCTTCTGGCTCACTGAATGCACTTGGACCTCTATATTGCATATAAGAAGGACCTGGCCGAGAATTGTTAATCTTGGACCATCTCGAATCAAAGTTATCATTCAAATCGACACCACGTACATTGGACTTCCAGCGATTAAAATTACTTGATCCATTAATAGCCAGAACACTAGACTTGTTCGCTACAGCATTTGTTCCCAATTGAACAAGCGTAACCCCGTCAGGATTAACCATTGGCACAAACCAGATAGCAGTCTTGTCTAAAACAGATTTAACATTGTATCCCTCGTAAGTACTACCTGCTGCATAGTGTGCACTATATGTGTCTATCATTTCGAGCAAGACATTTGTCGTCATGTGCTCTCTTGCATGAACGGAACCATCAAATAATACTTCCTTTTTCCCATTTCCGATCCGGATTGCATAGATAGGACGTTTCTCTACGGAGGCTCCTATTTGTTTTAGTTCTGTGAAACTTGGATATTTTGCTGCAATCTGTTGTAAATAAGTCGTCATTTCTTGATGTGTGATGACTTGTTTAGGATTTACTATATTGCTAGTGTTTGGTGCTGGTGTTCCCTTTGAAAGAAAGCTTGCAACGACATATCCTTGCATATCACCAGCTGTCACATAAGCCCAGCCTGCTAACTCCGAATGTACTAAGACAGCCTTTCCATTCGAAAGTGCACCAACACTTGCACCACTCGTACTCGCAATATTTTTCACGACCACTCCACTTTTGGATGCAACTGTTGCTGGATAAGTAGTAGGCTTCCCGATAAAGTTTGAGGCAACATAACCAGTAATATTGCCATATTGGACGAATGACCACCCGTTTTCAGCGGAGAATTCTTCGATAATCATTTTATATTTTAGTGTTGCAAGATTCTTACTTGTTGCACTTGCAGATTCTCGAACGATAACGCCACCTATTGAGCTTGCTATTTTAATAGTTCCTGTTGCTTTTTTCAAATAGCTTACCGGCGCATAACCACTTATTCCGTCCACTTGTAAATGAGCCCAACCGTTCTCATCAATCGAAAATACTGTACCATAAGTCCCGTAGGTCATGTGTTGTAGCGACGCAGATCCAGTAGATGGGGCTTCTCTTAGGAGTACTCCCGATGCACTGTTTACGGTATATACTTCTCGAAAATCAGAAGCCTCCGTCACATTCATATAACTATTACAGATCAGGAGCATGATGAGAAATGCTCCAAGTAATTTTAATGATTTTTTCATCGTTTCCCCCATTTCTTTATGTCCTTCCTTAAGTTTACTGTCGAATACTAGCGAATAATAGTTACATTATAACTATTATTCGATAGGTATAAGACCTTTTTTATTGGCCTAGTTTACTACAAAATATATTTTGAGGTACAATACTCTTTATGGGAGGTTTTGAGATGCGCAATGAGTTAATGAAGTTTATAATTGTCGGCGTTTTAAATACCCTTCACTATTATGGTTGGTATTTACTATTTTCTCAGGTAATAGACTGGCATTTTTTGCCGTCCCACTGGATAGCTTTTGTCATAAGTATGATTGGATCATTTTATTTGAATTCCTATTTTACATATAATACAAAGCCAACATGGCGAAAATTCTTTCAATTTCCTTTGACATATGTCATCCAAGTAATCATATCGACAATCGTATTATATATACTTTCTACATATTTCGGAGTGGATGATCGAATCGGGGCTCTCATTGCTTCTGTAGTTACGATTCCATTTACGTTTGTGTTATCCCGAAAAATATTAAAAAGATGATTCACGCTTATTCAGCCGAATCATCTTTTTTTATAGTGGAAACATATTCTTCTACAAAATACACCGGTCGACCTTTTGTCTCATAGAAAACCTTCCCTAAATATTCTCCAATAATCCCTAATGATAAAAGCTGAATACCACCTAAAAATAGAATTACTGCCATAAGGGATGGATAACCAGGTACTGGATCGCCGAATAATAACGCTCGAATAACGACGAAAATCATGAAGAAAAAGGCTACGACAGAAATTATTACACCAAATAGAGAGGAGAACCGAAGTGGCGCAATCGTTGAAGATGTAATTCCATCGATAGCCAAATTAAATAGTTTTCCATAATTCCACTTAGTTTCCCCTGCTGCACGCGGATCACGGTCAAATAGAATTTCCTTCTTGTTAAAGCCAATCCAGCTATACATACCTTTTGTGTATCGCTGACTTTCACGCAACAGCTGCAATGCATCAATACAACGTCGATCCAACAAACGAAAATCACCCGTGTCACGCTGTACTGGAATATTCGAAAGAGTTTCCAGTATTTTATAATACCTAGAGGACGACCATTTTTTAAACCAAGACTCCCCCGCTCTACTTCGACGCTTCGCAAACACATCATCGTAGCCTTGTTCCCAATATCCAATCATTTCAGGTATGAGTTCTGGAGGGTCTTGAAGGTCTGCATCAATAATGATAACCGCTTCACCTTTAGTATGGTCAAAGCCAGCAAGCATTGCCACTTCTTTTCCGAAATTCCGTGAGAGATTCACATATGACACATCGGTTCTATGTTCCACCAATTGTTTTAACAAAAAAAGTGTATTATCCGTACTTCCATCATTGACAAATAAATACTCAAATTGATAATGCGGCAGTTCGCTTGTTACTGCATCTAAACGATTGATCAATGTATGTAGTACTTGCTCCTCATTATATGCTGGTATTAAGATTGAGATTGTTTTCATATTTATCACCTAGTGAACATTATACCGTCTGGTGGCAGTTATGGCACTTAAATTAATTGGTATCTTACTAATTCATTATCTTTTTAATAAAAATACTCTGCACTAATTTAAGTGCAGAGCATTTTTTATTGTGTAATCGGTTCCAATTTGATAGATTTTGAAGTTTTTTTCTGCGTTTTCCCCACAATATACTTTCCAAAAGGTAGCAGCGAGATAAGTTTGATAATAATCATAGTTAGTAGTAAAGAGATAAAAAACAGTGCCACAACTCTTGTACTTGTATGTTGAAAATAATTTGCCGTAATTGGTGCTAAAAACATCTGAACTGGCCAGTGTACTAGGTAAATTCCAAACGCATAGTTATTAAGCAATGTCATTACTTTAAAGCTAGGAATAGCTTGACCCCAAGCGAGCATAGCACAGGTAGCCGATATAACAAACGGGAACAGATCAAATCTACGTGAATGGACTAGTGTATTTCCTGCTTCATAGGAAAGAAAAACAAAGGAGAAAGCAACAGCTACGTATAATAAGGTTGCCCACCTATGCTTATATAGCTTTTCAGAAATAACCGTATAATGCTTTCCAACTACATAACCAAATGCAAAATAACCAAACCAAGCAATAAACGGTAATTTCAGCATATAGTTAAAATCCGGGAATATATCTGGATTGTTATTCATCCAATCCAAGTACCAAAGCATGATTAAAATACTTGCGGGAACCAACCAAGCCATGGATACTTTGTATTTTGTAACAAGATGATGCAAAAAATAAAACTGAAAAATAACAAGGATAAACCATCCTTCGAAGGAACCCGTCACTATATTCCTAAGCAACTTGTCCACAAAATAAGTATTTGAATTTGTGTAATATATAACTAAAGCATCGATTATTGCGAACGATATAAAGGGCAAAAAAATAAACTTAACTCGGCTTCCCCAAAAGTTGCTTGGCAATCTATCTGGATAACGATTTGCTAATATAATAACGGACAGAACGATGAATGTTGGAGTTGCGTAACATAGGAGAATTCGAAATAAGTGATAATACTCGATTTCCGGATACGAAACGATTGATGCTGTCTGCGTTGTACTATGTAAAAAAACAATACATAAACATGTAACAGCACGTAAAAAATTCCATTCTTTTATCATAGAGGACTCCTTAAAAATAGTACTATATAAATGGTAAATTAATTAGCTTTGAAAGTCAAAGAAAGTTTGAAATCAAAGTATTATTCTGACATAATACTTTTGACTCACATATAAATACCCATATTCGCCACATAAATCCATTCAACCAACACATAAAATGGTGGCTTCCACTTAAATCCACTCAACCAACACATAAGCTCTTTCATCTACCACATAAACCCCTATAACCAACACATAAAATAGTGGCTACCACATAAATCCATTCAACCAACACATAAGCTCTTTTATCTACCACATAAACTCCTATAACCAACACATAAAATGGCGGTCGCCACTTAAATCCATTCAACCAACACATAAGCTCTTTTATCTGCCACATAAACTCTTATAACCAACACATAAAATGGTGGCTACCACTTAAATCCACTTAACCAACACATAAACTCTTTTAACTACCACATAAACTCCTCTAACCAACACATAAAATGTTGGCTGCCACTTAAATCCAATCAACCAACACATAAGCTCTTTTATCTACCACATAAACTCCCATAACCAACACATAAAATGGTGGCTGCCACTTAAATCCAATCAACCAACACATAAGCTCTTTTAACTACCACATAAACTCCCATAGCCAACACATAAGCTCTTTTATCCAACACATAAACTCCTATAACCAACACATAAAATGACGGCTGCCACTTAAACCCGCTCAACCCCATAGTCGTTAATCTTATTAAACAAACGAAGGGCTTGATTCAAGAAGGATTAACACCTTATTTGTCGAACTTATAATACTAATGCAATGGATTAGTTGAATTTTAAAATTTTACCTTAGGAGGTGATAAAGATGTCAATTAAAGGTCTCAACCATTTTCTATTTTCAGTTTCTGATTTGGAAAATTCTATTGATTTTTATCAAAAAGTATTTGAGGCTAAGTTGTTAGTAAAAGGTAGAAACACTGCCTACTTTGATATGAATGGTATGTGGCTTGCTCTTAATGTAGAGAATGACATACCGCGTGATGAAATAAGTCAGTCATACACACATATTGCTTTTTCAATTGAAGAAGCAGAATTTGACAAAATATATAACAAACTAAAGGCATTAAATGTAAATATATTACCCGGTCGTCTAAGGGATGAAAGGGATAAGAAATCTATATATTTTACTGATCCGGATGGTCATAAATTTGAATTTCATACTGGTACTTTACAAGATAGATTAGATTACTATAAACAGAACTTAAAGCATATGGAGTTTTTCGATTAAAAAACATGGAGGAAACAATGAGTTACATACAAACAATTCGTAAGTTAATTGGAAATGAAATGCTAATGACTGTAGGCTGTGGAATTATTATTGAACATGAGAATCAGATTTTACTACAACATCGGACAGATCAGGATGTTTGGGGTATTCCAGGGGGCGTTATGGAGCCTGGGGAAACGTTTCTTGAAGCTGCTGCACGAGAGACATTAGAGGAAACAGGATTGAAAGTTGAACAATTACAGCTGTTCGGTCTTTATTCAGGTGAAGAGGGATTTGCAGAATATCAGAATGGAGATAAGATTTTTAGCGTCCAGATTATATTCCATTCCAGTTGTTTTTCAGGAGAATTACTACATAAAACGGAAGAAAGTCACGAGCATCGATTCTTTTCCCGTAATAATCTACCTCATTTGAATTCGCATCAAGAACGATTCATTCAAGATTGGGTAAACAAAATAACTGTTCCAGTAATAAAATAATATGACGAAAAAGTAGATACAGTGCCCCCTTCTGTATATCATAAAGTAATAATTTTTTGAAACGGACATATAGGAAAATAAATAATATAACATGCAAGGAGGATTGATTTTTTGAGAAAGAATACTATATTTGCATAGCAAAGGCTATTGCATAATGATAAAAATAGCCTTTGTTATTCCTAAAAGAAAAATTAACATTTAGGAGTGCAAAAATGAGCTATAAAAAAGCAAAAAATGTTCTGCCAGCTGAGCTGGTAGAGTTAATACAAAAATATGTTGATGGTGAATACATTTATATTCCACGTAGGGAAGAAAATAAAAAAAGTTGGGGCTCCAGTACTACTACAAGAAAAGAATTGGAATTAAGAAATTCTAATATTTATAATGATCATCTATCAGGAAAAGATATAGTTACTTTAGGCGAAAAATACTTTTTGTCATCTAAGAGCATTCAAAGAATAGTACTAATAGAAAAAAGAAAAAAGACAAATTTTTGAATTTAGCCAATGTAGTTTTTACTACATTGGCTTATTTTCTTTTATGAAATAAGAATGAGGTATTTCTAAGGAATGTACCTAAGATATAATCTACTCACACCTTATAATTGGCGAGAGGAAATGAACCAGCTACTAGTTTTAAATACACCCACTCATATTATTTTTTTTGAAAAATGGAGGATAGCTATGCCAGATATTGAAAAATGATTCCACAACATAGATAAACTAAATCATATAAGAGATAGAGGGAAAATAATGAACTTTTCGAAATTATTAGGAACGTTTCCGACAATACAAACTAAAAACATTATACTTAGAAAGTTGCAGTCGAAAGATGCTCTTAGCTTATTCAATTATTATTCAAATGAAAATGTATATCGTCACCTAGATTGGAATGGACCAGGAACATTAGAAAGAAGTTATGAAGTAATCAATGCTTGGAACAAAGGATATGATGAAGGTTGGATTATTCGTTTTGCCATTGCTGACAAAGTAACAGATGAAGTTATTGGTACGATTTTCTTAAGTGAATTTGTAGGCAAACGAGCTGAAATTGGTTATGAATTATCTGAAGAATATTGGTGTCGTGGTATTATGTCGGAAGCAGTACAGGAAGTATTATCAATTGGATTTAACGAGTTAGGCTTAGTAAGAATACAGGCATTCGTCACAGATGAGAATATAGCTTCAAAGAAATTATTGACAAAATTCACCTTTAAGGAAGAAGGCTATTTAAGACAGTTTGAATGTCATAGTATTACGGGAGAATGTAAGGATATGTTAGTCTATGGTTTGCTCCACACTGAATTTCCTGGGGAATAATTTACATTTATTGTAACAAGAAATATATAAAAGAAGGCAAAAGGAGAAATCAAAGATGAATTTGCTTATTACTAATGAAATAAATAAAAATGATAAACAATATATTAATGATGAGCTTTATAAGTTTAATCTAGAACATTTTCCAGTAAATTTAAGAGGCAGATACGAAGAAGTTAATTTATATCTTAAGGATGAAAATGGCATTACACGTGGCGGAATACTCGCTGAAGTGTGCTGGATTTGTTAGAAATTCATACCTTTATGATTGATGAGGATATTCGAAAATCAGGATTTGGAACGAAATTATTATTAGAACTTGAGAATATCGCTATAGAAAAGGAATGCGATTTCATAAAGGTAGATACATTAAGCTTTCAAGCATTAGGTTTTTATAAAAAAAATGGATATGAAGTTTTTGGTAGTTTAGATAATGTAGGACGAGATTTTAAACATTACTATTTAAAAAAAGATTTATAAAACAAGCAATAACCGAAAAAGAAACCATTTTGATCAATCTTAGTTCAAGATGGTTTCTTTTTGTTAAATTTTACTCAATCACTGCAATCTACCACATAAGTCCAAGTAACCCACACCAAAACCGTCACAGCCACTATATAAACTTCCTCAACCACCACAAAAAAACCAATTGCCTCATGCGCAATTGGTTTCCAATACTATCCATTATTCTACATATTGTAACTCACTAATCCAATTCTCTTAAACTATCACTCTTCAACTGTAGCTGTTTGGAAGTTCATCATATATCGATCACCACCAGCTACTCGTATGTCAAGCAGATAAGGAGAATTTTCTTCAAAATTAGCTTCAGGTGTTACCATTAACTTATCTGTCCCCCTTGTAAAGGAGACCTTAATTGGTACTTCTTTTTCATCGGAGTACATAAAGACAGAGATGATTTTAGTATCTGTGAGGACACGATTAAAGTTGATCGTCCATTTTTTATCAAGTGGGACATTTGTATATTTTGGTAGCGAGATGTAGTCAGCTGATGCCAGTGTTTGCTCGATGATGGAATACTTTTCGTAGGAGGAGACATTTACAATACCTTCTCCGTATAGTGAATCCCAGTTTGCCTCACCTTTATCATCCGCATATCGTTTGAGTAAGTCTTCTATTTCCTTAATGTTTCTAGTAGGATCATCTAATTTTAACATGGAGGCAACTGCACTAATATGGGGAGCAGCCATTGATGTGCCATCCATTAGAGCATATTTTCCTCCAGGGATACTCGAAAGAATACTTACACCCGGTGCTGAAATGTCAATCGATGCCCCTGTATTGCTAAAATCTGTTACCCGATCATTTTGATCTGTCGCAGATACGACAATTACTCTTTGTTCAGAGGCAGGATAAAATTTTTCGGTATCCATTCCCTTATTCCCCGAGGCAACTATTATAAGAACATTATGCTGAATCGCATATTCAATGGCATTTGCCAAATAAGTACTATAGTTTTCTCCTGCCAAACTCAGATTAATAATAGATGCTCCGTTATCTACAGCATAATGAATTCCTTTAGCAATATTCGTGTCGTACCCATTCCCATCCGCATCCAAGGAACGTATTGGAAGTACTTTCACATGCTTAGGTGTAGACTGTGCAATAATTCCCGCGACATGTGTTCCATGCATATGTTTGTCCATTGGATCATTGTCATTATCTACGAAATCGTATCCACCTATTACTCTATCAGCTAGCAAAGGATGCGTATTATCTACTCCCGTATCAATAATAGCCACAATTATGTCATCTTTTTTCGATAATAACTGCTCCTTCATGTGCTCCACACCAATTCGCTTTGCTGACCAAGTAGGATTCATCGCTATATTAGTATCAACAACACCGATGGAGCGTATATAATCCGGTTCTAACACTTCAACCTGTTGTACTTCTTCTATCTTATCTAACTCATCCCAAGTTAAACTTTCAATCTCTTCCTGCCCATCCTCATTTAGAACCTCGACTATCACTCTATCCGTCCCAGATGATTTCTGATCAGTTCCAGTCGCATAGGAAATACCAGGTAACAAAAGCACTAATGCAAATAAAACTACGGGGTAAATAAAATATTTCATCACATACTACTCTCCAATCTTACAAGTACCAATCCATACTCGTTTTCCTATATGTATAGCGGCAAGATAGACTAAGTAAAATCTATAATAGCCAAAACCAGCTACCTCTTACCTTCAACTTCCTTTATCTACTTGAATTTTCAAAATGGTATTCATAAAGCTTTTGATCAGACGATGCCATTTTTCCCCTTCTTTTACTGTTTACTCCTTATACTTGTTATTATAAACGTTCCGATCGAAATGAACTACACATAAAATCAGCAGAATTAAAAAGAACGCCATTTCTGACGCTCTTAATATGTTCTAACTATTTTACACCACTTAAATCTGCCTAACTACCACATAAAACTCCCTAATTAACACATAACCTATCTGCCACCACTTAAACTAACATAACGACCACATATTAACTTATAACCACCACATAATTCTACCTAACTACCACATATAACTTCCTAACCACCACATAATTCCACAGGCCTCACTGTAAGCTTAACAATACATTACACAATGACTTTCTAATTTCCTCCACCGATAGTCCATTTGCCTCCAACAGCTCTTCATCCGTCCCACACCCCAAAAATCTATCGGGAACTCCAATTCTATACACTCTCTTTGGTAGTTCTTCCGATAAAATTTCCGAAACGATACTTCCAAGACCACCACGTATATAATGCTCTTCTACTGTTACTACTAGTTGAACTTTTCTAGCACCTTCCAATAACAATTCTTTGTCGAATGGCTTGAGTGTTGGAAAGTGCTGGTGGGCAATTGACACATCTTCTTCCATTTGTTTAATAACCTCCGCTACCCGGTAGGTTGTACTCCCAGTTGTTACTATTAAGACGTCCGTCCCTTCCGCAAGCGTTTTACCCTTTCCAATTTCGAACGTAGAATCAGACAAGAAGGAAGGAATTGTTTCATCCCTAGTTAGCCTTAAATACATTGGCCCAGCTGTTTGATGCATTGCTTTCATAGCAGCTACCGTTTCACTTGCGTCGCCAGGGGCAATGACAGTCATATTTGGTATCGTCGTCATGATCGCTATATCATCTAAAGAATGATGTGTTTTACCAGTGTTGCTTGTCAGCAATCCGCTATAACTGCCAACTAACTTCACATCGAAATTAGTCTGTGCCACACTGACTACAATTTGATCTAATGCTCTTTTCGTTAAAAAAGTGGCAAAACTGCATACCCAAGGCTGAAATCCGACAGAAGCTAAGCCTGCTGCCACACCCACCATATTTTGCTCCGCAATCCCCATTTGTAAAAAGGAATCGACAGTTTCTTTCTCTATCGAATCTAGACGTGTCGAGTTTCCAAGATCCCCATCTAAAGCAAGAACTCTGGAATCATCTTTTGCTATTTGTGCCAGGTGCTTTCCAAATTGATCACGTACACTTATCGACATGCTTGTTAATCTTCCTCCTCTAGTTCGTTTAAAGCTATAATATACTCCTCATCATTAGGGGCTTTCGAGTGCCAGACATAATTATTTTCCATAAACCGAACACCCTTACCTTTTGTTGTATTTGCAATAATGGCTTTAGGGAAACCATTCTCCCTCCCCTTTACTTCAGTTAGAACAGTGACTAAATCCTCCATACAATGTCCATCTACTTCCCATGTTTCAAAACCAAAACTCTCAAACTTTCTTTTTCCATTACTCTCTGGGTTCATTCTTTTATTGCCATTTTTCCAACCGTATTGCTGCAGACCGTTTTGATCCAAAATAACAATCAGATTATCTAACTTATATTTTTCAGCTATATTTGCCGCTTCCCAAATTTGTCCCTCCTGAGACTCCCCATCCCCTATCAAACAATAGACATGGAAATCCTTCTTCAACCTTTTCGCACCAATAGCCATTCCAACAGCCGTTGATAATCCTTGTCCTAAAGATCCTGTAGACATATCTAACGCATCTAGCTTAGTCATATCCGGATGTGCCTGTAGTCGCGAATCATATTGATCGAAGGTTTTAAGCTCTTCTTCGGAAATGTATCCTCTCAATGCTAATGTCGCATAGAGACCCAATGCCGTGTGCCCCTTTGACAACACAAATCGATCCCTATCCTCCCATTTTGGATTAGATGGATCGATCGATAATTGGTGAAAATATAAACTAACTAAAATATCCGCACAGGATAGGGAACCACCGACATGCCCCTGTTTTTTATAATAAGCAGTAGATAATATCCTTTTTCTCAGCACAGTAGCTGTCAGTTTTAATTGATCAATTGAATGTAGCAATGAAACACCTCTTCCTCTACTCATAAAATTAGTGGGGGTTTTCTTCATCCCCCACTGATTGAAGCAAATAACGCCGCATCATGCGGCAATTCCTAAGTAAACAACATCCTGTTAATGGGGATAAAATTAGGTAACCCACTCCTTATTCCTCAAAAGAAGGCTACCTAAATAATTTTAGCTAAATAGACTTGCAATAAATCCAATAATAATGCCAATTACACCAAAATCTGAATCACCAAATGTTGTATTTGCAAATCCGAGTTCTCCCAAAACAGGCAACAAAAATGCTGGCAAGAAGCTTATCAAAACACCATTTACAAACCCACCCGCAGCAGCACCAATTCGACCTCCTGTTGCATTACCGAAAACTCCCGCACCCGCTCCTGTAAAGAAATGTGGCACAAGTCCTGGAATAATTAGTGGTAATGACAATACACCTAACAACGCCATACTAATAAGTCCTCCAGCAAAGCTAAAAAGGAAACCAATCATTACAGCAGTTGGGGCAAATGGGAAAACAATTGGGATATCTAGAGCAGGTTTTGCACCAGGAACAAGCTTATCTGCAATACCTTTAAAAGCAGGCACGATTTCATTTAGAATCATACGTACACCGAGTAAAATAATACTCAAACCAGCAGCGAACATGATACCTTGCATAATACTGAACATAATATAATTTTGGTCACCGGAGAAACTAGACACAACATCCGAGCCAGCTAGAACAGCTAATATGATGAAAATAGCTATCATAGTTAAAGCAGTAGATATCAATGAATCCTTCAGAAATGACCACTTCTCTGAGATTTTAATATCCTCAGTGGATTTCGCTTTATTGCCAAACCATTTCCCTATTAAGCCAGCAGAAATATAACCAAATGTTCCAAAATGACCAATCGCAATATCGTCATTTCCAGTTACTTGCCTCATAAAAGGTTGGCCAAGTGCTGGCATTGCAACCATGAAAAATCCTAATAGTAAGGAACCGACAATTACTAAAGTTGCCCCTTCCATGCCAGATGTTCCTAAAACGGCAGATAGCAAAGCGGCCATAAAGAATGTATGATGTCCCGTTAAAAAGATATATTTCCAAGGTGTAAAACGGGCAAATAAAATATTCGCAATGAATCCAAATCCCATAATAAGTGCTGTTTCCGTACCAAACATTTGCTGAGCAATAGCAACAACCGCTTCATTATTCGGAATAACACCTTGTATATGGAAGGCCTCTTCAATAATTCCGCCTAGCGAATCTAATGAGCCTACAATTACTCCCGCACCTGCTCCTAAAATAAGAAAACCTATAATACTTTTAAGAGTCCCAGACATCACTTTCGTAGTAGCAGCACGCTGAGCAACAAGTCCGATAAATACCATTAAACCAACTAACACAGCAGGAATGCTTAAAATTTCATTCATCAAGAATTCAACAAAAGCCATACTCTATCCCCCTTATGTGTTTAATACTGTCTCCAATGCACCTCTAACTTCATTTGTATCTGCAATATTTTTTACACTAACAACCTTTACTTTTCCTCCTTCCAATTGTTTAGCAAATTCTTCGTTAGTAAAAATGATATCTGCATAGATACTCGAAGCTGTTGTAAAATCGGCAGTCTCTACATCCGCTGTTATGCCTTTTTCCTTTAATATTTTTTCAATTGTTATTTTCAACATCATGCTTGATCCAAAACCCATTCCGCAGACTGCTAGTATTTTCATGGCCTATGCTCCTCTTTTTCTTGGAATAACTGAAAAATTTCATCATGCTCAGTTGCATTTTTAAGTTGCTCTATCGAATCCGTTTTGGAAATCACCTCCGCAATTTTTTGTAAAATGTCAATATGTGTTTCATTATTTAAAGCGGCCAAGCCGATTAATACCTTAAACTCCTTACCAGGCTTAAAAGCAATCTCTTCCTTCAAGACAACGACACTAATTCCCTCTTGAACAACCCCATCTTCCGGACGCGCATGAGGCATGGCTACACCAGGAGCTATTAAAATATATGGTCCAAGCTCATGAATATTACGAATCATTGCATCCACATAAGTCGCTGCTACTTTTCCCGTTTTTATAAGTATTTCACCGCAAATACGTACAGCATCTTCCCAGTCTTTCGCTGTGACATCTAGCAGTATTCCTTGCTTTTCTAGTATTCTACGATTCAGTGTTTTTGCTCCTTTGTTGCTTTTTGTATTATATGCTTGTTTGAGTTTGAACATGAGAGGTGACAGTAGTCTTTGATCTAGTATTTAAAAAGAACTAACATATAAAATACGGAAACAAAAAAGCATCTGAAAATAGCTTCAGACGCCACAACGTTAAAATATTTAGTTAGGAGACAATATTTTTGTACACTTCAATGCCAGTGTCTAGCTTTTAAGTTACATAAACAATAGAAACGTATACTTTAAGGTTCCTATGTACCCTACTTATTTCGATGGTGGATACCATATATATTTAACGAGGTGTGTAGTCTTTGATGTTGTTTGAGCAATACATGCTTCGAAGCATTAACAAGAACAGAGATTCCATTTGAAAAAAGGATGATTGACTTTCTCTTGCCCACCTCTTTCACATGAAAAGGGTGATTGAAAATCCATACACATTCCACATGCGTATAGGACATAGTTGGAAAAGCGCCAAAATGATTCGGTTCTATTAGTAGTGGTGTCTTTACCGAATAATTCATTAATTTTTTCGTTGCCTTCAAGCGTCCCTCTAACGTGGATGCAAATCGATTACATGCATCTTCAAGCAAGTTCAATGTACTCTCTTCTGAATAATATACTCCATGGGTCGTCACGATTCGCGTCTTTACCTTATCTTTAAAAACGGATTCAAGCATTAATGTTTGACTATCAATCAATTCAGAATTACTTTTATTATCCTTCAAAACATTTCCCCCTTTTTTGTCTCCTCCCTATAAGTCTATCCTATCAAACGACAATATATCTTACTAGTCTAAATATACTAAAAATATACAATATTTTAAAAATAATTCCTAAATCCCCCTATCCTAATGCTGATTTATAGAATTTGGTCCTATACTAGAAAAATATTTTCTGTCCTGATAGTAGAAAATAACTGAAAAAATACCGAGAAGTGATAACTATCACTTTCTCGGCATCCAATAGTAAATCCTATTTTTCAATACGTTCTCTCAATTTTGCAAGCATTCTTTCCCGCCTCTTTTTAATACCCGGTATTGTGATACCAACTCTGGTCGCAGCCTGCTGCAGCGAGACGCCTTCCACGAATATCCACATCAACAGTTCTCGCTCATTTGACTGCAATGATTCAATCGCTGTTTCTAAATCCTCTCGCAATAAGCTTGTCGCCATAGATTGTTCAAGTAAAAACCCCAATTTTTCATCCTCCATGGGATCAACTTGCTCCTCCTGACGCTTTTCTCGTTTTAATTCGTCAAGTATTCCCCCATATATGGATCGGTACGCATAGGGTGCAAAATCTCCTTTTTCCACATCGAACTTAACCCATGCCTTCCATAACGCAATTCTACCAGCCTGTCTATAAAGCTCATGATTTTTATATATGCTTAGCTTTCGAATGCAGGCAGAAATCATCGGCTCAAACTGCTTCAATACTTCTTCAAAATTAGTCAAAGTTATATTCCTTTTGAGTCATGCACGATTCGCTTATTCCTAGGTAGCCTAAGAATAATAAACTCATCAGGTATAATCCAATGACCGTTTAAGGAGTAATGACGTTGCAAACGTTATGTTTTTGTGTCTGGTACTGTGAATGTTCGGAGGTGAAACATTTAAAACTAAACTATTTTGAGAGTGTTCCCTTTGTAAGAAGCATTTCAGAGTTGTATCCAAACCGTTTCTTATACAGAGATATAACTATTGGAAGTTTATGTGGTGGTTGGATCGGGTTATGTGGTGGTTGGATCGGGTTATGTGGTGGTTATCGGTGTTTATGTGGTGGTTGGATTGGGTTATGTGGTAGTTATGAGCGGTTATGTGCGTTGGAGGATTTGAGGGGTTTTACTTTTAAAAAACTGCACCTCCATTGTTAGATTGTGTCTAACAATGGAGGTGCAGTTCAATATCAAAACGGCTTTTATCAGATTGAAACTCTACTATTTTTTCATATCTTGGAAAAACGTCACTTACGCTGTTTCAGTTCCTCTATAATCAAAAAAATAATCCGTCCATTCAAAACGATTACCTGTTGTTCTAGTAAACCATAGTGGACGGTTTGATTTTGTGATGGCAAATTGTATTTGTGTTATTGAATCACCAGGTATCAATGACTTATTAATAACAGGAGACTCTTTTGGTTTGTCCATAGCTAAGGCCGTAGTCGGTACCTTATAGAGTGCTCCATTATATTCAATCACCGAAGTTTTGACACCTTCCGATAAAAGTTTTACTTCATCAAAACGCTTGAAATCAGTTTTATATCTATAAGTTCCATTAAACGACATTGAATGAACCCCATAAACAATATAACGAGTACCTACATTCTTTAACGGTTGCAGCAATTCTGATTTTAAAGTGGAAATTTTTATCGGAATTTACTCGGGGGACTACCAACAGTGGAGCCAATTCTAACTTTTGTAAGTACAAAATAACGCCCACCTGTTTGCCAGGTGAGCGTTATATGCTATTGCTTATTTAATCGTAAATTATCTGATTAGTTGGGAATTGTTTCTGACACAGGAACACGATATTCCTTTCCATCTGTGTCTATCGTGAATATATGCTCTCTAGTTGCTTCTTCGATCTCTGCGAATGCCCAATGAGTTGTTGGGACATCCTTGTAGGTCGAAGTTTTAACTTCGGTTAATGGGTCACGTTTGAAGAGATGGTTGAGAACTTTTACTGCTTGAGCTCGTGTTAGTTTTTCATCTGGTTTGAAGATACTATCATCATATCCATTCATGAAATTTGTCATCTTCATGAAGTCAATCGCTTCAACTGCCCAGTGATTCGTTGAAACATCCTTATAATTCGCTTGGCTGAGACTTGTAAGAGAAGCACAGCTGTCAAAAGAGGAAGCATTCTTCTTGCATTCCTGTTGAATCCAACGGTACCCAATCATTGCCATTTGAGCGCGGGTGATTGTCCCTTCAGGATTGAATTTATCTGTACTTGTCCCTAACATAATGCCTGCATTTTTTGCTTTCAGTATGTCATTATATGCCCAGTGGGTTTTGCTGACATCCATGTAGGATAGTAGATTGATAGAATCTACATCTGACAAATTCCGAGCTAACATCTTGGCCATTTGTGCACGCGTTACCTTCGCATTTGGACGGAAGGTTCCGTCTCCTACCCCGTTAATATAAGCTTTATGGATTTGCTTCTGTTCATCCTGGAATTCCTTCCAGCCATCCATATAGATTAATGTGAACGTACTGAATTTCGTAACCGTAAATTCAATACCTTCAGAGCCATCCTTCATCTTGATAAGTTTACCTTGCATTAGCTCCTTTGTTCCATCGCTATGCTCGATGAATACACCAAGGTTATCGAAGATTTCTTGACGCTTGTTCGCATCCGACGGCAAACTATCTTTTAATGGAAGAACAATCGAAACTTCTCTACTCTGCATATTTGTTTCGATTTCCATCGGGCGACCTAATACTTGCACGGTTTGATTTTGTGCGACATCTTGTATCATTTCTTCCTTCTTCGCACGTTCTTCTACTAGTTTTCGTTGTTGTTCCGTTTTCATCGGTACGATGCGGAAGTATAAATCTTCTGCAAATCCAGAAATCGATTTAGTTGGTATAGATATCACACCATAATCTGTAACAATTTCTAGCTTCAGGTTGCCATCATTTAGCTGTTTTAATGCGGACTTCGGAATGTCCACCTTGATTTCAGCTACTTTATCCTTTGCATCTGGAATGACAATTCTTGCTGTATCGACACCTTGTTGTTTCGCTTTCGCTACTATTTCTTTAGCGAGTGTCTCTGTCATTGCAACTTTATCCTTAACGGTACCATTCGGCTCAGTCGTACGAGTGACTGGCGTTTTCGTTAAGTTTGTCCCATCTTCACCATCAACATCGACCTCGACTTGTTCGGTTGTTGGACCGGTTGGTGCCGGTGTTGGTGCCGGAGTTGGTGTTGGATTAGGTACTGATGCTGGATTCTTCAGTATTGTCACTTGAAACTCCTTCGTCGTTGTTACACCATTCTTTGAAATTGTCGCTGTGACAGTGATATTCTTGTCTGCATTTGAAGAGCGGAGCACTGTTCCATCTTCCAATATAGATCCAGCAGGATTACTTGACCAGGTAATGGTTGTTGCTTCCGGTCCTGAAGTTGGGAGAGTAAGCTTTTGTTTTACACTTGATTCACTATCTCCAGGTGAGTAGCTTATAGTTAACGATTCTTTTGCTATATTCACCGACTCTAAATCCGTAATTGGTAGCTTTATAACTTTCAGTTTAAAGGTTTTTATTACTGAAGTGTCTCCTTTTGTAATAGTAGCAGTTAAAATGATATCTGAATCTCCAGTTAAATAGGTAGGACGGTTAACTGCACCATCCTCATTAATGATTCCAGGTGTGTTTGAAGACCAACTAATCTGCGTCCCATTCATCCCTTTCGTAGGAAGCACTACGTCGTTAGTAACGTTAGACTCATTGTCTTCTTCCCCATATCCTATAACTAATTTTTCTAATTCGTTTGCAACTGCTTCCTCATCCGATATTCCAGGACCTGCTTCATTTTCTATATCCCCTATTGTTTTATCGATATCGCTATCTAAGCTATAGAAATATTCTATTGTTTCTGTTTGCCCAGGGGATAAATTACCTAAAGTAAATGTTAATCCTATCATAGCATCTTCCGTAATTTCTGCGGTTGTACCATTGTCATTAAATGCCTGTTCAGAATATGGGTCTGTAGTAATCAGTGATGCCCTAGATCTTGAATCAGTCGACATTAACACAAGAGAATTTCCCGTAATAGGGCCTTTTGCTAATGCTACAGATTTTGAATCACTAGGAAAATTATATGGAACCGAATTAATAGTATCAAAGGTACCACTCATATCAAGATCTACGTCTGGATCTACTGAACGCATATATCTCACATCATTCAACATGCTATCCGTATTATTTGTGATTAACACTGTCATTTTAAAAAATTTATCATTTTCATTGAATGATACGGTTTGTTCTACCTTCAGCATATCATCTGACGTAAAACCAATTGTTTTAGCCGCTAACATTTTTTCAGTAGATATATCTTCAATAGATATACTTGGTATCCGTATGCTTGAGCTTCTTTCGGCATTTAAAAAAGTTACTGGACTTTCCTCATTTTTATAACCAACAATAAATCCTTCATATGGACCACCTGGTAAGAAGTAGTCTCCACTAGTCATGGCTTTGCCAGTATCAAAACCGTCTCCATCAAAGACGAATCCTAAATTTAAACGGTCAATCGGATGAAATCCATCAGGGGCGTTATTTTTTGTTCCAAATGAGCCACTTTTCGATATACCTACCTCGATATACTTTCCACCTAAGAAAACTTCATCTTCTACACGAACATGTCTACCAGTACTAGTAGAGAAGTCAATAAACTCGGGGATTTCAATTTTTAGTTTTTCACTGGTATTTTCTTTCTCATCTTTAACTATTATATAAATATCCTTTGCACCAAACTCTAAATCTGTTAAATTAATCGTTTCTTCTTCAGTCGATACTGGTTTTCCTTCTGTTGTCCCTATTATTTCAGTAGAGGACTTACCACTCTCCACTATTTCATAATAGTAGTGTCCAAGTTTACTTGATGTAAATTTTACCGTGGCAGTTGTTTGGGATAAACGCTCCACTAGTCCTGCAATTAGAACCGGTGCTATCTCTTCTGCCAATTCTAGTACTGTTACATTGAATACTTTTGTATCTGATACTTCACCTTTAGAAATTGTTGCAGTTAATGTTACTAACTGACTCCCTGTTGAAGTAAGAGGTTGGGTAACTTTTCCATCACTCGCTATAATTTCTGGTTTATCTGAGTGCCAGCTTATAACTGCGTCCTCTATACCTGTCGTAAGGAGAATTAAATTCTTGGACGTACTCGATGCGTCATCCTCATCCGTATAACTAATGGCTAATGCTTCCTTTGCCTTTTTTACAACTTCTTCATCTGATAATTTTGGATCAACGGATAAAATTTTATCCTCATCATTTGTATCTGAAGTAATACTAGTTTCATCATTGGTCAATACTGCCGCACTTACTATACCAACATTACTAAGTATGCTATAAAGTGGAAGTATAAAAATAAGTGACCATAATAATAATCTGTTTTGCTTCAAAAATATTCCCCCTAGTTGTTTTATATCAGTTCACTTAAAGAAGTCTAGCACTTTAGTCTAGACATTTTCTAAACATTGCTGACAAAAAACGACAAAAAATCCATCTTATAAGTAATAATAAGATGGATTTAGTCATAATTATATATTTTTTATCAAATCTTCTAGTTTTTTCTGTGGCTTTATTCCTAACTCCTGCCAAAGATTAGTTTTATAGTTATTGAAGGTTTGTATTGCTGCTCGATGGTTTTCATGATAGATATAATACTGAACTAATTTTATTGTATATCGTTCTTCCCAAGGGTCCATTTCTATAAGCTTTTCAATAGCTTCTTTTAATATACTGTCTGTTTTTGTTTCCTTATGATGAGTAGCGATAAATTTTTCGAAAAACTGTATAGTCCTTTTTTGTAATTGTTCTCGCTCTTCCGCCGCCCAATCATAATATTCTTCGGCTAAGTAATGATTCTTATATAAATCTATGAGTTTCTTTACATCTTCTGTTTTGACTTGTGTTTGATTGAAGATTTTTTTTATGTCCTTTACATCGCTATTTAACTCTATCGATAAAGAATAACGCTCATCTACATACTTGATCGAATCATGATACCCATGATTTTTTAGTTCTTTTCGCAAATGATATACACTTGTGTGCAACGCTACGGATGCTTTATCTAACGTACGGTCTGACCATAACTCTTCCATAATTTTTTCTCTGTGTACAGGTTTATTTTGATGGATGAGATAGGCGCAAAACTCTTTCACTTTTTTTGTTCTCCACTTGATCGGTTCATGTTGGTCGTATAGTAGTCGAAAGCCACCAAGAAAATTTGCTTTTAAAGATGGTTCCTTATGAGAAGGAAGATCCGGCTGTTTTCTACGTTGTTGGATTCGACGCACTGTCTTTTCTAGACGACTCTTTTCAATCGGCTTGAGGATGTAATCTACTGCATGGACATTAAATGCTTCCAGTGCATATTCATCGTAAGCTGTAACAAATACAATATCCATTTTAGAATCCAATGATTCGATTTTTTCTGCTAATTTTATACCGTTCATCTCTTTCATCTCTATATCAAGAAATAAGATATCAGGCTTATGTGCTGCAAAACTTTCTAATCCTTCTAATGGGTTGGAATACTTACCTATAATTTCGATGCCTCCAATTTCTTTTAGCATTGCATCTAATAATTCAATCGCTAAAAATTCATCATCAACTAATACTGCTTTCAACATTTAATGTCCCTCCTTTTCACTTTGTATTAGTGGAAACCTTAACTCCACTACAGTACCTATATTTTCTTCGCTAGTTATTTCAATAGATGCATTTTCATAATATTTTAATCGTTTCTCTATATTCCGCAGTCCCACACTTTGCCTATTATTCTTTTCTACACTCCAAATCTGTCGAATTTGCTGCTTCGACATCCCTTTTCCATCATCTTCCACCAAGAAAGTAATTAGGTCATTTTCCCTTTTCACAGTAAGTTTTACTGTTCCTTGACCTTCCTTCATATCCAGACCGTGAAGAATCGCATTTTCTACGATTGGTTGTAATAGTAATGGGGGAATAAGGCAATGGAACGCTTCTTCCATTTCGACTTCCCATTCTAACCGCTCCGGAAACCTAGTGCGCTGAATATTCACATAGGATTGAATTAGGGAAAGTTCTTTCTTCAACGGCACTAGACTATGCGTATTCTCAAAAGAAAAGCTTCCTCTCATGAAGTTTGCGAAATCCGTAATCATGACACGAGCCTTATCCAAATCAATATAACTAAGTGAAAGAATTGAATTTAATACGTTAAAAATGAAATGAGGTTTTATTTGGGCTTGTAAAAAAGCTACTTCCATCTTCACAGCATTTTCGGCTGATTCCTTTATTAATAGTAAGTTTCTTATTCTAGTTTTTAACTCTGATGTATCTAATGGTTTGTGCAGAAAATCATTCGCACCAGACTGGAAAGCTGCGATCATATCTTCCGGTCGAACGGCAGCAGTAAGCATTAATATAGGGAGCTCAGAAGGTAGAAAAGACTTCCTCAATTGTTGACTTACTTCATAACCAGAAAACTCTGGCATCATAATGTCTAAAATGACAAGATCCACATCTTGATGCTTTCTTATCTGCTCCAAAACTGCCTTTCCACTATCAACCGCAACGATATAATAGTTCTCTGTCATAAGGGCATCTATAAGCACTTTCAAATTTACATGATCATCGTCTGCAATAATCACTTTTTTTCTTCCTTTATTTTCGATAATTGAAGGGATAGGAAGAGAAAAATGATGTTGCTCAACCTCATTGAATTGAGTTGGTTTAGGAAGCGTAACCGAAAAGGTAGTTCCCTTATTCACCGCTGAAGCTAGAGTGATAGTCCCTCCTTGAATTTGAACTAGTTCTTTCGTAACACTTAATCCTAATCCCGTCCCCCCACTCGAATTACTATATTGGCGGAAAGGCTCGAATATAAATTTTAAATTCTCCGGAGCAATTCCAATGCCAGTATCACTAACTTCTATCACTAAGTTTTCTTTTTGTTCGGAGCACTTAATCTCTACTTTCCCGCGGATAGTATATTTAACCGCATTATCTATTAAATTATATAAAATTTGACGGAGTCTATCCTCGTCAGCCATTACAAATTGCCCTCTCTGGATGTGATTTACAATCTTCACATCTTTGTCTACCATGTACGTAAAAGTTTCCACTACGACATGCGTAATAGCAAATAGATCCACCGTGGTAATACGAACCCGTAGGTCTCCTTCTTTCAATTTTGAAAAGTCTAAAATATCATTCACAAGATTAGACAAACGCTGAGCGGTCCCTATGATTAAACCCATTTTCTCTTCTTCATCTATCGTCAAGGAAGATTTTCTATCCTCCAGCATCGATTGGGAAATAGCAATAATTCCATGCAAAGGTGTTCGAAATTCATGAGACGTCTTCGCAAGAAACCCATCCTTCAACTTGTCCACTCGTAGAAGTGCTTTGGACAACTCTTCTTTCTTTAAGAATGAATCCAAGAAACGATGAGAAATATAGAGAGACAGCATCGTCAAACAAATAAACGGAAATAAAGGCGGTATTAAGTTAATTGCATAATTTGCCGAAACATTTAAAGTTCCGACAGTAAAATAAATAAAAATAGTGAAACTACTAAAGATTAGATAGGAGGCACCTACAGCCCTTTTGGATATGGCAATAATTTGTAAATAAATGATATACACTAAAATGATAAATATATAAAGAGAATAGTAGAATTGAAGGCTAGAGTTAATTTTTACTGGTAGCAGGGCAGATCCAGTGAGTAAAATACTCAAAATATATAAAAACTTCACTATTTTTTTATTAGCAAATGGTTTTAAAGATGTTGCAAAAAAACTTAACATAAACAAACCGATCCAAATACTTGATAACGATTGGATCCTTTCAAATATCGCGTAGGGTGTCGAAGGGAACAACTCCAAAAAAACCTTCTCACCATGGGAAACGGCATATAATATATTGGCAAAACAAAATAAGGAAAAGAAAAGCTGTTCCATCCCTATCCTCGCATGCAAATATGAGCCTAAAAAATAGATAAACATCGTAGAAAAAGCTGCAATTGTTATCCAATCATAAGCAAGAGAACTTTCACGAAGTTTTCCGATACTTTCCTGATCTCCTAGATAGATAGAACCTAAAATCCCTCCACCAGATGCGTAATCAAAATTAGCAATATGTACAATCATTTCTATCTCCTCTGCGTCAGGAGAAAAATAAGAGACATATGGGATATTATGAGGTGTGTATGCAGAATCCTCTGCTGGAACTCCACTTTTACCTAAGAGTTTTCCATCCATATAAATGGCATTCGACATACGAATATTTGTTGTTTTTATCCCTAACACTTCTGTCGAATCATTTATTAAAACTCTTAACCGATAGGTACCACTAGTATACTTGGGTACTTGTTCACCATCTAGATCGTATTCTGTCCATAGTGATGGAACTGGAACAGGATATGATTGTTGCTTATCAAATTCTGGAGAGTCTAATAGCTTACCAGGGACAAACTCCCACTCTCCATTCATTTCTATTGGTTCGTTCCCATTGAATTCATAATTACGTAAATCTAAAACACCATCCACTGCCTTTGGTGAAATCGTTTTGTCTTGCACTAGAATGGAATTCAAGGCAAATGCACTTATAAGTAATATTCCAATAATAGTGATGATTTTTATATAGTTTTTTTTCATGCTATTTTCCCTTAGATTCATGTTATTTGATATGTTGATTGTATGCGGTAATACTACTTTATACAATATTTTTTTGATGGATTTTTGTGGTGGAGATTTGTATATTGGGTTAGTCCCAGTGTAAGACGCAATTGGGACACTACTCTGAATTGTTTTATAGTAGTGTCATACACAGGGACGCAACTCTAAAATTGAACTTAACAATTTTTTGCGGTAAAGTAGTATTCTAGAATTCTTTCGGCTGGTTATATCGTGGCGATTTAACCTTAGTAGAAAAGGATTCTTTTTTCACTATTAAAGAATTATAACTCATTTAAATTAGGGTATATATTATATAAAAAGTTTTAGGAGGACAACATGAACACAACGGAACCATACTATATTACAGAATCTAAGAGAATGTGCGCAGAGGCAGGAATGGATCCGAATGAGATATCAAGACCAAAGAACTTTTTAAGCGAAGTAGAGTTTGATCAGAAGCGAAAATCTTACAGTGAAATACTATCAGTTGTGCGTTTTTTCTCAAATAAGTTACTAGATTCCTTAAAAGGCACACCGATACTAGTTGTTGTGTCGGATGCAACGGGTTACCTTTTGGAAATTGAAGGAGATGAAACGATCAAGTCCGTCATTGAACAATTCGGGATTATGCCTGGAAGTCTATTCGTCCAAGAAGATACGGGCACGAATGTTATTAGTCTTTCATTGCAGCAAAGACATCCTATCAGTCTTATTGGCGAACATCATTATCATAAGTTTCTTCATGAAATTGCTTGTTATGGGACGGCATTTCACTATACAGATGAAAACAACTTGCTTGGTAGTGTCTCTATCATGATGCCTATCCAGTTTCAGAATACACTTTTCTTAACGATGTTAGCTCAGGTGGTCGATTCGATCGAAAGAGAATTATTATTAAGAAAACAAAATAAGAAGCTTAATATTATGAATCAGATTATGTTAAGTAAAACTAGAAATGGAATTGTTATTACCGATGAGAAAGGAATCACTACCGAGTTTAATAATTTTGCTGAAAAAATTTCAAATAACAGCAGAGATTCGGTTATGGGAAGAAATATTCGTGAGTCACATTTAACTGGAGACTATTTTAAAGAAGTGTTAGAACAAGGAAAAATTTTTAAAAATGAAGAATTAAAATTTAAGGATGATGCTGGCAACATTATAGTCTGTCTGTTCGATGCACAGCCAATTTATGAAGAAGATAAAATGATCGGGGCCTTTGGACAGTTCAGAGACATCTCTGATCGTTACTTGCTACAGGAAAAATATAATTACTTAGCATATCATGATGATTTAACAAATCTGTCTAACAGACGGCATATAAAAAAAGAATTAGAAGCCATTATCCAGGATATACATGCCGGGCATCATCGGACCTTGGCTCTTTTATTCGTAGATCTGGATCGTTTTAAAATCATTAATGATAACTTTAGTCATTCTTATGGAGATAGATTTTTAATCGAGGTAAGCAAACGGTTACGAGGTTGTCTTGGGGAGAAGGATATACTTGCACGATTTGGGGGCGATGAATTTATATTCCTATTGAAAGATTTTGTTGATTTGGATTATGTCACCAAAAAAGCGGAAGAGATACTTCAGCTATTTCAACAACCTTTTCATGTTGGCGAGAAAGAGTTGCATACGACTGCGAGTATCGGGGTCGCCATTTATCCCGACTATTCAATTACAATGGAACAGCTTATGGTTTACGCTGATAATGCCATGTACCAAGCAAAATTTCAAGGGAAAAACCGCTATGTCGTTCATACGTCTGAATTATTAGATGTAATGATGGATGAATATAGGCTCGAAGTCGATTTAAGAAGTGCACTAGAGAATAATGAATTTGTTCTTCATTATCAGCCTCAAGTTAATAATGATACCGGCAAATTGGTTGGATTTGAAGCGTTAATCCGCTGGCAGCATCCTACGTTAGGTCTAATACCTCCAGGAAAGTTTATAAAACTAGCCGAAGAAAATGGATTGATCACTCAAATAGGTGAGTGGGTTATCGATGAGGCCTGTTCACAAAACAAAAAATGGCAAGATGCTGGAATGACTCCAGTAAAAATGTCCGTTAACCTATCCACACAGCAATTTCTTACAAGAGATCTCCTAACATTTATGGAAGAGGTGCTAGAACGTACTGCTATCGATCCAGCATATATTGTCGTGGAAATTACCGAATATATGGCAATGGAATATGAATACTCCATTCACGTTTTAGAACAGCTAAAAGCTCTCGGTATTGGCATTAGCATTGATGATTTTGGAACAGGCTATAGCTCGCTCAATTATCTAAAAAATTTTCCGATTGACTATATTAAGATCGACAAATCCTTTGTGAGTGAATTAATGAATAATGAGGAGGATGCCGTCATTGTAAAAGCAATTATCTCGTTAGCGCACAACCTGCATAAGGAGGTGATCGCTGAAGGGGTTGAAACAAAGGAACAGCTTAAGTTTCTGAAAAATCATCAATGTGATATCTCGCAGGGGTATTTCTTTAGCAAACCACTTCCTGCAGATGAGATTGAGAAGATTTATATTAAATAGGTCCCTGTGAAGGACACCATTCTGAATCGTTTCCTACACAGGGAAAAAATAGGAGAATGACAGTATGAAAACAATTTCATCCGTATTAGTAGCGAATTTTAAACATTGGGGTATTCATCATATTTTCGGCATTCCTGGAAAGGCAGTATCTCCTATATTATTCGAAATATTACACCATGAATTGGAATTTGTATTAAGTAAACACGAAGCAGCTGCAGGGTTTGAGGCTTCAGGCTATGCCCTGATGAATCAAAAAATCGGGGTCGCAGTTGGTACGTCTGGCCCTGGTGGCACTAACCTACTTACAGCTGCCGGTCAGGCGAAAGCATCTAATCTTCCTCTAATCATCATCACTGGGCATCCTTCGATGAAAGATACTGGAAAAGCAATGGGACAAGACTCCAGTCTGTTTGGCACTGATCTTGTAGATATGTTCAAATCTGTCACCAAGTTTAGCGCACGGGTGGAACGAGGAGATATGCTACAGCCCTTCCTGCAACATGCTCTAGAAAAAGCATTATCCGGTGTAAAAGGCCCTGTGCATCTAGCCATTCCTTTTGATATTTTGTTAGAACAGATTGAACCGTTCCAACTGGAGCTACCAGTGTCGCATGAAATGATTTCACCTAAAACGAGTGCTGTGATCGATAAACTGAATATGGCTAAACGTCCTCTTCTCTTTCTAGGAAAAGGTGTTCATTCGAGTAAAGCCTATGAAGAAGTTCAGCATCTTGCAGAGTATTGGAACATCCCTGTCATCACCACTCCAGGAGGAAAAGGTGTATTCCCTTCCAATCACACACTTTCATTGGGAGCATTTGGATTAGGTGGTACGATTGAAGCAACCGCATACTTACAAGAGAAAGTCGACCTACTCCTCGTTATCGGCTCAAGACTAAGTGATATGTCTATCGCTGGATTTTCGGAAGCAATGTATCCAGAGCACGTCATTCACCTCGATTATGACCCAACCTTTATTGGGAAGTCGATCCAAGTGCCAACTACTCCAGTGCTTGGTAATATAAAAGCAAATTTGCTAGCTATTTTAAAGGATATACCGAAAACGGATAGCGAATCATTTTTAACACCAATCGAGTTGATCCAACTGGAGGAGAACAAACCAGGAAATCGAGTGTCTGCGGTTCAAGCATTACGGGCGATGCGTTACGCACTTCCGAATGATGCGATTATTTTTGGAGATGATGGAAGTCACTCTTTTTACGGCATCAAACACTTTGACATTTATAAACCTGGTACTTTCTTCTTTGATGATATATTCGGAGCGATGGGCAACGGAATTGGCTATTCCATCGGTGCAAAGCTAGCTGCTCCTGAAAAAACTATTGTATGTTTAGTAGGGGATGGATGTATGTTCATGCATGGGACGGAGCTATCCACGGCGTACAATTATAATTCTGCTGTTTTATTCGTCGTTTTGAATAATGGACGATTGGATATGGTGGAAAAAGGAATGCAAAAAATGATCGGCACATCTATCGGCGGTGTGTATGAGACTCCACTTGATGTAACTCGATTTGCCGAATCTATGGGACTGAAAGCATATACCTGTCACAACCCTTATGATTTAGCCGATAGAATAAAAGAATCATTACATAAGATGAAAGAAACAAGCAAGCCAATTGTCATTGAAGTATTAGTCGATGAAAACGAAATACCACCAACTATGGGGAGGCAATAAGATGGAAAATAACAAGCGATACGAGTCCGGTTTACGTGCAATGGAAGAATTATTTTCCCCAGAAGTACGAACGGGTATGGAAGAAATGAAGAAAATTTCACCGGACTTTTGGGAGATGATTGTGTCCTCTGGTTTTGGCGATCTCTATGGCAGAAACACCCTTTCTCACGCACAAAGGGAAATTATCACACTGACGACCCTTATCACCCAGGGAGCCTTCGATCAGCTGAGAGTTCACTTGCAAGCAGCACTAAATGTTGGACTTACCAAAGAAGAGATTATCGAAATTATCATCCACTGTGTCGGATATGTTGGGTTTCCAAAAGCGGTTCAGGCAATGGGAATTGCCGGGGAAGTTTTTGAGGAAGCAAAATAATAAACGTCCCTGTGTACGAGACAATTCTGAATTGTTTCTTACACAGGGAAGTTTTTTATGTGGTGGTTGTCGACTTTTGTGGTGGTTATTGGTGTTTATGTGGTGGTTGGATTGGGTTATGTGGTGGTTGGATTGGGTTATGTGGCGGTTGTCGATTTTTGTGCTGGTTGCGATGAGTTTGGTGGTGGTTATGGATATTTAAGTGGTGGTTTGTTTGGTTTATGTGGTGGTTGTCGACTTTTATGGTGGTTGGATCGAGTTTTTTGGTAGTTATGGATGTTTATGTGGTGATTTGTTTGGTTTATGTGGTGGTTATGGATGTTTATGTGGTGGTTTGATCGAATTATGTGGTGGTTGTCGACTTTTGTGGTGGTTGGATTGGGTTATGTGGTGGTTATGGATGTTTATGTGGCGTTGGAGGATATAAGGGGTTTTACTTAAAAAAACTGCACCTCCACTGTTAGATTGTGTCTAACAATTGGGGTGCAGTTCATATAGAGTGGGTTTCTTTTTGCAAAAGGTACAAGCCTTTTATTGAGTTTTGCATTGTATGAGAAGCTGGTTTGTAAAAATTGTTTCTTTCACAGGGACGAAACGGCTAAAAACCTTACTAATATGGCTCTCTAACCCTCGAAATTCGTTAATAGCGAATTTGTACTTTTTATTAATGTCGTACCAACATATCTTGTTAGTAGAATCTTTAACGAACAGAATATCGTAAAATTATTTCTGAAAAAGGACGAGTTTTATGATTATTCTTTTTCATAGTCATCTAATATTTTTTCCCTTACATATCTTAAATGCTTATACATTTGTTTGAACGATTCATGAGGATCTCTTTTTTTCAACGCTTCATATATAGCTAAATGATGTTCGACCGTAATAGAAGGCTCACGGTAAGTGATCAAGCTATCTGTTTTTTCATGTGTAATAAGAAGGGAGTCGATCATCCCTTCTACTACAGGATTATTTGCACTTTGCGCAATAAGCCGATGAAATTCCTTATCTAATTTTCCGTAATCACTATTTGGATTTTCTTGAATTCTATCAATTGTTTCTTTTATTCTTTCAAGTTGATCATCGGATATTTTTTCAGCTGCAATTGTGACGAGTCCCAATTCTAAAGTCATTCGAGCTTCAATAACGGCAGGGATATTATTAATGGACAATGCGAGCATTGCCTTGAACGGACTGCTCCCCACTCTATCATTGACAAATGTACCACTCCGGGGTCTTCTTGTAATAATTTCTAACGTTTCCAATGACCCTAGGGCCTCACGTAATACTGGTCGGCTTACATCAAGCTGTTCCATCAATGCCATTTCAGCTGGTAGTTTATCGCCTGGCTTCAATTGTCCACTTGTTATCATAAAAATAATTTGTTCTAACACCTGCTGTGACAAAGTACTCCTACGGATGGTGTTCATTGTATACTCCTTCATCAAATCCCACCTTTCTTTAAAAATAATTGAGATTTTCTATATGACAATTATACACTATAATCCCCAAGGAATTTCACATTACTATGTAAAAAGGAGTGAAGTTGTTGTAACACTACATTCTCCCTCTTCGTTAATCTACTTATTCAAACATTTTAACTAAGTCCAACTAAAGACGGTAGAAATGTTGAAAACCATGGAATATACGTTACAAGCAAAAGTACAATAAAAATGGCTACATAAAATTTGAGCAGGTGTGGCATAACTCTTTCCAATTTTACGTTTGATACTTTAATACCGGCAAAAAGAATATTCCCTACAGGTGGTGTTATAGTTCCAATACATAGATTAAACGTAAGCATAATACCGAAATGCAAAGGAGTCATTCCTAATGCTAAACACACAGGAAGTAGTATTGGTGTAAAGATTAAAATTGCTGGTGTAAGATCCATAAATGTGCCTACGAACAACAATAAAATATTTATAGCTAACAAAATGATAATTGGATTATCCGAAATGCCTAATATCACGTTTGCCATCATATCAGGAATTCCAGTAAACGACATAACCCAAGCCATAATATTAGATGCCCCAATTAAAAACATAATAATAGCAGACAACTTCGAACTATCTATCAAAATAGTATATAATTCTCTTAAGTTGATCGTTTTATAAAATATAGTAGATAAAAGCAAACTATAGACAACTGCAATTGCAGAGCCTTCTGTAGCAGTAAATATACCTCCAACAATACCAAAAACGACAATGACGATTAGTAGCAAACTTGGTATTGCTTCCAATGCAACTTTTAGGAATTCATTTAAGGATATTTGCTTTTTACCAACATACCCTTTCTTTTTCGCATAAAAGAATGCAACGATCATACAACTTATTCCCCATAAGACACCAGGAATTATGCCACCAAGAAAAAGAGCAGCTACTGAAGTTCCTCCACTTACTAAAGCATATGTGATTAAAGCAGTACTCGGTGGTATCAATAATCCAGTAGGAGCGGTTGCTATATTTATAGCAGCTGTAAAGTTCTCATCATAGCCTTCTTTTTTTTGAATAGGACCCATGATAGACCCCATTGCTGATACCGCAGCTGTTCCAGAACCAGATACAGATCCAAATAGCATATTTGCAACTACATTCGTCTGAGCAAGTGATCCTGGTATTCTGCCAGTCATAGCGGTTGCTAAGTTAATCAGCCGAACGGCTATACCACCTTTATTCATAATATTCCCTGCAAGTATAAAGAAAGGAATGGCCAATAAAGTAAATATATTAATACCTTGAAACATTTTCAAAGCTGATGAGGGAATTGCCGCTGAAAAACCTAATACTTGTGTAATCGCTAGGATCGAGGCAACAATGAGTGCTATTCCTATTGGAATACCGATAAGTAATAGAATAACAATTGTAAAAAAAATCAATAAACCTGCTGTTACTGCTACACTCATAGAATCCCCTCCTTTTTGCTTTCTGTGAATCGTTGTACTAATTGGATAATATTAATGACGTTATAGACAACTATCAATACGCCACTTATTGGAAGCACAATATAAATCCATTCCATAGAAATATTTAACGTTGGTGATATTTGTATTGCGCCTACTCCAACAACCTGTGTACCTCCAAATAAAAAGACAATTACCGCAATAGTCATGATGAGTAACTCGGTAAAAATGGATAATGCAAACAGCTTTATCCCTGTGAACTTATCCGAAAATATAGATAATTTCATATGGTCTTTTTGACCAAATACTAACGCTGTACCGAGCAAAGATACCCAAACAAAGGAATAACTCAACAAATCTTCAGACATCGTACTTGGACTACTAAATACATATCGTGAAATCACTTGATAAGTAGCAAGTAGCGTCATAAAAGACAATAAAGCGGCGCAAACACCTGATAACACCTTATCCATTATGTTCTTTACTATTTCCATTAAATACACCTTCTTTAGTTTTGGATTTGTTGAATCTTGTCATAAAGTGGTTGCAAATCCGGGTTGGAGATTAATAATTCCTCTTTTACTGGTTTTTGCATTTCTTCGAATAATGCCTTATCCACAGTGATGAATTCTACTCCCATTTCCGTTGCTTCTTCTGTCACTTCAGTAATCCGTTTATCCCATGCTTCATTTGCAACTTGACTGCTTAATTTGAATCCATCTTGGAAAACTTCTCTTTCCTCTGTCGAAAGCGAATCTAAAAAGTCTGTATTTGCAACAAGCATGTCGGTAAAAATCTGATGTTCTGTGCGAGAATAGTATTTTGCAACTTCCCCATGCTTCATATCAACTAGCGCCATCTCAGGATTAGTACCAGCGTCAATGACACGGTTCTGTAAAGCTGTATACACTTCTCCATAAGCCATAACAACAGCTGCCGCATCAAATCCTTGTACAAGCTTCACATTTGCTTCACTAGACTGAACACGAATCTTTAATCCCTTTAAGTCTTCTGGAGTTTCAATTTTCTTTGAAGCATAAAAATTATTTACCCCATTGGAAAACCAAGCTACACCTTGGATTCCTTTGTCAGCTGTCGAATTATAAATTATATCTGTAAATTCTTCCTCGTTCATCACTTTACGAAAGCTTGCTTCATCGTTAAATAAATAAGGTAAACCAAAAATCTTATACTCATTTGCAAAAGCTTCCAAATTACTTCCACTCGTAGCAACTAAATCTAGTGATCCCATTTGTAACAATTCGAGTGCCTCTGAATTTCCACCAATTACACCATTAGTAAACAGTTTGATCTCGAATTTATCTCCCATTTCTTCTTCTACATATTCTTTAAATGCATTTAAACCAAGATAAATTGCATGGTTCTCAGGTTGAACGGTTGCCACACTAATAATTCGTTTACTACTTACCGCTCCATTAGCTGAAGCAGAACATCCAGCCAACACTATCATCAATGCAAGACCTAGTATAATTGCCGTAACTTTATTCTTCTTTTTCATTCAGCCACCTCATTCTTTATATATTAAATATATATTTGTAAGCGCTTACTTTCAAAGTTAAATATATTATCACAACAGGAGACTCTTGGTATTCTAACTAGGCTATTCCTAAGTAGCACACCAAGAGTTTTTGCCCAAAATTTATTAAACTAGCAATTCTCCATCTTTCATAATATCTCGCCCATCAATATTACATGTAACTGTTTTAATAATCATGTCTAAATGCAATGGCGAATCGACATGCCCACCAAAATTTAAATTCTTTCCAATACCAATATGAATATTCCCAAATGACCCTTCATCTGGCGCCATATGTCCGCATAGGAAATTTTCTTTATTGAGTCCAAGTCCAAGCTCTGCAATATTATAAACGGTTGGATCGTTGAAGTCAGCCAGCATCTTACGCAATATATCTGCCTCATGTCCACCGGTTATCTCTGTAATGTAGCCGTCCTTCACTGTGCATGTAATCGGTTCTTCGATTAAATTTAATAATGGGTGTGGGATACTTCCATCAAATACCAATACACCGTTTGCAGTTCCTTCAACTGGTCCTAACGCAACTTCTGCATTCGGAGGAAATGAAGCAGATCCAGGTACTGTTGCCGTTCCATGATCCAGCACAGGTTCACGTCCTTCTATGCTACAAACCATATTAGTACCACCAGGAGCAGTGAGTGTAAATGTTTTGCCTTTATAAAATGGTGCAACTCGATTAACAACTCGTGTAACTTCATCGAAGTCTGCAGTTAGTCCACCTTCTTCGAACATATGAAGAGCATAATCTTGAAGCCCAATCCATCGTAGTCGTCCATTTTTACTTGTATTTAAGCGCGCTTTTGAATGATACAAGGAGTAAGTAGTAGCACCAAATGCAACATCACAATTATTTAATGCTGCAATAACAGCTTCTGTCGGTTCTGCACCATGTCCTTCAGTTGGAGGCATAACAATCATGGAAGTTTCAAAAAATTGTTTGGCATATTTATAAACAAATTCACCAATCTCTCTTTTATCATCATCCGTGATGACCAGAACTTTTTCCCCTTCTTTCAAGTGAGTAATACTCGTAAATAATTGTTTAATACCTAATGGTAGATCGTTCATATTTTTCATCTGTCAGACTCCTTTTGTAGTTATTTTGCGCGTTAATCAATTATTACACTTCAACAATAATTTCAACTTCTACAGGTGTTCCTTCTGGTAGTGAAGATGTTCCAATCGAAGCCCTACTATGTTTTCCTACATCTCCAAATATCTCAATTGCCAATGCAGAAACTTCATCCATCACTTTTGGTTGGTCAGTGAATTCAGGAGTGCTTGCCACATAACCTTTAATATTAACAATCCTTTTCATAGAATCCAAATTACCTATCATATTTTTAACTGTTGCTAAACAATTTACAAAGGCAATTTTACCTGCATCCTGTGCTTGCTCCATCGTAACTGTGTCGCCTACAATCCCTTTATATTTTAATACACCTTCTACTTTCGCTGCATTACCACTAACAAAGATTAAATTTCCAGTTCTGACTCCTGCTTCAAATATTCGCTTATTTGCTTGTGTTGGAAATTTATATCCTTTGCTTTCTAATTTCTCTTCGTAATTCACCCTAACACCTCCATTGTAACGATTTCACTTTATTTAATGAACACTGTTTTAATAGCCGTGTAAAACTCTTTTGCCGCTTGTCCTTGTTCACGAGAGTGAGAACTAGACTGTTTCATCCCACCAAATGGAGCTTGCAATTCAACTCCGGCACTTTCAGCGTTAATACGCACTAACCCTGCATCCATTTCATTTATAAATGAAAGCATATTACTTATTTTTGTTGTAAAAATAGAAGCGCTTAATCCATATTCTGAGTCATTTGCTAATTCTAGTGCCTCTTCAATAGTATCTACTTTCATAAGTGCAAGAACAGGTCCAAAAATCTCTTCTCGAGCAAGTGTCATAGTAGATGATACGTCTTCAAATACCGTCGGCTCAACGTAATACCCATTCAAGCCTTCCTTTTCTACTTTATCTCCTCCAAAGAGAAGTGTAGCCCCTTCTGATTTTCCTTTTGCAATAGCTGAGAGTACTGTGTTCAACTGATTTTCGCTTGAGGAAGGGCCCATCCATGTACCTTCTTCCATGCCATCTCCAATTGTAATGTCTGCCACTTTTTGTAGTAGCTTTTCTTTAAATTGTGCATAAACTTCTGATTGGACAATAACTCTGCTCGTAGCTGTACATTTTTGGCCAGAAGATTTTAATCCACCACTAATCGTTGCGTCCACCGCTAAATCTAGGTCTGCATCATTCGCAACAATTACAGGATTTTTGCCTCCCATTTCAAGTTGGTATTTAATACCTCTTGAAATAGCTGTTTGTGCGAGCTGCTTGCCTACTGCGTTGGATCCTGTAAATGTAATCGCATCTATTTCAGTGTGATTTGCCATTTCTGTTCCAATTAAAGATCCAGAACCCGTCACCATGTTTATAACTCCTGCTGGAATTCCCGCATCATGCAAACACGCTATCACTTTTGCACAAGTAACCGCTGTTTCGCTTGCTGGTTTAATAACAACCGTATTACCGTAAATAAGTGCTGGTGCCATCTTCCATAGAGGTATGGCTACTGGAAAGTTCCAAGGTGTAATAACGCCTACAACACCAAGAGGTACTCTAGTTGTGAACATAAGTGCTTCACTATCAGTAGGAGGGATTACATCCCCAATCGGTCGCATTCCTTCTCCTGCGTAATAACGCAAGATAGCTACCCCACGTGCAGTTTCTCCTTTTGCCTCTGCAAATGTCTTACCCATTTCTTTTGTCATAGCGGTTGCTACTTCTTCTATTCGTTCTTCTAAAATAGTGGCAGCTTTTAGTAAATAATCTCCTCTTACATTTCCAGTAAGCTTGCGCCATGCTTTTTGTGCTTTTCTTGCGGAAGTAGCAGCTTGATCAAAGTCATTGGCTGAAGATAGTTGGTAAAGACCAACCACTTCATCCTTATTTGCCGGATTTTTACTCTCGGCCGTTTCTCTTGTTTCCGAAGCAATCCATTCGCCATTTATATAATTCAAATACGTTTTTTCTTTAGCTATAGTTGTCATTTAAAAGAACCTCCTATTATATAACTCTTGATGGAGCAGGATATTTTTCCAATGCGTGCTCAATAATTTTCTTCAATTCTTCATAATGTTCTTTTTCAACAGTGGCAATAGGTGCTCTAACGTTCGTTGTCACTGGTAGGCCAACAATTTGCATTCCCGCCTTAATAAGAGAAACTGCATAGCCCTTTTTCTGTTTACGAATCCGATGAATTGGTAAAATAACGTCTTCATGCAATTCATGCGCAACTTCTTTATTTCCATTTAGCAGTGCCTCGTAATACATAGCTGAAATATGTGGTATGTAGTTGGAAATTGCGGAAGAATAGGATGTAAAGCCTAAGTTCACATAAGCAGCCATTGTCACTTCTGCTAATGGCATACCGTTCACCCACTCCAGACGATCTCCGATTATATGTGTAAACTCAATATTATTCTCCATGTTTCCAACACCGTCTTTAAACCCTACAAGTTGGGGAAGTTCACATAGTTTTTTTAGTGTCTTAGAATCTAGAATACAATTATCTCTTTGGTAGACAATTGAGTTTAAGTCAGTGCTTTGGATAATCGTTCTTAAATATTCGTAAATTCCATCCTGAGAAGGATCAATCAAAAATGGCGGTAAAATCAAGTAACCTTCCGCTCCTAGCTCTTCCGAAATTTTTGCTTGTTCTATAGCATGTGAAATGTTTCCTCCTACTCCTGTATAAAGAGGAACCTTCCCTTGCGTTTTTTTCACAGCAACTTCCACCATTGATCTATACTCTTCATTGCTAATTGCATGCAACTCACCTGCTCCACATGCAACAAATATAGAACTTAAACCTCCCTCTATTAAAAATTCAATATTTTTCCCTAATGCGTCTAAATCTAGCTTACCTTCTGCATTCATTGGCGCAACCGGAAATCCTAAAATTCCTTTCGGTGCTTGTCTCTTACTCGTCTTCATACAAATTCCACCCTTCTAATAAACTTAAGAATTATAATTTTCTATAAATTTTATTGTAAGACAATTATATTGTTGTGTCAAACGCTTTTTTTGAAAAGTAAAATAATTTAAATAGATTCATTCTAAATTTGGAACCAAAAATAACACTTCTCTATTACAGAGAAGCGGCTGTGGCTTTACTATTAAACGAAAACTTATTTTGTTAAAAATTTTTACCTTAAACTATCTCATCTGACCAACATGGCCGTTAATGAGAAACCAACAGTTACAGATTCAAATATCTCGGCATATCCTGTTATAACGCCTTTATAACGAAAAGAAGGGAAATGACTTTGAGAGTAAATGGGATAGCTATAAAAGGGTTCTTATTAATCATGTTTGCTTCGACGAAGAAATTACATAGGATTGGTTGTATTATATTTTTACTCGATTTGAAGAGGCAGGAGATTATAAAATTAAAGGTTTTAGAAAAGAAGTTGAGAGAAGAAGAGGGGACTTTCCAGTAACTTGAATAGCTAATCCTTTGGCGCGAACGATTTCTTTATCCATTTAAAATTTTGATGTCCTCTGCTTCAAGCACTTGTAAAATCATTGTAGGTGATCTAGAACTTCCTACTTCATTCCATACTAAAAAGGACTTCGACAAGACCAGTCGAACTCCTTTTTAAATAATTGCTTTGCAGAAACTTATAATGCAGTGAATTCATCAATCCATTTTTCATGATTTGGTACTTCTATTATCCAAATACATATAGTACGTTATTAAAGTTTAAGAATAAATATTGAATTGTATTCTATTATCAGAGTTGTTTCTTGCACAGGCATGATTTTTATCCGAATATTGAAAAATCTTTTGACATACAAAGACAAATATGTTTCTCAAACAGTAAAACGGTCTGGTGCTACTTTCTTTTTGATTTTCATGGCAATAATATATACTGCGATGGAAACTAATAGAGATTGAACAGCAGGTAATCCCATTGGGCTAACATATTGTGTGATGTAGCCTACGATAATCCCCGCAACTACTGCGATGGTAGCCATCCAGTTCCAACCTGGGATGTCTTTCCATTCCTGTCTGCGAATGAAGAAAAAGTCGCCCATCATAACGCCTGCGATTGCTGGGTACAATAGGGCCGTTAAGTATAAGAAGTCCTCAAAATATTGTAAAATCCCCATTAAGGCAATGATGATTGCGATTATTGTCCCAATTAACGTAAGAAGCGCACGTCCTTTACCGGAATTTACATTTAATACGTTAGCTAGTGCAAGACCCATACTATAATTGTTTACTAGTTGGGACGTCCAAGTTGCAAACCAAAGAATAAGAAAGCCCCATACTGGAAAGCCAAGGTTCATCATAACATTAACAATATCCGGATCTCCAACTCCAACAGACATAATTGCTCCAACTATAAATAACGGAAACCCAATTAATACGATACCACTCGGGATAATCCAGTTGTCTCTCCAAGTTGGTTTTGCGTAACGTGTATAGTCAGATGCGATTACCCATTGTGAAACATTTACACCAATAACTAAACTGATAGCTGCAAAAATAGTCATCGTAGGTTCAGGATTCCAAGAGCTTATCGTTTCCCACCCTGTGTTTTTTAAAGCAAGGTAAATCCCACCGATGATTAATATAAGTCCGGATGGTACAGCAAGATAGTCCGTCCATTTCATCGAACCATAGCCTATGATAGAAGGTGCTGCGAATAATAGTCCGGCAATAGTTGTAACAATTGCCCATCCAATCCAATTCGTTTCATAGTCGATACCAAACATGGCAGACATCGCATTACCGGCAACCGCAGTTTGTAGCGCCCACCAACCCAGGGATACAACAAATATCGTTAATCCAACGATCACCTTTGCTTGAAGGGATCCGAAGCTTGTTTTTGCAATAACGGAAGAAGTTCTACCTGTTTTTGCACCAATATATCCTTGTAAAGTGTTACCAACCCATTGAAATCCAAACAATGCAATGATTAAAATAAATAGTATTTTGCTTAAACCAAAGCTAGCAGTTAATGCGGCTCCTACCATTAATACTGGAATCGTAAACTCTAGTCCACCGAAAATCATTGCTGGTGTTATCCAATGTTGACGATCTTTTTCGGGAATAGCCGATAAGGCAGGATCGTTTCCTAAAAATGATGTTTTTTCTTCCGATTTATAATTCTCCATTTATAACACCCCTTTTTTATAATGGGGGCTATCAACCCCCATTATTTGTTAAGCCTTGACTAACGCAAATACTAATTCCACTGGCTCGTCTCCATCATTAATACACCAATGCTGTTCACCCGCAGGAATTAGCGACGATTCTCCCGCAGTTATTTCATATGGTTCTCCACCAGATACGCCTCGTAGAGTTCCTTTTAGCATATAAGAGTATTCTTGCTCCTCATGTGCATTCGTTCCTTCTTTAGGCAATCTTTCTCCTACTGGAACAGTTACAAATCCAAACTTCACTTCTGTATTTGGATATTGATCATGGAATAAGTTTTGCACAATTTCGTTTGTTACTTGTACTGTTTGTTTTTTCATTTAAATAATCTCCTTTTATTTAGCTTCTTCCTGGTAATTCTTGATATTCGAATGTCTCTCCATCTACATCTACTAAGAAATACTCGCGAGCCTCTTCTGCTGTAAAGTAACCATTTTTTACGTCTGATGCAACTTGAGCGGCAGAACGTTCTAGAGGATCTCCGTAACCTCCACCAGTTCCAGTCATCAGTTGAACGACATCATTTGTATTCAACTTATAACGTGGATAAACTCCGTAAGGACCATCTACTTCGCCTGTAGATTTCTTCACGTAAAATTCATTTGGAGAACCTTGATGTCCTTTTTCAATTCCCCAAGGCAAAAACTTATTGCGGCCAAATGTTACAGTTACTGCTTGTCCATCAGAAAGTGCGCGGTAGGAGCGAATAACACCTTTACCTCCAACAAATTTTCCTGCACCTGCTCCATTACCATCTTGTCGAAGGCTATATTCGTCGAGTAATACTCCATACCTAGTCTCCGCAACTTCTACAGGCACATTGTAAGTTTCTCCATCGGAAAAACAGAATTGTCCAGAAGCACCATCTTTATCGATTGAACCTCCCCAACCTCCTACAGAAGGTTCCACTATTAAAAATGGTTCATCGGTATCTTGATGGTTTCCTGATAATGTTACAGCACATACCGATAAAAATTGTCCCGCATTTAAGCGAGTCGGAATATGAGGAGCCATTGCTTTCCAAACTAAGTCTAAGCTGCCAAGTAGTGTTTCAAAATAATTTGAAACAGGAACTGGCCGTTCTGCTGACATGATAGATTTTGGATCCACGATGATTTTTAATGGTCTAAATACCCCATCATTTACGTCTTGCTCAGGGTTTGTAATAGCTAGGAAGATTGCACGGACAGCAGATACAAGTCCCGTATAAGAACAGTTCATCGGACCTGGAACCTGCGGTGAGCTGCCTCTAAAATCACATATAAACTCATCATCCGTTATAGTAACCTTTACTTTAATAGGGAAAGGTCCATTGCCAATTCCGTCTGTATCGATAAAGTCCTCCGCATAGAAATCACCTTTTGGAAGTTTCTTCAACTCTTGTCGAGAAATAGCTTCCCCATGATCTAAGTGATATTCAATAGCCGCTAGAATAGTTTCTATAGAATGCTTTTCACATAATTCTCTTACTCGTTTATCTCCTGTTCGAAGAGCAGCTACTTGGGCAAACATATCTCCTAATGATAAGTCAGGGAATCGAACATTAGAGCGGATAATTTCTACGATACCTTCATTTAATTTCCCTTCGTCATAAAGCTTAATGCAGGAAAATTGAAGCCCTTCCTGAAAGATATCTACTGAATCATTTGTAAAGGAACCTGGATCTTTCCCACCTACTTCAGTCCAGTGAGCTTTGTTTGCAGAAAAAGCTACAAGCTCACCTTGATAGAAAATTGGCATTACCAGACCTACATCCGATAAATGGGAACCCCCTCCCTGATAAGGATCATTAATAATAATGATATCTCCCTCTTTTAATTTCTCCCCAGGGTATTTTCTTAATGTTTCTTTTACCATAAACGTCAGCATACCAATGAACCCCGTTACACCATTTCCTTGTGTTAATAGATTCCCGTGTGCATCTGTTAAGCCACTTGCATAATCCAATACTTCATAAATAATTGGACTCATAGAAGTACGCGCTAATGCAACGAACATCTCATCTCCTGCGGATAGTAGAGAGTCTTTTACAATCTCAAGTGTGAATGGATCTAGTTTAGTTGTTGTCATCTCAGTTTTCCTCCTTCTCAATGATAATGTTGCCGTAATCATCTAGATAGAGTTTTTGCTGCCTATATATAACCGTTACAGCAGCTTTTTCTTCCACGATTGCTGGACCTTGTACTACTTCACCAGGTGGTAATTTATCACGATCGTAAATTGGGGTATCCACCCAACCATCCTCTTCGTAATACACATTTCTATTTTCTTTTTTCGCTTCTTCTAATGTTCCTACCCGCTCTAATTTTTTTAGCTTTGGCTTAGGAACTTTACCAAAGGCAGTTACATGAATATTAACAATTTCTGTTTGGGATTCTGGTAGATTGAATGTAAAATTCTTCTCATGCAATTGGTGGAAATCCTCAATTGCTTGTAGTTTTTCCAGCTCTGACCAATTTCCATTAGAAACAGGTACCTTCACTGTATGCTCTTGCCCTAAATAACGCATATCCGCAAAGCGTTGGAATTCTACATTATTTGCCTCCATCCCCTCTTCATCAAAGTGATGGAATGCATTCTTTTCGATTTCTGCCCATTGCTGATTAATCTCTTCGATTGTCAATTCATTCATGCGTTTGATATACGTTTGGATATAATCATGTCGAAGATCTGTCATGAGCATTCCCCAAGCAGAAAATACTGGGGATGCAACAGGAATAACTACTTTCTTCACCCCTAGTTCCAAAGCAAGTGCTGGTGCATGCATAGATCCTCCACCACCAAATGCGAGCAAGGTGAAATCTTGCGGATTATGTCCTTTTCGAATAGAGATTAGTTTTAAAGCATTTAACATATTTGAGTTTGCAATTCGGATAATTCCGAGTGCCGCTTCCTCTGCCGACATCTTAAAATGATCTCCAATTTTTGAAGAAATAGCAGACTTCACCTTTTCTAAATTAACGTCATAATCGAAATTGGAAGAAGAGAGTCTACCTGTTACGAGATTTGCATCAGTAGTCGTTGGTTCTGTTCCCCCTTGACCATATGCAACTGGACCAGGACTTGCACCAGCTGACTGCGGACCAACCTTCAAGGAACCAGCCTCATCAATCCATGCAATAGAACCTCCGCCATTTCCAATTTCCACGATATCTACAACTGGCGTTTTTATTGGGTATCCTGCATTTCGACTATCTTTTTCGATATAATAGTCAGTCGAAACTTTTACTTCTCCATTTTCGATAAGCGAACATTTTGCCGTGGTTCCTCCAATGTCGAAGGCAATGATATTCTTTTCGCCAATTATTTCTCCTAATACAGCTGCACCAAGGATTCCTGCCACAGGTCCAGACTCTACCATATTAATAGGAGATTCCTTCGCTTTTGCAAACTTGGTAGTCCCTCCGTTGGACTGCATAATATAACGCTGCTCAATTTTGACTTGTTCGGATAATTTCCGCTCCAAATTATCTATATATGTAGTCGCAGCTGGTTGTACATATGCATTCAATACTGCTGTATTCGTTCTTTCATATTCCCGCCATTCTTGTGTAATATCACTAGATGCAGTTACTTTCACTTCTGGCCAAATCTCTTTGATTAATTGAACTGTTTGTTTTTCATGAGAAGGATTCACATAGGAATGAAGATACGAAACCGCAATCGCTTCTACTCCTTCTGTTTTAAAATATTCAACAGCCTCTTTCACTTCATCCATGTTTAATGATTCTAAAACTTCCCCTTTGTAGTTCAAACGTTCACTTACTTCCTTGCGTAAATAACGTTCCACAAATGGTTTAGGCTTATCATATTTAACATTGAATAAATCCGGTCGATTACCTCGAGCAATTTCAAGTACATCACGGAAGCCTTTCGTTGTTATTAATGCAGTTTTTGCACCTTTTCTTTCTGTTAAAGAATTAATAATTACAGTAGTACCATGTATGAACATTGTTAGCGGATACTTATCGACTCCACTTTTCTTAATAACATTCAGTACTCCCTCTTCAAAATGGGGAGGTGTCGTATTACTTTTAGCAATTCCAAAATTTCCATTATTATCTACATATACTAAATCTGTAAATGTGCCGCCTATATCTGTAGCAACTCTCACATTGATCACACTCCTATTTTAGTTAAAATATAATTGGGGTTACGACACTTAACACAACCGATTCTGTTTCAAGTGGGTTCTCCCATTGGTGACTAAAACTAGAAGGGAAATGAATTGTATCCCCTTCAAACAAATGAAACTTCTCATTATTAATATAAAAAACAACTTCACCAGCTACCACAAAATAAAACTCTTCTCCATTGTGACTATAAGGATGATCCTCCTTCATATTAGGTGGCAATGTCACAGTCAATGGCTCCAGCTTTCGTCCTGCAAATGTCCCAGACATTCTTGTATAAATTTGACTTCCTAAATTTGTAGTAAAGCTATGCTGATCCTTCTTCCGAACAACAAACCGTTGATGATCATTACTTTCAAGAAAAAAATAGTTCATATGAATATTCAATGCATCCGAAATTTTCTTTAAAGAGGTAATCGATAAAGAGGAAGCACCTCGTTCAATTTGGGATAAAAAGCTTAAAGAAAGACCTGTCTGTTCACTTAAATCCTTTAGTGTTAAATTCTTCTCTTGCCTTAACTCCTTGATCTTAAGATGAATATCATCCATTCAAACACCCCCTATAGAATTACAGTATATGTGTAATGATTATGAATATAACATAATTATTGAGTGAATGGAATGATTATTTATAATTATCAGTTAATATTTTATGAGTTTTATAGGAAATCTGTTAATAAAGATAAACACTAAACAACGCCCCCTGTTCGACTAGTAATACTTTTATCCATATGAAAGAGAAAAGGACACTATCTAAAATAGCGAGCTTCGAAGTCATGTAATTTCGAGGTTTGTTATTTTAATTTCTAAGATGGATGACACCACTAAATCTTTGACTTCTTAAACAGTTCATATTTATAAAAAAAGAATCCATCAATCTCTTGATTGAGGATTCTTATAGATTCATATGAAATTGGTGCCAGATGAGAAACTGTTCTTCTTTTAAAAGATACCACTATACAATCACTTCTGTTTTTTTAATGTTTGATACTGAATTGTAGCCTGTTGTCAGAGTAGTGTAGAATTGTTTCTTACACAAGGGAAATTTTCCTAATAGCACTAATATTACGTTTCAAAATAACAACCTTGAATACAAAAAGAAGCAGCCGAGTATTACCGGCTGCTTTCTCTTTTCTATAATAGTATGCTAAAAAACACTAAAGATAGATCTATCCGAATAATGTAGAATTGTTTCTTACAAAGGGACGCTCAAATTATACTTCCTTCTACAACAATCCATCCCGAACCATTTGTAAAATATCACTATCAGCACTTAATATATCGTCTTTAGCACGAATAGAAATCTGTTCTGCTGCTGCTTGTGCTTTTCGTATTTCCTCTTTTTCATCTACTGTTAAAATTACTCGATTTTCCATCACGATGTTTCCATCAATGATAACCGTTTCAACCTCATCCCCACGGGCAGAATACACAAGGTTTGGAACAATATTGCGAATTGGTGTTGTTAACACTGGGAAAAAGGTAGGTGAGGACAAATCCAGCAAGATAACATCTGCTTTTTTACCTGCTTTTAACGTACCAACCTGGTCATCAATCCCCATCACTTTAGCTGCTTCGATTGTTGCCATTCGAAGTGCCTGTGTGGCATTAAATACTCTTGGATCTTTATATTTCACTTTGTTTAAAATGGCTGCCATTTTCATCTCATTGATCATATTGTTACAATTGTTACCTGGAGCTTGGTCAGATCCTAGACAAGCCGTTCCTCCCGCATCCAAAAATTTCTGAACGGGTGGGACCATACCATCGATAATACCGATACTACCTGCACAGTATATTAACTTTGCTCCACTTTTTGCAACCACTTCAGTTTCTTCGTCCGTTGCCTCTGTTAGATGCACAGCTATAAGTCGTTCGTTTAATAGACCATGTTCCTCTAGAAATTCAATAGTTCGCTTACCGTATCGTTTTTCGATTTGAAGTACTTCACGATCGCCCTGCGCAACATGCATATGCAGTTTTGTATCTAATCTTTCTGCATGCGCTTGAATTTCTTTCAACAGCTCCAAACTCATCATATCCGGACCATGTGGACCAAGTATAACTGTTATGCGTCCATTTTCAGTATTATGATGTTCTTCATATAGATCTAGATTTCGTTGCAGCTTTTCTTGACCAATTGAAGGGTCAAATGGATATAACTCTCCTACTGGCAAATCTCCAATATCATCTGGTATCTCGTTTATCAATTCGGCAAGCCTTGCACGCGCTCCGATTTTTTTATAGTTTTGTACAAGTAAGTCCATTCGCCCGTCGTAATCGCAGAAAGTGGTAGTACCAGCTTTCAAACCCTCTATAATATTGACCATGGATCCAACAACACTTTCTTCTGGACGTAAATGTTTTTGAAATGGCCATAGACCTTTTTGCATCCAGTTCGACATATCTTGTGCCACGCCACGGAAAATACTGATGCCTGTATGAATATGTGCATCTATCAATCCTGGCATGATTAATTTGTTAGATGCATCAATCATCCGTTCTGCCTCGTAATTAGACAAAATTTCTGTTGATTCTCCAACTGCTTCTATCAAATTTCCTTTAATCGCTATTGCTCCATTTTCGATAAAACCAACACCTTTTCCTTCCATTGTGAGAAGATGCCCATTATGAATAATCATATCAACTTTCAACATACATTATCATTTCCTTTCCAGCTATATTAAGAGATTACTTGCTTATTTATAAGTACATTTGAATCTCTTCCTTTTACTCGACGATTCAATAAATACAACGCTACTAGTAGAACAATTGCCGTTACTATCAATCCAACAAATACATTCTGCGTAAGTCCTGCGGAAAGAAAACCAATTCCGGAAGCGGTCGCAATAACTAAAGCATATGGCAATTGGGTTCGAACATGTTCAATATGATCAGCAGCTGCACCAGTTGATGACATGATGGTCGTATCGGAAATCGGTGAACAATGGTCTCCAAATAAGCCACCACTAATTACTGCACCAATCGCTAGAGCTAAATTGATATCCATCGAGGCAGCCATTGGAACAGCTATTGGAATCATAATTGCAAAAACACCCCAAGAACTTCCCGTCGCAAACGCTATCAATGCACCAATGAGAAAAATGATTAATGGAACTAGGAATGCCGGCAAGTAGTTTCCAACAAATTCTGTAATATACGTACCTAATCCCATCGTAGAAGCGATGGAACCAATCGACCAAGCCATGACTAGGATAAGTGGCACAATCATTAGTTTTAAAATACCATTCGTTAATTCATCAAAAAGATAAATTAATGATGTTTTATATCTCAATTTTGCATAGATAATTCCGCCAACTGCACCTGCTATAAATCCACAAATGATGGACAAAACAATATTAGAATTTAAAAAAGCTCCCCGAAATCCGTTCTCTCCAATATTTCCTGTCCAAAAAATAACGGTAAAAATAGTCCCCATCAATAAAACCATTGGAATCAAAAAGCTAAAAATATCCGCTTTTGTATTGGAGACCTTCATCTCTTCTTCAATAGACTCATCTATCATCAGCTTATCGTCTTTCCCATATAGCTCCCCAGTTTCCACCGCCCTCATTTCAGCTTTATACATCGGACCAATATCTAAATTCAAATTCACTACAAATAACACACCAATCATCGCGAACAGACCATATAAATTATAAGGAATCATTTGGATGAACAGTGACCATGGATTATCACTTAGTCCAAGCACTGCAAGTTGCGTGGCAATAAGTCCAGTAATAAAAGGCCCATAACTACTTATCGGTGACATAGCGGCAAGTGGACTTCCCATCGAATCCAAAATATAAGCTAATTTAACACGGGATACTTTTAACTTATCCGCTATAGGACGAGTAACCGTACCTAAGATTAAAACTGGCTCTGTATATGAAAATAGGAAGGAACTACCCCATATAAAGTTTTGCGCTTTCTTGCGCGTATTCACTTTTTTCGTAGCCATTTCGGCAAACGCACGCGCTCCACCCGTAACACGTAGAATATTTACAAACCCTCCTGCCAGCGTAACTAGTAATAACATTCCCGCATTCCAAGGATCAGCGATCGAAGGAATGACAACATCCGTAATCGAATATGTAAAACCAAAGAATGGATTCCAACTGCTAATAATTGTAGAACCTAACCAAACACCAATGAACAATGATAAAATCGTCTGTCTAGTCACGATAGCTATTACAATTGCAAGAACCGGTGGTAATAATGATAATATCCCATACTCCATTTTCTCGTCCCCCTTATGAAACTATTTAATTGATAACGCTTTGAATCAGCTTTTGGATATGATCTTTTGTAAGTAAAACTGCTTTTTCTACATCTCTTGCTTTTACTGCCTCTAAAATTAGTTCATGTTCCACAAGATGATGTGCATCCCTTAACTTAGTTGCAATCTCTGGAAACTTCTCCTCAAGTCTTAACTCTTCATGTATTAAAAGTTTTAATACAGAGTTAAGAAAGCGGTTACAAGAAAGTGTACATAATACTTGGTGAAAATTAATCGGAAGTAATTCAGAATCTTCCCCAATACTCACACACTGTTTATGTTGCTTAACTGATTCCTCTAAAAAACCTATTTCATCATCAGTCGCATTTTCAATGACTGATTTAATAACCTCCGACTCGATGATCACACGTACATTTAGTAAATCAATGATATCTTGCGCATTCTCAGGATCTGTTGCCTTCTTCATTTCAGCTTCAATCTTTAGTCTTTCTACATCACTTTGCATTCCTTCTAATTGCCGTTGTCCTTTTACAGTTAGAATTCTCCCTTGCGAGGATACTAATTCTGTCCATCCGAGCCCATCTAGCTCCTTTAACAATCTACCAACAGATGCCAAACTGATAGAATCACCCAGGTTCTCCATCTTTTCTTTCATAATCCATGAACCAAGTGGCTTTTCTGAATCAGCAAGACACTGTAAAGCGATCAAGTAATGAAAATCCGCTTCATTAGAAAACAACTCTTTACTCATCCTCATAATCACACCTCCTCCTCACTGATGAGTAGCTATTAGAATTATAATTTATCTTTTTAGTAAAAACAATCATTATTTTCTGAATTAACAGTTTTAATAAAAATATTTACCTAGATTTATGTGACCTTCGGATTCAATTTGTTTATCTCATTAATAACGGTTGCGTTAACGAAAATAATGCTGCTTCCCCAACAATTTGGCGAAACTACCGTTAGAAGTGGTTTGAAAAAGATCAATGTTGAAGGCACATTGATCTGGGGTACGATTTATGCTTTTATTTTACTTCCACTTACCACACCATTCGCAAGATTTCTGATAGTCGTATTTCATAAAATTATCAGAAGATAGACAACCGATTTTATAAAAATCAAATTGACATCTAAATAGGGTGCTTTTTTTGCCCCTTCTTAATTGTCTTAGAACCTGGTATTTGTCATTTAGTGAGTATTTTAGGTATTATAAATCTTGTAATAACCCGATATTTCATAATGAGAAATTAAATCATAAAGGCAATTAAATTGTTGAAATTTTTATAGTTTTAGCAAGAAAAAGACTGTAGTGATACTCAAAATCTGAGTATCACTACAGTCTTTTAAAATAATAATTGATTGATCAAGTACTTTCACTTTTCGGTATATAGGCAGATGGAGCAATTGGTTTACCTCTACTAAGTTCAATTTTATTCACAACTAGGAATGTAATAATACTAGCAACACTACCTGCGATAACTGCCATTATCCCGAAAGGATCTTCTAATATTTGCCAGGTTACACCAACTATTGAGCCAACAATAATCGAAGACAAACCTGCATTTTTGGTTACTCGATCAACTAATAATCCTAAAATGAACGCGGCAAATGGACCAGTTGAACGAATAGTAAAAGCAAATACTAATAACGGTATAATTTGTTGACTAAAAAGTGAAATTCCTATAGCAAACACACCTATTAGAATGATAATCAAACGAGATGCTTTTAATTCGGCTTCGCTCGTAACCTTTTTCTTTGATAGGGTAGGGTGAATATCAGTCATGTAAACTGATGCTACTGCTAGTAGATTGCCTGAGGCACTTGATAATGTAGCTGAAATAACCCCTGATAACAAGAGACCTGCAATAATTGGTGGTAATAGCTCTACCGAAACAGTGGCTAATGCACTATTTTCGTTAATATTCGGAAAGCTAGACAATGCAATTAATCCTAAAATTGCTGGTATAAACGCATATATAGTCATTAGACCACCGCAGAGTACAGATCCCCATACAGCCGTTTTTTCATCTTTCGCCGAATAATAACGTTGTACCGCCTCTTGCCCTGTAGAGAAAGTCATAAAATACATCAAGGTTAGACCAATAATTGTTGGCCAACCAATTTTTGTGAAACCTAACTGTTCCTTCGGTAAATTATTTAATACTGTGTCGACACCACCTGCTGCGGAAAATGCAAAAGGTACTGCGATTGCAAATCCTACAACAATTATGAAAAACTGAACAAAATCCGTTAATGTTACACTCCACATACCTCCTAAGAAAGTATAGAAGACAACAATAGTACCTGAAATAAGGATTGCCCAATTTAAACTAAAGCCCGTTAATACATGTACAATTGATGCTGTAGCAGTAATCTGTACAGCTGTTAACGCTGAAGATGCTACAACCGACAAAATACTCGAAATTAGTTGGCTACTTTTACCATAACGTCGACCAATTATTTCTGGAACAGTGGTAGCCAATGCGCGACGCATAAAAGGTGCTACAAAAGAAACTAGAATAATAGCTACACCAGCAGATACAACATACCAACCCGCCGATAGTCCCCATTCTCCGTACGCTTTTGACGCAACACCGACCGAACTACCACCACCAATTTCAGTAGCGGCAAGTGTTCCTGCAAGCATAATTGGCCCTAAACGTCGTCCAGCTAAATGATAATCTTCACTACTCTTAATTTTTGTTTTTGCATAAAAACCAATCCCAATCATCACTAGCATGTAAACTATAATAATTCCCCATATAATACCCATGTAATGCCCCCTTCATCGGAATATTTTTTATTTACTTACTGTCTGTCTAATTTGAGGATAATCCCTAACAATAACAACACCAACAGGTTTTCGGTATGCCTCTTCCCCCTGAACAACTACTTGCCCGTTAACAATAACTGTTTCAATACCAACATTGTGTTGACGCGGCTTTTCAAAAGTTGCTTGATCTATAATTTTATCTGGGTCGAAAATTACGATATCCGCGGCCAGTCGCTCACGGATTATTCCTCGATCTTGTAATCCTATAATACGAGCCGGTTGCGATGTCATACGCCGAATCATTTCTTCAAGAGTCGTTACCTTTTCTTCTCGCACATATTTACCTAAAATTCTAGGGAAGGACCCATATGCACGTGGATGTGGTTCTCCTCCCAACAATCCATCAGAACCTACCGTACCAGCTGGATGTGCCAAAATCATCTTAACCGATTCTTCATTCATAACGAAATCAATCATGCCAACGCTATTTTTCTCATGAACAATTAAATCCAAAGCCACATCTGCCTCATCTTTACCATCAATTTTTGCTATTTCTTCAATAGTTTTACCTATACAGTATTGTTTTTCAGTTGTTTCAACTGATGTGATAATGATGCCACTCCATCCAGCCCATTTTGCAATACTATCCCAGCCTTTAAGAGCTGTAGACATTTCATTTTTAATTTGATCACGTAATTGCAAATCTTCAAGACGTTTTAACATTTCTTCAGTTCCACCATCATGTGCCCATGGCGGTAAAATTGCGCTTAGCATCGTACTACCTGCAATGTATGGATATTGATCGAATGTAACTTCTAATCCTGTATTTCGTGCTTCATCAATTTTCTTTAAAACATCAGCTGTTTTATGCCAATTGTCTTTACCACAATTTTTCAAATGAGAGAAATGCAGATGAGCCCCACATCGTTTCATCATTGCGATTAACTCATCCATAGATTCTAAAATTTCATCGCCTTCACTACGCTGATGAATTACTAGAGGTACGCCGTATTCAGCAATTACTTGACATAATGCTTCAAGCTCTTTCATTTCCGCAAAGCAACAAGGGAGGTAAATTAATCCCGTAGAAAGGCCAACTGCTCCCTCATCTAAAGATCTTCGGAGAACATCTTGCATTCTCTTAATTTCTTCATCGGTAGCTGGGCGATTTGCTAAGCCCATTACCTCCATACGAATATTTCCATGCGGTGCCAAAACCGCTAAATTGTAACTTGGTTTATTTCGTTTAATTTTTTCAATATATTCCCCTACTGTTTGCCAGTCCCAATCAATTGCCGGTGTCCCATCTAATCCAGCTAGATTTTTCTGCCAAGTAGACACGTACTCACGCGGAAGTGGGGCAGCAGCAATTCCATCTTGACCCAATAAATCTGTCGTAATTCCTTGACGTACTTTTGCTTCTATTAATGGCTCTTCTAATATCACTAAATCAGAATGGGTATGCATATCGATAAACCCAGGTGATACTACTAATCCTTTTGCATCGATCTCTTTTTGCGCCTGCACATCAGTTAGTAACCCTATTTTTTCGATTTTCCCTTCTTTAACTGCAATATCGCCGTAATACCAAGGTGATCCTGTACCATCAATAATCTTCCCGTTTCTAATGATTAAATCTACCATTTCCCTACCCCCTATATGTTATAAGTTTGTTAGCGTTTCCATAATTGAAATATAGCCTTCTGTTGCCTTGACAAGTTGTTCAATTTCAATATACTCATCATCAATATGCGCAAGTTTTTCTAAGGATGGGCCAAACCCGATAGTTGGGATATTAGCCTCACCTGCAAAATGGCTACCGTTTGTACAGAACGAGTAGTGTGAAAGCTCTGTCTGAGGAATAATCTTCTTTAAATTTTCAAATGTTTGAGCTATAAAATTTTCATTTGCATCATATAACCAAGCAGGGAAAAAACGTTCTGCTTCAATTGTTTCACCTGTATAGCAAAGTTCACTGCCACTTGAAAAGCTTACTTTTGCATTAAACTGTTCATCTTCTAGTTCTAAACGATCAATGATTTTTTGTATTGGTTCTAACACGGATTCACGTGTTTCATTTACTAATAAACGACGGTCAAATGTCACTCGAGCATGAGAAGGGACAACTGAAGCTCCTGGATATGGTGAAGAAATGAAATCAGTTAACTCCAAGATACCTTTACCTAAAATTGGATGTTCTTCATTCTTTAATTCGTTAATTTCAGCTATTAGTGTGACCATTTTATTTACTGCATTAATCCCTGCATCTGGATTTGAAGAGTGGGCTGATTTTCCAAATGTCTCTACAATTACTTCAGCTCGACCACGTTGACCAATATTTAACTTTAAATTTGTTGCTTCACCAATAACTACATAATTAGGTTGATGCTGTTCACTGACTAACCTTGTTGCTACTCCTTCAAAACATTCTTCATGCACACTACAAGAAATAACAATCTTACCCTTAAAATTTTTCTGGCAATCTTCAGCAAAGTATTTTGCCGCTAAAAGCATAGCGGTGATAGAACCTTTCATATCTGAAGTTCCGCGACCCCAAATCTTTCCGTCTTTCACTATTGCTTCATAAGGGTTAACAGTCCAATTTTCTTCAAATACCGGTACCGTATCAATATGACCATCAAATAGCACTGTTGGACCTGGCTCAACTCCATTTATAACGACCGCAATATTCCCAAATCGATCAACTGTTACTTCATCAAATTTATGCTGATTCGCAAAGTCCTGAATTTTTTTTGCTACTTCTTTTTCCTGTCCAGAAAGACTAGGACTTTGAACTAAGCTCTGGCACAATGCAACAATTTCATCTATACGTAATTGAATCATTTATTTTCCCTCCGATTCTAAGGCATATTTACCTTCCCAAACAATTTGTTTATAACTTTCACTATCTGTATCGCCCTCTGTACTAATTAATAAAATTGAAGACTCTTCGTTTAGTTCCATTTCTTTTAAAATATTTTGATCTTGTTCATATTTTCTTAAGTAATAAAGTAAACCTAATGTGGCAGCACCTGATTCCCCAGAAGTTATTTTAGGATCTTCACCTATCGGGTTTCCATAAATTCTCATTCCTAATGCTGCAAGTTCATCGGTACAAGAAATTGTACCAATTGCATAATTCCTTAATAATTCAAACGCTTTAGTATTTGGTTCACCACAGGCTAAACCAGCCATTAACGTATTCAAACTCCCTGTTATAAATTCTCTCGTCCCTTCTGAAGATATAAAAGACTCATAAAAACAGTTAGCTTTATGTGGTTCAACTATAACAATTTTCGGAGTATTTTCTCCGTACACTTGCAATAAGTATCCTGCAATAGCTGCAGCAAAGGAACCTACTCCAGCTTGTAAAAATACATGAGTAGGAATTTTTTCATCGTTAATTTTTAGTTCATCTACTATTTCTTTTGCAATCGCTGAGTAGCCTTGCATAATCCATAAGGGAATTTTTTCATAACCTTCCCATGCTGTATCTTGTACCATTATCCAATCATTTTTTTCAGCAAGTTGTGCACAAATACGAACTGTTTCGTCATAGTTTACTTCCTGTATTTCAGCTACGGCTCCTTCGTCTCGAATTGCTTTCAAACGTTGCTCGGAGGACCCTTTAGGCATATAAATCACCGATTTATATCCTAATTCGCGTGCAGCCCATGCTACACCTCTACCATGATTACCATCCGTTGCAGATATAAATGTTAAATCACCTAGCTGACTTTTTACTTTATCGGATTTTAATATATCAAAAGATAATTGTTCAATTGGTCGATTTAATTCCTCTGCTATATATTTAGCTATTGAGTAAATTCCACCTAAAACCTTAAATGCATTTAATCCAAAACGTTTAGACTCATCCTTGGCAAAAATTGTGCGAACATTTAATTCTTTAGCTAAGTGATTAAGTTTGTACAGTGGTGTAGATGTAAATGCTTTGTGAGTTTTTTGGAAAGCAAGCACTCTTTCAATTTCCAATTCATTAAAATCTACTAAAATGTTACTATTGTCTTTCTCTTGGTAAAATCGATTTTTTGCCCAAAGGATATTTTTGTTTTGCAATTCCAACCTGACTACCCCTCTCTATTTGTAACTTACAACTACTTCAATTTCGACTAGTGCTCCTTTTGGGATATCAGCAACAGCTACACAACTTCTCACAGGTTTATGCTCTCCAAATTCTCTTGCATAAATTGTATTCATTCCAGAAAAGTCATCCATTGTTTGTAAAAAAACTAATGATTTCACTACTCGATCCAATGTTAATCCTTCACTCTCAAGTAGAGCTCGAATATTATTAAAAATTTGTTCTGTCTGTTCTTCAATTGTTATTCCTACAACTACACCTGTCTCCGGATTTAGTGGTAACATTCCCGAGCAGTATAGAACATCATTTAACTTAATTGCCTGAGAATAGGGACCAACGGCTGCTGGTGCTTTTGATGCGGTAATTATCTTCATATTATCTCCTCCTTTTTATGTATACTTTTAAGAAAGCAAGAAGCGTGCCAAACTAAAATAACCAGTTAAACTCATATGTTTTTATATCTCTATCTTTTATTTCAGTCTCAATTTGATACTTATATTTGTATTTTTTCACTATAAGTACTTGAAAATAAGGATAAAATTAAAAAAGTATCAAATTGATACTAGATATCAATTTGATACTTTTTAATTTTTCGAAATAAAGTAGCTCTACCTATGCCTAATAACTTCGCTGCCTCATCCATATTTAATTGATTCATTTTTATGTATTCAATTGTTTTCTGGATTGTTTCTTTTTCTATTAAATCTAATTGAAATACCATTTGTTGTTTTTCTTTTATAATTACAAAAGATTCATTGTTTAGCTTTCGATTAATAAGATCTTTTGCACTGTCCCAAGTTACAAAATCTTCTCGTACAAAATTAAATAAGTATTCGATAAAATTTTTCAGTTCTCTCACGTTACCAGGCCATGGATATTCATAAATTTTTTGTGTAATTTTTTCATCAAACCCTTTAATACTTTTGTTGAACAATACATTAAATTCGTTTATATAGTAATCGCATAACGTAAAAATATCCTCAGGTCTACTTCTTAATGGAGGTATTAATATTGGAATAACGTTTAAACGATAATAAAGATCTTCTCGAAAAGTCCCTTCTTCAACCATTTTATCTAAAGCCCGATTAGTCGCTGCTATAACTCGAACATTTACTTTAATTGGAGAGGTTCCTCCTACTCGTTCAATTTCATTTTCTTGTAAAACACGCAAAATTTTCACTTGCAGAGCTAGTGGCATTTCCCCAATTTCATCTAAAAAAATGGTCCCTCCATTTGCTGTTTCGAATTTTCCGACTTTACCGATTTTATTAGCTCCTGTAAAAGCACCCTTTTCATAACCAAACAATTCACTTTCTAATAGATTTTCTGGAATTGCACCGCAGTTCACTGCTATAAAAGAATCTCTATTTCTTTCGCTTGCATGATGAATTGCTTTTGCAAATACCTCTTTTCCTGTCCCACTTTCACCTTGTAAAAGAATAGTTGATTTTGATTGCGCTGCTCTTAGTGCAAATTCTTTTACTGCTTCAAGTTGTGAACTTGATCCAATAATACTTCTAAAAACTTTTCTTTTTTCCAATTGAACATTTTCCGCAATCGTTTGAATGGTATCTACGTCTTGTATACTTATTAAAAACTCTTCATTATTAATAGGTCGCTTAGTTACTATCACTTTTGTTTCACGCGGCCTTGTTTGAATGATAAAGGGCTCATTTTCAATTTTGTCCAATTTTATAACCCTTCGTATCCATTTTTCCACGCTACTTGGTAATTCATCTAGTCCATTTAGATTTAATGTTCTCAAAGCATGCTCATTGGCTTGTAAGACCTTAAAATATTTTGTAACTATTAGGACCCCCTGATCCATTAGATTAATAACATGATCTAATTTTTCAGCTTGATTTTTCATTTCTTCTAAAATTCGTCCTTGTTCTAACTTACTTGCTAATAAGTCTGCCAATTTACTTAAAAAAAGTAAAATTCCTTCTATATCTATAAATAACCTTTCTCGTTGTTCTTCTGAAAATGCTATTAAACCAATAAATCCAATGATTTGATTGTTCATAAAAATCGGCGCACTAATTTCTCCTGCTTCCATACAATTTCCATAAAATCCACACGATTTACATATCTTTTCAAAACCCGGATTACGTATAATCATAGATTTCTTAGTCTCATAAACTTCTTTGTATACTAAATTCCCCTCGAGCTTTTTTAATATATTTATTTTTCCTTCTCCTGTACCAGCAATTCTCATATAATTTATATCAGCAATTTCAACCTCTAAATCTAAAACAGCTGCAATCGCTTCTGCAATACTTTGCACGTCTGATTGAATGTCTAATAAGTACAAATAGAATCCTCTCCCTAATGATTGGCAATTAAACAAAAACTACAATAGCTTGAAATTCATATATATGAGTCAATTCCATAAAAGCATATTAAATAGTAAAAGCCGAACAAGGTTGATTTCTACTTAGGCGGACGCGTTCCGCGGGGTGAGCGATGAACCAACACCGCCCCTACGGGTACGCTGTGATGGTTCATCTGTCTCACTGATCCCGCTGGAGTCGCCGCCTTGCGCTCCAATCAACAAAATCCACTTTAAATAAACTCGTAATTTAATATAATTCCATATAAATATTCGTGTTTTAGATTAAAGTAAGCAATTATGAAATTGACTCTCACGTTTTGTCTATTAAATTATTATTTTAATAAAGGAAGAACTGTTTCAAAAAGAAGGTTCTTTTTGAAACAGTCACTTAATAGATATATATACACGTTTTGATGAACTAAATATATTTAACTCTTCACGGTATTTTGCAACAGTACGACGAGAGATTTGGATTTCTTCCTCTCCCAAAATATCAGTAATTTGCTGATCAGAAAGTCGGTTATCAGGATTTTCACTGTCTATTAATTCTTTAATACGGCGTTTAACATAGCTGACTGAATCCATTTTACCTGAATTATTTACAAGTCCTTTAGTAAATAATGATTGTAAAGCATAGGTACCTTGTGGTGTTCGTATATATTTACTTCTAATCGTACGGCTAATTGTAGATTCATGAACGCCAAGAATTATGGAAGCGTCCTTTAAACGCATAGGTTTAATTTCTTGCATTCCCTTTTCAAAAAAATCTTGCTGTTTTTCAAGTAATACTCGAAGTAAGGAATATATCGTTTTATCTCGCTGTTCGATTCCTTGCATTAATAGTAGAGCATCCTTTAGACAGTCTTGATAATACTTTTTAGTTTTAGGGTCAGGATCAGATTCTAGTAAATCTACGTATGTATTACTTATTGAAACAGTTGGTAAATACTTGCGGTTTAACTGAATTATCCATTGTCCGTTTCTTTTTATAACCTCTGCATCAGGCACTATATATTGTATAGGTTTGAACATGTCTTCCAAAATTGGCAAAGGATTTAAATTTTTAATATAATTTAAGATTTCTTGTGTTTCCTTTATAGAAATTCTATATTTCTTACTTAATATTTTCAGTGATAGTGTAGCGATATTTTCAAGCTCGAACTTCACAAAATCCCTGGCAAGTGATGGTGCAGTTAAATCTCGGTCAATCTGGATGAGTAAGTAATCGGTAAAACTTCTTGCACCCACTCCAATTGGTTCAAAAGTTTGAAATAAATCTAAAATATCTTCAACATGCTCAGTTGTTGTTTTAAACTTTTCTGCTACCTCTTCTAACTCAATATCCAAAAATAAACGATCATCTAAGCTACATATTAAATATTTTATAATACTTAGATCTTTTTTAGATAAATTTTGATGCATTGGTATCTGTTCTAATAAATAAGGCTCTAAACTGTCTTTTTGGGCTAACCTTGTTTGTATTGAATCCATTTTTTCACTAAGGTTACTACTTCTATTATTTGAAAAAACGGACGAAAGTTGTAATACATCTTTATAACTTTTTTGGAATTTTGAGTCCTCTACATGTAGGAGAGGATTATCATTTGCTTTTTCGTAAATATACCCTTCCAGCTCCGCACCTGAATAATGTAAAATTTCAAGATGTTGTATTAACTCTGTTGTAAGCGCTATTTTTTGAGTCTGTGAAATATCTAATGAAACGTGCATTATATCCCCCTCCAAATTTTTAATTATCATAACACTATAAAAATATTGATTTATATTAATTTTCTGATTTCATTCTATATATTATCATATTAAGCGAGACCTTCAATATTTATGTGTAAATGAGCTTAAGCTTTTAATATTGGAACTCTATTTGGATTTGGACATTAATTCTAGCTTCAAACGCAATTCTATTAAGTTTTTAAATAGAAAGTTGCTACATAAATCCCCTTTGAAAAACAAAGAACACGCAAACATACTTGTGAATGGTCTTGTAAAAGATAGCAGATTCTCACTGAATTGAACCTTGCACCTAACAAGTATCCAATATTGTTCTTTTTTTACACAGGGACAAGAAAAAAAAAGAAAAAAGCGTAATCCTAATAGGACTACGCTTTCTTCTTTCCCTAAAGAGGGAATACACTCGGAAAATTTGTTAATGTTGCTTAGTTAAACCGTAACTGACAATTTCAATCTTCATCTCGTCAGTGCAGTTAGGTCGTCTGATATGAAACCATCAGACTTTTAGGTGCACTTCCACAAAAAACTTTTCATTCACTTACAGGTAAAATACGTTGGATGGAAACCTAAATATATCGGTTCCCGACGAGAGTACCTTTCGTCAGTAAAGCAAATTTTCCGCCAAGGCTGTGCAAATCATCCATTGAAGTCTCTTGTAAACTCATAGTTTACCAGTCCCTTCCTACGGTAGTTCCGCCTTGTATTATTTATATACCCCGCTTAAAAATGATTAAACATCTTTTATTATTTTTTTTCAAACTTTTTTATGTGAGTTTTTTCTTACACATGGAATACTTCTACAAGGAATCGTTTAATTTTGGTAACAATACCTCTATACTAGTCCCGATATTTACTTGACTTGTAATTTTTATAGAGCCTTTGTGCGCTTCTATTATACTATGGCTGACAGTCATTCCTAAACCAATTCCTTTTTCTTTTAAGCTATAGAAAGGATCACCAATGTGTTGTAAATGGCTCTCTTCCATTCCGCAGCCATTATCCTCAATCTTAATGCCAATATAGTTTTCATCCTTCTCATATATAGAGATGTTGATTTCCCCATTTGTTGTAATTGCCTCTAAAGCGTTTTTCAATATATTTATAAACACTTGTTTCAATTTACTTTCATTGCAGTATGTATGAAATTGATCAAGGTCATTTACGTTTATTTTCGTTTGTTGTTTGGATGCTTCTATTGAAAACAATTGAACGACTTCTCTCACAATTTTATTAATGTTATTATTTTCAAGCAACATGTCTGTTGGTTTTGCAATCATTAATAGTTCATTCACAATGCTATTAATTCGATCAATTTCAGTTACTAACAGGTTAATATGCTCATCCAGTTTAATCGTTTTCTCTTGTCCCATTTGCAAATACCCTTTAATAATTGCAAGAGGATTTCGTATTTCATGGGCAATACCTGCCGATAGTTCGCCTAAAGCAGACATCTTTTCGGATTGTATTAACTTGCGCTCTGCTTCTTTTAAAGCGGTTATTTCTCTCCCAATAACGACTAATCCTTTTCTGGAACCATCATTATTAAAAATAGGCACTTTAAATGCATCGAAAATTTTATTGGAACCATTCCTCAATGGAATTATTTCTTCGCATCGACTAACCTTTCCAACCTTCCACGCCTCTTCGTCTGTTTCTATACAATAAATCAAAGCATCGTGATAAAAATCTGTATATTCTGCCATTTCTTTATCTGTTTTTCCTTTATAATCGATGCCTTCAAGCTCGAATAGCTGAGCACCAAATTTGTTTATTTGAAGCCACTTACCTTCCCCATCTTTAAATGAAACAAAGTCGGGCATCGTATCAATTAAAAAAGAAAGTTTCTCTTTTTCTTCTTCAATTTGTTTGGAATCCCTTAATTTATTTATTAAAACAAATAAAAGAATAGCTGTAAGGAAAACGAACAAAAAACCTTTAATTGTATCAAAAAATAGAATCTGTTCATCAGAGAGATTAAAAACAGCGAGGAAATAATCAGTACCAATAATCCAAACAGGGCCTATTATTACATACAAAAAAGGTACTATCCGGAAAAAGTCAGTGTTTTTATTCATTTTTTTGTCCCCTTATTGCGATTGATAAGCTAAGTATGTTTAGTTATATTGTCACATATATAACAAGATTCAGCAATATATTCCAGGTCACAAATGCCATTCAAAAATTTGATCTATAAATATTTGAGAGAATTGAGCTAAAAACCAGAGAGACACCCCTTTCCATCATTAATATTGAAATTAGAAATAATTGTTAGAGAGATTTTTAGTGAAACACAGGAATAACTAAAAAAGCATCCGAAATTTTCAACCTTCGGATGCTTCTTCTATTTTGACTTTTAGTATCGTTTATTCCAGAGGAACGCTAATGAGCACTATTTGATGAATACCGTTTTGACACTCGCATTCCATTCCACTTGTTTATCAAGTGGCTCTGTTACAAGCTGTAGTGGAATCATAGTTTGACCGTTTACAATTTTCGGGGCTGTTTTAAGAGAAATGTTTTTTCCATTCACATTAGCTGTCTTCGAATTGAGCGTCATTTTCACTATAGATTTGTTGACAGTCAATGTGATAACATTTCCTTTTTTCTCAATTTTAGTAGAAGCATTAAGTTTTTCATAAACTGCTCTTAATGGGACAAGCACTTCTTTGTTTACTATTTTTGGTGGCTGAGTTAGCGCTAGCCATTCCCCACCTATTATGATATTTATGTCTCCTAAATCGGGAACAAACGAGTCAAATGAGATTCCTTCTCCAAAATATTCGGTACGTAGATTTGAAATGGTCTTTAAGGTAATCTCCCGTTGTTCAATGATCCCATTTACTGTTTTGGACTTTTGGGCTAAAATTTCATTGTTTGTGGTATTAAATGTCTGGTTAATGTCTTTATTTGCTTTGTTAATAATTTTTTGGATATTTCCCTTTTCTTCTTTCATGCTTGCATTCCACTGCTTAAGTGCCTCTTTTTGGGTCAAGCTACCTCGTTTGAATTTGAACATAACACTCCCTAAGGAATCTTCATTGCTATTACTCTTAAGTTTTGTCATTGGACTGCCGAGCGAATATTCATTGACTGCATTTTTATATTTGGTCATAGGGCTACCTAACGAATATTGATTTACCGCATTTTTATAATGCATCATCGGGCTTCCCAGCGAATTTTCATTGATAGAGATTTTGTATTTTGTCATGAGACTTCCTAAGCTATTCGGGTTGACCATTTGTGCATATTTGTACATAGCACTGCCTAAAGAAGTTGGGCTAACCTCACTTCTGTATGCTCTCAACTGTGAAACGTATGCCTTATTATCACTATATTGTGCCTCTAAGCGTTTAAGGTCCTCATTAAGCAACTCTTCCAGATTTGTAAGATCTTTAACGGTTTGGTTAACAAATGTATTTAAAGATGTCTGTTCTTTATCTCTATAATTTTCATAGGATTTTACAGTCTTTTGACGATACGACTCATAAGCAGTTGTTGTCTTTGTTTCATACATCTCATATTCTTTTTGCACCTGATTTAAAACTGACTTACTTGCTGCGGATGCATTCCCTACTATTCCTAAAACTAGTAACCAGGTTAGGGCAATACATAAGAGCTTACGTGTAATTTTCATAGGTTTTCCCCTCTCAATTATTGGAACTATTTACAATTAATCTTAGACGATATGGAACCATTTCCCAATATGCTAGAGTATCCATTTGGCACATTGTTTTTTCAGACTATTTTGATGTTTTTAAATGGTAATTAATAGGTAAAAAGGAATGCAAAAGGTTCGGGTTCTAGTTGAGTTCTTCGAGATGCTGGTAAACAAGAAGTATCCATTATTATTCTGCTTTTTTACACTGGCCCCCAAAAAAACGGTCAAAAAGACGCCCGGTCCTTTAAGTTCAAAACCTGTTTCTACCCTTCATTAGATTCCCGTGACCCCAGTGTTCACGGGATTTTTTATATAATATCTTTCAAAAAAAGGCAAGAAAAAAGCGTAATCCTTATAGGACTACGCTTCCTTCTTTCCCTAAAGGGGGAATACACTCGGAAAATTTGTTATGTTGCTTAGTTAAACCGTAACTGACAATTTCAATCTTCATCTCGTCAGTGCAGTTAGGTCGTCTGATATGAAACAATCAGACATTTAGGTGCACTTCCACAAAAAACTTTTCTTTCACTTACAGGTAAAACACGTTGGATGGAAACCTAAATATATCGGTTCCCGACGAGAGTACCTTTCGTCAGTAAAGCAAATTTTCCGCCAAGGCTGTGCAAATCATCCATTGGAGTCTCTTGTAAACGCATCGTTTACCAGTCCCTTCCTACGGTAGTTCCGCCTTGTACTATTTATATACCCCGCTTAAAAATGATTAAACATCTTATATTAAATTTGTTCAAGCTTTTTAATGTAAGTTTTGAAAGTGTTTGATCCATCTTACTCCTGTTGTATTATTTCTTATTATTTGTAACTGTATCAATTTCATAATAGAAATCTAATCTGAAAACCCAAACGAGGTTGTTTTCCGCAGGCATGACTTCAGCCGCTTCTCTCGCTTTGCTCAGTCCAGGGCCATCAGCTCATGCTATTCCCTCAGGAGTCAACGCCTTGCACTTCACTCAACGCGTGTAGTGTATCACAATAACGAACATTAAAAAATACATATAATCATTCGTCTTTCTAGTTGAAATAAGGAATCATGAATTTGACTCAATTGAATTCGAAAATTGTTTTATCGCTGTTCCTTATTAAGGAGGAATAGATTGAAACAATGATATAGTAATGTTAACAACATTGTTTCACAGAATAAAAAACATAATTGAAATTGGAGGTTATCATATATGAATTTTCATCAAGCAACTATAAACGATCTTGATTCCCTAACGGAACTTTTCGACTTTTACAGGCTATTTTATAAACAAGCATCGGATCTTATAGGTGCAAAGAAGTTTTTGGAAGAAAGATTTCAAAAAAATGAGTCCGTCATTTTTATAGCCTACGATAATGGAGAACCTGTTGGCTTTACTCAGCTATTTCCATCATTTTCATCCGTTAGTATGCAAAAGTCATGGGTTTTAAATGATTTGTATGTGAAAGAAACTGCTCGGAGAAAAGGAGTCGCTAAAGAGTTAATAAATAAAGCGATTGGCTTGGCTGAAGAAACTAAGGCAAAAGGAATTTTATTAGAAACAGGGAAGGAAAACGTAAATGCCCAAAAACTTTACGAAACGATTGGCTTTACAAAAGACTCCAGTTACTATTACTATTATTCTCTTTAATTCTATTAATTTGCCATCTGTCTAAGAAGTTAGGCTTGACGCTATGAAAATTATTAAAGGTAGAGCCAAATAACTTCACTCTTTCAGTGGGGGTTATTTGGTGTTTTCTTATTTAATAGGGAATTGTAGCCTATTATGAAAAAAGTGCAGAATTATTTCTCACACATGGACGTATTTAACTTTACTTTCTTGATTCATACGCTAATTTGATATACGGTTCTATTTGACTAAATCTCTCTACCCATTCAAGTCTGATATATGTTTCATGGGGGTATTTGATATATTCATAATCCTGTCTCGGATACTTAATCCCGAGTTCATTATCGATTTTGTTTTGTGTTTCCAATCCTAAACTTAAGTCCTTCTTTCCTATATGTAAGATTAAACATCGTTGTCTCGCAGTTGTTAAAGTAGCAAACTTGCTTTTCCCTACCTTTTTATAGCCTATCCCATCACTCGTACCAGCATCAGTAATAGCAAATTCTTTATTATTCCATATATACGCATCAATAGCTCTTGCTAGTTCTCTCGCTTTTAACTTCTCAAATCTTAAAAAGAAATATTCTTTAGACTTCTGCTTGTCTCCAATACAGTTAATAATGCAGAATTGCTCAAACTGCCTCATCAAAAAACAACTTATTAGATCTTGTTTAGCTTCGAAATGCTTGTATTGCTCCATAAAAAAGCTTCGAATTTCTTTCCATGTTAAGATAAATGGTTTATCAATGATCATCTGACCATTTGCAAAATTACTTTTATGCCTTTCCAATTGTTCCAGTTCTAAGTAAGTATTATAACCAATTTTGTTTTCTATTAATAGCGAAATTTCATTGGAAATGATAGCTCCATCAGGTATTCCATATTTCCTAGGCTTTCCAGGTACAATTTTTTTACTTTCGGCAATACCAACTATTGCAGCGATAGGTGTTAGTTTGGAAAGTGGAGAACTCACTTGATATCGATATTCATAGTTTTCCATAGAAACGTTATTTGAATCCAATAATTTTATAAATGCTAAGGTCAATTCAGGAGAAGAATGCTGTAAAACATTTATAAAAGCTTTTGTTACATTATTTTCAACCTGTAAAATATTTGTTTCCTCTGAACTATTTTTCGTTTGTCCTCTATAGTAATGAAAAATATTTTCGTAGATAGACACGCTCACACCCCACTTCTTTCTTATACATATTCCTAGTTAAGAAATAGTATTTAGAACTAATTATTTTCAAGGTGATTAAACCAAAAGTGCTCACTGGCCGTCGAATAAAAATGCAGCAGAAGGGTTCAATTTTGACCGCAATAATTGCTTTTTAATAGTGAACTGTCAGAATATCGAAGAATTGTTTCTAACACAGAGATCCATTTTTCCTTTTCATAGTATAATAGGTTCTAAATAAAATAAATTTCAAAATCCTATTATTAATACAAGAAGAGATGGTAAATTGAGATTTTTTTCTAGAAAAATCAATCTCATTTCATTCAAAAATTTTGAGGAAGAAGATGAAGCCGAACAGTTGGCTAATAATTGTTCGGTAACTTGGCCCAGACAAGAAAAGCATAAAATGCTGTAGCTTTGTAATAAAGATTGATTAAAATCATCTCTCCTCTGTATATTTCATAGAGGTTAGATGATTTTTTATTGGATATTTTTGTTAATGTAATTGTAAAGATTGTGAAGAAATGTACTTAAACTAACGTACGCAGTTTAGTTCAATAAGCAATATAGATTTTCACTTATTATAAATGGAAAATTTATATAAAATTGGAACATCTATTTGTTTCAAACGTATTAAAGTAAAGCAGAAGATTGAAAGGAAAGTAATTCATAAAAAAGGAGGTATAGAAGATGGACTTATTACTCTGGATAACTACTGGTTTCATGCTAATCGGATTTGTTGTTCTCGTTTCTATGAAAAAAGGTATGGAAAGAAAGGTCGCTTTTATAAAAGCAAATGTGGAAGACGAGGAAAATTTATCAAAAGCTAAATCTGTAATTTGGTGGATATGTGGTGCCACTGCTTGGGGAGTAGGGGCTATATCTCTTGTTGGTTGGTGGTTTCATGGATAACTGTCGGTTTCGAATGTACTTAAAGTAACGGGTGCTTTACTTGAAGAAGGAGTAAAACCATTTTTTTATTGAACTAAAGCGGCAGATTAGTTAAACAAATAATTGGGATATTTCGGTAAAATAACATTAGTGGGTGGGATGGATGGTTTTGAAAGAAAATAAACAGGCTCTGTATTTCAATATGATTTTGGGTACAATTGGACCTGTACTCATTTTTTTAGCTGCAGTGAGGTATATGATTAAAGAAAATGATTATATCGGATACATAAGTATATATTTTGGCTTTCTTTTAACGATTACCTATATCAATTACTTAGAAAAGAGAGCAGGAATAAGTAAAAAATTGATTTGGATTAGAATTATTGTATCTATAATTTTAGCTCTTTCTTTTTCATACTTCTTATTGCACTAAAGGTGTGCTTTAGCAAAATATGACCATCATTTTGATGGTCTATTTTTATGTCCAAAACAATAAGTTGATCTCAGATATGCATTGAGAAATGTTACACTTAAACTAAAGCAACAGTTTAGTTCAATTTGATACATCAAGGATGTGATTTAATGAAAGTATATATAAGGATCTTATTTAGTGTCATAACAATGTTGGTAGGCATAGGTATTGTCGATTATTTTATTGAAGGCGGTTTTTTCAAGTATCTTTTGATTGGGATAATTGTGGCATCAATTCTGCTTTATAATGACAAGAAAAATAAAGGGTTAAAGAATGTTCAAGCATAGGTAGCTCAGCTCTCTTTTCTTATTTCACTAACGGGTGCTTGTGCGGCCGAGCCTAGGTTGTATCATATAGCGGGTGGGATTCCCGTCGAGAAAGAACTAGCCATTCACTCGTAGCGAGTCTTGGAGGGCTAATGGTAACATTAGCCTTTAAGCGTAGACAGTTAGGTGGCGGGCCGAAAGCCAAATGGTTGAAGGGATTGAGCTCCATAATGTTAGTAAATCGAGAGGGCTGATGCCTTAAGCACAGCAGAAAGCTACATTTTATCCATCGTTAAAGGCAAGAAGGATAAAACCTCTCTGGAGTCAGAGACCTTGGCACGTCACACATTGATATGATACGGCAACTCGGGAGGCCCTACCGGTCTTTTCTTCTTATAGAAGAGTATGGTGTACAAGCGATAATAAGCAAGGAAACCAAATGCCGTTGTAGGGAGTCGGATAGCAGCGTAGTACCAATGAAGTTGGGTAATGCCGATGGAGGAAAGGCTGCTACCAAATGATCACCCTCACTAGGGACACATTTACTACACACAGCGGTAGAAATAATAAATGTAAACTAAACTATTGAGGATAGCAGAATCACCATTTTGTGAAGGATGATTTGGAGGAGCCGTGTGCGTAAATAGCGCAAGCACGGTTCTGTGAGGGGAGTGGAACACAATCTACCGTAAGGTAGAGAGGTTCCCTTCTACTCGACTAGTAAAATGTAGGGCTGATAATACAGTTCACTTTTCTGATTGAACTAATGCTGCAGTTTAGTTGAATAACATACTTTTCGAAAGTTATCTTTCCATGATTAAAAAACTCCCAAAACCAAGCTTACTGGTTCTAGATGTGTATAATTAACCAAATGTGTTCATACACTTTCAAACCTTGTGAAGCGATTGCTTGGTTGGAGTTAGTTTATTTAAACTTTAAACGTTTTCCTATAAAATGAACTTGTGTTCAACAATCGGATCATATTTTGGAGTAACTAACCTAAAGTGATGAATGAATGTACTTTAAAAGAAGTATAATTAGGAAAAGGAATACCCTCAAGTCCATGTAATGTAAGGATTTGAGGGTATTTTACTACATACAATTATTCTCTGTGATGAAATGGAGTCAGAAAAACGATGAATCCTCAGAAAGCTAAATTTTCTATTTGCATTCCTAATATCTCTTTGTTTCATTTACATTGAAGGTTTAATGACCAGTTCACTTACATCCACATGAACAGGCTGTTCAAGTGCATAGACGATCGCACGGGCAATAGCCTTAGTTGGCAGAGCGTTACGTCGGTATTCCTTCATGAATTCTCTAGCCTGGTTGTCAGTAATGCTCTCAGCTAGTTCTGATTCCGTTACTCCTGGCGATACAAGGGTCACACGTATCCCTAGACCTACAGTCTCTTGCCGCAATCCATCTGTTATTGCACGTACGGCATATTTGGTCGCACAGTAGACAGCTGCTGTCGGGGTCACTTCGTAGGCACCGGTGGATGCGATGTTGATGAAATGTCCAAAACCTTGTTTCTTCATGACCGGAAGACCTGTGGCAATGCCATGGAGGACACCGCGTATGTTGACATCAATCATCCGGTTCCATTCCTCAATTTTTAATGCTTCCAGCGAAGAAAGCGGCATCACCCCTGCATTGTTAATAATAGCGTCAACTCTTCCAAAACGACTTTGGGCTGCACCTATAATTGCCTGCATCTGTTCCAGTTCTGTCACGTCGAGCTGTTGAATGACTACAGAACCGCCATCCCCTTGAATGTCAGATGCCAATGACTCTAGTCTTTCCACACGTCTTGCCCCGATCACAACATGAGCGCCAAGGCTTGCGAGCAGTCGGGCTGTTGTTTCACCAATTCCGCTGCTTGCCCCTGTAATCACAACCACTTTTCCATTAAGTTCGGACATTATTCCTTGCTCCCTTCTTCCAGATATAACACCATACCTGCATGGTAAAGAACCCCGTTGATAAAATCACCATTGGCAGTAAAGCCTGTATCATCGACATATTCGATATGATTGTCTTTGACGATATAGCTGCCTTGATATGCGCTTTCGCGGTTGCCGCGGGCTTCATCGTATCGGTCGTTTGGAAGCAGCTCGTGCCGAATATAGCCGTCCGCGGTCACCCACATTCCCACATAGGGATGTGAATTTTTTATAAGTTCTTTTTTCATTTATATTCTCCTCTCATATTTAAAAGATGGATGGCACTCAAATAATGGCAAAAAGTGATCCAAAGAACGTAACAGAAACTTGATAAAATCCATACCATCTAATTGAAGTGTCTGACCATAAACTCATTATGAACTTTTGCACCAAAGAGGGGGTAGTCGGAAAATATACAATTGTTGCCTAATACTCCAATAAATTTATAGTATAATGAGCAAGAGATCCATATATGTAACTGGAAAGGAGGAGGAATGGTTCATGGATCGAATTAAGGAATTAGCGGAGTTGATTGAGAGAAATGTAGCGGTGGATGGAACGCATGACACGTCTATATCAGGATTGCGATTTGTTCGTACCACCCAGACTTCTGAACCCGTTTACTCTGTTTATGAACCTTCCCTATGTGTTGTGGCCCAGGGATCAAAATTAGTCATGCTAGGGGAAGAAAGCTATCAGTACGATTCTGCCAGTTATCTGACTGCTTCCGTTCATTTGCCGATTACGGGACAGATCATAAAGGCTTCGCCTAAAAACCCTTATTTATGCGTTCATTTGCAGCTTGATATGAACCAGATTTTCGAAGTCGTTCAGTCATCGAGTCAAGTAATTTCTGATGACTCCCCTGGACGAGGTCTGGTAATCAGCCTAATAAATGACTCGCTCCTTGAAGCGGTTTTACGGCTTACAAGGCTACTGGAGACTCCACAGGATATACCTATCCTTGCCGATGGTATCAAACGTGAAATCATTTACAGGATTCTACAGAATGACCAGAATGATTCCTTGAAGCATTTTGCACTTGTAGGGAGTCAGGCTCAACGTATTGCAAAGGTGATCGGGGTGTTAAACCGTGAATTTGCACAGCCATTAATGGTAAACAGATTGGCTAAAGAAGCCAGAATGAGCCCTTCATCCTTCTACAGCCATTTCAAGGAAGTCACGGGTATGAGCCCAATCCAGTTTCAGAAACAGCTTCGGTTGCAGGAAGCACGCCGATTGCTTTTAACGGAAAACCTGGAAGCGGCTGAGGCAGCGTTTCAGGTAGGTTATGAAAGTCCATCTCATTTCAGCCGGGAATACAGCCGTAAATTTGGCCTGTCCCCAATGAAAGATATACGACGTCTGCGGAAAATGTTGTAATAAAAGAAGCACACGTTTGTCAAGACTTAAGGGGTTATTCTATGTAAGTGGAAGGGCATAGGAAAAGTGAACCCATTGAGGTAAATAGGAAATTATTTTAAAAATATAAAGAAAAAGTGCTTGGATACCTAATTAGAGATCTAGGAAAAATGAGTTACCTATTCAATCTTTCGAAATTCTCCTCCTACTCGATGATTTCGTTATATTTTGTGGAAAAATTAAATGGAATCGTTACAGATTGCTCAAGAAAAGGAATAGCAGAATCAGACCAATCTCTGGACGTAAAAGGATTTGACGGTGCTTGTAGATGCTGGCAAATAGTGTTTTTAATAACAAACAAATAATTAAATAAAAGATATAAAAAAAGTTGAATTGAGCACCTAACTAGAGTGGCCATACATAGAACAAAAATGTGTATCGTCGTTTAAATTACTGGCCCGAGCTTACAAGGAGGATGAAAGTATCATTCTAGATGTAACTCCGTATGAACTTAATGAAGTACATCCATTATTTTATGACAATCGAGCGCAATTGTGGAATAAGCACCTATTTTTCTTATTCAACTAAAGGGTGCTTTAGTTTATTAAAGTTAATGTGTTGCTTAGGCAACTTTTTTTCTTACTGAGTTAACTCAGCAGGTTAGTTGAATTAGATGGTGGGTGGATAAATAAGGAACTATTAATATTTAATTCCGTCTATCATCAAATCATAATAGTAAAAAGAGAAAGGTCGGGATATAAGTTGAGTGATAAAATTTATAATTTAATAAAAGCGATTTGTTTAATTGTAATCGCCTTCTCTACTGTAATAATAGTTATGCAACTTTCGCACATTGGCTCCTTGATAAAGGCTATAAGTCATTAGACTAACAATTTTTCAACGAAGGCGAAGACCTTCCACATATATTTTGCAAGCTATAACTAATAGGATTTATTCACCCTTCTTATTAAGCTAACGAGGTGCTTTAGCAAAATATGGCCATCATTTCGATGGTCTATTTTTATGTCCAAAATATTAAGTTGATCTCAGATATGCATTGTGAAATGTTACACTTAAACTAAAGCAGCAGGTTAGTTGAACAAGTAACATAAAAGATTTTTCTGAAATAATGGGGGGAAGTATGGAATGGGCAATTTTTTATTAAGTGCGTTAATCATTTTTGTTGCAATAATACTCAGCTTTACTGTTGGGAATTTTATTGCAATTGTATCTTATTGGATTTTATCAGGGCTACTAATATATTTGATTTTTAAGGAAAAGGAAGGATAACTATAATGATAAAAAGTTATTGTAGTAACGGGTGCTTTAGCAAAATATGGCCATCATTTTCGATGGTCTATTTTTATGTCCAAAATATTAAGTTGATCTTCGATATGCATTGTGAAATGTTACACTTAAACTAAAGAAGCAGTTTAGTTGAACAAGCATGTAACTTTAAGCCTTTTGAAACGTATGTAGTATTAAGTATAAATACATAGATAAACAATGATTTAGACGGGGGGAATAGAAATGGATTTAATAGTTGGAATAGCTATAGTACTAATTGTGTTTTTCTCTTCAAGCATAATTGAAAAAAGGTTAAAATCTATTGAAGAACAAAACAATCGTGTAATAGAAATACTGGCAGAAATAAGAGATAAAAAATAAATTATTATTCAACTCCCATGAAAATTAAAAAATGCTCAAAATAACAAAATTGCATAACAAAAGAGACTCAGAAATAGCTTTTTTAAAAAAGGCTGAGCCTTTAGAGTGGTTATATTAAGTTGAAAGGTAAATCAAGAATCAACTCCATTCTTGTAAGAATAAAGGCAGGCTGGTGCAATAACCAGAGTAGGATTAATCTCCCATGAGTGCTACTCGTATAGAGTGCGACAGTCTGTGATGCACCGTGGTCGTCGGAGTCAGACTAACGGATGGGCTCAATGGCACCATAGTTGATCGACCTTCTTCGCCAGCCGTAGTATCCTATACCCGTTTTTCACATTTTCATTCTCTGTGGTGAAGCGCTGATTTTGCGCTTCATGGATGGCTAACGGGTGCTTTACTTCAAGAAGGAGTAAAGTCTTTTTTCTTATTGAACTAACGCGGCAGTTTAGTTGAAGAGAGGTTTTTAACTTTTGTTCATCAATCGGGGCAGATTGTATGAAGAACGCCCCCTTTGTAATTAGGTATTTATGTAAAACATAGAATGGAAATTGTGGCTGACTGTTTTACTTTTTGACCAGAATGGGAAATGGTTTAAAGGAAAATTCATTTTATATGGGGAAAACAGACCTAGGGTAATAATCTGGTCTATTTTTTTAACTATCAGATCTGTTTCTGAGTAATGTAAGTTTTTACGGTTGGTGGTTCATATGTATTAAATTTATCAAGTATCCCTTTTGGTTCACTATCGACTAATGCCATATTACGGTACTTTTTATGTAAAAACTGTTCCTCAGACATATGAATAAATAATGCGATAAGAGGATCATAATAATGATTAATATTTAAGAGACCACAAGGTTTATGATGGAGCCCTAACTGAGCCCAAGTGAAAATTTCAAAGAACTCTTCTAAAGTTCCTGGCCCACCAGGCAAAGCTATAAATCCATCAGCAAGCTCTGCCATTTTCGCTTTTCTCTCATGCATTGAATCTACGATGATCAGCTCTGACAAGTTTTTATGAGCTATCTCTCTATTATCTAGAAAACTTGGCATAACACCAATTACGTATCCTCCTTCATTCAGAACTGAATCTGCAACAGCACCCATAATTCCAACACTCGCTCCACCATAAACAAGTGCAATATTTCGTTTAGCTAGTTCTTTACCAAGTTTTTTCGCACCTTCTATATAGACATCAGATGCTCCGTTACTCGATCCACAAAATACGGCTAACTTTTTCAATATATTCGCCTCCTAAAGAATCACACCGTTAAAGATTATATAATACTTTCATTTTTTTGTTAAACTTAAGGTATTGAATTGGAGGTTAGATGAAAATGAATGTAACTGAATTTCAACAATGGGTAAAGGATTATTATGAAAGTAGGGGCTGGTCTGAGTTAGACATATTTATTCGTATTGGCTTTTTAGCAGAAGAAACGGGCGAGGTTGCACGAGCTATAAGAGCTCTTGAGATTGGTAGGGATAGGCCTGATGAAATAAGGGGCTCTTATGAGGAAAATAAACAGGAGTTAACTGAAGAGTTAGGAGATGTACTGGGTAATTTAATTGTGATTGCAAACAAGTACAATATCCCACTAGAAGAAGTGTTTCAGTCACATAAAAAGAAACTCTCAGACCGTTATTCTAATGATTAGGCAAATAAATCTTTTTTCAACAATAGGGCGCATTTCTTGAGTAAGTGCGTCTTTTTGAATTGGGCCAGATAATTTAATAACACTTGGAAGATAATTTGGATACTAATGTTTAAAAGTAGAGATTGTGAAGAAGTGTACTTACACTAACGGGTGCTTTACTTCAAGAAGGAGTAAAGCCTTTTTTCTTATTCAAATAAAGACCCAGTTATGGTCAATAACTCGTTTTAAGTGGTTTTCGACCACTTATACAGGCATATACTTAAATTAAAAAGGAAGTGTCTAACTGAAAAAGAGTAAAATCACATTAATTGGGACTATTGTATTTTTATTTGTTATAACCTTTCTATTTATCAATAATGCCTCGTCAAAAGGAGATACATCTGAAGTGCCACCTATGTTAAGTCCCGAGGAACAAGCAGAAAAAACGGCTGAGATTGAAAATTTCATCTACGGAGATAGTGGAATAATTAAACAAGTAGATGATGAATTAGTGAAAAAGGGTTACGAATTTCAGACAATGGTTATGGCAAATTCTGTGGATGATGTACATGTGAAATATGTCTTAAACAATAAAGATGCTACTGAATCCGAACAAGAAAAGGTAAAATCAATTTTCTTTGAGACAGTTAAAAAGAATAATCTAGATTCTAATGCATTTAAACTTAAAGTGGGTGATATTAACGATGGACCAGATTGGTAATAAGGTTCTTATTCAACTAACGGGTGCTTGAGTCAAATAGAGCTACGTCTTTTAAGACGATAGCCCCTTTTAAATGTAAAAGTACTTCGGATAATACTCTTTTCTTAACCTTCCGTTTAGCTGAGCATAGATCTTGATGGTTTCACTCTTCTCACTGTCCCATAAGACTTTGTATGACTTCAATAGGAGCTCCACTATTCATCAAGTGAGTTGCGTAGCTGTGTCTATGTTGGTGCGCTTGAGTTTAGCAAGACTATCATTTCGATGGCCTATTTGTATACTAGTCGAAAGGCTAGTCATTTTCCTTTTCTAAAGTACTTTCATTCATTTTAGAGTGAATCATTTAGTTAATTCTTTTTTTCCATCTAAGGTAGCTGAGGAATACTTGCCCTTCTTTCACCTTAACTTATCTAATGGCGATATGAGATATTTTACGGTGCTTCTCTTGTGTCCGACCAAACAACATATCCCAACCAAATTAAAGCTAATCCCATTGGTACCGCCAATATTCGATCAAACGGGTGAGGAATGATTGCAGCAACGAGAGTCACTACAGCAGCGAAGGAAAGCAAGACACCCGCCAACCGTGGCAAGACTCTAGCACGAAAAGTCGCAATACCAAGTAAGAGACCACCAAGCATATAGAGCAATCCAGCTATCGGTGCTAATACCGTGAAAATCCCAAGATTAACCTCGCTTTTGTTTTCACCAAAGAGTCCTACTATACCCTCCACAAATTTAGGAGCATCATTTGTGATTAACGGCAATACAAATGCTTCATTGAAACTAAAAGTCATTGAAACTAACCAAAACAGACTAAAGATTACAAATCCGATTAGACCAAGCCAACCGGTCTCCTCTACTTGTTTAGTATAAATCCCTATAATTCCTATCAAGCTGAAGAGGGACATAGCCATGGTCAAGCACGCAACCATTACCCATTTGCTTGAGTTGACTGATGTTATATTATCTGATGGATGGATGAATTGAATGACGATGTATAGGATCCCAGCCATTATTGCAAATAAGCCTAACCACCGGATGAGATCTGTTCCCTTGACTTTCCATTTGTTTTCCTCTTTTTTATGTTTGTTCATGTGTTTACCTCCCTCAAAAAAATAATTATTACTTTCTAACTTCATATGTTAAACTGATTAGGAAATTTATAGATAAAAACTTGATATAAGGTGATGAGATGGAACATTATGAAGTAATTGAAAAGGCATTAATTTACATTGAGAATAATATAGAGGAATCACTTTCATTGGATTCTGTTGCAAGTAGATTCAACCTCTCTAAATTCTATTTTCATAGACTTTTTTCTGCAATGATGGGTTGTTCATTTAACCAATACTTACTATCTAGAAGATTAAATGCTTCCGTAAAATTAATTCAAAACGAAAACCTATCCTTGACAGATATTGCGTATCAACTTAACTTTGGAACTCCATCGTCCTTCTCCCGTGCTTTTAAAAGCCAATACGGTATAGCACCAAGCTTACTCAAGAAAAAAAATGAGACGATACCTCTAGTGCCTATTCCATCAATTGTTAAAAGACCGATTAAAAACATCAATGGTGATATTGTCACCGATTTTACCCTTAAAGAATTCAAAGCTGTTCGAGTATGCGGGATTGCATTTGAAGTTGACCTAGCAACTGAAGATTATAAGGAAAAAATTCGCTCGCATTCCAAAATGCTTTTAAACAACATAGATAGAGCCATCAATGGAGCCTGTTATGTCATCTATTCAAACTGTCAACCTAATTCAACTCAATTCAAAGTTTTGTTTGGGATTCCCCATGATATTCAAATTGATAAACCCTATTACTTTACCATTGATGTACCACAAATCTTTTGTGCTAAATTCAAATATTTTGGTGATCTACTCGACATAGGAGATGTCTTGATTACTGACTTTGCTAGATTTTTAAAAATTTCAAAACAAGAAGCGGTGAATTCTAATATTGAACTTATTCAAGTTTTTGAGAATATTCACAATCTTGATTCTGCCTATCACATATACGTACCAATCAAAAATCACCCCATTGATTCAGATTGTTAATATCCGTTTTGTCTTTTTACTCCTCCAGTCTTGGTATATATTTTTTATTGATGATAAAAAGATAACATTCAAGGTTTAAAAAGACTTTCCAAATCTTGCTGTAATTTGTTCTGCGTAATCAGAGGCGTATTCTGCCATGCAAAAAGACCTCATTGGTGCAGCTATTCTGGGCTGCGTGCTTTAGTTAAACAAATGGCTGCCTATAAAGGTAGCTTTTCTTACGATTAGTCAAGTATCTTAGAATATTTATCTCATTTCATCTGAAGAAACTATTTCATGAACATTCATGCATTATAAAACTTTTGATTGTTAATCCACACCAAATAAGCCTTATGACTTTTCGTTTTTTCACAAGGCTTGAATATGTTAAATTGGGGCTATGGCTATACTAGGGGGCTAACCTGTAGTCATAGTTTTGATTATGTGTTACAAGAAAGAAAATCGTCTTTAACAATTTGTTCACACATGCGATGGAGGCAACCTTATGGGATTTGTTGTAGGGTATAGGGGCTAAGATTTCTATAAGAATCGTCATTTATAGCTGCGTTTTAATCAATCTTTGTTCCAAAGTCAACAAATGCTCGTTCATCAGTTTCTTGATGGACGGGCATTGAATTATAAAAGATTACCCTAAGACAAAGGGAATTGTAGTCTGTTGTCGGAACAGTATAGAATTGTTTCTTACACAGAGAACGCTTAATTTTTATAAATAAAAAAGCCTACCGACAGTATTTTTATCTGTCGATAGGAAAAAAATAATCATTTTAAGTAGCCTTTTTCTTTATAGTATTTTTCAGCGCCAGGATGTAATGGTGCTGTAAGATTTAAGATTGCATTTTTAGGATCATAAACAGACAGTGATGCATGAATGTTTATTAACTTATCAGTATTTTCATTAATTGTTTTTGTAATATTATATACTGTTTCTTCGTCTAAATCGCTATTTACTGTTAAAACATTCCCCATAGAAGCAGTTTTAATATCTTCATTACCATTCACAACATCTTGATAAGTACCTGCCGGAATGGTATTACTATCTAACCCAAATTGTTCTAAATACGAAATTAGTTCCTCAGACAAAGGCAAAATTTTAATTTTTTTACTTACGGATGCTTCAGTAATAGAGGCTGCTGGTAAGGATAGTTGAGAAAAAACAGACTCGATATTACCATTCCTTAATGCATCTGTTTGTTCTTGATAACTACCATGAATAATTTTTCCTCCCGCAGCTTTTATTTCATCATAGTCGGTTTTATAAAATTCCAGAACTTTTTTAAATACCCATTCATCTGAGTTATTCACTGGTGTTACTGCAATGCTGACGTTTTTCAAGTCTTTGAAGATTTCGTCGATTGAGTTATATGGTGATTTCTCGTTAATAACAAAATGGAAATGATTCGTCCCAAATCCATTTCCTATTATTGATACTTTATCGAATTTCTGATCAAATGGCTCTGCACCTTCAATACCAGCTTGTATAAATGGTGGTTGCATCCATGCTAACTGGGCCTCATTTTTAGCTATAAAGGGCATATTTTGTAGTGAACCCCCTGGAATAGTACTAATATTGATCCCATTTTCTTCTTTAATAAGAGAACTAATACCTCCAGCCATCGTGTACCATCCACCGCCCTGTGCACCTGAAGCCCACGTCAAACTTTGGCTTCCATTTGACTCAGCATTCTCACTACTGCATCCTACCAAAACAGCTGAAATAACGAATAGTATTAAGATTAATAATTTTTTTTTCATACTTGCTCCCCCTATCCAAGATTATGCTTTTAATAAACTACTTTCTTTAAGCTCTATACTTGACTCCCTCTTACTTTTCATAAAATTAAATGCAAATATAATAAGAAGAACAACGATACTCAATATGTTGACGAACTTATTTGGTGTGATACTAACTAATGCAACGAAAGCTATTAATAACCTCATCGGCATAGAGAATTTCACAAAGAATACCCCTATCATACTGGAAGCCAATGCAATAACACTCAATGCAGCAATAAGGAATATCCAAGCACTATCCCAGAAAGTAAATCCATCTTTTAATAATAGAGCTGGGTTATAAACAAAAATAAAAGGTACTAAAAACCCGGCAAAAGCATATTTCACGGAATATAAAGCAGTTTTCATTGGTGGAGAGTTAGCAACATTGGCGGCTGAGAAAGCTGTTACACCCACAGGAGGAGTAATGTCCGCTAAAATTGCAAAGTAAAAGATAAACAAATGTACTGTCGTCAACTCAATGCCAAATCCTGTAAGCGCTGTAGCAGAAACTGTTGCGGTAATTACGTATGCTGCTGTTGTAGGTATACCAGCTCCCAATATAATTGTAGCAATCATTACTAGAATAAGAGCTAACCACATATACCCCATAGAAAACTGTGTAATAATACTACCAAGAGTCAAGGCTAGTCCAGACTGGTTTATTACTGTTACAATGATACTGGCTCCTGCCAAAGCAGAAATAATAACGGTCCCCATTTGAACTGCATATATAAAACTTTCTATTAACTTTTTAAAATTCAATCTATTCACCTTTGTCAAAGACCATAGCACTAACATCGCAACCAAACCGTACGCCGCACTATTAGAAGGTGAAGATCCATTAAATAAGAAATAAATTAATACGCCAAATGGAATTATATATGGCAACTGGATTAATACTGACTTAAAGGTAGTTGATTTATCTGTGGAAGGCTTTAAATTCATAGAAACAGCTTCAAAATGTACCATAGCAAGAACACCTATGTAATATATCAATGCTGCTAATATGGCCATCTTTATGATTTCAGTATAAGGAGTAGCTGTCATTTCAGCCATAATAAATGCACCTGCTCCCATGACTGGTGGTAACATAGGTCCTCCAGCACTTGAAACTGCTTCAATTGCACCTGCCTTTACTGGTGAGTATCCTATTTTCTTCATTAAAGGAATGGAGAAACTTCCAGTTGCATAAATATCTGATACAGAACTTCCACTTATACTTCCGAATAACGCACTAGAAAAAACAGTAATTTTAGCAGGTCCTCCTCTATAACGACCAGCAAGTAAAACTGAAATATCCATAAAGAAATTTCCGACACCAGAATAAACCATAATAGCTGCAAAAATGATAAAAATAAAGATAATGTTACTAGATATACCAGTAAGAAATCCATAAATGCCATCATGGGAGGACAAATACATAATCTCTACAATACGCTCTAATCCTAACGAACGTGTTGTAAATGAACCTGGCAAAAAAGGTCCAATAAATAAGTAACTAAGTAATATGCTAACTACAATAGCAAAGGACAGAGAGACTGCTCGTCTACTAGCTTCGATAACAAGCACTATTAAGGAAAATCCTAATATAAACTCAGTTGTCGTTAATTCTGTTACTTGCTCAATTCTATTAGATATTCTTTCATTGTTTAAAATCAGATATAGACTTGGAAATAGTGATATTACAGATAATATCCAGTCTAGTATACTTGGATTATCGCTAGAATTTTTCTTATTAGCCGGAAACACTAAAAATACTAGGGGTAACAATAATAATACATGTACAGAACGTTGTAGTCTTGGTTCTAGGGTTCCAAAAACGGCAGTATAAACGTGAAAAAAAACAGTAACAGATGCCCATAAAGCAATTAAAATTATTATCTTTCCTCGTAATTCACGCATAGCAGAACCCCCATTTCTTATTTTTCTTTTAACAGATTCCATTTAAATAGGCAGAATAGATTGTTGACCACCAATCTTGAAGGGGTATATTATTGTTTTTTTCCCTTAAGATTGGTAACCAACAATTTTAGTTGTTGCACATAGCTAACAGTTTTACTAAAAATACATGGCAGTCTATTCGAAAAATTTTAGGTACTAGAGACTCTTAGTTTAGCAGCTACCTGCTCTAGATCGGTAATTAGTCTTAAAGTAATCGCTCCTGCAGATTTTAAAATTTCTTGTTTCTTGATAGCAGTTTCGCTTTCATTACTAATAATTGCTCCTGCATGACCCATTCGTTTATCTTCAGGAGCATACATTCCAGCTATAAAAGAAAAGACAGGTTTAGTCATGTGCTTTATAACTGAAGCGGACTCAAGCTCATCATTTCCCCCAATTTCACCAACATACACAACAGCTTTTGTATCTGGATCATTTTCAAATAACCTTAATACGTCTGCATGCTGCATACCAACTACAGGATCACCACCTAAACAAGCAACTGTACTTGTTCCTAATCCATTTTCTTTTAACATTTCAATAACCTCATATGTCAAAGTTCCACTTCTTGAAACAATTCCTATATTGCCCGGTTCTAGAATTGAGTCATGTATATCACTAATATTAGTCATACCAGCTGATACAACGCCTGCCGAGTTTGGACCAAAAACCATTGTTCCATGAAGTTTCGCATATTGAACAAATTCCATACTATCATGTACCGGAACACCTTCAGAATATATAACTATAACTTTTATACCTGCATCCACAGCCTCCAAAACTGCTTGTTTCACTAATTTCGGTTGCACACTGATAAATGACGTGTCAGCATTAGTAATATTTACTGCTTTCTGTACACTATCGTATACGGGAACTCCAAGAACAATCTGGCCTTCTTTTCCTGGTGTTACACCAGCCACTAACGGAGTATTATAAAATAGCATACGTTCCACAAAAGATTGACCAACTTTTCCTGTAATACCTTGAATAATTACTTTTGAATTAGAATCTACAATTATCGCCATTAGTTTAACCTACCTTTATATCCAGTAGTTTTTTAGCTTCAGGCAAAGATTTGGTTACTGCAATATTGTTATACTGTTCCAAAACTTTGAAAGCCCTTTCATAATCCCTTCCATTCATCCGTATAACTACATCCGTTGGCTCATTTCCTAGTTGGTTCGCTATTGCTTCAGCTAAGACATTACAGCTAGCTACCTGAAAATAGAAGTTGAAAAAATAACGCTTTGGTTTAAGTTTCTTTAACTCACTTAATAACCCTTGTGCTCCTTTTTCATCGTGAATAACATGACCTCCTAAATCTACCAAAGCAAGAATATCATGACCACTTTCACTCAGCATGTCAAAAGTAGCCATCCCTAATCCTGCACCACTAGTAATTACGGCAGTATCGCCCTCTAATAAAACCCCCACAGTATTTAATGCAAGGCACTTCCCTTCGAAGCCGTTAACACTTCTCTCCAACAATTTGATATCAGATACACTTTCTGCATTATCTAAAATGATTTTTGCATCACCAGCTATAAAATCACCGTTCGACATTAAAAACAACGGATTAATTTCAACTAAAGTTGCTTCACGCTCTTTGAATACAATCCACACTTTAGTTAAAAGGTCAGACAGTTTGGAATCATTTAATCCAGTAAATAGCGCTGCCTGTTTTAGCATGTATGGTTGTAATCCTAATAATGGATTAATCGGAAGCAATAAAAGATTTTCTTTATTTACAACTTCAATATCAACTCCGCCAAATTTGCTTATTAATAGTACAGGTATTTTGCGGTTTCTATCTATTGAAAGAGAAACATAGATCTCACTTTCATAATCCACTGGTGTCTCCATATAAACTTCGGTAACATTTTCTCCTTTTAAGGTCATTGATTGTAATTTATTAATCGTGTTTTCATACTGAGATGGGTCATGAACTTTAATAATTCCACCTAGTTTTCCTCTCCCACCAGTAAGAACTTGCACCTTAGCTATTAACGGATATTGAATATCATTAGGTAATTCTTTACTTAAAAAGCCATCAGGTATGGTTATTCCATATTTACTCAGAAGTTGTTTACCTTCATATTCAAATAATTTCATATTTTAAGACCTCTGTTTTACTTTTCTTTTTTCAAAGAATTCAATCATTTTAGCCTGTGGTTCCCCTGAACTATAGCCAATTGTGTGTGCTTCTACAGCATAATTCATACAAGTATTAAATTCATGTTCACTCAACTGGTTGAATCTACGTTTGTTAATTGAAATAGCAGTGGGTGGTTTCTCTGCTAATTCTTTCGCTAAAATTTTACTAGCATTAGTTAAATCAGCCGCAGGTACAATTCTAGTTATTAGTCCATATTGCTCTGCTTCTCTTGCTTCTAGTAGTCTACCTGTTAATATTAAATCGATAGTTCTTGATTTACCCATGACTTCCCAAAACATCGTACTTCCTATGACACAAGGTAAGCCTACATTCACCTCTGTCATTCCGTATTTAGCTGTATCGGAGGAAATACGAATGTCTGCTAGTAAAGCAAGCTGTAGTCCAGAACCAGTTGCAAATCCATTTACAGCTGCAATGATAGGTTTTTTCACCTTACGAATAACTCTATATAAATTATCAAACTCATTAATCCAATTTTCAGCTTCTTCTTCATTTAATCCTTGGCTTTCCGACAAGTCTTGACCTGAGCAGAATGATTTATTTCCAGCCCCCGTTATAATAATTACTTTCGCATTTTTATCCAAGTCAGCATTTTGAAAAGCTTGTGCAATTTCAACCTTAGTTTTAGTACTTAAAGAATTGTAAGTATTTTCTCTGTTAATTGTAATTGTATAAATACCGTCCTCAAGATTACATAAAATGTTTTCAAACATAATTTTATTCTCCCCTTGTATGTGATATTATAAGTTTATGAACTTATGATACTTATAATAACAAGTTGAGTTCCATTAAGTCAATATATTTAGAAAATTTTAATAATGGAGTGATTTTCATGAGAAAGATATCCGCTCATCAAAGGATATACGAGGCCATTCTTCAAGATATCAATTTAAATAAGTATTTAAGTGGAGACGTTTTGCCCTCCGAAAGTGAAATGGAAAAACTATTCGCAGTAAGTCGTACACCTATAAGACAGGCCTTGCAACAACTTGAAAACGATGGATACATATATAAACTGCAAGGAAAAGGCTCTATAGTGGCGGATCGTAAACCTCAAGAGGATTGGATTAATATGAGTGGTTTTAGAGAAAGCTATAATTTAGAATGGGGTAAAATATCTGCTAAAACTATTGATTTACAAATAAAACAGTCTAGCGAATATTCATCTCTTTTCAATACAGTCTCGAATGATGTCATTTACTTACAAAGAATAAGATACTTAGACGAAAAACCCATCTTCTATATGGAGCATTATATCAGTAAGGATATACCTTATAGTATTTTCGAAAAAAATCTCCATTTTAGTTCTATCCAACAACTATTAGTAGAACAAACTAATATACGATTGGTAACAGCGGTGGATACAATTGAAGCTGTTATTGCAGATGAATATTTAAGTAAGCAATTACAAGTAACTATAGGAACGCCGTTATTAAAAGGATCTAGAATATCCCAAAGTGACACACAAAGAGTTTTTAATGTAGATATTTTTTATACTTTAACAGATAAATGGAAATACAAATCAGCCTATAGTTACGATTAATTTTTTATTTTTAGATGAGTGAATTACGATTTTATATGGCAATTACTTAAAGATAGAGTAGATACACAAGCTTTTCTTGAACCTACTCTATCTTTTATATAGTATTATTGTTCATATTTTCTCAAAAATATGAAGACCAGTAGTTAGATTTAAAAGGACCTGTATTAACTACCCCTATTACATATAAAGAAGCTTCGAGGTCATCTGGATTCGAAGCTTGCTTTTCTTAATTTCTATGATGTGGTGCCCACTGTGACCTATGAAGCTTAAACAATTCATATTTATAAAAAAAGAATCCAACAATTTCTAGATTGAGGATTCTTATAAGTTCTTATGAAATTGCAATACATAACCTAAATGGTCTTACAAAACAAACCGTACTTTCATCTTCTTTGTCATTTCTACATTACATTTTGGACAGATAAATTGAACAATATTTTCCTTTTCTTCCCTTACCTTTTCTATTCGATTATTTTTAACGAGTGTACATGCTGCCTCCTAACTAATCAATTATAAAAATCGTATAGAATTATATCTAACACAACATTTTAAAGAACACGAGGAGTTTTATGAGAAGTAGAGTTTGATAGTTACTTCAAACCAGAAGTTTAGTCAATGGAATAGAATTTTCACGAATAGCAAACTAACAATAACGTTAGTTGATAAGTTCAACTAAAAATTAAAATACAGGAATTCACTGTTTTTATTCAATAAATAGACAGCCAAAAGTGTACTAATAATACAAACATTTACTAACATCACATAAAACATATTCGGCTTAAACTTTTCTAATAATTGGATGGAGTTCGGCAAACAAAAGGCGATGATACATCCTAGTAATAGGAAAGCAAATATAGTCATTGGATTGGTAAACCACATGATGCCTAAGAAGTCGAATGTTGGCCAAGTCCCAAACTGGAATAATGGTTGCTGGAAAAACTGTAAAATAGAGCCGTCTGGCGTAAACATTTTCCCTAGTAAATCATGGGCCTGACCAACGCTGCTTGCTCTGAAATATACCCAGGCAAAATGCACAAAGAGTAAGTTTATTAACCATGCAGCTAAATAAGGAAGTTGGATATTTAGTTTGCTCCAGAACCGCACAATTACCGAGACTAAACCATGTAAAAGTCCCCAAATGACGAAAGTCCATCCAGCCCCATGCCAAATCCCACTTATAAAGAAGATGATGAGAATATTCACATAGGTGCGGACTGCCCCTCTTTTACTCCCTCCTAGCGGGAAATACAAATAGTTAGTGAGAAATCGATTTAAGGTCATATGCCAGCTTTTCCAGAATTCTTGAATATTCCTACTTTTATAAGGAGAGTAAAAGTTTAGTGGTAATTTAATGTTAAATATTAACGCTAGTCCGATTGCCATATCCGAATAACCACTGAAATCGAAGTATAGCTGCATCGTATAAGATAGAGAAGTAACCCACGCTTCCATAAAGTTCAATGCTTCTACATTTGCATACCCATCATTTGCCCAAATAGCAAATGTATCTGCAATTGCTACCTTTTTAGCTAATCCTACCGAAAAGATAAATACACCCTTTGCAATATTCTCCATATTAACGAAGTAATTCTTTTTATTTTCTAACTGAGGTATTAACTCTTGATGATTAACTATAGGTCCCGCGATTAACTGTGGGAAAAATGTTATAAATAAGCTATATGTGATAAAACTATATTTCTTTGTCTCATTTCTATAACTATCCACTAAAAACGCAATTTGTTGGAATGTAAAGAAACTGATTGCTAAAGGTAATAACAAGTTTTTCATCGCAATATCCGTATTAAATAACCAGTTAATATTCGAAGCGAAGAAGTCATAGTACTTGAAATAACCAAGTAAAGCAATATTTCCACCAATACCTATTGCTAATATAATTTTTCTTATATGTACAACATTCGTTTTCATAAGAAAATAAGCTACTCCAAAGTTAAATACCATGGAACTTATGATCAGTACGAGGTAAATAGGATTCCAGATACCATAAAAGACTAATGATGCCGTTAATAGAAATGCAATTGCCCATTTAGATAATTTAATTTTATGTAGTAAGAAATAGAGACCAAATGTAACCGGCAAAAATAAAAATATAAAATTAAATGAATTAAATAGCATATATACCTTCCTTTAATACATACATGATAAATTAGAACAAATGAACTTTGATATTATAACACTTTTATGATAAATAAGTTCATCTGGACTTTATTAACTGGTGTTAAATCATTATAGTAAAGAGTATGTCCAATTTAACAGCATGTCAGAAAGGAGTTATTTTATGAGTCCCTATGCTAAATGGTTATTAACTAGCTTAATAACTTTTCTAATATTATTTACGTCTATTTTTGGATATCAAATATATACTTCTTACACAGTTGATCCTTTATGGAACTTTACACATGACAATGAATATAATACGATTCAGGTTGGTTTTGATGAAAGACAGCAAAAGACAAACTATATAACAAATCGTCCTATGAAGAATTATGACGATCTTTTAATAGGAACAAGTCGAGTAACATATATGAATCAGTCCGGCTTTGAAAACTCCAAAGTATATAATTACGGTTTAAGTGCTCTAACTATACAAGATTATAATGACTATATTTCGTATGCGGAAGATCAAAAAGGAGAAGATTTCGATCAAATCTATATGGAGTTGTATTTTAATTCATTTGCGCCTCCTGCCGAAGATTCTACATATGTGAAGCCTGAGGAAGCATTCGACACTGCAAATGCATTTTTTTATAAATATAAGTCCTTATTTTCATACGATACATATAAAAAAGCCAGTGAGAACAAAGACTATTCGTTAGGCGAATTTCACGAGGGATATCGCACCTATAATCGTGCGAATGAGGTATCGACAACCTATGTAAATCCAAAGATAAATGACCTTTTTAGACTTTCCATTCCAGATCCTGATACTATCTATTCAACTAAGGAAATACCTTATAATGATCAATACAAAGCAATACTAGAAACGATTCGAGACGAACACACTGACTCAAAAATTATCCCATTCACGGATCCTATGAGTGCAGTTCGATTAAAGGAATATTTAGCAAATCCAAATCAGTTGGAAGCCTATGAAAGATGGTTTGAAGAAATGGTAGAGGTCTATGGACAGGTCTATAGCTTCCATTCAGTAAATGAATATACGATAGATCCGACTTATTGGTTTGATGAACTTCACTTCTATCCAAACTTAGGTGACATATTCGTAGCTCATCTAGACGGATCTATGAAAAACGAAGAAATCCTAACCATTGTCACAAGCGAAAATATAGATACTTACTTAACAGATCTAAAAAATGAAGTTCAAGCATTCCAACCGAAGTATTAAGAAATAACGAATTGCTACATAAAGCAAACCTGCAACTACGATGTATTAAAGGCAGTGGACAAAAAGGTCAAAGAGAGAATTGCGGAAGCAATTCTCTCTTTTTCATTGGTTCTAACAAAGGGACACGTCAATCAAATGAGAACAGCCTCTTTATATGAATTTAACTTTTGTATCTTACTTTAAATTGTAGTGAATGATCAGAATTGTTCAGTTTTTTATTACACAACGCTTTTTTACCGAATCAAATAGATCCTTTACCAAAGACAGTCTGTGTCATTGTCATAAGTACTATTTTAATGTCTTGACTAAATCCTATATTTTGTACGTAATATAAATCTAATTCGACTTTTCTTCCATGATTCATATCGCTTCGCCCATTTACTTGAGCCCATCCTGTAATTCCCGGCTTAACAAGTAATCTCTGTGATTGATGGTCATCGTAGCAGTTTGTAATTTCAATAATTTCAGGTCTAGGTCCAACAATACTCATTTCACCTTTTAATACATTAAAAAACTGTGGAAGTTCGTCCAAGCTAAATTTTCGGATGAACATTCCTATTTTCGTTACATTTGAATTTTCTCCATTTGTAGTTTTAAATACGAAATCATCTGGAACACGATTTGGCCAATTATAAGGATTCTCTATATTTTTCTTTTGATGCTTCAACATTTTCATAGAACGAAACTTAAAAATATAAAAGGGAGTACCATTTTTCCCTGCTCTTAATTGTTTAAATAAAATTGGTCCTCCATCCTCCAATTTCACCAACATAGCTACAATAATTAAGATAGGACTAACCATGATTATCACAGCTATGCTGAATAAAATGTCGAATACTCTTTTTATAGCTTTATTAAAGCTTCTCTCTGAGTTTCTCAATTCTACTTCTTTCACCTGCTGATAGTGTATTTTCATGTTTTACCCCCCCGTATCCATTGGCTACACCTATTATTTGTTGAGGATTTTTAATTTGATCCACAATAATGGTTCCTTCAGAGCCAATTATTCCTCCCGCAACTATATTCATATTTTCTATCATTCTTTCACCACTAATATTTTCGAAGAAACTAAAACTTGGTGATAAAGTTTTTAAAGATGCATTCGCAAAAGGCAATGCAATTCGGACATCTAATCTGATTACCTTTGATTTCTTTTTTAATGCCACAGCAATATATTCCTCCGAAAAGTTACCAATCCCTCCATCAACAGAAATAGAGAATTCGTGTAATAAGACCGCATAAGAATCCGGAACGACCTTTTCTGCTGATACGAAGGGTATGACGGCATCCAAACCTCCATCAAAACAGTTTAATTCAAACTTTTTAACTTTATATTTGCTGTATGCAGGTAATATCATATTTATTGTTTCCACGACCTTTGTTACTTTACTTGCATTTCGTCCATCAATAAATACTTGTACATTCCGTTCAGCTAATCGTAATGCTAGTTTAAAAGAGATGTTTCCAGTACCAATTATCAAAGCTTTTTTCCCAATTAATTCTCTGTCAAAATGCTGCTGTAGTAAAACATCAGCTGATTCCATAGTAAGATCATTTGGTTTATTCATGTATATACTGGATTTCTTTATGTATTTTTTTGCAATCGAAAAGAGATCGATATCCTGTTTTAACTCAGCATCAATAATAACCGTGGGAATCAAACCATCAACTTGTTTGAATAACTCCACTGCATATTCTTCATTCGTTATTAAATAGTTTAAGGACTTTCCATTTGACAACTCTCTGTCTGGCAGTCTAAGTATAGAAGATTTATGTTTTGCTGTTGTACTGACAAATAAGTACATATATTCATTAAAATCTATTGTATTTATGCACAATGTATGTTACGTCCATTCTAATAATATATTATAGTATTTCCATCACTTCACGTTCAAATTTATTTCCTAAAACTGCCCAATCATGATTTTCGAGAAAATAAGCTTTTGAGTTTTTCTTCATTTTTTGATATTGCTCTTTTTCAATTGTTTTAATTAGAAATATAATATCATCTAAATTATTTCCCGAGATTCCTAAATTATAATTCTTTACTATGTTATCTTCTATACTTGTATCAATGATGATTGGTAAATCAGCAGACATATAATCATATAATTTATTTAAACTAAAACCAAAATCATATAATGGACTATGCTTCAGAGACATAATTCCATAATCAAAATAAGCCAATACCGATGGTAAATCCTCTTTTGAGACCGGTGGGAAAAACAAACAATTATTTAATCCCTTATTTGAGACTTCTGATATTAAATTTTTTTTGTATGAACCTTCCCCTACAAAAACAAAAAGATATTCTTTATCATTTTTCATCCTATTAGCTATTTCAAGTATTCTATCCATGTTATTTGCTAAACTCAAAGAACCTGTATAACCAATAACAGTTTTACTTTTTAAAATATCTATATGTTCTTCCAATATATCTATTTTTTTTATATAGTTATTTCTTTTTATATCCGCACCATTTGGAAGATAAACTATTTTTTTTTCCTCAATTCCTTTTGATTTTACATATTCCGGAGCTTTGTCAAATAAAACAATAATTTTAGAGGCTTTCTCATACATAAAAGTTTCATATCTCGCAAGAATCTTTACTATTGGGTTTTTCCTTGACACACCGGCTAGATGAATCAAAGATTCTGGCCATAAATCGCGTTCTTCGAATACAAACTTTGCTTTATATTTTTTAGCTATTTTATATGCAACCCATCCTGCTAAATGATGCATAATAGATCCTAAAACAATATCAGGTTTTTCATTAAATTGATTGTATTTTACCGACTTTAAATTCCACCAGTAGGAAAGTATATTGAGAATTCTGGAATAACCATTATTATTATAAGGTTTAGTTTTAACCCATACAAATCTTATACCATCAATATATTCAACTAAATACTTTTCTCCTGTAGGAAAAACTTTCTTTTCTTTTCTTTCCCAATGGTTATAAGATGAAGCAAAAATTGTAACATTATGTTTTTTGGATTTAAGTTCTCTTGCTAAATCTAAATGCCTCGTAATTCCGAAATCTCCTGGCGCAGCCACATAATGATTAAAAATCCATATATTCATTAATAGTCGTCCTCACTGATTCCTTAATAATTGCTCATTAGGAACCTTTCGTAATTCTCTTGCTGGTGCTCCTACTACAAGACTCTCAGAGCTAACATCTCGGGTAACTATACTGCCTGCTGCTACTGCTCCATCTTCAAAAATTGTTTTTCCAGGAAGGATTGTAGCGTTTGCACCGATACGCCCTCCGTCTTTAATTGTTACTCCTTTAAATTTATCAAGTCTTTCTTTCCCACGAGCCATATAATTATCATTTGTTGTAACTACATAAGGAGCTACAAATACATAATCTCCTAAATCCGAATAAGCTGTTATGTAACAGTTTGTTTCTAGTTTACAGTTCTTGCCTACTGTACAATCATTCTCTACTGCAACACCACGGCCAACGATAGTTTTCTCGCCTACCGTTACACGTTCACGGACAGTTGCTAAATCTGCAATAAATACATCATTACCTATTTCTGCATTTGCATAAATAATAGCTGAAGTACCAACCGTTACCCCAGAACCAATTTTAGTAGCTGTTAGTTTCTTTACCTTAGGCAAAATAGAAGCCTTGGCACGTGTGGGTTGTTTTCCTATTACAGCGTTATCTTGAATAATTACATTATTACCTATTTCTGTACCTTCATAGATTACTACATTATGTCCAACTACTACATTTTCACCCAAAGTTACATTTTCACCTATCACTACATTTTGTCCTTTTTGAATCATCTAGTTAACTTCTCCTTTTAGGAAGGCCAGTCTCAATTAAGACTGGCCCTATACTTTATTTAAAATGACTTTTCAATATCGTTACAATCTTATTCGCTGCCTGACCGTCACCATATAAATCATCGATTGGTTTGCCTACTGTCAGTTTTAAAAGTTTGTCAGACAAGTCTGCTTTCAATGGATTAACTAATTTATTCCATCCTGTTTCTACAGTTTCTACCCATTCAGTTTGATCACGTAATGTAATACAAGGTACTTTAGCAAAGTAAGCCTCTTTTTGAACACCACCTGAATCAGTCACGATTGCTCTTGCATGTTTCTCTAATAAAAGCATTTCTAAATAAGAAATCGGTTCCAAGATTCGAATATTCGTAGCTTCATTTAATAACTCCGCCAATCCGAAACTCTCGATTTTACTTTTCGTTCTAGGATGTAGTGGTAAAAATACTGTTCCATCAAGTGAGTTAAAAGCTCTTAAAATGGCTTCTAATCTTCTCGGATTATCCGTATTATCTGCACGATGAATTGTTCCGAGAATGTATTCTCTACTTTTTAAATCATAATCTTTCAAAGAATGCTTTTTTTCTGCAAGCTCCATATTGAAAAGAACCGCATCATACATTACATCTCCAACCTTGTGAACTCCATCTATAATACCCTCTTTCGAGAGATTCTCTACCGCTAAATCAGATGGAGCAAATAATAAAGTCGATACATGATCAGTCATAATTCTATTAATTTCCTCTGGCATTTCTTTATTGTAGCTTCTAAGACCTGCTTCGATATGAATGATAGGTATATGTAACTTACTAGCAACTATTGCTCCTGCAAGTGTAGAATTAGTATCGCCATACACTAGAATGGCATCAGGATTTTCTTTTTCTATAACTTCTTCTACAGTAATCATCATTCTACCTGTTTGGCGTCCATGGGAATCAGAACCAATTCCTAGATCGTAATCAGGGCGAGGTATATTCAGCTCGTAAAAAAATACACCTGCCATATTGTAATCATAGTGTTGTCCAGTATTTACAAGTACCTCTGTAAATGATTCACGTAAAACTCTTGAAACAGCAGCAATCTTCACTAACTGTGGTCTAGTACCAGCAATTGTTAATATCTTTTTCATGAATAGAACTCCACAATCTTCTGAATAACATAATCTTGTTGTTCTCGCTTCAATTCAGGGAACATCGGTAAAGATAAAGCTTCTTTTGCAGCTTTTTCAGTTTCAGGTAAATCCCCTTCCTTATAACCTAAATCCTTAAATACTGGTTGCAAATGTAGGGGAATTGGATAATAAATCATAGTTGCGATTCCTTGCTCTTTCAAAAATTCTTTTAACTCATCTCTTTTTTCAACACGAAGTGTATATTGATGGAATGCATGATAATTACCATCAACTTCTACAGGAGTTACAACGTGGTCATTTACCGCTGCATTCAGTTTTTCAGTGTAGTATGCTGCCGCAACTCGTCGATTTCCAGTCCATGTAGATAAATGTGGGAGCTTCACAGTTAAAATGGCTGCTTGCATTTCATCTAAACGACTGTTATAGCCTAATACATGATGATGGTATTTTGGTTTACTTCCATGCACACGAATTACACGCGCTTGTTCTGCAAGTTCATCGTTATTTGAAACGACCATACCACCATCACCATATGCTCCTAGGTTCTTTGTAGGGAAAAAGCTATAGGTAGCAGCACTACTCATTTCACCAACTTGTTTACCTTTATATGTTGAACCAATCGCCTGTGCAGCATCCTCAATAACATGCAGATTATATTTCTTCGCAATTTCCATAATTAGATCCATATCTGCCATTTGCCCATATAAATGTACTGGAATAATTGCTTTTGTTTTTCCAGTAATTGCAGCTTCAAGTTTTGTAGGATCGATATTATATGTAACTGGATCGATATCAATAAATATCGGTTTTGCATTTGCACGTACAATTGCACCTGCTGTAGCAAAGAAAGTAAATGATGTTGTAAGGACTTCGTCTCCTTCACCTATACCTGCCGCTTGAAGCGCGATATGGATAGCGTCCGATCCGTTTCCAACGCCAATTCCATGTTTTGTTTTACTCATTTTCGCAATATCATTTTCGACTTGTTTTACATGACTACCAAGTATGAATTGAGATGAAGACATTACCTCATCAAGTTTTGAAAGGACATCTTTTCTTATTGTTAAATATTGTTGTGATAAATCAAGCATTTGTATTTTCATATTCTCATCTCCAGATAATTAAATTAATTTCTTATATACTTCAATTAACTTTTCGCTTTCTTGCTCCCAGTTAAATACAGTCTCAACAGCATTTCTTCCATTCCGCCCCATTTGTTCTGCAATTTGGGGATTCGCAAATAAATAATTAATAGCTTTCGCAATGTCTTCTGGATTTTCTGGATCTACACATATACCACAATCATGTTTTTCAATGATTGAACGCCAGAGTGGAAAGTCTGAACAAATTACAGGAATCCCTGCAGACATATATTCAAACATCTTATTAGGCTGTGCATTAATATGATTTGGCTCCGGCAAAAAAGTAACAATTCCAGCAATCGATGAACCAAGAAGATTCTTTACTTCTACACGATCTAAATATCCCATATATTCAATATTAGAGTGTGTTTTTAACTGTTCTTCCATTTCTATAGGATTAATAGGACCCGCAATGCGAATCTTTCCTTCTATAGAATCTGCAGCAAATAATAGCTGATGTATGCCTCTAATTAGACCCAATCCTCCAACATAACAAACTTGTTTTTGTTTAAATATAATATTCTTAAAACTAGAACTTTGTAGTTCTCCAAGTAATGGATAGTTATTTATATTAACTGTATTAGGATTTACCTTTTTAAAACGTTCTGTAATAAAAGGAGTTGCTGTCATAAGGAAATCAAATTTCCTAGAGGCATAGTTCTCGAATATTTCAAAAAAGCACGCCATTGGCTTTCTTATGAATGGATTAATCCATCTTTTTGATAGAAGTGCTCTAGGTAGATCTTCATGTATATCGTATATAACTTTTTTACCTTTTTTCTTCAATATCAAACCAACTGGCATAAGCTCAGGATCATGAAAATGATATAAATCTGCGTCAATTTCCAGTGCTTTTCGATAAACTGCTCTTACAGTTTTAGTCATGCGCTCTAAACGATGGCCTCCCCCTTTTTCAACACCATAAATATGCACTCCTTCATTAATAGAGTTCACGACTCCCGGAACAACATAATTTACTTGGAATCCATCTTGTAATAATGACTGACATTCCTTTAGGAAAATCCTTGTATCATACTGAGAATGCACGGATGTCAAATGACAAACAACGAATTTTCTATCTATTTTAAATCACACCTTTGTAAAATATAGTTTTCGTGTATAAATTAGAGATCCTATTCCTAATAAAAAAAGATTCAAAGTAGTAAACAAAACAATTAAATTAAAACTAAATATTTTAGTAAAATTATAAATTACTAAAATGCTTAAAGTGCTTAAAATAAATGAAAATAATACTAAAATAGTTGAATAAGGAGTCTCATGAGCCGCATCTATTGGATTTCTCAAAAAATTATATATTGAATAAGGAACAATTGTAAAAATCAAAATTTTTACAAGTACAAGGTTTTCAAAATCTATATATACTCCATTGATTATATAGATTATCTCTTCAATAAAAACAGATAATGTTAATGCTATTAAGCTAGAAGTAATAAAAGTTAGTTTTATACCTCTTTTGATAAATAAATTCAATGAATGGCTATTTCCTACCGCAATAATTTTAGAGAAGTTCGGCAACAAAATAATTCCTAAAGCATTAATGGGCATACTTATTATTCCGAATAACTGGAATATTTGAGCTAAAGTCCCTATATCTCTAGTAGATCCTAGGTAATTTAAGATAGTTATAGGCAATGTAAATATTAAACTCGCTAAAAATAATCCAGGTAAACGTAGGGTTCCATACTTTAGAAAAAACATTAGTCCTTTTATTTTCTCGTTAATCTGTTTAAAGGGATGATATTTTAAAAGTAAAACAAGTGAAATAATTATGTAAATACTTACATTGAAAATCAGTAGGACCAATGAATATATTTTAAGATAAGATATAATATTATTTGCATACAGTAAAGGAATAAGGGGAATGATTGAAAAGTTTATGAAAGTATTAATGTTTAATATTATGAACTTCGCAATGGCTCTCAGATAACTTACAACTGTTGAATAAAATACCATTCCAATAATTAATAAAGAAACTATTAAATCTAATTCGTTTTTTAAATCTTTTAGAAATAAAGCTAATAATTCATTCGAAAATAGTATGTAAAGAAACGTAGAAATTATGGGAAATACTAAGAATGAAAATTCTGCTGAACCCTTGCTTCTTGTTTTATCAATAAATGCTTTGTTTCTCGGAATACTAACCGTCATACCCAAAAGAAAGAACAGCCATAAAACATCGGATACCCTTTTAACTAAATAAAATTCCCCGTAAGACTCTAAACCAAATTTTCTCGAAATAATAAACATAACTAGTACACCACTCACGGCTGTTATTATTTGTGTAAATAGGGTTAAACTTGCGTCTCTTAATAGTAATTTATAATTCATAGTCTCGCTTTATAACTTAAAGCTAGAAGAAGCCTTAAATACCCCTGTCTGGAGTGACAAACATTTGATTTAATTTTTATTTTTGAATTATATCTCCATACTCTTTGAATATAACGATCTTTTTTCATTAAACTAAATCTCGATTCATATAATTCTTTGAATTTCATCAGATTTTTACTTATACCGAAATATCTCAATGCTTCAGAAAAAGGTTGTAAATCCAAAGTATTACTTTCTGGCCTCAATACTACATTTCCGTTTAAATAGAACTTTTCAAAAAAGTAACTTTCGATTCTTTCTAGTAGGACCGTGTTAACTAAATTGTATTCTTTTAAAGAATATACTGCCCTCATTGAAAATAATTGATGATATGCATCTGCAGTTTTTTCGGAACCGAATATTGAATAAGGAATATATCCTTCTTTAGGTAAATACTTTTCACAAGTAGTATAAATTCTCTTTGCTTCGTCTATTAAGTTGCAGTCTTCTACGATTTTCCCAATTACTCCTATAGCAGCGGCAACTAATAAGTTGGAATTAAAAACTTGATATTTATCAATAGGTGTATAGCTATATAAATATTCATCTCCACTATTGATTATATTTTTATTTAGAGATATTAATATTTTTTTTGCTAATTTCATTAAATATTTTTTTTCAATTAAGTCTGGATAAGTATTATAAACCTCACATAAAAATAAGATGCATTCCGAAGTGGTCGTTGACATTAGCATGCCTTTATGGAAAATATATTTTCCTGAATGCCAATCTATTGGTAATCCCCAATATTCTTTAGTTGGAATGTCCAGTTTTTCCAAACAAGTTATTACTAAATCTTTCCTATCGAAATTTAATGCGGCCTGACCTAACATAATATAGTTCTCGTCCCATACATTCTTTTCGAAGATATTAAATTTATAAAAAATATTTGGTTGAAATAATGCTATTCTTTTTGCCGAACCTCTTAAATATCTATTTTTTATTTTCTCTGCATCATAGGGATCTAACCATTGCCTTGAAGTTTTAATATTTTGCTCTAATTCCTGAATAACATCATCCATTTCCAATTAAATCACCTCAATTTAAAAAATTGTTTATTCTGTAATAATAAAATAATTATTACTACTCCACTAATATATAATATACCATAGCTATTTAGTGCCACTAACGGATCCGTTAGGAAGAAAAACCATGAAAGAATTCCTAAAAAAAATACAAATACATGTTTTATTGTATAGTTTTTAATCAATCCAATCAGATTACTAAACAAATAAATATAACTTATCACACATAAATAATAAAACCAATGATAGGACTTAGGGATGTTTGGAAAGGCCATACCAATTAATCCGGTTGGTGCATTTCCTCCACTTGTTGGAGAAATATTTTGCATTGCAATAACCGCTATCCTTACAAATTCCCCTCCAAATAGATATGTATAATAAACACTGCTTCTAAAGCCTTGATGAAATTCAAAAAATGTTGAATATAACCCCGACAGTGCAATAGGAGTGGCAATTAATCTTATATATAAAACTTTGAAGACATCTCCAAATGACCTTTGCAGATCTACGTAATATGTAAAATAAACAATAAAATAAAAAGCAAATACTATTGATAAAATTGCTAGTAATACATCTATTAGTTTTCTATTCTTTAAGTACTTCCCCGAAAAGTAAAACACAATTATCAATATAATCGCAGTCTTCGACAAACTTAAAGCCGAAAATATTATAAATACAATATCAACAATTATTATTCTCTTCAGACCAACAGCCCTGATAAAAAAACATAAAGGTATTAATAAATATAAAACTATATACCTAAATACATTTAATTTACTGATCAGTCCAGTCGCGAAAATCTCATTTCTATAATAGGACATTTCTGTAACAGTATACTTTCCAATATTAAATAAAGGTGCATCACTAATATTTATAATAGCAAGAAAGAAAACCGTTAAAATAAATGTTGAATATACTATAAAGTTGATATTTTTGTTTATAAAAACATCTGTATTTATTTGTTTGTTTTTCATTTGATTACCACTACTAAAATGAGGGAAAAACCAAAATAAATTGACTATAATAATAAATGTAATTATACTAGGCACTATGTTTATTAAAGGTTCTGTATTTCCATTTAAAATATACATTTCCTCAGCTAAAAAATACGCAGACAACCAACCAATTAATAAAAATATTATAGTTCCAATATAAAACAAACCGAAAGCAGTTAAAATTTTTTTACGAAATAATAAAAGAGTTGTTATAGAAAATATCAACATACAATTAATAAAAAACATATTATTCTCCTATACTTAAATCTTTTTATAAGTATTCGATTCTCCATTTAAGATACCAGTATTCCTAGTATCTAAAATTAACCTACTAAATTTGGATATACCCTCATAATCAAACCCACTATGATTAGTAGCAATCACTACAAGATCCGCATCCATCAGCTTCTCGTCCGACAATTCAACAGTGTTAACCATTTCCCCATTCAACTTAAACGTAGGCACATGTAGATCCACAGCTTCCCATTCCGCTCCTGATTTCGTCAAGCGTTCCAATATCGGCAACACCGGTGACTCCCGATAATCATCAATATCTTTTTTGTAAGCAACACCAAGTACTAGAATCTTAGAGCCTCTTAATGCTTTCGCTTGATCATTTAAAATTTCAGAACAGCGTTGTACCACGAAATCAGGCATACTATCATTAATCTCTCCAGCAGTCTCAATCAATTTCGTATGATAATTATACTCTCTTGCTTTCCATGTCAAATACCACGGATCAATAGGAATACAATGCCCACCAAGACCTGGACCCGGATAAAAAGGCATAAAGCCATATGGTTTTGTTGCAGCAGCATCAATTACTTCCCAAACGTCAATTCCCATCTTATTACAGAGAATCGCCATTTCATTTGCAAGAGCTATATTAATATTACGGAATGTGTTTTCTAATAGTTTTTCCATTTCTGCAACTGCAGGACTTGAAACTTCATGGACATCACCTTCTAATACAGAGCGATACATTGTAGCTGCAACTTTTGTACATTCAGGTGTAATTCCGCCAACTACTTTTGGTGTGTTTTTTGTATTGAAGTTTTTATTACCCGGATCGACGCGTTCCGGCGAGTAAGCCAAAAATATATCCTTACCGACAACTAGTCCTTGTTTTTCCAAAATGGGCTTGATTAATTCTTCTGTTGTACCTGGATAAGTTGTACTTTCAAGAACTACTAATGTTCCAACTGTTATGTTTTTGGCGATGGCTTCAGCAGAACTTTTTACATATTCCATGTTAGGCTGTTTATAAATGTCTAATGGGGTTGGAACACAAATTGCTAAAGCATCTACGTCTTTGATAAAAGAATAATCTGATGTAGCTTTTAGTTTTCCATCCCATACAAGTGTAGTAAGATCACTAGGAAGAACATCGCCAATATAATTTTCACCATCGTTAACTTTTTTCACTTTTTCTTCTTGCACGTCAAAACCAATAACATTAAATCCTGCTTTAGCTTTTTCAACTGCAAGTGGAAGTCCAACATATCCAAGTCCCACGACACCTATTGTAGCGGTTTTGGCTTCTAATTTTTTAATTAGTTCCTCCGCAATATTGTTTGCTTGTAATTTTACCATTATTGTATGCTCCTTTAAATTAGGCTCACTAATTGATTAGTTTTTGCAGAATCGTAAAAAGACAACACTAGTTCTAATGCTCTCTTCCCATCTTCCCCAGTCACCGATGGTTTGCGGTCTTCCTCAATTGCTTGAATCATATCTTTAATAATTTCTTCGTGACCGGGTGTTCCCCAAGGATCTTCTTTTACTTCATTAATCCATTTTTCTATCGTATTTTCATGAGTTCCTTCTATATTAATATGTTCGAAATAAAGCGCATTTGCTCCTCCTATTTTCACTGTACCTTTTTCTCCGAAAATTGTAATTGACTCTTCAAAATTTTTTGGATATACCGTAGTGGAAGCTTGTACAGTTGCTAGAGCACCTGATTCAAATTGTATTAAACCCACCGACACATCTTCAGCTTCGATATTCCTAAGACGCGTTGCTTCCATGCTAAACACTTCTACTGGATTTCCCATGAACCATAATAGTAAATCTAAATTATGAATTGCTTGATTCATAAGCACCCCGCCATCATGCTCTTTTGTTCCTCTCCATGGTGCCTGGTCATAATATGCTTGATCACGATTCCAGTTTACAATACAAAGCGCATGACTAATTTTTCCTAATAAATTTTTATTCAATATTTCTTTTAACTTCATAACAACTGGTCGAAAACGGTTTGGATGCACAACGGCAAGTTTCATATTATTTTGTTCTGTAGCTTGTATAATTCTATTTGTTTCTTCAATTGTCATCGCTATAGGTTTTTCTATTATTACATGTTTCCCAAGTTTTGCGATTAACTCTGCAAGTACAGCATGAGTTCCACTTGGTGTACAAATGTTTACTATATCGATTGTTTCATCTTTTAACATTTCTTCAATATCCATATATGGAGTTGCTCCGTGCTCTTCTACATAGGGTTTCATCAAATCTGGTACTCTATCACATACAGCTACTAAACTAGCATTTTCTATATTTTTTATTGCTTGAGCATGTTTCTTAGCTATAAATCCACACCCTACGATTGCAAAATTCATTTATTATCCCTCTCGCTATCTTTAAGATTTGGTTGTTTAGTTTTTTCACAGAATGCCCGGTATTCCATTGTCGACAATTGGCAGCATCTCTTTCGGCATTGCTTTTGTTGCAGGGAGGAAGCGGGTTCCTAGTCCTGCAGCTGGTATAATGGCTTTTCTTACCTTTTGCATCCTATACACTCCTCATTCAGTACTACTTAACCTCATCCGCATAAGTCGCCGCTACCAATGATTTCACGTTCTTTCGATTGGCAAGTCCAATTAGTAATTGTTTCATCTCATCAATAGAAATTTCCGGTAGTTTTTCTAAAACATACTCTAATTCCATCGCACTGATTGGAGTTGCCTTTCCGATATGAATCTTCGGAAATACGTATTTGCTTTGAATTTCATTTTCATCTAATAATTCTTCAAATAGCTTTTCCCCAGGTCGGATCCCTGCGTAGTTAATACTTATATCATTTTCGCTATAGCCTGATAGTTTAATAAGATTCTTTGCTAAGTCAACAATTTTCACTGGCTCGCCCATGTCTAGAACAAAAATTTCTCCACCACTTGCAAGTGTTCCTGCTTGAATAACCAGTCTAGATGCTTCTGGAATCGTCATGAAGTAACGGGTCATTTCTGGGTCTGTCACAGTGACTGGTCCACCTGCTGCTATTTGCTTTTTAAATAGAGGCACGACACTGCCTCTTGAACCGAGAACATTTCCAAAACGTACAGCTGCGAATTTCGTGACGCTTTCTTTTGCAAGATTCTGAACTATCATTTCAGCAAAGCGTTTAGTCGCACCCATTACATTAGGGGGATTAACCGCCTTATCTGTGGAAATCATGACAAAATGACCAACTCCAAATATATCGGCTGCTTCCGCAACGTTCTTTGTTCCAAATATATTATTTTTTACAGCTTCCATCGGATTGTACTCCATCAGGGGTACATGTTTATGGGCTGCAGCGTGATAAATTACATCCGGTTTATACTCAGATATGATGTCAAAGATTCGATTACGATCTTGTACGTCTGCAATAAGCGGAATTATTTTCGTGTTAGGTGAAACCTTATTACGTAATTCCATGTCTATAGTATAGATAGAATTTTCTCCGTGACCGAGTAGGATGATTTCTTTTGGATTGAATCTTATCACCTGTCGACAGATTTCTGAACCAATAGAGCCGCCCGCTCCGGTTACTAAAATCTTTTTACCGGTTAGTTTAGAAGATATCGCATTTAAATCTAGTTCTACTTCGTCACGACCTAGTAAATCTTCAATTTTCACATCTCTTATTTCATTGACAGAAACCTTACCTGTCAGTAAATCCTCGATAAGTGGCATTGTTTGTGTACGGATACCCGTATCTAAGCATCGCTGCATAAGAATGGCACCAGTCGATCTATCCATCGATGGAATGGCTATAATAATATGTTCAATATCTAAGTCTAATACCGCTTCAGCGATAATATCTGTTCCACCAAGTACGCGTATATTAAAGATTTCTAAGCCTTTTTTTGCAGCATCGTCATCCAAGAAAGCAATTGGCTTTAATGGTGAATCTGTATTTTTTAGTAGCTGGCGTGCAATCATCGTACCAGCCGAGCCCGCTCCGATGATTAATGTTCTTTTGCGTTCCTCCGCCGACTTTTCTCCTGATATGTAAGTATCCCGGAATATTCTCCACGAAAGCCTAGATCCTCCAATTAGTAAGATATGCAGCATCCATGTAATAGATAATGCACGTACTAACACATCACCTCTAACTAAATATTGCACTAATGCAACCGTTAAAATCGACAACGTGACTGCTTTATAAATAGATACTAGCTCCCGAATAGACGCGTATTCCCACACTTTTCGATAAAGTCCGTAGTACATAGCGAATCCATGATGTGCTAGGAAAATTGCAAGAGAGCTTGCTAAAAGGAATGTATTGCTAAAAAGATTATTAATCGGATAGAGTACAAAGTATCCTATATATATGGAAAATAATACAATAGCAGAATCGACAACTATTAGTAATGACATTCTTTTCTGTAAGGACATTTAAACACTCCATTTCAACATAATCTTCCAAAATTGGCTACAAGTAATTATATCACTTTGGAAATTTAATGGGAGAATATATTTCCTTTTTACCCATATCACACATAAAGCAGGGACTATAGTTATATACCTCCTTTTTAGAAAGGAGTATTATATAATAGATCTTCGAATTATTTCTTCGTTTTTCGTCATATACTTATTAAATTCTTTTTACTCACGCAAAAATATTCCACCATTTATGTTTAACTAGTTCTTCTGGCTCTAAAATAATTATTTCGTTATTCTCTATGATTCTTGCATTATTTTCAAGAAAAATGTCGACTGCATCTAGTCTCTTATGCTTTTCTAAATATCTTAACCCGGCATCAAATTTAAAGGGTCTTTTTTTCAAATTATGTACGTCTGATCCATACGTATGTACTAAGTTTGCATCTACTAGCTCTAATGATAACTTCTGAATCCCTCGTCCAAAATGACCTGCCAAGCTCCCAGCCGTTATTTGCGCTACAGCTCCGTGATTAATGAGTTTTGCCAGTCGTGACGGGTTATCCGCTATTGCTTTGTTTCTTTCTGGATGCGCTATGATAGGTAATATATCCTCCGATAATAACTGGTGGATAATATCTACTGTATATTTTGGTATACCGCTAGATGGTAGCTCTAGTAGCAAATATTTGGAGCCAGCAAGTGTATGAATCTTCTGTTCCTGAAGTAGTTCAACTAAATTGTCTTTTAACCGCACTTCATGTCCTCTATGCAATTTTAAAGGCAGCTGTCTTTCTTCTATTGTTTGTTGTAATAATTTTATCTGTTCTGTCACTATAGTAGCACTTGCATTGAATTGTGGATGGAACGCATGTGAGGTGGATATTATTTCTGTTATTCCCTCTTTTAGCGCTTGCTCAAACATTTCTATTGTCTCTTCTAATTGAGCTGGACCATCATCAACTCCATATAAAATATGGCTATGAATATCTATCATTTTTAAATTCTCCTATAACTTCTATTTTAAGGTATAAAAAAAGAGTAAAAGTCACCTAAGTGCTTTTACTCGTTAGTACCATAGTACTGGTAGTAGTAATGATCTTTTTCAAGCTTGAAGTTGTTCATAACAGTCCCGATGATTTTCGCTTTCGACGCTAATAACAACTCTTTCGCTTTTAATGCACTATCCTTATCGGTTGATCCCGCACTGATGACCAAGATAGTCCCCTCACTTTTGTTAGCCAAAATTTGTGCATCCGTCACCGATAATACAGGAGGTGCATCAAATAATATAAGGTCAAATTCTGTTTTTAGTTGTTCAATCAGTTCATCCATTGACTTTGCACTAAGCAAGTCAGCGGGATTGGGAGGAATTGGCCCACTTGTAATGATTTTCAGGTTTTCTATATCTGTCTCCTTAACAGCTTCCATCACATCTGTTTTTTTCGTTAAGAGATTAGATAATCCTATCGTATTGGTTAGATGAAACGTATAATGCACAGTCGGCTTACGCATATCTGCGTCAATCAGAACTACCTTTTTGCCTTCCTGCGCAAATAAACAGGCTAAATTTGCGGATACTGTAGACTTCCCCTCTGCCTGTAAAGAAGACGTTATTAAAAGTGTTGATAACTCTCCATCAGGCTTTGAGAAATTTATATTTGTACGTGCTGTACGAAATTGCTCCGATACAACAGATTTCGGATTTGTTATTACTACTAGTTTACGTGCTACATCTTTTAAACTATTTGTTTTTTTCTTTTTAGCCATGTTTACACCTTCTTTCGTCGCGATTTTACATTCGTCATAAGATCCACGTCATTGTTATCTGGGAATGGACTTATCAAGCCTAGTATCGGTAACTGGAGGAGTTCTTCTACATCTTGTTCCTTCCTAATAGTCGTATCTAGGTATTCTAGTAAAAAGGCAATTCCTACTCCAAGCATTAACCCAATCACTCCGGCAATTGCCATATTAAGCATTTTGTTTGGCTTCACTGGTGATGGCTTTTCCGGTTGAATTGCTGGAGATAAAATATTCACATTGTCGACATTCATTAGGGTTTTAATCTCTTGTTGAAAAACTTCTGCAGTCGTATTTGCAATATCTACTGCTTTAAAAGATTCGGGATCCTGTACGCTGATTGTTACTACTTGTGAATTTTGTTCACTCGTAACGGTGATTTTGTTTGTAAGTAAAGCTGGGGTTGTATCCAAATCTAAGTTTTGAATTACTTTGGATAGAATTGCTGGACTTTTAATAATCACGTTATATGTATTGATCAATTGAAGATTCGTTTGTATGTCTTGGGAATTATATTGTTGTTGCTGTTCGACTTTTTGTTGATTGACAAGAATTTGTGTTGAAGATTGATAGATTGGTGTGATAAAGAAATAACTTATAACTCCTGCAATAATTACTGCTAGTAGAGTTAACCCGATAATTAAAGAAATTCTTTTCTTTATCGTTTTAAATAAATCTTGTAAACTAATAGTTTCTTCCATATTTACTTGTTTCCCCTTCACTTACCAATTGGTTTGTATACTAATTGTTTCCATTATAGCATAAATACTACCTATTACATTACAAATTCTCACAATTTTCGAGGGAATATATATATTTTCGACTATTTTATGAAAATGATATTCTACTCAATATGTGGTACTATTTTAGTATGAAAAAACTAATTTTTTTACTTTTACTCATGACTATTTTGTTTTTCTCTTCTAGTCAAACATACGAGCAACAGTCTCTAATACCTTTATTTGAGGACTTTCTAGCTGCGAAACCTTTAGAAGCTCAGCTAAAAAAATTGGAAATACCTTATTGGGGTCGTACAATCTCCGTGGAGGAACGAGGCTATTATCATTTTGTCGAGTTCATTATTCGAAAAAGCGCCCATTTCTTTTTATTTGGTTTAGCAGCATTAGGCTTTTACGCTATCTTGCCTAAGATCAGATATCGTTTTTTGTTAGCAATGCTGTCCACACTTGTATTGGCGATTGCCGATGAATACCACCAACAGCTGACAGGAGGTCGAACTCCCTCTTGGCAGGATATATTTCTAGATATGTGTGGTGCTTTAACGTTTTTAAGTGTTTACATATGTATAAAAGGAATGAGACAAAAAATCCGATAGGCCCCAAATGGGTCCTATCGGATTTTTTGATTGATTTTCGCTCTAGGCGGACGCTTTCCGTGGGGGGAGCGATAAGCCATCACCGTCGCTATCGCGTCGTTTGTGATGTCTTATCTGCCTCCCTCATCCCACTGAAGTCGCCGCCTGCCGCTACAATTAACGAAGTGATAAATATTTGGAATGATTCACTTAATCTTTAAGACAGGATGTTGCGAACTTAGACTGACTTCCAAAGTATAAGAACTTGCGCTTTTCTTATCTTCCAAGTGCTTTACTAAGAATACTATCTCTTCTTGCTTTTTTGGTAGCTTCGTATTCATCTTTGAAGCTTTTTGCATAGGACTTGTCAAAGCCATTTGCCTCTAAGTCTTTTTCCACTGCTGCGAGAACTCCATTAAAAATGGTATCCGTATTTGCTTCTAAGCCTTCTGCTGCTGCCATGTATTTGTTATAAAAGTAACCGAAATCGATTCCTTCACCATTTGCTTTTTTATTTGTGTACTCTGTTTTGGCCCGACCAATTAATGCGTTTATTTTTGCATCTGCTTGACCTTCAAGTGCGGTAAAAGCAGGAATATACTTTTCTTTTATAGATCCAACCGTTGGCTCTGTTTGAGAACTGCCGGATGAAACTGGTGGAGTTGTCGAACCAGCTGATCCTTCAGTAGTTGAAGTATCATTGGAATCTGTAGAGCTTCCTTGGCCTGAAGTTGCTATTTGTTCAGATGATCCACCGTCAGTAGTTGAAGTGCTCTCATTGGAAGCAGTTTGCGTTGAAGAATAGTCCTCTACCACATTTCCATCTTTGTCCATAGTGATCTTGCTACCATCTGGTAATTCCAAAACATATGGATCTTCCACAATCTCCGAAACCTCATCGTCTGCTACATCGTATGTTTTAAATTTGAATTCATATAGTAAGTAACCTACAGCTCCTAGGATAATAACTAAAGATACCAATAGGAAGATTTTCAGTTTTTTTCTCTTTTTCTTCATGGAATTCTCCTTTTGTTGAAAATAGTATATTATCTATAGTTTAGCATGAGATTAGGTAGTTCGTATAGAAAATTGTGGGAATTTGGCGGATATAGAAAAATACTAGCGCTTGAGCAAGAATAATATATATTTTAGAACGCAAAAAGAACAACCATCCTTTATAGGAATGGTTGTTCTGTATAATCGATCAAGTCTATTAATTAAATGTAAATGAATATTGTTTTGATGCACCACCATCTTTTAATGTCCCAGTGATTACGAAAGAGATATTAAAGGTTGAAAGTGTCGATAATTTTGAAGTTCCATCTACAGTGAAGTTCATACCAGTTATACCTAATTCATCAGCTTTTTCAACTAATGCAGCATTAAGTTTAGCTAGAGTTTTAGTATATGCAGTATCAAAATCATAGTTATTACTGTCAATTGGTTCTGACAACAGCTCTTTCCCATTGAAATTGACAGAAACATTTGTAATTAGTGCATCTGATTTAAAAGTATTATAAATTGTTGATAAAGAAGAAGAATAGAAAGTATCAAGCGTTGCAGTTCGATCTATAATATTTACACTAATTACCCCACTAGATTTGTTAAGTGAAGCACTTATTTTGTCATCAGAAGATGCTGTTAATTGATCTTGAATTTTATTATTCAATATGTCAGTAGGAGTTAAAACATTTCCGCCATCACCATTTCCACCGCCGCTGTTTCCGCCACCGGAACCACCGCCGCCTGCTGCTGGAGGTGTTACTGGTGCTGCGTCAGGGTTTGCTACTCCACCAATTTTTTCAATTTGACCTTTTATTGCATTAAAGTTACTAATTACATCAGAAGCAGTTTTTCCTACTGGTAATACTAGATTCTCGATAGCCAAGCTAGTGCCTAGTGATAATTTTAAATCTGCCTTTACTAGTGTGATTGACTCGATTTTAGCAGTACCATTTAATGCAAAGTTTAATGAATTTACTAAGAAATCTTTAGTTGCTGCATTTAGTGTTACTTCACTTGCACCAGTTCCAGCAGTTACACGTGGAATAGTGATATTTTTGTCCGCTGTTACTGTAGCGTTTGAATCTACATTAATAGAAGTTACGGAACTAGTACCTGTTAAGTTTAGTGATGCATTTAGTTTGTTTAAAACAACTGTAGACAGTGTTGAATTGGCGAAACTAATTTTTGCAGCCACTGGTAATGCTGCTGCAGATACACCTGTAGTTTTATTGGAAAGTTCTGTGTTCCCTTTAACTACAATTTTTTCTGCTAGAAAGCTAGTTTCTACACCTTTACCAATTGCTAAGTCGCCATTGATCGTAAGGTTTTTAACTGTTACGTAGTCCCCGTTTACTTTTACATTACCTGCAACAGAAGAACTTGCTCCGTCTAGTACGATATTAGCTGACGCGGTTCCATCAGCAGTAATCTCAAGAGATTTCACTGCAACGATTTGACCGTCTTTTTCAGTGAACTTAATGTTTGCGTTTTTTAGCGCTGCTGCATTTGTTGCATTAAAAACTTTTTTCAAATCTTCTGCAATTGTGTAAGTACCAGTTGAAGTTTCTACTGAGTTATCTGACACACTAATAACTGTTACTGGTTTTGCAGCTGCTTCAGCACGCACTACGAACGATGCCATTTGACCACGTTTCACGTTTGCATATGGAGAAAAAGTAGTGGCAGTTGTTCCAGTTGTAATTTCATTGTCTAATAGCGTTTGAAGGTATCCATTGTACCAATCAGTTGCTTTTACATCTTTAAACTTTGTATCTGTTAACTTTCCTTCTTCAAATCCAAATGCTAATGTGATAATTTTTGCCATTTGGCTACGTGTTAGTTTTTCGCCCGGTGCGTATGTACCATCTTCTTTACCAGTTACAATACCTTTAGCTACAAGTGCAGCAATTGGGCCATAGTATTCATTGTCTGTTTTAATATCTTTGAAATTTGGATTTACAACATTTTTCGTATCTAAGTCTAATGTTAATGCAATAATTTTCGCAGCTTGTCCACGAGTAACCGAAGCTTCCGGTTTAAATGTACCGTCTTTAAAACCTTTTAGGACACCTCTATCAGTTAAATCTATTACTGAGCTATAATGTACATGCGTAGAATTTAAATCTGAGAAACCTGCAGCCTCTGTATTAAATGGAGCTACAGTTACCACTGCTCCTGCTGCTACTGATGTTGCTAATGCTGCTTTAAATAATTTTTGGTATGCTTTTTTGTTATTCTTCATCCAATTTCCTCCTTGTTTGTTAAAACTATAATAATAATGTCCTATAGGGACAACTATACCATATTAAAAGATATTTCTAAAACAAAATATTCCAAAAAAATTTCCATTCACGTTAATCTCTGTCATATTGTGGCACAATTTGTAGTATTTTTAACATATTAATTTTACTATTAAAATGGTTACTATTACCCGTAATATACAATAATTACTCGTTTTTAGAATAGATAATTATTCTACTTTTTATGACAATCTATTTAATACTTTTTTCATTTTATGATAGAAAGTGAGTTATAGTTAGCTCCCCTTTTAAAACAAAAATTTTGGCTGGGACAGAAGTAGAAATCTTATTGGATAAGGAGAACCTTTACTAAATAATGGATATTTAATAGAATTGATTGAAATGGAGGGGCGACTCCTACGGGAATAGCGTGACGCCTGAGACTACAGGCTCAGCCCACGCCCGTGGAAAGCGTCCCTGGAATGGAAGTCAATTTTGTGCACAGCAAAAAAACAGCATTTTTCTCACAGAGAAAAATGCTGTTTTGGGGTTCTGTCCCAGCCTCTTATACTTTGATTGTTTTTTGCTATTGAAATATTTTTACAACGTACTGCTGATAACTAATTTTGCAAGTGTAGTGAGCACGGGGATTATCTATAATACTAATTTAAGATTCTTTTTCGATTTAATATCTTGATAATAGAGAATATTATCTTTGATGAACCTTACTTCTGATTGGCTGGAATTGATTTGCATTTTTCCTTTTCCATCTAGTTTTACTTTATATAAATAGCCACCGTTAGAGTAGTTGCTATAGTATAGCCATTGTCCTTGAATAGTAAAGTATGGCGCTCTGTCTGCAAGAACTTTTGTTTTCTTTAACGTTTTTTTATCCATTTTATATAATAGATTGTCTTTGGAATCGGCATAATAATATTGTCCATCTTTTTCCACCATTGCATTCATATTATGAAAGTACTGGTATTTAGAACTAGTAGCTATTGGATATGCAGTTTCGTTCCATTGATGATTTACTTTTAGTTGTTTATTATTTTTTAAAAAGTAATTATAATGAACACTTTCAGGCTTGTTTGGGATTGGATCATCCCATGTAGTGTCCACATGATAATATTGACCATCTATTTTCACCATATTCCAAGAATGGTTTCCGCCATTTCCACTCCCAGTAACTTGTATAGTTTGTACACCAACCTTGTTAAGTAACAATGCCATTGACTTTGTATAACCGTCACAAACAGCAACCTTATTAATTAGTGCACCATAAGCTTCAAAGGAATCATGAGAAACATTATTTATTAGAAAGTTATCATAGTCGTATGCAACCGATAATACGAGATGATCATGAATGGCCTTTACTTTTTCAAGGTCACTCATATCTTTTTTTATCTTTTCCTTAATTATTTTATTTACTTCTGCGTTTACCTTCTTGTTTTTCTCTAAAATAGATTGTCGATCACCTTTATATTTAAAGTTTATATTTCCATTTGAAAATGCAGTTAACCCATTGTAGTAAGAAATAGAAGGATTATTTGCTACTGCCTTGTTCACCAGATTTCCAATCTCTTTATAACTAATTTTATTAGAATTAAATGTTGTACTAGATTCAACGTTTTGCAAGCTTTTTATGATATTGTCATAGGTTTTTTGTTCCTCGGACTTTATAACAGTCTTGGGAGAGGGAGTTGCTGCAAAAGTATACATTGGAGAAATAGTTAATATCAATACGATGGCAATAATTAACTTAAATATCTGGTTCATCTTAACCCCTCCAGTTTTAAGCTAATTATAATAAATACTACTATAACTATCATCCACTATTAGTTCTAAGATTATATTTCAAGTTAATTAATTAATAGTAAAAAGACCTATTTTAATTTCGACTAGTAAACAGTTATACCTAAATAAAAAAAGAGAGCTATTAGTGTTTGTCATAAACTACTAAAAGCTCTCTTTATTATTATGCTTGGAATGTTTTTCTTCTATTAAATGCTATCCACAGTCCAACTAGGATCGATGCAATACCCGCAAATAATGTACCTATTGGGTAGGCTTCACCTGTTTGTGGAAGATAATTTCCTTCATTGGTTTCAATTAAAGTAATTGAATCATTTGGATTTTTGTCTTTCTCGGGTAAGCTAGGTTGCCCTGGAACAACTGGGTTACCAGTATTATTTGGATCTCCTGGGTTACTTGGATTTCCTGAATTGCCTGGAGTTTCTGGTATACCTGGTGTTCCTGGTGTTCCTGGTGTTCCCGGTGTGCCTGGTGTCCCTGGTGTCCCTGGGTTGCCCGGTGTTCCCGGTGTTCCCGGTGTTCCCGGTGTTCCCGGTGTGCCTGGTGTGCCTGGTGTTCCCGGTGTTCCTGGTGTGCCTGGTGTCCCTGGTGTCCCTGGTGTGCCTGGGTTACCCGGAATGTTTGGCTCTCCCGGTGTACCAGGATCGGTCGGCGGTACATATGGGTTATATCTATTTATTTTAATAACTTGGACCGGAACTGTTTGGCCTTTTATGATTTCAAAAGGAACTGCAGTTGGATCTAGTATATAGTTTGTTGGTGCTTTTGTTTCGACGAAGTAATAATTACCTGGTTTTAAATTACTTACTACAATTTTACCTGTGTTATTTGTCGTTAAACCTTCTTGCAATATGTTTCCTGCTGCATCTTCAAGTTTAAAGATTGCTCCTGCAAGGTTTAGATTACCGTTATGCTTTGCTAGTTTTGTAAGTTCGACAGAGCCAGTTGATAATTCATTGAAAGCTTCTACTGTTTTAACGGAAGTTGGTCCGAGAACTATAGTAAACTTCAATGGCGTTGAATCTAGTTTATATCCAAATGGCGCTTTCGTTTCTACAAATTGATAGTTGCCAGGTTTTAAATTTTCTACAAGGATTTTGCCATCATTATCTGTTACTAAAAGTTCTTGAAGCATGTTTCCATTTTCATCTTGCAATGCAAACTCTACATTTGCTAAAACAGCATTGCTATTGTCTTTGTCGCGTTTCGTCAATTCGACAGAGCCTTTTATGATTGTATTAGGAAATTCTAGAACACGCGCTTCTGTTTGACCTTTGTTAATAGTGAAGTCGATGGCTGTTTCGTTTAGTTCGTACCCGAATGGGGCTTCCGTTTCTACGAATTGATAGTTACCAGGCTTCAAGTCATCTACAACTAATTTGCCTTCTTCATCTGTTATGAGATTTTCTTTAACTGTATTGCCTTTTTCATCTAAAAGTTTAAACTGCGCTCCTGCTAATGTTACTTTATTGTTTTCGCTGTCTACTTTTAGAAGCTCCACGGAACCAAGTGTCAGGCTATTATTAGTTGAAATCTTCAGCATTCCAGACTGACCTTTATCAATCGTAAAAGTAACCGGCGTCTCATCAAGATCATATCCAAATGGTGCTTTCGTTTCAACGAATTGATAGTTACCAGGTTTTAAATCTGAAACAACTATTTTACCAACTTCATCTGTTTTCAAATCTTTTTTAATCATTTCACCTTTTGCGTCCTGCAATTCAAATACCGCACCATCCAAGGTGATTGTTGGATCTTCATTATCTACCTTCGTTAGTTCCACTGATCCAGTCGTCAATTCATTTTCCGCTGTGACTTTAACTACTTTTACATCTGCTTTTGTTTCGCTTCTTTCGATTGTAAATGTGATCGGTGTTTGATCTAAATCGTAACCGAATGGGGCTTCCGTTTCTACCAATTGATAGCTACCAGGTTTTAGATTATCAACAATTAGTTTACCATCTTCCTCGGTTTTTAAATTTGACTGAAGCGTATTCCCATTTACATCTTGCAATTCAAATATTGCTCCTACTAATGCTAAATTAACGTTATCTTTATCAAATTTCGTCAATTCAACTGTACCAGTTATCAATTTGTTTGGAGCTTCGATTAAAGTTGTTTGCGAAGTCTCTCCCATCTGAATACTAAATTCGATAGGTTCGTTGTTTAGTTGATAATAGGCAGGTGCTTCTGTTTCAACAAACTGATACTTTCCTGGTTTTAAGTTAGTAACAGTGATTGTACCTTCTTCACTAGTAGAAAGTCCTGCTTGGAGCGTTTTCCCTGTCTCATCTTGTAATTTAAAAATCGCACCTTTTAACTTAATTTCTGAGTCATCTTCATCTACTTTTGATAGTACGACGGAGCCTAAAATCATTTCATTTGTTGCCGTCAATTCAAGAATCGTATTTTGCGATGCCACAATAGTAAATGAGATTGGCGTTGATTCTAATTTATATCCAAAAGGTGCTTTCGTTTCAACTAACTGATACTTCCCCGGATTTAAATTATTTACGATGAATTTTCCATTTTCATCTGTTATTAATCCTTCTTGAATTGTCCTTCCATTTGCATCTTGTAATTCAAAGATTGCACCTGGCAATGTCTTTTTCTGGTTGTCTTTATCAACTTTCTTAAGTTCAACGGCCCCTTTAATTATTTCATTTGTTATCGGGCCTAGTTTAATAACTTCCAATTGGTTTTCTTTAATCGTAAAAGGAATCGGTGTATCATCTTTAACGTATCCTTCTGGAGCAATATTTTCAAAGAATCGGTACTCCCCAGGTAAAAGATTCTTTAAATAAATAATTCCTTCTTCATTCGTAACATAATATCCAATGGCTTTATACGTATCCCCTTCTTTTTTCTCTATTATGAAGTTTGCTCCCTGTAATTTCTTAGAAGCATTTTCGCTATCTACTTTTTCTAATTGCACATCGTGGATAAGTTTATTATTTGTAACAGTTATTTCATTTCCGGTCTGAACCGTATCTTTTGTATATGCCTTGTCAATTTTAATCGGAGTTTCCTCAGTATTTTTTAGATATCCTTCCGGTGCTTCTGTTTCTACTAAAAGATAGTCACCAAATAGCAATTTATCAAACTGGATAATTCCTTCTTCTGTTGTCCCTGTTTTTATAATAGCTCCTGAATCTTTATCTATTAATTCGAATTTGGCACCTGAAAGTAACTCCGATGTAGCTGCATCCGTTTTCGTAATGAGTAGGCCGCCTAATTCTCCCGTGCCGTCACCCATTCCCGTAGTTCTCCTTACAGCTACTTCTGTAGGTTTTTTATCTGTAATTTCTTGCACATCAGTACCATTGAATAGAACTTCATTTGTAATCTTAGCTGGAGCCTTTAGAATGAAGGATTGATACTCCAAAATATACGGCTTATGGATTTCTTCCTTTTTAAATGAAAGTTTGAATCCATAAGGAGTTTGACTTTCTTGGAAATCAAGCTCATAGTCTTCACCTTTTACAAGTTTCCCTGCTTTTTTAACACTTCCATTTGCTTCAATAGTTGTAGCGTACAATTTAATAGAATCTTCTAAAATGGCTTGATCAGCACTTGGTATATCTGTCACGGTTGCATTTGTGACTTTTGCTTGTGCAAAATTGATATCGACTGACCAATCAATAATTTTACCATTCTGAGCACCTGTCTTTGTCGTATAATCCCCACCATTTGGAATAGATACAGATGCACCTAAATCTGTTTCTTTTTTGTCTCCATCATATAGGGTTGCGGTATTTTTATATTCTTTTTCGACAAAGCTTAAATCCTCCAAGCTAGTTTTATACGTAATCATATACGGTGAATTAATTTCTTTTTTGAATTCGACTAGGAATCCCGGATTATTATTGTTATCTTTAATCCAACTAGTGGAATAATCTATTCCTTCATTTAATTCCTCTACTTTGGTACCATTCGCTCCTCCAGTAAGGCTCATTTTATTAACTACTAATGATTCTTTTAATAGTTTTTGATTTCCTATAATGAAATCTTTTACAGTGGCTTTCGAAAGAGTTTTTAGATTGTAGTTTACTCCCACATTCCAAGTGATTTCTTGTGTGACAGCATTATAGGAACCGTTTTTAAAACCGTTGGATTGTGTGTAATTATCTGGAGTGAAGTTAAATATTGCATCCTTTGATTTTTCTTTATCATTTTCGTCTATCCAAGTTAGTGTTGCTTTGTTTTGCAAGAATTTGTTTTCTTTGACATCGCGCATTTCATACTCGAATATAGTTGTGTAAGTGATGGTATGCAGTGTATTTATCGTATTTTGAAACTCGATGACAAACTCATCTTTTTCATTTTTCGTTAACTTATAATCAACATCTAATTCTAAAGTTGTATTGCCAGTATTAATCTTAATCGTATTCGGTTTTAGAGTAAGTCCTCCATTAGTAAATACATCTGTTAATATGACTTTTTTCATTTCTTTGCGGTCATGGTTAAATGTAATAGTCCAATCTACCGTTTTGTCTTTGTAATTTGCATTTTGATTGGATTTGAACAGTATACGTTGATCGATGTCTTCCGTTCCTGTTATTGTTTTACCACCCGTTGTTACTTCATTCACTATTGTTTCCTTATCATATACTCGGTTAGTTGCTTTTGTTTTGTACACTATTTTATAAGCGGAATTGATGTCCTTTTCAAATTGGAGCTCGAACCCGTTTTTACCCTCCGCAGATGTTGGTGTTACTGTGTAGTCCGTTGTTGGGATATCGTCCGTTGCAATTTCTTCTCCATTTTGATCTATTGTTACTTTTTGAACTGTAAAAGAATTTATCAATAGTTCCTGGGAATCATTGAAAAAGTCTTTTAGCAATGCTTCTGGTTTTGCAATACTTTTTTCGTTGTAATTGTATTTAATCTCCCATGTAACTGTTTGACTATCTTTATCATACTCGAGTGCTTCTTTCGCTAGTGGAATTCCCCGTTTGACAGCGACCGAAGCGGTTGCCTCGCCTATAGTTTTGTTATTTGATAGTAAAGTAGCTGTATTATTAAATACAGTTTGATCTTCATTTGTGATATTTGTTGTATAGACTAGTCGGTAAGCTGACTTAATGTCTCCCACAAAGTTGACGGTGAAATCTTTTTCACCTGCTGTTTTCCCGATAGTAAATCCAGACGTTACTTCCGATCCTAGAGATACATTTCCATTTAAATGCGTATTCAAATGATAGAGCTTAATAGAACCTTCTACTAATGCTTGCCCATCTTGAACTGGATCACTAAGTATTGCATTTTGAATCGATTCTAGCTTCTTATTGAAATCCACCGTCCATTCGATCGTTTCGGCATTATAAGCTCTGTTCGGAACACCTTTTTTACCTACAGCTGGACCACTAGGAGTAAAATTAATTTGAACAGTTATAGAAGCTCCACCGGTAATTGGTGTAATTATGATTGTTTTTTCCTCTGTTATAATGATTTCTTTATTTAGTTCCGTTATAACTTCAAGATTACCACTAATATTAGAGTGTTCCTCAATATACTCCGTAAACGTTACAGTACCTTGACCAGCTTTTGTGAAAGAAAAGTTTCCTATAATATTCCCATTGCCATCTTCCATAGGTAAATTATCTGCTTCACTATATACTACTAGTTCCTCCGGAAGGTTAAATGTAAATGTTGAACCAGCTTTGTAGCCATGATTATTTTGTAAAGCCCACGTATATTTTACGGAAATAATAGAATCTAAACTTGGGTTTTCTACTACATTTCCATCGCTATCCGCATAGATCAAGGTTGCACTCGTCAATATATTTTCAGAAATAACGGACGGGGACAGCTGGATTTTTACTTCATCGAGTTGCGTTACACATTCAGTCTGTTTTTCCTCTGTAGATTGCTCTTCGCAAGCTCCTTCTGTTTTTTCTTCTACAGGTTCTGTGACTGTTTCATTTCCAGTCTCTTTTTCCTCATCTATTACTTCAGGTTCTTCACCTTCCACTGGATCCGTTTCTTCTTCTCCAGGATCTAGTATTACAGATTCTCCATTTTCAACTGCTGGAGGTGGTGTCTCTGCACCTTCTTCAATTTCGTTTGCTTCTTCAGTTATTGGCTCTTCACTAGCAAACCCATCAGCGCTTGCCGCTATCGGTCCTATAAAACTTTGCAAGACTAATAGACATATTAGCGCTATAAAACTTATCTTCTTCATAGCTTCCCCCTGTTATCAATTGTTTTTCAACTTTGCTTGAACGATTAATCTGTCCGTTGGATTTTTTTTGCCGAGGGGGGTGCAAGTTACTAATGTCAAGAGGGGTTCATCCCCATCTTTTAGAACTTCTATTTCTGATTGATCTACAACAAAGGTTCGGACAATTTCAAATTCGTAGTTGCCTGACTCAGTTTGTATGTCCACATTGTCATGAAGTGTGAGCTCATCTAATCGATTGAATTGTTTTCCACTCGTTGTTGATCGATGTCCTGCAAGCCCAATATTATGAATGCCAATTTTTTTGTAAGGCTCTATCATGCCAATTCCTTTTGTTAAAGAGTTTGGGGTTGCCCCGTCAAAGATCACCATTTCTAAATCTATTGTTGGAATTCGAATAATTCCTCTTGCTCCATCTAATAAGCTTAGCTCCTGTTCATCTGAACTTGCTTGAACTTCTGTTGGTGAAACTGTTTCTCCATATGAACTTGTATCCCCCAGATTTTCAAAAGCCTCCAAAAGCTGCTCTTGCTTAGTATCAAAAAACTTCTTCTCAATCTGTGGATAAAATAGTAGGCAGAAACCTAAAAGTATTAAGCAAAAACTGATGATTCTCCGCAAAATTACATCTCCTTTCCAAATTAATACGTTCAAATATATACCTAGGTATTGCTAAGTATTCAATGCTACTGTGAGCAGTCTATCTTAAGGTGTTTGAATTGTTTTCTCAGAAATACCCATTTCACAATAACTTTTTAGTACTGAACAAATTCTGAACAATAATAAAACACCTATCTCCCTTGGCATGGGAAATAAGTGTCTGTTTATTTTTCGAGCATATGTTGCTCATATAGTTTTTTCATATGAGATGGAATTTCAATGCCTAAGTCATCTCTTAAGGTTGCTCCAATGTTTTTATAAATTTTATCCAACTGATGAGTATTTTTCAACTGGTCGTACAAAGTCAAAAGTTTGTACATATAGGTTTCATTATAACAATCGATCTCCAGCATTTTTAACAAACATTTCTCTAGCAAAGGAGTGCTTATATCATCTTTTGTAATTATCTGTTCTAAATACTGCAGTACAGATTGCCTTAAACGCAGTTGAGTCGGAATAGCCCAACTAAGATCCTCCTCTTCTAAATAATCCGCTTCGTATAATTCAAGTATTTGTTCTACCTCAGAAGTTTCACGTTTCTTTGCGTTTAATAAACCTTCTAATACTATATAGTCACTGTCAATAGATACACCTAATGCATAGTGATCGTTTATGAACTGTATGGCATTTTCCATCCCATTCTCTTTAAATGTTTTCCTAAGCTGGTACACCGTTGTATGTAGGTGGGTTACAGCTTTATCTACATGTATTTCTGGCCAGAGCTGTTCCATTACTATCGCTTTATGGACAGGGACCCCTTTATGCTGCAAAAGAAACAGAAGAAGCTCTTTTACTTTCTTCGTACGCCATTTGACTATATTTTGCTGATTGTCTAATAGGTAGAAGCTTCCTAAGGTTTTTGCGTAGAAAGAGATTTTTTTATGGGCTACTCGTTTTTTACTTTCCCTATATAAATCTAACTTGTTTTGTGTTTTCTCTATCGCTTTTTTTAGACGATTCTTATTTAAAGGTTTCAATAAATAATCGATTGCATTCACTTCGAAAGCTTCTAATGCATACTGGGGGTGGGCAGTTACAAACAAAATTTCTACATGACTATACTTACTCATAATCACTTCTGCCAGTTCAAGTCCATGTATTTCGCCCATTTCCATATCTAAAAAGATAACTTCAGCATCCATTACTTCTATTTGTTCTAAAGCTATAGATGGGTTTGTAAATTTGCCCACCACTTCGACGCCGCCCAACTCTTGAAGCATAATTTCATTGACGTCTAAAGCTATTTCTTCGTCATCAATTATTAATACTCTCATTTTTTTACCTCAGGCAATCGTATTATTATTTTTGTTCCCTTACCTTCTAAACTATCTAGTTGGAAAGTTGCTCCCTTTATAAGGGTTAGTTTTTTCAATGGGTTAGTAAATCCAATTCTATTATTTTTACCTTCTAGTAGTTCTTGTTGTTTTTCAGTTGGAATGCCAACACCGTTATCCTCAATCGTTATTTTAATGTGAGACCGCTCTCGATCAATTGCCAACCGTAAAGTGCCTCCAAGCTTTTGTTTGGAAATACCATGCTGTACGGCATTTTCCACTAGCGGTTGTATCGTCATTGATGGAATATACGCTTCGATTGTTTCATCGATATCGTATTCTATCGTTAGTCTGTCTCCAAAGCGCATTTTTTCAATTGCTAAATATGATTGAACTAGTTCTATCTCATCTTCTAACGTTACGAGTGAATGATGTCCCTTGAAATCTAATTTCGCTCTGAAATAGATGGCTAAATGCTGTAGGGCTTCGCGTGTTTTTTCTTCATCGTCGTAGGTTAAACCAATAATCGTGTTTAGAGTATTATATAAAAAATGCGGCGCTATTTGTGCATAATAGAAACTTAACTCGTGATTTAAGGCATCCTGGGCAGACTTTTTCATCAGTAGCAGTGATTCCACACGGGCTTTTAACTCATCTAAATTTACAGGTTTTTGTAAAAAGTCATTTGCTCCCATCTGAAGTGAAACAACTAAATCGGATAATTGTCCAGCAGCTGTTAATATAATAACTGGCAACTCAACAAGACCATAATCTTTCCGTATCTCTTGGCATAAATCGTATCCTGACATATTTGGCATTATTAAATCCATGATAACCAGATCGATTGTTTCTGTTTTTAGAATAGCAATCGCTTCCTCACCGCTGCTTGCAGCAATAACATTATATTGCAAGGATTGAATCATATGGATAAGTACTTTTAAATTTGTAGGTTCATCATCTACAACTAGAATCGTATAAGATTTTGTACCTGTACTTTTTGTGGATACAATGGTCGCTGCTACCTGAAGCTGTTCCTCCCCTTTTCTTCCTGTGAAAGATGCTCTATTTAATAGCTTCTCGCTTTGCCGTTCTATTACTTCCCCAATTTGTTGCGTAGTTGCAAGCGGGACTGTGAAAGTGAAACGAGAACCCTTCCCGATTTGAGAGTTAACCCAAATATGTCCCCCAAAGCTTTCTATAATATTTTTCGTGATACTTAATCCCAATCCGAGTCCTGTTGAATCTCCCAATCTGCTACTTTCAATTTGATAAAAAGAGGAGAAGATCAACTCCATATGCTCTTTCTCTATCCCTCTTCCTGTATCTGTTATAGAGACGTGCAGCCCTTCTTCTTTTACTTCTGCATCAATGGTTATGCTTCCTTGCCTTGTGTATTTTATGGCATTATATATCAGATTAAAAAATACCTGCTTGAGCTTTTGTTCATCTATAAAGATGAGGGGGAGGTCCCTTGCCACGTTATTGATAAGCGTCAACTGCTGCACTGGCGAGATTAAGTAATTCATCTCTGCAAGTACTTCTTCTACTATATTAATATTCACCGGACGTGCAGCTATACGAACTTCACCTTTTTTAATATTAGATACAAATAATAGATCTTCTACTAAGCTTGCTAATCGTTTTCCTACATTGTGTATTAAAATAACATTTTCTTGCTGCTGACGTTTTAAGGGTCCCTCGATTCCTTCCATTAAAGACTTCGAAAGATTTATAATCCCATGCAATGGCGTGCTTAGTTCGTGCGAGGTCTTGACTAAAAACTCATCTTTTAGTCGATCGTATAAAAGAAGCTCTTCTGAGAGTCCTTCCACTCTATTAAAAGCAGCTTGATAACGATGACCCATTAGTAAGGACAAACTAAAAATCATGAGTAAACACAAAATAGATAACATACTTTTAACTTCTATTTCAAAAAGGAATTCCAACCCTAGTAACAATCCATAACACATAAAGGTAGTCACGGTTAACAATAAATACTCTGTATCCTCTTTCTTTTTTATAAAAGCTTTCATAAGAACGATAAAAATATAAGCAAAGCTTGCGGCTAAAAGGGAAACAATTAATATTTGTCGTGTGGTTAAAGAAAAGTATCTAACTAACAGTAGAACTGGATTGTTAGTACTGTAAATAAATATTTGTATGCAGAGCAAGCCGCTTAAAACAATCACTATTTTTTTCTTTGCATACTGCCTAAACAGATAGTATACAAACAACAAGAAAAACAAAACAACTAAATGGATGATTAACAACTGTAATTTAGTCTGTTCTTTTGCATCAAAGCCAGGGAAAATGAGAAAAAATAAATATTCATTTAGCATGGAAGTATATAAACCAAGTGCAATACAAAATAACGCAAAGAATAATTCGTATATATATTTTTTCCTTTGTATAAAGGTGAAAAAGTATATTATTCCCATCAGTATATATCCAGAAATGATCATCATTTCAATAAGCCTATCCAATTCATGTTTGGCCATTATATTCTCAGCTGTACCAAACTTCAGTGGATGAACAATTCCACCGGTATAATAGGTTAAATTAGCGACTTGCACAACAATCTCTAGCTGTCTATTTTCACTTTCCCCATAAACAGTATATTTTCTATTATCATATTTAAAATCTTCTATACTATCTGTGGGATTTCCCGCTCCTCCTACTGCTTTACCATTTATATAAATTTTGCTGGAATTACGAATAGAATTTACTTTTAACCCATAGGTTCCTTCCTCTGGCACATCTATAATCAGGCGATATGTACCTATTCCATGTGGACCTCCATCTTCTAAACGACCATCCCACTCTCCCGGTACTGTTATTTGCTCTCGTATTTCATGATACATAGTAAATACATCATAATCAGGATTTGGAACGATTAATTCATCCGGATAAATTTCCCACTTCCCATTAAGCTCAATCACAGGATTTTCTTCTTCATCCCAATCTTGTAAAGATAGAATCCCATTTTGCATAGGGCTAGAATTAGAATCTAGCAAATAGAATGACTTAACTATACTTGCTATTGTTAAGAGAAAAATACTTATAGATAGCAGTATAAAGATTTTTCTTTTCAACGCGGAACACCTCCTTTACCAAAATAATCCTCTTTTTAATGTACACTGAAAGCAATAATATTTACAATCCTATTTTACAGATCGCTCCTGTGTGATCTGTAAAAACGATTTTTTAGTTACTTAGATGTTATTAAACAAAAAGAAAGAGCCATCTGTAACTAACCAGATGACTCTGTTAAGAGTTTATAACGTATTTGACGAGACCTTTTGCGTTAGCGTATAAAGCCGCTTGGGTTCTATCTGCAAGTCCTAGCTTGGCAAATACTTGACTGACGTGCTTTTTCACCGTGAATTCGGTTATATAGAGGGTTTTAGAAATTTCCTTGTTGGAATGTCCTTTGCCGAGCTCAACAAGGATTTCCCTTTCCTTTGGTGTGAGCTGTTCAAAATGACCACTCTCATCTAACTGGTTTTTCTCTTTCATCATTAAATCTAAAACGGTTGGATCGTAGTATTTACGACCTTTCCTAATCATTTGCAGTGCATGCATGAGTTCTTCTGGCAGTGCTTCCTTCAGCAAATAACCAGCAACTCCTATTTCTTTTGCTTTTTTAAAGTCTTCCTCGTTGGTGGAGGATGTAAGTATGACAAATTTGCTCTTAATACCTAAGCGAATTGCTTCTGTTATTAGTTCGATCCCTGATTCCTCTCCTAGACGAAGATCTACTATTGCTATATCTGGTTTTACTGCATTTAATAGTTCGATAGCTTCTCTCCTATTAGTAGCTTCTCCAAGTACTTTCAAAGATCCGCTTAAGGAAAATAGTGAATTCAACCCTCTCCGAATTAATGGATGATCGTCAATTATAACAACTGTCATTATCCAAACACCTCTTGTTTTTTGTGTGATTTTATATGTGGAATATCAATCTGTATGGTAGTTCCCATTTTATAAGGTGTCCCTATTTCAAATGTACCACCTAAGGAATGTACAATATTTTGCATATTAGATAATCCAATTCCTTGTTCTTTCATAGACCTAGTCTTCGTCTGAATACCTATTCCATTATCCTTAATGACTAGGTAGGTTCTCTCTTCCTCCAAAGCTAGCGTTACTTCGATAAGTGTACACCTACCGTGTCGAACCGCATTTCCACATGCTTCACAAATGATTCGATATAGCCCATTCTTTGTATTTGCTGAAATAGATGATTCATTGCCTGTAATATCGTAAGCAATGCGTATGTCATTTAACTTTGCGTATTCCACCAAATAATTTTCGATAAGGACAAGAAATGGTTCCTCTCCTTTTTTTACTGTACTTAATCGATAAATAGAGGCTCGCAGCTCTTTCATCGTCGTATTAGCTGTCTGTGACAAAAATTCAAATTCCTGCTCTAATTCGTTAGTTGTAATATTCCGACTCTTAACTCGTAAACTATGCAATGAATAGACAATTCCAAATAATCGCTGTGATACGCTATCATGCATTTCATTGGCAATTCGGTTCTGCTCTTCGCTAATCGTCAGCTGATCCATCATATGATCCATATGAATTCTCTCTAGCATCATTTCACTAAGCTCCACGAGAAATTCGAATGTGCGGTGGAGTAAGAATGTGTTTTGTATTTCTGTATTAGAAGTAACTTTTACACCTATTACTCCTATATATTTGGTTGTCCTAATAACCTTCATCCAATACTGTTCGTTATGGTACGTATGGGTAAAAGCATCCTTTTGTTTTCGTAGATGATCCCAATCTTTTGTTAAATCCATTTCTAGATTTCTATTGGTTGTTTCATTTGATATATAGCTTTTTTGAAAGGCATGATCCGTTATCCAAAAGAAGGCGGTATGCTTTTGCAAGCATTTCATCAATGTCATCGTCATGGCGTCTGTTAGCTTTTTTGGACTTTTATGGGACGAAAAATTTTCTAACATATGGTAAAGGGACATGATATGCTCTAATGTCTCCTGGTATTTTTCATTCGTATTCGCTAGTTTCCCATTTACTTGAAGTAGTTCCTTCGTTAGTCCCGAAAATAAACTAGCAAGTAATGTGATCAATATACAAACGAGATAAAAATAGGATTGGTCTTCTAAAACGACGATTATGCTATCATTCCGATTAGCGATAAATGTAGCAGTCGCAAGATAAAACGTTAATGTCATCCAACTAAATCTAGGGGTTAAAAGGATAGCAGCTACAAGAACGGGATTCAATGCATACCAGATAAATGGGCTTGAAATGCCACCAGTTGGGATGAGCAGCAATGTCACACCAAGCGTCTCTATTAAAACAATCATTTTCACTATATTCGTATGCTCCAAATATCGCCGCTGTAAATCTGTTAAAATCCATGCAGCTACGCCTAATGCCGCAACAACACCGGCTTTAAAAACAAGCGAAGGCTGATGTCCAACTAAATAGAAAAACGAAGTCAATATTAGGGAAATATAGCGGTAAAGTAATAATAAGTTCAAATTACTCGATGGATTCTTTTTTAAAAATGTATAAACCAGATTAGCTATTCGCATATGCACTACTATTGGCTGGTTCAATTGTAGTATTCCGTACTAGCTCTCTACTCGCAGTCTCATAATTATATATACAATCGCCATCTACTATAAAAAATACCGGACGTCCCTCTTCACGATTCTTGTTTAAAAATATCGGAAGCTCCTTATCATCAGCCAATTGAAGAATCGATCTAAACGAATTCAACCTAATAACCGCTCTCGGTGCACCTTTGATGTCCTGCGTCACTGTAATAATTCGTTTTCCATATTTTTTATTGATAGTGTCCACCTCCGATTTAAATGGTTTTACTCTATTGTTTATAGTGCAGTGTAGTGGGAAGTACCTCTACTAATGAAGTCGTTTTGTTGATAGTTCCACTCTATCTATTACGATATTATTTCTCGTTTTTTTGGTGATTATGATATTTTTTCTTCATTATACTTATTCGGATTACTGCATCTTTCTCTTCTGTTATTGCCTTAACGCTGTATCCCTTTCTAGTTGGACAGTTGAGGATGAGCCTGACACAGCAACTAGCGTTTTGATGATAAATCTTTTTTTCAACCTGTCACCTCCATCTCATAATAAAGACCCAATTAAATCGAGCTCACGCTCAAGTTTAATCAGGTCGGTTGCACCAATTACTCCATACTTCTTAGGTGCCCAAATACAAGAAGTATTTCACAGTATCCTTGTTAAAATATGCTATTTCTTATGCCATTATAACCAAGTTTCATCAAAAAAATACGTCATTTCATGCGGTTATGAAGGTTCTATTTTTGTCTAATAACAATATGTCGTGTCTCATCCTGTTTACCACTTCACATTATATGTTTGAAAATCCATTCTATGTATCGTAAAGCTGTCGTTTAGTATTATTATTTAATTTGAGTTCCGGTTTGACCGGTACTTGCTCTCGCTTGTTGGATACTTGCTCTCCATGGGGGACGGTACTTGGGGTTTGATGGTGTTTACTTGCGGTTCTACTTGGGTTACTTGCGCTCGAGGGGGATTTACTTGCGAAACGGGGATTTATTCCATTTTTAAAGATCTAGGGAATAGGATTTCTATGTAATTAGCAATTTGACCGGTACTTGCTCTCGCTTGTTGGATACTTGCTCTCGATGGGACGGTACTTGCGGTTTGGTCGGGTTTACTTGTGGTTCTACTTGGGTTACTTGCGCTCATAGGGATTTACTTGCGGAACGGGAATTTATTCCATTGTTAAAGATCTAGGGAAAAGGATTTCGATATAATTTGCAGTTTGACCGGTACTTGCTCTCGCTTGTTGGATACTTGCTCTCCATGGGTTGGTACTTGCGGTTTGATGGTGTTTACTTGCGGTTCTACTTGGGTTACTTGCGCTCGAGGGGGATTTACTTGCGGAACGAGAATTTATTACATTTTGTAATTAGCAATTTAACCGGTACTTGCTCTCCATGGGACGGTACTTGCGGTTTGGCGGTGTTTACTTGCGGTTCTACTTGGGTTACTTGCGCTCGATAGGGATTTACTTGCGGAACGGGAATTTATTGCATTTTTAAAGATCTAGGGAAAAGGATTTCGATATAATTAGCAATTTGACCGGTAACTTGCTCTCGATTGTTGGATACTTGCTCTCGATGTGGTTGTATTTGCGGTTTGGTGGTGTTTACTTGCGGTTCTACTTGGGTTACTTGCGCTCGAGGGGGATTTACTTGCGGAACGGGAATTTATTCCATTTTTAAAGATCTGGGAAAAAGGATTTCGATATAATTAGCAATTAGACCGGTACTTGCTCTCGGTTGTTGGATACTTGCTCTCGATGGGCTTGTACTTGCGGTTTGGCGGTGTTTACTTGCGGTTCTTCTTGGGTTACTTGCGCTCGATAGGGATTTACTTGCGGTATGGGAATTTAAACCATTTTTAATGATCTGGGAAAAAGGATTTCGATATAATTAGCAATTTGGCCGTTATTTGCGCTCGCTTGTTGGATACTTGCTCTCCATGGGTTGGTACTTGCGGTTTGGTGGTGTTTACTTGCGGAACGGGAATTTATTCCATTTTTATTATTAAAAGTTTAACTCTCCTCCCGTCCAATCGGACAGAAGGAGAGTTTTTTAGTTCATTATTTTAAGCCACCCATAAAGTTTGTGAAGATTTTTGCAGCTTGAGCACGAGTTGTTGGATTTGATGGGTTAAATTTACCGTCAGATCCATCTACTACTTGTAGCTCATATAGCATAGAGATTGCATTGATCGTTTCTTCGTCATAGGCAGCGATATCTGAGAATGGTGCTATTTTAGTAGCCGTGTACTTTTTGCCTGTTTTGAATGCATATGCGCGTTCAATCATTAATGCAAGCTGTGCACGCGTTACTTTTTCAGAAGGCTTAAATTTACCATTATCTCCTTTGATAATGCCGTATTTATAGCCTGCAGCAATTTCTGATTTTGTTTCAGCTGCATAATTAGTGATATCTTCAAACGGTGCTACTTCTTGTGTTTCTAATTTTAATGCACGAACGATTAATGAAGCCGCTTGAGCACGTGTTAGAGATTGCTCTGGTCTGAATGAGCCATCTGGGTATCCTTTCATATAGCCAAATTGTGCAGCTTTTTGGATATAATCTGCTGCCCAATGTTTAGCAGGTACGTCTGTAAATATAATTGGTGCTGGCGTTGGTGTCACTGGTGGTGTAGGTTTTACTGGATCTGGTTTAGTTGGACTTGGATTCGATGTGCCTGGGTTAGATGGGCCAGAGCCTCCACCACCATCTCCACCTCCAGGATTTCCTGGGTTTGTTGGTGGATTTGTAACTGTAACGTTTACAGTTTTTTCATTGTCACCATATTTTACAGTAATAGTTGTTTGACCTGCTGCTTTAGCAGTAACTAAACCTTCTGTTACAGTAACCACTTTTGGATCCGCTACTGTATACGTAGCTTCTTTTGTTACATCCTTAACTGTGTCTGACTCGAATGTACCGTAGCTTGGCGGACCGTCTGTAATGTTGTTATTATACGGAACTGGCTCGATAGCTGGTGCTGAATTTTCATATGGTGATACAAGTGTTAGTTTAGAAAGTTCTTTTGACTCAAAAGAAGCAATACTTACAGTTTTAGCCGAATTAAGCACCGGTTCTGCTGGATCTTCAGGTACTACAGGTTCTTCTGGCGTTGTTGGTTCTTCAGGAGCTACTGGCTCTTCTGGTGTTGTTCCTTCTTCAGGAGCTGTTGGTTCTTCTGGTGTTGTTCCTTCTTCAGGTGCTACTGGTTCTTCTGTTTTTGCTGGTTCAGTTTGTAGGGCAAAACCTTCAATAACTTGCTCCCCTTTGTTACCAGCTGCATCTTCAATAATTACTTTTACTGATTCTGTTTCAGCTGTCACTGGGAATGAGAAGCTTCCATCTTGATTCAGATTAAAGTCAACTGCTGCTGTTTCTTCACCAGCTACTGTAGCAACATACGAAGCATTTAATTTTTCATTCAGATCGTACTCTAAACCATATAAATATAATTCTTCATTATAATCGATATATTTGTCTGTTACTTGACCTGTTACTGTTCCTTCAGCTACTGATCCAGTAATTTCAGGGTCAGTAGTTTTCACGATAATTGGTCCCACATAGTCACCTATGACACCTGTAGTAGCCAAACCAGTGAAGTCAATCGTATATAAACCATCTGGAATCGTTGTTGCCGGCGCTCCGCTCCAAGGTTGGTACTCACCATCAACTGGTAGCCTCCAAGACCCTGCTCCTAGTGAAGTCCCTGCATGTAAATATCCGATGTAGCCATCCCCGTATTCTCCACCTTCAGGGTCCATGATGTCCCAAACCTCGATATAGTTTGTTGTAACTGGGCCTGTCAATGTGAATGTCAACTCTGCTATGTCTTGCACACCGTCACCATCAAACGACAAGTCTGTTTCTGTGATTGCCATATCTTTGATTGCCGTTACAGTAGGTCCACCAAAGTCTGCAGCGAATGGCAATGAAATTTCTGTGTATTCACTTTCTACTGGTGTTGTTGTTTCTGTTACATTCAGTTGAAGTTTGTCTCCTGTCTTCATGTTCAATTCTGTTTTGTCTACAGAAAGGGAGGTTTCAGTTTTAGTTCCTTCTGCTGAAGTAATGTGAATATAACCTAGAATTTCATCGCCTGCTTTTGCAGCAGTATTTTTGGACGCAGTCAACGTCACTGTTAACAATTCTTCTCCAGCTAATGTAAAGGTAGGTTTATCAACAGTTACAGTCGCGTCGCTAAATCCTTTTGTAACATCTACTGTTACGTTATAATCTCCACCGATACCTTTAATATCTTTGACTAGTATTTCCTTTGTAACTGTAATATCTTTCTCTAAAGATTGTGGACCAAATGTAACAGTCCCTTTTAAGTTTTCAACAATTTCACCACTTGAGTCTAGCACAGCTTCGTCAACTGCATATGCAAGCGCTGCAGGATAAGCTGCCGCATATGCATCTACACGACCAGCACCTTGTGCGAATACATCGTATTTTGCTGTATTCAAGACTTTTGCTGTATTAGAAAGGGCTACCTTTACGTCAAATGCATTCCAATCTGGATTTGCTTGTTTGACAAGTGCTGCGATACCAGCAATATGTGGTGTTGCCATTGATGTTCCAGTTTTGCGATCAAATGCTTCATCGTAAACAACTTCTGGGAAATCTGCTTTGTACATTGGAATGGTAGACATAATATTCGTTCCAGGTGCACTTACATCTGGTTTAATGTCAAAGTTTGGAGTAGATGGGCCACGTGAACTTGAATCGTTTACATCATCGCCAAGCGTTTTTGCGGAGTCAAAATTACCAAAAGTAACTTTTCCTTCTCCACCATTTAACGCTGCACGAATTGCATCGCCATCTGTTTGGGACATATCATAGGTTGGAATAAATGCAAAGGAATCCCCTAAGAATGTTCCAGATGCGTTCGGTGCATTCGTACCGCCTGCAAAGTTATGGATAATTGCTGCTACTGCTCCATTTTCTTTGGCATATGCAATTTTATCAACAAATGCAATACTACCACGTGAGATCAATGCAACTTTACCGTCTACATCAATGCCTTGGTAATCTTTTGCTTCACCGTTTCCAGGAACGGCTACTAAGTCAAACTCTCCTTGAAGTTGTGTTGCTAAGTCTTTACCGAAAGTAGACCCCATTAGTTGAAGTTGTTTCGTCAAGTTGTAGTCTCCAACAGTAACTTTTACTTCTCCGTTATACATCGTTTCTGGATTTGTTGTGTTACCAACTGCAATCCCTAAACGAGCTGTACCTGGAGTACCCATCGTTCCGCGATTAGGACCATCATTACCAGTGGCAATAACCCCGATTGTACCAGCAATCATTGCATTATTAATCGCAAATGATCCCGCATCAGTTTCTGAGTTAGCCCCTCCACCAAGTGATAGGTTGATAACATCCATTCCCTCAATTACAGCTGTGTCAATTGCTTTCACAATGCCTGAACTAGATCCACTGCCGTATGCGCCAAGTACACGGTAAGCGTATAGGTCTACTTTTGGAGCAATCCCTTTAATACCATATTCATTCGCTCCGATTGCAGCGATTGTTCCCGCTACATGCGTACCGTGTGATGTATAGAACGCACTTCCAGTAGTAGGATGAAATTCAGCTGTCCCCTCTGGTCGTTCTACAGGTGAAGTTTCAGATGCATCATCATCTGCACGAGTTCTCGTATAAGTGGACGAGTTCGGGATGAAGTTCTTTCCACCTTTATAAATTCCTGCAAATTCAGGGTGATCTGCATCGATACCTGTATCAAGTACCGCTACTTTAACCCCTTGTCCTTCAATTCCTTCATTCCAAAGCTTTTCGATTCCTAGAAAAGAAATACTAGTATTCATCGCTGCATCAACTGTTGTGTCATTTTCAACTGGTTCTAATGAGCTTGAATCTTCCATTGCATACACAGTTGTGTCTGGCTCAACCAATGTAACGCCATTGACATTAAGTAGCTTAACAAGATCACTAGCTTTTATGTTAGCTGCAAATCCGTTTAATACTGTGTCATACGAGAAAATTTCTTTATAAGAAATCATATTATTGTTCATCTCTTTTTTTACAGATGCCTGCTGTGAAATTACTTTCGCTTTCACGGCACTTGCCTCTGATTTCGAGAAACTTTTGCCCGCTAACTCTCTTATACCTTTTTCAAGTGCAACAGGTTTTTCCGAAAGATGAACGATTACCGCTACTTCTTCATCCCCAGTTAATCCTTGTAAATCTTTGTGAAGTGTTGGACCATTATTTGTCAGACTAAGTTGTTCAGCGATAGCCGCTTTCATTGCTAATGTGCTTTCGCTTGGCTCCTGTGATTTGAATGGTGTCTTATCCGTGTTAGCAAACGCACTTGTTGGAGCTAATAGTGCAAAGACCATCATAAAGATTAGAAACGCACTAAAGGCTTTGTTAAACATTTTTTTCTTCTTCATTAGATTTCCCCCTGTTCAGCAAATTTGTGCAAAATCATTTCTGCATGGTTATTCAAGACCGCATCCTTTCTACATGTATCATTAGGATTTTTGTTAAAGCATCTGTTTCACCGATGTTTAACGTGATACTCATACATTGTATGAATAGATGGGCCATGCTATGAAAAAATTAAGTGATTGATATTTTGGGTGGGGGATTGGTTTGGTTGAGTTCTGGGGGTTGGGGTTCTGGGGGTAACTTTCGTATGCGATGGTGGGGCTCTCGTATAGAGGACAATCTCTCTCGTATGGGCGTTGATCTCTCTCGTTAGCGGGGTGGTCTCTCGTATAGGGGCGAATCGCTCTCATATGAGTGGTAATCTCTCTCGTTCGGGGTGTGTTCCCTCGTAATAGCCTGATCTCTCTCATACAGAAAGGATGACAGGTACATATAAAAAGTCCTGCAGAGAGGACTCTCTACAGGACTTTAATTTAGCTGTTATTAAAAGTTTTCTAATAGGAAGTAAAGCATTTTAGAAGCTTGTGCACGTGTTGCATTTTCTAGTGGTGCAAAAATTTGTTTGCCATTCACTTCTTTCCCACTGATAATGCCAAGCTCTGCTGCTAAAGCAACATTTTCTTTTGCATAGTCTCCGATAGAAACTTCATCCGCAAATTTGACTTTACCGGTTGCTGCTTTTAATGCCGAATCATCGTTGTATTTGATAGCACGGACAATCATGGTAGCCATTTGTTGACGTGTGATTTTTTCATTTGGATTAAATTTACCCTCACTGCCTACGATAATGCCTGCACGGTTTGCTGCTTCGATTTCGTATACACTCCAAGTCATATCTTCTGTTACATCAGAGAAAATCCCTTGGTATTCTTCTTTAGGAAGGTTTAGTGAACGAGTTAACAATAAAGCAAATTGCGCTCGAGTAATTTGATCGTTCGGTGCGAAAGTATCTTCCGTTTTCCCATTAATGATCGTTTTAGAAGCAAGGGACTCAATATAGTCTATTGCCCATGAGTTTTCTAGATCTTTAAATGTTTTATTGTTTTCTACTACTACAAATTTCGAGAAGTGATTTGTTTTGAATGTCACTTTTCCATTTGCGTATTTACTGCCTACGTACTCTAAAGTATTCGTTGTTTCATTCACATAGTATGCCGCAACTTTATCTGCATTTTTTACTGCAGATGCATTCACAGGCAATGAAACCTCAATAGGTTTCGAGAATGTAGATACTGTAGATGTTTTACCATCTTTTTCTACCGTGATTTCGAAATCATATACAGATGATACAGTTGTTCCGTTACCAGGAACTTTTGCATCTTTGTCTAGGTTGATAGCGAAGTTTGTTTTGCCGTTACCATTTTTAGAGATTTCTTTTAATACTTCAGTTGGTACAGTTAAACTTGTTTCTCCAGCTTTAAGCGAGAAAGACTTACCTGAGTCTGCAATTGCCTTCAAAGCTATTGCAGAAACTTCTGCCTTAACTTTTGGCTTATCTGCTGTAGGCGCAGGAACAGTTACTTCCACACTAGTAGTCTTCGTATCTTTTACTTGCTCGTCCACTTTTTTGTCGTCCACTACTACATTACCAGGATCTGCTGGTGCTGTTGTAGGTGGTGTACCACCACCATTACCAGGATTAGATGTGCCTGGGTTTCCACCTCCAGGATTACCTGGATTGCTTCCACCGTTTCCTGGTTCTTCTACTACAACATCAGACTTGTTAATCGTAATAGTTTCAGTTGTTTTATGACCGACTAAATCTTCTACTTCAAATGTAAATTCGTTGTTGCCATCAACAAGGGCAAGATCTACTTCAATTTCCTTACTAAAGCCATCCATTTTGTAAGGTTCAGAAAGTGCTTGAGCAAATCTCTCATCACCATTCACATATAGACTAATTTCATCAAAATTATCTTCTACTGTAACATTTACTTTTACTGTTTCCGATTTGGTATTTTTCGGATAATTATTTTTAACTTGTACTCTTGGTACTTGTGTGTCTACAAAGATTTTACGTGTAATCTGCATTGGGTTTTGGAACTCATCTACTGCAGCTACTGAAATATCTTGTACTCCATCTTCTAATGTTAAAGTATGCGTAAAGTTAACTCCATCAAACTCCGCTTCTTCCCCGTTAACTGTTACAGAAAGGATTTTTGAAGCGTCATCTACACGTCCAGTTACTACTATTTCATTGTTATCGAAAGCATCAAAGAATTCAGGAGTGTCGATAAAGATTACTGGATGTTCTGTTTCTTCTTCACTATCAACTTGGAAAGGAATATCTGTAAAGTTTCCGGCAGCATCCCAAACTCTTACTGTTCCAATATCTTTGTTAGTTATGGAATCTATCAGTATTTCGCTATCATCGACAGATAGTTCATCTGCTACAACTTCTCCATTAACTAAAACTTGCCAATAATCCGCTCCTGTGCCTACTTCGTTATCTATAAAGTTAGCAATTGAAACTGTGTTTGTTTCTTCTACAAAAGTTACTTCAGCTGTTGGTGCTACTGTATCAACTTTCACTGGGAATTGAATTGATTGCCATTCAGCCCCTTCAAAGTCAATGACACCACTTAGTTGGATAAAGTAATCCCCATCAGCAGCAGCCTTGTTATTTATTTTCCCATCCCAACCGTAGCTCGTATTATATGTGAAGGGATTAGTAGTAGCGCTAGATATATAATGCTTTGTTAAATCTTTTGAAGTTTTAATAGTGCGTAGCTTATTTCCTCCGCTATCTAATACTTCAACTTTAAATCCTTTTGCGTTACGGAATAGAGAGAATACGGGAATTGCTTTGTCTCGTACTCCGTCACCGTTTGGAGAGAATCCAAATCGGGAAGTATCAAAATCCCCACCACCATCAATGAAATTCCCTTGCTCATCTGCTAGTGCAGAGTAACCCCAATAAGTCATTGGATCCCAAGCAAAGTAATCAAAGATAGGTGCATCATCCCATTCACCGTTAAATCCAAAGAATGGTACTGTAAGTGGAACGTTTCCTGTTACATCTTCTTCTGAATCAGTAAGTGTTACGAAACCATCCACGAAGAACCCGTTCGTATAAATCGAATTAAACATTTCAGCCATAAATGTAACGTCAACTGAAACAGAAATGTCAGCTGTACCATTAGCCGGAATAGTTACACTTTCTGGGGCTATAATCTCTACCTCTTCCTCTTCTTTCAAAACAAACTGACCATCATTATTAGGATCGTTTACAAATAAACCTCCTCCTGCAGGAGCAGGTACGTCCATTTGAACTTGTGTATTTACATTGTATGTTTTCTCCTCATCAGAGAAGTTTTTAGCCTTTAATGTAAATGTGAATTTATTATCCTTAATTTCTTTTAGGGCAACTTTAGCTTCTCCAGTTGTTGTTTCGGTTACAACTACATCCGTGTTCAGTGCGTTCGCAAGTTGCATAAGTCCAGAACCTTGTCGTCTCGGAGAAACATATTCAATTGTTCCGTTTTCATATTCATCAAATACAACAGGTTTCGCTGTATTCATCAACAAGTTTTTAGCTAATCGAACGCGTTCACTGCCAGTTACTCCAAAATCACCATCTACTCGTTCTAAAATTAGTGCTGCTCCTCCTGAAACGTGTGGTGCTGCCATAGAAGTTCCACTCATTAAACCGTATTTATCATCGTTTAATGTGGAGAATATATTTCCACCTGGTGCAGTAATTTCAGGTTTAAAATCAAGATTTGGTGTTGGTCCCCATGATGAAAATGCACTCATAGATCCATCTTCGGGATTTTGAGTATTTGCGAACTGTCCATCATATGAAATTGTTACAGTTTTATTTGCATCATACGCCGCTTTCATAGCTAGTCCATCCTGTTGAAGTATAGACATAAAAGGAATCTGGATAGCAGGATCAGAAGCCATATTAATAGTACCTGCCGTATTATTATATACAATAACCCCAGCAGCACCTGCCGCTTGAGCAGCTAGCCCTTTTTCAACAAATGATATACTACCACGAGAAATTAGGGCAATTTTCCCTTCAAAGTTTTTATCTTTAAACTCTTCTACCGTACCAAATCCAGCATCTACTATTTCTATTGGACCATTAAATACATTCAAAGGATCCGCATTATTCGCCAATAAATATAGAGCACGACCACCATCTTCACCTTCTAGATCAATTGTGAAGCTATACGCTGTTAACATACTATTTTCTAATGACGCTACTCCTAATGAATCGTATGAAACACTTGGTGCTCCCGTTAAACCATAATCTTGGTTTTCAGCGTATGGATAGAAATATCCATCCCCGTATAGAGCTGAGTTACCTGCAGAGATTGATACAAGCACCCCATTTTCTGTTGCTCTTTTTACTGCTTGTTGTTCTGGATTGTTTGCATCAACATATCCTGCTGTTGAGCCTAGTGACATATTGATAACATCTACACCTAATTTTAGAGAGTCATCAATTGCTTTCACATAAATATCACCATATGTCGAAGCAAAACCTGGATCGTTACCGAAAACCTTTAATGCTAAAAGCTGTGCTTCCGGTGCAACACCTTGAATACCTCCATTTGCTTCATTACCATTTGCACCAACAGTTCCAGCAACATGCATACCATGCATAGATGCATCTGGTCCAAGATCTAATATTTCATTGTTTCCATCCATGTAATTCCAACCAAATGGAACTTTAGGCGTGAAATACTTACCATTTTCAATTGAACCATCTGCTAATAGGGCATTAACTTCTGACTCAGTAATATCACCAGTGGAATCTTCTGTTAATACCATATCCTTATGGTGAGGATCAATTCCAGTATCAATGATACCAACTACCATGCCTATCCCTTTTTTCCCATATTCGTTCCAAGCTTCATGAGCTTGTACCAATTCCTTCGAATAAACCATTTCAGGTTTTTCAGTTGGACGTGCATATTCAGTAGATTCATAGACAGCTTTAACACCCGCAGTGTCTGCTATTTCATCGACATATTTCGCTTCTACTTCAGCTGAAAATCCATTGAATACTGTTGTGAAGTTTTCCAAGTATTCTATAGAAGGTGCAGTATCTGTGATAGAATCTTGTACATCTATTTGTTCATCTGTAACAGTTGCTTCTAAACTTTCACGTTCTGATGAGTCTAATTGTTTATAAAGAACTCCTTTTTCTGTAGCTTTTTCAATCGTTGGTGCTTGTTCAAGCTCAACGATAATTCGTACTGTTTCATCCGGGTTTTCCGGATTTACTAATCTCTCTGGTAGATTCAGTTCAGGTTTTTGTAGTTCTAACGAAGGTAAGTTTGACTTACTCGCTATACTAGAACCAGAACCTGTCATACCGAATGCAGCAGGACTAAATGACAACATAAAAATAGTTGTCATTAGCAATGTTCTTTTCAATTTCAACAAATTATTTCCCCCTATAAATTTATTACACTACTAAAGAGACAAAATAATTCAAATAGTGTGTCAATAATGAATTTACCATATTATGAGATTATTTCAAATGTTAAAAACGAATTTATTATATTACAAATATATTACAATTTTAGAGGACTATACTATCAACACCTTACTATGAAGCTTGCTATATCTTGAAACAAAAAGAATATAATTAAACTTCTTGTTGAAAGAATTTGTCATATATAAGAGAAGTTATGTACTTTTAATCTATAACCCATAGGTTTCAATAGTTTTATTAACAAAAAAATGTAACAGGAATCAAGCTCCTGTTACATTTTTTCATTTAGTTCCAGATTGATGTTACCCATTCTGGGTGGTCGATGAATGGGTTGCGGTTTCCTTGCCATTTTTGAATGATGTTATTGCGATTGCGTTCGAATTCATCGACTGGGTCTTGCTCGTGCCATTTTAGTAGGGTTGAAAGCTTTCCGTGGTAGGGTGCGCTTCCATTGCCGAGTTTTTCGTTTAGTTCTAAGTCTACTTTATCGCCTTTTTCATAGCGTGTTGCCATGTAGAAGAGGATACGTGCTACATCGCCTTTGACCCGATTTGGTGGCTCAAAGGAGTTAGAAGCTCGTTTACATTCGTCGCAATTGTTTATCGGACTACCACCGTTATCAAAATCTAAGTTTCCTCTTGAGCTATTCACTTGAACGTCTGTAGGTCTAAGATGGTGGACATCAGTCCCTGGTCCTTTACTTGTACCGAAGTTTCCATGGGATTTTGCCCATGTGTGCTCACGGTTCCAATCCCCTACATTGCCTCCGTTACTGCTTTTAGAACGAGATTTTCCAGAGTAGAAAAGGATAACATTATTTTTATTATTTGGATCTTCATCTGTCTCTTTAAGCGCATCCCATACTTGTGAATACGAAAGTTCGGTATGGTCGTCAATTATTTCATGTAATGCAGTCTTTAACGCTAGGCCTTCTTTACCAATAGCATCTTTGTAATAGTCATCAGTAGGTGAGCTAGCGGAAGTTACAAGGACACTGAAGCTTGTTGTTACACTTTTCTCACCATCTGAAGCAGTAACTCCTACAATATAGCTTCCTTCTGGTAGCGTTAGTTTTAATGTAGCGCCTTCTATCGTTCCTAATGTGGAAGTAAAGGTTAGAGCTTGGTTTTCTGGGTCTGTGAAATGATCTGTCAATAAGATCGAAATGGAATCTCCAGTTTTAACAGATTGGTTAGGAATATTTTTTTTTACCACTGGTGCTTGGTTTTCACCAGGTAAAGAAGGAACCACAATGGGTTCCCCTTTTGAATTTGTAATTTTAATGTTTTTGCTATCTGCACCATTAATAAATTCAAATTCTTGAATATTTTCAGCGCCTCTTATTTCTTTTACGTTTGGCCCATCAATGATTACTTTTTTAACATTTGTGCCTTTGAAATCCATAATTGCATCAGCTTGGTCTGGTTTAATCGTTACAGTTTGCTCTGCAAAGCCTTCTCCATGGAATTCTGCATAAGCACTCGTTAACTGAATGCCTTCTGTGATTTCTGATGCATCGTCAAGTGTGATGGAAACGCTAGGTTTACCGATAGTTAGTTTCTTTGTTTGAAGATTTTTGATGTTGTATATTTTTTCAGCTGTAATCGGTGTAACAACATCTTCTCCAAATAGATCAATTTGGACCATTACTGGATCGTGGTCACTAGCACGTCCTGCCATATCGGTAAAGTCTGCATTAATATGAAGAATGTCGATTTTCGTTTTATTTTCTAAGTTTTTAGTGACTAAAATATGATCTAGTACTTGCGAGTTTCCTTGGTATAGGTATGTGTATCGATCTGACGTTTCCACTTTGTTAATCATGTTTGTCATATGATCACCTTCGTGAATTAAAAGGGCATCGGCAAATTGATAATCGTTAAAGTCACCTAGGGATACAACATTTGCTTCTGGATTTTTCGTTTTAATATCTACAACAAAGTCAGAAACGATTTTTGCAATTTTTTTACGTTGGATTTCACTGTCGTATTTTGGTGGTTGAATGGATCCGAATAATGGTGTATCACCAGATTTGGAATTCCAATGATTCGCAATGACGACGACACTTTCACCTTTAAAGTCAAATTGTGCAGCTAATGGTTTACGGCTACTATCAAATGCGTTATTTGTTGGATCGATACGGCCTGGGTTAAGCGTTAGCTTTCCATCTTTGTAACCAACCGCAGTAGTCGCAGTTCCTGCATCAATACCTTCTGTCAATTTTACTCGGTCTGGATTGTATAGGAATCCAACACGGATATTTGCATTTGGTGCACCGCCATCTTGGTTATTTACTGGGTCAATATTCACGTATTCGTAGTCTGCTCCTCCAGCATTCTTAATCGCAGCAATAAGTCTTGCATAGCTTTGATCTGCCTTTGAGTCTCCAGAGCTTTCTCCGTTATTATCTTGTACTTCTGTGACACCTACAATATCAGGACTCTGCATATCCGTAGCAATTGCTCTTGCTAATTTACGTGCTTTGTCGTCCGTAGTGGATGTTTTGTTATTCGAGAAGTTTTCTAAGTTATAAGAAGCAATTGTTAATTTATCCTCTTCTTTCACAATTGTTGTTTTTTCAGGTGTTGCAGTTCCTTTTGTATGAGCAGCTTTCATGTCATTTAAAGCGACATAGATTTTAAAGTTTTGGAATGAATAGCCTACCACTCCAGTAATCGGCCCTGTAAATTTGTCGCCAGTTGCTACTTCAAAATCACGACCAGGTCCATTTGGTTCTAATCGGAATTGCACGCGATTTGGATTTTGATTGTCCTTTTCATATAAAACTCCGCCATGAAGGGAGTTTGTTGGAGCGTTTTCCAAAACGGTAATCAAGTCGCCATGCTCTTGAGGTGCCACCGCTTTTACATTCCCAACTTGCACGCGCATTCCTTCGATACTTTCCCAAAAATCGATTGCGTCCACAGTTGGATTGAAAACTGTAAGATTGTCGCTATCAATTATAGTTAGAGACATTTTGGATTCATCGATTAAGATTGGAGCTGGTAAAGCTACGCCACTTTTAATGACTTCCACTTTTCCACCTTGGTCATTTCGAACATTGATTTGAGTTGTTTTCAAATCTGTTGTTTGACGATCAGCATACCCATCGTATGCATATTCACTTACTTTACCAGTGACTGATACTAAATCTCCTACTTTGATCGGCCATGTGTTTGTTCCGCTGTATAGTACAATGGCTTCAGAAGTATTAGGATTTGTATCCGCTAGCTCATCCGGTGTTTGGATATGATAGTAGGTTGCACCATTTAATAAGAATGAGTAAGTAACTACTCCTTGAATGCCTTCGACTGTTTTATTGTCAAAAGAAGTGAAGTGTCCTGCCCCTTGGATATCATGAATTTGAAGACTGTCCGTAATTGTATAATCGAATGATTTTACTTCACTAAAAGTACCATCTTCTGTTTTTACGACTGCTTTAAGTGTTGAATTTTTTGTGATAGTAATTGGAGATTCATATTTTGCACCAAATTCAATTGGATCTTTTCCATCCACTGTGTAAAAAATCTCCGAATTTGCCGTAGATGTGGATAATGTTACTGTTGTGCTTCCAACAAAAGTTCCACTTCCCGGGTTGGCTGTAACAGGCTGTATGATGGAGCTATCCGCCACAATATCTGAAACAAAGCGCGGGATAATTTGATAAGCTGCATCAAACTGTTGAACAATACCAGTAACGGATTCGTACGTATTCCCTACTATTAAACCTAATGAGTTGTTCTCATCACGAACGATGAACTCTGTAGTACCATCTGTTGCTGTATAGTTTCCAGCATTTACTGAAGTTAAGGTAATTTGTTTTGCTTGAACAAGAAGTGATTCATTGTTTTCATTTACTTCTGCTCCTGTAACAACCTTAGGAGTTGGAGCTCCTACATTTTCAGACTTCTCAACAATCGTTGCACCGTCTAGTTGAAGAAGACCACGGAAATCTGCTAATTTACCAGTAAGTGTTACCTCATCACCTACAGTTGCAGCTAAACTTGTCGGACGTATTGCAATACCGCCAGTTGCATCTTGAACTGAAATTGTATTTTTCAAGTTTGCAGCTACTATCCCTTTAACAGTAACGGTTTGACCAAGAGCTGTATTGCGTGCTTCTGCAATGGACAACGCCCCAGTTTCACTAATCACTGTATAAGAGAATGTAGAAATTTGACTGTTTACAAAGCCCTCTTTTATTGCAATTGCTTTTATCGTCATGTCTTGGTCGATAACAATTGGATTTTCATATCTCATACTTGAATCAGATGGATCAGTTCCATCTGTCGTATAGTAGATGGAAGCTTCTTCCGTGTTAGTAGCTAATGAAACTTTCGTGCCTACAGGAACAGACGATGATGGTATTGAAACTGTTACAGCTTCTACCTGAGTTTCTCCAGGATCAGGGTTACCAATGTCCATTGTATGAGAGCCTAAGTTTGAAGAATCGTCTTTTGGTAATGTCGTCCATTCTGCTGGATTAAAGGCGTCATCGATAATTGTGTCTCCAGCAACAATATTACTGTTTCGGACAAGTGTTACATCTTTTCCATAGTCTGCAGACGAACCAACTTGCCCAAGGGAATCAATGATTGTACCTGATTTTTTTAATACGACAGGGTCATTTCCATTGAAATTAATGACGGTATTGTTTGCCTGGTCTCCCTTACTTTGAATATCTGCATTTGCATCATTATGATATAAAACATACGTATCATTATTAGCTAAAGTACCGGTTAACGAGACTTTATTGGCTGATGCAGCTGCTCCATTTGTATGAAGTTCTAGTGAATAAGCGCTTAAATCCACTGTAGCCCCTGTTCCGTTGTAAATCTCAATTGCCTTATTAAAACTGCTACCTTCTATATACTCTGAAATTATCAAATCGGATGCATTCGTAGCTGCCACTGCAACTGGTGGTAATGCGGGAGCAACGATTCCTGCTACTAAACTTGCGGATAAGAAGGTATTTATTTGCCTTTTCCATTTCCTTTTTCTCATCTACATAATTCTCCTTTGTATTTTAGCAATTTTCATAGAAGTTAAGTTGAGTATTAATACGATTAAAATATCGTATCACCAGAAACTGTGACGCCGTCGAAAGATATATTTTTCGAATTTATTTCTGAAAGGTCTAGATTGCCTTCCACTGTTATATTAACGAATGACAGACTTTCAGTTGATGTTCCTTTTATTGTTAAATTTCCTTTTATCACTGCATTACCTAGACTTGCAATATCTGCAACCGTTATAGTCACGTCGCCATTGTAGACTTTTGGTGCTTCAATAGTGCCTGAGAAATCATCCTCATCAATATCTCCACCAGGGTATTCATTGTTTGGGTCTTCATCTTTCACGTCGACAATGCGTCCTTCAACTATTGGATCAACGTTGACTAGACTTACAAGGTGGTCACGGAAATTTTCCCAATCGGATAGACCTAGATCCGTTACTCTACCTTCTGCGTAGGCTTTTGCTAATACCGTATATCCATCTCCGCCTTTAGCAGTGAAAGCGTTTGTAGCAATGGTATACTTCTCAGCATCTTGGATTTCAGTGTAGTCACCTTCTGCATTTTTATAAGCAATGGATACAACACGTTGTCCAACCGGCTTAGACGAATCATACTTTACTTTTGCACCTGATACATGAAGGAATCCTCCATTTTCACGTGGAAGTTCTTTGAAGCTAATTTCAAATGTTGCTTTTATTTCTGCTCCTGTTAATTCCATCGTTGCTAATGTATTTCCGAATGGAAGCACCGTAATTACTTCACCTACTGTAATAGGTCCCTGATCAATCGCTGATCTAATCCCTCCACCATTTTGGAATGCCATAACTACATTTTTGTTGTACACTTTTGCTTTACTAAGCATGCCATCTGTAATTACATTTCCTAGTGGTGTTTCGTTGCTACGAACGCTCACATTACTATTTGCGTTAGAACGTGGATTTTCTAAAGCATTTACAGCAATTGCACCAGTTTCTTCGTCAGATATTTCGGCAATTCTATCGGAGTATTTCTTTAATATTTCCGCTGCTGCAGGGTCTGCTGCTTTATCCGCAACTTTTATTAACTTTCCTGCATGTCCAACAATAACTCCGTTTTTGTCGAAAGTGACATCCAATGTTCCAAGGAAATCAGCGTATTGGTAAGCTTGCACAATAATTGTAGGCTGAGCATTTTTGCTTACTAAAACTGGTTTGTCTAGTTGTGTATGACTATGTCCACCGACAATAACATCGATGCCTTCGACTGCTTTAGCAAGTTCCATATCATTGTCCACTGCTGGATTGTCATCATAGCCTATATGTGTGATGGCAACGATTTTGTTAACGCCCATTTTTTCAAACTCAGCGACCATCTTTTTCGCATCGTCAATATAGTTAGAGAAGGTAATATTTCCTGGGCTTGAAATGTCTTTCGTTTCGGCAGTTGTTAAACCGAAGATCCCGACTTTCTCTCCATTTACTTCCTTAACTATTCCTGAATAAATATTGGCTTTCTCAGGTTTTTCTGCAATTTTCGTATTGAACAAACCTGTAAACAGCTCGTCTTTAGAGAAGTCAACGTTTGCAGATACAAATGGGAAGTTTGCTGCTTTGATGAAATCTGCTAATGCCTTGTGACCTTCAGGAGATGAACCAAGATCGAACTCGTGATTACCAAACGTCATTGCATCGACTTTCATTAAATTCATAAATTCTAAGTCGGCCTGTCCTTTAAATTCATTAAAATAGAGTGTTCCTGAGAAAACATCCCCTGCATCCAATAGCAGTGAGTTCGGTTTAGTGGCACGTACTTCATTTACCGCTGTCACACGTTTTGCAGCATTATCCAAGTGAGCATGTGTGTCATTGAAATGCATGATGGATAATTCGAAGTTTTTATCGTCTGGTTTTGTTGGTGGAGTGGTGTTACCGCCTCCACTTCCACCTCCGCCAGTGGATGGTGGTGTTACTGGTTTAGCATCCGGGTTCGCAACCCCATTAATCTTTGCGATATTTGCCTTTACTTTGTCATAGTTTGAAATGATATCTTTTGCTTTTGTTCCAGTAGGTAGAAGAAGATCGCCGATTTTAGCATTTGTGCCGAGTGTGACTTTTGTATTTTTTGAATGGACTTTAAGTTTTTCAACTATAGCGTCTACTGTGACTGAGGTAGTTCCCTGTTTTATCTGGAGTGATGTTAATGTTATGTTTTTAATCGTGATGAAATTGCCATTAGTTGAAAGTTCACCGTTAAACTTATCGCCTTTTCCATCCAGAACGAGGTAATTGTTAGTCGTACCGCTCGCTTGCATTTCAATGTCGCTAATATTTTCGATTCCCTTGTCTTTCACTGTGTATTTTATATGTGACCCTTTCAATATTGCTAAATTGGATTCACTTAAGATGTTAGCGAAGCTTTTAGGTATTGCGTATGTTCCATCTGAGACTGTTAGTGCATTATTAGATATGTTTTGTATTATAATTGCTTCTTGTTTTTTGGTAAGTTCCGTTCGGTAAATAAAGGAAGCTGCTTGTCCACGTGTAATATTTGCATTTGGATCATACTTGCTTGCCGTCTTACCGGTTGTGATTTTATTGGCAAATAAAGTTTGAATATAATTCGCATGCCATTCATTGTTTTTCACATCATCAAATGGTAAATTACTATATTTCTCTTCTTCAAACTTAAAACCTTTTACTAGTATCTTAGCCATTTGAGCTCGAGTTAAATTTCCATCAGGATTGAATGTATTATTTTCATAGCCTTTTAAAACGCCAGCCTCGACAAGCGCAGCAATCGCCTCATAGTTTGGATGGCTCTTGCTTACATCTTTGAATCCAGGATTTTTTACGTTTTTTGTATCTAATCCTAAAGCAAGCGCCATTATTTTGGCTGCATGTGCTCTGCTAATGTTTTCAGACGGTCTAAACGTGCCATCTTCATAACCGGAAATTATTCCTCTGGCTGTTAAATTCTTCACAGCTTCATAGAAATGCTGAGATGCTTGTACATCGGAGAAGGATTTTTCATTCACATCCGCTGCTAATGCATTAGGTGGTGACAATGTTACTAGTGATCCAGTTGCTAAAGCCATTGCCAGCGCTGCTTTATACGTCCGTTTTCTTAGCTTTCTTCTTTCTTTCATAAACTAGCCTCCTATTAATCTATAGTCGCATTGAGGGACTGCCAAATTTCCTATACCGTCCACTATATGTTAGGTATTAGAGAAAGATTCCAAAATACTTGTGAGATAGATTCTTCGTTTCTACTTCTAGGAGTTGTTGAGATTTTGCAGGTATTCTATTTAATTTTCATTTCTTGAATTGGTTGAGTTCTGGGGATGGGGAATTTTGTGGGGTGGTCTCTCGTATGGGGGGCATGCTCTCTCGTATAGAGGTGGATTGCTCTCGTATCAAGGGCTATCTCTCTCGTTCAAGAGATGCTCTCTCGCATAGAGGTGGATCGCTCTCGTATAGGTGGTGATCTCTCTCGTATGGGGGGCAAGCTCTCTCGTTCAGGAAATGTTCTCTCGGATAGAGGCGGATCACTCTCGTATGCTGGGGTATCTCTCTCGTTCAGGAGATGCTCTCGTATAGAGGAGGATCGCTCTCGTATAGAGCTGCGGATCCATATAAAAAAAAGAATCGATTAGATCGATTCTTTTCCTATTTGTTAGTGTAGTGCTCGGTTGATAAAGGATGCGAATTGTTGTCTGGTTACGGTGTTATTTGGACGATACGTATTATCTATCGTGAAACCAGTCGTGATTCCTCGGGTATATAGTGTATTAATTTCTTTATAGTATGGATGGGTTGGGCTGATATCTTTAAATTTATGTTCGGTAATGCCTTGCAGCTTAAATCCATTTACGATTGCTTTTGCCATGACGTCGCGTTTCATCGGTTGGAAGGCATTGATTTTTCCATTTTGTGGTTCAATTATGCCATATCGGATTCCGGTTGCAAGTACTGCGTAGCCATAGTCTCCTTTTTTCATATCGGAGACGTTCATTGTAGCTGACGCTGATGCATTAATTCCTAGTGATCGTAAAATCATCTCCGTTGCTTGTACACGCGAGAGTGTTCCAGTTGGATAGAATTTACCTTTGGATCCTTTAATAACTCCTAGTTTATAAAGAGATAACATATCTTGATAGGCTGCATTTGACTTACTGACATCTGGAAAGAATGGCACCTCTCCGATGATGGCATAGTTGGAAGCAGACGTCTTCTTAAATGTCTTAGTTGAGGCTACGACGGGAATCTGCTCGGCAATACCAGTTTGATCCTTTCTACCTTCTGTGAATATTGCTCTAATTGTATACGTTCCATTCGCTAGCTTTTTAGGCAATGAAAGCTGGAACTTTTCATTGCGTATTCTATAACTAGATTTGTCAGGAGATAGTCCAGGTATATATATTTTTTGGCTAGTAGCGATTGTTTTTTCATTCGAATCTAGAACTTCGATATGGACTGTACCCCGTGCTGGAACATTGCCTTTATTTTCGGCAGTAACTGTACTGTACACAACAAAATCATTTGCTCTTTGATACGCTGAGACATTACTTTGCGTAAGGGAGACATTATACGTTCGTTTTACTTCGGTTGTATGTGGCTCTGTAACCCAGTTTAGGGAATGTTTTAAGAATACTTGTCCATCCTGGTCCCCGGTTGTCTTATCCCAGCTCTTTAAATTTCCACCTGTTATGTGGTCATACATTTTAAATCCGCTATATACCATTCTACCTTTGCCATATTCTACTGCATATGCAGCTCCTGTTGATCCTTTTTTAACAGTATTAGGTTTGTCAGTTGCTGAGTAATTTGTATATGTTAGTAGTGGTGAAATGGCTTTGTTCCATGGTTCAATTACTTCAACCCAATCCCCAGCTGGTCTTGTATTAGTAAAGGATAGACTGATTTTACCAAGTTCTTTATATGTGTTTGTTAAAATAGGATGTTTGTTTGAAGTATTTTTAACTGTAAAATTCGTTAACTGGACATCATCTATAAAACGGGAAGCAAAAACTTCAGTTAGATTATCCCATTCCCATATCCAGGTCAATGTGTCGTAGATAAGAGGTGTTCGATCATTTTTTAGGACGGTGTCCATATGAGCGGACTCGTTACGGGCAGTTCCAAATGCGAAGATAGCTCCTCCACCATCTTGTATATATAATTTCACGTTTTCACGCTCTTTTACATTCATCATGACCGTATATGGGAATACTATCGCATCATATTTACGTAACTCACTTAAACTCTTTAACTCCGTTTCCGTAATTTTAGAAACTTGGAATCCCTGAGATTCGTACAGATGATAGAGTTTATCTGCCTTATCACTTGTGAGACTCCATTTTTTAATTTTTGTATATGTATCGCTTTGTCCGTGATACAGAATTCCTATCTTCTGTGGATTTGTTTCTGCAGCAGCTTCCTGTGTAGCTGTCATCCATCCGAATGAAAGGACAAGTATGAATGTAATGATATATTTCATCATAAAACCTCTTTCTTTTGCAAGTCGTTTGCCTTTCTTCTATTATACATTGTAACTAGTGAAAGTTAGCAGGTTAACATTGAGTTTTGAATTGCGCAGAAATTCCTGGCTCTCGACGTCTCGGCTTTCGTATGCTGGGGTGGCTCTCTCGTATAGAAGTAGATCTCTCTCGTATGAGCGGTGACCTCTCTCGCATAGAGGCGGAGCTCTCTCGTATGAGTGGCAAACTCTCTCGTTCGGGAGATTCTCTCTCGTATAGAAGTAGATTGCTCTCGTATGAGCGGCGATCTCTCTCATATAGAGGTGGATCGCTCTCGTATAGAAAGTGTGGCGGGTACTTTTATTAAGTTTCTAATAGGAAGTAAAGTATTTTGGAAGCTGATGCGCTTGTTGCATTTGCTTGAGGTGCAAAAACTTGTTGATTTCCATTCAATACGTCCATTTCCCTACTCGACTACTTTTCAACTGTGTAGCTATGCTATAATTTGAAGGGATTAATATGATTAAAAGGAGTACATATATGCCAGAACAAATTTTTGAGAAATTCAAGCAGTGGCTTCGCCCAGAGTGGAAGTCTGCATTTATGGCCAGTATTGTTATTGGCTTTTTGATTCATCTATACGCATTTGTCAATTATTTACCTAATCATGATGGACTTATTAATATTCATAATACGCAATTGAAATTTCAATTAGGGCGTTTTTTCCTCGGTCCCTTTAGTGGAATTAGCTCCTATTTTGATCTGCCGTTTGTTATCGGTGTATTGTCTATCCTATATTTAGCGGTAACAGTCGTGCTGATTGTAGAGATTTTAAAGCTTCGGAAAACCTTGTCCATTTGGTTAACAGCTGGTTTGGTTGTAAGCTTTCCAACGATTGCTTCGACGTTTTCTTATATGTTCACTGCTGATGGGTATATGATGGGCTTTTTACTTGCTGCCCTAGCTATTCTAGTGACACAGAAGTTTAGATATGGCTTTATAGCAGGAGCTTTCATCTTCTATTTGTCGGTCGGAATTTATCAGGCCAATCTTCCACTTGCACTAACTTTAATCGCGTTAGTATGGTTACAGGATCTTTTATATGGGAATAAAAAGATGAAAGTAATTCTTAGTAAGTGGATTAGCTATGTATTAACGATTGGTGTCGGTATGATTCTTTATGCAATTACATTTAAAATCTATCAAACCTACTTTGCAGGAGAGATTTCCGATTATCAGGGTTTAAGTGAAATTGGGGCCGGATCCTTGAGCCTGTCATCGGCTTTTGTAGCTATAAAGAATTCCATGGTGGCCTTTTTCTTTGGAGGTTTCCAGGCAGATACAGCAATGACTTTCTTGGATGTATTGAATGTCTTCTTAGTAGTTGTAACTATTGCCGGTTTTATATGGGCATTACGTAAACGACCAATTGTGCATATTATACTTGCTGTTGGCATTTTCGTTATGATGCCAGTGCTTTCTTATTGTATGTATTTCGTCTCGCCTGGTGTGGAATATCACATGCTGATGGTGATGGGACTTGTTAGTTTTTATGTGCTCCCGATTTTATTTTACGATCGAATGGTTCGTGAAAAAGGATTTGGACAAGGGGTAGCTTGGGCTACTGTTATCGTACTTGGGTTGACCGTGTTTAACTTTGGACTAATCGCGAATATTTCTTATTTTAATACGACACTGAAGTATGAGAAATCCATTTCCTACGCTAATCGAGTGTTGGACCGTATAGAACAAACTGCTGGTTATGAAAACGTAACGAAGCTTGCGATATTTGGAACATATTATTTGAAATCTGAGTTGGGCTCTTCGACAATACCCGATAGACTTCCATCAATGACGGGTGTTATTGGCGAAACTATGCTTGCTCAGCCTTATCATTATCAGTATTTATTTGCCAATGAGTTTGGTGAATCGTTCCACTTAGCGAGTCCAGAGGAGAAACAGACTATTCAAGAGACCGAATGGTTTGCTGGCATGCCTACTTGGCCGCATCCCGCTTCGGTTCGAGTCGAAGGTGATATTATAGTGATAAAGTTAAATAAATAAAGGACGTGGATTCAATGGGTACTATAAAAAAAGCAATTATTCCAGCGGCAGGTCTAGGCACACGGTTCCTTCCTGCCACAAAGGCGATGCCGAAAGAAATGCTTCCAATAGTAGATAAGCCAACCATTCAATATATAGTAGAAGAAGCAATTGCATCAGGTATTGAAGATATTATTATCGTAACGGGAAAGCATAAACGCGCCATCGAGGATCACTTTGACAACGCATATGAGCTAGAAGCAAACTTGTTGGAGCATGAAAAATTCGACCTGTTAAATAAAGTACAAGCTCCATCCACTGTGGATATCCATTATATTCGTCAAAAAGAACCGCTGGGGCTAGGACATGCCATATGGTGTGCACGTAAATTTATAGGCGATGAACCATTTGCAGTGTTACTGGGAGATGATATCGTGTCCAGTGAAGTGCCTTGTCTTGCCCAGCTGATCAACCATTTTGATGAAGTACAAAGTAGTGTTATCGGTGTGCAAAAAGTGCCTTTAGAGGATGTTCATCGATACGGTATTATAGACCCGATCAATGCAGACGACCGTTTGATGAGGGTTCGTCAATTTGTGGAGAAGCCTAAACAAGCGGACGCACCTTCCCAATTTGGAATTGTCGGCAGATATATTTTAACACCAGCTATTTTCTCTCTATTAGAAGACCAGAAAATAGGAGCTGGTGGAGAAATTCAATTGACCGATGCTATTGAGCGATTGAATAGAAGTGAACCAGTGTATGCCTATAACTTTGAAGGTAAACGCTATGATATTGGTGAACAACTTGGTTTCATCGATACGACTATTGCTTTTGCTTTAGAAAGACCAGATTTGCGTCAAGGTGTAGAGGATATTTTGAAGAAATATGTGAAATCACTAGTGTCTCATTAATCTCTTTTTGTGAGCAAGATAAGGAGTATTTAAATGGCTAAGAAACGCATTTTTTATATGGATTATGTAAGGGCTATCGCAATTATTGGTGTTTTGGTAATCCATACAGCTGCACCATATGCAACAATGTACAACAAAGTCGACTTTTGGGTTTGGGAGTCTAGTATTATTTATAACTCGCTAGTTCGATGGTGTGTTCCATTATTCTTAATGGTAAGTGGGGCTTTACTATTAGGTAGAAAAGAAGAATCCTTGACCGATTTCTTTACTAAACGGGCAAACAGGATTATTGTCCCTTTCCTGTTTTGGTCTGTTTTCTACTTTGCATGGAGGCACTTCCATTACGGCGCTGAACTTTCTATTACAAAGATGATCTCTCAAATGCTGAACAATGGTACGTATTATCATCTTTGGTATTTTGCCGCTTTGATCGGGATTTATTTATTAGTTCCTATTTTTAATGTATTTGTGAATCATGCATCTCGTACTTTAGTAGGATACCTCGTACTTTTGTGGATAGTCGTATATGGAGGATTCCGCTATTATTCGTTTATCGTTATCAATGAAGTCAGTACTTATTTCCCATTAACGGAGTTTATCGGCATGTTTTTAATGGGCTATTACTTTTCTAAATTCGAACAACCTTTAAAAGCACGAATCATTATTTATCTACTAGGTATCATTGGTGGAATTGGCACTATTTTACGAACAAACTCTTTCGCACACGATCAAGGAGGCTTTTCTAGCTACGCCTTTTCGTACTCCAGTCCAGGAGTCATCGCCATGTCGATTGCATTGTTTGTTTTCATCAAATATGCCATCACACGTTGGAGTGAAAAAAATACTGATTTTCAAACCGGTAAGGTTATTAAACTCATCTCTGCAACAAGCTTCGGCATTTATTTGGTGCATCCGGTGATATTGGATTTGGTAAGACCTTACTTTCACGAAGGATTGGACATATACATCCACCCAGTTATAGGGATTCCGTTGCAGACCTTTATATTATTAGTGATTTCTGTAATTATTAGTTGGGTTATTGGTAAGATTCCTGTGTTGAATAGAACTATATGAGATTTTGGGGAAAGTGAGCGGTTTGTGCTCGCTTTTCTTTTTTTTGTTTGAGTTATGTGGTGGTTCGATTGGGTTGTGTGGTGGTTGATCTGATTTATGTGGTAGTTAGAGAGATTTATGTGGTGGTTGGCTTAATTTATGTGGTAGTTTAACTGGTTTATGTGGTGGCTTCTCTTTTGTGTGGTGGTTGGATGCGGTTATGTGGTGGTTAACTTGGTTTATGTGGTGGTTAGTTGAATTTATGTGGTAGCTTCTCTTTTGTGTGGTGGTTGAACTGGTTTATGTGGTAGCTGGAGAGATTTATATGGTGGTTAGTTGAATTTATAGGGTGGCTACTCGGTTGTGTGGTTGATGGATGTCGGTATGTGGTGGCTATATTTCAAGCACACAAAAAAGTCCTCTCAGGTGAGAGGACTTTTTGTTTTATTGGCCTACGATTACTTGTGTTGTTAAGATGTTGCCGTCTACGATGTAGGTTAGGTAGAATGTGTCGCCTTTTTCTACATCTTTGAATGTTAGTGTATTGGTTCCATTGCCTGTTACTGTTGGTGCTGTATTGTCCGCGTCTGCGTTAACTAGGTTGGTTGCTGTTAGTTTGATACGGCTTGCTGCTGTTTTGGAAATATCTTCTCCGTATTGATCGGTGATTTTCAATACTGCTCTTAAATCGGCTGAAGCGATATTTACGGTTGCTGTTGTTGCTGGTACTTGTAAGCCTTGGTCAACAATTTTCAGGCCATTGGTTGGCTGGAGCTCAATGCTGCTTGCAAGTGGCTCTGACTTGGTCACGATAATCTCTTGGTCGAGCGTTACTGGCTGACGATCAGCATTTACAATTACTTTTACTGGAACAGTTTTATCTTCTTTATCTACAATATCTTTTGTTCCTCGAACGGATAGTTTTCCGTTTAATACATTATAAATGAGATCATTATGCCCAGTGATTACGGTATATTCTGCTTTTGGTACAACTAGTCTATTGCCATCTGATGTGATTCCGTAAACAATCAATTCTGTAGCATAGTTTTCTACTGATAGATTCGATGGGTTATCGTAAATTTGTGCAATAGGTTTCATTTCATAGGAAACGATACTTGCTTTATCGATTACTCGTAGATTCATGTCAAATGCACTAGATTCTATGACCTGAGCGATACCTTTTGCATCTACTTTTTGTAAAGTCAGCTTGATCGCATCTGCACCTTTTTTATTGCCCGTTACTGTTACTTCGTTTTTAGTTGAAATTACTTTGTTTGTTGAAATTTTCACTTTGTCATCCATTGCATCTACTTTAACTAAGTATTTACCTGCGTTTGCTGTTGTTTCAGCTGTTGCTAGGTTTGAATCAGTCAATTTGAATTCTCTATCATACTGATCTAGCACAATAATTGACTCTTTGTTTAATGTAAATGCCCCGCCAACTAGTAGATTTGTTTCTAAGTCTTTTGTTGCTACAATCTGTTTTGCTTCTGCTTTCGCTTTAACTGTAACGAGAAGTGTTTCTGACCTTTTCGTTGCTGTTGTAGCGGATATTAGTACTTGACGATCTTTTGTTGATTTTGAGGAATCGGTTAATACTAATTTTGCTTTGCCCGTCAATGGATCGCTTTCAATCGTTGCCTTAACATTCGCATCATTTGTTGTTACAGTCACGCCATTTGGCTTATTTAAAGTTACTGCGCTTGTAATTTCATTGCCATCAATTCCTCGTATTTGGAAAGGAACTTCTGTCTTCTCATCTGCAACGACTAGATTTGGAGTATTGAGTGAAATCGTATCAGCTTTCACACCCTCTGCAACTACCACTTCAAATTTAGCCGTTTTCCCGGTAGATTTTGAAGTAATTGAAATAGTTGCTTTACCAGTTTTCTTCGTTTTCGGCTGTTTTAGCTCAAGAACAGTCTGTTTTTGGCCATCTATTATCAATTGTGAAAAAGTAGGTAAGGTTACGCTTTTGTTCACATCAACGATCGATGAATCTGAAATCGAAACGGTAACGTCTTTTGCGATATCCTGGAATGGCACTTCAAGGCCATATTGATCGATTGCCTTTAAGACTAAATGAAAGTCTTCGTATGTTGCATCAGGATCTAGAGTCGCACTAGGATCCAAATCGTTATACACATTTTTAATGCTCACTTCAGCTACTTTTGATAGTTCAGAAACGCGAACGGTTTTGGATTCTGAGATGGAAGTCTTTGTATCCAATAAAGTAACCGAAATTTTATCCCCTAGCTTAAAATTAGAGGATGCTGCAGCTTTCGTGATTTCTATAACACCTTCAGTTGGCTTTACAGTAATGTCACTACCTGCTCCTGTTACATCTGTGTTTCCTACTAAATTATGACTTTGAGATGTCATATCTTCTCCGTATTGGTTTTCTACTTTATATGGAATACGTACTTTATTTCCCGAAACATTTGGGATTGCAGCAGTCGTTGGAAACTTAATAGCAGTCACTATTTCATCCGTTACAGTTGTCGATTTCGATAGGTTTGTCTCTTGGGCTGCAGTTACAGAAATATCATACGTTCCTGCTGTTAATCTATCAGATAATAAAATCTTCGCTGATTTTTTATCTTTTGAAAATTCCATACTAGTAATCGCTACATCTGTAGTACCTTTTTTAACTGCAATTTTAGCAGAAGAATCTACTACTTTATTGAAATTTACCGTTAATGCAAAGGCGCCAGTAGCCTCAAATTTTGTTATTTCTACAGGCTTTGATTCAATGACTCTTTGAAGAAATGTCGCAAACTGACCGCGAGTAGTTGTGCTTTTAGGGTTAAATTTATCTAAAGCAGGATTTGTAATATCAAAATAATCAAGTACAGCGATATATGGACGTGCAGTCTCTTTGGCGTTCGCCAAATCTTTCACATCAGCTTTAAATGTTTCTTTTGCTACATAATCTTCTAAGTTAGTATCTTCTCCGATATTCATCAGACGAACCAAAGCAATAGCCATATCTTCTCGTGTCATTTTTTGTTGAGCTAAAAGTTTATCTTCAGTTCCCCAAAATACTCCGTTATCCTTGATCAAGGCTGCATATTTTAAAAGTTCATCATTATCTTTATTTAAAGCTATATCTGAAAAACGTGATTTTGTCTTATAGTTGTCCGGTACTACAAAGCCTTCTGCCACTAAGTATTTGCCGATTAGTTTCACTACGTCGGAGCGTATCAATGTTTTATTTGGCTTGAACGAACCATCAGGATAGCCCGTGATAACACCAGCTTCCACCAATGCTAAAATCGCTTGTTCATGTGTGTTGCCGGTTGTATCTGAGAAACTTGCTGCAAAAGCCGTTGGTGCAATAGCTGTTGCTACTAAAGATATAGCTACAGAACTCGTTAGAAACTTATTTTGTTTTTTCATATATGAATTTCCCCCTTTTTAATGGTCATTACCGCATAAATTAGACGATATATACTGTTAATAGTTTCCCCTACTCCTAGTATATAACAATTTAGGTTGGATTGGGGTTCTATTTTGGGAAGTGTTGTGGGTTATGTGGTGGATATGATTGGTTATGTGGTGGTTGCCTGGTCTTATGTGGTGATTGGTACTGGTTATGTGGTGGTTGACCTGGCTTTTGTGGCAGACACCACTTGAAAGGGAAAGCCTTAACTAAAAGAAGCGGCTGATTGTCAACTATCAGCCGCTTTGGTAAGTCTATTTTATTTTAAATATGTTAGTGAATTGATTAGGATTTTAGCTGCTTGGCCGCGCTTTGCTGTGTCTTCTGGCATGAATTTGCCGCCCGAACCACTTACAATTTTGAATGTAGCTAGCATGGATATAGCAGCTTTTGTTTCATCGTCGTAGTGGGCAATATCCGAAAATGGTGCTGGAGTTGCTGCAGTATATGGATTTCCTGTAACGGATTCCACTGTTCGTTTCAGCATAAGTGCCAGCTGCGCACGTGTGATATATTCGGTTGGACGAAACTTCCCGTCGCTTCCTTTAATAATGCCATATTGATAAGCAGCTGCAATTTCTGCTTGTGTTTCTGCAGCGTAAATTTCAATATCTTCGAATGGTGCAGTCTTATCTGTTTTTAGTTTTAATGCATTTACGATAATTGAAGCTGCTTGTGCACGTGTAATTTTATGTTCTGGTTTAAATGTACCATCTGGATAACCCTTTACTACTCCAGCAGCAACGGCTTGTGTAATATAATCCTTTGCCCAGTGTTGTTGGATATCTGGGAAAATTACAGGTGTTACTCCAGTAGTAATTGCAGCAGTCGGGTTAACTACACTCGCATTGCCCGAAGCATCTACAGCTACAACTGTAAACGTATATGCTTTATTTTCTTCTAGATTTCCTATTTCATATTTGAGTATATTCCCTGTTACTTGCCCTACTACTTCTTTCCCATTATAGATTGCGTAACCAGCTACTCCTGTATTATCGGTAGCAGGCTTCCATGTCAATGTTGCAGTTGTTTTGTTGGAGACTACTGCAGTTAGCGTATCCTTTGAAACCCATGGATAGTTCTCTACTAGTTTTTGATTAAATAAGTCCGAAACTACCTTATAGCCTGCTTCACTTAAATGGATATTCTTTGGATTTGGTAGGTTAGCTGCATAATTTTCTGCTATTTTTTCAGCAGTTGGGATGAAGGCTGCAGTTGTTCCAGTCAATCCAGTTTTAATTGCTCCATTTAGCCCATCCATCAACTGAGCAATCTGAGTTTGGTACGTCGCATCCATTTGTGGGAATGGATTATAATAGCCCATTACATATACTTGAACATCTGGATTAATCATATAGATAGTTTTTAATATTTGGCTATAATTAACGCCAACTTGTTGGATAGAAGCCATGATTTTTGCTAAATCCACAGTTGGAACACCAGTAGCAGCATCTACTTTAAAGTATGGTAGTACATCATTTGCTCCGGCACTAATAGTGATAATATCTGCAGCTGCGATAGACTTATGCAGCTCAGCTGTATCGCCTTGATTGCCAGTTCCAAAAACAGGTTTGGTTGCATTTGCTTGAAGATCCTTTAAAATATCCGTGGTCGTATAACCTGGTAAACTAAAACCTTTGTTGAATGAGTTTAAAACATTTTGAGATTGCAAAGCTTCTGCGATGAAATCTGTATATCCGCTTCCCAGCTTACTATCTGGAGTAACACCAGTAGCTAACGAATCTCCAAGCGCTAAATAATTTACCGGAGTAACCCAAGTCGGCGCCTCTGTATCCGTTTCAGCTGCAAATGAAAGTCCTGGAATGGCTACTAGCTGTAGTACAAGTGCAAATACAAACAATAAGCTGAGTTTCTTCATTGCTTTTTTCAATTCTCTTCCTCCCTTTTCCTAACTATCCTACAAATAATTATATTCTAGTTTAGGGGTTTATTATCCTCTATCCTTTCCTATGAAAATCTCCCTGGGTAATACAGAGAACTAATACTAATATAATGAGTGCATATTGTTTATTTTACTCACAACACGATACTTGCGTTCACCTGGTGGATACTTGCTCATGATGGTGTGGTACTTGCTGTATGGTGGTGTTTACTTGCTGTTCTGATTAGGTTACTTGCGCTCAGTGGAGATTTACTTGCAGAACGGGAATTTATTCCACTTTTTTGCAAGGACTGAGGAATAGAATTTCGGGTATCCGACTGTAAAAGTTATATAGGATGTTTTTATCCATCTTGTATTCACCGAAAGTCTTCACGAAAAACGAAAAAGCTGGCAATGCATGATACGCCATGCATTGCCAGCTTTTCAAAAGTCCCTCTATAACTGATTGGTCTATTGAGCTATCTTCATCCGTCTGTAATGTCTGATGAAAATCAACACGATTCCACCTGCCACAAGTAAAGTACCAGCTAATATTAGAATAAATACATTTGACGAAGTGGTAGGAAGGTTAGATCCGCCTGGTGTTGGACCTACGCTGGCAACCTGTCCTGCTGTCATGACTTGAACAGTCGTGTTATCTTTTCCTTCCGCCGTAAAGGTGAAAACGAAAGCAGACTCAAGTCCTTGAAAATCATTTCCAAGATGCTCTGGAAAACGAATAGTGATATCTAAGTTTTCTTCAGTGCCGCTTGTAAGCTTTCTTTCTGGCAATGAATTAAATGCTGCTAAATTCCCTTGATACAATTCTGTATCACCTGCTTTAATTTCCAGCAAGAGCTCATTGAAAAGTTTGTTATCTCCACTATTTTGCAACTGCATTTGGTAGACAAAATCTTTGCTTCCGGAATTCTGTACTGCAACGGTCCGTGGCGCCCAATCACCAGGCTTCATGTTGCTAATATCAAATAAATTCTCTTCTGTGGATAGACTGATGTCTAGTTCATTCTCAGCCGTGCCGCTTCCATCATCTGCAAATACACTCGTCATAGGATAAAAACAGATCACGCTAATTAATAGAAGAAACGGGAATAACCGAAATAATTTGGTCATCGTAATACCTCCTTACATATTCTATAAACCAATTCAGGAAGTACTTTTCCCGCTATCTTCCCCTACTACATCCACTTGCTTTTTCGGGCGCAATTCGATGATAGATAGCACTTTCCAAATCGTAAATGCGGAGTAAATCAGCAACATGAATCCAGGTATCAACAATAGCAATGCGCCATTTTTAGACTCAGCAAAATTAATGAAGTATCCGACGTAAGGTACTGTGAAACCGGTGTATTTCGCTACCACATTTTCGGCAAGAACCGGATTCATATCCTCTGCATTGTTGTTATCGCCTTTTGTCCGATAAAGTACGGAGTCTCCAGTTCTAACTACCTCTGTTATTCTATGTGTAATTAAAATATCTTCTTCTGCTTGAAATGTAATGACATCGTCTTTTTCGAAACCAGTTTTAACTACAGCAGACTTGACAGCGATGATGGAGCCTGTTTGAATCCCCGGCTCCATGGATCCCGACAGAACGGTTTTTAATTGGTATCCAAAAAATTCTGGTTCTCCGCCGGAGGCTTTAGATATAACAACTACGGTAGCTACACAGATTAGTAAGATCATTAATATGCCGGTGACAATGTTATTTATCCACTTCATTATCATTGTCTTTTTTGTATTCGTTTTCGGTTTAGTTCTCATTTAAATCACCTTCCGCTTTCTTTATGTTTTTACTTATTTTACGGCGTCGGTTATTTCATCGTCTTTCTTAGTGTCGATACTACTTTCTGAAGTTTCATCTTTTGCGGAATCTTTTTCTATTGGGTTCTCTTCTTTCGATTCGATTACAGATGCATCCTTGTCGTCCGGTTGTTTTGCACTTTCATCGTTAGTTTTCTGAGGTTCTTCCTCTTTGCTATCAACCACATCTGTTTTATCCGCATTTTCTTTCTCGGTTTCAATATCTCCATCTTTTAATTCAACTTGTTTCTCCATAATCGGTTCAGTAGTTTCTACGTCCGTTGGTGCTTTTTCTTTTTCGTTTTCTTTATTAGGTTCTTCATCTTTACTCGGACACTCGGTCTTGACTTCCTCACTTGTAGTGGCATCTTCTTCATTTTCTTCTACAAGGTTTTCATCTTTGCCCTCGCATTCTAGCTCTTCTGTAGCATCTGTTTCATCTGTTTCGTTAGATGCGTCTTCTATATCCTCACAGTCAATCTCATTTTCGCTGTTTGACAGTTCATCTTTTTCTGTTTCTTCTATAGGATTACCATCTTTGCCTTCGTGTTCGCCATTGATATCCTCGCCGGGTAATGGATCTATCCCGGTTTCTTCAGAAGTTTCACCTTTATCTTCCAAGTTAACTTCAGTTTCCTCGTTCGATACATCATCAATTGTATCTTCCTCGCCACATCCATTAACAATCTCTTTCGGAACCTCCCATATACCGGCAGTGATCGTCTGTGAGATCTCCGATTGGCTACTGAAATATGCGGATGTGTCGGATGACATATAACCGACGCCAAAGATGGCTAAGTAACAAATGAGTGCAATTTTTGAAATCAGGAAAAGATCGTATTTCCTTTTCTTATATCTGCGTCTACGCTTGCTTCTCAATCCGATTCCGCCTTTCTAATTTTTTATTTTGAAATTTCCTTAAGTATATTCCTCAAAACACAAAATAATTTTATATGTTCAGAAATATATATATGGAATGGCACCGACGGATTGGTTAAATAAAATAAGGGAGGAGAAGGGCTCTCCTCCCAGACTATATGATAGTATTATTTTGCTGTTCCATTAGTCTGTTTTGCATCAAATGTCCATTCAAGACTTAAAGAATCCCCTTGGAAGGTATTTTGATCCTTTTTATTGTCAACAAATTCAAACAATACAGTAAGATCATCAGATGTACCTGCTTTTAGTCCGTCCCTTTCCCCACCAAATATAGCTCCTAATAGATTTCTATCTACAACGTCTGTTTTAGACAATTCACTTAAGGTAGTTTCCCAAATAACCGGTGACTCTTTATCGTTATTGGTAAGGAATTTAACCTTAATATGGTCACCAAAGTCTGCGCTTGCATTGTTGCCATTTGCATCGGAAACAGTGTATTTTGAAGTTAATAATACTTTGGATACATCTAGGGTACCAGTGTTATTTAGCTTAAAGTTACGTAGCATTACATCACCTGGTTTAAGATTGCTTACATTAATAATGGCATTTGCTGCGTCATTACCTGCAACATTAATATCCAACGTACCTGCTGCAAAACTGCTGTTATTTACTTCTACATCATTGAAATAAGCATAAGTTCCTCCACCGATCATGCTAATAGCCAATCCACCAGTTAAGATACCCATTGCTAGCTTTTGTTTAATACTCATTTTTAATTTCCTCCAATTAGTTTTAGTTTAGTTTTGTTATTACTCATTTGCTCTTTCAAGCTTTGTTTCGAAGTTTGCTTTTGTATAAGATAGACTTGGTTCCATGCACCATTTCATAGTCCGAAAGCTTTTTTACTTCGAATGTTGCATTTTGTTCTAAGTAGTTTATTACACCACTTTAGAGAATTCTTTGGCTAAATCCCTCAAGGTATACTTGGTTTCTCAGCCTGTAAAAGCGATAGATAATAGAATTATAATGCCACGTTTTGCTTGATATCCATTTCTAGATTTAAGCTCCTCTTTTTATGTCATTCACTGCCTCCTTAGACTTCGTTTTCGTTTTGATCATCATGCAATGGAACTAACTTCAGTATATACAGTGCAAAACAATCCAGCCTCCCTCAAACGGGTAGTTTTTGACTATTCAGTATTCTTCTTTTGGATAGTTTCCTTGGTATACTTTCGTACCATTCAATTTATTTTGGAAGAGTGTAATAAACTAAAAACTTATAAAAAAGTGTTTGCTGACAATGTCTATGGAACATTCATGACATCCTACAAAAAGATAAAAATACAAAAGGAAGCCAGTGGGTAATAGCTATTGATTGGCTTCCTTTTATTTGTAATGCAATTGTAGCTTGTTGTAGCTGAGTTAGCTTTCATACAAGCATCTTGGATTTCGGTTGGAAGACCACCATGAAATGTTGAGAGGAAATAGTAAGAGTACACAGTAATATAAATAAAAAAAGAAAAGCCCTGTAGAGATCTCTCCACAGACTTTCCATCCTTCTATTACTCTATTTAAATTGCGTTAGCAGTATTAGCGTCTACAACATGGATATATGCCGGAGTTGATACAGTAGCAATCACCAGTGTAATTTTTGCGAAACCCAGGGACACTTCGCCAAATCGGCTCAGCTAGAAAGAAGGAACCACAATGGGTTCCCCTTTTGTATTTGTAAGTGTTAATGAATCTATTGTTGCCCCGTTGATGTATTCAATTGCTTGAATATTTTCAGCACCACGAATTTCTTTTACGTTTGTGCCATCTATGATTACTTTTTGGACTTTTGTACCTCTGAAGTCGATGATTGCATTTGCTTCAGATGGTTTTAATGTCACAGTTGTGTTCGCAAAGCCTGTTCCAAGGAATTCAGCATATTTCGCTCCAGTAAATACAATTCCGTCTGAAATTATGGATTCCACATCTAGTGTGACAGAAACACTTGGCTTGCTTAGTGTTAATTTGTTTGTTTTAAGATCATTGATGTTATATGTTTTTTCTGCTGTTATTCCTTCTGGTACTTCTTCTGCAGTTTTTTCAATTTCAAAAGAGTCCACAAGTTCATTCTCCATAGAATATACTTCACCTTTTAATATATTTCCTTCTATTGAAATTGAGGTAAAGACTTGTGTGTCTGTATCAAATTGAACATCCACATAATCATTATGTTCTACTGGATAGAATTTTGGTCCAGCAGAACCACCAATTACGTAAACAGTTCCATCGCCATTTGCTTGTACTTGTCCATGTTTCATAGCGTGTGTTCTCATATAAGAATGATCGTGCCCGTTTAAAACGACATCCACACCTAGTTCCTCTAACAATGGAGCAAATGTTGTTGCTGTTGCGTTAACTCCTGTTAGTGGATTGCTTTTGTAAGCTGGTCGGTGGAACACCGCGATAGTCCATTCTTTATCTGAAGTTTCTACTTCTTGGCGAATCCATTCTTGTTGTTCTTCCATATCTTTAATGCCAAATTCGGAATTCAGCATGATAAATTTAGCGTTACTATATTCAAAGGAATAAACAAATCCTTCCTTTCCTTTAGGTCCATTTTGTGGATAGGAGAATAAAGATTTGTATACTGATTCACCATTTCCATATACATCATGATTACCTAAAACTGTCATGACAGGAATTGTTGATGACAATCCTTTTGAAGCTTGTAGAAACAACTCCCACTGGCTCATAACACTTCCATCCTCCACAATATCTCCACTATGAAGCGCAAATTTTGTATTTGGATACTTTTCTAAACCTAATTCGTATAGTTTTGTCCAAATGGAAAAACCTGCTGCATCTTGTGATTGAGTATCAGTGAAAAATAAAAAGTTAAAGGGTTCTACTTCATTCGATTCAGTTATAAATGAACCTATTTCACTCCACCCCTGCTCAGTACCATCCCCTACACGGTACTTATAATCAGTTCCAGGAGTTAATCCGCTTGCATTTGTTTTATGAATTGTCATTTCCCCTTTATTGTCCGCATAAAATTCATGGTTTCCTTCAGCACGAATTACTGCAGTAGACTCAAAGCCTTTTTCATCCGATTGAGCGACTACTTCTACAATAGAGTTAGTAAAAGCTGTTCCTGTGCGCCAGGTGAAATGCTGGGACGTTTTAGGATCTTGTGTCCATGTTAATGTAATATTTTCTGGTGTATGTGTTCCTAGTTGAGGTACTACCGTAAATGTTTCTACTTGACTCACTTGTCCATTTTTATCCGCTTGCATACTTATAGGTATTTGAGAAAGCGTTACGTTATCGGTAGTAATTTCTCCATTTTCATCGGTAAGATCAAATAAACTGTTCCAATCAACTATTTCTGCATCCGCTCCAGGAACATGGTAATAACGAACTTGTCCATTTGGAATATAAACTCGATAAAAGTCGAAACTAGAAGTAGGTGGATTTGTGAAGGGCATATAAGTTCCTGCGTTCACAGTTTCGTATGGATCACCCTGTATTCCACTTCCTCCTTTATAAATAGTCGTGTCGTTCTTTATTTTCAATAGTTTTGTTCCGTTCGTAATCGCTATTTTAGCACCTTCAACTGGATTTCCATCAAGATCTGTTACTGTAATTTTAGTTGTTGTTCCTACTGATTTTCCTTCAACCGTTAGTAAATATGGCTGAGAAATTACTGCTTCAAATGGAACTGTAGAAAAAGGTAAGGTTCCAATTAATGAGTCTGTGAATGTTAAGCTACCTTCTGTAAGGGCAAGGTTTGCAATACCAGTTGCATTATTTCCTAAAGAGAAAGATACTGTCCCTAAAACTTCATTTTCATTTGTTTCGATATTATTTAATCCTTCAAATTTTAATGAAATTTCGCCTGTTGATTCATTTGCATGATTAATGGTTGCTGTGCTTTTGAATTTGTCTTGAATTTTTACTTGAAGTCCATCTATCGTATGGTCACCATCTTGAAGTGTCATTAAAGATGGTTCATAAGCGAATTTTAGTTCTGTACCACTTAAACTATTAATATTATCCATAGTTAGTTGAACTTCAAAAGTTGCTCCGGCTAATGCAACGTCTGGTCCTGCCCATTTAAATTCTGGTCCACCAGAAGAAATGGAGAGATTATATGTATCAAATTTGTGGTTTCCTGCTATATCGAAAACTTCTACATAGACTTGGTGTAATCCATCCACTAATGGAGTTGCAGGTGTATAAGAGACAATGCCTGTTTCTGCATTGAATGCTGGTTCAACATCTTTTCCATCAATCTTCATATAGATTTTATTGGAATCGATTCCTGACCCACCTTCGTTATCTGCTGCTATAATACTAATTTCGGGTCTATTTGTTGAAGAGATATCCGAAGGGTAAAAATTAGTTATCTCTGGATTCGTTACATCATCATCAAATTCACCGTAAACAGCTTGTATATTATCCACATAAATGGTTCCTGCTGTTTTTGCCTCATCTTTTGTAGCCATATATCGAACAGCCTGGTCTATTTGAAATGGTGCTACCCAGTTGTTAGGAATAGTAGCCTCTACGTACTTCCACCCCTTCCAAGTTACGCCGTTTGGATAGTCACCAGTGAAATCGATATTGAAGCTCTGTCCATTCGCATCATACATTAGCTGTCTTAACCATTGCTTATTTCCATCACCATAAACCCACATACCAATTTTCTCTGGATGTCCAGGGACATCAATTCTTGTATCTTGACTTGCATATACTCCTGAAGTCCCTTGTTGTTTAAGGAAATCATAATCTAATTGCAGTGCATGTCCACCAAATCGTACTTTCTCATTTGAAATTTCAGCTGCAATAGAATTATATTTAGATCCCGTTGCTTTCCAATTATTACTTGTCTCAAAATCCTCTAAAACAATATACGGTTGCTCTAATTCACTTGGTATTTCACTTGGTATTTCACTTGGTATTTCACTTGGTGTTTCATTTGGTATTTCACTTGGTGTTTCATTTGGTGTTTCATTTGGTGTTTCATTTGGTGTTTCATTTGGTGTTTCATTTGGTGTTTCACTTGGTGTTTCATTTGGTGTTTCACTTGGTGTTTCACTTGGTGTTTCATTTGGTGTTTCACTTGGTGTTTCAGGTTCCAATTCGGCAGCTATAGCAGATTGAGTATTAATCGGTGTTACTAAACTAAATAGCAAAAGAAAAGTTAAATAAATCGTAAGGGTTTTCTTCATAAAATTCATCAACATTTATCTCCTCCTTGGGTGCCAGTCAACGGTAGCACCAGTAGCACTGAAAAGTTTAATAGCCTTTTTAAAACTTCCAACTTCAATATTCTCCAAAAACCTTGTAAGGACCACAAGAACAGCTATTAAGCGAGCTGATAAGGAATGATGCGAAAAGCCCCTTATGTTAGCCCCGACTAGCGCTAAAGAAACTTGAAGGGGCATTTGGCATAAAGAAGGAAAAAATTGGTTGCTTTTCAAATTTCATTTTTCCAATTTGTGTTGGCAACAATGGTACTTCACCAAATAAGCTCAGCGAATTCGGGGTGGTCGATGAATGGGTTTCGATTGCCTTGCCACTCTTGGATGACGTTGTTACGGTTTCTTTCGAATTCGTCTACTGGATCTTGTTCATGCCATTGTAGTAGGACGGATAGTTTGCCATGGAAAGGATCTTTTCCATTATTAACTTTTTCGTTTAGTTCTAAATCTACTCTATCCCCCGCTTCATAACGTGTTGCCATATAGAAGAGGATTCTTGCAACGTCGCCTTTTACATAGTTTGGTGGTTCAAATGAATCGGAGTCGCCTTTACATTGAGCACAATTGATAACTCTGCTTCCTCCGTTATCAAAGTCTAAATTCCCTCGAGACCCATTTACTTGTACATCAGTTGGGCGAAGGTGATGAATATCAGTACCTGGTCCATTACTTGTTCCGAAATCACCATGGGATTTTGCCCATGTATGTTCGCGGTTCCAGTCACCATTATTACCACCATTAAGTGTTTTACTTCTTGACTGACCAGAGTAGAATAAGATTACATTGTTAGGATTACCCGGGTCCTCATCTGTTTCTCGAAGAGCTTCCCAAACTTGGCTATATGATAGTTCCGTATGGTCATCGATAATTTCATGTAATGCTGTTTTTAATGCTTTCCCTTCTTTACCTAATGCATCTTTGTAATATGATTCTAGTTCTATATCTTCATCGTCTAAAGAAGGAACCACAATGGGTTCCCCTTTTGTATTTGTGAATGAAACTGTTTTTTCACTTGCTCCGTCGAGGTATTCAATTGCTTGAATATTTTCAGCACCGCGGATCTCTTTTATGTTCGTGCCATCAATGATTACTTTTTGGACATTTGTACCTTTGAAGTCGATGATTGCATTCGCTTCAGATGGTTTTAATGTCACAGTGGTGTTGGCAAAGCCTGCTCCACGGAATTCAGCATATTTCGCTCCAGTAAATACAATACCATCTGTAATTACTGATTGATCATCAAGTGTTACAGATACACTTGGCTTGCTTAGTGTTAGTTTTTTTGTTTTAAGGTTTTTAATATTGTATGTTTTTAACGCTACATCTTCTGCAGCTGCTAGATCAATTTGTACTAGTACTGGGTCATGGTCAGATGCGCGACCTTGTGCTTCCGTAAAGTTCGCATTGATATGAATCATATCTACGACTGTGTTATTTACTAGATTGTTTGATACTAAAATATGGTCTAGTACTTGGTTGTTCCCTTGGAAGAAGTAAGAAAAACGGTCTTCTGCTGGTACTAAATCTACCATATTTGTTAATTGATCGCCTTTTAGTTTATCCATAACAGGTGTAAATTCGAAGTCATTCATATCACCAGCTAGGACAACGTTTAAATTAGGATTTGTCGCTAGCCCATCTTGGATAAATTCGTTAATTGTTGTAGCTAGTCCAAGACGTTCTGCTTCTGAACCTAAGTATGGAGGTTGGTTTTTACCGAATAATGGTTCGTCTCCACCTTTTGAATTTAAGTGAGCTCCAATAACGACAACTCTCTCTCCTTTAAATTCGAATTCAGCTGCAATTGGTTTACGTGTATCCGTAAAATTAGCAGGTTCTATTACTCCCGGATTAAGTACTAAGCTACCCTCTTCATCCCACGAGTTTGCTGCTGTTGGTGCTCCTTTAGTTCCTTCTACTAGAGTAACGCGTTTAGGATTGTACAAGTATCCTACACGGATATTAGCACCTGGTGCTCCGCCGTTTGTATTATCGACTGGTGCAACATCTGTCCAATTGTATGTTGGACCCCCATTTGCAGTGATTGCTGCAATAAGACGTTCATAGCTTCCAGTAGCATCACTGTTACCAGAATTTGTTTCCCCATCTGTATCTTGTACTTCTACTAATGTAATAATATCTGGTGATTTCATGTTATCCACAAATGATTTAGCAATTTTCACTACTTTTTCATCTGGAGTGTTGTTTGTGTTTGTTGAGAAATTTTCTATATTGTATGCAGCTACTGTTAGTTGATCTTCTTTTGTTTCGATTGTTGTTACATCTTTTGTTCGCTCTAAACGAGTAATTTCAGGTAATTCGCTTTCTACTGCTAATACTTTGAAGTTGCTATTTCCATAAGAAATTACTCCGATAATATCGCCAGTGAAATAGTCACCAGAGTTTGTAATATAGTTGTTATTATTAATATCTAAAAATACTTTTTCTGGGTTATAATCATCTTTTGCAATGTTCAATCCACCAAGTACATTGAAATCGTTGTTCGTTGTATTTTCAGCAACGATTGGGATATCTCCACTGTATGGTGTTCCGATTACTTTTGCATTTGGGAATGAAACTCGCATAAACTCTACCGATTCCCAGAAATCAATTCCATCCTCTGACGGATTGAATGAAGTGAGTTTATCGTTATCAATAATTTTGTTAGGTGGATTAATATCTACTCCAACTACTAATGGTTCAGGTAGTGCTGCTGTTCCATCTGCTGCTACAGTTGTTGCTTTAATACGAGTAGTTGTAAGATTTGTACCGGAACCATTTTCTTCTACTGTTCCTGCAACTGTTACTTTATCCCCTACTGTTACACCGTGAGATGATTTGTTTATTTGAATCGCTTCTGACGTAGTCATGTCTGCGTCAGCATTCTCGATGTCTTGCATAACAAAATTTGATCCATCAATTTTATGTGTTACAACACCTGTAATATTCTTCACGGATGCTCCAACATAAGGTGATCTATGATCATTTCCTTGAATATCACGGATAGTTACGTCTTCTGCTTTAATAATTGTGTATGTAAAGCTAAATGCGTCACTAGTCTTTTCATTTGTTACTGCAATTGCTTTAATTGTTGTCGTTTCCGTAAGAGTGATTGCCCCTACATATTTCGTGCTTGCTGTTGTTGGTTCAGAACCATCAATAGTGTAATAGATTTCAGCACCATCTAAGCCAGATGCAAGTTCAATTTGCGTATTAACTGGAACAGTTCCAGCATATTTGGATGCATAAACGGCAGGCTTGTTTACAAGGTCAAAACTTTTAAGGCCTAACGTTTTAAATTGGAACACATTGTTAAAAACTGCTGCTATTCCTGTTAAATTTACTTTATCGCCTTCATTGAAATATTTAATGAATTCACTGTAATCCACACCTGTGCGGTTATCATGGCGAACAAGAACCTTTTCTCCATTTTCTGCTAGTGCTTGGAATTCAAATGTTCCATAATCTTTTTGTGATAAATCTGTGATTTCTATATTTTCTAAAGCTACTAGCTCCCCTTGAGTATCATCATTGACACCTGATGGAGTTACTACTTGGGCGTTTGGAATTTCATTGTCTGAAGAAATTACTTCAATATTCGTTGGTTCTATTTCTATTTCAGATGAATAGGTGATTACCTTCCCAGTTACACTGATTTTGTCTCCAGGTTGAACACTAGCTGAACCTGCGTAAATGTACATTCCTGCAGTTTCATCTTGCATATAGAATGCTTGACTTCCCCATGGTCCTGCTTCTGTTGTAACAATCCCTTCGATTTGAACTGTTTCGTTTAGAGCTTCACGAGCTTCTGAGATTGACTGGACAGCAAGTATTGTATAAGTAAGTGATGTTATATCACTATTATCTAGTCCATCCTTAATCGCAATTGCTTTAATGGTTGTATCTGCATTAATAATAATTGGGCTTGTGTATTCTATACTTGAACTAGATGGTTCTGTCCCATCAGTTGTATAGTAAATTGTTGCTCCTTCAGTGTTTGTTGATAATTCGATTTCGGTTCCGGCTGAAACACTTGAAGATGGTGTAGATGCTTTTACATCACTCACTTTTGTTTCTACAGGTGGTGTATCTCCGCTATCCATTGAGTGTGAACCGATATTTGTAAAATTATCTTTTCCTAAATCAGTCCATTGTGAAGACCAGTCAAAAGCATCGTCAATAATTGTATCACCAGCTATTACATTAGGATTTCTAACTAATGAAACATCTGCAAGAGCATTTTCTATTGATCCAACTTGACCTATTGAATCAATAACTGATCCAGATTTTAATAGAGTAACTTGATCATTACCATTAAAATTAATGACACTTGAATCTTCAAGATTCCCTTTACTTTTTATAGCGTCATTTGCATCTTTGTGATGTATAACATAAGTTTCACCACTAGCTAATGTCCCTTTTAAAGATAAATTATTAGTAGCAGTCAGTGTACCTGTTTCTGCTTTACTTCCATTTGAATAAAGTTCTAGTGTGTAAGTACTTAAATCAATTTCAGCTTCAGTGCCATTATAAAGTTCAATAGCTTTATTAAAGCTGCTACCCTCAATATACTCCGAAATAATTAAGTCAGGTGCATTCATAGCAGCTACTGCATTTGATGGCATTGCTGGCAGTACTAAACCTGCTACTAAACTAGCGGATAAAAAAGCATTAATCGGCTTTTTCCAACTCCATTTACTCATCTAAATAATTCTCCTTTTAAGTTAGGGATTTTTTTGTTTGTTATTTAGAATGCGAAACCTTCTCCCACAGGTGCAGAAGGTTTCGCAAAATTGTTATAGTACTACATTTCCATCTTTTGCATCTAAACCTTCAATCTTAATGTCACCGTCAACTCCAGTGAAGTCTACATCACCTGTAACAGTTACATTTGTGAGTGTTAATGTTCCACTATTAGTACCTGTTAAAATTAGGTTACCGTTTACTGTTGCATTCTGAAGATTTGTAACTTCTGTAACGTCAACAGAAATATTACCTTCATGCGTGTTATCGGAGAAATCAGCTGCAGCAACTGGTGTTACTGGAATTCCAGTTCCTTCAAATTCATAAACAGCTACGGTTCCTGACATTTCGTGTGTTGCTGCAAGTAATGCGTTACCTGTTGGGCTTTCAGAAGCTGGGATAAATCTTAAGCCTTCTGGTGCTACATCTCCTGCAACATCTTCAGAGAAGTCACGACTTGTAATAAATGTCACAAACTCTGGGTTTGATGGATCAGCAAGATCATAAACCATAATACCGCTGATGCGTTCTAAAGCGATAAATGCGTAAGTCTTCCCATTCATTTCACCAGTTACTACCGATTCCGGTTCTGGACCTTTACTGTTACTGCGATCATCTACATCCACATTGTCGTTACTTACATTGAAGTATTGTTTTAATCTTGGGTCGTTTGCAATGATAGATTCAAAATCACTTCCACTATCAAATGCTAGCTCCATTGTGTCTGCATTAAATATAGAGAAGCTACGTCCACCGTATCCATAAAGCGCTTCGTATACAGTTCCATCTGCGCTTAATCCATTTTCAGTCGTAACTTTGTAATCTACTAGCTTAGTTAAATCAAAATCATTTAGCTCTTCTTGTGTATAACCAGCATAATTTTTTTCATTTAATTTAATCTCTTTACCGATTTTTGATAACTTTTTCTCTTCACTGTACGCATCGTAGTCCCGAGCGTCTCCTTCATTCGGTGTAACAATATATGTCTGATCAGCTACGGTAAACGTATCAATTGCATCTGGCATATAGAAGGAAAGTATTGGTTGTTTCTCTAGTTTTACTACTCCATCCTTAAGCGCATCTAGTTCGTTTCCTTCTACGGAATGATCTTTCACGCCAAGACCCTTCACATCTATAATCTTATTATTTACAAGGTCTACTGTTGCTACTGCGTTATTTTCTTGTAATGAAACATAAGCTGTTTTACTGTCTGCAGAAACAGTTACATATTCTGGTTCTAGTTGCTCTAAAATTGTACCTTTAGAACTAACACGAACATGCTCATCTAACATACCCTCTGTAAAAGCTAGTGTATCTACTGTAAATGTTGCTAAGTCAATGATTGAAATGGAGCCTTCTGGATCTACAGAATAGTCATCGTTTGGCTCCCCTTCATTTGCCACAATTGCTTTTGTCCCGTCAGGAGTGAATGTTACCATGTCTGGTAATGCACCAACTTCAACATGATTCACATATTTTCCTTCTTTTGTAGCAAATACGATATGTCCATTATCTGTTTTCGGATCATTTACCGCAGAAATTGCGATTAAATCCTCAGTTGGATGGGAAGCAATACTAGTAATATCCTTTACCTCTTTAATATTAAAGCTTGATAACAGAACTCTTGTAGTTTCTGTAATTCCTGTTAATGTACCAGATTTCAAGTTTTCGAATGATACAATATCAAAACCTTTAACTTTCCCATTTGTTACGAAAGCTTTTTTCAAGTTTGCATCATATGCTAAAATCTCTGTTCCAGTTTCTCCTTGACCGCTATCATATCGAGCAATTTGAGAGACTGCTAACTTTTCAGGGTTCGAGTTATAGAATCCAGTGATTGGATCTGGTTCCACAACTTGTCCTACAATGTCTACAATACGATCTTCAGTTTTAGTTGGGATAGTTTCTAGTGATTGTAAATGTTCACTTAAGTTTTCCCAATCTGACAGCCCTAGGTCTGTTACACGACCTTCTTCATAAGCTTTTTTAAGAACGTCATAGCCGTCTCCACCTTTAGCTGTGAATGCGTTTGTTGCTACTGTGTATGTCTTAGCGTCTTCAATTTTAGTGTCAGTACCATCTTCATTTTTATAATGGATTGAAACTACACGTTCTCCTGCAGGTTTAGAAGAATCGAATTCTACTTTCGCACCAGATACATGGAGGAAACCGCCACTTTCTTTTGGATACTCTTTGAAACTAATTTCAAATGCCTCTTTTAGTTCTGCACCCGTAACGTCCATAGTCGCTAGCGTGTTACCAAATGGAAGTACTGTAATTACTTCACCTACAGTGATTGGACCGGCTCCAATACCAGCACGAATTCCTCCACCATTTTGAAATGCCATGATCACCTTGTTGTTATATTTTTTCGCTTTAGCTAGCATTCCATCCGTAATTATGTTCCCTAGAATCGTTTCACTCGCACGTACACTTGTGCCAGGTACATAATCCTCATCAGATGTTCTTGGATTTACTAGTGCCTTATCAAGTGTTACTCCAATTTCTTTGTTATTTACAGCTTCGATTTTTTCCTTATATGGTTTTAAAAGCGCTACTGCCTCAGCATCTTCTTTTTTACCTTTAGTTTCGATTAGCTTGCCAGCATGTCCTATTACGACACCATTTTTGTCAAATTCAACATCTAAAGTACCTAGGTAATCTGAATACTGATACGCTTGTACAATAATTGTTTTATCCTTCGCTACACCATTTTCATCTTTGTCTACAACGACTGGAACATCTAATTTAGTATGACTATGTCCTCCTACAATTACGTCAATTCCCTCGACATTTGCAGCTAGTTGTTGGTCATTGTCCATAGCGGCATTATCGTCAAAACCAATATGTGTAAGTGCAACGATTTTGTTAACACCCATTGCTTCAAATTCAGCAACCATTTTCTCTGCATCTTCAATATAATTAGAGAATGTAATTTTTCCTGGACTTGCAATGTCTGCCGTTTCTGCAGTTGTTAGACCAAAGATTCCAACTTTTTCTCCGTTTACTTCTTTTACAATCCCAGTGTAAATATTGCTTTTTTCTGGATTTGTTGAAATTTTTGTATTGAACAGCCCTGTAAATTTGTCATCTTTTGTAAAATCTACGTTTGATGATACAAATAGGAAGTCTGCTGCTTTAATGAAATCAACCAATGCTTGATGACCTTCAGGAGATGAACCCAGGTCAAACTCATGGTTACCAAATGTCATTGCGTCGACTTTCATCAAATTCATAAATTCTAAATCTGCTTGGCCTAGGAATTCATTAAAATACAACGTTCCAGAGAAAACATCCCCTGCATCTAATAACAATGCATCTGGTTTAGCTGTTCGTACTTCTTTTACTGCTGTAACAAGTTTTGGTGCTTTGTCCGTATTAGCATGTATATCATTTACATGCATTAAAGAAAGTTGGAAGTATTCATCTGTACCTCCGCCGTTACCTCCACCATTGTTTCCGCCGTTATTGCTGCCATTGTCTCCAGAGTTGTTTCCACCACTAGAAGTACCGCCGCTATTGGATTCATCGAAATTCGCAATAACATCTTTTGCCGATACTCCTTCTGGTAGTTCATAGCTATCGACTTTTGTTCCAGCACCTAATGTGATTGCAGTACCTTTAATCGCAACAATCACTTTTTCTATTTTTCCGGTTGTTTGAAGCTTTAGATCTGTCTTAGATTCGACAGTGATATTTTTGATATTGGCTGTTCCATTAATCGACAATGCATTAGGCGTATTCACTGAAAGATTGTCCACTGATGCGTCAAGTGTTACGTTCGTCGCACCTTTGTTGATGTTCACTTTTGGTAATGTAATTCCTTTATCGGCCTTTAAATGGACGTTCGATAAAAGAGTGAATCCTTGAGCTGTTGAATTCCCTTTTACTTCAATTATTACTTTATTACTCTTTGACACTTCAACAGTTTGGATGCTAGAGTCCGTGAAAACAAAACTTGGTTCTTTCACTTCTACAGCAGCTGTTGAAAATACATTATTGTCTCGGCTAATGGAGGTTTTATCGGTAAGATTAGTTTTCCCTAAAACCTTGATGTCAAATGCTTTGAAACTATTTTCTACTTCTTTCCCTATTTCCAAATCTTCTTCAATCGTTAAGTTTTTCAATGAAACATAGTCACCATTAACACGTACCGTCCCTGCAAATTTAGACCCTTGTCCATCTAGTACTACATTATTTGTTTCATTGCCATCCGCTGTAAGTTCAATTGAGGCAATTCCAACGATTACACCTTCTTTGACTGTATATTCCAAAGCCGCTCCTAAAAGAGCTGCCGAATTTGAAGCATTCAATATTTTCTTTAAGTCCGCTGACAATGCATATGTTCCAGACGATAACTCAACTGTCTCATTTGTTATTCCAATCAATTTTGCCGTCTTTTGTACAGGGGATTCACTGCGAACAATAAACGAAGCCATTTGTCCTCTAGTAACGTAAGCATTTGGCTCAAATGTAGTTGGAGTAGTTCCTGTTGTAATATTATTTGCGATCAATGCTTGGACATAATCTGTATACCAGTGTCCCGTTTTCACATCAGTAAATGGAGTATTTGTAAGCTTTTCTTCTTCTAGTTTGAAACCAAGACTAATGATTTTAGACATTTGTGCACGTGTAAGTGGTTCACCCGGCTTAAACGTTTTGTCGTTATATCCATCGATAATCCCTGCTTCTACAAGTGCTGCAATTGGTCCATAATATTCGTCCGTCACCTTCACATCTTTGAATCCTGGGTTTTTCACATTTTTTATATTCATCTCAAGTGTTTTAGCTAAAGCGCTAGCCATTTGTCCCCGAGTTACTGATTGAAAAGGTTTAAAAGTACCATCGCCAAATCCTTTTACAATACCTCTAGAAGCCAAACTTCTAACACTCTCGTAGAAATGATGACTTTCAATATTCTTTACATCCGAAAAGGAAGGAACTCCCACCTCATCGGCTTGTGTAATTACTGGTACAGCTGTTGTAGTCGTTCCAGCTACCACCACCGTAGCTAATGTTGCTCCGAATAATTTTTGATATGAACTAGCATGTTTCTTCATTTACTGACCTCCTCTAGTCATGGGCTCAGATTAATCCCTAAATAAAGATTACCATTCTAAAATTAGTTTAATGTTAAGTGATTGTTAATACTTTACTCCTATAAAAACTAATGCAAAATTAAATGAATTCGCCTAAAATTCATAGGAACAATTAACGAAAAAGCCGCCCCGTCCTTCACTTTGCAGCTTACGAGAGTCTCTTCTATGAATAGTTTTAGCTTTAGTAGATTACTAAATTATTGTAAAAATTATAAAGTTTTAAATTGTAAACATATAAAAAAGTCCAGACATTTACTTAAATGTCTGGACTAAATTATTGAGACAATCGTTGGATCGTCCATATGATGCAGCTCATAAAGTAGTAGCTCCTGAACAGCTACTAAAGTTGTATCAGTAAGTGCGACTGATCTTACCGCTAATGCGGGTAATAGGTTCTACGCTTTTCTTTATATTCGATGGTGATAGTACCGTGTACTATTCTTATTATTACCTTTCCTAGGAGAAGTAAACTTATATAACGGAATTGTATATTATGTAAGAATAATGTATTTTTTGTGATGTTGTTGCAATGTAAATGGAGAATTATGTATCTATATTGTTTAGTTGTATTGTATTAGTTTAGGTTACCAAGTTCTAATAGACAATTCGAGTCTGTCGAATGGAATGAAATAATTAAAAAAGAGAATATCTTTGATCCGTTTCAACTGATACCTCAATTATATATCTTTATTTTGAAATAGTAATATCCAACTTAATTCCATTATAGAGTTAGTAGCTTATTTAATTTGGGCGATTTATATGAAGAAGTATCAAGTGAAGGAAGGATAAAAACAAATCTGCTATCCGGGTGATATTATTTCGTTTAGATTGGTGAAGAAATCTAGTTTGTTGTACAAGGATTTTTCTGTGCGGAGTGCTGGTGAAAAGCGGTTTAGTTATTGTTTAAGCAGTTCCTAGGTTGAAAGTGATTGTGGCTATTTGAATGCCAAGTTTCGTCCAACCAAGAAAAGTCATGAAAACTGCAATTAGCATACTATAGCTATATTAATAATAGGAGGGAAATTCATTGTCTAATGCTTATTTAGATTTATTGGCTTATTTTGGAATTGGGGGTGCACATCCTGGAGGGTTTAGTCTAACCAAATCTATATTGGAAGCTGAAAACATTCAACCAAATGAATCTGTATTAGAAATAGGCTGTGGGACAGGGCAGACTGCAGCTTTCTTAGCCGAAAGAATTAATTGTCAAGTGACTGCGATTGATAATCATCCAATTATGGTAGAAAAAGCTAGGCAACGATTTGAAAAAATAGAGTCACCAGTCAAGGTAATGGTAGGTGACGTACAAAAATTGGATTTTGTAGATGATTCATTCGACTTAATAATAGCCGAGTCTGTTATAATTTTTACTGATATTTCAAGGACGTTAAAGGAACTTTCTAGAGTTTTAAAAAGTGATGGGAAATTGATCATGATTGAAATGACTGCTGAACAGCATCTTTCAGAAGAAAAACAAAAAAAAGCATGTAGTCTATACGGCATCAATGAAATATTAGATAAAGAAGAATGGATATTGCGGTTACATCAAGCAGGATTAACTCAAGTTGAAATGATAAGTACTCCACCTGCGCTTATTCAAAGTGAAATTAATGACATAAATCCATCGAAGAACATTAATATGGACCTCTTTGAGCTATGGGAGGAGCATAACAAATTTATACTTCAAAACCAGGATTTCATCGGCTATCGTGCATTTAAATGTAGCAAATCGTAGGGAAATGTTAATACTGCTACAAAAATGTCACTTTAGCGGAGGTATATATCTCAAATAATAAAAAAGAACCTCTTACTGACTGCTCCTCTTCCTCTCATTATCTTATATCATATGAAGCTATGAATTCTTACCAGTTTTATAAAACTTAAAATTATCTTCAACTTTCATTCTCTAGACGGTTGTCTCTTACACGATATTATTAACTGCATATGTTAAAAAAGACACGTTTGTAAGTAGTCTTGAAAGGAGGAAGAAAATGAATCAATCTGATTTATATAATCAATGTTGTAGGTTTCATGGTCAACGAGTGAGAATTACTTGTAATGATGGTAGGGTTCACGTAGGGGAAATTACTAGAGTTAGCAGAAATATGGTCTGGATTCGACCTGAGGAAAACCTTGGTGGTTATGGCTTAGGATTTTTTGGCGGATTTGGAGAATCCGGATTTGGATTTGGAATCGCCCTAGGTGCAATCGCTGGAATCGCTCTAGCTTCAGCATTTTTTTGGTAAAATATATCCTATTTTCTTTTTCAAATTAATTTACTACTCTATAAGTATCCTCTAACATTTTCAACTAACAGACCCCCCTCTCTCACAATAATATACGAAAAGAATAGCCTTGCAGAAATCTATTTCCACAAGGCCTTCTATTATTTATTTAATCAAATGACTCTACAAAATATAATTCTCAGAATTTTTTTCGAATGTAATACTTGAAAATTATTCTATCGATACACTTGTTGCAGTAAATGCGTTAGCAGTATTACCTGCTGCGTCACGGATATATTCTGGAGTTTTTACAGTAGCAACGGATAAAGCACCAGTGTAAGTTGCGTATTTATTTACCAAAGCAACAGTGGCGGTATCATCGTTTGCAGATGCGGTTACTGTGTAATGATCTCCAGCTTTCAATCTGTTACCTGCAGCATCTGTAATAACTAAATCACTAGCCCATAGAGCAGTAGATGCTGACAAGGCTTCATCAAAATCAATAGTGAAATCAGAAACATCACCAGTTGCTGTATTGTTAGCTATTAATAATTTTCCGTCAGTACCTTTCTCCACACTTGGAGCAATCCCATCTTTAACTGGGATGGTGATTGGTGAGTTTGGAGTTCCAAATGTATTCGTTAAAGCACCAGCTGTAGCTACAACTTTTAATTGTTGGTTTGGTGCAAAGGAAGATGTTGTACTGTTAGCTGCAAGTGTTAAAGTTACAGTTGCTTTTCCATTGCTATTTTCATAGGAAGCTCCACCAAATGTAAATGTTCCTTCAGGTGTTGGATCAGCTATAGTAAACATAGATGGATTCAATGAACCTTGTAGTTCTTGGTTTAATTGGAACTTAACAGTTTTATTTGAAGCTGTCATAGCAGAACCTTCGACAAGAGATGTTTCGGCTAGAGAATCAGCAGTAACCGGTGCTAAAATGAAATCGGTATTGCTATATACATTGCCTGCAGCATCTTTGAGTGATCCACTTACACGTACTCCATCGATATTATTGATAACTGTATTGCCAGCAGGTAACCGAATCTCAATGGTTGAATTATTAATAACAACGATTGTTGTACCAGCCGGGTAATCCTCCATTACGTCCTTATTTCGCAAACTATAATTAGAAAGATTTGTTAATCCATCTGCGCTCATAGCTTCGTTAAATGTTAATCGGATATTATTTCCACTTTTAACTGCACTTTGAACACCCCATGCTGTTGAATCAGGTATAGCAACGTCAATAGTTTGTGAAGTTAATTTATTTTTTTCATAAGATACATCTTCTACATTTTTAACTACTAATGCGTAAGAACCTGGTTTTAAGCTTGTAGGCAAAGTAACAGTTACAGTCTTTTTCGCATTGTCGTAAACGAAATTAGCGCCAGTAAGTGATATAGTTTTCCCAGCCGAATCCGTTAAAGCATAATTTGCTGCTAATTCAGCTGTTGCTTTAGTTACTTCTTCCGAGAAAGTAATAACAAATTTCTTGTCAGTTGAAGCATCTACTTTTGTAACAGAAGGGGCAGTTTTATCTAAAACTATATTAGCTGATAATTCCGTTGATGCAACGTCATTACCCCAAGCATCTTCAAAGGCATTTTCTTTTGTGTTTAAGAATAACTTCGAAGCACCCTCTGGAAGTGGAGTTGCAAAATTCACTGTAAATGTACTAGCAAAACCATTAACTGGATTTACGGCAGTAAGACCTGTCCCTACATAACTAGCACTATTATTAACAGTATGATAGAGCGAAACATTACCAGCGTTTGTCACTTTAACCGGTTTAGAGAATTTTAATGTAACGCGGTCTGGTGCTGCTTTATCAATTGTCACTGTTGGTACTGTTGTATCAACAGCATAGTTAAAGTCTTTAGTAGTTTTAGCTACTTTATATGAAGCGTAGTCTTGACCACCTTCTATTTCAAGTGAGTGTTCACCTGTTGTAGGAGCTATACCAAATTCAACTACTGCTCTAGAGCGATTGGCAGGATCAATGGTAACAGCTGTAGAGATAGATCCATTATCTAATTTAACAGTTGGTGCAACTGCTAATGGCTCAGAGAAGTTAATCTCTACTGAACGTGGACCAACTGTACGAAGCATTTCAACTGTTGGTGCTGCTCTATCAAAGAATGTAACATTTCCTTCGTATTTTTTGTTAGCCACATTTTTTTCATTTACTACGTCTTCTACAGTAACCCTCACTTCGTCTTGTTGACGAGCTTCCGTTCCAAGTGTTACAAATACAGTTTTCCCGTCAGCTTGTAGCTCCACAGAACCGTTTTTTAAATCTGCAGTAGCCCCAGATGTTTCATCAACTAATGAATAATTTGCAATATCTTCAGCAGATGCTTTATCTACTTTTGTATTAAAAGTAATAGAGAACTGTTTTAAGTTATCTGCATTTACGGAAACTACTTCAGGAGTTGGGTTCTCAACTACTGGATGGGCAACATCAAATGAACGGTTTAAGAATGACGCCATTTGTCCACGTTTAACGTCTCCAGTTGGATTGAACGCAGAAACTTCTGTTACACCATTTTCAGATAAGATATTGATGTATTTCACATATTGTGCCTGTGCTTTAGCATTGTCTGTAACCTTCGACTCAACTCCAGTAAGATCCTTTAAACTAAACCCGTTCACAAGTACTTGTGCCATTTGTTGACGAGTAATGTTGTTAGAAGGCATCAAGTTGTTATTGCTACCTCTGAAAATTCCAGAATCTTTAACGATTAAAGAAGCATTATATAATTCTTTGTCTCCATGGGTCGCAGGAACATCTTTAAAAGGAGTTACTTTATCTGCTAATTTGTTAGCAGTAATATACTCCTCGAAAGTTTTATAGTCAGATTGAGCAACTACATATTTCGCAAGAGATTTTACTACACCTTTACGATCAATAGAGTTTTCAGGTTTAAAAGTACCATCTTTGTAGCCGTCAAATAGTCCACGTTCTACAGCTTGCATAATTGCAGCATAGTGTGTGTGAGTTGAAGCTACATCCGAAAAATCTGTTGCTGCAGTTTTTACTTCTGCTCCTAAAGCAGTTGGTACAATTGCTGTTGCTACTAGTGTAGCTGTAGCTGCACCTGCTGAAAACTTACGGTATTTTTTAGGTTTGTTAGCCATGTATAATTTCCTCCTCATCTTAGATGCTAGATTCTAAAGTAGTTTTAAGTAGTGTAATAGAAATTTTCATATTTTACACTACCTGTACTATTTCCTTCGCTATAAGAAATAAACGTTTAATAGTGTTATTATGCATTATTTAAGGTTAATGAAATTTTTGTAATGTTGTGGTAAAGAACTTGATACTATAGAAAAAATCTATAAACAAATAAAAAGCCTCACAGAGTTTAACTCTGCAAGACTTTCTATTACACATCCAAGAGAACTGTTTCTAACACAGGGTTGGTTTGAAAAAGTTATTATACGGATTAAGGCAAAAGAAAAGCCCTGCAGAGATTTCTCTCCACAAGGCATTTTCTTATTCAATTATTCCACTCAGTAGAATAGAATTGTCTGAATTGTTTTAGCACGTCGCACTCAAAATAATATTATTTAGAAATAGTAACGTCTTTAACTTTGTTATTATTAGCATCTAATAGGTTAGTTGATTTAAACTCAACATCAATGCTATCAGTTAGAGCAAAGTCATTAGTTGTCTTAACAGTTAGCTTGCCATTAGCTGCTACTACTGAAGTAGGAACTACAGAAGCACCAGCAATCTTAACTGTTAAACCAGTAACAGTAGCTTGGTCAGCAATTGCTTCAGAGAAATCAACAGTAAATGTTTTGCTATCTACTACAGTTACTTTAGAAGCTACTGGAGCAACGCTTTCTTTTAGTACAACTGGAGTTGTAGCTTTACCGTCTTTAAGAGTGTTACCTTTAGTATCTACAACATTCTTAGCTTCAAGTACATAGCTACCATTAGCAGTGATAGAACCTTCTGGTAATGTGAATCTTACTTTTTTAGTTCCATTTACAAACTGTAGTTGAGTTCCAGCAGGTAATACTTTTCCTCCAAGAGTGTAGTTAGCTACTGTTGTTGCTGAAGAAGTAACATCCGCAGCATACTCAACAGTGAATACTCTATTGTTAGTAGCATCTACTACAACTGGTGTATTGCCTAATACTAATGAAGCAGTAACTGTTCCAGGTGTAATTTGGAAAGTACCTGAAGCAACATCAAACGTAATAGTATCTGCATTCACATTTCCAGACAAGTCTGCTACCGATCCAGCAGCCAATTCGAAAGAGTATGTTGAATTGCTATCTAAATCAAGAGAAACTTTAACAGTATTTAACTCAGAACCTTCAATTTTACCGTTACCATCAACATCAGTTCCAGCAACTTCATCTACAGCTATTACATTTCCAGTTGTGTAGACAATACCATTTTTAGTATTAAGAGTTAAATCACCTTTAACATTTACAGGTTCATTGAAAGTAAGGTATAAAGCATCTACATCTGTAGTAACAGTTGAATCATCTGCAACTAACATTTTTGTTGAAGTAGATGAAAGAACAGCAGGAGTTGAATCTTTAGCTAAAGTAGCATCGAATTCAAATGCATCTCCAGCATTACCAGCTAGGTCTTTTTGTCCTTCTACTTTAACTTTTGTATTAATAAATTTCGCTGCACCTAATACAGATACTGCATCTACAGTGAATTTAGTTTTATCAGTAGCATCTTTAATATTAGCATCAGTCAAGTAGAAATCAGTAGTTCCTACAGTTACTTTTGCATACTCATTACGACCTAAAGTCCCATCAAGATTTTGTTTAGACAATTCTTCTGAGAAATCAAAAGTGATTTCAGTACCGTTAACTGTAGTAGATACAGTTGGGTTTGAATTATCAACTACTGGCTTAGCTACTGTGAAGTTAACAGCGATAGGGTTAGAGATATTGTTAGCGAAGTCAGTTGCTCCAACAACATCTACTTTATAAGACTTTTCAGCAGTTAAACCTGTAATTGTTAGTGTTTTACCAGCTAAAGTATATTGAGTAGATGCAAGTTGAACACCATCCAAGCTTACAGTTCCTTCGTTTTGTACAGGCTCATCAAAAGTGATAACTGCTGTAGTTCCTTTTGCTTCAACAGATTTAACATCAACAGGAGTTGTATCTGCAAATGTTAGCAATTTGTTGAACTCTGAAGTTAGTACAGTAGCATCTTCTTTTGTTTTGATTGGTGAAACAGTAACTTTAGCATTTGATACTTTTAACTCATCAGCAGTTGTTAAAGTTACAGTCTTACCATCTTCTGAAACTACTGCGTTAGAGATAACTTCGCCTTCAACAGCATATTTCGTTTTAATAGCAGCATCAGTTGCATCAACAGCTTGGTTGAATGTAACAACTAATTCTTTAGCGTTAACCGCACTAACAGAAACTACTTCTGGAGTTGAGATAACTTCTTCTGGATGAGCAACATCAAATGAACGGTTTAAGAATGAAGCCATTTGTCCACGTTTAACGTCTCCAGTAGGATTGAAAGAAGTAACTGCAGTTACACCGTTTTCAGATAAGATGTTAATGTAGTTTACATATTGTGCTTGTGCATTTTCGTTGTCTGTAACTGTTGACTCTACGTCAGCAAGATCTTTTAGATCAAATCCATTAACAAGTACTTGCGCCATTTGTTGACGAGTAATGTTGTTTGCAGGCATTAAGTTGTTGTTACTACCTCTGAAGATTCCAGAATCTTTAACGATTAAAGAAGCGTTAAATAATTCTTTGTCACCATGAGTTGCAGGAACATCATTGAATGGCGCTACAGTTTCAGCTAACTTGTTAGCAGCAACATACGCTTCAAAAGTTTTATACTCAGATTGTGAAACTACATAGTTAGCAAGAGATTTAACTACACCTTTACGGTCGATAGTGTTTTCAGGTTTGAAAGTACCATCTGTGTAACCATTGAATAATCCACGTTCTACAGCTTGCATAATTGCACCGTAGTGTGTGTGTGTTGGAGCTACGTCTGAGAATTCTTTTGCTGCTGTTTCTACCTCTGCTGCTAAAGCAGTTGGTACGATTGCTGTTGCTACTAGAGCAGCTGAAGCTGCACCAGCTAAAAATTTACTGTATTTCGATGATTGGTTAGCCATGAATAATTTCCTCCTAATAGGTAAATAAAAATTTGTAAACCATACTTTAGCAAAAATCGCTCCTGCAAATGTAGAAATAACGAAATGTTGCTGTCTCTTCGTATATTTACATCCTCCAATAAATCTTTTGGAGACTACTAAGTTAGTATAAATCTAGTATTTTATTAAGTCTAATAGCAATGATTGGTATACCCACCACATAAAAGAAAGATCCAGCACCTAATTGATGCAGGATCTTTCATGTCTATTAAGCAGATTGAGAATTTTTCAAAACTTCGTTTAAGCCTGGTTTAATCAATATCTGAGAGGTTCTTTAGCCTTCGGAAGTAGGCTTCTTGTACATCAAAGGTTGCGGATTCACTAACTCCTTTTGTTTCCATTAATTGAGGTTTAATTGGTAGAAATTGGTCATCCATTACTGTAATAACTTCTGCTGCTATATTTTTCTGCAGGTTTGGAGGTCGATGTAGGAACTTTCTTGCCACTGATCCTTCCATTGTTGTTTAGAATTCTTTTATTTCTTGCTAGAAAATATCCATTCTTCTAATATCAATTAAACTAAATATGAACAGCAGATAAGCTTACTAAAAGCCTATCTGCTGTTCATATTTTAATTAAACAAACTAAATTGAAGCTTTCTATCATCTCATTTAGAATGAATAATTACTATTCTTTATTTAGTAGTGATTTATTTTGTCGATTATTCGTTCTCTATATGTGTTTTTTAAAGAATGGATGAGCTATCTCATGCCTTTTCTTTCGCTTTTCTTTAAATCTTCCAAAGATATTAAACTTGAAAATATTGTTCTCAGAAGTCAATTAGCACGGTATCAACAACGTTTCGAAAAACAACAGCTGCCCAAACCGGCAACAACTCCAGCTTTTAGACAGCTTTGGGCTATACTTTCTAATTATTTGGTAAACTGGGAATCTCACTTGATTCTTGTCAAACCTGAAACAGTCATAAAATGGCATCGAACGGCTTTCAAACTACACTGGAGACGTAAATCAAGTAAACCAGGACGACCGAAAATATCTCCAGAAACGATTAAGCTCATAAAACAAGTCCATCATGATAATCAATTGTTATCACCTGAGAAAATACATGAAAAACTACAACAACTAGGAATAGAAAAAACTCCTGCACCAAATACAATTGCTAAATATATTCCGAGTACAAGAAAACCACCTACAGAAAAACAAATTCAATCATGGAAGACATTCCTTAAAAATCATCAGTCAGTTACTTGGGCAACAGATTTCTTTACGATTCCAACTTTAACTTGCAATATACTTTATGTGTTAGTAATTATTGACCATCGAACTCGAAAAATTATTTCTTTCGGAGTTACATATAACCCTACTGCAGAGTGGACGATTCAACAGTTCAGAAATACAACGCCATTTGGTGAAGCACCTAAATATCTCATTCATGATAATGATCCTATTTTTCGTTCAAAGGCTTTTCAGCGATTTCTATCATCATCGAGAATCACCACTAAGAGAACAGCATATCGCTCACCTTGGCAAAATGCGTATGCAGAAAGAGTAATTGGAACAATCAAACGCGAATTATTAGATCATATCATCCCACTAAACCAATTACACTTGCATAAAATACTTCATTAATATATTAAAGACTATTACAACACCAGCCGAACACATCAAGGATTAGAAGGGAAAACACCAATTCCTTCCCCTGTGTATCTTCCAACAAAAGCTGCGGAAACAAAATTAGAAGCAACACCTGTGTTAAACGGTCTTTATCATACATACAAAAAAGTAGCTTAACATCTCACAAAGAATTTTTAAAACCCTTGAGAGAAAGGCTTTTTTGTCATGCCTTTCTTTTTCCACTTTTTCCATTCCACCGTATGTATCCACTTCATCCTGTCTAGAATAAACATACAGCTGACAATAAAAAAGAAATCACACTACAAATTTGGTTGATTTAATCAATTTTTTTTCGTGGGTTTACTTTTTGAAGGGGACAGGTCATTTAAGAAGTCTTCTTGTATTTTATGATTCAAATTTTCACCCCATCTTGTTCTGATACACCATTCTGTATTGGATGTGTATACTCCTGATTATTTAGACATGTTGTAAGAGAATGTGGAATTTTCTTTGGTGGAGACATGGCGGCACCAACCTTTCTTTTATTCTTAAATTAATTTGTTAATCAGTCTTCACAACTTATTGTTTTTTAATCATTTTTAAAAATGATAATCTAACTCATAAGGCAGAATAGAAAAACCCCTACTCTAGCATAAGAGCAAGGATTCGATGATAACTTTGTTGATTTATTTTAATAACTAAAGAATAAATAACCAAGTAATAGACAATAAATAGTCTATATTGGAGGTCGATTATTAATATGATAATAAAAAAGAGTGAGGATAAAATCATTTATTGCTACTGCTGTCGCAAAAAGACTTTATTTATACGTAGAGATTTACACAATAATAGTGGGGTAGAGAGTCATTGTAGTGAATGTTCATACGTTTGGTTTGAGTGGCAAAATCGAGCAGTGGAGCGAGAAAAAGAGAAATGGGTTGAATATAATGAGGGAATAGAAAATAAATTAAAAGGTAACGAACAAATTTTTATATAATAACGATCAATTTCACTTTTTTTTCTGTTTCGAAGAAATCAAAAATACTGTAACCTTTAAGTTGCTCTCAATAACTCTATTAAATGGTAATGCTGTTATAAAAACTTAGTCGTGATATACCCTAATCTTTAAATGAACTCTAATACTGCCCTGTAGAACTTTCTCTACAGGGCAGTTTTTACTCTACTATTTTAATCAACTTTTATGTTTCAATCTATATAACTATCTAATTACATTACAACCACACCACAAAAACTACAATATCCTTACATAATATACAAATCCGTCATATACGTTTACTACTCACCTGAAAGGAAATAATAAGAATAGTACACAGTACATAAAAACAACTGAAATCAATAGGAATACAAAAAGAAAAGCCCTGCAGAGATTTCTCTCCACAAGGCTTTCTCTTATTGAACCACATATTTATCTGAATTGTATTAGAATCTGGTACCTCAGATAATTATTGTGGAATTACTGCAGTTACAGTTGATGTAGTTACATTTTGACCATCAGCTGCTGTTAATTTAACAGTAAATTTATACTCACCATCAGTTGTGTCATCTACTGCTGCAGTGTAACTAACTTCTGTTACAGCAGATGTAAATGATTTAGAGCTAACAGCTGGTAATGCATCTACTGCTGCTTTTACTTTTGTTGCTGCTTGTGCAGCTGTATCAGTAGTTGCAAGTGTATAAGTAGCACCTTCAACAGCACCTTTAGCAGTATTTAAATCAGCAAGTACTGCTGCTGCTGTCGCTGCATCAATTGTATCTTGAACAGCATCAAGACGAACTTGAAGTGCATCTTTGTCTGAACCAGCAGGTAATGCAGTTACTTTTGTTTGTGCTGCATCTTTATTAGCTTGTGTTGGAGTAGCTTCTGCAGTTTCAACAGCATTAGTTGCTGCTTGTAATGTTGCAGCAGCTGCAGTTACAACTGCTGATTGACCAACAGAATTTTCAATTGCATTTTCAGCAACAGATAGGTCTGTAAAGTAATCAGCACCATCTACAGTTACACGGTATGCAGAATTCACTGTACGTGCATCTGAAAGTGTAATTTCAATTTTATTTCCACCTGTAACAGCAACATTATAGTCGCCAATTGGATTTAATTTCTTGTTATCAGAAATACGAGTAATAGTAAAGTCTGTATCTAGTAAATCTTGTGACGCACCAGTAACAGCTTCAATTCCTTCTGAATAATTAATTGTTATTGTATTATTTACAACGCTATAAGCACCTGTGTCAAGAACTTCTGGTGCTACAGAATCTAATAAGTTAGTAGAATCAACAACATCTGTACCAGTACCATTGCTTCCAGCAATTGTTACTAATTTAGTGAAATCAACATCTAAGTCTAAACCAGTAGCAGCAGTTCCAAGATCATTTTTGAATTTAACAGTTACTGTTGAAGTTCCATCAACTTCAACATCTTCAACTTGCTCTACGCCATTAACGACATAAGAGAATGCACCAGTAGATGCGGAGTTAATACCAGCAGTAAATTTAACTTTAACTGTTTTAGTATCAACTAGCTCTGCTTCATAACCATTATAAGCAGCTTCAGTACTGATATTAGCTAACTCTAATTCTGTGTCTTCTGTTAAGTCAACAATATTAGATCCATTTGCAGATGTAAATTCGCTTAGTAAGTTACCAGCAGCATCTTTAACACCTAGTACTTGTAATTCAGAAACATTAGCGTTTGTTGATGATGATGTACCACCACCTGCGAATACAACATTTTTACCATTTAGAGTTTCAGCAAATGTAATAACTACAGCTGTACCATCTTGCATTACTGAAATGTCTGCAACGTCAGAAGATAAAGCTTGTAATTGACCATTGATTTTCACTAGGTAATTTGAGTAATCAACTAATGTATCAACATTCATTTTTTTGTCGAATTTTAGAACAACACGACGATCTGATTTACTAACAATCTCTTCAAATGAAGGTGCTTCTTTATCAGCTCTTACAATTTTTCCGCTATAATCAAGCATTGTGTTTTGAAGTTTAGTATTATCTTTTACATTTTTAATAGTTAATGTGTTTTCACCAGTTGAAAGTGAAGTGTAAAGTTTAACAATAACAGATTTAGAATCTGTTGCATCTACAGTAGCACTTTGAACAGAAACCACTTTACCATCTTTGTTTAATACAGTATAGTTTTTCACTTCTTCAGCGCTATCAGCATTAACAGCTTTAGAGAAAGTTACTTTAACTGTTGTTGCATCAAGAACAGATACTTTGTTTACTTCAGGACGAGTTTGATCGATTTCAGGTTTTACAGATACTTTTGTATCTTTAGCAATTTCATTACCTGAATAATCTTTAGTTCCTTCAACATGAATATCTACAGTTCCTGTTGGAAGAGAGTTAGTTGTTGAGAAAGTGTATTTGAATTTGTTGTCAGCTAATTGTTCAACAGTTCCTGTTGCTGCTTTCTTAGAGTCACCAGATTTCCAGTAAACTTTAGAAGCAGAAATTGTAGATGGGTCAACATCTTCAGAGAAAGTTAATGTAACACTTTCTAATGTAGCTGTAGCTTCTACTACTGTTGGAGCATCTTTATCTTCAACTACTGTGAAGTCATGAGTAGATGCTAATGATACGAAACCAGCAAAGTCTTTAACTCCAGAGATAGATACTTTATGGTCACCAACTGCAAGAGCAGAAGAACTGAATGGAGTTAAGATAACCGAACGGTTATTAGCTCCTAAATCAACTTTACCGAAGTAAGCTTTACCATCAAGAGTAAAGTTGCTTTGTTTCAAATCAGTAACTGGTTCACTGAATACTACTTTCAATGATTTAGTTCCTAAAGATTTGATTGATTCAGCTACTGGAAGTGCGTTATCAACAGTTGTGAATTCAACATTTTTAGCATCAAGGAAATTAGATACTGTTACTGCATCCGCTTTGTTGTTAGCTAATGTTCCTTCAACTGTGATTGTAACTGATTTTCCATCTTCATTTAAAACAACAGATTTAATTGCTTTACCTGATTTTAATGAGTAGTTAGATTTTTCTTCAGCATTTTCTTTTGAAACAGAACCGTCAAAAGCAACAACTACTTCTTTCAGGTTAGTCGCACTTACTGATACAACTTTAGTAGCTGTTTCAGGAGCTACAACTTTATGAGCTGAATCATATGCACGGTTTAAGAATGAAGCCATTTGGCCACGTTTAACTGGTGAAGTTGGGTTGTAAGTAGTAACTTCAGTTACACCGTTTTCAGATAAGATGTTGATGAAGTTTACATATTCAGCTTGAGCTTTGTCAGTGTCAGTAACTTTTGACTCAACTCCAGCAAGATCTTTAAGACCAAATCCGTTAACTAATACTTTAGCCATTTGTTGACGAGTAATTACGTTAGCAGGCATTAAGTTGTTGTTGCTTCCCGTGAAGATACCAGAATCTTTAACGATTAAAGAAGCGTTAAATAATTCTTTATCACCATGAGTTGCAGGAACATCAGTGAACGGTGTTACTTTATCAACTAATTTGTTAGCAGTGATGTATTCTTCATAAGTTTTGTAGTCAGATTGTGAAACTACATAGTTAGCAAGAGATTTAACTACACCTTTACGGTCGATAGTGTTTTCAGGTTTGAAAGTACCATCTGTGTAACCGTTGAATAGTCCACGTTCTACAGCTTGCATAATTGCAGCGTAGTGTGTGTGTGTTGCAGCTACATCAGAAAAGTCAGTTGCTGCTGTTGTTGCGTCTGCTGCTAGAGCAGTTGGTACGATTGCTGTTGCTACTAAAGTAGCAGAAGCTGCACCAGCTAAAAATTTCTTGTATTTCGTTGGTTGGTTAGCCATGGATAATTTCCTCCTCATAGGTAAAAATAAATTTGTAAACTATTAACACGGCAAAATGATAATAGTTTACCAACTACACATTAAAGTATAGATTGGTTATAGAATTCTGTCAATTATTAAATTGGAAACAGTTTCATATAGCATCCAGTTTTATAGCTAATTGTTAGATTCCTCATTTCCATTCTATAGCAATAAAAGATAATTTCAAGTGTTTTTTTGGATTAATATTCCTATCCTCTCTTTTTGTCTTCCTAAATAGTTAAGTTTAACCAATTTATAATATTTTGTCTGAATTATGATATACTTATTGACTGAAGAGTATTCATATAAAAGGAGATTAACAAATGGCTCGCATATGGAAAAAGATTTTCCCCTCAGTAGATGATAAAAAACTAACCTTATATAAGAAGGAATTACTAGAAATAGATAAATGGGACGAAACATTACGCGGTCTTTCTGACATCGAGTTAGCGAACAAGACGACCGAATTTAAAGAAAGACTTGCACAAGGTAAAAAACTACAAGCTATTCGCCCCGAAGCTTTCGCCGTTGTTCGTGAAGCAGCTCACCGAGTTCTTGGTATGCGTCACTTTGATGTGCAGCTTATCGGTGGAATGGTCCTTTCAGACGGTAATATCGCTGAAATGCCTACTGGTGAAGGTAAAACATTAGTTGCCTCCCTTCCATCTTACTACCGCGCATTAGAAGGAAAAGGCGTACATGTTATTACGGTAAATGAATATTTGGCAAAACGTGACCAGGAGCAAATCGGTCAGATCCATGAGTTTTTAGGATTAACGGTCGGCATCACACTACCTATGACGGAGCCTTCTCAAAAGGCTGCAGCTTATGCTGCTGATATTACATATGGAATAGGCTCTGAATTTGGTTTTGATTTCCTTCGAGATAATATGGCTTATAACGCAGCCTCTCGTGTACAGCGTCCGTATCATTTTGCTTTAGTAGATGAAGTGGATAGTGTATTAATCGATGAAGCGAAGACACCACTTATAATCGCTGGAAAAACGGACGTGCATGATCAGCTCAGCACACTGTGCGCTAAGCTAGTGAAATCATTTAAGCAAGAGAAGCATTTTCTTTATGACTTAGAAACGAAGACAGTAAGTTATACAGAAGAAGGGATCGAACAGATTGAACGCTTCTTCTCTATTGATAATTTATACGATTTAGCCCATCAAACGCTTTATCATTATATGATTCAAGCATTGCGTGCACGCATGATGTTCGCCCGTGATGTAGATTATATTGTTAAAGAGGGCAAAGTATTACTAGTGGATATGTTCACAGGCCGTCCAATGGAAGGGCGCAGTCTTTCTAATGGGCTTCACCAGGCGATTGAAGCTAAAGAAGGATTAATCATTACAGAAGAAAACAAAACACAGGCTTCTATTACAATACAAAACTATTTCCGTATGTATCCATTCCTTTCCGGGATGACCGGTACGGCGAAGACGGAAGAAAAAGAGTTCCAAGAATTGTATGCGATGAACGTTATGCAAATACCAACTAATCGACCAATCATTCGAAAAGATTTACCAAATCGTATATATGCGAAAATAGATGACAAATATAAAGCAGTTGCTTCGAAGGTAAACGAACTCCATGCAACTGGGCAGCCTGTATTAATAGGAACAACCTCTATTATTCAATCGGAAGAGGTTTCGAGCTATTTAAAGCAAGCAGGCATTACACATGAATTATTAAATGCGAAAAGTATTGACCAAGAGATTTCGCTTATTTCATTGGCTGGGCAAAAAGGTATGGTCACTGTTGCCACGAATATGGCAGGTCGTGGGACGGATATCTCCCTTGGCGAAGGTGTAGCGGAGCTTGGTGGACTGTATGTTATCGGAACAGAGTTACATGAGTCTCGTCGTATTGACAATCAGTTGAAGGGTCGCTCTGGTCGTCAAGGAGATCCAGGTACTTCTGAATTTTTCATCTCGCTTGAGGATGAAATGTTCAAACGTTTTGCTGGAGAAGAGTTAGAAAAACTAGTTGCCAATGTAAAAGCAGGTAAAGACGGACTTATCGAAAACAAAAAGGCAATGGAATTCGTCTCAAGAACGCAGCGGATTTGTGAAGGTGCCAGCTATAGTGTGCGGGAATATAATTTGAAGCTGGATAATGTATTAAATGTACAGCGTAAAACTATTTATGAGCTTCGTGATCAGTTGATTTTTGGAGAAAATATAGAAGAAACCTTTGTTACATTTATAAAGGAGTTCCCAGAACATGAGCTTAACTTCTTTTTTGATGAGGAGATTTCTCATTCAGACGAAGAGTTTGAAGCACTTCGCCAAGTTTTCTTAGATAAGATGCCAGGTATAGAGCTTCCAGCTTGGGATACCGGTTTAACGATTGAAGTAGCGAAAAAACAAGTAAATGCGCAGGCTAGTCTATACAAAAACACGGTTCTCGAGCTATTAAGCCATGCTACTGAAAAGGAACAGCTTCGTATGTATTTAATCGGCACAGTGGATCAGCATTGGTTGACTCATATGGATTCGATGGACAAGCTAAAAGAAGGTATCGGTATGCGCAGCTACTCCCAGGAGGATCCGATGAGACAATATGAACGAGAAGGTTTAGAATTATTTACTCGTATGATTCACGGAATTGGTAAAGGAGTCGCAACAGAGATTTCTAATTTGATACGTGAGCATGGCGTTACTTTACAAAATGGAGGAGAAGTAGAATGATCCCTTTTTTCAAACGTACTTCTAAGAAACAACAGAAAGAATCTGCCATCGCTTCGAAAGATTTACTAGATACGGCATCTGAAGCGACAGAGGAAGAAATTCATACGAAACTATACTTCTACGGCGGAAAACCAAAGCAAGTAGAGGATCAATATTATTTCCAATTTCTGCTAAACGAATTACAGCCTTTAAAGCGAAATCAGCTTTCCCTTGCACCGATTGAGTTAAAGATTGAAGGAGAAACTGTCCATGCACAGTTTTTCTTCCGCCAAACATTAGCCAAAGAAATTAATATGGGAATTACGCCACTTGTTTTGTTCGGTGAGGATGGAAAATTAGTTGGTCGTATGGATGCAGATTTAAGTGAGCTAGGGACAATTCCTGCAGAGAGTGCTATGCCGTGGATTGTTACTTTTGAAAAAGAGCATTTGGTTATTCCAGCTGATCAAATTTTGAAGGAAAACTGGTCCATTGCATTTGAGCAAAAGCTTCCCCATCGTTTAGATTTAGACGAAAATTGGGAGAAGTCTTTAGCTACTGCGAATAAAGATCAATTAAGAAAAATTGTAGAGGATTTAACTCCTCCAAAGAAAAACGAAGTCAATTTCATGGGCTTGCAGCAAAGCTTGCGTGATGATGGAGGTTTGAGCGTAACTGTATTAATAAGAAGTGGTCATGAAAAGGACATTTCTATTAGCCAGCTACCACTTGAGGTTATGGATGCAGCTAAAGAAACGGTAGCAAAGGGTGCATTTACTCTTCCCCCACTTACTGTTCAAGCTAACACAAGTAAACCGTGGACATTCATCTTCCCAAAAGAAATGGTGCTAAAAGAACAGCCAGATTTCACTAGCTGGTCCGTAAAAGTAATCGAGCATAACTGAATAACACAAAAAAGCCTAAGTAGAATTCTACTTAGGCTTTTTTGCGTGGGCAACCAACCGACTTTTTTTAATGATTTATATATTCTGAGGAAACGATCCTTACAATTTCATGCTACCATCTTTTGTTTAAAACTTCAATAGATAAATCACTGTCAAGTAGTAAATATTAGAAATTTTTTTATTACTTTTTTAAAGTCTCTATTAAGAATACAGGTAGAACTAGTTGTCTTTTTAAGCGGCTTGGTTCTTTTGCCAGACGATAAAACCACTCTAGCCCAGTTTTTTGGAAAAATCCTGGTGCTCGTTTTACATTCCCAGCTAATACGTCAAATGAACCTCCCACGCCTTGGTAAAGGGACGGATGAAGTTTGTCTCGATTTGCTTCAATCCATTCTTCTTGACGAGGTGACCCCATTGCAACGAAAAGGATATCTGGTTTTGCTTCGTTTATCTTCTGAATAACTTTTTCGTTATCTTTTTCGTAACCATCCTGTGTACCTGCAATTTGAAGCGAAGCATATGTAAATTTAAGTGCTTCGGCTGCGCTTTCCGCTACACCTGGCTTTGCTCCGTATAGGAATATAGACTTCCCAGTTCTTGCTGCTTCTCTTACGATGCGATCCATCATATCGATGCCCGTAACGCGAGATTTGATATTCCCTTTGTTTAGCTTGGAAGCAAGAATGACTCCTATACCGTCTGGAATTTGAAATTCCGCACGGTTTAGGAGGTCTTTTAAGGACTGATCTTCTTTTGCTTTCATCAGCTTCTCAGGGTTTATCGCAACAACCAGTGACTTTTCTTTTTTGTCGATACGTTTGAACAGTTTTTGTATGAGTTCATCGTAATTATCGGTGTCGACTTTAACACCAAGTATCATTTCTTTCATTGGTTCTGATGCTCCAATTGACTTTGGCTTTTATTTTTTGCATCACCAAGCGTGTAGAAAGCAAATCCTGCTTGTTCCCATGTTTGGCGAAGTAGGCAGTTTTTCGTATCTAATACGACTGCTGTTTCTACGTTTTCACGAATAGAAGCTGGTTGTAATGCTTTGAATTCGTTATGGTCTGTCAGCACAAGTACAACATCTGCTCCAGCAGTTGCTTCATCTAAAGATTGCGTTTGTGTTGGATGCGTATTTGTTTTAATATGCGGGTCGTATGATACTACTTCTAACCCAAGTTCTTGCAATTCTTGGATCACGTCTGTTGAAGGACTTTCACGCATATCATCTACGTTTCCTTTGAAGGCTAGCCCAAGTACAGCAACTTTACCAGTTGTTTTGTTTGCTACTTCTTGTAGGATTTGTTTTGTCTTTTTCGCCGTATATCCTGGCATTCCATCATTCGTGTTACGAGCAAGCTCAATGATTTTCGCTTCCGAGCTAAGTTCAACTAAGAACCACGGGTCAACCGCGATACAGTGCCCCCCTACTCCAGGACCTGGATAGTGGATATTCACGCGCGGATGGAAGTTTGCAAATTTAATAGCTTCCCAAATGTTCACATCTAGCGTTTCTGCAATTTTTGCTAGTTCATTTGCGAATGCAATATTCACGTCACGGTATGTGTTTTCCATTACTTTTACAAGTTCCGCTGTTGTAGCGTCTGTAATATGAATTGTCCCTTTTACGAACGTTTCATAAAGCTCTTTCGTCATTTGGGCAGATTCATCATTGATCCCACCAACGATACGGTCATTGTTCGTAAGCTCCTCGAAGATACGACCAGGAATAACGCGCTCTGGTGAATGAGAAACGAAAAGTTCTACACCAATTTTCAAACCTGATTTAATCAGTTCTGGCAACATGATGTTTTCAACCGTTTTTGGTGGCACGGTAGATTCTAGGACAACAAGGTTTCCTTCCTTTAAGTAAGGAACGACTGATGCTGTTGCTTGACGTACATATTCTAAGTTTGCTGTTTTATCACGATTAATCGGAGATGGTACGGCAATAATGAATACGTCCGCTTCTTCCGGTTTAGTGGAAACTGTTAGTAGTTTTTCATCTATCGCTTTATCTAGGCGCTCTTGTAGGCCGTCTTCTTCTATATGAAGTTGTTTGTTTTGAATCATTTCTACTGCTTTTTCATTTACGTCTACGCCATGTACGCGGACGCCGTGGTTAGCGAATGTAACTGCGGTTGGAAGTCCGATATAACCTAAGCCGACCACACATAATTTTTTTTGCATGTTTGGGTACTTCCTTTCTTTTTTTACCTTGCAATATTATAGCATATTTTATGGAAATGGGCGATTTTTGATGTGTTGGGGTTGGGATTGGGTTGGTTGTGTGGTGGTTTTGGGTGGGTATGTGGCGGTTGGCTTTGGTTATGTGGTAGTTGGTTGGATATGTGGTGGTTGTAGAAGTTTATGCGGTTGTTGGCTGGATATGTGGTGGTTGGTGTGGTAATTGTAGAAGTTTATGTGGTGGTTGGCTGGATATGTGGTGGTTTGACCTGGGTATGTGGTAGTTTAATCTAATTATGTGGTGATTTGACTTGGGTATGTGGTGGTTTACTCTAGTTATGTGGTGGTTGTATAAGTTTATGTGGTGGTCGGCTGGATTTGTGGTGGTTTGACCTAGGTATGTGGTAGTTGGATCTAGTTATGTGGTGATTTGACTTGGATATGTGGTGGTTCGCTTTGGTTATGTGGTGGTTGGATCTAGTTATGTGGCGGATGCCAAGTTGGAATATAAAAGGAAGCCAATTTTTGGTTGGCTTCCTTTTTTTAGTGCAATATTTTGTATTTGGTGGATTTTTTGTATCCACTTTTTTCTACATTCATTTTCTGGAGGCTGTTGTAGATGGTGTATCTTGAATTTATTTCTAGATAATGCATGCAGTCTTTCACCGATAGGTCTGGTTTTATTAACAAGAATAGGTCTTCAATGTTTGATGAAATCGGATTTTTCTCCGTTGCTAGGCATGTTTTGCAGTGCCAGATTTGGAGTGATTTTCTATGGAGTTTGGAGTTGCAGTTTTTGCATAGGACCCCCTTTTTTAGTATTTCAGGATTTATATTCATGCGATTGCATAGGGAATCAGGTGTAAAATTATTGTTCATTTTCGTTAGTTGGTTGGCTATTTGGTTAAATTGTTGGGCAGTAATTATTGATGACCCTTTGTTTAGTTTTTGGATGAATAATGGGAGTTGTTTGGCAAAGAAGATATGACGGTTTTTTGGGGCATCTTCGATGATTGTGTTTTGGGATGGAAACACAAGTGCTTGAATGATGGGTAGTTTGGCTCTCGGAAATAATGTCTTAATACCATCGCAGTTTCGATCTAGTTGTGTGAACGGACAAGCGTATGATTTTTCTTCTACGTTGTCTTTAATTCGAACTAGTTGGTTGGGGTCTGTTTTGAATCGTAGGGTACCGGTGATATTTTTTACTTCTATTAAGAGCATGTAGGATCTGGTTAAAATTAATGTGTCGATTTGGATGTGTCGTTTGGAATGTAAGCGGGTGTGTAGATCTGGGATGATGAGTAGTTGCTGTGGAAATAATACTTCTTCTATGAATCGATCGGTTCGTAATTCTCCAAAATAGCCTGCGCTTATTTGGTCCAACTTTTCTAGGATTGCTGGGTATTTTTCGTGATGGGTTGGCAAGCGGGCTTTCAATCTTGTTAGTGCGTGGTAGTTTTGAGGTAATGGTCTGATAATTTCTATGAGTAGTGCCCCTTTCTATTGCGTTGGCAATAGGATACCAGATATTAGGTGTTGAGGCAATTGTTTTTTGGGGAATTTTATGTTGTAGATTGGACTGTTTGTGTGGTGGTTGAGAAGAGTTTTGTGGTGGTTGTCGGTCTTTTTGTGGTGATTAAACTTGGTTATGTGGTAGTTGCAAGGTTAAGTGGTGAATAGGATGAGTTTTGTGGTGGTTGGGATGGGTTATGTGGTGGTTAGTTTGATTTATGTGGTACTTATCAGAGTTTATGTGGCGTTGAAGAATTTGAGGGGGTATACCTAAAAAGATCCATTGACCTTTGGATGGTCAATGGATTGGGATTTGGTTTTATTTTACTAAAGTGTTGTCTACAGTTGCTTCTTTGCCGTTTTTGTATTTAACAGAGAATGTCACTTTTGTTGGTTCGCCAGTGAATTTGCCTTCTGTTTTCCAGAAACCGTCTGTTACGTAGTCAAATGCTGGGTCGAATGGCATTGAAATTTGTGTTGCTGTTGGATAGTCAGTTGCAAATTTTTCTGTCATTGTACCTTTCGCTAAAGATTTTCCGTCTTTGTCAAACCACTCAGCAGTTAGAGTTTCGATGTCGCTAACTGTTTTGTTTTCTGTTAAAGCTGCTCCAGCTGAATAGCTTGTTTCAGAAGTATTAGAGAAATCTTGTGCTTTGATGTCCCCAGAAACTGTTCTTGTATTTTCTACAGTAGCTTCTTTGCCGTTTTTGTATTTAACCGAGAATTCAACTTTAGCAGGTTCTCCCTTGAAATTACCTGTTGCAGTCCAGTATCCGTCACCAATATATGCAAAGTTTGCATCGAATGGCATTGAAATATCAGTAGCCATTGGGTATTCTTTTGCAAGTTTGTCTGTTAACGTTCCTTTACCTATTACATTTCCAGCTAAATCAAACCATTTAACTGTTAGTGTGTCAATATCACTTACTGTTTTGTATTCAGTTAGAACTGCTCCAGCAGAGTATTTGTCTCCACTAACTAAACCGAAGTCTTGAGCAACGATGTTACCAGATAATTCTCTTGTGTTTTCAGCTGTTTCTACATCACCATTTTTGAATGTTACAGTGAATTTCACTTTAGTTGGTTCGCCAATAAAATCACCCGCTACAGTCCAGTAACCGTCTGTTACATAGTTAAAGTTAGCATCAAATGGCATTGAAATTTGTGTAGCCGTTGGGAAATCAGCTGCAAACTTCTTATTCAATGTTCCTTTACCTAGTTCAGCTCCTGCTTGGTCAAACCATTCTACAGTTAGTGAAGCTACGTCGCTAGCGTTTTGTCCCTCTGTTAGATCTGCTCCAGCTGTAAAAGTAGTTTTAGTAAGTTGTCCGAAGTCTTCGGCTACAATATTACCGACTTCTTTTTCACTTCTGAAGATAAATGAAGCCATTTGTCCACGTGTTACATTTGAATATGGGCTGAAAGTTGTTGCAGTTGTACCAGTTGTGATTTCGTTTGCATAAAGTGTTTGAACAAATCCAGCAACCTCTTTGTCTTTTGAAATATCAGTAAATGGATTTTCTGCTAGAGTCACTTGATCAAAATCAAATCCTAAAGTAATCATTTTAGCCATTTGCGCTCTTGTAAGCGTGTTGTTTGGACCAAAAGTGTTGTCATTATATCCTTTGATAATTCCTGCTTCCACTAGTGCCGCGATGTGTACGTAGTATGGGTGATCCTTATTGATGTCTGTAAAACCAGGGTCCTTAACCTTTTTTGGGTCTAGATCTAAATCAAGTGCCAAAGCCATGATTTTAGCTGCCTGTTTACGATTGATACTTTGGTACGGTTTAAATGTTCCATCTTCGTATCCAGTGATGATTTGGCGTGAAGCTAAATCCATAACTGGTGCGTAAAGATGGTTTGTCGGTGTATTTTTTACATCCGAAAAAGTTGGTACTTTCACTTCTTCTGCTTGTGTTGTGTTTGGTAATGCCGCTACTAGTACGCTAGTAGAGAGTGCAGTTGCTAATGCAATTTTGAACATTTTTTGGTACTTGCTCATTATGTTGGACCCCCGAATTTTTTTTGGGTAAAAGCTCTCTGTGTTCAATTGATATTAGCATGTTTTATTTGTTTTGAATCCATGTAATTTGTGGATATTTTACCAATCAGTAAGAATATGTTAATTGGTATGGGATTTATTTGGTTGATTAATGGATTTTTGTGGTGGATGAGGAGGTTTATGTGGTGGATGGGACAAGTTAAGTGGTGGATTTGATGGTTTATCCGGTGGAATTGACTACATATGTGTTGTTTGATTGGGTTTATGTGGTAGGCGGGTAAAAGTATGGGGGTTTGTTTAATTGCATGTAAAAACCACTAGATTGCTCTAGTGGTTAAGTACTTTAGATAGGAAGTCTTGGGCACGCTGTGTGTCCGGATTAGTAAAGAATTTGGATGGTGCTGCGCGCTCGACTATTTTGCCTTCTGCCATGAAGACAATTTCGTCGCAGATTTCTTTGGCGAAGCCCATTTCGTGCGTTACGACGACCATGGTCATGCCGTCTTTCGCTAGTTTACGGATGGCATCGAGCACTTCAGTTACCATTTCTGGGTCGAGTGCGGATGTCGGTTCGTCAAATAGCATGACTTGCGGGTCCATTGCTAATGCTCGTGCGATGGCCACACGTTGTTGTTGACCCCCGGAAAGTCTGTTTGGGTAGGCATCAAATTTGTCTGCTAGTCCAAGGGAAGTTAGTAGTTCTTTTCCTCTTTTTTCAGCTTCTTCTTTGCTTAGTCCTTTTACTTTCATCGGTGCCATAGTTACGTTTCCTAGTGCTGTCAGGAACGGAAATAGGTTGAAGCTTTGGAAAACGAAGCCGATGTTATTACGCGCTCCATTGATATCCGTTTTTTTGTCGTGGATGGATACGCCGTCCACTGTTATTTCTCCATTGTCTATCGGCTCTAATGCGTTGATGGTTCGGATTAGGGTTGATTTACCCGCTCCACTTGGGCCAATCAATGCGACAACATTCGATTTTGGTACTTCGAGCGAAACGTCGGTTAGGACGTGGTGGTCGCCGAAGCTTTTATTGACATTTTTGATAGTAATCATTTGGGTACACCCTCCTTAACGTTATGCTTCGCTTTTTTGTAATCGTTTTTCGAAGTATCGAATGATTAGCGATAAGCTGAATGTCATGATGAAATACACAAGCGCAACGAATGTCCAAACTTCAATCGGACGGAACGATGTTGCTACTAGGTTTTTTGCGTCTAATGTCAACTCGCTTGCAGCAATAATAGATATTAGAGACGAATCTTTGATAAGCATAATAAATTGTGAAGCAAGTGGCGGTAATATCCGTCTAAATGCTTGCGGTAAAATAATATGTGTCATCGCTTTTGTATGGGACATTCCAAGGGAACGCGCTGCTTCCATCTGCCCTTTTGGTACGCCTTGGATTCCAGAGCGAACAATTTCTGCGATAAATGCACCGGCAAATATTGCGAGTCCTACAATGGACCCCCAATACGAGCCTAATCTAAATACTTGCCCGAGCACATAAAATATCCACATTAGTAGAACGAGTAATGGCACCCCACGAATTATTTCAACATACGCAGATGATATAAATCGAATGAATTTGTTTTTGGAAATGCGCCCAAGTCCAAAGATAATCCCGATTGGAATTGCCAAAAGGATCGAAATTGCTGAGATTTCTAACGTTTTGAGTGCACCATATATGAACACATCCATATTTTGTGGGATGACACTCCAGTTATATTGATACATAGTTGTTCCTCCTCTAGGTTGCCAGAGTGTATTACTCTTCTACTACTTCTGATAACCAGTCAGAAGTTTCGAACCATTTTTCGCGAGATGCAAGTTCTGTCGGGCTTCCAAGGTAGCTGTCTAGGAATGAATTCACCCACTGAATTGTTTCAAAGTCATTTTTTCTAATAGCAATCCCTAAGTTCTCAGTTGAAATTAAACCTTCTAATTGAGTTACAGCATCTCCGTTACGTAATTTCCATACCGCGATTGCTGGCTCATCGTACACTACTGCGTTTGCTTCCCCTTGCGCCATTGCTGCCGCTGCTGATGGGAATTCTTCAAAGTCTAGAATTTCTGCATTTTTGAATACATCTTTCGCAAGTAAAGCACCAGTTGTTCCGATACCTACTGCAATTTTGTTACCTTTTACATCAAGATCTTGCCAAGTTTTTGTTGTTGTATCTGATCCAGGAATCATTACAGCTTGACCAGTTTGGAAGTATGGATTTGCAAAGCTTACTGCTAATGCACGGTCGCCACGAATGGTCATTCCTGCGAAAACCATATCCACTTCGCCTGTTTGTAATGCTGAAATTAGACCATCAAATGTGAATTGTTTATATTCCACATCCACACCAAGTGCTTCTCCTAGTGCATTTGCAGTGTCTACGTCATAACCTACGAAATCGCCATTTGGATCTTTCATATCAAATGGGAAATATCCTGGAGACATCCCGATAATTAATTTCTTCTCTTTTAATGCTTTTTGAATTGTTGAGTTTTCTGTTGATACTCCCCCGCCTGAATCATTGCTACAACCTGCGATGATTAAAACGGTAATCATAAGTACTGCTGCTAACCATTTCTTCATAATCTTTTTACCCCCGTTTTTTTTATTCAGTTCCCCTTATGAAACTTGTGAATTATTAGTAGTATAGATTATTATTATTCACATGTCTACATAAAAAATAATTAGTTATAATATTTTTATTATTGATTCTATTTGGGAAAAAGTGCAAAATAGATTGTATATACTTGTAGTTTATGTAACTTGGTATAAGATTAGTATTTTATATTTTCAGCATTTAGATGTTTTATTATTCTGCATAATGCATTTTTATTCAAAAAGGAGTGTTTGTCTTGGTTTTTCCTAAAAGTGAGGTTGGTAAGCGAATTAGGTATTTACGTAGATTTCAAGGATTGACGTCAGAAGAGTTGGCGAAAAAAACTAGCGTGAGCCAGAGTATGATTTCTCAAATTGAGCGAGGACAAGTTTCTCCTTCTTTAGAAACGTTGTGGAAATTAAGTCATAGCTTGAAGGTTCCGGTGTTTTCGTTCTTTGAGTCAGAGGAAAATAATGCAGTAACGCTTACCCGCAAAGGTGAGGGTAATCTGATAAAACGTGTGCGACCTAATGTAGGATACGAACTTTTGTCGCCAAGTTCCGGCAAACAGATGAGCTTTTTTAAGATGATCGTGTCGCCAGGCGATGGCACCGATGATCCACTCATGTTCCATGGCGGCGAGGAGTGCGGGCTGATGCTGGTTGGTAGTTTGCGTATTGAGATTGATGGCGAGGCTTACCTAATTAACGAGGGCGATAGTATTTACTTTGATAGTTCGCTACCGCATCGGTTTATGAATGATGGCGATACGGATGCAATAGCTATTTGGACGATGACATATGATTTTTAGGTTTTGAGGGTCTTTCGCGAGAGTGGAGGGCTTTTTTTGTTGGGGAGGTTTTTGTCTCTCGGATAGATTGGGTTGTCTCTCGTATAGGAGCTGTGCTCTCTCGTATAATCTGAGGTCGCTCTCGTATATGGGGAGCTCTCTCGTATCACCTGGAAATTCTCTCGTATAAATCGGAATCTCTCTCGTACACTCTCGTTTAGATTGGTATCACTCTTTGCTAAAAGTTTATTTATAAGTAAAGCCCTTTGACTTGGTCAGAGGGCTTTACTTTGGAAAGATCATTTGGTATTTAGTACTTGAGGATTTTCCGATTTTCGTTAGATTTGCTTTTTTCATTATTCTGGTTGCCTCATGGTTATTGTTTAGGCGCAAGAATTGTCTGCACTCCTTGTTTGATAGTGTTTTTCTAGCTATTAAAAAATATTCTTTGATTGTATGTTGGTGTGCAGTTTGACTTGGCGTACTACACTTAGGACAAATCCATCGGAGCTTAACCTTTTTGATTCCAATATAGGTACAATTTTCGCAAATAACTCCAGTGATTAAATCTTTGGGATCAATCGAATAGTAATCACTTAGCGGAAATGGTTGATAGTCCTTGTTTTTCTGTAAAATGAGATTTTTTATTCGTTCGAGTTGCGTTACGTTTAAATGGGGCTTTTGAGTTTTTATTGCTCGCAGATAAGAGAGTAAATCGTTTTGTAAGAGAATAGTTGTCCGGTTGGAGGAATTAATGATGTGCAGAGTTTCAAAAGCGAAGACAACGGCACCTAGGACTGGAAGATTGATATTGAATTGTTTGAAAAACTGGGTTAGTTGATAAATATAATCTTCTACCTGAGATTCGGGGCTGCGACTGACATTTTTCACTCCATTTGCAAGTGTCTGAACCATCTGGCTGGGGTTAGTTGTAATTTCAACGGTATCTTTGAAATTTTTTACTTCTAGGATTAATGCGTAGTGTGGCGTAACAATTAGGATATCCATTTGAATTAGCTTTTCGGCATATAGACTGACGTTGTGGTATGCGTGAAACGAGTACGGGAGTTTTAGTTTTGCCAGTTCGCGCATTACTACTTCTTCACCAATGTCTCCGGCGGCTTTGTTTTTTGCTTTTTTCAGCATACTTTTATGCATTGGATGAGATATTGGGAGTCTTAGCGCAATAGAATTTAGTGCTTCTGATTCTAAAGTTGTTTTGAATGGTTTTACTATCAATATTTATCACCTCAATAATAGATTAGCATAGTACTTTCAGGGAATCCATTTAATTTCCATTTTTACGTTTTAATTAGATATTGTGCTGTAGAAATGGAATTGTTACATATTTTAAACAATTTAATAATCGATGGTTTTTCAGTATTTAACGTTGATATGAATGGAATTTTCAATAGAATGCAAGTTAGTGGATTAAGAAATTGTTCGGGATTATATAATATTATGATGCTGTTAGATTTCATGATTTTAATGTGCTTTTCGCTTTTAGACGAAAAGCTTCCGATTGGGTTTTACTCTGGATATGTGAGGATTCTACTCTTGTATGAATGTGGCTCTCTCGTATAGGAGGTGATCGCTCTCGCGTAAGCGATGATCAATCTCGTATAGGTGGTGATTGCTCTCGTATCGGCTATGATCATTCTCGTATAGAATGCGATCTCTCTTTTATGCACTAGGGTCTCTCGTACAGAGGTTGATTGCTCTCGCATAGGCGATGATCATTCTTGTATAGACTGGGATCGCTCTCGTATGCGCTAGGTCTCTCGTATAGGGGTGGATTGCTCTCGCATGGGAGACGATCATTCTCGTATAGAAAGGGATCTCTCTCGTATGCGTTGGGGTCTCTCGTATAGGGATGGATCGCTCTCGCATAAGCGATGATCATTCTCGTATAGACTGGGATCGCTCTCGTATGGGTCGGGTTCTCTCGTTTAGGGGTGGATTGCTCTCGCATAGGCGATGATCACTCTCGTATAGACTAGTTTCTCTCTCGTATGCACTAGGGTCTCTCGTCCAGATGGTGATTACTCTCGTATCGGCGACGATCATTCTCGTATAGAATGGGATCGCTCTCGTATATATAGCAATCACTCTCGCATAGGGCATTTTCTTTATGTGGGCATTATTAAAGGACCCGCCGTATTTAGGCGGGTCCTTGGGAGTGAATAGCGGTTCGCTGAGCGCTTTAATTCAAGGTAATATAAGTTTTATTTACTAAGGATTGCTTGTAAGATGTCGACGACTTGGTCGATTTCTTCCGTTGTTACGGTTAGTGGTGGCAGGAGGCGGATGACGTTTGGTCCTGCCGCTACTAGTAGTAGACCTGCTTCGTCGGCTGCTGTTATGTAGGCTGCAACTTCTTCTTCGCAGACGATTCCAAGTAATAGACCAGAGCCGACTAGCTGATTGGTTGGTAGAGCTTCATTTAATTTCTCGATAAAATAAGCAGATTTTTTATTCACATCTGCTATAAATTCCGGTACAAATACGTTATCCAATACTGTTTGTGCGACGGCTACCGCTAGAGGATTTCCTCCGAAGGTCGTGCCGTGTGTGCCTGGACCTAATGAGTCGTGTAGGTCTGCTGTTCCGAGCATAGCACCGATTGGGAAGCCACCGCCAAGCCCTTTGGCTAACGTCATAATGTCAGGTTTTAGGACTGTTTGCTCGTATGCATAGCGAGTACCTGTACGGCTAATGCCTGTTTGGACTTCGTCTACTATGAGTAGGATTCCATTGGCTGCGCATATGTCCGTGATAGCCTGTGCAAATTCCGGTGTTACTTGGTTGACTCCGCCTTCTCCTTGGATTACTTCGAGCATGATTGCGCCGACTTCATCGTCGATTACTGCTTCTAATGCAGTTACGTCGTTGAAGGGTACTGTTTTGAACGTTTCGAGCAATGGACCGAAGCCGCTGCGTATTTTGTCCTGACCAGTTGCGGACATGGCACCGAATGTGCGACCGTGGAATGATTTTTCAAAGGTGATGATCGTGTGCTTTCCAGTATGTTTGCGTGCCAGCTTGATAGCTGCTTCGTTCGCCTCTGCTCCGCTATTACAGAAGAATGCGTGAGCAAAATGTGTATCATTTACAAGAGTTTCAGCAAGTTTTTCTTGTTCTGGGTTTTCGAATAAGTTCGAGATATGCCAGAGTTTTTCACTTTGCTGTTGAATCGCTTGGACCACTGCAGGATGAGTGTGCCCCAGACTGAGCACAGCTATACCACTTGTAAAATCGAGATAGTTTTTTCCAGTATTGTCCGTAACGATCGTACCTTTACCTTTCACAAGGTGAATAGGTCGGCGAGTATAGTTTTGGAATAAAGAGCTCATGCGTATACCTCCTGCTGCAAAATTGTTGTGCCGGATAGCTGATCTCCGACGATTTGGACGGAGGGAATACCTGCTGTTAGGCAATCAAGAGCCGCTGTTACTTTTGGAATCATCCCACCGTATATATCACCCGAAGTGATCCATTCGGTAATTTTATCAGAGGTAACAGTTTCTTGTACCTCTCCATCTATTTTTATACCTGGCGTGTCGGTTACGAGTTGCAGGCTTACTGCTTTTATTGCTAAAGCGACTTCGCTTGCTACAGTGTCGGCATTGATGTTCAGTGGGTCTCCATCTGTGGTGCAGCCAATGCTTGAAATGACTGGCGTGATTCCATTTTTCAGTAATACTTCAATAAATGATGTATTCACTTGTTGGATTTCTCCGACAAATCCGTACGTTGCTTCATCTAATAGCTCGCATTGTAACAGCTGACTATCGTAGCCACTAAGACCGATTGCTTGGATTCCGCTTTTATTCAGCTGGTGCACTAGTGCTGGATTTACTTGACCGACTAGTGTTGACTGGACAATCCCGATTGCTTCGGCGGATGTCACTCGTATTCCGTTAATAGAAATGGTCGAGATTCCGTTACTTGCAAGGGCTTTGTTGATCGCAGGTCCCCCGCCGTGAACGATGACGATTTCACGTCCAGATACTTGCAGTCTTTTGAAATTGGTGAAGAAGTTTTCATTTAACCCCTCAAGCATGCTACCGCCCAGCTTGATGACGATGCGTTTAGGAGCGGTAAGTTGCGTTGATTTGGACGTAGTCATATGTCAAATCGCACCCCCAAGCAGTTCCTTGGCCGTTGCCTTGATGAATATCGACGAAGATTTTGACTTCTGGCTGCTTCAAATAAACGATTAAATCATCCTCTGAAAAAGGTACAGGCTCGCCGTTTTCTACAACTTTTGTTGTCCCTAGCAGGATTGTAATGGCGTTTGGATCAATTGTTGCACCGCTATAGCCGACCGCTGCAATGATTCGTCCCCAGTTTGCGTCATTACCAAAAATGGCAGTTTTCACAAGCGGAGATCCAACTACTGTTTTTGCTATTTTACGTGCTTCTATATCAGTAATAGCACCTTTTACTTCCACTTCAATTAGTTTCGTTGCGCCTTCCCCGTCTTTGGCAATCATTTTAGCTAGATCTTGAGACACAGTGTGTAAGGTTTCTACGAAGTTTTCCCAGTCTGGATGGTCTGGTGTTAACGTATTATTTTGTGCCATTCCATTTGCCATCACGATGACCATGTCATTTGTCGATGTGTCGCCATCAACAGTAATTGCGTTGAAAGTAACGTCTGTGATTGCTTTTAGTGCGTCCTGAAGATGGTTGGATTCGATATTTGCATCGGTAGTGATAAAACCAAGCATCGTTGCCATATTTGGTTCAATCATGCCAGAGCCTTTTGCGGTCCCTGCGATAATAACCTCTTTACCATCAATGATTGTTGAATAAGTTGTATTTTTTGTTACGGTATCTGTTGTCATGATTGCTAAAGAGAAGTCGATCGCACCTTCTAGTTCGTCCGCAGGTTCTAACGTTTGAATCCCTATAGTTACTGGCTCCATTTTCATGAGCTCCCCGATAACTCCAGTTGAGGCAACACCGATAAGTGATTGATCTATCCCTAGTTTTTCTGCCGTTAGTTTTTGCATCGTGTATGCGTCTGCCATCCCTTGTTTTCCTGTGCAGGCATTGGCATTCCCAGCGTTGACGATGATTGCTTGCATTTTACCTGTTTCATATACGACATCTTTTGTGATTAGTAGTGGTGCCGCTTTGATGGCATTTGTTGTGAAAACTCCAGCTACACTTGCAGGGACGTCGCTAACAAGTAATGCAAGATCTTTTTTCTTATGTTTTAGGCCGCAATGGATACCTGTTGCTTGGAAACCCTTTGGTGAAGCGATGTTTTTATAGGAAATGCTTTTCATCGTAATCGTTTTTGTAGTCATCGGTTATTCCTCCTCTTTCTAGATAAATAGTGGGACTTGCTGAAGACCAGTCGTTTGGTCGAGATTAAACTGTACGTTCATATTTTGAATTGCCTGGCCCGCTGCTCCTTTTACGAGGTTGTCGATGACCGAAACGATGGTCGCGCGATTTGTGCGCGGGTCGACTTTGACGTGAATATCACAGAAATTAGAGCCGTACACTTGATTGGTACCGAATTTGTTCGTTTGTTCGATAATTCGGACGAACGGATGGTTTGCATATGTTTCTTTTAATGCGTTTGTCAGTTGTTGCTCGGTAACGTTCGGTTTAAGAGAGGCGTAGCTTGTTGCTAGAATTCCTCTAGTCATCGGAACAAGATGTGTCGTAAAGGTGATAGGTGATTCTAGATTTGCAAATAAGTTGATTGCCTGTTCTATTTCCGGTATATGTTGGTGTTCATGTATTTTATAAATAGCAGTGTTTTCATTTGTTTCGCTGAAATGCGTCATTTGAGATGGTTTGTTACCTGCTCCTGACACGCCACTTTTTGCATCTATGATGAGATTCGCCCCGTCGATCAGATTTTCCTTTAGTAGTGGTAACAATGAAAGCAATACTGCGGTAGGGTAGCATCCCGGGTTTGCGATTAGATCTGCTTGCCTAATTGCTTCTTCGTTCCACTCTGTTAGACCATAGACACTTTTTTCTACTGCGTCAGATGGAGCTGGTGTTTTTTTGTACCACTGCTCATAGTCTACTGGATTTTTCAAACGGAAATCACCGGACAAATCAATAAGCTTTGGACCGCTTCCTATTAAAGAGGGTAAAATATCGGTAGATACCCCTGAGGGAGTACTCGTAAAAATGACATCATATTCTGTTAGTCTATTATGTTCGATTGCTAGAAGCGCTTGATCGTAAATATTCATTAAATGTGTATATTTATTCGAAAATTGTATTCCTTCTTCTGAAGAAGTGAATAAATCAATATACTCGGCATCCGGATGATTATGCAATAATCTTATTAATTCTAGACCACCATAACCCGTTGCTCCTATAATTCCTATTTTCATCCTTATCACTCCAACCGTAAGATAATGATTAGTATAATACTGCATAATTATAAAGTCAATTGTATTTTTAATTATTATTGTGAATATTTATCTGATGAGTTGATGAAAATAAACCCCCTTACTTTACGCAAGGGGGTTGGATTAGTTATTCGAATTGTTTTTGTTACCATTGCCATTGTTATTACCATTGTTGTTATCATTGTTGTTATCATTGTTATTGTTATTGTTATTGTTACCATTGCCATTGTTATTACCGTTGTTTTTGTTTCCGTTATTCGGTTTGTTATTTGATTTATCTTCGTTCTTTTTCTTTTCTTGCCCTGGTTTTTCATTGGAATTATTTGTTGGCTTGGCTTCTGTTGTTGGCTGTTCTTGATTGATATTTGTGTCTGTTTTTTTAGTATTTTGTTTTGGTGGGTTCTTTTGTTCCTTACTTGTTGCTGGTGTATTTGAATTTGATGACTTTTCTTCTTTTTTAATTTGTCCGGGAGGCTTTGTTGTAGGCTGTGCTTTTTTCGATTTTGTCTCCACAGAACTCTTGTCTGATGATGATTTTGCTTTTTTTACTTCCTGGACCGCTTTTTCAATTTGTTTTTTGAGCTTCGGTTTATCTTCTTTTTCATAAACGGTTGTGACAGCAAGTTCTTTCTTTTCTGTACTTACTTGTTCTACTGCTTTTGCTAACACCGAATCGATCGATTGACCCTTCCAATCTTTCATTGCTCCTGTAGTTGAATGAAGAGACATAACTTTGCCTTCCTCGTCTACACCGATTTCAATAGTCGAATCCCCTTCCACTTGTATGTAGGCGTAGGCAGTAGTTGTTTGTGGAAACCACGATGCAACTAAAAATATAAGTAGGACTGCAGCTACTAAGGCTGGCGCTATGAAAATTGGTTTCACTCGTTTTGAAGATGTGGATGGGGCAATTAAACGAAACTCTGCTTCTTCACCAATTTGAACGTCTTCAATAAGTGGAACTCCACGAAGAAATTCGCCATCTTCTGTAAGAAAAACAGAGTAGGCAGCCTTCTTTTCGCAAACAATGCCTCTATATTTGCGCATCATATGATTTCTCCTTTCACGTAGTCTTTTATATAAACGAAGTCACTGTTCAATAGAAGTACAACTGCAATTATGTATTTTCGTTGCCGTTCCAATGTTTTTCTCGACACTTCCACCAGTGCTTCTATTTCTTTCAAAGGTAGTTTTTTAGTTTTTATTAATAGTCCATATAGTTCTTCTGAATCTGCGGTAATTTGAGCAATTTGAAAGGCTGTTTTTCTAGCGTCCTTATGTTTTGGTGCTGCTTTTGTCAGTTCGTCAAATGATAAGTTAAAGTTGGATAATAATTCGCTATATTTTATCAGTTCTTCTCGTCTTGTTTCTTTAAATTGCTCTTCCGAATATGTAGTTACTGCGTGCTGTTTTAATAAAAAATGATCATCTTCCAATTCATTTTCACCGTTATCAAAGAGTAATTCTTGTTTATATCGAACCGCTTCTTTACGGATAAAATCAATTAAGCGTCTTTTTATAATTAAGTGGGCAAATGTTTGGAAAGAAGCATTTTCAGTTGGATTATATGCATTTATCGCTTCGTGACAACCATTTAACGCAATGCTGAATTCCTCATCCTGTTCATCAATCGTTCGTTTACATATGAAACTAGCTGTTTTTTTCAAAAAAAGGGTATGAGCAAGAAGGAGGTCATTTAAAACCTCCTCATCACCCGCTTGCGCCTTTGTTATAAGCTCTTGCATATTTTGTTTTGGTTTTGTTTTGAATAGACCTTGCATAATTGACAAGAGCATACATACCCTCCGTTCCCATGTTTCCCTTAGCCTATTATTTTACTCGGCCGAGTAGAGAATGAAAAGCGGTGCTATTTTTGTTTTGGTAGTTTCTTAAATTACTAGACGAAATTAAAAGTATCTACACGATTTATTTCATCTCTTAAAATAGTGTTTTATTTGAAATGGATTTATTTTTGATCTTTGTTCTTATTGTTTTCGTGTTTTTCAGCTTTGTGTTCTTCCTTCAAAGCTTTCTTTTCTGCTTTATGTTCAGCTTGTAATGCTTTGCGTTCTTCTTTTTGTTCTGTTTGAAGTGCTTTTCTTTCTTCTTTTTCAGCTTGCTTAGTTTCTTTCGCTGGTTGTTCAACGACAGTTTCTTCTTCAACTGGTTTTACTACAGGAGTTTCTGTTGCAGGTTCTTCTGTTTTCGGCTGTTCTGTTACAGGAGGCTGTTTTACAGGTTCTTCTGTTTTAGGCTCTTCTTGTTTAGGTGTTTCAGTAGCTTCTTCTTGTGAAGCTTCAAATTTTGCAATTGCGCGTTCCGCATTACGTTTAATCGCTGCTTTAGCAGTTTCGTTTCCGGCATTTTCATATGCTTTAGAAAGTGCCGCTAAGTTTCCAGCAGTGTATCCTTCTGGAATTTCAATACCCATTCCCACTGTGTCGTCAGTTGTAACAACTGGTGTAGAAGTTTTCGGTGCTTCAACAGTTTCAGTTTCTTTTTGATTGAGTACTTCGTTCAAATCCACCGTATCAAACAGATTTTCGTTTGCCCACGCATAACTTGCTCCAGTAAGCGTCATTGTTGCAACTAATAGAGCTGCTCCGGTTTTCTTAAATTTCATCTGCATTGTCTAATCACCTCGTATGGAATTTGTCCTTTTGTTCGGACACCTAGTTATTCGAAGGACTTGTCCTTTTTATGGGGGTCGGCTGGAAAGAAATTATTTTTACTTGCGGTCGCTGGCTGGATAATTGCTCTCGGGAGGCAGTTACTTGCTCTTTGCCTACGTTTACTTGCGATGCGGTGGCTTTTCTTGCGGAACCGAATATTTATCCAATTTAATACACAAAAAAAAAACGCAGTTTATGCGTTCCTTTTAGTGGAGTACTTTCATGCCTTGAAGGAGCGTTTTGGCGTCTTCGTTTAAGTACTGTTTTATTTCTTCATTTAGGAAGAGTTCTGGGTTGTTGTTCACTACTAGTTTGAGTCCAGTGAGATCAAATTTAGTAGCGTACGTATTTATGGAATAGATTACGGTCATTTCGTGGCGACTTAATGGTCTTTCACCTATATCTTTTTTCTGTTTGATGAGATCAAACATTGCTCTAGTATTACCTTGTAAAAGCTGTCTATTTTTTGTTAATATATCTATATTTTCTTCGATATACTTTCTAGCTGACACTAAGTCTAAACTATCCATACTTTTATTAAGTTGTTTTAATAATTCTCGAAAGTCCATTCTATTGCCCCTTTTGCAAAGTAGCCTTTTTATAAGTATAGGCTATAGGTTTCCTTGTGTATATGGACACTTTGAACCTAGACTAACGCAATATATGGAGTTTTCAATGTAGGGCCGGGATTGAATCTTGATTCTTTTGAATTACATTCATGCTTTCTAATAGGGTTAAAGCATCATCATTTAAATAAGCTTGAATTTCCTGTCTCATTAGCAATTCAGGGTAATTATTCACTAATAATTTTAAACCACGAATATCGAAGGAGCTCGCATATCTATTTATCGAATAGAGAATTGTCATCTCTCTTCTGTCTAATGGCTCACGACCGGAGTCTTTCTCACTTCTTAAAAAGTCAAATAATGCTCTTGCATTACTACGTAGTAGATGTCTATACTCACCTACTACATCTAGGTTTTGCTCTATATATTTTCTTGCAGATATCAAGTCCAATTTTTCCATGCTATTATTGATCTGTTTTAATAAATCTCTGTAGTCCACATAATCATTCCTTTTGCTCTATAATCACTTATTTTATTATAGATCTAAAGGGACTGTTTTACAAATAACCACCACTTAATTTGACCTACTATCGCCAAGTCTAATGACTCGATTTGATTTGTTTTTGTTTCTTCCATAAATCTTCCGCGGCACCAGAACCTAACATGACACCTGCTACGATTAATATAAGTCCGAGGAAATGATTGAGATGTAACACCTCTCCTAAGAATAGTGCCGATATGATTAATGAAAATAATGGGTTTAAGTTCATAAATATTGCTGCTTTCGTTGCACCAGCTTGACCCACAGCATAATTGTATATAAGGTGACCGATTGCCGTTGATACGACTGCAGAAGCTAAGAAAATTGTCCAGAAGGTCGGTGTTGTTGCTGCAAATTGTTTGATGGCACCTGGTTCTTGAATGAGACTGATTACAAATAGAATTGCCGCACCAATTAGTAGCATATAGACTGTGAGTAATCGTGGATCTAATGTTTTAGAAGCTTTACTTACCACCATAAAGCTTAATACTTGGACAAGTATCGCTAGGAATACATAGAAATCACCTAGATTTGCTCCCATTGTTTCACTGCCTACTAGGATGGATACCGCAACCCCCGCTAGACCAATTACTAGTCCTAACCACTGAAATTTTGAAGGAAAATATTTTAAAATGATCGCCGCTGATATTGCAGTCAACATAGGTCCTGTTCCTAAGATTAATCCTCCGTGGGTTGCACTTGTGATGGATAATCCCATGTTTAGAAAATAGTGATGGGCTACCACATTAGTGAGTGCTCCGAGTAAAATATACTTCCATTCACCCGACGTTGGTCTACGCAGCAGTTTCATTTTCCATAAAATCGGTAGTACGACTAAACCCGCTACGAGTATTCTGAATGCAGTAAGTGTTACGGGTGGTACTGCTTCTACCATATATTTGAGTAGTGATACGTTAGCTCCCCAAGCGAACATGACAAATACGAGCATTGCATATATTTTCCATTTATTCATTCGAGGATCTCCTTGTTAAAATATATATTTT